>NZ_MUYT01000004.1 GCF_002014765.1 Lwoffella lincolnii
TTTATCCTCCGTTGCCGTAAAACCACAGCCTTCAGGCGGTGGATATAAGGCAATTGTTAAATGCGATAAGTTTTGCCATACTCATCTCACTATATTCAATGTCTTACATTCCACAGTTAAGTTAAGACTAAATTGCGAGTACGCAGTAACTTAACTGGTAAGACGTTTCCAAACACACACTTAAGCTAATTCGTGTCTATGACAATCCTAACGGTAGGATTAGCTTAAAATAAGAACCTAAGATGTACGGTGTGTCGTACGGGCGGTTGCCACTATCTTAGGCTTGCGGTCGGGCTTGACCGTCTGGGAGCAGGAATCCCCGCACTTTAGGGCGGGGAGGAAGTCAAGGTTTGATTGGTGATTTTATTTGGCGGATTTTGACCAGACAGGTGAGCGAATCACCCCATTGGCAGTCTTACTAAAACTTTGTCCACCTGTCAATGAGCGTATGTTTATCACCCCATGATTGCCCTGCTTACTGGCGAACACCACCCGATTGCCACTGGGTGAGAAGCTGGCGGCTTCGTCAATGCCTGTGTTGCCTAAATTGGCAATCATCGCACCTGAGCCACTATTCATGATGGCGACACTGCGACCATTTAAAAAGGCAATATGATTGCCATCTGGGCTGATAGATGGTGTGGTGGCATAGTTGCCCACTTTTGACACACGGCTGATTTGCCCACTGCCAAATGTATAGCGATATATCTGTGGGCGGTTGACCCCAAGCTGGTCAGAGACAAACACAAACGAGCGACCGTCAGGGGCAAAGCTTGGCTGGATTTCATTACTTGGTAGACTTACCAAGCGTTGCACACTGCCTGTGCCTAATTGCAACAGATAAATATCAGCATTGCCCTGAAAACTGCTGGAGAACAACAGTTGACTGCCATCTGGGCTAAATGATGGGCTTAAATTATTGCCTTTATAGGGAGTAACCAACCTTGCACCACCACCATCGGCGTTTTGCACATAAATGACTGGCAATCCTTTAGGACGTTGTACGGCATAAGCAAGGGTGCGGCCATCAGATGACCATGTGGGTGAAAAAATTGACCCCTTGACTTGTGTGAGTGTGTGGGCATTTTCACCAGTCGCATCTATGATTTTTAGCTTAGAGAGTTTATTTTCGCCACTGCCTTGCTCTTCAATGTAGGCAATACGACCAGTAAAGTCACTTTCTTTACCTGTGATGAGTGAATAAATCTTATCGGCAACCACCAAACCTGCCAAATTTCGACTGCTGGTATTGTTGCTGACTTGGGTGCGTTGCTTGCCTTCCAGCACTCGCCCGCTCATCACATCGATGACTTCATATTCAATTACCAGTTTGCCTGCTTGACTGTGGGTGCTGCCAACAACAAGATAAGGAATACCAAGCTGTTGCCACTGTGATAAAGTGGCGGATAAATCGGTACTGCTGTGTGGCATCTGTGGTAGGTTTTGACTGGTAACGTTAAGCTCACTGCTGTTTAATTCTTTGATAACAATCGGCGAAATCACCCCATCATTGGCAAACGGCACAAACGCCACTTGGCTGTTTTGTTTGGGAGCAACAAACTCAATTTCAATGTCGGTATCGACGGCTTGAGCGGTTGGCATGATGGCGATTGTCAAGGCAACGCATAAAGATGATGCAAGCATGTGATGCTTGGATTGATAAAGCTTGGATTGATGAAGTGGCCTATGGGTGGGTTTCATGGACATGGGTGGTATTCCTTGATGGCATGTTGGATATTGCTGTTAGCGATTAATGGCATGATGAAAAGTGATTAATATTAATATGGATAATCGCCAGCATGACTGATTGCCAGTATAACAAAGAAAAAAGCCTGACCGAAATGGAAATTTTCAACAAAAAACGGCCACTTACTGGGCAAGCAAACATGCGGTCTTTGATAAATGTGCTAAACTAACTGCATTTTATATTCAAATTCAACTTATATTCAAATTCAACAACTTTATCAATAGGTGCTGTATGGCTTCTTCTAACGACATGTCTAATCACAAGATTGACCCTTTATCAAGTACAACATCAAGCACAATTGCTTTTTCACAAGACGCAAACAACACCAAAGAATATCCAAATCGTATTGTCATTGAACTGGACAACACGTTGGGCAGTTTAGATGATGACGACGTGACTTTACCAAATATGAATTTGCCAAATGTATCAGACCCAAACGTAAGCCAAGACAAAGCAGAAAACAAATCGGCAGGTGGTTGGTTTAGCCGTATGAAATCAGGTTTGAGCAAATCACGCAAAAATTTGGCTGAAGGCATGGTTAATATTTTAATTGGTGGTAAAGAGATTGATGATGAACTGCTTGAAGAAGTTGAAGACCAGCTGTTGGTGGCAGATATTGGGGTAGAAGCGACCAATCGCATCATCACCAATCTGACTGAACAGACGGCAAGGGGAGATTTGATTTATTCCAATGCCTTATATAAAGCCTTGCAACAGGAACTGGTGGGTATTTTAAGCCCAAAAGTTGCCCCTTTACAGATTGATTATGCTAAACGTCCGTTTGTGATTTTGGTGGTTGGGGTGAATGGCGTGGGCAAAACCACCACCATCGGTAAACTGGCAAAACGCTTACAACACCAAGGCAAATCAGTGATGTTGGCGGCGGGTGATACGTTTCGAGCGGCTGCCACTGAGCAGTTGCAAATTTGGGGCGAGCGTAATGGCATTCCTGTGGTCGCCCAAGGTCATGGCTCAGACAGTGCATCGGTGATATTTGATGCCATGCAATCAGCCAAAGCCAAAAATATTGATGTGCTGATTGCAGATACTGCAGGTCGTCTACAAAATAAAACCAATCTGATGGCAGAATTAGAAAAAGTGGTCAGGGTGATGAAAAAAGCAGATGACACCGCACCCCATGAAACCATGATTGTTCTAGATGCAGGCACAGGACAAAATGCCATCAACCAAGTACAAATCTTTAATGATGCTGTGCCACTAACAGGCATTACCATCACCAAACTTGACGGTACTGCCAAAGGTGGCGTGGTGTTTAACATTGCAAATACCGCAGACATTCCCATTCGCTTTATTGGTGTGGGTGAGTCTATCGATGATTTACAGGCATTTAAACCAAAAGAGTTTGTGTCAGCATTGTTTGAAACCGATAAATGAGGGTGTCATTTAGCCACCAGAAGATGTGTTACCAGATTTGCCACTAAGCTACTGAAGCCATTGAGCCACTAGCCACTAAAGTTGTGCCAATATCTCTTCATGAATGAAGACATTGGTGTAGACTTCTTGTACGTCATCTAAGTCTTCTAACATGTCAATCATTTTGATGATTTTTTGAGCGTCTTCAAGATTATCAATCTCAGCGGTGGTAGATGGCGACATGGTCACTTCAGCATTGTCTGAGACCAAGCCTGCTGTGTCTAACGCATCTTTAACTTGACCAAAACCATCAGGCTCGGTGATGACCAATAACTGTTCGCCATCGTTTTCAATGTCGATGGCCCCAGCGTCCAACGCCACCATCATTACTTCATCTTCTAATGACACATCATCAAAGACAATTTCACCACGTTTGCTAAATAAATACGCCACTGAGCCAGATGTGCCAAGGTTGCCATCATATTTGCTAAACGCATGACGCACTTCACCCACGGTACGATTGACGTTATCAGTCATGGTTTCAACCAAGACTGCCACCCCACCAACGCCATAGCCTTCATAGGTAATTTCACTCATCTCACCACCTTCACCATTGCCAGCCCCCCGCTCAATGGCACGGTTAATGGTGTCTTTGGTCATGTTGGCGGATAGGGCTTTTTCAACTGCTGCACGCAGGCGTGGGTTACTGTTGGGGTCTGGGTCGCCTTGTTTGGTGGCAGATATGATTTCACGGATAATTTTGGTAAAAATTTTGCCACGTTTGGCATCTTCTTTGGCTTTGCGATGTTTGATGTTTGCCCATTTGGAATGTCCAGCCATGATGTCTCCTAAATTCAATTTAAATCAATGAAATACAATTAAATGCAATGTTGGTATAATAGATGGTGTGTGCATCACATGCGTGTTGTTTTTAGTGTAAGTATGACATTGTCAATGTTGCATTATTATAGTCAATTCCATGCCACATCGCCACTGTTAAGACCCCACATTGTTAAGACTTCACATATAAGACCCTCATCAACATAAACAAGCCACCACATGAAACAAACCTCCAGTTCCAGTAATCGCATCAGCAACTTACGCAATCACATTCACATCATCATCGAAGGCACAGACACACGCATGGGTAGGCTGTTTGACATTTTATTGTTGATTGTCATTGTTGCCAGTGTTGCTGTGGTGATGTTAGACAGCGTGTTTTATATGCGATTAAAATATGGGGTGGTGTTTTTTTATGCTGAATGGTTTTTTACCATTTTATTTACCATTGAGTATGGGTTACGTTTGTTCTCCGCTCCCAATCGTTTGCGTTATGCCTTTAGTTTTTTTGGTATTGTTGATTTGTTGTCGCTGTTGCCCAGCTATTTAAGTTTGTTCTTTGCAGGTGTGCATTATATTTTGGTGGTGCGGATACTTCGGCTGCTTAGAATATTTCGAGTACTTAATCTTGCCACTTATATGCAACAGGCAGGTTTTTTGGTGGCGGCACTAAAAACCAGCCGTCATAAGATTTTTGTGTTTTTTTTGGCGGTGTTGTTGCTGGTAACCATTTTTGGTTCGGTGTTGTATGTGGTTGAAGGTCCAGAAAACGGCTTTACCAGCATTCCTTTATCCATCTATTGGGCGGTGGTAACCTTAACCACAGTTGGTTATGGCGACATTTCCCCAAAAACTCACGTCGGACAAGCCATTGCAAGCATGGTGATGATTACGGGTTATTCCATCATTGCCGTGCCAACAGGCATTTTTACATCAGAGCTTGCCAAAAATATGCGTCCCCAACTACACCCAATCATTTGCCCTAACTGTGGCAAGTTTGGTCATGCGTCAGGGGCAAACTTTTGTGACCGTTGTGGGCATGATTTGCATGTTTAATGTTTGACTAGGCTAAGTTTTGGGTTTTGGCGTGTTTGTGCTAAATTCAATGGGTCAATGATTGTTTAATGATTTTTTAATGATTGTTCAATTATTGTTTAATATTGATTAATGTACTGCTTAACCAAAGGCGATAAGTCAATATTAACACCAAGATTGACTAAGTTCCAATATTGTCCAGACACCGTTCTATCCACCATCATGGTGGTGGCAGATGGTTGAAATTGGTTAAAATACTTCAGCGATTCTTTTGCCTTGGCAATGGCGTCATGATGCACTTGACTGCCAGCAAAATCAAATGAACCCTGTTGATAAGGGGTAATGGATAATGGTTTTAGCATGATGGCTAGCCAGTCGTGATAAAATTGTGCTGGCACGATGTCATCATCTTGACGGCGAATCCCCAACGCCACCAAATCTTGTTCAAGAGCGGTTACATCAGCTTTGATGGCATGACGCACCACCCGCTTAAACAAATCCACTTGTGCTTGACTGTAGGTGCGAATGCCACCAAAATCATACGCCACCACACTGCCATCAGGGCGAAAGGCAAAGTTGCCAGGGTGGGGGTCGCAGTGTAGGCGATATAGTTCAAACAGCTGACTGGCACTAAAATGAAACAAGTTGCTGGCGATGCGTTGCTTAATCTGATTATCCCACGTTGTTGCCACCGATAATGGCTCACCCAATTCTTGACTTAAAGTCAGTACTCGTTTGGCACAGTGACTGCCGATGACTTTTGGGATAACCAAACCATCATGCTGAGCGTGAAAGTTAGCAAAGACTTTTAAGTTTTGGGCTTCTTTGACATAATCCAACTCTTCTTTTAGGCTCTGGCGGATTTCAGCAAAAATTTGCTCTTGCAAGTACTTACTCATATTGAGCACACCTGTCAGTCGTAGAGCCATGCGGATTTGTTTTAAGTCGCTTTCGCAGTTGTCTTCCACATCAGGATATTGCACCTTGACCACCACAGGTGTGCCATCAGGCAGTATGGCTTTATGCACTTGTCCAATGGAAGCGGCGGCAAATGGTGATTCATCAAATTGTTGATACAGCTCATCAATGGGCTTGCCAAGCTCCTTTTGTACTTGCTGTTTGATGATGTTAAAGGGCATGGGCGGTGCGTTATTTTGTAATTTTTCGAGTGCTTTTGCCACTTCAGGGGGGAAAATGTCTTTATATTGTGATGCGATTTGTCCCACTTTCATCACCGCTCCTTTCATCTCACCTAAGGTATCGGCGATTTGAATGCCCACATCTTGCAAGAGTTCAGAACGGGCCTTTAGGCGTGCTTCTTCATCAGATGAAAAATGTTTAAAAGAATTTTTGGCAGCCCGTCCTGCAATGCCTGCGGTCATGCCTGCCAGTTTTAAAAAGCGTTTTTTGGAGCTTTGGCTCATAAAGTATCTCTCATCAGGTGTTTATTGTCGTTTTGTTGGCATAAATTTATTGACTGTGTATTTTGGTTGACTGTCAGTTGTCGCTTGGTATTGTCGCTTATTTTATTGACATCATCAGATGATAAAAACCGTGTCTTAACTAATCGTGTCTTAAAGGTCTTAAGAAGCATAAAGAGTGTTTAAAAAGTAATTAAGTGCCATGTCATAGCCTTGATGCCCAAGCCCACAAATCACCCCCACCGCCACATCACTAAAGTAAGAATGTGAGCGAAACGGCTCACGGGCATGAATGTTGGATAAATGCACTTCAATAAAGGGTAAGGCAGTTGCCAGTAGGCAATCTCTTAGAACCACTGACGTGTGTGTAAAACCAGCAGGGTTGATGATGATGGCATCGACCAAATCAGTGGCGTTGTCTGGAATGGCGTTGGCTTGTTGGGTATGTTTGATTGTGTGTTTGGTAATGGTGTCTAACAGCTCGCCTTCGTGATTAGATTGAATGCTGATGATATCAACGCCATGCTCAGATGCTTTTTGGCGTAGGCGATTTTCGATGTCTGCCAAAGTGGTGTTACCATAGATGTGTGGTTCACGTTGCCCAAGTAGTTGTAGATTTGCCCCATTGACCAATAGGATTTTGTGATTTAGGGTTGACAGATTAACAGTAGATTGCATAAAAAGTCTCAATATAAAAAGCCTTAATGATGCCTTAGGTATGATTTAGGCGATGATGTCAGGTGTATGATGGGTGTCATGATGGTGTTTTCAATGAATGGCATGGCTTTAATATGGTTTTGACATGGCTTTATTGTTACATGGTTGTTGGTGGCTGTCAGCATCATCAGCATTAAATGATGAAATTTATGTTAAAAACCTTTGCCAGCTTGACATTACATGCTATGATTTATTTTAGATGATATTTATTGCTGAGATGTTACTTAATGATATTATTTAAGATGTTACTCAATAATATGACTTAAGTCATGTTGGTAATGGCTATTATCTGTTTGTTTTTAACTTTTAGTTCGGTGATGTAAGCAAGATACCCAAAGTTTGTTTGATTTTAACTGAGTTAATTTAACTAAGTGAATTTAACTGAGTGAACATCGTGTTTGTTGAGCATTCATTGCGGTAGATTGTCGCACTTGTTTAGGAAATTTTATTATGTCAGAACGTGAACAAGGTGTCGTTAAGTGGTTTAACGACTCTAAAGGCTTTGGTTTCATTCAACGTGAAAGCGGTGAAGATATTTTTGTCCATTTTCGTGCCATTCAAGGTGACGGCTACCGCTCTTTAAAAGACGGTCAAAAAGTTGAGTTCAAGGTGGTTGAAGGTCAAAAAGGTCTTCAAGCCGAAGAAGTAACTAAAGTTGACTAATGGTTGACTTGTTTTTTTAGGCATCTTTTTATACATCTGACACATCATCATGGTTGCATATTGATTGATGTGTGTTTTGATGTGTAAGGTTGATGTCAGTTGGACTCAATACACTGAAATAACGGCAAAGGTGTTGCCGTTATTTTTTATTGTGGTTCTTATTTTAAGAAACTGACTGGCTTAGACCACGTTGTAATTGTTGATTTAATCGCATGGACAACAGCACAGCCGCCAAACTTAACCCCATCACCAGTGCCAACCAAAATCCTTTTGCCCCCATGTCAGTAAAACGCACCAAATATATCCCAAGTGGCAACGCCACCAACCAATAACAAAACATGGTCAGCCACATGGGAATCGCCGTGTCTTGCATGCCACGCAAAATACCAGCAATATTGACTTGCCAAGCATCAATGATTTGATACGCAGCGGCAAATAATAACAGCGTTATGGCGGTTTGTTGCACAGCCATATCATCGGTAAATATCTTTGCCAATGACAGCCGAAACATCAATACCCCAAGCATACACACAAATGCGATGGCAGTCGCCCAGCACAAACCTGTCATGATGACTTCACGCATGGTCATGACATTGCCTTCCCCATAGCGATTAGACACCATAATGGTCAATGCCATGGCAATGGACATGGGTATCATGAATAACTGTGATGACACAGATAAAGCCACTTGATGGGCGGCTACCGCAAGCTCACCCAATGGGCTGATGACCAATGATGCCAAGCTAAATAGGCTGGCTTCAAAAAAAATAGAAATGCCAATGGGAATGCCAAGTTTTAATAACTTACGGATTTGGTTGCGATTGGGGCGAGTAAAGCCATAAAAAAACCGAGTTTGTTTAAACACATGATGCGATGAAAAAAACAAATAAGTTGCCAATGCCATGACATCAATCCACAGCACCAAGGCACTTGCTACCCCACAACCTGCACCACCTAAGGCAGGTATGCCAAGCCCCCCATGAATAAACCAATAATTGAGTGGAACATTTGCCATCAAGCCGATGATGCTGATGATGGTTACAGGCTCAGGGCGACCCAAGGCTTCGCAATAGCTACGCAATACGGCATAAGCTGCCAAAGCAGGGAAGCCAAATGATACCCCATGCAAATAGGTGGTTGCCAATGGTTGAATGTTGTCAGGCACACCCATCAATGGCAATAATAAGGGAGCAACATTGACCAGCCCCATGCCCATCACGCCAATCAGCATGGCTGCCCATAAAGATTGTTGGGTAATAAATGGCACATGGTGATGCTCATCACGCCCGACCATCTCACCAATCAATGGGGTGGTGGCAATCAAAATGCCTGTTGCCAATAAAAATATTGGCAGCCAAATGCCTGAACCAATCGATACCGCTGCCAAATCCAATGCTGAAACTCGCCCTGCCATAATCGCATCAGTTACCCCAAGGGCAGCTTGGCACAGCTGAGTAATCAAAATGGGAATCACCAACAACCACAGACGGCGACTATGTTGAGTAAATTGAGTGATGGTAAGCCGAGTGAATAAAGCCATAAGTACCTGTATGTCATAAAACCCTAAGGTAAAAAAAACAAAAAAGGTAAAAAAACAAAAACAAAAGTAAAAAAAACAAAATCGTGAATTGAACAATTCAACTGGTAATTAAAAAGATGGGTTGCTACAATTTGCGTTTAAATACAAAATGTGTGTTTAAATACAAAAATCGATGGTCAAAAAAGGGAAAATACTCCCTCTTTTTTTTAGCAAAAGCTCAGTAACATTTAGATAGATGCCAGCATAAACTCGCTACCTTAACAGACAATCGTTGGCAAAACCAGCGTTTGTTGATTCATTGTTCACCCAAAAAAGCAATCCACATGTCGAAATCTTTATTAGACCCAAAGTGTGTGCCATTGGCATTGTACATTCATGTGCCATGGTGCATTAAAAAATGCCCCTATTGTGATTTTAATTCACACCCATTGACCGATGCTGACCAATTTACGGCGTATGTTGATGCTCTGTTGGCAGATGCCAACGCTCAAGTGGCATTGGCACAACAACGCCCTATTGGCTCTATTTTTATCGGTGGTGGCACGCCTTCATTATTACCAGTGGCTGAGTTTGAGCGGTTGTTTGTGGGCTTGCAACGGCAATATCGCTTTACTGATGATATTGAGATTACTTTGGAAGTCAATCCTGGTACGGTGGAACATGCCCCTTTTGCTAAATATCTTAAACTTGGCATTAACCGTTTATCCATTGGGGTACAAAGTTTTGATGCCAATCATTTGGCACGATTGGGGCGTATTCATGATGGCACACAGGCAAAAACGGCCATAGAACAAGCAAGGCAGGCAGGGTTTCATCGGCTTAACGTGGACTTAATGCACGGTTTACCTAAGCAAACGCCCAGCTCTGCTTTGAGCGACTTGACCCAAGCGTTAGACGCAGGAGCGACACATTTATCTTGGTATCAGCTGACCATTGAACCAAACACGATATTTTATCGTCGTCCTCCCATCTTGCCCGATGAAGATGGGTTGGCAGATATTGAACATATGGGGCGGACAGCACTGTTGCAAGCCAACTTTAACAATTATGAAATCTCAGCATGGGTCAGTAAGCAAGACATGCCTTGTCGCCATAACGTGAATTACTGGCAATTTGGTGATTATCTGGCAATAGGGGCAGGGGCACATGGCAAAATCACCACGGATACTGACACATTAAAAGACACATTGGCAATGATGGGTGGTACAAGTGATGTCATCAATCATCATGATGATGGGGCATTTGTTGTGTGTCGTTTTAGCAAATCTCGGTTGCCAAAGGATTATTTGACTTATCAAACTGCCCCTAAGATGGTTTCTTTAGATGTCATTAACAATAATCAGCTGGTTGGGGAATTTATGATGGATGCTTTACGTCTGTCGCAAGGCTTTACCTCACGGTTGTTTGGTGAACGTACAGGGCTGGCATGGGCAAGCGTTGATTTGACCATACAGCGATTGCAACAGCAGGGGTTGTTACAGATTCAAAATGGAGCGATTGACGATGGTCATACCGTTTGTGCCACTGAGTTGGGCAGGCGCTATTTGAACCAAGTGATTGCAGAATTTTTATAAAAAATAGGATTGACACAATTAGGGCTGACACAATCATGCCAATATCATCACTGATAATCAGCCCCATTCTATTGGTAACCAAATAATATTTGGCAAATAAATTTTGGCAAATAAATATTGGTAAGTAGGTTAAGCATGACAAAAACAAATTCCTTTAAAATTCATATCGTCTTAGTCGCTCCAAAAATACCCAGCAACACAGGCAACATCATTCGATTATGTGCCAATACAGGGGCAGTTTTACATTTGGTGAAGCCTTTGGGGTTTGATTTAGATGATAAGAAGTTGCGACGAGCAGGGATAGATTATCATGAATATGCCCATATGCAGGTGCATGATGATTGGCAACATCTAAAAAATAGCCTAAGCAATGATAATTGTCATACATTATTGGCATTAACAACCAAACAAAGCCGACCATTTTATGATGTCGTGGCGGATTATGTCGCTGATAAGAAACAAGTGATGAGTCAAACAGGCAACTTGATTGATTTGGCGTTGGTGTTTGGTTCTGAAACAAATGGCTTGCCTGATGACATTCGAGAAGACATTGGGCAAAACAATTGGCTAAGGCTACCCATGTTACCGACTTCTCGCAGTTTAAATTTGTCCAATAGTGTGGCGATATGTTTGTATGAAGTGTGGCGGTTAATGGACTTTGCGATGGCTTATGAGGTAAAAAATGATGGATAAAAAAATGACATGTGAAAAATGATGGATAAAAAATGATGGATAAAAAATGATGTGTCATGGCATAACTTTTGCTACACTGTTGCAGTTGTGATGTTACTTTTTAGCTTTTTTATTATTCATTCTTTATTTTGCTGATGGTTTTGGCAAGGAAGATGCTTTATGAACAGTGTCATTATTTTGGTTTTGGGCGTGATGGGCATGCTCTTAGGTTACTTTTTTTATTCTAAGTTTGTTGCCAGTCGCATTTTAGGGCTGGACAATTCTCGAACCACACCCAGCCATACCCTACAAGATGGGGTGGATTATGTGCCAACCAATAAGTTTGTGTTATGGGGGCATCACTTTACTTCAGTGGCAGGAGCGGCACCGATTATTGGTCCTGCGATTGCGGTGATTTGGGGTTGGGTACCTGCCTTTATTTGGGTGGTGTTTGGCACAGTGTTCATGGCAGGCGTGCATGACATGTCTGCTGTGTGGGCAAGCATACGTAATAAGGGGCAGTCCATTGGTACGATTGCTGGCAGTGTCATGGGTGGGCGTGTACGCACCTTGATGATGGTGGTGATTTTCTTGTTGTTATTGATGGTGAATGCGGTGTTTGGTGTGGCGATTGCCAACATGATGATAAAAACACCATCATCTGTGCTGCCTGTTTGGGGAGCATTGGTGGTGGCGTTCATCATCGGTCAGTGCATTTATCGGTTTAAGATGAATTTGCCGATTGTCTCATTGATTGGGGTGATTGCCCTTTATGCGTTGATATATTTTGGTCCGATGTTTCCCATTGTGTTGCCAGAGATGGTGATGGGTTTGCCTGATAATGCGGTGTGGATTTTGATTTTGTTTACCTATGCTGCTGTTGCATCATTATTGCCTGTGTGGGTGTTGTTACAACCCCGTGATTATATCAATGGCTTACAGCTGTTCGTGGGGTTAATTTTATTATATGCGTCCATTTTTATTGCGTCGCCTGATGTGGTTGCCCCTGCCTTTAATACCAACTTGCCAGCAGGAACACCGCCCATCATGCCACTGTTGTTTGTGACCATTGCCTGTGGGGCGATTTCAGGATTTCATGGTTTGGTGGCAACAGGAACAACATCTAAGCAAATTGACCAAGAAGAAGATGCCCGTTTTGTCGGTTATTTTGGTGCATTGGGTGAAGGACTTTTGGCGTTGGGGGCAATTTTGGCTGCCACGGCAGGCTTTGCGTCTTTTGCTGATTGGCAAGCGGTATATCAAAAGTTTGGCGATGGCTCTATTGGGGCGTTTATTGATGGTGGTGCGACCATTTTAAACCAAGGTGTTGGCATTGAGATTGTGTTATCACAAACCATGCTGACAGTGATGGCGGCATTGTTTGCAGGCACAACAATGGACACAGGCGTGCGTTTGCAACGCTATATTTTTCAAGAATTTGGTGAAATTTATCATCTGCCAGCCCTACAAAAAGGGTCAGTCGCCACCTTGCTGGCGGTTGGAACGTGTCTGCTGTTGGCGTTTGGGGCAGGTGGTATTGACGGCTCTGGTGGCATGATTATCTGGCCATTATTTGGCACAACCAATCAGTTGATGGCGGCATTGACCTTGATGATTGTTACCGTGATTTTATTGCGTCATGGCAAAACCGTGTGGTATACCCTTGCACCATTGAGCTTTTTGTTGGTGATGTCCGTGTTTGCGTTGTTATTACAGCTAAAAACCTTTTATACCGATGGTAACTGGCTATTGATTTTCTTAGACATTGTGATTTTGATTGCGACCATCATGGTGGCGTTTGAAAGCTTCTCTGTTTTAAGAAAAGAATGGCACATTCATCGAACCAAAGCATCTTAAACCAAATGTTTTAAACTAAGCATTTTAAATTAAGCATTTTAAAATAGGCATCAGCTCATATCATGATGACAAATAATGACTTCACAACTGAGGGTAAAATAAACCAAATAACAGCGTCCACACAAAGTTGGTGGGGGCGTTTTTTAATGGGGTTAAATGAATTTTATCATGCTCCCTATCGGCAAACGATGGCACGGGCAGCTAAAGATGAAGAGGATTTTTTTATGCTTTTGCTGTTTAGTGAAAGTTTGGGTATTGCCAATCCTGCGGTATTTTATGCCATGGAATTGCAACCGTTATTTTTAGAAAACTTTCATGAATGGCATCAGCGTATGGGTATGGAAAAATGCCCCTTTAACCATATGGGGTGTTGCTGATGATGGGGTGTTGCTGATGTTAAACCGACCATTTCATCAGTTGGTAGATGGTTTAAGCGAACGTCCGATTATCTTTGTCGGTGGTAAAGGTGGTGTGGGTAAGACCACCATGGCAGCAGCCCTTGCAAGCCAATTTGCCAATAGGCAACACAAAACGCTCATCATCTCCACCGACCCTGCTCATAGCTTGGGTGATGTCTTACAAATCAAGTTATCTAATGACACAACCGCCATCACGCCTTATCTTGATGCGATTGAACTTGACCCAGAAGTGATGGTTGATAAGCATTTTGCTCACGTATTAAACACCATCAAAGGCTATGCCAGCCCCGAGATGTTACCAAAAATCAAAGAGCATTTGCATGCGTCCAAAACCGCCCCTGGAGCTCAAGAAGCCGCCATGTTAGAAGCCATGTGCCAGCATTTGGTAGATGCAACCGAACAAGGCTATCGCCACATTATTTTTGATACTGCACCGACAGGGCATACGCTTAGACTTTTGATGTTGCCTGAGATGATGAGTGCGTGGACAGATGGACTGTTGATGCAACAACGCAGACAAGCCAAACTCAAATCAGTCGCCAACCATCTAACCGTCAATAAACTTGCCACCAGTGATGCCACAACCAGCAGTACCACAACAACCAGTGCCACAGCAGTCAATAAAAAAGGCTTTTCCAACCCATTTACTCATCATATCCCCGACCGCTGGGAGCAGGCGGTGATGGTATTGGATAAACGCAAACGCCTATTTGCTCATGCAGGTAACCTGTTGCATGATGCCAGCCAAACTGGCATTGTGCTGGTGATGGTGGCTGATAACCTACCGATTGCTGAAACCAAGCGAGCGGTAGAACAATTAACCGCCGTTAAATTGCCCATCAGTGGCATCGTGGTTAATCAATTAATTGACTCCCAGCAAACCGACCCTTTTTGGCAACGGCGGGCTGAGCGTCAACAGTACCTGCTTGCTGAAATACAACAAAGTTTTGCTCATGTGCCATTATACCCTGTGGCATTGCAACAGCAAGACATTCGAGGGGTGGATTGTTTGATGACATTAAGATAGAGTTATCCAAGCAAGTCATTGAACCACTCACCAATCTGATGAATTTGAGGCATACAAACCTGATGTGCCATGGAAAATGTGCTGAATTTCACATCATAACCTTGACTTTGAAGCAGTTTATAAGCTTGTTGTGCCAAAATGGCAGGAACAACAGGGTCATGCGTGCCATGGTCAATCTTAATGGGTGTGTTTTGATTGGCTGGGTGGTAAGTGATTTGATGGGGGGTTGCCAAATACGTTGATAAGCATAGCAATCCTGCCAGTGGTTTGGGGTAACTTAATCCTGCGTGATAGACCACAGCACCGCCTTGTGAGAAGCCAGCCAGTATGATGCGATTGCTGTCAATGCCTTGAGTGATTTGCTCTTGTATCAGCTGAGTAATTTGTTCTGCTGATATTTGGATTTGAGCCACATCTACTTTTCTGTCCAGACTCATCTCAATGATGTCATACCACGCTGGCATGCTCATACCACCGTTGATGGTTACAGGGCGATTGGGGGCTTGTGGAAAAATAAATCGCACTGCCAAATGTTGATTGAGGCCAAGCTGTGGCACGATTGGCTCAAAGTCATGATAACTTGCTCCCAAGCCATGTAGCCAAATGACCGCACTGTCCATGGCTTGGTTATTAGGATTGTGTTCGACAATCAATGTTTGTAATGGTCGTGCTGAAGATGTCATCATTTGCTCTGATTTTTAAACAGTAAAAGGAAAAAAGGAAAAAAGGAAAAAAGGAAAAAAGGAAAAAAGGAATTTTATCATCATTTTATCATCATGTTGGCATCATTTTATTGTCATTGTCGGTCATACGTCGGTTGCATGTTTTATTTCATGTTTGATGAATATCAATCCCATCATTCATTGTCATAATGTGATAAACTGTTGACAGATTTTAGCGTGAGAATTTCCATGACCAGTATGTTTTTGCTTATCCCTTTAAGTTTGATGCTGTTTGTGATTGGTATCTGGGCAATACGCTATGCGGTGAAGTCTAATCAATTTGAGGATTTGGATAACGCATCACAACGCATCATCTTGGACGATAGGCAAGCACGCCGTGAGCAGTTACAGTCGAACCAGTCGGTCAACACTGATGGTCAAGGTGGCAAACACGGTCAACACTGATAAAGATCAATACTGTTAACGCTCTACACTGTTAACGATGTTGGCTCTGGTTTTAAGCCATTTTTATTTTACACAACCTAAATTTTACACAATCTAAATAAAGAGGTGGGTGATGTCATTGGCGTTGATTGTGGCTGCATTTATGATGGGTTTTTTGGGCTCGCCGCATTGCTTGGGCATGTGTGGGGGGCTTGTTACTGCCTTTGGGTTGTCCATGCAAGGGGTGAGTGCAGGCAAAAAACGAGCCTTGATAGCGTTGTATCATTTTGGTCGTTTGCTCAGTTATGCTGTGCTTGGCATCATTGCAGGGCTGATAGGGACGACAGTGCTAGAACCATTAATGACAGGCAGTCATTTGCCACGCATTTTATTAGGGTTGGTGTTGGTGCTGATTGGTGTTGCCATGTTGGGTGTGCCACTTCTTAATAAATTAGAAAAGGTGGGCATGAAATTTTGGCAATGGCTTGCCCCACTGCGTCAAAAAATATTTCCACTGACCACGTTTCCTAGAGCATTGATGGCTGGGTTATTGTGGGGTTATTTGCCGTGTGGTTTGGTTTATGGGGCGTTGTTAATGGCGGTGGTTGGTCATGATGTGGCAACAGGGGCGGTATTGATGTTCACTTTTGGTCTGGGGACAGTACCGATGTTGGTTGCCACACAAGAGACCGTAGGCTGGTTGCATCAGCAAATTGGTAGGTTGCGTTTGCGTCAACTGAATGGGGCGGTGATGGTGTTATCAGGGCTGGCAGTGATTGTTGTGCCAATGGCAATGCACCACGGTGGTCATCATGGACATGGTTCACACGGTCATGCTCATCACCACATACATTTGCATCAAGACACTCAATCACCCACTCATCAAGACCATTCACATCATGGTCATTCACATCAAGACCATTCACATCATGGTCATTAACCTATCGCCATTGCTCCAATGGTAATGTGGTTTGTAGATGGCTTTCTAAGGCAGGTAAGTTAAAGGCATCATCTTCACTGATAAGGCTGATGCTGATGCCTGTTTGTCCAGCACGTCCTGTCCGACCAATGCGATGCACATAATCATCAGGTTGCTCAGGCAGACTGTAGTTGATGACGTGGCTGACATCATCAACATGAATGCCCCGCCCTGCCACATCGGTAGCGACTAAGATTTTGGTCTTTGTCTCTTTAAAGCGAGATAAATGGTGTTCTCGTTTGGCTTGTTCCACATCACCTGAGAGCATCACAACTTGGTGGTTGGGTTTGAGTTTATCATAGAGCCATTTGACTTGTGTTTTGCGATTGGCAAAGATGATGACCTTATTAACGGCATCATCTTGCAATATGTGTTCAATGGCGGTGAGTTTTTGCTCATCGCTTAGCAGATAAAATTTTTGTTCAACCAGTTCGCTGGTTTTGTGTTCTGGCTCAATCTCAATAAACACAGGCTGATATAACCAGCGATACGCAAGGTTCATCACGTCTTGGTTAAAGGTGGCAGAAAACAGCAGACTTTGCCGTTCAGTATTGGTAGGCATTTTTCGCACCAAGCGTTTGATGTCTGGGATAAATCCCATGTCTAGCATGCGGTCAGCTTCGTCTAACACCAGCACTTCCACCCTGTCCAAAAACAGATGATGCTTATGCAGTAGGTCAATCAGCCGTCCGGGCGTGGCGATTAAAATGTCTAAATATTCTTGGTCAATGGCTTGGATTTGAGCGTCATAATCTTTGCCGCCCATGACGCACACGCTATGTAAATCACAAAAGCGTGTCAATTCAAGACAGTCATCATGGATTTGTTGTGCCAGCTCTCTGGTGGGTGCTAAGATAACTGCCCTTGGCTCACCCACATAGCGAGTTTCGTGGTTGCTAAAGGGACGTTTAAGTAAGGCTTCAATTATGGTCAGCAAAAATGTGGCGGTTTTTCCTGTGCCTGTCTGGGCTTGACCGATGGCATCTTGCCCAGCCAACGTGTGTGGTAAAATTTGGGCTTGAATGGGGGTCAGTTCGCTAAATCCTAACGCTTTGACTGCCTTTTTTACCGCTGGATTCAGTGGCAGTTGATGAAAATAACGAAATGTGTGGGGTGCGTCTAAAGTGGACAACAGAATATCCTAAAGGTTATTGGTGAATAAGATACTGTGCATTGAAAACCTAGTTTGGTCAGTGGCTTTGCTGCTCATGGCTGAGTTTAATGTCTTTTGATTTTTCCAAGCATCAATTTTGCCAATGATACATTTTTTAGTTACAAAGGTTTGCCAAGCACAAAGGTTTAAAGGTTTGTTGGTCATAAAAAAGATAGTATAACCAATCTGTATCAAAAAAGGTATGCCATGTTTGACTGATTTTATCATACTGATGTTATTATGATGAATTGTCAAGGCAGGTATGGCGATTGCGTGGTTGGTGCTGATTGTATTAAGCTTAACCCATTTAACTTTGCTAAAATAACCTTGCTCAAATAACTTGCTCAAATAATTTTGTTAACATCACTTCAATAAAACAACTTTGATAAAATAGCGATGACAGACCATGGCGATTGACCACAACCATTTAAACTTACATGCCAACCATCTTTGGGCAGATTATCATAACCATGCCTTGCCGTCAGGTACAGTGGCGTATGAAAGCGTGTTACGCCAATGCCAGCTAGATGGCAGTTTGCTGAGTTTGCAACGCATTGATGCGATGCTCACACATCTTCGCCAAGAGCTGATAAAAACATTCACCCAAGCTCAAAAAAGCGTGAACACCGCTGACATGCAACGAAGATTATTGGCAGATGAACGTTTTGTCAGTCTGTTGTTGATTATTGGTCATTATGCAGGTCAAGTGTTGGCAGAACAATGGCAACATCCGCCAACATGGTACGGTCAGCATCAGCTGATGACCCAAGTGGGGCAATTAAACAATGCTCAAAAAGCGATGGCTCAAGATTGGGTACATGCGTTGGCGGTGCAATATGCTGATGGCACAGATGCCCGGCTGGCAAAAATTACGGTAGCAACCATCAAGCAACCTGAGATGTTTTTTGTTCTTGAGCCGATCATCAATCGCTTATTTGGCAGTTTTGATAATGTGATACGCTCAATACAAACAGACATGCGTGTGCCTAGTGGGCTGTATCAAGCGATACAACAACGCTTACCACAACAACGCTTACCACAACAACACTTACCACAACAACACTTACCACAACAACACTTACCACAACAACACTTACCACAACAACACTTACCACAACAACGCTTACCACAAAAAAGCCCACCGCAGACAGCATCAACCATGACAAATCAGGCAAATGCTCAGCAACCACCAACCAATTCACAAACGCCCGCCACATTTCAAGACAGTGTGCAAGTTTTATCACAAAATTTAACCCAAAGTTCAGCCCAAGGTTCAGTGAAGCATTCGGTGTCGCAATCCATACCAACAGCCAAAGTTGGTATGGCATCGGTTAAATCCATCGTTGCCAGTCATGGTATTTTTGCTGAATTGATGCAAGACATCATGACCATGCCTGTACAACAAAATGTTGGCAATTTGGCGTATCAAAAGGTCAGTCAGTTTTTTGTGCGGTTAGATAAAGCGTATCCCACGCTTGATGATGCTAAGCAGGCTGTGCTTAGCAAACTGACCCAAAAACAACAAGATGGCCTAAATCAAGCAAAATCAGCATTAAAAAAACTGGCAGAGCAAGGTAATAGTGATGCCATGTTGCATTTGGCAGTGTATCTGATGCAAGGTAAATGGTTTGATGACAACCAACAACAAGGTTTGATGCTGATACAAACCGCCGCTAATGCCCAAGACCCCAGAGCCATGCGAATGATGAGCAAGCTGTATTATCAGGGATTGGGGGTGAATGTTGATGTCAATATGGGGCGGCATTGGCTAAATTTAGCAGCAGACAAAGGGCATGAAGAAGCCAAAAATCTGATAAAACAAATGGATTTGGCTCAGATGATGATTGCTGAACGTCAAGAAGAGATAAAAAGTGATGATCGGTTAATCAAGTTGATGGCAGCTGTGGCGGTGGTGGCAATTTTGATTGTGATGATTGTTTAATAACCTAAGGTATCATGCCCTTCCTTAGGTCTCGTATTCGAATATTGATGCCCTTAAGATGATAAAGACACCCTTAAGATGATAAATAAAACGACCATCACCCAGCAATCGACGTTTGCCAAAAAACCACCCTTGTATTATCGATTGCTGATACGCATTGCTCAGCCATTTTATCACTGGTGGTTATGGTATCGCCATCAGCGTTGTGCCAATCCTTACTATGAGCAAGAGATTGCTGACCGCTTTGGTCAGCGTTATCACACAAAACAGCAAGCCCCAACATCACTGTTAACGTCAGATAAGTTAATGACAGACGAATTAACATCAGATAAGTTAATGGCAAATGACACAAGCAACAAGCTTGCTGGTGTCAATACAGACTTTGGTTGCATTTGGATACATGCGGTATCGCTTGGTGAGATGAATACCATTGCCCCCATGCTGCGTGCTTTTTTGGCATTAGGGTTTGATATTTATCTGACCAACACCACACACACAGGGCATGCTCGTGGACGGTCGTTGTTTACCAAAGAGATTGCTGATGGACGTGTTCGTCATGGGTTTGTGCCTATTGATGAGCCAAAAGTCATACAGGCATTTTTAAAGCAAGTGTTACCTGTGGCAACCTTATTTGTTGAAACTGAATTGTGGGCAAATACGTTATATGAGTTAAAACGTTGTTGCATTCCCACTTTTTTGGTCAATGCTCGACTGTCTGCCAAATCTGCCAAACGTTATCAAACTTTTGCCAAATTAAGCCAAAGTATGATGCACAACCTGACTGGCATCATCGTGCAAGATGATTTATCGGCACAGCGTTTTAGGCAACTAGGAGCAACACAGACCATGCTTGCCCCATCGTTAAAATGGCAAATACAAGACAATCACCGTGATGAACATGTGGACTTTGGTTTTTTATTACAAACTCAGCAGACAAAACAGGCAGGCGAGAATGTGAGCCGTCCCATCTATGTGTTGGGTAGCAGCCATGCGGGCGAAGAAGCATTATTTTTAGCGGTTCATCAACGTTTATTAAGCGATTTTGCTGATGCCCTGCTTATCCTTGTGCCAAGACACCCTGAACGTTTTAACGATGTGGCAAGTTTGCTGAATGTGTCTGGTTTTACTTGGCAGCGACGCAGTAACAACCCTAAACAAGTGATTGCCACGGATATTCAAGTTTATTTGGCAGACAGCATGGGTGAATTGATGGGTTTTTATGCCTTAGCAGATGTGGCGGTGGTGGGAGGGTCTTTTGTCAATATTGGTGGACACAACCCCATCGAAGCGGTACAGCTTGGTGTGCCTGTCATTATGGGTGCATATACCCAATCTTGTCAAAGCATTGTCGATGAACTCAGACAAGTGGGTGCATTGTGGCAGTTAGCAATAGATAAAACTCAAGAGCAAGCGATTGAGCAAGTTACTCAACAATTGCATATTTGGCTAACAGAGCCAAAACAAGCACTTCAAGCAGGTATGAGTGGTCAAGCATTGGTACAAAGTCATCAACACGCACAACAACAGCAGATGCAACCAATTTTAACTGCCATTGGTTATTAACTGTCATTGGTGAGGTGAAGTGAGGTCAAGTCAATCATGAATGTCATTTTATTACCTAAGGCAGATTTTACTGTCCATACATCAGCAGACGGTAAGTCGCATCATACTGCCAGCATCACTGAGCTCAACCAACTTGCTCATATCAAAAATGTGTTAAAACGTGGCATCAATGACCCAATTAAAATTGGTCAATTGGGGGGAAACTTGGGCGTGGCTCGCATCGCTCACATGACCGACACCACCATAACGCTAGACACAGTAACACTCACCCAACCACCACCGCCCAAGCTTGGCGTGAGTGTCATATTGGCACTTCCCAGACCAAAAGTGTTAAGACGGCTTATCATTGACATGACGGCTTTAGGGGTGAATGATATTATCTTGGTTAACAGCCATCGCAGCCAAAAAAGCTATTGGCAATCGCCCTTGCTTAAGCGTGTGCCAGAATTCATACAAGAAGGCTTACAACAAGCAGTGGATACCATTGCTCCTAATGTCTATTTTAAAAAACGTTTGCGTCCTTTTGTTGAAGATGACTTAAGTGGCATGATTGCTCAGTTCAATGGACAAAGTGGTCATCAGTGCTTATTTAAGTCCAGTCAACTTGGCAAAGCTTTACCGACACAGATGTCATCATTGGTAACACGACGCTTTTATCCAACAGCGATGATTGCTCACCCTTATGCGGATAACGAATTGGTCAATTTGTTGGTTTCTTTGCACACTCATGACAATGCCCTCAAACCGTATGTGCTTGCCATTGGGGCAGAAGGGGGGTGGATAGATTTTGAAGTTGCGTTATTTGTCCGATACGGCTTTGTTGCCATGCGTCATGGTCAGCGAATTTTGCGTACCGAAGCGATGGTGAATGGCATTTTAGGCAGTTTTATCCATTAATCCATTGATGTTGTTGATACTTGTTTTTTTTTGATGCTTGTTGTTAATTACTGGTTGTCATTTGTGTTGTGGTGTTGCCATGATGTGTAAATATCTTCCCAACCATTTATAAGGCTCAATCATGCCATAATGGCACTCCATCTCAATCACCGCTTGGTCATTGGCAAGCCCACCACGCTTATGGGTGGTATAATCATAAAACACCCTAAGCCCACGTACTGATGATTCTATCAAGCCTGCCATCGTCAGCCATTGACGCACTTGAGTTATCTCAACAGGGTGATTGGGAGTCAGACTTTTGTCCGTATCAGCTTGATAATCATCTCGATTAAGCAGTTTAAAATTACCCATCACCAAGTTACGATACACAAAGCTGGCTGGATTATAAAAACACAATGACAACATGGCATCATCGTGTAGCCATACTTTGGCAAAAGCAATAAAATCAGCAGGCTCTGCCAGCCACTCAAGCACTGCATGATTTAAAATCAAATCAAAATAGCCCTCATATTGTTCTAAATCAAACATGACACATAGTTGAGTGGTCAATTCTTGATAAGGGCAATGTAACCAAATGATGTTACCATTCACACAATGAGAATTGTTAGTCTTTGTTTGCTCTAACGTTGTTTGATGGCTTTTATTAAACTGGCTTTGATTAAGCTGTTGCCAAGATTGTTGAGCAAGTTGTAGCATGTCAGCAGACACATCATTGATAACCACATCATGCCCCATCATTGCCAGTTGTTGACTGAGCTGTGCCAATCCTGCCCCCACATCTAAGATGCGTAACGGTCGCCCAAGTCGCTCACTTTGTTGGTTTACCCAAGGAAAAATATCTGCTTGTAACCCTGCCAGGCGAATATCACCCTTTAGACTGCCATAAACCTTATTGGCAAAGTGGCTTGCCACACCATCAAAATTGCGATCGCTTCTGTGATTGGCAGTATTGGCAGTCATAACGAACTTTGGCATCATTAACTTGGCAATTTAACAACTTGGTCATCTAACCAAATTAATCAAGCAATGAGCTTTCTTGGTCCAAATCTTCGTGCTGTTCATGCTCATGCAAGCCTTTCATCATGTCTAAAGCAGATTCATTAGACACTTGTTGTTTGGCTACTGGTTCGCCATCTTGGTTGATATTGGCGTTATCAGTGGTTAAGGTGTTATCATCATTCATGGTAAGTCCTTGTTGATATGTCAAAAGTTGGTATATAAAAAATTGCGATACAAAAATTAGAATAACAAAAGTTTAGAGTAACAAAAGCATGCTGGGATTGTCATGTTGGGATTATACTGGATAATGGGGTAATGATTAAAGCAAGGATAACATCGGTTACAAAAATATTGACAACCATATTTAAGACATCATTTGGGGTACATTATTTGAGGTATCTGATTTGAGGCACCTTGGATTTTATATTGACGGATTTTATATTGATAATGACACCAACATCATACACTAAAATCCTTGATAGTAATAGGGAAAAGTTTGTTCGATATAGACACACTTTTAACATACATATTGAGATAAAAAGTGTATAACTATGGTTAAAGATAAAGGTTAAATACAAACAATCAAATTTATTCATTGTCTGATTTGTTATCCGCTTATCTCATTATTTAAGGAGAATTGCATGAACTGGGCACTGTTAAGTATGCTATATTCCATGACAACAACCGTTATTATCGGTGTCTTGATGATCATTGCATTGGTGGTGGGCTATGATGAAATCCCACACATTTGGACAGCGGTGATTGTTGGAGCGGTGGTGTCTGCACCAGTGGCGTATGTCTTAACCAAAAAGGTAAACCAAATTGGCCGTAATGAGTTGTCATAGCCTGTTTCGCCATCATAAGACAACAAGGCAGCCAATGATGATGCCGTGAATTGAGACAAAAAAGCAAAAAGCCGACATTGATTATGTTTGTCGGCTTTTTGCTTTGTCGGTTTTTTGGGTAAAATAGGTCAAGTGATTAGTAGGTATTCAAGCATTCAAGACAAGTTTTTATAAAAAAAGCTTTTATCATTTTCGTTCAATTATTTTAGCTCAACTTTTGCCCCATTTTGAATGTTGGCAAACACTTCTAACACGTCCCAATTGGTAAGACGGATACAGCCATGTGATGCTTGACGGCTGATGCCCTCTGGAATGGGTGAACCATGAATGCCGTAAGATGGCTTATTTAGCCCCATCCATACCACCCCAACTGGGCTATTGGGGCCGGGGGGCAACATGTATACTTGTTTGTCCTCTCCTTCGCCCACTGTGGATTTGTACCAAGGCATTTTTACTTTATTAACGATTTTAAATGTGCCATGTGGTGATGGTGTGGCAGTACTGCCAACGGTGGTTGGGTAGGTGGCGACTAAGGTGTCTCCATGATAAGCATATAAGGTTTTGTCCGCTTTATTGGCGACCACACGAGTGATGGTTCGGTTGAGCGTTTTGCCAGGGTTATAGACGGTGATGATGTCCCCTTCTACAAATTTTTTGTTGGTGTTGAGTTTTTTAAGATACCGTACGTCCATGTGAAAACGTTCTGCCAGCATTTCATAAATGTCTTGATAATATAAACCTTTCATTTTTGATTTGGCTTGGCTACCTGATGGTGTGGTTGCAAAGTTGGTTTTTACATCTTCCTTGGTGATGGTATAAGCTTTTAGCACAGGTTCACTGGCAGAGATGTTTTTGTTTAAGGCTTGCCAAGTGGCAGTGTCCATTTTACCAGTTTGTTTCAGCCCTTTCATGGCTTGAAAGTTCTTGAGTGCCTTAATGCTGTTCATGCCCCAACCGCCATCAATTGGACCTGGTGATGCGTGGTTCCAATCAAGCAGGGCTTGCAGTTTGGCGGTCATGGCGTTGTTTTGTTTCATGCCTTCATACCAATGGATACGATTGACCTCTTTGGCATATTGACTTAAAGTGATGTTCTGGTTATAAGGTGTGGCAGGCTGAGTACTTTGCGTGATGCTATCAATCGATTGAGTGTCGATGTTACCGAGACTGTCGTCGTTAACGATGGCTTCTCCTGCGTCGATGTCATTATCATCTGCCAGTTGTTTGGCAAGACTGGTGTTGGTTTCAATGCCGTCATCAATGCCGTCATTAATGTCATCGTGATTGATGATTAAGATTTCATCATTTTGTGCCTCATTTTGTAGGGGCATCATTGTGTTGGGACGGTGCTGAAATTGGCGTTCATCGGTTATCGCCATTGCCAGTGAGCTGGTTGCCATGACGCTGGTGATGATGCTGGCCAGCGTCATGGAGCGAACAATGGGCTTAACCCATCTTTGTTGCTGTTTGTGTTGCTGGTTTGATGGGGATATTGTGGTTTGGTCGATGATTGAGTTCATAGCAAGCATGAGTTTTCCTTATGAAAACGGACACGATGAAAACGGACACGAATGTCATCAAACGTTCTATTATAGCAATTTGCCCTCTAAGATGACATAATATCGAATCTAACCAACACAATATTTATGAAGTTAATACATTTCTTTAACTTAATAAAAAGGTTAAAAAGATAAAAAGGTTAAAAAAGCTTTTTTCGCTCACATCATGTTTCAGTTGCCATCATATTTTCATTAAAGGTTTTCGTTAAAGGACAGTATATGACGATGAACACACATTCAGATACCCATTCACTTAACAATCTATCAAACAACTCACCAAACAACTTTAATCATGTCAATGATGTGTGTGATGAACAAGCTGACTTTGGCTTGATGGGCAGTCATTTAGCAAATAGCTTGGCTCAAGCATCTCAGCAACTGGTCAGCATTCGTGATTTTATTCGTTTTGTGGTGACGTCGTTAAAAGAGCATGATGTGGTGGTGGCACAAGGAACAACAGACCCCTTTGTTGAAGCCAACACGTTGGTGATGTATGCGTTGTCATTGGATTGTTTTTCTGATGAGTCGATATTAGATTGTCGTTTGATTGATGTGGAAAAGCACGCCATTTTGACCTTACTTGAACAGCGTATCATTGAACGCAAGCCTTTAAGCTATTTGATTAATTTATCTTACTTTTGTGATTTGCCGTTTTATGTGGATGAACGAGTGCTTATCCCAAGGTCTCCCATTGCAGAGCTGATTCGTCAGCAGTTTTATCCTTATTTTGAAACCAATGAATTTGCCAAGACTGTTGGGACACAAACCTCCGATAAAGCCACTCATTGGCATGAACATGGGCTGGCAAGAAAACATTTGCCACAGCCAGATCGCATTTTAGACCTTTGCACAGGGTCAGGGTGCATTGCCATCGCTTTGGCCAGTCGATTTGTTGATGCGTCTGTTGATGCGTCTGATATTGATAAAGATGCCCTAGAAGTGGCGGCGGTGAATGTGGAGCATCATGGCATTGAACATCAGGTAAATCTGATTGAATCAAATCTGTTTGATAAATTACCTGCTAACAACCAATACGATTTGATTGTGACCAATCCGCCCTATGTCGATGCGGCAACCATGGCAGATTTGCCCCCTGAGTTTTTACATGAGCCTGACCATGCGTTGGCGGCAGGGCAAGATGGCTTGGATTTGGTGCATCAGATTTTGTACCATGCTTCAGATTATCTGAGCAATGATGGGTTGTTGGTGTGTGAAGTGGGTGATAGTGCGTGGGCGTTGCGTCAAGCTTATCCTAACATTCAGTTTGATTGGCTTAGCTTTGCACATGGTGGGCATGGGATTTTTGCGATGGATTATGATGAGTTGATAGAAAATCGGGAGCATTTTGCGGAGTATGTGAAAGGTGAGTAAGTTAAAGGCATTCGCCAAAATAAAGGTAAAATTCGTTTAACAGAAAATGAGTATTTAAAAGCCCAAGAATATCAAAATGACTATATTTTAACTTTGGTTTTAAATCTAAATGAAGTTCCGAGATTTTTAACCATTGACAACCCTGTTAAAAATTTAAACTTTAGAGAAGTGATTGTGCAATCAAAATCCATAAAAGAATATCATTTAGAATGTGAAATATATTAAGTGCTTTACTTAAAAAATATAAGTTTTTAAATGCTTATGAGTTTTTAAATGCTTAATTGTTAAGAGTAATTCTCGTGGCAACATAATCGAACAATAGAGAAAAGATTTTTTTTAGAAAGCATGAACCAATGATTACAGACGACAAACAGGATAAACAATGTCAGGCAACACAATCGGAAAACTTTTTAGCGTAACTACTTGTGGTGAATCACACGGGGCAGGTTTAATGGCCATCGTTGATGGCGTGCCGCCCAATCTGCCACTGACCGAAGCAGATTTACAAATCGACCTTGACCGCAGAAAGCCCGGAACAAGTCAATTTGCCACCCAACGTAAGGAAGATGATGTTGTTGAAATCATCTCTGGTGTGTTTGATGGCAAAACCACAGGCACACCGATAGGTTTACTTATTCGTAACACCAATCAAAAATCCAAAGATTACAGCGATATTAAAGACACCTTTCGTCCGGGTCATGCTGACTATACCTATACCATGAAATATGGATTTCGAGATTATCGTGGTGGTGGGCGTTCTTCCGCTCGTGAAACTGCCATGCGAGTGGCGGCGGGTGCGATTGCTAAAAAATTTTTGCGTGAACGGTTGGGCATGGAAATTCGAGGATTTGTTAGCCAAATTGGCAACGTCATGGCAAACGACATGGCGGAACAAGACATTGATTGGCAATTTGTGAATGGCAATCCATTTTTTTGTGCTGATAAAGATGCCTTGCCAAAATTTGAGCGTTTAATTACCCAATGCCGAAAAAATGGCACAAGCTGTGGGGCGAAACTCACCATTTTAGCCACAGGTGTGCCTGTGGGGTTGGGTGAACCAGTGTTTGACCGTTTAGATGCTGACATTGCTCATGCGATGATGGGCATCAATGCGGTCAAAGGCGTGGAAATTGGCGATGGCATGGCAGTGGCTGGGCAATTTGGGCATGATGGTCGAGATGAATTAACGCCTGATGGCTTTAATACCAATCACGCAGGGGGGATTTTGGGTGGCATATCAAGCGGTCAAACCATTAAAGTGCAAATTGCTTTAAAGCCCACATCAAGCATCACCACCGCAGGCAAAAGCATTGATATTAATGGCAACCCAATTGATATGTTGACCAAAGGTCGCCATGATCCTTGTGTGGGGGTGCGAGCCACACCGATAGCCGAGGCGATGCTGGCAATGACATTGCTTGACCACTATTTGCGACATCGGGGACAAAATAACGATGTGGTGTTGCCACTTAAGCCGATTGAATGATGGATTTTATCTGCCTGTTAATAAATGAACAAACTGGCAAAACATCACCATTTCATCTACAATAGTTTTCCATTAAAATTTGAGTTTTCCATTAAAATTTGACACATCACCTTAATACACATTAACACAAACAAAAGCACACATCAAACCATCAAATAATGCACAGATAATAAGGAATCATCATGAGTAACACCCAAGCATTACAAGCACATTATCATCATCATTTAGCCGAACAAAAAACCGCTGAAACGCAAGCGTTAGAAATTCTACTGGGTTTGCAAGAATTAAATGACCATGACGTGCAACTGACCTTGTTTGGTGAAGCATTGGCAGGCAAGAGTGTTCAACAGCTGATTGCCCTACACAAAGAGGCAACCCATCATGCACAGACCAAAGTCATCGAGTTGTCTGACACTCTAGATGTCATTCATCAATTAAAACAAGCCCAACTCACGGCTGTTCGTGCAGATGTTGGGCAATTAATTGTTCATGGTGATGTTCATACCGTCATTGCCAATGCTCAATCAGGCACAAACCAAGCCACTGATGTGGTGTTGTATGGTTTTGGTCGCATTGGTCGTATTTTGACTCGTCTGCTGATGAGTCAAGCGGTGTCCACCACAGGGTTACAGTTAAAAGCCATTGTGGTTCGTCCTGCACCATCAGGTGATCTTGCCAAACGAGCATCGTTATTACAACGTGATTCGGTGCATGGCAGTTTTGTGGGTGATGTCAAAGTGGACGATGTTCATAATGGCATTATCATTAATGGTCGTTTTGTGCAGGTCATTTATGCCAAAAACCCAAGTGAGATTGATTATACCGCTTATGGGATTGATGATGCGTTAATCATTGATAACACAGGCATATGGACAGATAGAGCTGGTTTGTCTGAGCATTTAAAAGCCAAAGGAGCAAGCAAAGTATTGCTGACTGCCCCAGCCAAAGGTGATATCAAAAATATCGTGTATAACGTCAATACCCACGACATTGGTGATGCGAATATTGTCAGTGCTGCCAGCTGTACCACCAATGCCATTACCCCAACCTTAAAAGTACTCAATGACAGATATGGCGTAGAAACAGGGCATGTGGAAACCATTCATGCCTTTACCAATGACCAAAACTTGATTGACAATTACCATAAAAAAGACCGCCGTGGACGTTCTGCGCCGTTAAACATGGTCATCACCAGCACGGGAGCAGCCAAAGCAGTTGGCAAAGCACTGCCAGAGCTAAACGGCAAATTGACTGGTAATGCCATTCGTGTGCCTACCCCCAATGTCAGTATTGCCATCTTAAACCTAAATTTAAAAAATGCCCCCAACAATACCGAAGAGTTAAACCAATACCTAAAACAAATCGCCACATCTAACCTGTGGCAAGAACAGATTGCTTATAGTGATTCACCCGAAGCGGTATCCACAGACTTTGTTGGCACACAAAAAGTGGGCATCATTGACTTACAAGCGACCATTGTGACAGACAACCATGCCACCGTGTATGTTTGGTATGACAATGAAATGGGCTATGGCACACAGGTGCTTAGAGTGGCAAATGCCATGGTGGGAATAAATCATACTCAGTTACCTAACTGATACCAAGCTAACTGATATGGCAATTGCAGTGATGTTGAATTCAAAAGCTCACAAATTCAAAAGCTCATAGCAGATTTTAAAAGGCAAATGACCCATGAAGTTTATTGATGAAGCAAAAATCACCGTCAAAGCAGGCGATGGTGGCAATGGCATTGTTAGCTTTCGCCGAGAAAAATACGTCCCCAAAGGGGGGCCTGATGGTGGTGATGGTGGTGGCGGTGGTGATGTGTATGTCATTGCTGACGATAATACCAATACCTTGGTGGATTACCGCTATACTCGCCGTTTTGATGCCAAACGTGGCGAGAATGGCAGTAGTAAAAACTGCTCTGGCAAAGGGGCAGATGACATTTATTTGCCTGTACCTGTTGGTACGACAGTGATTGATTTGGATATTGATGAAGTCATTGGCGACTTAACCAAAAAAGGGCAAACACTGTTGGTTGCTAAAGGCGGTGAAGGTGGTTTGGGCAATACCCATTTTAAAAGCTCAACCAACCAAGCCCCACGCAAAGCCACTCACGGCACAGAAGGTGAGCTAAAAGTGTTACAACTTGAGTTAAAAGTGGTGGCTGATGTGGGTCTGATTGGTTTGCCTAATGCAGGCAAATCCACCTTTATCCGTCAAGTCTCCGCTGCCAAGCCCAAAGTTGCCAATTATCCGTTTACCACTTTAACGCCCAACCTTGGGGTGGTTGATGTGGGATTGCACCGTTCTTTTGTGATGGCAGACATTCCAGGACTGATTGCAGGGGCATCAGAAGGGGCAGGGCTTGGCATTCGTTTTTTAAAGCATGTGGCTCGTACCAGACGGTTATTGCACATTGTTGATGTCATGCCAATCGACCAAAGCGACCCTGTACAAAACGCTCAAATGATTATTCATGAACTCGAAAAATTTTCACCAGAGCTTGCCAAGCTACCGCAGATATTGGTGTTAAATAAAATCGACCAAATTGCTGAAGATGAACAAAATGAAGTGTGTACGCACATCGTGGCAGAATTGGGTTGGACAGGCATGGTGTTTCGCACATCAACTTTGACGGGGGAAGGCGTACAAGCGGTGGTGCATCATCTGATGAATGAGATTGAGCGAGAGCAAGAGCGAGAAGCCCAAGACCCCATATTCGCCGAAGAGCAACAAGAACGTTTTGAGCGTTTAGAATCTCAAGTCAGACACAACATCGAAGCTCAAAAGCAAGCCTACCGAGCTGCCCAAAAGGCTGTTCGTGAAGGTGTTAAAAATATCGACGACGATGATGGCGTTGAAGTGGTGTATGCCCCTTAAAATCATATTGGTTGATTAACAGCACGACAATCACATAAAATAACAATCACATAAAATATCAGCCATATGACATGACCATCACCATATTACACATGACATAACCATCACACTGAAGAGACATAAGGACACCATGAACACTTTTACCCGAATGCAAGATTTGGACATGCAAGGCAAAACGGTGTTTATCCGCCAAGACTTAAATGTCCCCATCAAAGGTGGCATAATCACCAGTGATGCCCGTTTACAAGCAAGTCTGCCCACCATCAAGCAAGCATTGGGTAAAGGGGCAGGGGTCATCATTGCATCGCATTTAGGCAGACCCACAGAAGGCACTTTAACAGATAAATTTTCCTTAAGGCCTGTTGCTGATTATCTGACCCAAGCCTTGGGGCAAAAAGTGGCGTTGCATACTGACATTGACACACCGCTTAAGCTTAATCAGGGTGAAGTGGTGTTGTTGGATAATGTTCGGTTTAATGTGGGTGAAAAGAGCAATGACCCTAATTTATCAGCCAAATATGCGGACATGGCAGATGTGTTTATCATGGATGCCTTTGGTACGGCTCACCGAGCCCAAGCATCAACACATGGCGTATTTAAGACTGCCAAACAAGCAGGTAAAGTCATCGCAGCAGGGCCTTTATTGGCTCAAGAGTTAGATGCCTTGGCAAAAGCATTGGATAACCCTGCCAAGCCCATGCTGGCAATTGTTGGTGGTTCTAAAGTCTCTACCAAGCTTGACGTACTTAACAGCTTGGCACAAATTTGTGATCAGCTGATTGTTGGCGGTGGTATTGCCAATACTTTTTTGGCAGCACAAGGGCATGATGTGGGTGAATCACTTTATGAGGCAGATTTATTAGACACTGCCAAGCACATCATGAGTAAAACGCAAGTTTTGTTGCCCAGTCATGTGGTGGTGTCTCCTAAGTCTGCCATAGATTTTGCCGATTTTATTGGCTCGCTAAAACAAGCCCCCAGTCAGACAAAAGTGGTGACTGACATTGCCAACGATGAGATGATTTTAGACATCGCTCCAAACAGTGCCAAGATGATGGCAGATGCCATTAAACACGCCAAAACTGTGTTATGGAATGGCCCTGTTGGTGTGTTTGAAGTGCCAGCCTTTGCCCAAGGCACACAAATCATCGCTCAAGCGGTCAAGGACAGCAACGCATATAGTATTGCAGGGGGTGGTGATACCTTAGCGGCGATTGATGCCTTTGGGGTGGTTGATGGGGTAAGTTATCAATCCACAGGAGGGGGTGCTTTTTTAGAATTTGTCGAAGGAAAAACCTTACCTGCCGTTGCCGTATTAACCGAATGATACAAAAAACCACCCTGTTACTTATGTTGCTGGAAAGTTACCAAGGGATTAGGGGTTACTGAGAGTACGTCCCAGTCGCTCATCAGCCATTTTTATTTTAGTTGCATTGGGGTTTTAAATTGGTTAAAATCAACCGATTTTTTTATAACCACGAGGTTTATTATGTCAAATCGTCAATTCGTTATCGCAGGTTTGGTTGCTGGTATGTTTATGATGACTGCTTGTAGCCAACAAACCAAAGAACATGTTGATGCAGGTCAGCCAGAAGCCGCCGCCGAATCAGCTGGTCAAGATGTACAGATGGCTGTTCAAGAAGCTGGTACAGAAGTTGTGGACGCTACCCAAACAGCAGGTTCGGTTGCCACAGGTGCTGCCATTAATACAGGGGAGGCCATCGCTGACGGGGCAGATGAAGTCACCGCTGGTGCTGCTAGTGTGGCATCTGATGCTGCCACAGCGGTTGCAGAAGGTGCTGATAGCATGGCTCAAAGTGCTCAAGAAGCTGAAGCCAATGCTCACGCTGAAGCCACCAGCGAAACTGACATTCAAGTGGACACCACTGCCCATTAATCAATCTTAATTAGGATTGATTAAGAATGTGCATTTGGTTTTTATTCTATCTTGATGTCTAAAAAATAGATGTCTAAAAAATAATTGATGTCTAAAAAAGACCTTGAACAATCAATCAAGGTCTTTTTTTATGATTTGACAGTTTTTATGATTCCAGCGTATTTTACAATTTTGCAGTAACGGTGTTTTGCGGTAAAATGGCTGTTTATCTGCTTAAGCTAGGGCGTGTTTTTAATCGCCTAAGGATAAATACCTCAAGGACGTTATACATTCATGATTAGCATTATTTCAGGACAGGTGGTGAGTTTGGCTGAACCAACTGTCTGTGTCATGACCGAAAGTGGCATCGGATATGACATCGACTTAACATTACCTGATTTTTATTTATTAAAACTTCACCAATCCGTTACCCTGTTTACCCATTTACATGTGCGAGAAGATGCTCACTTACTGTACGGTTTTGATAAAAAGATAAGTCGAGATGTTTTTCGTCAGTTAATCAAAATCAGCGGTGTGGGCAGTAAAATGGCACTGGCAATGCTGTCTAACATGACCGTGGCAGAGCTGATGCAAACCATTGAATCACAAGATGACTTACGTCTGACCAAAGTGCCTGGCATCGGTAAAAAAACGGCCCAGCGTTTGTTAATAGAGCTACAAGATAAGCTAAACGTCATTGATGGCATGCCCACAACAGACATTTTGCCATCTTTATCGACAAATGGTGATGTGAATCGCCCTACCAGTGTTGATGGCAATGTGAATGAAATGAAAGTCATTGCTGAGATTGAAGATGCCCTTAAAGGCTTGGGTTATCGAGAAAATGAGGCTCAATCTGCCATTAAAATCGCCAAACAGCAACTTGACAGTGATAAGATTGCCATAAACAGTCGAGAATTGTTGCGAGCTGCTTTAAAGCAGTTTGGCAAATAATCCCCAACATAAGCATTAAAAAATGATGATGTCAGACAGATTAATCAGTCCAATAGCACGAAAAGAAGACACTGAAGTGAGCATTAGGCCATCACGACTGAGCGATTATATTGGTCAACCTGTGGTGCAAGAACAGATGCAGGTGTTTATCAATGCTGCTAGGGGGCGACAAGAAGCCCTTGACCATACCTTGATATTTGGCCCACCAGGACTGGGAAAAACCACACTTGCTAACATCATTGCTAAAGAGATGGGAGGGAATTTGCGTTCAACATCAGGTCCTGTGCTTGAGCGAGCAGGAGATTTGGCAGCCATGCTTACCAATCTGGAAGCAGGTGATGTGTTGTTTATTGATGAAATTCATCGCTTAAGCCCTGTGATTGAAGAGATATTATACCCTGCGATGGAAGATTTTCAGCTGGATATCATGATTGGTGAAGGACCTGCTGCTCGCTCAATTAAGTTGGATTTGCCAGCCTTTACTTTGGTGGCAGCGACCACTCGAGCAGGGCTGTTGACATCACCATTAAGAGACCGATTTGGCATCGTGCAACGGTTGGAGTTTTATAACATTGCAGACTTAACCACCATTGTCAGTCGTTCGGCACGGCTGATGAACATTGTGATAGATGAAGCAGGGGCGTTGGAAGTGGCACGGCGTTCTCGTGGCACACCTAGAATTGCCAATCGTCTGTTACGGAGGGTGCGTGATTATGCTGAAGTTAAGGGTGATGGACGAGTCAGCCAGTATATTGCTGGCAGTGCTTTGGACATGTTGGCGGTAGACAGACGAGGACTTGACCATTTGGACAGAAGATATTTGCAAATGTTGCATGAACGGTTTGATGATGGGCCTGCTGGTGTGGAGTCGATTGCAGCTGCCATGGCAGAAGACAGAGGCACACTAGAAGATGTGATAGAGCCATATCTTATCCAACAAGGCTATGTGGTGCGTACTGCTCGTGGACGAATGCTTACACAAATGGCAATTGTCCAAATGGCAACAGAACATGAACAAGACGCACATGGTCCCAACATGCACAACCCTAACATGCACAACATAGAAAAGTGATGGGAGTATGATGATAAACCGCCGTCAGTTTGTTATTTTTGTCAGTGTCATCGCCCTAACCGCCTGTGGCAATCATTCACCCAGCCACAGCAGAATTGCCAAAGGGAGCAAAGTCATTGCCCTCGGTGATTCGTTGACCTTTGGCTATGGAGCAACGCCCGAAACCGCCTATCCAACAATTTTGGCTGATAAAACAGGGTGGAACATCATCAATGAAGGCATCAATGGCGACACATCGCAAGGTGTGCTTAATCGACTAGATGGCATTATTGAAAAAAATCCTGCTTTGATTTTATTGGGCATTGGTGGCAATGATGTGCTACAAAAAGTTGCCCCCACCACCACTCACGCCAACATCAGCAACATTGTTGATAAAATTAAATCCGCCAACATTGCATTGGTATTGATTGCCGAGCCGTATTTGAGCACATCTGCATTATTTGGCAGTGCCAGTGATAATCCCATTTATGCCAATATTGCCAAAGAAAAAGATGTACCCCTATTTGCCAAAGGTGATGGCGGTTGGTCAGCAATTTTATCCGATAAATCACTCAAATCTGATCAAATTCATGCCAATGCCCAAGGTTATGCCAAGTTTGCTGATAATCTATACCAGTTTTTACAAAATAAAGGATTTGTGTGAATGAATTAACGTGAACAAATTGACGTGAATGAGTTTGCGTAAATAAATGTGTATCAAGCATGTTGTGTCAAGCATGTTGTCAGTTTTACTCTTTATCATCTTTTTTATCGTTATCGGGTATCGCCATTTTTGCCACCGCCACTGTGCCTTTGACCACACCTTTGGTTGTTTTGTAAGCAACTTTGACAGGGGTGGTAACAACTTTATGCACACAGCCTTGTAATGCTAAAGCGGCGGCGATGATGACCAAGAAAGTCGGTATTTTTTTCATAAAAATCCTTAAGTATTTTTAGTGTTGCTGGTTGGGTATTGCTGGGCATTTGTGTTTATGGTTGAGATGTCTCACACCTTTGCTTGTATGTCCATCACCGCCAAATCTTGCACCATCAGTTGTAAACTTTGTCTCCCGTTCCAGTCGTTCACATCTAAGCCAAACAACACATGAACTTGGCAGGCACGATAGTCCCATTTGTCCGCATCATAGTGAAACCAAATCGCATCAATCGGATACTGCACATTGGGATAACTTAAGGATAGTTTTAGGTGCTTGTCTTTTAAAATATGAGCATCTTCCACGCCAAAGACCCCATCAAAACTTGGGGCAACAAAACCATGTCCCCAAATATGCTCATGACGCAAAGCATCAGCAAATGCCAAGCTGAAATCTTGTGCATGTAGTTGCCCATCGGTAAATTTTTGCTCACAAAACAGCTGGTTATCTTGTTTTGCCATCACCGCTTCAAATGCCTTAATAAACGCAGGTAGCTGACGTTTTTTTAAGGTCAACCCTGCTGCCATCGCATGCCCACCAAAATGACTGATGAGAGTTGGGTGATGCTCAGCCACCTGCTCAATGGCATCACGAATATGCACCCCCATGATGCTTCTGGCAGAACCTTTAATGGCATCATCATCTCCTGTTTTTTTTCTATCGGCAGGCGCAAAAACGATGCTGGGGAGATAATATTGTTCTTTTAATCGTCCTGCAACAATGCCAATCACCCCTTGATGCCAATCGTCTTGATACAGCACCACACTGCGTTTATCATTGTTGTGCATGGGCAAATTGGCTAAAATAGCGTCCGCTTCCTCTCGCATTTTATTTTCAACTTGGCGACGCTCACGGTTTAGCTTATCAAGTTGTGATGCCAGTTGCTCCGCTTGCTCCCAATCATCACTGAGCAGACACTCAATGCCCAATCTCATGCTGTCCATACGTCCTGCTGCGTTGATGCGAGGTCCTAACACAAAACCACAATCATGGGCAGTCACTTTATCAACATCTCGACCCGCTTGCTTGAGTAATGCCAAAATACCCAAACAACAAGTACCCTGTCTTATCATGTTTAACCCATGGTATACCAAGATACGATTATTTTGGTCAAGAACACCAACATCTGCCACCGTTCCTAATGCCACAAGGTCAAGATGCTGACTGACTTGATAAGTCGACTTACCTTCTTCACGCCGTCTTTTGGCAAGCCTACCCAACACATAAAATGCCACCCCCACACCCACTAAAGACTTACTGGCAAAACAGCACCCTAACTGATTGGGATTAACCACCGCATCAGCATTGGGTGTGGCTTTGGTGGTTAAATGATGGTCCGTGATGATGACCTTGATGCCATGTGCTTTAGCGGTGTTAACCCCTTCATGACTGGAGATGCCATTATCAACAGTGATGATGATATCGGGTTGGTGGTCATCCATACCGAGCCTAACGATTTCTGGCGTTAAGCCATATCCGTATTTAAAGCGGTCAGGAACCAGATAAGCAACTTTAGCACCCATGGCTTTTAGACAACGCACCATCAAGGCAGTGCTGGTTGCCCCATCACAATCAAAATCACCGATGATTAAAATACGCTCATTGGCATCAATGGCATTATCAATCAGCATCACAGCATCATCAATACCCATAAGACTGTCTGCAGGCAACAGTCTTGAGATATGGGTCAGTAACTGCTCAGGTTCATACACACCACGACCAGCAAATACTCTGGCTAAAGTAACCGATGCCTTTGTGGTGTCGGAAAGCGAGGTAAGGTTGATAAGCGAGTTGGGCAAATTGCCCACAAATCTGGGGGTTAAATTCAACATAAACGTATTTTAGCAAAAATATTACAAAGCCACCATGGAGAAATTTGGCAAATAAGTTATAATAGATAAACGCATTATTTTATGTCATTTCATCAGTGTTATTAATCAGTGTTATTAATCAGTGTTATTAATCAGTGTTATTAATCAGTGTTATTAGTTAGTATTTTTCATCAGTTAGATAAAGAACATAGAGGACACCATGGATTTTATGAAAAACACCGCCATTCCATCTACTTTACCTGAACAAATAGATGCAAAGTTGGATTTAGACAAAGTAAAACAAGAATGCCAAGAATTGGTTAAATCTCGTGCCAAAGTTTCTGCTGGGGTTGCGGTTGTTCCTGTGCCATTTTTAGATGTCGCTGTTGATGCAGGGTTGTTGAGTAAGATACTGCCACAGATTACCCAAAAGTTTCAATTAATTGATGATGTTAACCAACTTGATGAAAGTGAAGACCAACTTTTTAAAAATTTAAAAGACCGTGCTCTTTCATTTGCAGGGCTGGTTGCTACTCGTGGCATGGCAAAAAAAACCATACAAGGTTTTGGTGGTCGCATTGCCGCCAAACAAATCACTAAATTTGTTCCCCTTGGTGGTCAGTTGGTGTCTGCTGGCTTGGGATACATGATTTTTAAGAAAATTGCTTTTGACCACATTGATGAGTGCTATAGACTGGCTAAGCACATTCAAAACAGCCAAGAAGCTCAAAATCAAAACAGCCAAGCCCAAAACAGCCAAACTCAGGGCAATCAGTCTCAACACACAGATGTTACAGATGTGAATGCTCAAAATGATGCTGTTCAAAATGATGACGTTCAAAATAATGACGTTAAACATGATGACGTTAAACATGATGACGTTCAAAATAATGACGTTCAAAGTGGTGATGCCAAAAATAACCATTAAAAATAACCACGTTTCATCATCACAGATGTTTATCGTGTTGTGCTGACATTGGTTATGATAAATGAATAAAAAATGCCCTGTGGGTTGAGTGAACCGCAGGGCATTTTCCAACATCTTTAATCCAATGCCTTTGATAAGCGGTTAATGGCATCGTCCAGTACCATTAACCGTGCAGTGCGTTTGTCATTGGTTGCAATCAAGTGCCAAGGTGCATGATTGCTGTTGGTGCGTGCCAACATGTCTGCTGCTGCTTGCACATAATCTTGCCATTTATCACGATTACGCCAGTCTTCTTCGGTGATTTTATGGTGTTTATGTGGGGTATTTTTACGGTCTTTGAATCGTTTTAATTGTTCTTTTTTGTCAATGGCAAGCCAGTATTTTAAGATAATTGTTCCTGACTGGCTTAAGTCCGCTTCAAAGCGATTAATTTCAGCATAAGCTCGTTGCCATTCTTCTTCACTGGCAAAGCCTTCTACTCGTTCAACCAGTACTCGACCATACCAAGTACGGTCAAAAATGACGATGCGGTTGGTGTGTTCAAGTTGTGATGATGGCAGGCGTGTCCAAAATCGCCACAAATAAGGGTGGTCAAGCTCATATTGCATCGGGGCGTTGATGTTATGAATGACATATTCACGGGGGTCAAGGGGGGCAACTAAGCGTTTGATTGATCCACCTTTGCCCGCAGCATCCATGCCCTCAAAAGCAAACACCACATGTCGATTGCCACGTTGACGCAACAATTTGGCAAGTTGTTGCTGTTTGCTGACTAATTGTTGTTTATAAGCTGACTTGCCCATGTTTGGGTCATCAATGGTTGTGAGTCTGTCAGGCACATCTGCCCAAACAAAGGAGGTATTTGTGCGTCGCTGATGGTCATCAAAGTGATTAACGTCATTGCGATTAAAGCCATTAAAGCGGTTATGCACGGCGTTTTGCATGGCATGTAGGGCATGATGGGCAAACATGGTTGGCGTGCTTTTGGCATTTGTGCCATCAATGACCAACCAATCCGTTTGTTGGCTGAGCATGTCATTGGCAATGTCATTAAATTCAGCGACTGCCTGTGTGTCCGCCCAATCCATATGATACAATTGTATGGGGTCAGCCAGGTCATCGTGCAGGCGTTTTTTGAGTATTTGGGCATCGACATGAAACCAACACTTAAGCAGGTGCGTGCCATTGTTTACCAAGTCAGCTTCAAAATCTGCCAATGAGTTGAGTTGATTGGACAGATATTCTTGCCAGTTTTCTTTGTTGTGTATTTTGGTCAAGGCTGTGGTGATTAAATCAGCATACCAATTACCAAAATACACACCCACATCGCCATGTCTTGGTAGTTTTTTTGTGTGCCGTTGCCAAATGGGTTCATCAGCATCATGGTTTTTACCAACTGTGGCTTCAACTTTAAGCAATCTTGGGTCAACCCATTGACGAAATTGAGACACTGACTCGCCCTTGCCTGACATTTCCATGCCATTGACCAAAATCAGCAATCCTGTCGGTCGTTTTTTGGCTGGTTTTTTGTTCTTTGTTGATGTTTTGTGCGTCTTACGCAACGCATCACGTAACGCATATTGTGTGGTAACCAATGCCAATCTCAATTCATCTTCACTTAAATGGAACTGGTTTAATGGGTTAGGGCAAAACAGGGTGTTTTGTGCGGTTAATGATGATTTGTCAGCAGATTTACTCATGACATGACCTTATATGATATGCTTATTTTGGTGAGTTTTAGTCCTAATGATAGTTTTTAGTTCTAATTATAGTATAATCAAATGATGTTGTAACTGATTGACCAAGATGGCGTTTATTTTTCTTATTTCATTTTTTTTGATGGTATGTTTTGATGGTATTTATGGACACAGACACTCAGTTTAATTCATTGGCACAGCTTGAACATATTTTACAAACATATTGGCAACTGCCTTATCATCGTGATGCCAGTTTAGCAGCCAAACTTAGCGATGTGCAAAATTTTCAGCGTCTGCGAGTTTATGACAGTCATAAAGACATATTTGAGTTGCCCCAAAATCAAAAAATGGCAGATTATTTTGTCAATCAACTCTATGGCGGTGAGCAGTTTACGTTAATGGCAAAGCAACTTGACATCATTTTACCTAAGGCCAAAAAGTTTGAAAAACTGGTGCCATCTGGGGCATTGGAAACTGGGACATTGGCCATCGCTGCTGCCATTGAAGCGATTGAGCTGGATTTGCAATTAGCACAGTGGCTTAGCCAAAATGACTTGCCTGTTACTTATGATAACATGCTTAATGCCTATCAACGTGTGGGTGCCAAAACACAGCGACTTGAGCAAATCACTCACATGAAACAAGTGTGTTATCGTACGGACAAATACATCAATTCGTTTATTTTACAAAAGGCATTTGCCTTGGCCAAAGGGACAGCATATGCCAATGGGTTACAGCCATTTTATGATTTTATTGATGCAGGTTTTGTCGCCATGAAACCGTTGGGCAAGGTGGCACATTTTATTGAGCCATTTGCCGAAAGAGAAAGGCAAATCGTAGAGCATGTGCATGGCAGCACGAATGATGGTCGAATTGACCCACATTCTGCCCCATTTGTTTACCCAAATTATTAAAAGACGATAATTAATGACACGTTTTTGACATCATAATCATAGGACATCAGATAGGATACCAGCATGATTCAGCCAACTGATAAGCAGCCAGCCGAACAACACACAAAAGCATCACAGCAGACATCAACCAGTTTCACCCAAGAACGTCAATCTGTCGATGCCAATCATTTTAATCAACATTTTAATCAAGAAACCCTGCCCCAAGGCACACCGCAAGGGCAACAACAGTCCAGAGCCATGCTTAATGAGCAAATGATTCATGATTTTTCATTCCCAACGTACCAATCTTTAAACCCATATTTGAATGATGAAGACATGACTCACTTTGGTTATCAAACGGTGCGTAAAAGTGAAAAGCAAGCCCGTGTGGCTGACGTGTTTACGTCCGTTGCCAAAAAGTATGATGTGATGAATGATTTGATGTCTTTTGGCATTCATCGTTTATGGAAACGCTATGCCATTAGCCTAACAGGGGTGCGAGCAGGTCAGCAAGTACTTGACATTGCAGGTGGCACAGGCGACTTAGCAAAGGTGTTTAGCCGTGAAGTGGGACGCACAGGCAAAGTCATACTCTCTGATATTAACCCTGCCATGTTGGAAGTGGGACGTGAACGACTCATCAACGCTGGTTGTGCCAATGTGGATTTTGTCCTTGCCAATGCTGAAGATTTATCTCCTTTTGCTGATGACAGTTTTGATTTGGTGACCATTAGTTTTGGATTGCGTAATGTGACTGACAAAGATGCGGCTTTGCGTAGCATGTATCGAGTACTCAAGCCTGGTGGGCGATTGTTGGTGCTTGAGTTTTCTAAACCTGTCTTTGAGCCATTATCTAAGGCGTATGATTTATATTCGTTTACCGCCTTACCGCTGATGGGCAAAATCGTGGCAGGTGATGCTGACAGCTATCAATATTTGGCTGAGTCCATTCGCATGCACCCTGACCAACAGACCTTAAAGCAAATGATGAGCCAAGCAGGTTTTGTGAATTGTGATTTTCATAATTTAACTGGTGGCATCGTGGCGGTACATCGTGGTTTTAAAGCATGACGTTACGTTTAACAGTCACAGCAAATCACAATGATGAACACGATGATGAACATGCAATGATGAATAAATAACGAATAAAATAACCAATATAAGGATAAGCACCATGATGATGACTTTATTATTGGCAGGGGTAGAAAAACTGGTTAACTTTGCCATCAGTAGCGATAAAATCACCCAAGCTGGTCTGATGCCATTATCAGGCAAAAGTTTGCGTTTGGATATGAGCAACCCTGGCTTAAAATTAGATGTGTTGTTCAATAACGACCACATTCGTTTTGAACCCGTCAGCTCAAGTGATGTGTTTGAAAGCAATGCAAATTACCCTAACAATGCCAGTGGCTTTAGACAAAACCACGCTCATACTGACAATTTAGCCAATCAAGTCGATAAAAAGCATCAAAACCTAACCACTGATGACATTGATGGTTACCAAACAACTCTGTATCAAGCCGACAGCAGTACAGCAAATAAGACCAGAGTTGTGAACCAACCTGACTGCATCATCAGCGTTGCCAACCCATTAGAATTGATGAATTTATTAAAAAATCCTGAAGGCAATCTGCCCATCTCTGGAGATTACAAGATATTGATGCAGGTGCGTCAGCTCATGGCAGGATTTAACCCTGATATTGCCGCCCAGCTAGAACCATTGATTGGGGTGCCGTTAGCCAGTCAATTGACCTTGCTGATTAAACAGCTAAGCGGTAACTGGTCGCACACTGCCAAACAAGCCTTTTATGATGCCACTGACTGGGCAAACCAAGTGGCAGGTAACAGCGAAGATCCTGATTTGCGTGAAGAAGTCAATGACTTACAGCAACAGCTATTAAGATTGCGTGCCGATGTTGAGCGTGAACAAGCCAAACTCGATGCCATCAAAGCACAACAGCACCAGCAGGTGATAAAACCCAATTAAAAATGAAATTCAGTTAAAATAAGTCCTGTTAAACAGCCATATTGTTTATTGTTTATCATAACGCCATCATAGGTCTGCCCTTGCCATGCTTTTTTCTCACCGCAAACGCCTATTTGAGATTTGGGGCATTGCTGCCAAATATCGCTTAGATACCCATTTGCCAGTTCAAGACACCCCACAACTGCAACCCATTGCCAAACTTATCCGTAAACACCCTGCTGCATGGGGTAAAAAGCACCAACCACTTGGGGTCAAATACGCCTTAGAAGACATGGGAACGCTGTTTTTAAAACTGGGTCAACTGCTCTCTACCCGTCGAGATTTGGTCAGCCCAGACATCATTGAACAGCTGGTGTTGTTACAAGACCAAGTTAAACCCTTTGCCAGTGACATTGCCATCGCTCAGATTGAAGACAGCAAAAATGGTTTGGGTGCGCCCATTGATGCGTTATTTGCTCGTTTTGATTGCACGCCTTTGGCAGCCGCTTCCATCGCACAAGTCCATACCGCCGCCCTAGCAGACGGAAGAGAAGTGGTGGTCAAAATAACCAGACCTGACATTCAGACCCGCATCATACAAGATTTTGAGTTACTAAGAGACTTGGCACAATGGGCATCGGCTCGCATCGAAGCGGCTCGTGCCGTGCATTTAATAGACATCGTTGAAGATTATCGGCAAGTCATGCTCAATGAACTGGATTTGACCTTAGAATCTGCCAACACCAGCAAGATGCGACATAACTTCTTAGGCTCTGAGATGATGTACGTACCAGAAGTTTATGCTGCCACCCCGCAGGTGATGGTGATGGAACGCATTAACGGTGTGCCCATCTCACAAACGCATGTCTTTGACGAATTGGGTTATGACCGAGCTGTTTTAGCCAAAATGGGTCTGACCATATTCTTCACTCAAGTATTCCGTGATAACTTCTTTCATGCTGACATGCACCCTGGCAATGTGTTTGTGGAAATATTGTCAGAGCAAGACATCGCTCAAGGGGCGACCCCTCGCTATATTGGGCTTGACTGTGCCATCATGGGTGAGCTGTCTGCCACTGACCAAATGGTGGTTGCCAGAATGCTTTTGGCAGTGATGAACAGCAATTTTGTTGGTTTGGTGGACATCATTTATCGGGCAGGTTGGATACCCCCCAATACCAATAAACACGCTCTAATGCGAGACATGCGACGCACCGTTGCCCCCATGGTACAAAAGCCCATTAATGAGATTGACTTTGCTGGCGTGTTGATGCAAGTCTTAGACATCGCTCGCCGCCATCATATGACCATTCCGCCACAATTAATGCTGTTGTTAAAGACATTGGTGCATGTGGAAGGCTTGGGCAGGGATTTATATCCAGAGCTAGACATCTGGTCATTAGCTAAGCCGATTTTGACAGCTTGGGTTAAAGAGCAACTAGACCCAGTACGTAACCTACAGCAAATCAAAGAGCAGTTACCAGCCCTATTGCTGTCTGCTAATGACTTGCCTAAGCTATTAGATAGAAGCCTACAAAGTCTTGCCAGTCATGGCAGTCGACAAGATTTGCAATTAAGAGAAATCCAAAAAATCCGTGCCGATATGCTCAATGACCGTCGCAAAGACTGGCAAGCTTTAGCAGGGTTTGTGATGTGTGTTGCCATTGCCCTACAGATTGGTTGGTTCGCCCCAATATTTTATCTATTGGCATTTATGGTGGTGTTGTGGCGGATTGTGGCGTGACATCTTGTATCTTAAGATTTTGTATCTTATTGGCAATCCGCCATCAAATTGGTAAAAAACCAATCAGTAACCATCAATATGTAGATATTAATAAGCAACCATATTAATAAAAAACTGTTTTAATAACCTGCACGGTCAGCAGCATAGCCTGCTCCAGCCCCAGCAGCAGCACCCACCGCCAATCCTTTGGCGATGTCTTCACGATTACCACCACTTTGAGCCAAGGCACCGATGGTTGCACCAACCAACGCACCAGTTTTGGTGTTGTCATAGGTTTGATAAGGATTGCTGGCACATCCTGTCATGACCACAGCAAGCAAGCCAATGAATGCCAGTTTGTATGATAGCTGTTGTGATGATTTCATAACCACTCCGTTTAGGTGTTTGTAAAAATAAAAACTGTGAAAATAAAAACAAAACATTGGACAGCGTATGTCTTGCATCATCAAAACAATATCGCAAAATGGGGTAAGACTGCCAGCAATGATTTGAAAAAAATTGTTAATGTATTTTACAGATTAACTTCAACCACTCCCCTTTAATCACTCTCATAAGGGTTGGTAACATTTAGGCGTGCCAAAATCTCAATCTCCAAGCTCTCCATTTGCTCTTGTTCATACTGTCCAAGCTCATGGTCAAAGCCCAACAAATGCAATAAACCGTGTACCAACAAATGGGTCAAATGGTCATCTACCGTTTTGCCTTGTTCTTGAGCTTGGCGGTCAATGACATCATGACAAACAACCAACTCACCCAGTGGCAATTCTTCCATCAGTTCTTGCACGGCTTGGGGTAAGTCGCTGGGGTAGGATAAAATGTTGGTTGGATAATCTTTACCCCGACTTTTTTGGTTAAGTTCTCTTGCTTCATTAAAATCGGTAATGTATAAATCAATGGCGATTTGTTTATCGCCATGTTTTTGATGACCAAGTTTTTCATCATCACGGACAAATTTATCCCACCTAATTGTTGGATAATAAGGCAACTTTAAAGCTGATAAATGCTTGGTATCGGTTGGCAATGGGGTCAATGGTGCATCAGATGGCACACAAGGCAATACAGAAGACAAAACATGCCCCCATGCTGTTTGTACGACATGGGTAATCCGCTCTATGGCGTAATGGCGTGTCAGTACTTCTTGACTGACCAAATCAGAGCTGTGTACGGATAGATTAACCATGGGTTGTTATCATCACACATTAATATCAATATCATCACACATTAAAACGAAAGTGCATCACATCGCCATCTTGCACGACATAGGTTTTGCCTTCTAAGCGAGATTTGCCTGCGGCGGCGGCCCCTTTTTCACCACCGTATTCGATAAAATCGTCATAACTGATGACTTCAGCACGGATAAAGCCTTTTTCAAAATCAGTATGAATTACCCCAGCCGCTTCAGGAGCAGTTGCCCCCACTTTGACTGTCCATGCTCTTACTTCTTTGACTCCAGCGGTAAAATACGTCTGCATGTTCAAGAGCTGATAACCGCCACGAATGACTCGGTTTAGCCCAGGCTCTGTTAACCCCAAACCCTCCAAAAAATCTGCCTTATCTTCATCATCTAATTGAGCGATTTCGGCTTCTATTTGGTTGCATAAAGGAATGACAATGGCATCTTCGTTTTTAGCATAATCATTGACCGCATCTAAATATGGGTTGTTATCAAAGCCATCTTCATTGACGTTGGCAATGTACATCACAGGCTTTAGGGTGATAAGCCCATAGCTTTTGATGAGCTTTTTTTCATCATCATCTAAGTTTGCCATGCGTGCAGGCTTGCCTTCACTCACAAACGGCTCAATCTTCTCAAATACAGCCAACATTGCTTTGGCATCTTTATCACCACCTTTGGCTTTTTTGCCTAAGTTGGTCATCGCACGGCTCACCGCCTCTAGGTCTGCCAATGACAGCTCGGTATTAATGGTTTCGATGTCATCAATGGGACTGACTCGCCCATCTACATGCACCACATTGTCATTATCAAAGCATCGCACCACATGGGCTATGGCATCAGTCTCACGAATGTTTGCTAAAAACTGATTGCCCATGCCTTCGCCTTTTGATGCTCCAGCCACCAAACCTGCAATGTCAACAAACTCCATTGTGGTTGGCAGTACTCGTTCAGGGTTGACGATGACTGCTAACTTATCAAGGCGTGGGTCAGGGACAGGCACAATGCCTGTATTAGGGTCTTTGGTGCAAAAAGGGAAGTTTTCAGCGGCAATACCTGCCTTGGTTAATGCGTTAAAAAGGGTAGATTTGCCAACATTTGGCAGTCCAACAATGCCACAATTAAAGCCCATGATATTAACTCTCAATATAAGGATAAAAACGGTTGTCTTAAAAAATTGCCATATTGTAGCAAATAGTTGGGTAAATGGCTAAATCACCATCATATAAAAGTTCATGACATAAAACTCAACATATCAAACCCAACACATAAAGCTTATCGCATAAAAAATGGTCAAGGCATGACCTTGACCATCATGTTTAGTCCATGAAAATTTAGTTCATGAAGCCCTGTTGTGCCAAATTAGGGATACACCCTAATTAATGACCACCACCGCCACAGCCACCGCAACAACTATTGGCTTCTTCAACCTTTGGTGGTTGTTTGTCAGTGTTTTGCTCATTTTGAATGGCAGTTTGGTTATCTTGCTCAGTGGCTTGATTGTTTTGATTGTTTTGTTGGCTCATAAAAATATCCTTTGGATTGTCAAACATGGGTTGTCAAAAAGTAAAACATGTATATTAGATACATGTTTTGATTATACGGTCTTATTTGCCATAACGCAATGATGAACTGATAAAACTTTAGGAAATAAACCATCTTAACTTTATAAAATCATCTTGACTTGTATCATTGATGGCAGATACATTAATGGCTACTTAATTGATATGACATTCATTGATATGACATTCATTGACATGACATTAATTGTAATATAAAGTTAACAAATGTACCGATTTTAATTTTGCAAGTTATTTTGACTAAGTTACTCTGACTAAATTACCCTGACAAGGAAGTTATCATGAACTCGATAAACACCGTTATAATGGTAAGAAATAAGCGTTGTCTATGTCCACTGGTCATTGCCATGGGCAGCATATTACTCACCGCTTGTGGTGAAGACAGTAAAGCCACCTTTAACAAAGCCACCAAAGCACCACCTGATACTGCCTTGCTATCCACTTTAATCGATAAGCCACAGCCAATTAAACAAATAAGAGCAACCGAGCTTGAACAGATGCTGGGTAAAATTGACCCTTATGCAGCCAGTCTCACACCAACCGCTAAGTGTGATGTGCAAATTGATAAAATCACCTATCGTACCGTTGGGGCAGGGGGGGAGCCAACTACCGCCACCGCTGCGGTGATGTTGCCTGCTGGGAATAATATTGCAGACTGTGGTGGCGAGCGTCCTATTTTGCTTTATGCTCACGGTACAGCAGTAACCAAAGCGTATGATTTTACCCAAGTTGGTAATGTTGATAATGAAGCTGGAGGCAGAGCAACAAACATCGCTGTCAATTTTGCTGCTCAAGGCTATATCGTTGTTGCTCCGAATTATGCTGGCTACGACACATCACCCCTGACCTACACCCCTTATCTGAATGCCAAACAACAATCGCATGAAATGGCCACTGCCCTTGCTTCTGCCAGAGCAGCAATCAAACTAAAAACCACCAGTCAAGCAATCAAAGATTCAGGTAAGTTGTTTATCTCAGGTTATTCGCAAGGTGGTCATACCGCTTTAGCCACTGCCCAATATTTGCAGCTAAAAGGTGAGCCAGTCACTGCCCTTGCTCCCATGTCAGGTCCTTATGCCATGGCGGCCTTTGGTGACCAGATATTTATGGGTGCGATTAATATTGGTGCGACGGTATTCGCTCCTATGATTGCCATCAGCTACCAAAAACAATATGGCAATTTATATAACCAGCCAAGTGAACTTATCACTGGCAAATATGCCAACAGTATCGAGACGTTGATACCGGGGAAAAAAGGCTTTAACGAGCTGTTTTTATCTGGGGCATTGCCAATGACCGCTTTATTTGAAAAAAACCCTGTCGGTTATCCTGTGTTGCAAGGTTTGTCACCAAAGGATACCCGCTTTGCTTATGGCTTTAGTGCCGATGATTATCTGGTCAATACCGATTTTCGGGCCAAATACGTTGCTGATGCCATAAAAAATCCAGATGGCATTATGTTAGGTTTGGCAAATGGGGATAACATGCCCATGCCAGCGGCTGATCCAAAATCACCCATGCGTCAAGCTTTAAAAGCCAATGACTTACGTAACTTTATTCCAATGATGCCCACATTGTTTTGTGGTGGCAATCAAGACCCCATGGTATTTTTTGATACCAACACAGGTAGCATGAACAAAGTCTTAACGTCCATTGCCAAGGGTAAAGCAAATGATGTTAAGTTAGACGTCAGTATTTTAGATGTCGATGCCACCAATGCCAATAGACGACAACAGCCAACACTGAGTTTTATTGGTAATGGCAATGAACATCAAACCACCTTAAAAACTGCTCAACAAGATGTACAAGCTAAGTTTGCTGACAGTTACGGCAAACTGGCGAAACAAAGCACAGTTTTATTACAATCTGGCTATCACTCAACGCTGGTTGCTCCTGCATGCACGGCAGCGGTTAGGGCATATTTTGCTGAATTTAAATGATTGTCGATTTGATATAAAAAAGCGTTTAAATCACCGAAGTGATTTAAACGCTTAATTTGTGTGTCAGTTTGTGTGTCATCTTGTGGCTGGTTGCTTATTGGCTTAAAACACTCGATTTAACCCATTAAGTGCCGCCACTCGATAGGCTTCTGCCATGGTGGGGTAGTTAAAGGTGGTGTTGACAAAATATTCCAAGGTGTTGTTACATTTCATCACCGCCTGCCCAATGTGAATGATTTCAGAAGCATGGTTACCATAGCAATGAATGCCCAAAATCTGTAACGTCTCACGATGGAAAAGAATTTTTAACACCCCTGTGCGTTCACCGATAATCTGAGCTCTGGCTAAGTCTTTAAAGAATGCTTGCCCCACTTCATAAGGCACTTTTTCATCAGTCAGTTCTTGTTCGGTTTTGCCAATACTGGATATTTCTGGAATGGTGTAGATTCCCGTTGGTACAGATGAAACAGGTTCAGCATCTTTATCACCAACCATAAAGGCGGCGGCACAGCGACCTTGGTCATAAGCCGCAGATGCCAATGATGGCCAGCCAATGACATCACCTGCTGCATAGATATTCTCAATATCAGTGCGATAATGTTCATCAACGGTTAATTGTCCACGGCTATTTGCTTTTAGACCAATGGCATCTAGATTTAATCCGTCTGTATTGCCTGAACGACCATTTGACCAAAGAATGGCATCAGACTTGATTTTTTTGCCACTTTTTAAGTGCAAAATCACACAGTCATCATGGGTTTCTAAGTAATCGATTTCTTCATTATGTCTAATAAGAACGCCAAACTGACGGAAGTCGTGTGATAACGCATCACTGATTTCACTGTCTAAGTAGCTCAGTAGTTGATCTTTATTGTTAATCAAATCCACTTTATAACCCAAGCCTGTGAATATGGACGCATATTCACAACCAATGACTCCTGCACCATAGATGATGATTTTTTTGACGACATAATCCATTTGCAAAATTTTGTCAGAGTCAAATACCCTAGGATGGTCAAAGTCTAAAATATCTGGGCGATAAGGTCTTGAGCCAACGGTAATAATGGCTTGATGAAAAGTGATGGTATCCTCACCCATATTGTCATTAAGTTCAATTTTTAAGGTATGCTTATCCATAAAGCTTGCCCAACCTTGAATGACGTCAATTTGATTGCGTTCATAAAATCTGGCATGGGTATTGACCTGACGGCGAATGACTTGACGAGCGTTGGCAAGCACACGATTGAGCGGAACTTGTTGATATTCCATGCCTTGATTAAACAAAGGGTCACGGCGAAAATTAATGATGTTAAACACACTTTGACGCAATGCCTTACTGGGGATTGTGCCAACATGGGTGCAGTTGCCACCCACTTGCTCACGGGGGTCAATGACAGCAACTTTTTTGCCAGATTTGGCAAGTTTCATGGCAGCGGCTTCTCCAGCAGGTCCAGCCCCCAAAACCACCGCATCATAGTCAAATGGGTGTTTGCCGTTTTTGAGACGTTGTGAATCACGAGTAAAACCTGATTCGATGTGAATGCGATGACTGTCTAAAGGGCTGATTAAATCTGGGTGTTGGGCTTTGTCGTTCACTTTATCGCCTGTTTGAGCTGATGATTGTTTGTTTGATTGTTTGTCTGTGTTGTCATTTTTGTTGGTGCTGATGGCTTCAGCATTGATTGCTTCATTGCTCAACGTTGGGGTCATTTGTGCGTCTTTATTTTTTTTAGCCATAAAATTACCTAAATGTTAGTGTTGAGCAAGGATTTCTACCAACTGCCATTTACCAACGGCTTGCCCATTATTTTGGTCAATAAGTGGGCGTACATTGATGCGATAGCTCACACCTTGTACAGGGATAAAATCTTCTATCCCATCATAAGGGATTTGAAAGGTTTGACCATTGGCATCGGTTGCAAGCAAACACTGCATGGGCAAGATGGATTGGCACGCTTGACGAGTAGAGGCGATGCTGAATGTCTGTGCTGTGCCTAGTACCAAATCAGGCACATATCTGGACTCAGGAGTGGGTGGGTGAGTAAAAGGATTGCTTTGACACGCAGATAATGCCAAAGTGATGGACATACAAAAGCCAATGGCTGGTAACGTCGATAAGTGCAGTAAATTTTTCATATTATTCCACTATTTTTTAATGGTTTATCAATTCAATTAACCGATGCGTCGCTTAAGTCCTGTGATTTGCAGAATGCGAGTGGCAATCTCTTCTATGGACATTTCAGACACATCAAGGCTTGGGATACCATAACTGGCATAGATGGCTTGAATGGCTTTTTGCTCTTGTTCACATTGGGCATAGCTGGCATAGCGACTGCCTGCACGGCGTTCGTTGCGTATCGCCGCCAAACGTTCGGTATCAATCACCAAACCAAACAGCTTATCTTTATAAGGCTTAATGGCGTTTGGCAGTTGAATCTCGTGTAGGTCTTCTTCGGTTAATGGATAGTTTGCCGCACGAATGCCAAATTGCAACGCCAAATATAATGAAGTGGGCGTTTTGCCTGAGCGAGACACCCCAATCAAGATAATGTCTGCCATTGGATATTGCCGAGTTCTTGCCCCATCGTCATTATCCAACGAAAAATGCACCGCTTCAATACGAGCTTTGTAATTCTCTGAATCCACATTAGAATGAGCATGCCCACCTTGATCATCTGGGGCAACTTGGATCTCTTCAGCAATGCGTCCGATGATGCCTTCATACATGTCCAAATTGCACGCTTGGGCAGAGTTAATGATTTCACGGATACCATCATTAACAATGGTATCAAACACCAATGGCAACAGACCATGCTCTTGATAAGCGGTGTTGATTTGCTCAACAGCAAAATTGGCACGCTCTGGGGTATCCACATAAGGAATGACTTTGGTGATAAAAGGCACAGAAGCAAACTGGCTTAATATCGAACGCCCCAAAGTTTCAGCGGTGATGGCAGTGCCATCAGAAATAAAAAAAGCCGCCCGAATTTTGCCGTCAGTACAATTCTCCAAGGCATGGCGGTTTTGGTAAGTGGGGCTGGTTTGTTGTCGCTGAAATTCTTGCATGCTTATTCCTAGATAACGACCTTCTAAAGGTGCTTGGGCTGTTGTGGCTATTATACGCAATAATGCAAAAATTTCATAATCAGCCTTGAGTTAAGAAAGAAAGTTGGTTGAGTACTTATAAAAGTTGAGTACTTAAAAAAGCCATTCATTTAACAGCCAACGCCATATTTTTTGCCATTTTGGCTCAAAATTCAATTTTTTTTTTACAAGTGATGTCGAAATTGGCATTTATTAGGAGTATAATGCTCACAACTATAATGCCTTCTAAATGGTCGCATTTCAAAAAGTTATTATGTCAGTTGTTATGTATGATGGTTGTGATGACAATTATTATGAATGACAATGATTATGAATAAAGCTGTTATAAATACAGCTGTTATGAATGGAGTGTTATGATGAGCAATGCAACAAATCAACTCAGTACCGTCATTAACTTAAGTAACCTTGGCAAAAATGACATTGATAAAGTCGGAGGTAAAAACGCTTCCTTGGGTGAAATGATCAGTCATTTATCCGATTTGGGTGTCAGTGTGCCGGGTGGATTTGCCACCACCGCAGAAGCGTTTAATCAGTTTTTGCAAGACACAGGATTGACCGATAAAATCAATGCTGAACTTAAAAACTTGGATGTTAATGATGTGCATCAATTGGCAGAAACAGGCAAAAAAATCCGTGGTTGGATAATTAATCAAACCCTACCTGCCAAGCTTGAAGAAGACATTCGAGTAGCATTTGAACAGATGAGTGAAGGAGAAGACATCGCCGTTGCTGTGCGTTCATCTGCCACTGCTGAAGATTTGCCAGATGCGTCATTTGCAGGTCAGCAAGAGACGTTTTTAAACATTCGTGGTATTGATAACGTGCTGATTGCCATCAAAGAAGTCTTTGCTTCTTTATATAATGACCGTGCAATTGCCTATCGTGCGCATCAAGGATATGAGCATATGGGAGTGGCATTGTCAGCAGGTGTGCAACGTATGGTACGCTCTGAGACAGGGGCATCTGGTGTGATGTTTAGCATCGATACCGAAAGTGGCTTTGACCAAGTGGTGTTCATCACCGCAAGTTATGGCTTGGGTGAAATGGTGGTACAAGGGGCGGTCAATCCTGATGAGTTTTATGTTTCTAAGCCGTTACTTATCGAGGGAAAACCTGCGATAGTGCGTCGTAACTTAGGCAGTAAACACAAAAAGATGGTCTATGGAGAAGATGGCACAACAGGCAAATCCACCACCATCGTTGATGTGGATAAAGCAGATCGTCAACAGTTTGCTCTAAACAATGATGAGCTGATTGAATTGGCAAAACAAGCCCTTATCATTGAGAAACACTATGGTCATGCCATGGATATTGAATGGGCAAAAGATGGCGACAGTGGCAAAATATTCATTGTCCAAGCCCGTCCAGAAACAGTCAAAAGTCGTCAAAATACCAACATGATGGAGCGTTACGTGATCCATTCAAAAGATGCCAAAGTCATCTGTGAGGGTCGTTCCATCGGTCAGCGTATCGGCTCAGGCAAAGTGCGAATAGTTAACAGCATTCATGAAATGGACAAAGTCGAAGAGGGTGATATTTTGGTCTCTGACATGACTGACCCAGATTGGGAACCTGTGATGAAGCGAGCTTCTGCCATCGTAACAAATCGTGGTGGACGCACTTGCCATGCTGCCATCATTGCCCGAGAATTGGGTGTGCCTGCGGTGGTTGGTTGTGGCAATGCCACAGAATTGTTAAATGACGGTATGGAAGCAACCATATCTTGTGCCGAAGGCGACACAGGGTATATCTATGAAGGGTTGTTAGACTTTAATGTCCAAAGTAACTCGATTGAGTCGATGCCCAAATTGCAATTTAAAATCATGATGAACGTGGGTAACCCTGACCGTGCCTTTGGTTTTGCTCAAATTCCGAACGAAGGCGTGGGTTTGGCACGGTTGGAATTCATCATCAATCGAATGATTGGCATACACCCAAAGGCATTGCTGAACATGAACAGCTTACCTCGTGAAACTGTTCAAGCCATTAATGAACGCATCGCAGGGTACGCATCACCTGTAGATTTTTATGTCGATAAATTGGTTGAAGGCATATCCACCCTTGCCGTGGCATTTAAAGACAAGCCTGTGATTGTGCGTATGTCAGACTTTAAATCCAACGAATATGCTAACCTTGTGGGTGGTAAACTTTATGAACCATCAGAAGAAAATCCCATGCTTGGCTTCCGTGGTGCAGGGCGTTATGTGTCAGAAAACTTTCGTGATTGTTTTGAGCTTGAATGCCGTGCATTAAAATACATTCGTGATGACATGGGACTGACCAATGTAAAAATCATGATACCCTTTGTACGTACACCAAAAGAAGCCAAGCAAGTCATCGAACTTTTGGCAGAAAATGGGCTAAAACGTGGTGTCAATGGTCTTGAAATCATCATGATGTGTGAATTACCCACCAACGCCTTATTGGCAGATGAGTACCTTGAGTACTTTGATGGCTTCTCCATCGGCTCTAATGACCTGACTCAATTAACCTTAGGGCTTGACCGTGATTCTGGCATCGTCTCGCATCTGTTTGATGAACGTGATGCGGCGGTTAAAAAACTATTGTCTATGGCAATCCAAGCCTGTCGCAAGCAAAACAAATATGTTGGCATCTGCGGTCAAGGACCATCTGACCATCCAGACTTGGCATACTGGTTAATGGAGCAGGGGATTAATTCTGTGTCATTGAACCCAGACTCTGTCTTAGATACTTGGTTTTTCTTAGCTGGAGAGAAAGTCAACTAAAAAACAGATTGTCGACACTCGAATTGTCGACACTCGAAACCAATGCTCTAAACGTTTGGTGATTTTTAAGCCTGCTTCTTTTGTTGCGACAGCTTTTTTTCTGTAACAGCAAAAAAAGCAGGCTTGTTTTGCCTTAATTGCTTTAAGCAGTTACAATATGACCATTTTAAGTCCAAATAACAGCAAGGTGCGTCATGCAAATCTATTTAGCCCGTAACAATCAACAAGCAGGTCCTTACACCTTAGAGCAACTCAATGCCATGCTTGCTTCTAATGAAGTACTGCTCACCGATTTGATGTGGCATGACGGCATGGACAAATGGCAGTCAGTTGGACAAATGACAGGCAACCAGCTAAGCTATCGCACTAACATAAAATCCGTCATGCAGCCCATGACAACGCCAGTCAACCCAACCAATCAAACCAACCCAAATGCCAATCCAAATAATGATAACCACCCAACTCGGGTAACGGTAGAGCAACTTTATGGCAGAAAACCAATCGACACAAAACAGCCAACTGGCGACACAAGCATCAAAGAATACCTAACCGAACAAAAACAACAAACCAATCATCACAACAAAACCACACCAACCAATCAACTTGCGTCTGTCAGCAAACGCATCTTAGCGGTCTTGATTGACCAACTCATCATGATTGCCGCCATATTTCCCTTGTTAATGCACACAGGCATGGATGTGTTATCCAAACCCATGACCTCAGCACACGTACAAAGTATCGTTGAATCCGTACCAAACCATATCATGACAATATCAGCTTTAATGATTCTGGCGGTGTTTGTGGTACAGACCCTAATGCTGATTAAAAAAGGACAGACACTTGGCAAAATGGCAGTTGGGCTTAGAATTTTAGATAAGAACAGCTTAAGCTTACCATCAGTAACCAATATCTTATTAATCAGAACCGTACTGACCAACATCGCTTATTCTGTTCCCATAATAGGCATGTTGTTATTGGTGGCAGACTTCATCATCATGATTATCGACAAACAAAAACAAAGCCTGCATGACAAATTAGCCAAAACTGTGGTCATGATTGCTGATGATGCCCAACTTAACAACAAAGCTTAACAACAAATATTTTGAATCATCTTGCTTAGCAAGTGTTAAATCTGTATAATGGTCGCCTTTATGATTTTAAGGCTGATGCCTGACCGTCATAATCTCCTTGCCAATGACATAGGGTCATCGGCTGTCTAAACCGTAAGGAGTCTATCATGAGACATTACGAAGTGGTGCTAATCATACACCCAGATCAAAGCGATCAAAGTGCCAATATGGTAGAACGCTATGTTAATCTGGTACAAGAGCAAGATGGCGTTGTACATCGTTTAGAAGATTGGGGTCGCCGTCAACTGGCATATCCCATCAACAAAATTCACAAAGCACACTATGTGTTATTTAATATTGAATGTGGTGGCGAGACTTTGGCAGAACTTGAAGAGCTGTTCCGCTATAACGATGCCATTATTCGTAGCTTGATCATGCGTCGTGATGAAGCCATCATCGAAGAGTCACCCTTGGCTAAAGGTGCTGATGAAAGACGCACCCGTAAGCCCAGCCGTCGCAACGACAATCGTCATGATAATGACGATGACGACAGCGATGATGACAACCATGATGACAACGAAGAATAATAAGGATAAGGAGCAAGCTCATGGCACGTTTTTATCGCCGCCGTAAATTTTGCCGTTTTACCGCTGAAGGCATCACCCATATCGACTATAAAGATGTTGATTTACTAAAGCAATACATTGGGGACAATGGCAAAATCGTACCCAGTCGCATCACAGGTACGTCCACCAAATATCAACGTCAACTGGCCACCGCCATCAAACAGGCTCGCTATTTGGCCCTACTACCTTATACCGATAACCATCAGTAATCGGTTGTTATCAAGTTAACTAGGAGTGACCCATGCAAGTTATCTTATTACAGCGTATCGTCAACCTGGGTAAACTCGGTGACACCGTCGATGTTAAACCCGGTTATGGACGTAACTATCTTATACCACAAGGCAAGGCATTGCCTGCCACTGCCGCCAATATTGAAAAATTTGAAGCACGTCGTGCTGAGCTTGAAGCCATCGAAGCTGAAGAGCTGGCATCTGCCCAAAAGCGTGCTGACTCATTGCGTGATGTCAATGTCATCATGCGTGCCAAAACTGGCGAAGAAGGCAAATTATTTGGCTCTATCGGCACTCGTGATATCGCTGATGCGTTGACCAAATCTGGCTTGGAAGTTGACCGTTCTGAAATCAACTTGCCAGAAGGCACATTGCGTCAAGTGGGTGAGTACCATGTTACTGTCCAATTGCATCATGACATCACCGCCCAAATCTTGGTAACCATTCTTTCAGAAGATGGTGATATTTTGCCCCAAACTGCTGAAGAAGTGGCTGATGTCGAATAGGACAAAATGGTAGAATAATTAAATGGCAGCATAAATCGTAAAAAATCGACTCGTCAGAGTCGATTTTTTATCATCTGTAAAACAGAATTTGTAAAATAAGATTAACTGGTGTATAATAGGTCGTTCTTTGGGGATGTTCTGGCTTCGACGCTGGTAATGAAACTCAATGAGGCATGTCGAGAGAGTATGCCCTCTCGTAAATCAAGCATATATTAAAATAGTCGCAAACGACGAAACTTACGCTCTAGTAGCTTAAGGGCTGCTTAGGACGGCACAGATTGCCTTTGGTCTGGTTGCTCTCCTAGAAGCGAACGTACGAAGGATGGTCTAAGTTAGCGTTCCGATGACTTAGGCGAAATTTAGGAAATCGCCCTATCCACCCTGACTGTCGGGTCGGTGTGGGTTAAAGCCAAAGACAGAGCCTAAACATGTAGAATCATGAGCGTAGTGCTGGCGGACGCGGGTTCAACTCCCGCCATCTCCACCATCTATCAAAATTAAAGAAAATCAAACTTAATTAAAATCAGTTAAAAACCCTTGAGAATACTAAATCTCAAGGGTTTTTTGTTTTACAAACTTAATCATGATACCATCATATGGTAAAAAAATTAAAAAATGGCACAAATCCACATAAAATAAAAGAACAGCGAATCAACACAACCTAATCACCAGTCCCTACGTTTTTGCTTAACCCAAGCCCAAGTAACATTTTTGATCTTTCGGTGTGTAGGCATAAGGTCGATATTCATTGGATTTAAAGCCACTTTCATCAAGGTAGATAATGGGTCGGTTAGCTTGCTGGTGTTGGATAAGTTGCTCAGTAAAGGCTGTACGTTTGGTGTCATCAGCTTTAGGGTGTTTCAATGTCTTTTTTTGAGTGATTTTGAGTCGCTGTAGGGCAATTCCAATGGCTCGTTGGGTGAAGTTAAAGCGGAACGGCTCGTTCTCGTTGATGGTGGTATATATGGGTTTCTACGTCTTGGCGTAGTGCGTCCATGTCTATTTTCAATTTGCGTGTGATGACCACCTTGCGTTTTGGTTGTTTTTTCCAGTTTTGAATGGTGGTTTTAACTTACCCCTTGCCAAGCTTGGGCAGATTTGGCAAATCAATGACGATACCGGCGGCGGTGATGGGGCGTTTAATGCCCTAATTACATCGGTTGGGCTGTCAGTCAGCCGTGATGGTGATGCGGTGGTGGTGTGGCAGACGGTGGGGATGGATAGGTATGTGGATGTTTAAAATGCGTTTAAAATGCGTGAGTGTCTAAATACTCTCGTAAGGCATCGTTCATGCGTGTTTGCCAGCCTTTGCCTGTGGCACGAAAGCGGTCAATGATGTCACTGTCATAGCGGACGGTAATGGCTTGTTTTGGCTTGGCTTTTGGGGGGTTGCCAAGTTTGGTTTGTAGTGATGTTGGCAAACCTTGCAAACGGGTGGCATTGGCAAACATGTCCTCTGTCCACTCTGGGTTTTCAAAGTCGGTTTTTTCAGGGTCTTTGGGTTTGATGGCTAAACTGGTCATATTTTTTACACTCTCTTTGATTGGCTTTTCTAAAGCTGATGATGCGAATGCCTAGGTCAACTTCACAAAACACAAGGGCGTATAGACGATTATCAATCAACCCAAGTGATGAATAGCGAGTTTCAGGGTATGGTTTGCGTGTGTCTTGCCATATCAGGGCGGTGGTAAAATCAAAGTCAATCGCCATGGCAAACGGCAAACCACGTTCTTCAATGTTCTTTTGGTTTTTGATGGGGTCGTATTCAATGTGCATGGGTGCATGACAGGTTGGTTGGTTTTTATATTGTAACCAAAAAAAGGGGCGTGTAAAGATGAATTTATTAAGCCAGTTTCAGCAGATTTTTAGCGACAATCCTAGGGGTTATGCGACCGTTACAGGCATCAAATCTGATGGGACGTTGATAGCCACCACGCCTAAAATATCCATGCACAAATTAAAATAATTTTATGTAAGAATTTTTGGCGGTTTGCAGGACTTACCAAATTCTTTGGTAAATTAAAAAGATGCTATATTCTTCAATATTTTTTAATAATTTGCAATCTTAAACAAAAAAATCTCAAATCAGGGGAGATTTGAGACATTAATTTTATAAAAATTAAAGTATTATCTACTTTGATAAAAGGCACTTTGACAAGTGGAATCCTTAATAAATGGCGCAGCGGACGGGACTCGAACCCGCGACCCCCGGCGTGACAGGCCGGTATTCTAACCAACTGAACTACCGCTGCTTAGGTCGCTTTGATTAAGTTGATGGCAATTTATTGTTTAGTTTTGACAGCTTAACTAACTGCCTAACCAAAAAGATTGCCTAACCAAAAAAAGTCATGAGCAAGAAATTGGTGGGTGGTGACGGGGTCGAACCGCCGACATTCTGCGTGTAAGGCAGACGCTCTACCAACTGAGCTAACCACCCTTGCTCTGTGGGTGTGTATTATATACGGTTTAAATTCTCTGTCAAACGCTTTTTTAAACTTTTTTCGTTTGGTGCATCATGCTTCCACCATAACCATCAACATGGTTAGACAATAAAATTAACATAATAGCCACCCTATATTGGTTAACTTTTATCAAGATTAATCGCCACTGAGTTGATGCAATATCTCATGCCTGTGGTATCTTTAGGCCCATCAGGGAACACATGCCCCAAATGACCACCACAGTTATTGCAAGTCACTTCAATGCGTCGCATGCCATGTGAGGTGTCTAAGTGTTCATCAACGGCAGTGTCATCAATGGTTTTGTCAAAGCTTGGCCAACCACAACCTGAATCAAACTTGGCATCAGAAGTGAATAATTTAGCCCCACAGCCACCACAGCGATAGATGCCAGTGTCTTTGCAGTCATTATACTTTCCTGTAAAGGGGCGTTCTGTGCCTTTATTGCGTAAAATATGATATTGTTCAGCGGTTAATCGATTTTGCCAGTCCTGTTCGGTTAACTGGTCAATCTGTGTTTTGCTCAGTTGTGTGTCATTCATCATTATTTTTTACCTCATGTTATTGATTGTTAGTGATTCATTTTTAATCATTAGCCCACAAATGCTCGTTCAACCACGTAGTCAGCAGGTTCGCCCATACGGGGTGATATGGACAGCCCAAAATTATCTAGGATTTTTGAAGTGTCTTCATTCATCATCATGCTGCCACAAATCATCACACGGTCATCAGTTTGATTGATTGGGGGCAGTCCAATGTCATCAAACAACTTGCCAGACTCAAGTAATGTGGTGATGCGTCCTTGGTTTTTGAATTCATCACGAGTGACGGTGGGGTAGTAGATGAATTTTTCTTTTACCCACTCACCAAAGATGTCGTCATTGGGCAGCTGGTATTCAAACAGTTCTCGATACGCCAAGTCTTCAATCTTACGTACCCCATGTACCAATATGACTTTATCAAAGCGTTCATACACTTCAGGGTCACGGCACAATGATAAAAACGGAGCAAGCCCTGTGCCTGTTGCCAACATATATAAATGTTTGCCAGGTAAAAGGTCGTCAAGAACCAATGTGCCAGTGGGTTTTTTACTGACTAAGAGTTCATCGCCCACTTGAATGTGTTGTAAGCGTGAAGTCAACGGACCGTTTTGCACTTTAATGGAGAAAAATTCCAAATACTCTGCATAATTGGGGCTGGCGATGGAGTACGCACGCACCAAGGGTCTGTCGTCCACCATTAAGCCTATCATGGCAAATTCACCATTACGAAAACGCAAGCCGTCATCACGGGTGGTTTTGATGGTAAATAAGCTGTCGTTCCAGTGATGAACGTGAGTAACGGTCTCGGTGCGAAATTTAGACATAACCTATCCTTACTAGAGTTTTTAAAGAAATGAAATAACAAAATGACGTGAGTGGTCGTATAATAAGCACATGAATAAGCACATTGCCAGCCATATAAAAAGCCAGCTCAATATGATAGCAAAAAATGACACAAATTGCCCAATTAACGCCAGTTTGGAACATGATGATTTGGAGCATGACAATATGGAACATCACCTTGCAAATTTAGCAGATGTAACCTTGCCTGTGGTGGGGGTGCATCACTCACCCATGACGCAAAAATTTGGTTTACCACGCCAGCCTAATTTGGTTGATGTGCGGTCTGTCATTGAGTTGTTGCCCCCTTATGACGTGTTTGATGCGGTTGTGGGATTGGATAATTTTAGTCATCTGTGGTTGCATTGGTATTTTCATGCCAATCGTCAAGCAACGCAAACAGAGCATTCACAAGCCCAATTTAGAACAAAAATACGTCCACCAAGGTTGGGTGGTAATGACAAAGTGGGTGTATTTGCCAGTCGTAGCATGTACCGTCCCAGTCAGATGGGCATGTCGGTGGTGCGTTTGCAGGGCATTGAAACAAGACAGGGACAGTTGCTGATTCATGTCATTGGGGCAGATTTATTGGATAAAACGCCCATTTTAGACATTCGCCCTTATATGAGTTATAGCGATGCCATTATTGATAGCCATGACGGTTATGCCGATGCCAAACCATCAACTTGCCAAGTGCATGTTTGTCAAGATGCCAAATGCCAGTTTGATAAGATTGTTAAAGACTTGCAGACAGAGGGTTTGATGAATGACCATTTGCTTACTTCTTTACATGATGCTGATTGGCACATCATCACCGCCTTGATTGCTCAAGATCCACGCCCTGCTTATCGTCAAAAGGTCAGTCAGCGAGAGTATGTCATGCGTTATAAAAATATTGACGTGCGTTTTGTACAAAGAACACAAGGACAGTTAGAAGTGATTGGGGTTGATAAAATAGCTTAACATAAAATGGGCTAAAGCTGGCTCATTGTTCTATTAAGGTGTCCTATCAAGATGGGTAATCATGGGCAATTAAGTGACTTGTGCCATGTTGCTTAACAAGTTATCATTAAAAAATTATGATTATCAAAAATGGATAAGTTTATGAAACAGCAAACCCAAGTGAAAAAGCTGACTTTAGTTGCTCTGACAGCCATGATGGTTTTGACAGGTTGTAATACCATCAGTGGTCTTGGTCAAGACATATCCGCAGTTGGTAATACCGTCAGTAACAGTGCCAGTCAAGTTAAACAAAGAATGGGAGGGCATGACGGACATACAGGATATGGAGAATATGCAGGGCATGGCGGATATGGAGGGCATGACGGATATGCAGGATATTAGGGACATGCCTTTTTGTTGGCAACACTCTATTTATCACATGCCCTTGATAACATTTTATATACAATACAAAAACAGACAAACAAGTCGGTTTTATGCCATGCTTAATGTTGGTTGCGTGTATTTATTTATGTCATTCATGTAATGATGCAAACTCAATTTTATCTTTATCTTTTTGGAGACATTTATGAAGAAAAAGCTAACCTTAGTTGCCTTGGCTGCCATGATGGTTTTGACAGGTTGTAATACCATCAGTGGTTTTGGTAAAGACGTATCAAAAGCAGGTGACACTGTCAGCGACACTGCCAATGACGTTAAGCAAAAAATTTAATGTCATTTGATTTTGATGGTGGTTTTGTTTGGTTGTTTTGATTAAGATAAGATTCATTCAAGCTTAACCAAGTTCAAGCTTAACCAAGTTCAAGCTTATATCAGCATAAACCCTAACTTGATTGAGTTGGGGTTTTTTCTATGGTCTGGGTTTTGGGTTGTGATTTTACGTTGATAAGTCCATTTGGTTAAGTGGGTGTTTGCCTTTATAATAAACGTCTTTTACAGCACATAAATTTTACAGCACATAAAGATAAGCCCATGAGCATACCGAGATATTCTTTGTTGATAGATTTGCGTTGGTGTTTAGATGAATTGTTAAATGACGGCATTTTAGATGCTCGCAGTTATCATCTTGTCATCACCAGTAATCGTGAAAAAAACAAACCGCCATTACAGATAATTGCTGATTATCAATTAAAATCTGCCATTCATCACACACCGTTAGATTTGCCAGCACTCAATGTGTGGCTATCTGCTAAGGCAGGCATGCCTTTGGTGCGTATTGACCCACTTAAAGTTGATGTGCCAGCCATCACTGATGTGATGAGTTTTGCTTATGCTAAGACGCATCATATCTTAGTGGTGGAAGTCAATGATGACACGGTGCTGATTGGCACTGACCAGCCGTTTTATCGAGATTGGCACAGCAACATTGCTCAAATCATCAAGCCAAAGACCTTTGATACTGTCTATGTCAGCCCTGACCAAATTAATCGCTATCGACAAGAGTTTTATCATGTTACCAAGGCCATCGCAGGGGCAAGTGATGTCCACAGACGCAATGGCAGTGATGTTACCAATGTTGAAGCATTACTTCAGCTGGGCGATAAAGACAATCCAGATGCCAACGATCAACACATTGTAAAAGTGGTGGATTGGCTGTTGCAATATGCGTTTGAACAACGAGCAAGTGACATTCATCTAGAGCCAAGACGCCAGACAGGTAAGGTGCGTTTTCGCATTGATGGGGTGCTACATACGGTGTATGAAATGCCATCATCTATCATGACTGCTGTTACTGCACGAATTAAGATTTTAGGTAGGCTCAATGTGGCAGAAAAGCGTAAACCACAAGATGGACGCTTAAAAACACGCACCCCAAAAGGCTTGGAAACCGAATTGCGATTGTCCACCATGCCCACGGCGTTTGGCGAAAAACTGGTGATGCGAGTGTTTGACCCTGAAGTGTTGGTGCGTAGTTTTGGTCAGTTGGGATTGACAGGCAAGCATTATGAGACTTGGCAACAGATGACCACCCAGCCCAATGGGATTATTTTGTTGACAGGACCGACGGGTTCAGGCAAGACCACCACCTTATATAGTACCCTAAAACAACTGGCGACTGAAGCGGTCAATGTCTGTACCATTGAAGACCCCATCGAAATGGTTGAGCCAAAATTTAACCAAATGCAGGTCAATCCCAGTATTGATTTACATTTTGCTGATGGCATTCGCTCACTGATGCGTCAAGACCCTGATGTCATCATGGTGGGGGAGATTCGAGATGCTGAGACCGCTAACATGGCAGTACAAGCGTCATTGACAGGGCATTTGGTGTTATCCACCTTGCACACCAATGATGCCCCCAGTGCAGTAACACGTTTACATGATTTGGGCATACAGCCATTTTTGACATCAGCAACCTTAGTTGGTATTGTGGCGCAGCGTCTTTTGCGTACCCTTTGCCCACATTGTAAAAAAGCATTAAACTTAAGCGATTTATCTGCCCAAGGCCAGCAAGAGAAAGAGTTAGCCGAAGCGTGGACACACCAGTGGCAAGAGTTGGTGAATCCTTGGACTGCTAAGTTGCCCACAGTGGCGTATCTGCCAAAAGGGTGTGAGCATTGCCGTCACACAGGTTATCAAGGACGAGTGGGCATCTATGAGATGTTGGGTTTTTCTAATGCCATTAAAAAAATGGTGGCACAAAATGCTGACTTAAATCAGCTTAAAAAACAAGCCTATGATGAAGGCATGCAGCCGTTAAGGCTGGCAGGGGCAAAGAAAATCGCCGAAGGTGTTACCAGCATCGATGAAGTGTTGCGTGTTGTGCCGTTAAATTAAGAAAATGATGTTTAAATAAAACGCATTGAAACAATCCATAAAATAAAACAATCCATAAAAAAGAGTTACCATTTATGTTTACCGACAGCCATTGTCATTTAAATCGTTTAAATCTTGATGCGTATCAAGGCAATTTGCAGCCCATCTTTGACAACATGAAGCAAGCTCAAGTCAGTAAAGCCATGGCAATCATGTGTGATTTGGCTGAATTTGATGACATTTATGACATAATCCAGACTTACCAAAGTCCACAATTACAGCTTGGCATGAGTGTGGGCGTGCATCCATCTGAAGACTTGGCAACATTGACTTCTGCTGATGTGGATACTTTATTGCGTATGGCGGATAATCAGTTGGTATGGGCAATCGGTGAGACAGGGTTGGATTATTATTGGAGCGAAGACAACAAACTTGCCCAACAACAAAGTTTGGTTCGTCATATTGCCGTCAGCCAACAGCTTAAAAAGCCACTGGTGGTGCATACCCGTTCTGCCAAGGCGGATACTTTGGATATTTTAAAGGCAGAAAAGGCTGAACACGGCATCATTCATTGTTTTACCGAAGATTGGGCAACCGCAAAGACAGCGTTAGACATGGGTTTTTATGTCTCTTTTTCTGGCATTGTTACATTTAAAAACGCTCAAGCACTACGAGATGTTGCCAAAAAAGTTCCCAAAGACCGATTGTTGATAGAAACTGACAGCCCCTATCTTGCCCCCATGCCTTATCGTGGTAAACCCAATGAACCAAGCTTAGTGCCTTATGTGGCACAGTGTTTGGCAGAGATTTTGCAGGTCGATTGTGCAAAGATTGCCAGTTTAACCACGCAAAACTTTGATAATTTACTGGCACAGTACTGTTAAAAACAGTATGATTAAAATCAGCGTCATTAAAATAAGCGTTGTGTGCTAAAGGAGTCACTGCGACATGAGTCGTCAAAAACAGTTCAAAGCCAGAGAAGACAGCATTCTTACGATGGCAGAGCAGTTGTTGTTGGAATCAGGAGAAGGGGACATTACCCTTGATGCGTTGGCAGAGCAGTTGGATTTGGCAAAAGGGACATTGTATAAGCATTTCTCCAGCAAAGATGAGTTGTATTTGCGTATCATCATTCGTTATGAAGAGTCATTGTATCACAGCACCATGGTTGATGATTGCCATGCTGCTGGGGTCGCCAGAATTATTTTGCAGCTGCTTATGAGTCCACAAAAAGCCATTTTGCTTAATCAAATAGAAGAGCGACTGGCAGCGTCTACCACAGGATTAAACCGTTTATTTACCGAGTTGTATCACATTCGCCGTCAGCGTATGCAACGTGCGTTAGATGTGGTGGGTGGCTATTTGGACGAAAAACAAAGCAGTATGAGTACCAGAGATTATCTGTCCAGCATTTGGGCGTTGGGGCAGGGGGGTGCAGGGCTATTAAACTCCAGTTTTTATCAGCGGTATTTGGGTGACAGAACCACGTTGCGTTATGCGTTTGTTAAGCAGATATTGGACATGCCAGCTCAATATCCCACAGCAGACAGCAAGCATCTTGAGCAAGACAGCCAAGAACGCATCAAAATAAGACAACAGATTGATAAAGCATTGGATTAATGAATACAAATGCTCAATTAAGAGACGTTGCCTTACACCACAAAACATCAAAACCAATGCCATTCATGCCATTAACGTTTACCATCATGCTCCAAAAGACACCAGTAAATCCATATAAAACTAATGGATTTACTTTGGTTGAGTTGATGGTGGTGATTGTCATTTTGACGGTATTTGCTGGCATGCTCACCATGTCAGTCAGCAGTGGCGATGTGCGAAAAAACATGGCGTATCAAGAGCATTTGGTTGACAGCATGCACTATCTGCGTCTGTTATCACAAGAGCGTGTGCAACCGATGGGCATTCGTTTTGATGTGGATAAAACAGGCAAGCCCACTGCCAAAGTCATGGTGTTACAAAATCCTTATGCCCATCATCAAACGGGCCATCAAACTGATACCAAGCCAAAAAATGCCATGGAACTGTCGGGAATGTCAATAAATACCAATGCACTTACCCAACAAGCATCGCTTAACCCCACTTGGGTTGTCGATGACAGCATCAACTTGCCGATACCACCCAATGGACTTATCATCGACATACAATCCAACCAAGATGCTCAAAACCAAAACGCTCAATCACGCACTGGGCAAGACAACCTACTGAATGACCCAGTCAATCACCAAATTAACAAAAAAATCCGCACAGAAATGGCGTCATTCAATCCATGGCTGGCTTCTGCCCAAACGCCACAAATCGTTTGGTTTGGCACAGGTGAAAGTGCTGCTGTCATTATCACCATGCGATATCATGACCGACCTGTGGGTGAAACCATACAACTGTTGCCCAATGGCGAAGTCGTCTATGGGGCAATGCAATGAATGCCATCAATACCGTGAATACCACACAACGCATTGGTCAACAAAATGGGTTTACCTTGATAGAAGTGATGGTGGCATTGGCAATATTGGCGGTGGTGGCAGTGGCTGCCAGTCAAGCGAGCATGGGCTATTTAAGGACAGTCGAAGGCATGAAAAGTAGGACGTATGCTCAATTTGTGGCACAAAACGCCGCTGTGCAACTTCGCATCAACCAAGACTGGCCACAAGCCAATCGCAGTGAAAACATCACTCAACAAGGGCATGCTTGGCACGTACAATACCAAATCGTAACAGATTTGCCCAACTTACCTGATAATCTACAAGTGATTGACATCATTGTTAGCCCCGCCAATCAAGCCAACATCAGCCAAGCGTCAGATGACACACGCATCGCCACTGTGGGCAGTCAGATACGTTTGGTACTAAATAAACCAAGCCCATTTAATCAAATCAACTAAATTAACCAAACCAAATTAACCAGACCAAAAATTAACTAAGTTAAAGTCAAATCAATCATGCCTGTTTATCATCACCGCTTAAATTGTTTCAATCAGGGCAAAAGCCAACACGGTTTCACCTTAGTAGAGCTGTTGGTGGCGATGACCATATTTGCGATGTTGGCAGTGGCAGGCTGGCAAGTGTTCGCTTCATTGAACCGCACAAAAGAGCAAACCCAAATCCATAAGCAAACCTTATCTGAGTTGCAATATGCCTATTTGCAACTGCAAAAAGACTTCGCTCAAGCGGTGCCTTGGCAACAAGTTACCCCAAATGATGCTCAGAACAATGTTCAAAACAATGCTCAAAATAACACGCCACAAACAAACAATGGTCAAGCGAATAACCACCAAGCCACATCTGATGACGTCAAACCTGCATTTCGTCTCAATGCCAATGGGGTTAGCTTTATCCGTTTTGCTGATGCCGACCCACGTTATCCACTGACCCCTGCGTTGGTTAAAGTCAGCTATCACTTACATGATGGGCGTTTGTTGCGTGAGCAATCTTATGCCATTGACAATGTGAGTGTTGATGCCAGTGTTAACGACAGTATTCATACCAGTGCCAACACAACAGCGGTGATTTTAGGCAGGAACGCCAGCGTAAATGAACTACATTGGCACGCCTTTACCCCTAAAATGGTAACAGTGTTTGGTGCTGATGTTGATGCCAATTTGCCCGATAACGGTACAGTTGCTCATTCATTATTACCAAAGGGCGTGAGTGTGAGCTTTGAGTATATGAATGAGCCATTGCAATGGCAATTTTTGGTTGGTGGTGCGATGGATACAGAGCAAGCAGGAGATGCCAATGTCAACTAAAACTGACTTCCTGCTTGCTTGCTTATCAAGTCGTTATTCACGTGCCAAGCCACCACCACTGATATCCACCAATGCACAACAGGGCATGGCATTGTTAACGGTGCTGTTGTTGTTGGTGGCGATTGTGGTGGTGGCAGGTTCGATGCTTGCCAGCCAAAAATTGAGCATTCGTCAAACCAGCTTGGTTTTGGATAACAACCAAAACCGTCAGAATCTTCAATCAGGCTTAGTGATTGCCAAAAGCATCATAGAACAAGAGCAGCAGACCAATGACCATGATGGCATGGAAGATGCGTGGGCGAAACCCATGCCGTCCATAGAATTGGGTGGTCAACGCTTACAGATTTACTTGAATGATGCCAGTGGTCGCTTTAATCTTAATAATCTTTATCAAGATGGGCAGGTCAATGACTTAGCGTATGCCAGCTTAAAATCTTTATTATCCAATTTGGGGTTAGAGACAAACATTGCCAGAGAAATATTGGATTTTCAAGACACTGATGCCAGCGTGTATGGTGATGGCGGAGATGAGCAGGTGGTGTATGCTGATGGGGGGAAATTTGCAAATCAGCCTTTTGTCAGTATCGAGCAATTATTGGCACTGCCCAGTATGGACGTGGTAAGCTATCAACGGTTACGCCCATTTGTCAGTGTGTCACCAAAGTTTTTACCCATCAATGTCAATACCGCAGATCCGTTGCTTGTCAGTGCTGTTTTAAATGCCAACACTCAAAATAAGCAGCTTTCATCGAATAGTAGTAACCATGGTAACCATGCCAACAATCAACATGGCAACTCTCTACCGCCCATTGATGTCTTGCCAGAGCAGTTGCCTGATTTTCGTACTCATCCATTAAAAAATGTAGAAGAGCTTTGGCAGCAACCTGTGTTTCAAGCCTATTTAAACCGACAACAGCAAGTCAATGCCAATCAAAACAGCAACAACAGCAATACTGATAACAGCGGCAACAGCAATCACTCAACTGAACAAGCCAAACGCATGTTTGCCGTGAGTAGCCAAGCATTTTATGCACAAGTTACAATCAATGACAAACGTCAAGCATACATGACAGCTTTGATTGTTAAATCTGAATCTGACAGACAAGAAAATGACCAAGTACCACAACAAGGGTTTATGATTGGTGGTCTGTTAGTCTCAAACCAAGACAATTCCAAACCAGCTTGGCATATTATTTACCCCAGATATTGGGCGTATCAACCACAATCACAATGACCGCCCATCTAATACAGTTTCTTCATGAGATTGCCAATTATACGCCCCATAATACAGCATTTGTGTTTGTCGAGTACAGTCATGGAGCATGGCTTTTTTTCGTTGAATAAAAGTTGATGTGTCTTGTGCCATGCTGTCATCTTGAATGGCATCATCACCGTTATCATGGGCATCATTGTCATGAATATGGTTGGCGGCATAATTAAGCTCAATCCAATCAATAATCCATGAAAACGACATGTTTACCCCTGTGATGGCAAGCAAACGGCGGTCATAGGCATTGATGTGAGCAAAGGCAGGTTGCAATGCCAAATCCTTTGCCATGATATCAGCGAATAACTCTATCTGAGTGGCAATGGCATGACGCACCGCTTCTGAGCCACCAAAACGTTCGCTGGCGATAAACTGCCAATACTTTGGGTGGACATCGATGGCATCAAAAAATAATTGCACACTTTTGGCAATTTGTCTCTCAAAACTGCGTTTTTTACCCAAGTGCATGTGATCACGCAGTATTGCCAGTGCTTGCCCAAGCTCGTCTTCCACCAAGGCTCGCCCCAAATCTTCCATATCAGCAAAATGCCGATAAAAAGCAGTTGGCACAACCCCAACCTCACGGGTAACTTGTCTTAGACTTATCGAACTAAAAGATTGTCCTGTCAGGCATAACGTCAGTACCGCATCATAAAAGGATTGTCTGGTTTGGCGTTTTTTTTGTTCTCGAATGCTCATCTTTAAGATGCCTTGCGTGGGAATTTCTCAGGCAGATAACAACGCAAATAAGCAATGCCAGCGGTGATGGCTTCTTGTTTCATGTCATCGGTTAATGTGCCTTGAGTGCGATAAGCCAACATCAGCACACCATTGATGATGCTATAGCCAATGAGCAACACCTCTTTGATGCTTTCGTATTCAGGAACTTCATACTGTGATGCCAGTTTCTCATACACCAGATTGACCACTTGATGCTCAACACGCTCGCCATGGGTGTCATGCCCAAACTCAGGAGCATTGGCCTCATATATCAACTTAGCCTTGCTGATGTCGTTATTTAATACCTCAACCAAGTGGTTTAATAACCCTGTGATATAGCCTTGCCAACGATCAAAGCGTTGCACATCGACTTGCTTGAGCTCTTCGATGATCTCGATGGCATTTAAAAAACGCAACGCCAAAAACACCGCTTCTACATTGGGAAAAAAGTGATAAGCAGACGCTCTGGGAATGTCTGCTTCTTCACACACATCTGCCAATGTGATGGTATTGATGGTGTGTGTCTCGCTTAGCTTTTTGGCGGCTGACAGTAACTTTTGACGGCGAATGCGTCCTTGTTGGCTGGTAAACTTAAATTTGTTGGGGACTAACTTTTTTGCCAAGTCAGAATTAACCAATAAATCTTCGATGATGTCATCACGGGAGTTATTCATAAAACAATCTCAAAACAATCTAACAATCTCAAACTAAATAGCGTAAGCTTTAATAATAACATAACTAAAAGTCATAAAACCAAATTTAGCACATCATATCTTGGGCAAAGGCGGCGTGCTGATGCTGATAAATGCCAGCCACTCAATGGTAGCATAAAAAATGACCTTTGATGCACAAAGGTCATTTTTTATTATTATCAACGAATTACGATTATCAACGAACTAAACGCATCAACGAGTTAAACGATTCCAACCATCACGAACAGCCAATTTGGCTTGTTCCCAAGTTAAACGAGAGTTGGCTTTAAACTCTTCCCATGAACTTTTAAGCTCAGATTCATGGTCTTCAAAACGAGTGTTGGCAGGATAGCGTGAACGCAAGCTGTGACCTGCACGATATGCAGGACGATAGTCTTGGTCATAATCAAAATCACTGTTGTAATAAGAGGTGGTGGTGTGGTTTTCACGCCAATAAGTATCAAACTCAGAGTCATCAAACGGAGTGACACGATACCAAGCATCACGGGTGGCGTGTTTGGCATCTTCCCATGCTAAGCGAGACTCGCCTTTGACCTCTTCCCAATATTGACGAAGATCAGACTCATGGTCTTCAAAACGTGCATCAACATCATATTGATGACGGTTAGAATAACCGACCGCATAGGCAGGGTGATAATCACGGTCAAAATCATACCCTTCTTGATAATAAGGCACTTTGGCGTAATGGGCTCTCCAGTAAACTTGCTCTTGCGTGGGGTCAATGGCTTCAGCAGCGGCTTTACCAGCACTGCCACCCACAATCGCACCGATTGCACCACCAATCAATGTGCCTAATGGACCTGCCACTGAGCCAATGGCAGCACCAGCGGCAGCACCACCCACACCACCAATGCCTGTGCCGATTGGGTGTGAACCAGGCTCACCAGTGATTGGGTCAGCGTTAAGATCCTCTTTGGATTCTTTTGACATGTTTTTTATTTCATCACGGTTAATATTGTCGTGCTTGCTCATGGTTATGTCCTTAAAAGTTATCATTGACAGATGTTAGCATTGCATCTGTCACATCAAATTGCCAATCAAAATGTTGCATTAAAAGTTCACATTAAGATATGACTGACAAGGCTCATCAATATATCCGCTTATCAATCAAATCTGACCATCATTTTAAACATAATGACTGGAAAAATATACGCATATTTTGTTAGCTTTGTCATCATCATACGGGCTTTGTGTGAGCGTATGTAAAATTTGGCAGAGCCATCATCTTTTTATGAATGGTGAACTAGGAGTGCAAATACCAATGATGACTATAAAATTTCTAAGCCACGCATGTGGTGGTGAACTAGGATTATAAACGATAAACATAAGTCATATTAAGGCTTACCAGTAAAAACAGCCTTGTTCACCCTATGTTTTTTACCGTAACATAACTTGTTGATTTTTATCATGTTTTTAAATAACGAAAAAATAAGGGTCATGATATCTTATGTTATCATAATAAGTCATTATCACCAGTGGGGGACTGTTACTGATGCTGAAGGGTTGTTAATCCCATAGGTATTAAATGTACCTACTAAAGAGGTGTCTGTCTGTGTTTGCTCAATAGACAGTTTATATTGATGACCATTGCGACTGCTGGTTAGATTAATATAGGGATGGCTTGGATTGGAGACATCATAATGCTGGCACATTTTGACTGCTTCATCATAGCTGACGTTGTGGTATGTTGCGTAATTTTTGACATAAAAATGTAAACTTTTATGCCGATACCGCTTCACCACCACATGCCCTGTTGCTTTATCTCCCACCTCTTTAATCCCAGTCAGATGGACATAGTCAATCAGACCATCTAATCGAGCAGACAGTGCCAATTTTTCCAGGTCATCAGCCGTATTGGCAAAAATACGCAGTTTATTACCAAGTGTGGCAATGGTTTTATCGTTTTTTTGTTGATGTTTATATTGGGGAAAACTCACCCCAATACCGTCTATGTCATGTTTATTTTTGATATCAGCAAGGGCAATATGTAGCCGAGCATACACCTTACTCCATAAGAAGTAAGGTGAAATATCTGCATCAGCCATCAGCGTCATTTCTTGATAAACATTCATCATCAATCATTCCCACCAAATACACCACCATGAATGAGATTTGCCACGACAAAATGTTTCTCATCATCAGACATCGCTTCTTGATTAATGAATTTAACCATCAGAGAATACAAGTCAGTTTTGCTGGTACGATGGGCTTTTCCCTGAGTAGGCACAGCACCATACGGTTCAATCGCAATGGCAGGCTTAACAAGTTGGGATTCATCACTTGTGTACCAAGTATCAATGGTGCGAATGGCATTACCGATTTTCTCAGAATGCAATCCTGCACATAGCCCAGTTGGTGTTTTGATTTGGTATAAAAACTTGGATTTATTATCTTTGTCTTTATCACGCATTTCTTGAGAGGGAAAAACACGCTGACCCGAGCCAACTTTGGCAAAGGCTTCTACTTTTAACAATAAGTATTTGCCAGTTGCAAAGGCATCTGCCACATATTTAGCCAATTCATCGAGTTTGGCATCTTTTATATCAAAGTCTTGTAAAGCGATGTCATGGGCATTAAAAGTTCAAGATTTATCATTATTTTCGGTGTCAATGATATTCACTTCAATTTGTTCTGTTCCTACTCGATTTCGCCATAAAAAGCGACCATTGGCAAGATTTTGCACATAACGCTTGGCAAGTGGTAACAGTGTGATTTCTTGCTGATAGGCTTGATAGGCATGTTGCAATTTATCTAAGAATTCTGGACGATTATTGGTAACGGCTTGGTCAATATTACCCAAAAATTTTACCGTAAAAGTTACCTTTAATGTGTCCATATCGTGGGGAATGCTGGCATCATCACCCCATACGATGTTAGGTTGAATTTTCTCTTTATCATCAACGCCATATTGGCTTTTGGTGGCACGGTTACGCTTATCATGTAATTGAATGTTTTGCCATGCTTGACGGTTGGTTCTATTTTCCCATAATCCTGCTTGCATCAGACCATCTGATGGTTCGATTTTACGGCTAAATGCCAGAACACTTGGCACAGCGGCCTGATTTTTCGTTTTTGTTGATTTTGCCATAAGAATGACTCCTGATGAAAAAATTCGCTGAGGTTTAAATTGATGAATCATCAAATAAATCGTCTAAAGAATGTGATTTATCTTCTGACGGATTGTCTTTTAATGGATGAATTTTACTTTGACTGGTTGAATTTTGCTGACATAAATACCATTCATTTTCTACCTGATATTGCCAAAATAATGAATCAAGCGAATGAATGCGATGAACACTTTGCCACTCTCCCAAACCATGCACCGCTTCAACAAACCGAAACGGATAGCGAGTATCACGAAGATTTTCTACTTGTTCTGGCTCATAAAGTGGACTAATGCCTTTATAGCCAATCATTAACGGCACAATCCAGCCTTGTTTATTTGGTGGGACATGGCGTTGCCAACTGATTTCTTCGGTTTGCTCCCGCTTGATTGCCATTTCTTTAAAAGCAAAAAAATCTGTCCAAATATTGAGCAATGACTGGTTGGTATTTTGGGCATGTTCAATTTGGATATTGTCAAAATGTTCTTGAAGCAGTCTGGTTGCATCTATCAGCACAAAACTGGGCAATAAGATATGTTTTAAGTGATTTAATAATTTATCTGAGTCACTTAACAAATGAATGTTTGTTAATTTCTTAATGCTTCCACCCGCCAAACGAGACTGATACACCAAGTTTTTGATGGTTTGATGATAACTGGCCACCCTCTCTGAATTGCTGGATAATGTGCCTTGACAACGTAATAACACTGACACCGTCATATCCATCTTACCTTCTTCAATAATGGGTGCTGGTTTTTTAGCATCATTACTTCTGCCTTTTAATGTGGAAGGCGGATTACGGTTTTGGATAAATTTGGTATAAGCATTTTGATAATGATTAGCCACATAGTCATGGCAAAAAATCGCACAACCATTTAGTTCAATGTCAATTAAGTTTTTTAACTTGCGTGATAAAGCGTGTTCAAAACCAAGGAATGCAGTTACCGCAGGAAATCCATAAGTAAATCCAGCAATCGCATTGGCATTTTCAACTTGCAGTCGCTCTAATAGAATGTAATCTGCCATGAATTACTCCGCTTTTAACACTTGATAAAATTCTTTTAAAATGGGGGTCATGATTTTAAGCCATAAGTTTTCTAAAGATTTGGTGCGATTTTCATCACCAACGCCTTTACTTATCCAAGCAACCATGTCTTGCTTTAATTCATCCAAATACAGTTCAATTTGAGGCTGTGAATATTTTTTATCAGCGAATGGTTGACCATCAATGATGATGGATAAATAAGGAGGGATTTTATGATTTTTTGTCCAACCCATAGGCTGGTTTTTTCTGATGAATAACAATTCATCACAAACTGCATAAATAATGTCTTCAATGACTGTTTTTAATGCCAATTTTCGTTCATAATTAATGAATAAGTCATTTTTCTTAAAAATATTGAGCAAATATTTTACTTTAGAAAATGAATGTTCTTGATGGATTTTTTTTAAAATTTGTGTCATCGATGTGGGTGGATTGGGGTTAACTGTCCATTTGGGTGGTAACGCAGCAAACAAATACAACTGCCCATTTCGTTGACCATTGAGTATTGATACATTTTGATGATTGCTTTTTGTTACTCCAAGTGTGGCAACGTTTGGATAAAAGACCCAAATCTGGTTACTCCAAGCGTTTTGTTTTCTGGCAAGGTTTGCCTGATTTGTTGTGTCATTACTTGCTTTGATTACAAGTGCAATCTCATGTGCTAAAGAGCTAGAATACATGGGTGAAACCAAATGATAATCATGATGGTGATTATTACCCATTGGAATATAAATCTGTTTGGCTAAAGTATGACTACAAATCTGTTGCGACTGATAGGCTTTTTTTATTTGAGATGACCAATATGCTTGTTTTTCTTTATCATCGGTTATCTTGGCAAAAAGCTGGCATCTTCTGCTAAAAAATTACCAAGTTGTTTTTTTGAATTCTTAACAGGAAGGGTTAAAAATTCTGTGATTGGTGCCACACCGGCATCTAAGTAGCTATTGTCCAAAAAGTGACCATCAACAGATTGTGTGGTTATTAAATAAGGATATTTATCAGATTGGCTGACATCTCGTAAACTCATTGCCTGACTGCTTGAATGCGTCAGCCTGGCAACATGAGAGACATTTAAAAAAACTTTATGGGTATTTTCGGCGACCTTATCTAGCCAAGCCACAATTTCATGTTCATCTCGAATTTTTTGTTTATCATCTTCGCTAAAATTCCCTTTTGCCTGTTTTTGTTTTTGCTCAATGGTTTTATGGATTTTTTGTGATAAAAAATCGTCAATTATTTGTTTGATGATTATTGCATCTGTCATTTTATCCCTCTTTAGTTAAGTTTTGATATCAGGCATTGGGTATTGGGCATTGAGTTTTTATATTTGGTTTATATTTAAATCCATATTTAGGTTTGTATTTAATGTTTAAGTTAGTTTTTTATTCAAGCTCTGAAAATATGCCCAAAAATGGGTGATAATAATATTGTTTGTTGGAGTTTTTATGATAAGGCACAGTCACTTCGCCGTAAATATTGGGTATTTTCTCAACTTCGACACCCAATCGCTCTGCAATTTGCTGATAACGAGTTTTCTCATCGGTATTAAACCATGAAAAATTATCTTTACTAAACTTAATTTCATTGTAATTTAAAATATGTTGGCTTTCAATTAGTTTGATGTATGGATAGTTAGAATCATCTCGTATCAACCAAGTCAGATTGCCTTGAGAATTTGGCGCAAGAATGAATGTTTTTTCTGGTGAAGACAATCGAAATGGCTGTTGACGTTGAACCTCACCTGTCCAAGTGACTTTCTGATTCCACCAAATTTTGGCATTATTTGGTTCAAATGGCTGTCCTTTTTGCCAATCACCCACCAATTTATACCAATAGGCACTTTGTTCTAAGGCGACCAGATTGTCATAAGGGGGTTGGCTGGGGCGGATTAATTGAATGCTCGGTATCGAATTGATATGTTGATATTGCTCGGTTTTTAAGGTGTGTGTTATCGATTTATTACCGTCAAGGTGATATTTTTGACTTTCAAAGCCGGGTTTTTCATAGACAATGCGATTGCCTTTTAACATTTTATAGTTTTTGTCCAAAATAAAGAGATTTTCATCATTCACAGGCTGTTTACGATGGCGTTGTAGGCGACCTGCCAATTGAATCAATGAACGCATGGAGCTGGGTTCAGCAATCGCCCAATCATAATCATGATCACGCCCAACTTCACAAACAGACGTTGCTAAGACCACAAAAATATGATTTTTGCTGTTCGGTTGTCGTTTGATGGTCTCTATGATTTCTGATTGTTGCCAAATGGTGTTGGGTTGTTTGCGATTGACCAATCTGTCTAGCTTTTCTTCAATCATAGAGCGTTTGGCTAAGGTAAATTGACTATGATAAACACAATAATGAACACAACAATCATCGTGATTATTGTGTTTGATTAAAGCTTGGGTAACTGCAACCAAAGGGTTAATGTTGGCAAATCTGACGACACCAAACGAAATATCATACTTGCCATTAGATTGGTGGTGATTGGTGTGAGCAGAAAATATGGTTTTATGAATGGTCAGTGTCAGTAAGTCCAATGCTGTTTGTTTGCTGAGAATTGGCTCAATCATTGGTTTAATGATTGGCACAATCTTCGCTTTACGAGTGGGGGCGTTATCTTCAGCTAATTTGTTGATGCGTTTGTCAACAAAGTTCTTATGTTGCCGAATAAAGTCATCGTGATTGTGCGTAAAGATGGATTGAGTTAAAAATTCATCAAACCAAGCACATACAATGGGTGGCTGTTGATTATCAGCAACCATACATTGATGATAACCCCCACGTAAGCTTTCTGTGGCAGGAATGAGATGGTCAATGGTGCTGACAAGAATGGGGGCATGAAGCAATTTTTGGTATTTAGGGTTTTTTTCAAACCATGTGCTGAGTAAGGAGTTGTTATCAAGCTCAACATCATCATCTAGTTGTAAACTTTCACTGCCTTGCATCGCCAAAGCGGTGCTTTCTAAGTCTTCAAGCAACTGCTGTTGTTCTTTTAAAAGTTGGTTGCCTTTTTGTTCTGCATGATGATTGGCGTTCAGCAGTGTTGTAGGTAGTAAATATTGGCACGTTTGGAGTGTAAGATGGTTTTTAATTCTGATGATTGAAAACTGGTGTTGGTGTAAGGGGTGGTCGGTTTCATGATGACTGTTTTTCTTTTCTACTTTCTTTGTATTTGTGGTGGTTTTACTATGAATTGACTATAGCACACTTTAAAGAGCAAATAGTACTGGCTTTAACTGACTGGTGTTGGTATCGTACCCTTATGCCACAAGTTAGGACGGTTGACGGTTTGAATTACCTAAAAAACTACCCATAAGAACAGATGATGTCATAAGCTGGTTAGCTGTCATTGTCGATACCACAACAGATAGGGCAAAAACTCTTTAGTCTATTCCCAGACATTCTTAGTACATGTTGATTGACATTTGTTTGGTTTCATCCCTTTTATGACGAACAGGCTTTTTGACAGATAAGTATGAATAATTATGGTTATCTATGGACAGATGATAATTAGAAATTTAAGGGGTTGTGGGTGGTTATGGGGTTTTGTGGATATGATATTTGGCGTGCCTATCAGGACTCGAACCTGAATCGGTCGCTTAGGAGGCAACTGCTCTATCCTGTTGAGCTATAGGCACGTAAGAGATTAAGAGATGATGTGACATGGTGACATGGGTTTTAAATGCCTATTTTAACAAATTTGCTTCTAAGTCTGCCAGCATATTGTCAAAAATATTATCCGATTGTGTGTTTGACCGTACGCTGGGTTGAGTGTTTTTGTGGTTTGATGCGTCAGCTGTTGGGGTGGTGTTTACCTTGCTATTAATATTGGCGTTATTAATATTGGTGTTGTCATTTTGGCGATTGTTAAGCCAATCAAAGCCATTTTGTCGCCACCAATTCTCAAAACGTGGCAGGTTAAGACCATGCAAGACATCAGGCAGTTGATGTGTGGGCAGTTTTTGGGCAAGCGTGGTGTCAGCGATGTGTTGATTACGAGCCAGTATCAATTCGGATTTGTTGCCAGTAAATGGCTTACGGTATCGCCATGCGGACATGTCCAGCTTCATTCTGGGCAACTGCCATAGTTTGCCTTGTTGATAAACCACGATGAACTGTTGTTTTTGTTCAATAAAAATGGCATTGACAGGTCTTAGTGGCATGGTATCCCCAATGTTAAAAATGAATGATGAATAATCGTGCGTGCGTGATTGTCGTGTGATTGCTCATTTTTTAGCATAAGCGGGTTGCAAATGTTAAGCAAATCTGTAAAAGTGAGCATATTGACAATTTTAACCATAATTAATAATTAATTTTAACCATAAATAGTCATGATGGTAAAGTCATTTGTTCATCTGTTAGGGTGGTTCTGTCTCACATCATGATGTGTGTCATTATTTGATTGTTTTATTATTGTACATTGATTCGGTCACTGACTTACCATGCTTAATATTTATCAGTCTAACCAAACCGAGCAGTTGCTCAAGCAGTTATTGCACGCCTATCAATCCGATGATATTGGTATGTTTGAGCCATTTGTGGTGCTTGTGCCGTCTATGGTGCTGGGTGAATGGCTACAAAATCGCATTGCAGATGAAACTGGCATCAGCACACTGATTACTACCGAATTTTGGGGGAGATATCAGTGGCAGATAATGAAACGGGTCATTGACGCATTTAACGATGAACAAGATGACAAATCCATTACTGTGCCTGAAGTTGCCATGCTTTCGACCAATGTGATGCAGTGGCGATTGTTCGCTTATTTGCTGGCATGTTATCAGCAATATTTAGACGTGATGGCAGATTTGCAAAGTGATAAGGGCGATACAAACCAAATTAATAGCTTGTTTCCTTTGTTTGCTAAAGTGTATGCTTTAAGCAACCATGCAAATATGAATGTCAACAACGCCAATACGTCAAAAAGAGAGCCAAGCAAGGCTGAAGAACAACAATTATGGCAGTTAGCTCAGTCATTGGCGGGGGCGTTTAACCGTTATTTGACCCACCGTAATGATTGGCTAATGCTTTGGACAAAAGGGCAGGCGGTTGATATTAAACAACTCATTGCTCAAAAAGATTGGTTAAATCAGCAGTTTGATGAACAGTCTAATGACACACCTGACTGGATACAAGATGGTTATGTGGAGCTGGAGTTGGCACAGCGGTGTCTTTGGCAGGTACTTTTTGCTGATTCATATGGCCAGCGTCAAAAGATTGAACAGCGATTTTGGCAAGGATTGCGTTTTTTTTCTCAACAACATCAGAACAAGTTCAAGACCATGTTGCCCAAACGTTTGTACTTATTTACCATTCAACAAATGCCATTAAATGAGTTGGATTTTATCCGACAATTATCAACTTTTATTGATATTGAGTTGTTGTTTTATAACCCATCACAGGCGTATTGGGCGGACATTGTGGATAAGCGTTGGTTGACACAACAGCAAATTACCAACCCCAGCATGGCGTATGTACGTGATTTTGGTCATACGCTATTGTCCCGTTTGGGAAAACAGAGTCGAGATATCTTTGCTTCTTTGGTGAATTTATCAGGCAATGTTGCTAAAAATCAGCGTATTCAAGCCAATCAGCATGCCAAATATGATAGTGTAACATGGCAAGATGACTTTGTGTCTTATCAAACCAATCATAAAACCAACCCAATGTCACCGCCGTCATCGCTATTGCATCGATTACAAGAAGATGTGTTGATTATGGACGATACGCTGACAAGGCAATATATTGAACAGCGGTTACTTGAGCAAAGCCAAACTGAGCTGACAAACCAGCTTAATCATGGTGTATTGGGTACAGCTAACAGACAATGGCATCAAGGCATCATTGATAATAGCCTAAGCATTCATTCATGCCATAATCTACAACGTCAGCTAGAAGTGATGCGAGCAATGATTGCTCAATGGTTAAATGCAGCTGACATAGATAACAACGATGATGACATAAAAACTGATAAAAAAAATAAAAGACATTTATCAGATGTCTTGGTGCTGTTGCCTGATGTGGATAGACATCATGATTTGATACAATCGGTGTTTTCGCTAGGGGAAGGCATTGATGGCTTAAATTTGCCTGCCAAAGTGACAGGGGTGGTGGACAGACAGATTCGCTCACTGTGGCAAGCGATTGTTGGTTATTATCAGTTGCTTGGACAGGCACATGCAGATTTTGGTTGGTCGCAGGTGTTTGATTGGTTGATGTTGCCAGAAGTTTATGAAGCTTATGGGCTTGGTTATCGACAAATGCAACGTGGCTGTGAGCTGTTACGTCAAGCAGGTTTTATCCGTGGTTTTGATGAAACGCATTTACGCCAAAATCTACATCCACAAGATGATGACCATCGTTTTTGTTTTGCCTATGCCCTTGATAGATTGGTGACTGGTTTGTTGATGCCAAAAGCTCATCTTACGGACATGATTTATCACCCTGTGCAACACCATGTTTTGACATTTCCCCAACCATTGACCTTGCCATTGGCACAAATCACTTTAAATGATGCACCCATTATCTCCGCTTTGTGCCAAATTTATCAAGCATTGGCACAACATCGTCATGATTATCAACGCAAACGCCCTGCCATTCATTGGCTTAATGCCATCGAAAACGACATCATTCATCGCTATTTTGCATTATTTGATGGCAGTAAATCCATGCGAGCGATTTTTACCGCCATTAACGCATTAAAGAAAAGCTTGAATGCTGATAAATCTGCCCAACAAAGCCAAGGGCAACAGACACAAGAATTGAGCTTTCGTTTGGAATTTTTGTTACAAAGTATCCAAGCCCAGCTAGAATCTCAACAAATCAGTGCCGAACCCACAGGGGTGATAACCTTTGCTCGTTTTGGGGCTTTGCGTACCGTGCCGTATAAGTTGGTGGTGATGCTCAATATGGATATTTCTGAGTTTCCACGACAAGAGCGTGATGATTATCTTGACCTGATGAAAGCAGGGCTGGCAAGACGTGGGGATAAACGCAGTGATGATGAAGATAATGGGGCGTTTTTAGATGCGTTGTTGTGTGCCAAAGAGGCGTGTTGGATTTTTTATAATGGACAACAAATGGGTGATGACACTGAACATTTGCCAGCACAGCCCGTCAGTGAGTTGATACAGTTTTTGCAAGCCGAAGTGGATTGGCAGTTTGACCAACCGCACCCAAACTCACAAAACTTAAGCCTACAAAGTGAAATAAAAAAAGTCATGCAAGAGCATATCTTATCAAGTCTTGTTACCAAACATTCTGCATTGCCTTATGATGCCAGTGTCTTTGAAATATCTAAAAATAACAAAAGCACTCAAAACAATCAACAAAATAAAACCAGCCAAGCTGATAATAAGCAAGCTGAGCTTGTTCATTTGTTTGCTGATACGCTACAGAAGCATCAACTTCGCCAAAAAACAAATCTGCCTCCTGCACCGATTTGGCAACAGATTTATCATGCACTATATGATAAGCAAGACCAATATGTGCAAGAAAAAGCCATGCCAGTTAATGCCATTGCCTTGCCTGATGCTGATGAATATCAGCAGATGGCTCATCAGTTATTGATTTTGGGGAATGAAAAAACCAAGACAAACTTATCACAAATACTCGCATCTGACGCATGGCATTTGTCTGTTGTTGAATTACTCAGACGCTTTAAGCACCCTGCCCAGCATTATCTTAAACAGCAACAGATTGCCCTTAGACATGCCAAAGACAAGGCAGACACACTAGAGCCTATGGTATTGGATAACTTGGCGAATTATCAGCTAACAGACCATTTGCTTGAGCATTACCATGTTGTTCAAGATGCTGATATTTATAACGATGTTATTCAAAATGATGTTATTCAAAATCCTACTGTTCAAGATGACACCAAAGATGATGTCATCGCCATGCTGTTAAATAATACCTTATTACCTGTAGGGGTTAATCGTGTTTGGACGCTCAGCCATCAAATGACGCAGTTGCAACAACAGTTTGACGCATTCATGACCAAGTTGCATCAATCACAATATGCTGATTTATTACCAAAAAATACTGTCAAGCACATCACATCCGTGCGTGAACAGCAAGTTGTGTTAACTTTGCCACAGCTGATGTCTCAACTGCCACAACAGACACCACATATCCAACCTGTGCTTGAGGTTACTGTTTATGCCAAACTGCCTGGTCAACCCAAAGATAAGCTTTGGTTAAATGTGTTGGCAAAAAAAGACCATGCCAAGCACAAATTGGATATGTGGCTACATCATCTGCTGTGGCAAATTGCTCGACAAGATACCACTGACTGTGATGAAATCAATAACTGTGATGAAATCAGTTCATCACAGTCAGTGGCAGGGCTGGCAGGCACAAGCATTTGGCAATTTAAAGGAGAGTCGGTGTGTGTGTTGCCTCCCATGACTTCAGCCGATGCCATAACAGAACTGCAAAAGTGGCTACTGCTCGCTCAATGGCTGGATAACCATATCATGGTCATGATGCCAAAACACGCCTTTATTTATCTTGATAAACTTGATAAACACAATGGACAAATAAATAAAGAACAAAACGATAAAGAACAAAGCTATACCCCAACAGTGAAAGATTTCTCTGATTGGCTTAAATCAGATTCTAAACAAAATTGGGTGGCTGATGAATGTTCTAAAAGCCCTGTTTGGCAATATGTGCTGGCAGATTATGACGATGATGCAAAATTTAACGCATTAAGCCAAGCTTTACAAAAGTTAGCAAAACCGATGTATGGTAAGCTATATGAAACCATGATGCCTTTGGATACCGCCACATGAATAATGCAATGACAAACGCACTGCCCAATCCCACCATTCATAATCATCATATTAACCATCTTAACCATCAAGTCATCTTGCCTGCCACGGACATTCCGTTATATGGCCATCATCTGATAGAAGCATCGGCAGGCACGGGTAAAACATGGACACTATCGGGCATTGTGTTACGCTTGCTGATTGAGGGCAAACGCCAACCTGAACAGATGATTTGTTCAACCTTTACCCGTGCGGCGGCGGCAGAGCTTAGAGAGCGTATTTATGACCGTCTGCTTGACTTTAATCATGCCTTAGAATGGTTGTTACAGTTGTCCATGCGTTCCATTCATCAACAAGCGTTATTTGGCAGTGTGTCAGATGATGAATCAGCCAATAAAAATAGCCTAAGCAAAGATAAAACCCAAACAGATGATAAAAGCAAGAAAAAAACTGACAAAAGAAAAAACATCAAAAATTATCTGATTGATTTAGCAAACCAATCTGACATACAAAAATTAAAAGACCGCATCAATGACAAAGTCAATCTGCATCTATTGACCCATATTATCGAACATCATCACACTTACCCAATCAATCAAGCCATTCAACGCACTCGCCATCTGCTCACCACTTTAGATAAGCTGTTTGTCAGCACATTGGACAGTTTGGCACAAAAATGGCTCAGTGAATTTGCCAATGAAACAGGACACACCAGCCATATCCGCATCAGTGAAGACCAAGATGAGCATATCGACATCATCATTCATAATCACATTCGCCAATTCTATAGCGATTTATACCATAACGATAAGTTGACCCATCAGTTGTTGCTTAAGAATCAATCATATCAGGTGAGTGATTTTCGTAAGGCGGTTGAACGAGGGTTGAACTTTTTATCCGTTCCCATTGATGAAAATCCCCAACAAACCTTTAATTTTGAAAAATATGATCAGATTATCAAGCAAATTCTACAAATAGGGTGGGCAGAACTTGAACCCTATTTTGATGCAAATTATCGCAAACAACAAAAGATGTTTGTAAACGGTAAGTTAGGTAAAAATTTGCCTACCATGCCACAATTTTTTGCTGTTTTATCCGAACACCCTTATGATTTTGTCAAACATTTGCCCAAAGAAGCTCAAGATTTTTGGCATGGGTTTCAAGAATATGTGATGGGTGAAGAAGATGCCACTGGTAAAGTCAAAGGCTTTAATGCCAACAGTCAAACGCAAAGACAGGCTTTTGATGCCTTGAACATCATTGAACACTTAAAACAACTTTCTGTCCAACAAGACGCTTTAACCACTCATTTGCAAAATGTCCACCAGCAATTGCTTGTCAGCATCGTCAAACAGGTGCGAGAGCAGTTACCAAAGCGGTTGGCAGAATTGGGGGAGACCACGTTTTCTTTGCAAATGCAAAAGCTCAATCACGCTTTATTAGGCAAGCATGGCGAGAGTTTGGCAAAGCTGATTCGGCATCGTTACCCCATTGCCTTGATTGATGAATCGCAAGACATCAATGGCGAACAAGCCACAGTGATACAGCGAGTATATCTGTCAGGGCAGAGCAGTCATAGACATGCGTTTTTATTGTTGGTGGGTGACCCTAAGCAGGCAATTTATGGTTTTCGAGGCGGTGATGTTGCCAATTATAATCAAATAAAAACCCATTTTGCCAACAGTACGTATCGTTTGGTACAGAATTTTCGCTCTACACAAGGCTTGGTTGAAGCATTAAATCATTGGTTTGGGCAAGGACAAATCCCATCATCAAATCGTCCTTTAGATAATAAACCTGATAATAACAGTCCCTTGGCTGATTTAGGAGAGTTAGGAAAGGGCATTTATTACCAACACATGAAAGCCCATCGAGAACAAGGCAAATTGCTTTTGTCCAATCTGCTTTTGTCTAATATTACAAAAAGCATTGCTGACACAGATACCAAAGCTGACACAAAGGTAACTGATACAAGAACCATACCCCCAGTCAGCATCATTCACTTGCCTTATAAAGAAAGCAATGATGTTATCCAAACCACTGCCCAACACATCGCTAAGTTATTACAATCGTCATCTCAATTAGATGGGCGAATGGTCAAACCCAGCGACATTGCGGTATTGGCAAAAACACACACAGACTTAGATGGCATACAACGACAGTTGGTCAAACTTGGAATACTGGCAAACAAATCAGCATCAAGCAACATTTTTGAGTCAGTCATGGCACAAGAGCTGTTGGCTATTTTGCAAGCCCTACAAAATCCATACAGCCAAAACCACATCAATCGCACATTGGTTAGTCAAAGTCGAGCAATGACTTTAGAGCAGGTAAAACGGTGGCAAGACAATCAACACACAAATGATAAAAATAGCCTAAGCAAACATCCCAAAAATACCATCAACCACTATGAACAATACCAACAGACCTTAAACAACATCGCCAAATCTTGGCAAAAAAAAGGCACGATGGCTGTTTTAAATGCAGTTTTATCCTTATCCATCTGCCCATATTACCTGAATTCTGTCAATAATTCTGACAGTTTTAACCAACAACAACTGGGCAAAAACGTTTGGCAAACACTCAGTCAACAAGAAAATGCTGAGCGTCTGCTGCTTAATTTGCGTCAACTGTTAGACATCATTGGCGAACACACAAGAAAAATGGGCGAATTTGAAATTATTGATTGGCTATCCACACTGATTGAATCACCGCCTAATCATGACTGGGCAACAAGCCTGCCCATCGCCAGCAGTGAAGGGGTTAAACTAATGACCATTCACGGCTCAAAGGGGCTTGAATTTCCGATTGTGTATGTGTTGGGCATGAGTGCATCAGCCAAAAAGTCAAATGATGATTTTCATTTGTATGCTTATGTTGATGATGTTAACCATATTGATGCACAAAATGATGTGCAAAAAAGCCACGTTTTTTCTTTGCAGACACAAGCCTTAACATTTCGCCGTTTATCTGCCACGCCACACCGTCATGCAAACAAACAGGACAATCAAATTGCACAAATTGAGCTTAAAGAGAATTTTGATGAACTTAAGCGGTTGTTTTATGTGGCAATGACCCGAGCCAGTGAGCAGTTATTTATTGTGATAAAAGACCGTTATAATACCTCTGATATTCAATGGCGACCGCTAAACCATTGGCTAGATTGTGTCAATAGTAAAGATTATCATCTACCAGTGCGTTTGCAACCTTATATTGGCTGGTTTGATGGTGATGCCAGTGATAAAGAATTACCAATCACAAAACCATCAAAACCACTTAACCAAATCAGTCAAAGTGATGTGGGCATATCAACCTTACAGCCCCAACAGATTGACTATCCAGATTATCACAGCGTGATAAAACAAACGCACTTTGTGGGTTGGGGCAGAACAAGCTTTACGGCTTTAAGCCGTCTGTTAAATCAACCTGATAATCACTTAAATGGCATCATCAATCATCAGGACAACGCATCTAATTTATTCAATGATGACTTACTTAATGATGGTCAAAGTCTAAAACAAGATAACTTAGATTATCAAACCTTAGATTATCAAACAGTCATGATGATGGAGCAAGAGCCAAACATCAGACCAACCAGCCAACAATCCAATAAACAAGATAAGCCATCATTAGATAACATATCGAATAACAACATTCGTTTTAATTTTATTAAAGGGGCAAATGCAGGGTCATTTTTACATAAGGTATTAGAAAAACTGTCCACAGAAAAGCCAAATACCGATGACAGCCAGAGCAAATTGATTGATAAACATCTTCTAGAATATGACTTACCCAAGCGATATTCAAGCCAATGGCAACCACTCTCAGATGTTATCAAATTAGATACGACCAAAGACGCTGACAACACAAAAGCCACAAATCTCAGTCATCAACAACTCATCATGTGGCTACAAAGTATCATGCAAACACCATTTGTTGCGTCAAACATCTGTTTAAATGACTTGCCAGCACAACAGCTAAAAGCTGAAATGTCATTTAACATGGGCATGCAAGGTAAATTAGATTTGACCAAACTGGCAGACACCATTGCTCAGCATTTACCCAATGACCCAGATAAGCATGTGCATTTTGTTGTTAATGAGTTATCCACCAATCAATTTGAGTTACGTTACCTAAAAGGTGAGATGGATTTGGTCTATGAGCATCACGGTAAGTTTTATGTGGTGGATTATAAAAGCAATTACCTTGGTAATCAGTTAAGCGATTATCATTTTGACGTCTTACAAGTTGCCATGAGTAAAGCAGGGTATTGGCTACAAGCCATGATTTATCAAGTGGCATTGCATCGTTTATTAAAAATGCGACTTAAAAACTACCATGGTAATGAACAGCGGTATTTAGGAGCAGTGGAATATGTGTTTTTAAGGGGTTTTGGTGCAGATTTTATTGATGACAATGCCCATAATGCCAACAATACCAACAATGACAATCAAGCAAAAATGGGCAGCATTCATTGGGAAATACCCATTGGTTTAATTCATGCTTTGGATAAATTTTTATGAGCCAATTTTTTATCAGCCCACTTAACAACAACACAACCGATAACTGGGCAAAACCAATTAGCGATTATCTGTTATTGCGTCAAGCACAACAATCAAACCATCAACTCGCCAATGGACAAGGGAATCAACACCGTTTGTTGTTTCAAGCATTCATGGGGCTTTTGGTCAATCAATTACAAGAAGGGCATACCTGTTTTGAGTTGACAGACAGTAAAGAGATGTCAGACATGTCATGGCAAAATCAGCTGATTTATGCTGTTGCCATGCCTTTGACTGACTTTATACTGACACAATGGCAAATTGCCATTAACATCTATGGCGGCATTCAAAGTGATGTTCAAAATGATGTTCAAGCCATCAGTCAACATGTGGTGAGTCAAAGCGTGTGGTTATCCGTATTGATTGCTGACTTTAAAAAAAATGGCGAAAAAAATGGCATGAAAAATGGATTGGGCATTGACCGAACCAAGGAGCATGGCAAAAAAATCAATCGAGCTGATGCAGAAGCACGGTTGTTATCGCTGGTTAATCAGATGATTAATCAGATACTCACCCAATTCATGCCAATAAACACTGATGACAGCCATCATGACCATAACAGCTGGTCAAATCATCATAAAAATGGCATTTATCAGCAATTAGCAATGCAGTTACAACAAGTTGCTGATGACACGATTTTACAGGTTTATGAACAGTTGATGCTGACGCAACAGCTGATACGATGGCTAAATCAATATGATGAGCATGCTGATTTGACTCAATTTACCCAACGGTTTGACCAAGGCAGTGCTTATTTTATTTCTGCAAATGATTTGATTGGCAAGACGGATACCGACACCAATGCCAATGCCAATGCCACAAATCATGCCACATTTAAGCAAAATGGCAAAAAAGCCCATGCCAAGCCATTGGTGTATGATGTTAATAATACCTCAATTTTTACCTGTTGGTTGCATCGCAGTTGGCAGGCAGAGCGTGATATTGCCAGACACATTTTACGCATCAGTACCCAACCCATCAGCAGGTTGAACATGGTTTTGGACATGGACAGCATCATTGATGAACTTAAGTTGGACATTCAGCCACAGCAACGAGATGCCATACAAACTGCCAATTGTTCAGCGTTTAGCATCATCACAGGTGGACCTGGCACAGGAAAAACTTATACAGTGGCAGCATTGGTCTTGGCGTTACATCATCATAGCCAATACCAATCTAATTCATCTAAATCATTAAAAAAATCTTTAACCCTAGCGCTTGCCGCCCCCACAGGGAAAGCCGCCCAACGAATGCAAGAATCTCTACAGCATTCCATTGAAAAAAGTGGCATACAGATGTTACTGCCCAAGGCAAAAACCGTGCATCGTTTGCTTGGCATCGGCATGGATGGCATTGCCAAATATCATGAAAACAATCCATTGAGCGAAGACATCATCATCATTGATGAAGCATCCATGTTGGGGGCAGAGTTGACCAGTCAGCTGTTGGCAGCTGTCAAAACAGGAAGTCGGCTCATTTTATTGGGAGATGCCAAACAATTGGCAGCAGTAGAAGCAGGATCGGTGTTGGCAGATTTATGTGCCATTAAACGCATTGCCCCCATGCAAATAACACTCACACAAAGTCGTCGTTTTGACGATAAGTCAGCCGTTGGTCAACTGGCAACCATGATTTATCAAGGCGATGCTAAATTACCCCATGATGCCAGTTATGATAAAAGACCCATCACTCAGTTGGCAGAGTTATCAGCACGTTTTAGCACATTGCAACATGTGCCATTTACCAACAATACTGGCAACAACACAGGCATGGCATTTATCAAACAGCATTATTTGCCGTATGTCAAACATTGCTTACAAACATTGGAAACACTGGACAAACACAGCACGCATATTGATGTTGGCAAGCTTTTTAGTCAGTTTGGCAGTTTTCGCATCTTAACGGCTGGGCATCATGGCATTTGGGGCGATGACAGCATCAATGAACGGTTAACGCTTTGGCATCAAGAGAAAATAAAATCTGCCATCTCTGCCATAAAGTCATCACAACAAGCATCAGCATCACAAGCCAACGCCAGACATATCCGCCTGCCAGCCAATCATGCCATTTGGTATCATGGTCGCCCCATCATGATACAAAAGAACACTTACACATTGGGGCTATATAATGGTGATGTGGGCATTTGCCTATATCATGCCGATAGGGGGTATGAAGTGTATTTTGAAGGGCGTGAGTTGCCATTGTCGGTTAATATGCTCGATGAAACCACGCTTAGCACCGCTTATGCCATCACCGTGCATAAATCACAAGGCTCTGAATTTGAACATGTGGCATTGGTGTTTGACCCCAGTAGTCAGCGTCTGCTTAGTCGTGAGCTGATTTATACGGGTGTTACTCGTGCCAAAACGGCGGTGAGTCTTTTGATGAGTGATGACGATTTTATGAAAGCGGTACAAACGCCTACCGTTAGGCAGACAGGATTGGCATGGCATTTTGACCACATTAACCACACGTCATCACCTTAAAATGTGTATAACAGCCCGACCGTGGTGGCACTGATGGTACGGTCTTTTACCTTGGGGCTATTTAATTGCTCATTGCCATGTATGCTGGTGTTTTGATTTAAAAACAAACTCAAACTGTCGTCCATCGCATAAGTTGCCATGACACCGACAAAAGGACTAAAACCAGCATTTGGCTGATACGCATTCAAGCCTGTTGCGTCGCTTTCAGCTTGTGAAATGCCGTAGTAATGGTTGTTATAATTTTTGTCATACCAAGTCACGCCAGCACTGGGTACGACAGTTAACCCACCTTGTTTAAACTTAGCCAAATAGCTGAGTTTTGCCAAACTGCCACCACTGTTGCCCGCCACTTCCGTTGCCATTTGGGCTTGTAGACTACCAAAACGAGTCACATAAAGATAGCTGCCACCTGCCATGATGGAGCCATTGGTTTTTTTGAGTTTTTGATGGTCGCTTTCAGCATTTTTTGGATTGTAAGGGTCGCCTGCTGTTTGCACATAAGCGGAAAACTCTTTATCTTGGGACTTAATCAGATTAACCCCCAGTTGATTGCCACGCACATACATTCGTTGACTTTCATAAAAGACAGTCGGTACGATTTTGGTTTCTGGCTCATATTTGGCAAAACCAGCATCAACATGATAAGCACTGACCCCAATTTGCACGCCTTTATAAAATGGCTTTTTAGATGAGTTGTTGGAGGTTTGCTCAGCAACTGATGCGGTAGCATCTTGTATGGGTTGCATGGTTGACGAAGACTGTATCATTGCTGATTGTGCCATTGCCGATACAGACGATAAGGACAACATCAATGCTGATGCCAATAAAGATAAAGGTTGCAAAGATTTTGATGACAGTGATGACAGTTGTGATGATAAAAGTTGCGATGACGTGTTCATAAAAATACGCTTGATTCTGAGAAAATAAAAGCCAATGCCATAAAAACAACTCATCTGATTATAACTCATCAGAAAACCGATGAGTATCTCCATCATGCCACATTTGTACATAAGTGACCACTTTATCGCCAGAATATGTTTGACGACTGAGCAATAACGCTGGCTGGTAGTACTCTTGGGTTAACTTATCAATCTGTAATAATCGGGCGATGTCAGCTGGCGGGGTTTTTGCTTTGATGAGGTAATTGCCCCTAACCAGTGGCACTTGCTTAATTAAATAACTGCTGGTGTTGATGCAGGTAAAATCCTGCTTGGGAAAATCTGGCAACAAACCGCAATCTACCCAACGACGTTCGTACTGTACAGGTAAATTATCCGCCAAATGCAAAATCTCAACTTGATAGATTTTTTGCTCAGGACTAAAGCGTTCTTTGGCAGCAACACACAAATCAGCATGGTTTATATGACCTTGTTTGATGACTTTGGCCACATAGTGTTTTTTGGCATTTTTGATGTCTTCGGCGATGTTTCGCACTTGCACAAACGTGTGATTAAACTGCTGTTGAGCCACAAACGTGCCACTGCCTTGATGGCGTTCAAGCACGCCTGCTTCTGACAATTCTTTTAACGCACGATTGACCGTCATTCTAGACACCCCAAACTCTTGCGCCAAAGTAATCTCAGCTGGAATGGCATCACCACCGCACCATAACCCTTTATGAATGCGTTCTAATATCTTGTTTTTAATCTGCTGATAAGCAGGAACGTGTTGGGACATGTGGGGCATATGATGGCTTTCTCTGATTGGTGATTGTGGTGATTGGTGGCTTAAATTAAAGTTAAAAATTTAAGAGCCAAGGCTAAAGATAAGATGAATAAATAAACACTGATGAATCAACCTTAACGCATTATACCCAAATAAATCGCACAAAGGCACTTGTCAGAGCCAGTAAATATTGATAAATTGTCTATACAAATTGTGCTGATTTAACCACCTAGACACAGGGTCGGTTGTCAGCCCCAACTGAGAGACTGAATCCATGAAAGATGGCACGGATGCGGTATCCGACTGGGCATTTTTAAATGGCATGTTCAATGTGGTAGGCGGAGCAACCTAGGTGAGCCTACACCATGGCGGTGGTGTGGGCATAGGTTATAGCCAGCTTTGGCAGCCCACGCCACACCGCCAGAGTATAAAGACGATGACGGCAATGCCCAAAACGATGCTTATATTGATAAAGTGTGTGAGTGGTTGCCAATTTTGCATCAAGAAGGTTTGGTGGATGCGTTTTGTGAAAACATCCTCCAATTGACAAAATGCGACAGCACGGCGTGGCGATGGCAATGATTTTAATGGGCTAAAATGCCAAATAACCCTTGCAATTCAAATGAATAATAACTATTATCATTATTATTTATTGTAATAAGGTAATCATATCATGTATGTGTGTATTTGCTATGATATCAACGATAAAACCATCAAAAAAGCAATCAGCGAAGGACATGACACGTTAGGGGAGTTACAACAACACCTAAAAGTCGCCACTTGCTGTGGTTGCTGTCAGCCGATGGTGCAAGACTTATTAGATGAACATCAACAAAAACTTGCCATGCTTGCCATTCCTGCTTAAGGTGATTTTATTCCGATAATACCCAATATTCATCACAACAATCACAGTTATTGATAACGTCATTCATCAATAATAAAAATCCTAAATGAGTATGTTCTCACTGGCTTATCTTTTATAATGCCAGTTGTTGGTTTATTTTTTAATAAAATATGGGAGCATTTATGTCTGACAATCAATCTGTTATCGATTATCTTAACTTCTTATTGGCAGGTGAGCTTGGGGCTCGTGACCAATATTTTATTCATTCCGAGATGTATGAAGAATGGCAATTTGGTAAGTTATACGAGCGTATTCATCATGAAATGCAAGATGAAACAGAACACGCTCAGACCATCATTCGTCGTATCTTGCTCTTAGGTGGCACACCAAACATGCAGCCATCTGCTCTTAACATCGGTCATGATGTGCCAAGCATGTTAAAAGCTGACCTAGAGCTTGAAAAAACCGTACAACAAGACCTGAAAAAAGGCATCAAACTGTGTGAAGATGCTGGCGATTATGTTACACGTCAAATATTGGTTGAACAGCTCAAAGACACCGAAGAAGACCATGCTCACTGGCTTGAAAAACAGCTTAGATTAATTGATTTGGTTGGCTTACAAAACTACTTACAAAGCCAAACATCAGTAGAGTAGGGGGATAAAATGAACAATACGCCTGTTATCAGTGCTTTAAATTCCGTTTTATCTCAATCTTTGGTCGCTATTAACCAGTATTTTTTACATGCTCGCATGGTTAAAAACTGGGGAATCGAAGAGCTGAACGATAAATTTTATCATCAATCCATTCTTGAAATGAAATTGTCTGATAAACTCATTGAACGAGTATTTTTGTTGAATGGTTTGCCCAATTTACAAGACTTAGGTAAGCTGTACATTGGTGAAGATGTGGCAGAAATTTTAGAATGCGATTTAAAACTTGAAAAACAAAAAACTCAAGTCATCAAAGATGCCATTGCCATTTGTGAGCGTGAGCAAGATTATGTGTCTCGTGAGTTGTTGGTTGGTTTAAAAGATGAAAGTGAAGACCATATCGACTGGCTAGAGAGTAACATGGAATTGATGGAACGCATTGGTATTGAACGATACATTCAATCGCATTTAGATTAGATGTCTAAACTGAGTCTTAATTAAAAAAATCCATAAAGTTCATATAAAAACTCAAGCTGATGCTTGGGTTTTTTCTTGTCCGTTGGATTAGATAACAAACAAGCCAAACTTCGCACAATGTAACAAGGTTATGACAAAGGTTGGTCTATGTTAGATACATTAATAATCCATATTCCTATTCGTGATGAGTTTGTTCGTCGTCAAGGCAACACATTTTCAATCATTGGTGATGTGGCTGACTATCAAATTAGGGCAGTGCCAACTTACCTAAAACGTGATTTAGATACAGGTCAAGTCACGTGGGGGGAACTTAAACATGTCTATGAAGCACTACCAAGCAGTTACTCAAACATGGCGATTAAATTTTTTCATATTACCAACAACTGTAATCCTTACATCTCTTTAAACGCATCAACCAAAATACTTCAAGGTCATAACATCTACGGTGGCGAATCTGTCAAAAACTTAGCATCTGAAATGTTAGCCATGTTAAGAGACCATTATCCTGTGTTTTTTGCAGCACTTGACGTACAAAACGCAAGCATCAGCAGAATAGACAGCACATATTCAGTGGCACTGCCAAGTGAGCGATTAATACAACCCTGCTTACGTTTTTTAGCAAACATCTCAAATGGACAAAGGCGTAATGACACAGATAGGCGTGACTACTTCAACACAGTGTACTGGGGTGGGGCAACGAGTAGGTTAGGCGGTGCCAAAGCCTATGGCAAACATTGTGATGTCATGCGTGAAGTCGTACAACTAAAGCGTGACGTCATGCGAGGCAGTACAAACGCAAAACAAAAGCTTACTGTATTCACAGATGACTTATTAGACTGGTCAAGCAAACTGCTCAGATTTGAAGCAACAACAAAAAGACGCAAATTAGAACAACTTGGATTACCAACAAACCTTTGGCTATTTATTGAGCATCAGCAAAATAAAGAACGTGATGTACTCGCAAGATTATGGCAACTTTGGTTTATGCCCATTATTAAAGCAATAAAAGGTGATGTAACGATGGAAAGTTATGATGATGCCAAAATTTATGACTTATGTCGAGAAAAACTAAAGACTTATACCAAATCAGGCAAATTAAGTTATACCAAAGCCAACAACGCTTTTAACTTTTATCAGTTATTAAAAGCCAATGGTTGGGACGATGTAAAAGCTCGTTATAGTAATAACGCCTTTTATACTGCTGTTAGGTCATTAACAGACATTGGCATACCCAAAGCCCTATTACAAAACCTATTTGAACAACAAACCAAAGCAATTCCCATGGTCGAACTGGTTCAATTCGACTTTAAAAAGCAATGTCCCGATGGATACGAACCGCCCATCAGTTCGCACATTAATGATTTCAATCATTACTTACCCAAAAAACCCAATTTACGCCTAGTCGCATAACTCAAGACAGGCACACTAAGGAGTTATCTTATGAAAATGACTGTTATCCGTGTAGAACGAGTAGAACGCTCAGGAACATCAAAAGCAGGCAACCCATACAACATAGACCAAACCAACATTGTGGTGCAAGTACCTTATGCAGAAGCAAATGGCTATGGATTTAAAGAGCAATCCTTTAAATATGGCAAAGCCAGTCAATTTGCCAAATTAGACACACTTAGAGACCGTTTGCCTGTCGAGCTTGAGTTTGATTTAGGCATTGAAATTAATGATTACGGTCAACCAGTAACCGTTATTAAAGACTTAAAACTACCTACCATAAAATCATGAAACCCTTATCCATCATGATTTTAACTTAAATAGATGAGACTGATATGGCTACATACGAATGTCTTAAGCTTGAAACAGTCAAAAATATTTACGGCGGTTATGACTGCCGTGAATGGGTAGAAGTACAACAACAAAACACCGTGTCATTACTTCCACCTTTAACGCCAGATGAAGCCATGAGCATTAGCATTGAATGTTGTTTATTGCTTGGAATTGCCTATGGTTTTCGTCTTATTTATCTCTTAGTTTAAGGAAATTATCATGTTTGAAACTATAAAAGGTATGGCTAAACCTGCAGTGGTCGCTATCACTGGCATGGCAATGTCTGCTGTTGCATTTGCTGACGATAAAATTCCTGATGCTTCTGTCGTTGTATCTTCGCTAGAAGCTTTAGCGACCCCAATCGCTGCCGTTGGTGGTGCTTATTTGGGTGTTCGTGTTGGTATTCGTGGCTGGAAAATCTTGCGTAGCTTGATTTAGTTTTATCTGTTGTTATCGCTCTTTATTGGACAGTCCAGTACTGTCCAGTAATTTAATAATTTAGTTTTAGGATAGAATTATGTTATTAAATTACTTACCTGCCATCATGTTTTTTATTGCGTTTATCATCATTGCATCAGGTGCATCACGATGAAACGCATATTGACTCTATCTTTGACAGCCCTATTAGCTGTTCAAGCCCAAGCAGGCGGTTCATGGGGCGAACCAACACAACCAACAAAACCAGCCACCACAAATGACACTGGCGATTACACAGGAGGCGGTGGCAAATTTGGTGGCACAGGTGCAGGTGGTAGCTGGGGCGATGACTATTCAGGCGGTGGTGGCAAATTTGGAGGTAGCGGAGCAGGGGGGGCATGGAACAGCAGTTCATCAAGCTCATCAAGCTCATCAAATAGCGGTGCATCATGTACAAATGATGGTTGGGAATTTGAATACATTGTACTTTCAGATAGAACATCATTTAACAGCCTAGAACAAGCTTGTAGATACGTCTGGTCTAATAGCTTCTTAAATAAAAAAGGTTACAAAGAAACAAGACAATCGGGCGGTTCTTATCGTGGTAAATACTATCGTAAAATAGAAGTCATTAATGACTGGTCTGCTCGATGTTACATACATGTTGGCAATAGAGACTATAAATATGACAATAATATCGGTGGATATGGCATTTATAATTGGGATGTCGCTAAATATTATAAAGGCAAAGTAGAAATCTGCGACCCTGAAACCATGCCCCCAATTCCAAACTTTCCCATGCCACCTACCCCTAACACCCCAACTACTCCTAACACCCCAAGCGGTAGCGGTGGTAACACAGGCACTGGTGGCAATGGTGGCAACACAAACAACTACAACTACACAACAAACAAATACAAATGGGACATCACAACCAACAACCACAACACAACCAACAACACAAACCACATCACAAACAATCACGGCATATCAGATGACAAAATCAACCAGCTTATCATTGCAATCAAAAACCAAAACAACAACATAGATTTATCACCAATCATTAATGCAATCAACACAGTCAATCAAAGCATTAACAACTTATCTTTTGAGCAAATAAAAAGCATTGAAGTTGACTTAACAGCAGTTATTAACGCAATCAATGCTAACAAATATGATGACACACAACTCAAGCTAAAAATTGATGAAGTCACAAAAGCAATCAATGACAAACAAATAGACTTAACACCAGTCACTGACCGCCAAGACCAAACAAACATTAAGCTTGATGACACCAACAACAAGCTCAATGACGCAAACGACAAAGCCGATGAACAAACAGGCTTGCTTGTACAAATCAGGGATTTATTAAAACCTGCCCCACAAACACTACAATCTGACTTATCTTTATCTGATGAACCTATTAAAGCACAAATAGACCCATGGCAAGCCATACGTGGATTTGACATACACCAAAATCGCATTAACGCACAAAAACAATGCCCAAGCAGTGAACATTACAGCTTTGACGTGTTTGGCACTCATTTTGTCATGCCCTTGCCAATATTCTGCGATGCTTTAGCACGCCTAGCCCCAGCATTCTTATTTTTAGCATACATGGCAGGGGCATTTATCATTGTAAAAGGTACTGACTGATGCAATATCTATTGGCTTTATTACCCACACTCTTAAAATGGTTTACAGGATTTGCCATTGCAAAATTCTTTGTCTCTTTAGCTGTTGGCATATTCACTTATAGCATTATCCAATACTTCTTTGACCAGTATATAAATTCTGCCATGCAACAAATTGGCTATATGGGTGATGTGGCCGCATTGATTGGCATTTCTCAGCTAGATACAGCTTTATCTATTGTTATGGGTGCGTTATCCATTCGTGCATTCATACTATCCACTAAAATGGCATTGGGGAAAGGGTAGATGGCTATCTACACAATTACAGGACAACCACGCAACGGCAAATCTTTGAGAGTAGTCAAAGAGTTATACAAACTCCAAGACGAAAACGATAAACTAGAAAAGCAAGGCAAGCCGAGACGTAAAATCTATATCGATATCGCTGGCATTAACAGTGATGATGTTGATGTTTACTTTGATGACTGCATAACCGACTTAACCAAAGAACAAAAAGAAACCATTTGGTTTGGTAAACATGACGACCCAGAAAAACCTGATAATCTCTGGTGTCCGCCATATAACTCAATATTCATCTTTGACGAATGTCATAAACTTGACTTTGTCAAAGACGTATCAGGCTCACTATCCAAAAACCCCAGCACAATATCACTTAACGAGCATGGACATGCTGGACATATCATTTATTTTATCACCCAGTTTCCCCAATTCATTCACACTCACATAAGGGGATTGACTGCCGAGCATTGGCACGTCAAGAAAAAATTTAATCTACCTATGGCAAAGGTTTACAAATGGGACGACTTTAAATTAAACCCAAGGGCAGAAGTTAATCTAGAAGATGCCAGCACCATTGAAACCTTTTTATTTCTACCCAAATACAAAAAGGCGTACATCAGTGCCACATCTCACGAAAAACAGCCATTCAAGCCCCCAATGGTACTAATGCTACCCATCATCATATTACTCATCATAGGGGCATTTTTATGGTCACGCAAAGACAACAGCGTATTACTAAACAAACCAGCACAAAACGAACCAACAATACAAGTCATAGAAAGCTTAGAACAACAAAACCAGCAACAACTTGAACAAATCAACAAAATTCGCTTTGAACTTGAAGAATTGAAAGCCAAATACTTACCAAAGCACATTGCAGAACTTGCAGAACATGAAGACGTACGTCCAGCAATGATTATCAGCTCAAGCGAACATTGTCGAGTATACAACAGCCATGGTGAAGCACTCATCATAGCTGATGGGCTATGTCGCATGATGAACGAATATCCGTCAATGATACCCAAATCACGCCAAGCCACCAAAGTATCAGACACATTACCGAAGCCAAACCAGCCAATCTTTGACAATCAGAATGTCAACCTAAAAGAATTTAACAGTCAGTCATAAAAACCGATTAGCCAAACTTCGCACAATGTATATTATGTTAAATGCGATACGGCAAAATTGCAGTTATGATTGTGCAAGTTTGCCGTGAGCAATCTTATTGATAACATAATAGACGTTGTGCGATTTACTCACTGTTCGGGTGTAAACTGCTGTTAAGTCAACGCATCGCATCAACATATCGTATCATTCAGATTTTTCACGCTTTTTACTTTTCTCTTCCACATAGATTTTATTTTTTGATTCTCTGACAAATTCATCATAACTGACATTACCACCACGTTTTTTTGCATCACCTAGAGTAACACCTTTTAAGGCATTGGCAATCTGTGATTGTGTTTCTTCACTCCGAGCGTCAGCTTCAGCGTCAATCTCGGCATCAGTCTCTATTTGAGCGGTGGCAGTATCTGGTTGTAAATCAGCTTTGACTTCAGCGTTATCGGTGTTGTCGGTGTCTTGTGTTGTGTTTTCATCAGATACGGTTGATACCTCATTTGGTTGCTGTTCACTTTGCTGTGGTGCTGGCTCTATTTTTTCGTCGTTGTTCCAAATGAATTTACTAGCAATCACAAAAGCCAGCAGAAGAACAATCAAAACAATGATGCCAAAGATAATAAATTGCCCTTTTGTGGCAAGGAGCTGCTGTAATGTGTCTTTATTGTATTTGGTAGTTGCTTTCTGAGTGTTTTGAGTGGTTGGCATTGCTGAGTGATGCCCTTTTTTGGTTTTTGGTTGTTTTTTGCCAAATGATGGCAAGACAAATCCTTTTTTTACGTTGGCTTGGGGCTCATTTTCTGAGTTAGGTTGACTGGGCGCTTGCGTCTGTGTAATTTGCTCTGATGGTTTGGTAGGGCTTTTTTTGCCACGCAATTTATCCAATAAACCGTTGCCTGTTTTTTTTGTGGTTGATTTTTGGGCATTTGCTTTTGGTTGATTGCCTTTTTTTGCGGTCAGCTGAGTGAATAAGTTTGGCTTTTTTTGCTTAGGTTGCTTAGGTTGTGCAGTTTTTTTGTTGAGTGGGTTTTTCATCGTGATGGTTTTCCGTTTTTTGTGATGTTGTCTGTCTGTAAAATCTGTCAATGATGGTCATTATAACCAAGTTATGCGTCAAATAACATGCTGTCGAGTGTTTGTTTCGCTAAGAGATGATAAAGCAGTCAAGCCTTGCTAAAAAATTGCTCAATATTGGTCAAAGAATATTCATTAGGTCAATTTATTATTTGATGGTAAGGTACGGTAACATGATATTAACAAATGGCAATATCAATAAGCTGTCATAAATTGTCACATTTAGGAACGGAACACTCATGACCACTCAAGTAAAAAGCCATTCTCTTGGCAGGATTAGTAAGATTAATTGGAAGGTCTTTGGCCCTGGAATTTTGATGGCATCGGCTGCCATTGGTGCATCACATTTGGTGTCATCAACCCAAGCGGGGGCATTATTCGGCTGGCAACTTGCCATTGTCATTATTTTGGCCAATGTGCTGAAGTATCCTTTTTTTCGTTTTGGCATCGATTATGTGTATGACACAGGCGACAGTCTGATTGCAGGTTATGCCAAAAAATCCAAAGTCTATCTTTGGGTGTATTTTATTTTATCAGTCATCTCCTCCATCATCACTTTAGCGGCGGTTGGGCTAATGTCAGCGGTGATTTTAACCTTTATGTTTCCAAGTTTGGGGCTAACGCCTTTAACAGCGTCGGTCGTTGTGATGGTGGTTTCTTGGGTGTTGTTGATTGCTGGGCGTTACAATGTGTTAGATGGCATAACCAAAATCATCATTTTGGCGTTGGCGATAACCACGGTTGCGGCGGTGTTTATCGCAGCAGGCAAACCCACCGTCATGGCGGCGGATTTTGTTGAGCCTAGCCCTTGGAATCTGGCAAGTTTGAGCTTTATTGTGGTAGTGGTCGGCTGGATGCCTGCGCCGCTTGAATTTTCTGTGATTACTTCTATGTGGACGGCTAAAAAAATCCAAACTGACCACACCACCCACGAACAAGGACGATTGGATTTTAATGTGGGTTTTGCCACATCAACCATCTTAGCGGTGCTTTTTTTGGCGTTGGGTGTGTATGTTCAGTACGGTTCAGGGCAAGAGATTCAAACCGCTGGCAGTGCTTATGTTGGGCAATTGATTGACATGTACACCGCCACCATTGGTGAATGGTCACGGTTGTTGGTGGCATTTATTGCGTTTATGTGTATGTTTAGCACCACTCTCACCTCAGGTGATGGTTATGGGCGCGCCAATGCTGAATGCTGGCGATTGATAAAGGGTGAGCATGAAATCAGCCGTGGTCAGTTGATATTTTGGATATCGTGGGCGGTGTTTGGTGGGTTTATTGTCATTGCTTTTTTTACAGGTCAGCTTGGTAATATGCTCAAATTTGCCATGAGTTCTGCGTTTGTGTCTGCGCCTGTTTTTGCGTGGCTAAACTACTCTTTGGTACGCTCAGAACAAAAGCTGTCATCTGGCATTCAAGCGTTGTCAATCATCGGTTTTATGTTTTTGCTTGGATTTGCTTTGTTATATGTTGCCAATACCATGGGCGTTTTTGGCTAGCAACAAGCAAATAAACTAAGACTGGGCAGCCAAAGGCGTGCGATTGGCTGGCGTGGAAGCCATTGTTACCGAAGGGTTTGAACGCATTCACAGAACCAATCTTGTGGGCATGGGTGTGTTGCCATTGTTAATTTGGCGAAAATCGTCATACGCTCAAATTGGACGGTACGGAAATTTATGGCGTAAAAGGCGACATTAGTCCCCATTGTGAATTAACGCTCACCATTATTATTGAACCAAAATATATAAGAGGTTGTGTATTTTCTGAACAAGAGTATGTTGATAAATATAAGAAGGCTTACCCAAATTTAAAATTCATATCAAACTCTAATAGTCAAGGTTTATTTGGCAAAAGAGAGTGGACTACAATAGGTTACTAACTATGGCTAAGAGACCAACTTATATCCCAAGTAAAGATGAAAATAAATTAGTTCAAGTTGAAATGATAGATTTTATTTATCATTCAGGTTTTGCTATTAGCCAAAAGCAAAAATCTATTAAATCTTTACATCAATCTATAAACGAAAGATTTGGCTTTGATAATATTTTAGAAATATCTAGTAAATCAGAAAATGAGCTAGGTGTAGCATTAAGTGCTTTTAACTTAATGATTACAACAAAAATTAAAGGTAGAACTTTTAGTGTAGAAAGTGCTTTTCAGAGTAGTAAAGTTTTTGAAGGTGGTATTCAATATCTTGATTTACTAGACAAGCCATCAAGAGAAGCTAAAAAAGACCCTAGACTTAAAAGTTCTGGCAATATAATTAGTTTTAACTTTTACAATCAATTGTGGCAAACCACACCTTTAACCGCTTTTTATGATTGGTTGTATGTAAATGCTTTGAAAAATAAAAAAAATAAACCTGAATATCACGATAAATTACTAAAATATCAAGCATTTACAGATATTGAATTTAATCCCGAAAAGTCTATTAACTGTCAAGCCCAATCTGTTGCATTGTTTTGTTCCTTGTGTGAAAAAGGGATATTGGAACAAGCAACATTATCACAAGAAAATTTTTTAGCATTGTACCAAGATTATCAAATAGATAACTCTTATAAGAAGTTAAAAGATAATTCACAAGGGGCTTTATTGTAATAACATCATAGTTTTGATAACCAAAGGAAACTCCAATGACCCATAAACTTTCAAAATATGGTATTAGCCCAATCCCACGCCCAAAAATCCTTGCCACCAAAAAACTGGATTTAACAGGCGAACAAGGGCAACAAATCATCAAATCCGAAACCAAACTTGTATTACGCACGCATAAAGAAACCTTTAAACGCTTGGCGGATATGTAATGGGCATTATTTGTTTTCCCTTTGAGCGAGTGATTGAAATTGAAAAAGGTATGAAAGGGCAAGCAGATATTGGTAAATTACAAGGAGAATTAGCCAGAATTGATAATGCGATTTTATATGACGGATTAAATGATGTTTTTGAAATTGCCAGTAAATATACCAATAGCATTGCAATGGCTCACGCATTATCCGATGTCAATAAACGCACAGGTTTGGCGGTTGCCTTAGAATGTTTATCACTCAATGATTATGAAATTACCATTGACCATATTTTAATGGCAGACGCAATGCGTGATTTGGTACTTGGCGAATTAAATGAAAGTGAATTTGCCGATATTCTTTATCATAAATATATAAACAGTTAAAACGATACAAGGAGTTTTTATGCAAACCCCAATCCCTGCCACTTATATGCGTGGTGGTACTTCCAAAGGGACATTTTTTAAACTTTAGTGACCTAACCGAGCGTTGCCAAGTGGCAGGGCAAGCATGAGGCCAGTTTTTTTGCGTGTCGTTGGCAGTCCTGACCCTTATGGCAAACAGATTAATGGTCTGGGTAATGGCTAATCTGGCACATCCAAAGTGGTGATTGTGTCAAGATTCTATGAGCCTACCATGATGTCAATTACCTATTTGGGCAAGTGGCAATTGATAAACCATGGTGGGTGATGTGTATGTGCCTGCTGATGCCAGTACCCAGTAATTAAACAGATGACACATCTTTTAGCTTGATTTTACATATCATCAGATAAATTTTCTAAATGTGGCACAGACACCCCCTGCCCTGTGGTAAGTAACCCAACGCCTGCATAGATGCCAAGCTTATCTCTGGTGTCTGTGATGTCTAAATTACGCATGGTCAGCTGGCCAATACGGTCAACAGCACTAAAGCTTGAATCCCCTTTTTCCATGGTCAAGCGTTCGGGGTGATAAGTTAAGTTATCTGAAGCGGTGTTTAAAATGCTGTAATCATTGCCACGGCGTAGCTCAAGCGTGACTTCACCTGTGATGGCTTTGGCAACCCAGCGTTGAGCGGTTTCACGCAACATAAGTGCTTGTGAATCAAACCAACGCCCTTGATAAAGCAAGCGACCCAAACGCAAGCCATTAATACGGTACTGCTCAATGGTGTCTTCATTGTGAATGCCTGTCAGCAGTCGTTCATAAGCGATGTGCAACAGTGCCATACCGGGGGCTTCATAAATACCACGAGATTTGGCTTCAATGATGCGGTTTTCGATTTGGTCAGTCATGCCAAGCCCATGACGACCACCAATCTCATTCGCCTTTAACATCAAATCAACAGGGCTATGAAATCTCTGATTATTTAATGCCACAGGCATGCCCTGCTCAAAACGCACAGTAACAGTCTCTTTGTCAATGTGAATCGCATTGTCCCAAAATGCCACCCCCATGATTGGCTCAACAATGTGCATGCTGGCATCTAAAAACTCCAAATCTTTGGCTTCATGCGTTGCACCAAGCATGTTAGAATCCGTTGAATAGGCTTTTTCAGCAGACATTTTATAATCATAACCATTGTCAATCAAAAACTGACTCATCTCAGTCCGACCACCCAACTCATCAATGAATGTTTGGTCAAGCCAAGGTTTATAGATTTTTAGATTTGGGTTGGTCAATAACCCATAGCGATAAAATCGCTCAATGTCATTGCCTTTATAGGTTGAACCATCGCCCCAAATATGAACATCATCTTCTTTCATGGCAGTAACCAACATCGTCCCTGTCACCGCACGACCCAATGGCGTGGTGTTAAAATAAGGCATGCCACCTGTTCTGATATGAAACGCCCCACACTGAATGGCAGCAATGCCTTCTAACGCCAGCTGGGTACGACAATCAATCAACCTTGCTTTGACCGCACCGTATTGATTGGCTTTTTTGGGAATGACGGTATAATCAGATTCATCAGGTTGCCCTAAATTGGCGGTGTAAGCATAAGGCAGTGCCTCTTTTTGCTTCATCCACAAAATGGCAGCAGATGTGTCAAGTCCCCCTGAAAAAGCGATGCCGACTTTTTCGCCAACAGGAATGGATTTTAAAATGGTTGCTGTGTTTAACATGGCTTATCCTTAGGTTTGTCCTTAAATTTTTAACATTTTTCACACCAATAATCTGTAACACCAATAACATATTTTTTATAAAAATATGTTAGCATTTATTTGCAATCATATTTGTAATCATAACACAAAGACAGTCACAAAAAGATGGTAGCACAATGTTGATAACGAAGTGATGTTGATGACGAAGTGATGATAACACAATACAAGGATAACAGACCACTCATGCCAGCCTTAACCGATACTCATCAATTACAACAAAAAACACTTGCCATGCTGTTGGCGGTTCCACAAGTCATGGCAAACCGATTATGGATAATTGCCAGCACTGACCCAACCAATCAGAACAGCACCAAACAACAACACGATGAGATTCATGCCATGATAGCGGAAAAACAGTTGGCATTCATGCAGTCCTTGAGTGACATCACCACGCAATTATATCGCTCACAGATGGTGTTGGGGCTTGCCATGCTTGGAAACTGGCAAAACTTAATGATGGGCAATCAGCAGACTTATGTTCAGATGAACCAAAAGATTGAAACAGAAACACTTAAAATCTTAGATAAAGGCATCAATCCTTATGTTCAAGCGGTTCAAGACAATCAGCGTCGTTTGGTTTTTTCTAAATAAGTCATTTTTAATAAGTGGCTTAGTTAAGCTGATTTAAAAAAAATGATGAACAGGTCCTTGTCCTTTGCCCACATTTAGCTCATCGGCATGGCGTAAGGCATCGGTCAGATAATTTTTGGCAGACTGACAAGCGTCATTCATTGACATTCCCTTTGCCAAATAAGTGGCAATGGCCGCCGATAATGTACAGCCTGTGCCATGCGTGTTGTGTGTGGCAATACGCTGGCTAAAAAACCATTGCTGATGATGTTCAGACACAAGCACATCACACGCCTGCTCATCTGCCAACCCTGTTGATGATAAATGCCCACCTTTTAAATACACAGGCACAGTAAACTGCTTGGCTTGCCTTTGCATGGCATCAAGGTTATCTGCTTGTGCTTGCCCCAATAAATCGCCAGCTTCTGGCAAGTTTGGCGTTACCAACGACACCAACGGCATCAGCTCTTCTTTTAATGCCTTAATCGCAGTATCTGCCAATAATCTATCACCACTTTTAGCGACCATCACAGGGTCTAATACGATGACAAAAGTGCGTTGCTGTTGTTGATATTTCTGTTGATAATGGCGTAATTTTTTTGCCACCGCACAGATGATGTCCGAATCACCCAGCATGCCAATTTTGACCGCATCTACTTGCACATCGTCAAATACCGAATCTAATTGAGCTTCAATTAGGCTCACAGGCATCAGTTCCACTTGTTGCACGCCAGTGGTGTTTTGTGCAACCACAGCAGTGATGATACTCATGGCATAGCCACCACATGCACTGATGGTCTTAATGTCCGCTTGCACCCCTGCCCCACCTGTTGGATCAGTGCCTGCGATGCTCAGTACATTAGGCACATCAGATGTATTAGGCTGATTGCTCATGTTATCCACTTTTTATCTCCTTAACCATTTGGTTTGGGCATGGCGTTTGTTAAGTTTGTTAAAATGGTAAGTTTGTTAAAATGGTTGGCTAAAACTGCCAGCCATACACCACATCAACGAATTTTTCCAGTGATGATGTGGCTTCCACATACACTCGTTTGGTCAACTGATAACGGACAGACAAGGTACTTTGGGCATTGAATACGCCAACCCCATAACGGATATATAGGTCTGGGGTGATGTAACCTGTGACATTGACATTGGTGTCATCTTGCGTGCCTGCCGCATTGACGGTTAGGCTTTGTAACCCAAATGCCCGTCCCAATTCATTGGTAAATTGGCGTGTGCCGTGCAATCCATAGCTCAAACCAGCAGCAGCGATGTTATTGGTAACTTCTGAGCGAAAACCCTGTTCGCTGATTTGCGTGGCTGACGAATTCTCTATCCGCCCTGTCACCAACGCATTCATGGCTTGCTGTTCGCTCAATCCTGCATCATTAAAGACAATGATATTAGGATTACTGGCATCACCTTTCACTCGTAAGCCCACGGTACTTGCGTTGATTTCTTTGACCGCTTCAATGCTCAATGTGGGACGGCGAATATCACCATCAAAACGTACTTGAGCATAATTTAAGTCCAAACTTTGTCCAAAGGCATCAACATTGGTGCGTCTGGCAACCTGTATCATGCCCTTAGCGGTCATGATGCCTTGTCCGTGTTGATGTACCGTCAATGCGCCTGCCAATGGCAACACCGCCCCAAACCCTCTAAAGGTTACATGATGACCTAAGTCGACACCAATATCTGCGTTGATGTCCCAAGGTTTGGTAACGGCCAAAACCTGCTCAATGTTGCCAACAGCACGGCGGTCAAGCACAATCACGTCTGCCGATTTACCAATGATGTCTTCATTGGCTTCAGGCGGGCGAATGGTGGCACTAGGAACGGTGATGACCCCTTTGATGGAGATGTATTTATCACTTGGACGCACAATCATCTCAATATCTGGGTTGATGCGTGCAGATAAAATGGGTGGCTGTACCACAGAAAGCTGAGCACCTTGTACCCCAAGCTTGGCAATCAGCTGATTTCGCCAATCAATCGTGCCGGTGATTGAGCCTTGCCCTTCACCACTCATAAATCTGCCTTTGATATCAGCGTTTGTGCCTTGAATGTCAGCGGTGGCATTAATATTTTGCAAATCCACTGGCATGTCAAGCATGCTTACCCTACCGTGTCGAACAGCCACCTTGCCATCAAACTTAGGCGTGCTTAGTGTGCCTGACAGCTGTCCATTGGCAGTTGCTTGCCCTTCTAACACTCGCATGCCTGGAAAAAACGGCTTAAATAGTGCCAAGTTAAGTTTATCAACTACCAAATTGCCTTGAATGGGTTTGTCTTGGGCAGTTGGGTTAATCAGCACATTCACATAGCCATTGCCTCGTTGTCCATTATTTAGGTCAGCTCTTAGCTTTAGCCCATTGGCTTGACTGATTAACCGCAGTGATACCCGGTCATAAGGAATGTCAATGTTACCTGTGCCATCTTGAACCATGCCAATTTTGCCATTTTGTGAATAGATGGCAGCATCGATGACAGGATTTTGACCTTGTTGCCATGATAACTTTGCTGTGCCATGTACTTTGGCATGCCAACGGATATCTTTTGGCATCACCAAGGCAAACAGTTTGGTGTCTATGTTATCAATCAGTAGGTTAACGTTACCTGAATTTTTATTGACATTCAACGGTTGGTTTAAGCAAAACTGACCTGCTTTATCATTGGTCTGCCAGCAGTGAGCCGCCATTTTTAGCGATTGGTTGTCAACATCCAGCACTGTTTGCGTGGGTTGTTGTTGTTTTAATACCGTGCCTTGGCTGGCAAGCTCACCTTGAGCCATCACCCCTTGCCAACGCATGGTTTGGGTATCATACTCTCCTGTCAGTAAACCAGAAAACCGACTATCATCTTTTTTGGCTTTAACTTGGGCGGTGTGTTTTGCCATTGTGCCATTAAACACCAAATAAAGCTGATTGATTTGTTGATTGGCGGTTTCTAAATCCACCGCTTGCACGGTTAGCTGACTGGGGCTGTTACCCAAATCCACCAGTTTGCCTTTGACATGACCACTTGCCAACAGCAAGTTAGGCAACGCCAAACGTTTGGCAAGAACATCAACATATAACGTTGGTAGACGACTGTTTTCGGTCTGTAGCATGCTCATGCCACCAGAGATTTCACCGTTTAACCGTGAGTTTAATTGGTCAAGGTTAGTGATGTTGACTTTGGCTTGCAGTTGTTGCTTATCACCTGAGACAGTCAGATAATTATCCGCCCAACGTATGACCAGATTATCTGCCTGTAAAGCATCAATCATGTCATTGACTTGGTTGTATTGACTGTTTGTGTCAGCTGATTTTAGGCGATTGAGATAACCTTTAATGTCTTTGGGCAACTGCATTTGTACGTTAATTGCCCCTTGTGCCTTAAAGGGTTGACCTTTGAGTTGCCCAGAGACATTCATGTCTTGAATTTGGATACGCTGGGCATTGGTCTGCCAACTGCCTGTGCTGTCTAAATGTCCACTCAGGCGGCTGGGCATGTCTTTGACAAAATAACCCAAATTAAAGTTGTTCATCTCTGCATTGACTTGCCAGTGATAACCTTGACGCATGTCAAGTGTTCCCTTGGCATCTAACTTACCTGCATCACCATCATGATACAATCGGTTGATGTCGATGACTTGGGCATTACCTTTGATGTCAACCAACAAATTACCTGCTGGCAATTTATCGGTATCAACTTGCCCTGCAAATTTGGCGGTAAAATCACCCAACTGCCCTGTTTCTGCTTCGGTTTTACCCTTTATCCAACTGCCTTGTGAATCAAGCTTACCTGTGATGATGGTAGGATTATCGGTGATAAAATAGCCTGTGTTCAAATCTTGTAGCTTGGCATCAATATCCCAGCTTAGGCGACTGCCCCCTAATTGAACTCGCCCTGTGCCATCTAAATGACCTGCTTTGCCTTGATACGTCAGCTGATTAATACGAATGTCATTGGCAGTGCCACGGGCTTGCAAGAGAATATGTCCCTTTGGCACATCAGTCGTACCAAGCTCACCGTCAAAATCGGCGGTAAATGCAGTCAACTCACCATCTGCCAAGCGTATGTTGGCAACGCCTGTGCCACCAATGTTAATTTGTCGGTTATCTTGGCTGGCATCAAGCAAGGCACTTAAGTCGCTATTTTGTATGGTAATGTGATGCTGTTGACTGCCCTGTTTGCCGTTGGTGTTATCTACCATACTACCACTGGCATGGATAACACCTGTCAGCTTATCAATTGGTAAATTGTCTTGATAACGGTTAGGATACAAACCCTCGGTGCTGGCATGAATTTGCCAGTTTAAGGGTTTGCCACGATTGGCAAGGTGAATTTGCCCATTCCCTGACAGCTGACCCACCACGCCTTGATAGTCAACCTGTGATAAGTCAATACGGCTACCCATTTTATGGACATTGACAACATAATTGCCTTTAGGAGCAACGTTTAACTCGTTGATTTGAGCATTGGCTTGCACATCTAAACGTTGTCCTTGCATCTTAACTTTTACGTTGCCGTGGTCGCTGTTGATGTTGCCAATATCTGGCAGATTTTGCCGTTTAAGCTGTCGCCAGCTGGCATCTATCAGTAAAGGCTGATGGTTATTACTTTTATCTTCGACTTTTATGATGTTGGCTTGCACATATTCGCCATCACGCTGGTTTAGAATCATGTCCATCTCAAGATTGCCTTGAGCGTTTTGCGTCAGCAAATGAAAGTGCAACGTGCCATCTAATTTTTGTGGCAAATAAGTTTGGTATTCTTGATACTCAGGTGATAATGACTGACGTAACGCATAATCATCTGAGTTGACAGTCGCCTTGATGTCCACCGCATCTGACCAGTCAATCAAACCATCAGCATGTAGACGACCATGTGGCGTATCTGCGATGAGTTGTTTTATGTCTAATAAGCTGTTATTAACATCAACTTTGGCTCGCCCCTGATAGTGTCCAGTGGGAATGTCCTGACCAGACAGTTGAGTGTTAATCCGCAAATCAATGTCTGATGTGATGCCAGAAGCGATGACCAGCCCATCTTGCAAGATGATGTTTTGTTCTTTGGCATAAGGAAGATGAAGCTTTTCATAACGCAACTTTGCCCAAAATGGTGCATTGCTGTCCATCGGTTGTGCCAAAAATTCACCCTGAACGTCTGCATGGTTATATTGGCTGTTAACCGTGCCATGCAATCGCTTAAGACTGCCCTGAGCGGTGATTTGTAGGGCATCGACATACGCCTTATCCAACGCATTGACATGCACCACCGCTGACAAATCCAGTGGATAAGTGTCTTTTAAATCCATGTCGCCAGTTAGGTCATGGACGCTAAGCATGTCATGATAATATAGCTGTCCTTTACCCAACTTAAGCTGAGTTCCAATCCACGTCAAATCATTGACCGCCACATCAGTAACATGTATGGGGTCTTTGCTTGCTTGATTGTAGGTAATGCGGTTAATATCAGCGGCATCAAAACGCAGATTGATTGGCAGTTGTAAGGTTTTATAATCAAAAGGTTCGTCAGTTGGTGGTTGGCGATTGGTAATGACCAAATGATGAATACTGGCTTCACGCAGATGCACTTGTTTAGAAAACACCGCCCGCCAGCCAATCTTAACAAATACCCTATCTACCCCAATGTGAATGTCTTGGTTGGCATCGATGTCGATGTCAGTAATCCAAATCCCATCTTTTAGGTTGCCCCGACCGTATTTAAAGCCAATGCCCGTCTGTTGAGCAATTTTATTCAATAAATACTCAGTTCCCTGCTCTGTGCCAGCAGCGTAAAAAAATGCCACCAACACCGCCGTAAAAAACAAACACACAAACAAAAACAGCTTGATTAAAAAGCCAAGCGGAGTCCAGCGTTTAACCGCCTTAGATTGATGCTTGGCTGGGCTACTGGTCTGAGAATCATCGCCTTTAGGGTCAGTTGAATTGGGCTGTGCCATAGATAGATAATCATCAACAAATAAAAAAACGGACAAACTATAACATATTTAAACAAGCATCTGCCATTTTTTGCGATGTGTCGCAATGACAAGCCAACGACATAACGATGACATAACAACGATAAAAATGATGCCCAACCACGATAAACCAATACAGTCATCGCAATGGTGAGCCAATAAAAAAATGCAAACGAATGGGTGGGTCATTTTCACTCACGCCAGCGGCCAAATCCACCCGAACAGGACCAACTGGTGATGCCCAACGAATGCCAAACCCAGCCCCCACTTTGGTATCGGTGGTGAAATGAGCATCATAAGCATTGCCAACGTCAGTAAATACCGCACCACGAAACCCGGGGAAAAATTCATAGTTATACTCAAAGCTGGCCACTGCCAATACTTGTCCACCATACAGATAATCAAACTCTAATGGTGATAAGCTGTTATAATCATAACCACGAATACTTTGATCACCCCCAGCAAAAAATCTTAGCTTATAAGGCACTTCAAAAAAATCTTTTGCCCAAATATAGCCACCATCTAAGCCACCGATGACTTGATGTTTCAAGCCCTCACCAAAACCATACACCCCACTCACACCAGCCTTGGCGATTATCATGTTGGTATCAGTCAGCATCGACTTTGCCCCACCTTCGATAGAATAATACTGACGCATCCCAAAATTTGGGTTGATGGGGTCATCAGCTTCAGTTTTGCTTAAGCCATAACCAAAAAGCAACGCTTGCTGGGTATCATTACCAGCAGCAAAGCGAATGGGTAAATTGCGATAAAAAGACGCATCGATATCAGAGCTAAGGTTGTCATATCGATAGCGGATAGAATAGGTTCTATTCCAACCTGAATCTTTAATGACATTGCGTGACAGTCCTGCCAAGATGGATTTTGACTGAAGACTAAACGAGCCAAACCCTTGGTCAATCAGCTCTTCTTCGTACTTGACATTTGCCTTAATGGTATCATCAAGTGGGTGCTTCCATGGTCGGCTGACATAGGCACTGACATTTTTATTAATTTTGGATAATGACGTTTGAACACCTGCTTGATAGCCATCTCGATTCACCAGATTGTAATCCAAGCGACCTGTCAATCGCATGCCTGAGTCTGTGCCATAACCAAAACCAACCTGAGCATCTCTGGGCTTATCACTTTGCACATACACATAAACAGGCACTTTTTTACTGTCATAAACCTGCTCAGGGGTGATTTTATTGGCAAGCACAGGACGTTCAACATGTTCAGACCGATTATCAGGCAATGGGTCAAGCTTGCCTGCAATGTCGCTGATTTTATCACTGATTTTACCAAGTAAAGTGGTGCTTTGTGTGTCATCTTCCAATAACACCCTATCATCTGGCTGATTGTATAACTGCTGTGCCTTTTGCTCAATGGCAAACAGTTTATTTTCGATGTCAGTGTCAATTTCAAATTCAATGGGGGCAATGTTTTCCAAGCCATCCAAGCCATCTAAGTTATCTGAGTTACCATTATCTGGGGCATCATTATCCAAGTTATCATGATTTAAACCATCTAAATTTAAATTGTCATCATCTGTAGTCGTCTCCGATGGCATGCCAGCCTGTACACCACGCTGTGGCAACACTGTCTCCACATTAACCGTATTAAAATAGCGGGTGGCAGACAAGTCATTGCTAAACTTGGTTATCGCTGGTGCATGATAATTTTCCCCTGTTTTAAAGGTAAGCAACTGTTGTAATAATTCTGGTTTTACAGGCAATTTATTGGGGTCAGTGGTCAGCTTTTGGCTGTCTTTATCATAAGTAAAAAAAACCACATCGCCAAAGTCGTATTGCTGTCCTGCATCATATAGCAAGGCAATGTCAGCGGTGTTATCAGGCAACACAATATCAACAGAATGACTTAGCCAGCTGGCATCAAAATAACCAAAACGACTTCCCATCTGAGAAATTGCCTGTTTACTGGCTTCATAAATACCATGATTGAATACCTCGCCTTGTAATGGCGGCAAATAATCTTGCATGGCAGTTAAAGGCTCTTTACCACTGCCATCAATGTTACGTACTTCGACCACTCGTTTATCAACGATGACAGGTTCACCCACTGAGTCGATGATGACATCGATGCTGTTGCTGTCAGTCTGCACAAATTGCATCTGCACGTCATAATAGCCAACCGCTTCGGCAGCACTTTTGGCGGTTTCTCTGATTTTGGGTAATGCTGCTTTAAAATCAGCAACCGATTCGACAAACAAATCTTCTAATGATGCCTTGATGTTTTTGGCAGGTTGGCTATTGGTATCAACTTTAACCAATCGGTCATTATCAGGGTTGCCATCATTGGCGGGCACTTTTAGATAAATATTGGCATCTAGCTTAGGTAACGGCAAATAACCATCTGAAAACAGATTGGCATATAAGCGTTTAAAGACATTTATTGTTGGTGTTGTTTGATTTGGTGCGTTTGTGGGGGGCTGTTGCTCAATTTGCTCAGTGTGAGCTTGGATTTGCTCAAAGCCAAATTGTCCTAAAGAAGTTTGTACGTCTTGTTGGTTTTGCTCAACAACATCATTAATCTGTTGAGCCGTTTCAGAGAGTTTATTGGTTGATGTGTCTTCTTTTATCAGTTGAACATTGGGTGTTGTATTATCAAGTTTGGCAACTGGCACTGACTTAGGCGAATTAAGCAAACCTTGTGTATAAGTCGCCACTTGCTGAGCATGTTGTTCAAGCTCTTGAATGCTTTGCATGTGATACTGCTGAGTTTGAGCGTGTTTGGCAGCTTGTTGTAAGTCTTGCCAACTGCTGGCTTGCGGTAAACCATCGGCTGGCAGGTCGTTGCTTAAATCATCGTCTTGCCCATACTTATTGTCGTTGTCATCACCCTTATCATCAATGTTGATGAGTTGCCCTTGATTGGTTTTACTGTTCACGTCATTATGAGCATTCACGTCATCATGACTGACGGTTTGAGTGCTTTGCAACGATTTTAATGTGTTTTTGCGATAGTCTTCGAGCACTTTTTCATCAATGATACCTGCTTCAACGGCTTGTTTTAGCCTGAGTGCCGTTAAAGTTTCATCAACGTGAGCATCATCTAACAATGGCTTTTGTTGTCCATCATTTTGGGTGAATAACTGGTTAAATTCTACCGTTTTTTGTTCAAAATTTGCTGATTGTGCCACATCGATGACTGCCACGGCAGAGATTGGCATGACTGCCAATAACACAAAAGGCACACCAATACCCACATACCGTAACTGCCTTGATGATTGCCCTGTTGTGCAAGTGGGTAAAAGGCGTGAAAGTCGTTGATAATTCATGATTAAATAAAGTGGGTGTTTGGTCATGGCATCAGTCATATCGTTTAGAGATTTTGGTATTTAAGCATCAGTGTTTTAAGCATAAAACGTCTGCATTCTAACAGGTATCATCATGATAACATAGCCAAAAAGCCACCTTTATGCTACCTTGAGCATCAGGTTACTTGGCTTTATTCATGTTCTCAAAATTCATTTGGTTTTTTGTGTCGTCATTGGTTTGATTCAGTAGGGGCAACCATGTCCAGTCAGTTTGCATTATTTTCCAAAAAACGCTTTACGTCCATGTTCATTACCCAGTTTATGGGAGCATTTAATGATAATTTGTTTAAGCAGGCCCTGCTGTTGGTGTTGACCTACAATGTCGCAAGCCAAATGGGCATGGAAATCAGCACCTTAAACAATCTGGCAGCGATGTTGTTTATTTTACCCTATTTTTTATTTTCTGCGCTGGCAGGACAGTTGGCGGATAAATACGAAAAGTCCAAATTGACGGTAAACATTAAAATTTTAGAAATTGTCATCATGGTGATTGCTGTCTTTGGTTTTTTTATGCAGCTGTATTGGTTGTTGTTTGTGGCGTTGTTTTTATTAGGCACACAATCAACGTTTTTTGGTCCAATTAAATACGCCTATTTGCCCCAAGTCATGCACGAAGATGAGCTGGTGGGGGCAAATGGTTTGTTCCAAATGGGAACATCATTATCAATACTGCTTGGCATGATTGTGGCGGGGGTTTTAACCCAATTAACCAATGCTTATGTGTGGATATGCACCACCGTGGTGCTGGTGGCAATCGTGGGGTTGATGGGTGCTAAAAACATTCCTCACACACCTGCCACTCAGCCCAATTTGACAGTGAATTGGAACATCATCACCACCAGCTGGCAGACCATTCAATTTTTATATGGTTTTCCGCTGTTGTTTTTTATCATTTTGGGCAACAGTTGGTTTTGGTTTTATGGGGCAACCTTTTTAACGCAAGTGCCAGAGTTTAGTAAAACGATTTTGCATGGCAATGAAGTGGTGGTTATTTTTATGTTGGGGTTATTTTCGGTTGGGGTGTCGATTGGGTCATTGCTTTGTAAGCAATTCACCAAAAACCAAGTGAGCTTAAAGTTGTTGCCGTTTGGTATTGCAGGCTTGAGTGTGTTTGCCATTAATTTGTTTTTTTCATTAAGGGGCATTGGCGACATTCAGATTTCTGCTGATAAGTTACTTGGCATCACTGAGCTTTTGGCGGTTGATGGCAGCGTGCGAGTATTTATGGATTTATTTTTTTTGGGCTTTAGTGGGGGCATTTATATTGTGCCGTTATACGCCTATATGCAGGCTTATGCCCCCAAAAGTCATCGGGCTCGTGTGATTGGGGCGAATAATATTTTTAACGCCATTTTTATGGTAACGTCAGCCATTGTTGCCATCATGGTCTTATCAGTGCTGTCGTTAAGTCTGCCCCAGTTGTTTTTGATAACAGGTGTGTTAAACTTGATTTTTGGTGGGTTTTTATACCTAAAACTCCACAAACACGCTGGTAGCATGAACATTCAAACCACAGACGATGTGTTTTAAATCGATGTGATTTTAGTGATTTTAAGTGATTTTAAAGGGGGGCGTTATGACAGCCAATCATGGCACAACTTCACCAAAACCTAAGCGTCAGTTAAATGGACATGACCGACTGATACAAAAATTTGACCAGTCGCTAAGAGCCATCATTCCCCATAGCAATTTGCACACCAGAGCCTTGCCTGTCAGTGATGACATCTTACCTAAGCTTAGTAACCAAGAGTCCCGCCATGTGGCAGGATTGATGCGTATTAATCATACTGGTGAAGTATGCGCTCAAGGGCTATATCATGGACAAGCCTTTAGTGCCAAAAATGATGCGGTCAGGTCTGCCATGAACCATGCTGCCCAAGAAGAAGTTGACCACTTGGTTTGGTGTGAAACTCGCCTAGACGAGCTTGGCAGTCATTCTAGCGTGTTCACACCTATTTGGTATGGGCTTTCGTTTGGCCTAGGGGCAGTGGCAGGATTCATCTCCAATGAATTTAGTTTGGGATTTGTGGCAGAGACAGAAGCTCAAGTCAGCGAACATTTACAAGAGCATGTGGCACAACTGCCCATTGATGACCACCGCAGCCGCCAAATTTTACAACAGATGGATAAAGAAGAATTGGAGCATCGGCACATGGCGTTAGAAAATGGGGGCAGTCAGCTGTCTTTACCTGTCCGCATCACCATGCGTTGGCTGGCAAATCGCATGAAGCAAGTGGCGTATCATTTTTAATGTCATAGACACTAAATAAAAACAATGCTAAATTATACCCATATTTCAAAAAATTAGCCGTTGCTCGTATTCATGAAAAAGTACGCAACCAGCGTTTAGACTGACACCATATAAACATAAACACCATAAATTCACCCATAAACTGATTTGCGAAAACCAAGCCACCAGTCATGCACTTGAAGATTTAGGTGTAAAAAACATGGTAAAGAACCATAAAAAGCACAAGCATTAGCTGATGTGGCAGGACTTGCTACTGTGTAAAGAGTTCCCTCATGCCGATACTATTCAGCGATGGTGGCATGACGAAAGGTAGCAACTCAATCTAAATTGAGGTTGTTATGGGTCGCAAAGATTCCCCCATCATAACCGCTAGGTTTGGTGGTGGGAGTATGTCAAATTCAGAGCCTTAAATCAAGAGCATTTAACTTAAGAGAATGAACACAGTAATGAATACAGTTTTGTAACAGCTTAACAATGGAAAACCCACTCATTTTTGTGTTTAATGGGAGGCTTGTTTTCATTTGGACATTTATTTTATCTTGATAATAGGACAACTTTTTTATGCCCTTTTTAGTTTTTAACTTGACATCTCATAAAATCAATGCGTTGATAACGGCTTCTGCTTTATCATTGTTGGTGTCCATAACCCCCATAACCGCCAGCCATGCCAACGCACAAACCATACAAATGTTAGGCACGCCCCTTAACCCCAGCACATTGCCCAACATTCCCACACCATCTGTTAGCGTCTCTGATTTGGCTTTTATTCCCACAGTATTGATAAACCAAAGCACCACGGGTAATGCTCAAATTGACGTGTCGCTGTTAGATGAATTTTTGGCAGACATTGAGCCAAACGTTCGCCACTATCCCCCCAATTTCCCCAACCGCTCACAACAATACCATACCAGTCAAACCATTAAAGCTTATGCCACATGGATTGCTCAATTTGCTGATGCTCCCAATGCGTCTTATGATGTGTTGATGCGTGCAGCCAAACTTAACGGAATGGCTCGCAACTTAGACATGGGGTCAGATTATGCCGTTGCTGCCAGTAATTACGTGGCAAAAGCGATTAAACTTAAACCCAATGATGTCGATGCCAATCTACTTTATGGTATTTTGTTGTCAGAAGGTGGGGCATATAAACAAGGCAAAAAATACTTAGACATCGCCGCCAATCAAGGGTCGGTGGAAGCTGAACAGACCATGGCACAGGCAGAAATCATGGCAGATAATGTGTCAGCTGGTTTACAGCGTCTACATCGCCTACAAAAAAAACACCCCAATAATGCCCAAATCGCTCAACAAATTGCCATTGTTGATGCGGGCAAATTTCGCATTTGGGATATCCCTGCTCCAGACATCAATGTCAAACCAATTAATTGATTTTAAAAATTGACTTTTTAATCACTGGGGTTGTATAAGAAACGTCAGTTTATAAAAAACATCGCATGATATTAAGCCCATTTTTTATGAACATGAACATGAACATGTCTATTATAAAAAGGTTAGGACAAAGTTTGTCTTATCCGCTGTTGCCGCTTTTCATTTAATGCCTTGCCAATGGCTTGTCCGCTTAAATTTGGCTCAATGTCATTCATGCCCACCGCACAAAATGCGTTAATGGCATGTTGCATTTGTACCATCATTTGTGCTTGTTTCATCAATGCCAGCACATCATATATTTGTTGCCAAGTTTTAGCGTCCTTATTGGCTTTGGTGGTGTTGATAAATTCGGTCATTATCTGAGCTTGATTGGATAACTTTGCGTTTGTATTGACATTTGATGAGTCTGTCATGGCAACAGACTGTAGAGTGTGCATCAGCAGTTTGTCCATCATAAGGGCATTTTTAGCCGTCAGTTGAGCAAATTTGCTGATTTTTTTGGGGATTGTGATGCTTTTATCCAACTTTTGGATCATCATTTGCCACGCATCGACATCTGTATTGTGGTTAAAAGATTGATTTTGTTGTGTATTCAATCGGCTGTTATCATACGTTTTGTCATGTGTTTTCTCGTCATGGCTTTTTGCCATCATCGCTGTGAACACCGCCCAACGCTGTGATAAATTCAAGCACCTATCAGCACACAACCGTAAAGCAACCGCCAACAACCCATCATCGCTCAAATCAACCAATGTGGGGAATGTGCCAGAAAAAATCACTTGCATGGCATTGGTGTGTTGTAACAACTGCCAGTAAGCATGGGGATAATCTTGCATCATCGCACGGCTGGTCTCTTGCCACACTCTCTCACGGGTAAGGCTGTTTAATTCGCCTGATGCCACCATGGTACAAATTAACATTAAAGTGCTGTCATCTACGTCAAAGCCCATGCCTTTATAACGCCCATAGAAGCGTGCCACTCGCAACACTCGCAACGGGTCTTCAGCAAATGCGTCAGACACATGCTTAAGGCGACGTGCTTGCAAATCTTGCTTTCCACCATAAGGATCAATGATTGTGCCGTCAATCGGAGTTAAGTCATCAAGCCCATGTAGCTGTATTGCCATGGCATTGATGGTCAAATCTCGTCTTAATAAATCCTCTGCCAACGTCACGCTAGGACGACTGTCCACCTCAAAACCCAAATAACCCATGCCTTGTTTACGTTCGGTGCGGGCAAGGGCAAATTCTGCTTTACTCTGTGGATGCAAAAACACAGGAAAATCTGCCCCAACGGGTAAATAACCCAAGTCCAACATCTGCTGAACGTTTGCACCAACAAGCACATAATCTTGGTCTTGATTGTCAAGACCAAGCAGAGCATCACGCACTGCCCCACCAACCAAATACACTTGCATGGATTTGCCCTAACCTAAAAACACGGGTTAAAAACATGGGGTTAAATGCCTCCTGCATTTAAACCCATCAATTTAAATGGGTCATCATCAGCATTTGCTGATTATTGATGACAGTTATTGAACCATTGGTTTGTGCATTATTACCATTACCACCATTGCCATTTTGGTTTTGATGTCTGTGTTTTGACAAGCGTTGATGCGATTGATGTGCCGTAATCGCCATGGCAGCTGCCACTCGACCTGCTGAAATGGGACGTACGGCAAGGTTTTGTGGCACAAGTGGCGACACCATTTTAAACAATCCTTGACTGACGGCCTCCAATGGACGACCCTTATGCTTACCAAGTAACAGTGCTGGGCGAAACACATAAACACATTCAAACCCAAGCTGTTTAATGGCATCTTCCAGCTCACCTTTGACTTTATTATAAAAAAAACGACTGTCTTTATCCGCTCCCATAGATGACAGCAAAAAAAATTGTGCCACCCCTTTTTGTTGGCATAGTTTGGCAAAAGTCAGATTGATGTCATAATCTATCGCCCAAAAAGCATCACGACTGCCTGCCTGTTTTTTGGTAGTGCCAAGACAACTAAAGGCATCAGTATTGCCATCAACATTCAAACTGGCAAACAACTCTGACAAATGATCAAAGTTGGCAAGCTGATAAAAATGTGTGGTTGGGGTCATTTTTTTGGGAGGTGTACGAGCAATGACAATCACCGTCTGATATAAAGCAATCAGCTGATCAACCAACTTAGCACCGACCAGCCCTGTTGCTCCGATGATAATGGCTTTTTTTTGCATGACAAAAAAGATTCACTATAATTAATTCACTATGAATGATTAAAGCTGTTGAATGACTAAAACCGTTAGAGATTATTGTATCGCATATTTGATGGCTTTGAAATGAAAACGTTTAAAATGTGTCAACCTTAAAAATAAAAACAAGATGGCTGTCTTGTTGATGGGTATAAAATTTGTTATAATCACCCACTTTGATTGTTGCTGGTGTTTGATTTGATGTTGAATTATTCCCAATCAAACCAATATCACGACAATCTTGGCAAATGACCACTTTGTTTATCATTGCTGTTTTAGCAATCGCATCATTTTTATTTTGCCATCTATTTTTAGATGCTCACATTCATTCTTTAAAGGAGACGCTCGTGGCAAACTCTGCACAAGCTCGTAAACGTGCCCGTCAAAATACCAAACGTCGTCAGCATACTGCATCACAACGCTCTATGGTGCGTACATACATCAAGCGTGTCAATGCTGCCATTGACAATAAAGACCATGCAGCGGCGACAGAAGCTTTTAATAAAGCAGTGCCTGTCATCGACCGCATGGCAGATAAAGGCATTATTCACAAAAATAAAGCCGCTCGTCATAAGAGTCGCTTGAATAAAGCGGTTAAAGCATTGGCATCGTAAGCTTAATTTTTTGATGTATGACAAAAAGGCTGACTTTGAGTTAGCCTTTTTATTGTGGCGATTTTATTTTGGTTTCGTTTTTTCTGATGGTAAATTTGAGTTTGGTTATATTAAAAATTGCTTAGGCTATTTTTATGTTATTTTTGGTATTTTTAGTATGACAATACACTTACACTTTTCATCAGTCATCAGCCACTGACATCAACCACATTATTTAAACAGGCAAATTTTCATCAAAATTACGTCGATAAAGCTGGGAATAGACGCCATTTTGGCTCATTAAAGTGTCATGCGAGCCAATCTCAATGATTTTGCCTTGCTCCATGACCACAATTTTATCCGCTTTTTCAATGGTGGTTAAACGGTGAGCAATGACCAAAGTGGTGCGGTTTTTCATGACGTTGTTTAACGCCTGTTGGATAAAATGTTCAGATTCATTGTCCAATGCACTGGTGGCTTCGTCCAGAATTAAAATCGGAGCATCTTTTAACAAGGCTCTGGCAATCGACAAACGTTGACGCTGCCCTCCTGACAGCTGCAACCCTTCTGCCCCAATTTGGCTATCAATGCCCTGCGGTAACTTTGCAATGAATTCATCGGCATAAGCGGTTTTAATCGCCTGCTGAATCTCAGCATCACTTTTATCAGCAAGTTTGCCATAAGCGATGTTATTTTTGACGCTGTCATTAAACAAAATCACTTGTTGATTGACCATGGCGATTTGGTTTCGAAGTGATGCCAAACTGTAGTCATTAAGCAAGACACCATCAATACGGATACTGCCTGTGTTCGGTTGCAACGTGCGAGTCAGTAAGTTGACCAATGAAGTCTTGCCTGCCCCACTCCGCCCAACAAAAGCGACTGTTTCTCCTTCAGCAATGTGTAAATTGAATTCATCAATGGCGGTCGTACCGTCTTCATAGACCAAACTGACCCCATCAAAATCAATCACTCCCTTTATGGTTCGACTTTGTTTGCCCAAATCTTCTTCTTCAGGGTGGTCTAATAGCTCAAAAATCGACTCAGCGGCAGCAACCCCACGTTGTAATCGTTGATTGATGTCGGTTAAGTTCTGTACAGGTTTGACGATTAACCCTGCTGCCACCAAATAGGACACAAACTCACCTGCACTGATGCCACTTAACACTTGTGGACGCATGGCAATCCACATGATGGCACTCAGAGCCATCGCCAACAATAGCTGAATAATTGGGGTGTTGATGCTTGCAACCACCACCACTTTTAGCCCTTGCTCAAGGTTGCTTTTAGATGCCTTATTAAAGCGTCGCTGTTCATAGTCTTGTCCACCATAGTTTTTAACCACTTGGTAGCCATGAATGACCTCATTACTGATGTGGCTAACTTCACCCATGGTCTGCTGAATGCCTTTGGATAAATTTAAAAACTGTTTGCTGGCATAACGCACCAACACCATGATGGGCGGCAATACCAAAAACAACAGCAAACTGAGCTTCCAATTCAAATACAACAAATAGACCAACAACCCAAAGATGGTAAATCCATCACGGATAAGGGTCTTTAGTGAGTCTGTACTGGCAGCGGTAACCTGCTCCACATCAAAAATCAGTTTGGACGAGATTGTTCCTGCAGGATTTTTAAGATAAAAGCCACTTGGCAAACGCAATAATTTATTAAAAACTGCCACCCTAAGTTCATAGACCAAATTGCGAGAAATCAAGGCAGAAAAGTAATTACCCAAAAACGCCCCTAGCCCACGAGCAACAAATAACACAATGACCAACAAAGGCAACAATGACATTTGTGCTTGATTGTTTTGACCGATGGCATCAATAATTTGCTGTAATATTTTGGCAATACTGACTTCTGTGGCAGAGTTGATGATAAAGCCAAGGGTAACAAGAAGCATTGCCCACCAATACGGATAGACGTAACGCATCAAGCGACGAAAAGGGTGTTTGGGAGAACTTAAGCGATATAAAACGTTTATCTTAGGGGGTAACTGTGGCATAGATGACTGAATATAACCCAATGATATATAAGCCAATGATGGCATAAACCGACAAAAACCAGCAATTTATGGCATTGGCGGTTTTGTTTATGGTGTTGATGTTGTTGGAGTGAGGTTTGTGCTGGTTGGCAGTTGTCCGACTGGCACAACGGTGCTGATATTCATGTTCACAAACCCCATTTTACCCGCCACATCCATGACACTGACCACCGATTGATGGGTGGCATTGGCATCGGCAGCAATGACAAACAACAATTTGCGATCATCTCCTGCTTCTTGCTGAATCATGTTTATCAGCTCAGCTTCGTTACTGACTGCCAAGGAGATGCCATTGACCAAATAACTGCCATCTTCTTGTACCGCCACTTCAATGCGTTTGTCATCTTCCACAATTGGCACACCCTGTGCTTCGGGTAAAACGATGTTCAGCTTACTAAAGTGATTAAATGACGTTGCCAATAGTAAAAATACAATCAAAAACAACAAACAGTCAATCATTGGCGTTAAATTGACTTCTAAAGGTTCAACGATAGGTTTACGAAAACGCATACGCCATCCTTTTAACTGATTTGTCATGATTGGTTCATCATGATTGATTGACTAATGGTGTGATGCGTCAGCAGGTCTGACATACAAAGGATCTGCCCCAATGGGCATTGAACTGCGGTGTTCATAAGATGGCATCAAGTTAAAATCATACAACTCTTGCATCATCAGCCCAGCTTGGGTCTCAAACTCAGCATTGATGTCCACGATGCGACGCTGAAAATATCGATAACCCACCAACGCAGGAATGGCAACAATCATGCCTGCCGCTGTGGTAATCAACGCTTGCGACACGCCTGCTGCCAGCATGGTTGGGTCTTGCATGGTAACATCACTGATTGCTAAAAATGAGCTGATGATGCCAAGCACCGTCCCTAATAACCCCAATAGCGGAGCAATCGCCCCTATTGTTCCTAGCATATTGATGTTTTTTTCTAGGGCATGGATTTGCACACTGGCACGGTTTTGCATGTGCATGGTCATCGATTCCACACCATAATGCCGATATAACAGACCTGTGGCTAAGATATCACCAAGCGGATTTTTTTCTTTAACATTCATCAACTGAGTGCGACTGATGTCATCAGCTTCTCTAAGCCGATTAATCAATTGTTCACGCAAACGTTTAGGAGCAACTTTATCCATCTGTAATTGACTTGCCCGCTCAATGATGATGATGAGTGCCAATATTGAACACAACACAATAGGCGTCATCAGCCAACCGCCCGCTTTTACCAACTCCCACATAATGCCAAACCCTAACGACCCATTAAACCCAATAGATTTAATATCAAACGCTTAATATGAATGCTTATATATTCACAGCATTCAATGCCCATATTTTATTCACAGTATTTTTCATTCACAGCATTTTGTGCCAAATACAGGCTTTAAAACATGGCATTATAAAGTATTTTGGTGAATGAATAAACCAATGTTACAGAGTGTGTTGCTGTTTTTTCATGTTTAGTCAGTATTCTTGTCAATCTTTTTGCCAGAGCTTTTGCTAGCTTTCTTGGTAGTGCATTTGACTCAGCAGTTGTGATAATTCTTCAGCATTATCAAAAAATATCTCCACACTGCCTTTACCATTGGCTTTTTGTTTCAGTTTCACCACCGCCCCAAAATGGTCAGACAAACGTTGATTTAACCGTTCAATATCATGGCCATGCCGTTGTTGTTGGGCTTGTTCAGAAGATTTGCGTTCTGGTTTTAAAATCGACTTCACCAATTTTTCAGCTTCTCTGACAGTCATGGCTTGTTCGATGATTTTTTTGCCAATGATGGGTTGTTGCTCTTGTGATAATGACAGCAAGGTTCGGGCATGACCCATGTCAATATCACCTTGGTTTAGCCATACTTTGATGTCATCGTGTAATTGATTAAGTCGCAGTAAGTTAGATACTGTGGTGCGTGCCTTTCCCACCACATCAGCAATCATGGCATGGCTCATGTCAAATTCACTATGAAACCGTTGCAAAGCTTCGGCCTGCTCCATGATGGTTAAGTCTTCTCGCTGAATGTTTTCGATGAGTGCCAAAGCGATGGCAAGTTCATCAGACAATACCCGCTCGATGGCAGGTATGTGTGTTTCACCTGCCATTTTTGCTGCTCGCCAACGTCGCTCACCTGCGATGATTTCGTGAGTAACTTGCCCATCGGTTTTGTCTTCGTTGGCTAATAGCGGTCTGATGACAATGGGTTGCATGATGCCATGTTGGCGAATGGATTCAGAAAGCTCTGCCAAAGCAGGCTCACTCATGTCTCGTCTGGGCTGATATTTGCCAGACTGTAATCGCCTGATGTCAATTTTGATAAGACTGATGTCAGCATCATTCACCACATCTGTGCTGGGGGTGTTGATGACGTTGGCAGAGTTGTTGCGTTTGCCCAGCGATGGCTTAATGTTGGTGGCAACCTCGCTTTTAACAGAATCGTTGGTAACAAAATCGCTGTTAACAGTGCTTTGAGCATTGTCATCGCTTGATGTGTCCAAACGCAAATTTAATGACGCATTGTCTGTCAATGTGTCTGTCAATGCAGTGGTGATGGTTTTTTCACGCTTGATTGAGCCTAGCAAGGCATCTAACCCTCGATTACTGCCTAAACCTCTTTTTTTTGCCATGAATACTACCTATTCAGTCAAAATATGAATAATGAATTTATAACCACATTAAATTAAGGCGTTTTTGTTTGCAAAGAAAGTGATATTTGCTTGGTTTTTTGCTTGGTTTGTTTGATGACTTCGTTAGCAAGTTTTTGATAAGCCTTAGCCCCTTTAGAATTGGCTTCATAATCAATGGCGGTCATGCCGTGAGCTGGGGCTTCTGCTAAGCGAACATTACGAGGAATGCAAGTGCGATACATAATATCACCAAAGTGGGCATCTAATTCATCAGAAACATCATTAGCCAAGGTATTGCGACTGTCAAATAAAGTTCGCACCACTCCCCTAATATGCAGCTCTGGATTTAGCTCAGTTAAGCGATCAAGAGTACTGGATAAATCCGCCAATCCTTCTAATGCGTAATATTCACATTGCATGGGAATGATGACTCCTTGTGTCGCCACCAAGGCATTGATGGTCAATAGATTTAGGCTTGGAGCGCAGTCAATAAGAACATAATGATAAGGTTTTGCTTGATTTTCTTGCATGTCTTTTAAGCGGTCAAGGGCAGTCTTTAATAGCCTATGGCTGTCGGTTTTACCCATAAGAGTAATGTCCATGCCTGCCAAGTCTTTATTTGCTCCCACCACGTCAAACCCCGATGGTGATGTTACCACCGCTTGTTGTACAGGCACGCCTTCAAGCAACACATCTGCCATGGTCAATTGTAACTCTGATTTGTCCAAGCCTGTGCCAGATGTGGCATTGCCTTGTGGGTCTAAGTCAATCAACAAAACTCGTTTATGTTTGGCATGTAGGCTTGCAGCCAAATTAACCGCTGTGGTTGTTTTGCCAACACCACCTTTTTGATTGGCGATTGCAATGATTTCCATCATAAGAAATATGACACCTTTGCTACAAATAATTTGAATATTAGGTCAGTATGACTGCATGGTAACCAAATGTCGTGGCTCATCTAAATAGGGTACGTCAAGTTCGATAAGTTTGATGCGCCAGTTTTGTGATAGCTGCGCATACTGTTCAGCAGTCTCTGATAACATCATATCGGTTTTGGCATCAGTTTTGGTTGCCATGCTCTGGTGATTATTTTGAGATTGGCTATGAATATATTGGTTATCATCATTTTTTGCCACAAAATCCATCTTTAAATGCGACAGCTCTGGCAGGCGTGCTTTCATTGCCAAAAGATGACCAGATTCTGTCAAATAAGGCATGGCCACATCAGCAAACGTTTGCAAATTGGCAAATGCTCTTGAGGTTATCCAGTCATAACTGTCCGTGTGGGTTTCAATATGGGTTTCAATGCGTGCCGCCACTGGCAAACAGTTACGAACGCCCAACTCACTGGCAACCTGCTTGATAAAGCGTATTTTTTTTTGGTTACTGTCCAATGCCACACACTGCACATCAGGGCGACAAATGGCGATAATCATCGCTGGCAATCCTGCTCCCGTTCCCACATCTAACAAACGAATGGGGGCATCAAGAGCATCAACCGCCAAACGGTCAGCTGGCAAATGTGCCACCATTGCCAAGCAATCCACAATGTGCTTAATAAAAGCGGTTTTTGGCTCACTGATGGCAGTTAGGTTATAGGCTTTGTTCCAAAACAACAGCATATTAAGATAGCTTAACAACTGCCACCGTTGTCCTGCTGATAACTCAAGCTTGGAAAATTGCTTGAGTGCATTATCTAGCATGTTGCTAATAACAACCGCATCGCCTTTTAACGCTGTCAAATCTGACAGCTGACCGATACTCACAGAATGATTGGCTTTTTGATTAGTCATAGAATGTGCTTATAAGCGATGTCATAAATGGCCATCAAAATGATGCAAAAAACCATTTTAACATGACACAGGCAGGGAATGAACAAAAAAAGACACCCCTAAAGCTGTCTTTTTATTTTTGTATGTTGTTTTTGCCTATTTTTGCAGACTGCTGACAATCACACACCACATCATTTAACAAGCCACATCATTGATTAACATAACTCAACCAATGAGCATATTTATCATTGCGGCCATGCACCACATCAAAATATAGGCTTTGTAATTGTTCAGTCAGCTCACCACGACCGCCATTACCGATGATTCTGTCATCATATTCACGAATGGGGGTAACTTCCGCTGCTGTGCCTGTCATAAAAATTTCATCTGCCAGATAAAACTCATCACGAGTGATGCGACGCTCATGCACCTTAATGCCTAAATCTTGGGCAAACTGCATGATGGTACGGCGAGTGATGCCATCTAATGCCCCACCTGCCAAATCTGGGGTGTGTAATTCACCATTTTTGACCAAAAATAAATTTTCCCCAGAACCTTGACAAACGAATCCTTGGGGGTCCATTAAAACGGCTTCATCATAGCCATTTTTGGTAACTTCTTGATTGGCTAAGATGGAGACAGGATAGTTGCTCGCTGCCTTTGCCTTACACATGGTAACGTTGGGCAGGTGATGTGTGTAGCTAGATGTTTTGACTCGAATGCCATTTTTTATGCCATCTTCGCCCAGATATGCTCCCCAATGCCAAGCAGCAACCATGGCGTTAATGCTGTTGCCACAAGAAGAGATGCCCAATTTTTCTGCCCCAACCCATATTAAAGGGCGAATGTAAGCTTCAGCCAGTGCATTTTTAACAATGACTTGTTTTTGTGCTTGCTCAAGTTCATCTTGACTGTATGGCACATCAAGTTGCAAAATTTTGGCCGAACCAAGCAGACGCACGGTATGATCTTGTAAGCGAAAAATTGCTGTACGCCCATCATCGGTCTGATAAGCACGCACACCTTCAAACACCGCCATGCCATAGTGTAAACTGTGAGTAAACACATGTATCTTGGCATCTGGTTGCTCAACAAAAGTACCGTTTAGCCAAAGTTTTCCTGTTTGTTCTGCCATGTTCATGGTTCATTCCTTTTTCAATTTTGTTGCAAATAACGGTTATGATATCGCTGTTTAAATGCGATGTTACAAATACCATGATAAACAGCATATGGTATGTCTTGGATTATAGCACCATTTACAAGCAACTTTTCTATTTTTGATTTGGCTATTTATGTGATTCCCATACTGTGATGCTCATATAATGGCAACGGCAACTGCTCTTTTTTTAATGATGGCGTGTCAGCATCACTTTGTCGTGAGCCTAAGATTTCATACCAAATGTCTTTAACTGCTTGACGGATTTGTTGCCATTTATCTTTATCAACCACAAGCGATTTTTCAGACAATGCCAGTTGATGCGTGGCTGTTCGAATCAATAAATAGCTGTCCGTCAAGATTTTGCACTGTTCGCTGGTGAATATGTGGGTCTGCTCCAAGGTCTCAAAAATACGCACATTATCTGACCATCTCGCCAATTCAGGGTATTGATGAGAATAAGCAAGCACCGCATATTGAGCCAAAAATTCAATGTCCACAATGCCACCAGTATCCTGTTTAAGATGCACTTTGCTTTGGTCTTTAAGCGTTGTTTGACTGCCCAAATGGGTTTGCATCTTTGCTCGCATTTCAATAACAGCCTGCTTGACCGCTTGTGATTCTCTGGGCAAACACAACACTTGCCTGCGAATGCGTTCAAACACACCCATCACCTGCCCATCACCACAAATGCCACGGGCTCGCACCAAGGCTTGATGCTCCCATTCCCATGCTTTTTCTAACTGATATTGCTCAAAGGCGTTGGCAGAAACCACCATCAAACCAGCATTACCAGACGGTCTTAGTCGCATGTCAATCTCATAGGCTCTCCCATCACGAGTTTGGGTGCTAAGATAGTTCATCAATTTTTGGGCAAGTCTGGCAGCAAACTTCATGCCACTGATGGATTTTTCTCCTGTGGTCATTGCACGTTCATTGATTTGATGCAAAAACACCAGGTCTAAATCTGATGAATATGACATCTCAATACCACCCAATTTACCGTAGCCAATGATGGCAAAACCACATGCTGATTCTGTAACAGGTTCACCTTGCTGATTAATGGGGTAACCGTGTCGCTTCACCAAACTTGTAAAGGCAAAATATAAGGCTTTTTCCAGCACCACCTCAGCAATGAAGGTGAGCGAGTCTGACACTTTCATGATGGGGCGTTCGGCAATGACATCACTGCTTGCCACCGCCATTACCTGTATTTTTTTGAACAATCTTAAGACATTCAGCAGTCCTTCTTCATCATCAGGCTCAACCCCAAGCAAACGTTGCTGTAAGACATCACGCAACTTGGCTTTATCTGGCAAATGATGATGGCGTTGTTGTAAAAACGCATCAAGCAACACAGGATAACGTGCCAACTCACTGGCAATCCAAGGACTGGCGGACAGCATGGGAATTAGGTTAAATGTGGCATTGGGGTTTTCTGCCAACATCACCAAGTAAATCGACCGCCGACAAATGGCTTCAAGCAAATCTAACAATCTGGGCAAAGCGTCATTTGCCCCTTGTTGTCTTTGCTCGTGTTGCAATAAAGCAGACACCATGACAGGATAAGCACGATTTAACCGTTCTCGTGCTTCATCGGTTAATGATGCCACCATTTTACTTGCCCAAAAGTCTTTGAGCCGTCGTTCATTATCAGCAGTCAAGATGACATTTAGCTTACCCACATCTTGCTTGTCAGGATAAAATGCCTGCTCATGGGCAGATTGGCGGTAGGTTACCATTTTATCAAATTGGACAATCACTTGATGGCGATGCTCATCTAACTGTGCCAACAATGCTTGCCAATCATCAAACCGCAACGTCATTGCCAAATTGTGTTGCCATTGGTCATCTGTGGGTAGCCGTTGGGTCTGTTGATCGTGAATGGCTTGAATGCCATGCTCCAACCGCCGTAAAAACCGATAAGCAGACTGCAATGCTTGGTAATGCTCTTGACTTAACAAATCAAATTCCACCAACCGCTTCATCGCCTGCAAACACGGCTTGACCTGTAACTGTGGATAACGCCCCCCATAAATAAGCTGAAACGCTTGCACAATAAACTCAATGTCTCGAATACCCCCTGCGCCAAGCTTGATATTGCTTAAATCCTCACGCTGAGCCACTTGGCTTTGTATCATCGATTTCATTTCCCTTAATGCCGAAAACGCACTATAATCCACATAATAACGGAACACAAACGGCTTAATGATGCTGGTTAATCGCTTGGCAAATCCAGCATCAATGTCATTTATCACCCGTGCTTTTAACCAAGCGAACCGTTCCCAATCACGCCCATGTTTGCTAAAATATGTCGTCAACGCCGACTCATGAATTGCCAAATCACTGCCATCGCCCCATGGTCGAAGTCGCATGTCTACTCGAAACACAAACCCATCAGCCGTGTTGCTGTCCAATAGCTTAATGATGCCTTGCCCCAAGCGAGTCATAAACCGTTTATTATCAATCGGTTTGTAATTTTGTTTGTGTGTGCTTGATACATCAGCTGATGATTGAATTGACAACTTTGGCGGTTGAGTCTCTCCTTGACCTTGATGCACCAATATCAAATCAATGTCACTGGATAAATTCAGCTCATTTGCCCCAAGCTTGCCCATGGCAAAGATTGCCACATCATCTTTGACAGCTGTTCTTTGTTTGTTATTCGGTTTGTTATTTGGTTTGTTATTCGCCCCCAACACCATCGGTTCACCATAACGACGCACCAGCTGATTGTACACATAATCTTTGGCAAACTTGACACAACCATCAGCAAAAGCTGACAGCTCTTCAGTCAGCTTCTCAAGACCAATCAGATGTAAAGCATCTTGCCATATCCATCTCATCATCAGTAGGTTTCTTAACTGACGCAGACCTTTCATAACCCCTTGCTCATCGGCAAGCTGATACTCTGCATCTAAAGTGTAATCTTGGATAAGGTCTTCGATTTGCTGTTTGCTTAGCGTGCCAAACAGCGGATAACCACGCAAAAAGGCATCACAAACGCCAGACTGCTTGGCATATAACTGATGGGCAAACTCACTGGCTTGCTCTAAGGCTTTTTTTTGCTCAGAGGTGGGGGCTGAATTTTGGGGGGCTAAATTATTGGGGATTGCTTCATTGGACATATGATGTTACCTATTTTTTGGTAATGGCTTTTTGGCAACGACTGTTTGGCATTGGCTTGGCATTGGTACTGACCGATGGCATTAATCGATGGCACTGACACACAGAAATCAGCAACACACAGACAATTTGTTAAAGAAGATAAGTTTTGCTATACTTATCTGACCATAAGTTTAAACCAGATGGTTTTGTATGTCACACGCTGTTACTGATACATTTCTCCCCACATCGACCCCCATGCTTGTCTTGATGACTCGCCCACCGACACATTCATTGGCACATAAAGCACTACAATTTTGCCAAGCTTATGCCAAACAAATGTATGCTGATAACACATTATCCACGGAATTAAAAATATTCTTTTATGGCGATGCTGCCAGCATTGCCAACCGATTGCGTTGGCAACCTGATGACCAAATCAATCTAACCCAAGATTGGCAAAAATTTGCTCATCAGCATGGCATGACCTTGCCTGTGTGCGTCAGCACAGCGTTGGCACGTGGGGTATGTGATGCAGACAATGCCAAACGCCATCAACTGACAGGGGACAGTTTGGCAACAGGTTTTAAATTGGTGGGTTTAAGTGAGCTTGCCATACTGATGGACTCGCATAAAGTGGTGACTTTTTAATGAACATTCTTATGGACATTCACGCACCCAGTGAGCTTTTGTTATACGAAGCATTGGCTTTGGCCTTGACCTTGGCAAGTTTTGACCATCGGGTGCAGTTACTGCTTAACCCAACCACTTATGGGCAATTATTGGCAAAAAACACACGAGTGTCAGGTATGATTGAATCATTACCATTGTATGACCTGCCCACCGTGTGGCTTCAAGACAGCGTACAAACAGGTTGGCTTTTTGGCATGCTTGAGCCAACTTTGGCAGAGCGGTTTATGTTCGTTCCTGAAAATGTGGATTATACAAAATTTGAGCAAGTGTTATCACTATAGCCCATTCAAATTCAAAAAAACCATAATGATGATGACATAAAACCATGACATAAAAACCATGCCATATATGAAACCTTACCGATTAAGAGCCAGTTCATATGCACACCCAACTGATTTTATTGCACAGTAACTTGGATAAATTAAAGAAAAATACCGCCACACTGATGACATTTATCCATCAACCGACCAACACTCAACCGACCAACATTCACACACAAGTTTTATTGCTTAACCAAACCGCAGCTTATGCAGACTGGCTGTTTACTTACCTAGAAACGTTTATCAGCGACATGACAGCAGACACGGACATGCCAATGAATGGCAATCTGCCAGATGATACGCCCTTAACTTGCTTGTCTTTAACCAGCACCGAAACCAGCACCGAACAAAGCAAGATGAGGCAAATTAGCTGGTTTGCCTTAAAGTCCGACCTTGATGCCATGAACCCAACTGCTCAACAAGCCGTCAAAACAACATTGCAACGTCATGACATCAACTTAATTGACGAGTTGATGTGGGTGGATTTGGTGAATCAGGCAGATAAGGTCATCACCATTAGCCAATGACATGCCTCCCCCTAACACCCCCCACAAATCAAAAAATAATTCAAAAAAAAAACAATCAACAGCAACCAAACGGCTTAAAAATATGGCAAATAACGCATCTTTAAATCTACCCTTAGATGACTTACCCTTAGATGATGACGGTCATTTGCTCAATCATCATCAGTGGACACCACAAGTGGCTCAACAACTGGCAGATACCTTGGGCATCACCTTAACCGATGTTCATCATGTCATCTTAGCGACGGTTAGGCAGTTTTATGCCACTTATCATCACCCGCCAACCACTCGTGCATTGATTAAATATCTACAACAACAACTGCCCAAGCAGGGCATCAGTAACCAACTTTTACAACAGCTGTTTAACACAGGGCTGGTGGCAAGGCACGTCAATCGCATTGCAGGATTACCCAAACCGCCTAACTGCCTATAAACCACATGCCATAACCACACAGTCATCACCGACTGTCATCACAGCTCATCAGCCATTCGCTACTGGCTGTCTTTAATAGAATGGGTGGAATTGACAGCATTGACAACAGGATTATCCACTGCCGTTACTTTACCACTGTCCAAATGATACGCCAACAACTGCCCTCCCCACACACAGCCACCGTCCAACGCCCTAGCATGGGGTAAATCAATCTGTCCTTGCAACGCTGCCCAATGCCCAAATAAAATCTTACGCTTTCTTTGCACCTGCCAGTCAAACCAAGGACAAAAATCTTTGGGCATTTTTTGCTTTAAATCCCCTTTAAAATGAAACTCTAAACTGCCATCACGCTTACAAAGTCGCATGCGAGTGAAATAATTGCAGATGGCACGCACTCGTGTGTAGCCATGCAACTTATCTGACCAATCATCGGCTTGTTTACTGTATAGATGTAGCAGCACCCTGTCTAAATATTTTAAGCCACTTCTTAGTTGAGCTTCTAACTCTTTGGCATGGCCATCAGCGTCTTTGATGTGCCAATGGGGAGGAATGCCTGCATGTACCATGACCGTATTGGCATCAGGATACTGCAATACTGGCTGATGTCTAAGCCAGTTCATCAACTCATCAACATCTGGCGCGTCAAGTATCGGTTGGGTTTTGTCTTTGGCTTTGACTTTGACCACGCCACGCCATGCAGCAATTAAATTGATGTCATGATTGCCAAGCACAATGTCTGCCGTCCCTTGTTCGCACAGTTTTTTGACTTGTCGTAAGGTGGCAAGTGAATCTTCTCCACGAGCAACAATATCACCTGCCAGCCATAACTTATCTTGGCGTTTGTCAAAATTTAGTTTATCTAATAATAAATTAAAAGCTTGGTAACACCCTTGTAAATCACCAATGACGTATTGATGTCGGAAAGCCACTTTTGCTCCTTTTGCTTTATGTTGGTTAATACATATCAGTTAGGATTGCTTATTGACCACTGTCGTACAAAACATGACTCAATGCCACAAAGTCTGCCACCGTCAGCGTCTCTGGGCGTGCCATTTCATCGACTCCGATGTCATCAAAAGCAGTGGTTGGCAGGGTTGGTAATAGGGCATTTTTTTTGAAAATCGCTCGTAAAGTCTTACGGCGGTGATTAAAACATTCTCTGACCACCATGGCAAATCGTGCTTCATCGTTGGCGGTAACAGGTTTTTTAACATAAGGTGTTAAACGAAACACCGCACTGGTAACTTTAGGCGGTGGGTTGAACGCCCCATTTGGTACGGTGAGCAAATATTGTGGCTCACAGTGATATTGCATCATCACCGATAGTCTGCCATAGGCTTTTGTACCCACGTCAGCCGTGATTCGGTCAACCACTTCTTTTTGTAGCATAAAGTGCATGTCTTGGATAATGTCTGTAAAGTTAAGCAAATGAAACAAAATGGGCGTGGAGATGTTATAAGGCAAATTGCCAACAATGCGTAACTTATCGCTGGCACTGACAACAAATGTCTTGTTAGCTGGTTTGGTGGCTTGTTTGCTCTGAGTTAAGTTCTGATGCAGCAAGCGATAATCCACTGTCATGGCGTTATCTTGCACAATGGTAAAGTTACCATGGCTGTGCGCACCAATACGCAACCGCAAACTGCTTGCCAAGTCCTTATCCAATTCAATCACCGTCATGTTATCCACTTGTGAGAGCATCGGCTCAGTCAATGCCCCCATACCCGGACCTATCTCCACCAATAAATCATCTTTTTGTGGATAAATGGCATCAACAATCTGAGCGATGATGGATTGGTCATGTAAAAAATTCTGCCCAAAGCGTTTGCGTGGTTGGTGAGCATTGAATTGGTGGGCATTGATAAGGTGGGTAAGGGTATCATTCTTCATAAGATGGTATGTCCATGCTAAACTCATTCGTCAAGTTTTTAAAGCGAGTGTATTGCCCTTCAAACTCTAACCGCACTGTGCCGATAGGACCATTTCGCTGTTTGCCAATGATAATCTCAGCAACCCCCTTGGCATCGGTATGTTCATTGTACACTTCTTCTCGATAGATAAACATAATCAAGTCTGCATCTTGTTCAATCGCCCCAGATTCACGTAAATCTGACATGATGGGGCGTTTATTGGGGCGGTTTTCTAGGCTACGATTCAACTGTGATAAAGCAATCACAGGGCAATTCATCTCTCTGGCCAATGCTTTTAAGCTACGAGAAATTTCGGAGATTTCACCGACTCGATTGCCGTCCATGCTTGGCACTTTCATCAATTGCAAATAATCCACCACAACCAACCCAAGCCTGCCATCATAAGCCTTAGCGATACGGCGACAGCGTGAACGCACTTCTGATGGTGGTAGGGCTTGTGAGTCGTCAATATATAGCTTGGTGTTTTGGATATGTTCAACCGAATTTATCATTCTTGCCCATTCTTCTTCATTCATCTGCCCTGAACGCAAACGGGCTTGGTTGACCATACCCCATGATGATATCATACGCATGACAATGGATTCAGACGGCATTTCCATGGAGAACATCACCACAGGTAAATCATGCTTAAATAAGACGCTCTCTACCAGATTCATGGCAAAGGTGGTTTTCCCCATGGACGGACGTGCCGCCACAATCACCAAATCACCATTTTGTAACCCTTGTGTTTTGTTATTTAATTCCACAAAGGTGGTCTCAAGCCCAATCATGCCACCTGGGGTTTTTCTGAGTTCATCAATTTGATTGACCACGCTGGGAAGAATGTCGCTAACCGCCGTTGGGCCTTTTTGTCCTGCTCGCTTGCTGTATTGCTCATTGATGGCAAAAATACTTGACTCAGCCTTATCAAGTATCTCGCTGATGCTTTGTTCTTTGGGCTGATATGCCAAATTAAGCACCTCATTACAAGCGTCAATCAGTTGACGTAAGGTGGACAGTTCTTTGACTCTCTCAGCATAGCCAGTTAAGTTAAATAAAGTGGCAGGGCTTTGCGATAAAATATCACCCAAATACTGCTCACCGCCTGCCATGTCCAACTTTTTTTGTCGCTCTAACCATTCATAAACCATGACGCTGTCATACGGTTCATTGGCGTGGGCTAAAGCACTGATGGCATTAAATATGGACTGATGTCGCACAGCATAGAAATCTTGTGTTCGCACAATATCAGCAATGCGGTCATACGATTCACTGACACTCATCAACGATGCCAACAGTGCTTTTTCAATTTCCATGTTATGCGGTGGCAGTTGTTTGAGCAACCCTTCTTTGTTTAAGCCATGTGAACCGTTTAAGCCATGTGAACCATGTGCTTGATGCAAGTTTGTGTTGGTTGCTGATTCTTGTTTTGATGGCAAGCTTTGTTGGGGAATGTTGAGTTGTGATTCAGTCATGATTAACCTAAAGTGCGTTTTATTGATTGTGTTTTGTTGATTGTGTTGTGTGGTTGATTGTGCGATTGATTTTTAATTGGTATTTAATTGGTGTTTTGGTCATCAGATATGGCGAAAATGCCCATAACCTTATAAAATGACGTGTCAGTAAGGTCTAACCAAGCATTTAAATGATGTTAACGTCATTGATGTTAACTTAAATGATGAATGATGTTAGCCATGCTTTATGTGGCTTTTATAAGCTAAGTGTCGCAATATCAGTGTAGGAACGTCTATGACACACCGCCCCTTACTCATCACCACAGGTGAGCCAGCTGGCATCGGTATGGATATTATATTACAACTTGCCTCCGATGGCACACTCAATCGCCTGCGTCATCGCCATCATTTGCCCCCATTTTTGGTAACTGCCTGCCCGCAAGCCTTACAACAGCGTCAAACACAGCTTATCAACACATTAGACAGAAAACCAAATTGGCAAGTCATTAATTTAGCCACTGTTAAAGACTGGCAAACCCAAGATTTTTTGGTATTACCCATCGCCACCGCCGAGCCTGTTCAGCCAGGCATCATCAATATCCATAATTCTGCCATGGTGCTTGAACAGTTACGACTGGCACACACGCTTGCCAGTCAACAAAAGGTGGCTGGCATCGTAACCGCTCCTTTACAAAAATCTGCCTTAATTGATGCCAAGCTGACCTTACCTAATGGCACGCCATTTAGTGGACATACCGAGTATTTTATGCAGATGAATGGCATTGATGGTATTAACAATAAAGTGGTGATGATGCTTGCCAATCAAAAAATGAAAGTTGCCCTTGTCTCTACCCATTTGCCCTTACACGCTGTGCCAGCCGCCATCACTCCAAAGCAGGTACACATGACGGCACACATTGTATTAGATAGCCTGATACATAAGTTTGGTATTGCCAAGCCCAAAATATTGGTCTGTGGTCTTAATCCCCACGCAGGTGAAGGTGGACATCTGGGTAAAGAAGAAATCACCATCATCAATCCCGTACTCACCAAGCTACAACAACAAGGACACGACATCAGTTTGGCGATGCCTGCTGATACCTTGTTTACTCAGCGGTATTTGCAAGAGTGTGATGCCATCATTGCCATGTATCATGATCAAGGGTTACCTGTGTTAAAATCACATGGTTTTGGCGATTCCATCAACATCACCTTAGGACTGCCCTACATCAGAACATCTGTCGACCACGGTACGGCATTGGATTTGGCTGGCACAGGACAAGCATCAGCCAGCAGTTTGGCTCAAGCCTTGGTGAGTGCCATTGACATGACAACCAACATGACAACTGACATAAACTCACGTTATTCTTTTAACATCAACCCTAACACTCACGTTAATATGAACCCCACCGAAACCCACCCTATGATAATGACCAATAAACCTGCTTTAAACCCACTGTCTACCGCTTTGACTGCCTTTGGCGATCAGGTATTTGCCCGTCATGCCAGCATCCATATTGACACCGATGCCCTTTGTCATAATTTACAACAAATCAAGACCCTGAGCAAAACAGCCAAAGTGCTTGCCATGGTTAAGGCAGATGCTTATGGGCATGGTATTGATGTGTGTTTGCCCGCCCTAATAGATGCTGATGCCATCGGAGTGGCATGTTTGGCAGAAGCCATGGACTGTCGAAAAGCAGGTTGGAATAAGCCCATCTTATTGACAGAAGGGGCATTTAGCTATGATGAATGGCTGCTTTGTCAAAATCAGGGCATGATGTGCGTCATTCATCAGCACAGACAATTACAATGGGCATTGTCTTGGGCAGAAGTGCATTTACTGCCCAGAATGACAAATGCCAGTTGCAACGACAGCATCGCCAATATCGCCAATCACGCAACAGATGACCCACGCCCCATTGTTTGGGTTAAGTACAACACAGGCATGAACCGCTTGGGTTTTGATGCACGACAAACGCAAGTGGCGGTTGCCCAGTTATATGCCGCAGGATTTGATGTGGTACTGATGAGCCATTTTGCCAATGCAGACAGCTTTAAGCGGATTAATCTGAATGACCAACATAATTGGATAAGCAGTAAATCCCAAATTCAACGTTTTAATGATTTGCTTGATTTGCTTAGGCTAACCATTAGCCCAAACATTCAAGCGTCATTATGTAATTCTGCAGGCATCATTCGTTTTGCTGACCAGCACCATGATTGGGTACGCCCCGGTATTTTGTTATATGGCAGTTCTCCTTTTAATGACATCTGTGCTGAGTCGCTTAATGTGCGTACGGTCATGACGTTCATCAGTCGCATCATGGCGGTGCATCACTTGCAGGCAGGCGAATGTGTCGGCTATGGCAGTTGTTGGACCGCCCAACACCCCTGCCATGTGGCGGTGGTCAGTGTCGGCTATGGTGATGGTTATCCTAGGGTGGTGGATAAGACCGCTTATGTTTGTGTGATGTTGCCACCCAACATGAAACGCCCTCACCACCAAAACGCTAAAAATGACACCTTGAGCATCGCCTGCCCCATCATTGGTCGGATTGCCATGGACATGATGATGATAGATGTCAGTCATTTGGCGAGACATTTTACTGATGACAAACAGACTTTTGTTGACTTATCAGAGTTGATAGGGTGTGATGTCGTCTTATGGGGACAACCGCCCAACGCCCCTCACATTGATGCGATAGCAACGTCAGCAAACACCATCAGTTATGAATTGATGTGTCGCCTTGGGCTAAGACCAACACGCCTGACGGTCTGATTGGCTTTTATGATTATTTTATTTGATTTTTAAGGAAAATTATGTGGTATCGCATCAAAGCTTGGCTCACTGACCCAGATCGCAATCTTTGGATCATGCCCACAATTGGGGTGATATTCGCCTTGGTATTTTCTCTGGCCGCTGCCATAGGCAACCGCTATTTGGCAGAAGATGCTGTACCCAGCATCGCCGCTGAGACATTATCAAGTCTACTTGACATCATCGCATCAAGCATGTTGACAGTAACCACATTTTCCCTATCCATCATGGTAACCGCTCTTGGTTCAACCTCTGATAACGCCACCCCGAGAGCAAGGGTATTTGTGGTTGCTGATGACAGCACTCGCTTGACCATTGCAAGTTTTGTGTCAGCGTTTATTTATGCCATCATCGCACGAGTGGCATTGGGAATGCAGTATTATGGCACGCAAGGGGGATTTTGTGAACAATGGCATGCCAATGTTTGCTTTGTATCGAGAACAGGCGTTTGATGATGAACACATCAATGCCATCGACGGCATGTTAAGCATCATTTTGGTTGAATGTCAAAATGATAGACAAAGTTTGTTGGTAAGGGTGAGCCATCAGCATAGCCTATCTCCTTAAGTCGCATTCGAGCATAGCTATTGCCCTCTGCTGAGCGAATTAATGCCCCTTCTGCCACACTTTCAGGTTTTGCTGACAGTTTATGTGTTCTACCATCATAGGTATACCAACCAAAATCCAACACGGGGAAATTGCCTTTATGGGTAGGATTAAGAACAGAACTTAATGTGTCTTGTACCCATTTAACCTGATTATCTTTGACATCATATGCTTGGATATCCGTTAACTCTTTAAGTGCTTCTTTGCTGTTATCAGAGGCAAACTTGTTGGTGATGGGCTGATTTTTTTCATCATAATAGCCAGTTGGTGTTTTTGCCAAATAAGCCCCAACCTTACCCTGACCAGAATCGCCACCATTTAATTTCACATTCATGCGATTAAACGCAATGTGCCACTCTTGATTTTCGCTGGTTATTTGATTGGTTTTTAGATTAAAATATGCCCATTTATCTGTGGCACTGGCATCAATGGTTTTGGTGTTGACGTTGTTAGGGTTTGCCACGTCGATATAACGAATGGTGGGGTAACCTGATGTGCCTTTTTCATCATAGTAGCCGATGATTTGTAACGCATACACCGGGGCTTGGACACTGCTTGTTGTTGTGCGATTGCTTGAGTCTAAGGTGATTAAATACACACGATTATTGGGATAAAGCTGATGTTTTGCTTTTAGGTTGTAAACATACCAAGGCTTATCTGCAAAAAGACCAGCTGGCTTATCTTGTTGATAAAAGCGACTGATGTCTTGATTGGTTTTAGGATCATAGGACGCATATTGATAGGTTTTTAAGGTCTGCCAATCCCTAAGACCCAATGCCCCACCATGACCATTGCCACTTGTGCCACCATTTGTCCATAACTTATAAGCACGATTTTTATGCTCAAGCTTAACATCCCATACATCGCTGGAGCATGCCACTTCTGCCTTGCTGTCAAAATCATAACAGCTTTCCCCTGCCTTTTGGGTATTCACATGCCATTGGGCAGTTTGGCTAAAACCTTGAGATGGCTTAGCAGATGGTGGGTTATGTTGTGAGCTGACATGATTATTTGAGTCATTGCCACACCCTGCCAACAGTGAACTTACCAACAAAGTTTGAGTAAATACCATCAAAGTTGACGGTGATTTTAAAGCCAATAATCGCATCATTTTCTCCTTAGAGCCGAGTATGCTCTTAAAAACGTGAAAAGTTAAGTTAAAAACTGGTTAAAACAAGTTAAAAGTTAAAACTTGCTCCAGCCAACCATTGACGGTTATCAACAGGGCTGAAGTCATTGTCATTATCAGCATCTTTTTGTCTGTCAAAAAGATTGTTCACGCCCACATGTACGTTGACATTTGGGTTGAGTTGATAATTTATTTTGCTATTAACCACAAACCAGCCTGGTGAGTGGGTTTTTTTCTTGCTGTCCACAAGGTGTTTGGATTCATATTTTAATTGATTGATGAATTCTAGATTTTTGTTTAATTGAAAAAGCCATGTCAGCATTGCTGTGTGCTGTGGTCGCCCCACAAGTTGGGCTTTTGTTTGCTTATTTTTTGTCTTTGTGTGAGCGTAACTGATTCCCAACAGATTGTGCTGGTCAATCTGCCAATTGCCACTCACATCACCGCCAAAGGTGAGTGCATCACTGACATTTTCATAACGAAATGTTTTAATGTTACCATCTTGAGCAGAGTAATCAGTTCCAATTAAGTTTTTAATGTCATTGTAATAAAGATTAAATGCCACATCAGCATGGTCGTTGAGTTGTCGCTGGTAGCCAAGCTGATAACTGGTGGACGTCTCTGGTTGTAAATTAGGGTTGCCAAGCACTTTATAACCATAGGCACTGTGGTCAAATAAAAAATGGCGTTCTTTTAGGTTTGGCACACGATAGCCTTGCCCGATACTGGCTCGCCAAACATGCCTGCGTCCGTCATCATCAATATGGGTATGCCTTAACGCTGTCTTAGGCACAATGTGTTTGCCAAAATCACTGTCATATTGATAACGAATGCCTGTTAACAGTTCCCAATCATCACCCAGCAGCCAATCATCTTGTACATAAGCTTCTATGGCATCACGCTTGACCTTATCTGCCATCAATTCACTGTTGCCATTTTGCCTTTGAGACAATTTGTCTTGTTGCCATTGCGTGCCAACTTGTAATAAGTGGGTGCTGTTATTCATCGTTAATTTTGGTAGGTTGTATTGTAATTGAGCCAAATATGTACCAATGTTTGCTTGACGTTGTAACACTGGGGTGCTGATGATGTCATTGTCGGCATTTAAGGCAAACGTATTGGCATGACTGTGATAATCTTCAAACAACAATGACCCTTGTAAACTGCCAGCAAGCACATGATGAGCGAGATGATTTTTGTCATGCTGACCCTGTTTATTTGGGTCAATTTGTTCATTTGGGTCAAATTGATACAAAAATCCCAACACATGACGTGTTTTGTCGATGTTTTCTTCTCGTTGCTGTTGTACGTGCTTTTGACCAGCCTGTCTTTTAAATTTGCTGATATTGTCTTCGTCATATTTGGTCATCTCAAACCATGCTTGTTTTTTATCATTATGAACATCGGGACGATACACCAGCTTGGCTGTCATCTGTTTTTGTTTGCTGGCATCTTTGATGCGTTCCCAAGTTGTCATGTCGTCATCTAGCCCCTTATCGTCATGATACGATGCCAATATCCTTCCAAGCCATTGACCTTTGTCATCAAGCTTGGCATCAATGCTGGCTTCAAGATGCGTCACATTGTTATCTGTTGTTTTTTGTGATGGGTTTTGTTTGCCATTACTTGCCAGCTGTATGTCAAGATGTTTTTTAATGGGTTGGTCATTGTGTATTTTTTTGGTGATGACGTTAATAACGCCACCCATTGCAGAACTGCCATACTGAGCTGATGACGCCCCTTGAATGATTTCAATTTGAGCAACTTCAGCATTCAGATATTGATTTAGGTTAACGGTTGAACCTGTGCTTGCGGTTAATGGCAAACCATCAATCAATACCAAAACCTGATCTCCCCCCATGCCTTGCATGATGACTTCATAGCCTGCCTTACCATGAATTGGACGCAAATTCACATTGGGCAATAAGGCAATGGCATCTTTTAGGGTATGGGCATGGTGTTTGGCAAGTGTTTGAGCATCTAACACCTGAACAGTCACGGGGGAATCGGTCAGTGTTTTTTGGCTACGAGTGGCGGAGATGACGATTGGCTCAAGAATGGTAATGGGCGTATTGATGGACGTATTAGACACATCATTAAACCCATAATCAGCATACGCCAGTGGCACCCACACGCCCATCATCAGCGACAGACAAAAAAACCCCATTGATTTATGATTTTTTTGTACGTACTGTTTTTGTAAATCTTTAGCTTGCCAAGACAAACTGATGGCGGATAAGCAGGACGTTAATACTGATGCTGATGTTTTCATGATTGGCATAATTCACATGATTGGCATGGCTGATGGCTGTTATTTAACAATAACACTTGCAAATGATAAGTATTAATTTATAATAATGATAATAATTATCGTTTGCAAGTGTTATTTTTAGCCGTACCCTACCAAAACAACGCCAAAAAATAATACCAAAAATCACACAAACACCATGCAAACAAAATCTGACCATAACCTAACCATAATAGGCAACAGCGATGTTGTTAAACAGGCGGTACTGTTAAATAAATACCACAGACACATCAGCTTGGTATTGATGTTTTGGAATTTTCATTGAAAACTTAAAAGGAACAATAGCCATGTGTAACAATCAAGATTGTATTGACATTCGCCATAAAGATGCTCGACTTTGGCAACGTTATCAACGAGAAAAAGCCAAAACACCCATGCTATTTCCTACCGAAGGGGCAAAATTATTGGGAGTCAGTGAACTTGCGTTGTTATTGGCTTCACCACATTCGCAATATCTTGGGACACAATGCCAAGATATATTAACCAAACTTGAGCAGTTTCATGAGCTACTGAGCATTGTGCGTAATGAGCATGCTGTTCATGAAAAAATAGGGCGGTATCAAAATTTAAAAATCAGCACAAATATGGCACTGATGGTGAATGTGGGTGGTTTGGATTTGCGTTATTTTATCAATCAGTGGCAACACATGTTGGCAATTTCAATTCATGGCAATGACAACAGCAACCACAATAAACCCTCCTACAGCTTGCAATTTTTTGATGAGCAAGGCAACGCCATTAACAAAATATTCTTACAATCAACCAGTGATGACCAAGTACAAAAATGGCAGGCACTCATCGATGGGTATGCCAAACAAGCCAATACCTATGTTGACATTGTGAACAACGATACCGATGAGATAAACGATGACACACCACAAGAAATCTGTCTTAAAAAATCACAACAACATGATGGTGATTGGCAATTACAAGCCTTAGATAAAAAGACCATTGCTGATTTTCAACAACAATGGCTAAACATGAACAACATTCACCAATTTCATTTCATCATTCAAAAGTTGGGGATTGATAGAGCCAGTAGTTACCACCATGCCCCCGAAAAACATGCCGTGGCTCTGCAAGTTGATGCCATTGAACCGTTATTTCAACTCGTTAAAGAACATGACTGCCCACTGATGACCTTTGTTGGCAATACAGGCGTGGTACAAATCCAAACAGGTAACATTCACCACATTAAACGCACGGGTGATTGGATAAATATTTTAGATAAAGACAGCACACAGTTTACTTTACACTTACACGATGTGGCAATTACTCAACTGTGGGTGGTCAAACGCCCAACATCAGATGGCATCATCACTTGTGTGGAAGCTTTTGACAAATCAGGCAAAACCATTGTCAGCTTTTTTGGACAACGCTTAGAGGGAGAACCTGAGCTGGCAAGTTGGCGACAGGTAACAGACAAACTCATACAAGATTTTGCCAAACCGATTGCCCAAACTGCCCAATCAGCACACCCTGCTTGATGACAATGACCAAATAACCATGACCTGATGGGATTAACCTGATGAGAACAACCTGATGGGAATAACCATGACACCATTTATCAAAAAACTCACCCTATTGCTAACAAGCTTAACCATCAGCTTATCAGCTTTTGCCTATCAACGTGTGGTTACCATAACCCCAGATGTTGCTGACATCATGGTTGCCTTAGGTGATGCCAATAAAGTCGTTGGTAAAGACACCACCAACAAAACGCCCGCCTTAAAACACGCCGCCGTTGTGGGCATGCACCGCAACATCACCCCTGAAGCGATTGTGGCCACCCAACCTGACCTGGTATTGGGCAGTTATATGGCACAACCTTCCAGTATTTTTCAACGTCTTAATCAACTCAACATTGAAGCCATCAATGTTGCCCCCAACGAAAAAGTGGCGACTTATGCCAGCAGCATTGTCAAGATTGGCAAATTGATGGGTAAGCCTATGGCTGCTCAAAGAATGGCAGATGAATGGCTGTCTGGCATGAACACAAGACCTGCCACCAAAAAACGCTATTTGCTCAGTTATGATGGACGCATTGTGGCAGGCAAAGGCACTGTTGCTGACGAATTGATTCGTCGTGCTGGGGGCATTAACGCTGCGAATGTTAAAGGATTTGTGCCGATGTCTCGTGAAGGTTGGCTTGCTGCCAAAGCCGATGTCATCATCATTGCTGACCATCATAAAGCCACTTTGGGTTCACTTGAACAATACAAACAACGCCCTGAAATCGCCATCAATCCTGCTGCCAAAAATAACAACATTCAATTTTGGCCTGCCAATGATTTTTTGCGTTATGGCTTAGATTCTCCTGCTGTGATTGACAAGCTCAATAAACTGGCAAAATAAGCCATTAAACCATCAGCGGTTAAACAGCCAATCATCAAATAATAAAATCATTAAATAATAAATAGCCAAACAGCAGGCAGGCACAAAGGCAGGACATGTATCAACCGCAGTCGTTAAAACCCACCAAGCAAACAGCACTCATATCACCTTTATCTTGCCATATTTTGGCAATCTTATTGAGTGTCATCATCATTTTTTTTTGTTTGGGGATTGGCTTTGGTTCATGGTCAAACCCACTACAACTTGATGATGTCGTTTGGCAAATTCGTTATCCACGAGTATTAACGTCGCTATTGGTTGGTTTGGCATTATCCGTTGGTGGTGCTGCACTACAGGCTTTATTTGAAAATCCATTGGCAGATGCCAGTTTGATTGGCACATCAGGCGGGGCAGCGTTAGGCGTGGTGTTAAGCCTAAGCTTAAGTTTGGGTGGTTTTGCTGTGTCCATGTCTGCATTTATTGGTAGTTTATTGGTATGCCTATTGATTTTAGTGTGCCATCGCTGGCTCAAAGGTGGAAAAATTGGGCTTTTGATTTTAGGGTTTATCATCAGTGCCTTTTGTGGGGCATTGGTCAGTTTGATATTGTTTTTATCCGATGACATGGTGTTACGCAGTGCCACCAATTGGTTGGCAGGAAGTCTGGCAGAAGCAGGTTTTGTGCCGTTACGTTATGCCATCAGCTGTATGCTGATTGGTCTTTTGATGTTACTGGGTCTTGGTAGAAAGCTGGACATATTAATGCTCGGTGAAACCACCGCCATCTCCATGGGAATGACCGTTGTTACAACTCAAATGTGGGTAATCATCGCTTGTGCCTTATTGACAGGGGCTGCTGTGTCATTATCAGGGATAATCGGATTTATTGGCATGATAGTCCCCAATCTGCTGGTTGGGGCTTTAGGGGGTGGTCGGCAAAAAATTATGTTTTACTCAGGGTGGTTGGGAGCAATCTTTTTATTGGTTGTTGACAGTATTGCACGTCAAATCGCTTATCCAGTCGATGTGCCTGTCGGTATCATCTTAGCACTGTTAGGCGCACCATTTTTCATATGGCTGTTTGTTCAAAGAAGGTGGGCATAAACATGCCATTCATCAACACATCTGCCAATAAGACATCTGGCGACATCATTATCAACCATCTGTCAGTACAAAACCGCAAAAGAAGCCTACTTAACATGACTTATGTCCGCCTGCCTTATCAGCAGATTACGGTGATTATTGGTGCAAATGGGGCAGGAAAAAGCACATTTATTCATGCACTTTTGGGTCAAAAAGCTGATTGTCAAATCAATTCAGACATTCACATCAACAAACAACCCCTGCATGATTTGGTCAAACAGGCAAAAATTGCATGGGTTGGACAACATGAACAATTTGAATTGCCATTAAACGTCTTAGAATACGCCACATTGGGCGTAACACCACATCTTGCATGGTATCAAATGCCTGATGGCAACATGCTTGCCCAAGCTGAGAAAACACTTGCCGATTTTGGTTTGATTCACTTAAAAAATAACCGTTTACAAACGCTGTCAGGCGGTGAAAAGCAACGTTTGGCCATGGTTCGGGCATTGATGCAAAATACTGATATTTTATTATTAGATGAGCCAACCAATCATTTGGACATTAAATATCAGCGTTTTTTATTGACCCATCTACAAAGATTACAAAAAGATGAACAAAAAACCATCATCATGGTGCTGCATGATTTAAGTCATGCTTATCAGTGTGCAGATTGGGTCATTGCCTTACATCAAGGCAATTTATTGGCACAAGGCACACCAAACGTTGTCATGACTGAGCAAAATTTAACCACGATGTATGAAACGCCCATTCATTCTGTCATGACAAACGCAGGCAAACTGTTTTATTGATATTATTTGATTGATATTATTTGATTGTTTCTGTGAATGACAGAATGTCAATGCCAGTTGAGGTGGCTTTTAACACCACATCGGCATGATTAACCGCAAAAATACCATGACACACCACCCCCACAAGATTATTTAAAACATGTTCCATGTGTGGTGGCTCACTCACATCTAAGTCATAAGTGTCTAAAATGACGTTACCATAATCGGTAACAAACCCTTCACGATAAATTGGCTCACCCCCCATTTTAACCAATTCTCTGGCAACGTATGAGCGTGCTTGTGGCAACACTTCAATGGGAATGGGGAAATCAACCCCCAACTGCTTAACGCTTTTACTGGCATCAACCATACAGACAAACCGCTTTGATGCCGCAGCAACGATTTTTTCTCGTGTTAATGCCCCACCACCACCTTTGACCAATTGCAAGGCATCATTCACTTCATCTGCCCCATCAACATACAAATCCAGTTCACCAACAAAATTTAAATCCAGCACATCAATGCCCAATGCTTTTAGCTTATTTTCGGTTATCTGAGAGCTTGCCACTGCACCTTTTAGCTTCATCTGTGGCAATAGCTCAATCAGACAGTTCACGGTACTGCCTGTTCCCACTCCCAAAATCATGCCTTCTTCAATATAATCTAAGGCGGCTTTGGCGGCGGCTTGTTTTTGGGTTAAAGCTGGATCGGTATTGGTGTTGACATCGGTCATGGTGATTTTTCTTATTTGATAAGTATTGATAAGCCATAATCCGTCATTTAACCACATTATCAATCACAGATGCAATAACAAATACCGTGCCAAACAGATGCAGTACCAATAACAGACGCAGTAGAAGATACAAAAAAGCCCTTTAAAAAAAAAGGGCTTTGAGTTGATACGCTGATGGATTGATGTGATTTATCTGTCCATCAGCAATTCATCAATTAACATCAGTTCATAAACCAACCATGGCTGGCAACAATGGATTGTCCTGTGAATACTTTGCTTGGAAATGCTGCCAAAAATAGTGCCAACTGAGCAATGTCATCAACGGTGGTGAATTCTTTATCCACAGTGTGTTTGAGCATGATGTCATTAATCACTTCTTCTTCGCTGATGCCTTTTTCGGCGGCTTGTTCTGGGATTTGTTTTTCTACCAATGGTGTTTTGACAAACCCAGGACAGATGACATGTGAACGCACATTATGCTCTGCCCCTTCTTTGGCAAGTACTCGATTTAGCCCAAGTAAGCCATGCTTGGCAGTGACATAAGGGGCTTTGTATAATGACGCTTCATGCGAATGCACTGACCCCATATATATCACTGTACCGCCCTTGTTGTCTTTATACATGTGTGGCAAACAAGCTTTGGTGGTCAAAAATGCCCCATCTAAATGAATGGCAAGCATTTTTTTCCAATCATCAAACGCCATTTTTTCAATGCGATTAATCACTTGAATGCCTGCATTGGATACCAAAATATCCACTGTGCCATGAGTATCCACCAATTTTTGTACGCCTTTATTGACCGCTTCTTCGTTGGTAACATCCATCTCAATGGCGATGGCTTGCCCGCCCTGAGTTTGGATTTCATCAACCACGCTTTGAGCGTTATCAATATTGATGTCAGCGATGGCAACGATTGCCCCTGCTTTGGCAAAGGTTTGAGCAATGTCTTTACCGATGCCGCTGGCTGAGCCTGTAACCAGTGCCACTTTACCTGTTAAATCATGCTTGATTTGAGTCATTGTCGTTATCCTTAGTTTTTGTGATGCAGTTTTTTGATACAGTTGATTGTTTAATAACTTGGTAGTTAAACTGTGGTTAAACTTAGTTATCACCATCTGGTTATCATTACCTGCTAATCACGTTGCTATTAATACACTGCTATTGTAATACACTGCTATTGATAAATTGCTATTGATAAACCGTAACAGGCGTTTTTTGTTGCACCTCTTCAAAACTGACACCATCAGCAAGCTCAATAAGTTTTAGCCCTTTATCGGTAACATCATACACACCAAGCTCAGTGATGATGCGGTCAACCACACCAATGCCTGTCAGCGGCAGTTCACACTTAGGTAATATCTTTGGCTCACCGTGTTTGTTGGTCTGCTCCATCAACACAATCACTCTTTGTACGCCAGCGACCAAATCCATCGCACCACCCATGCCCTTGACCAGCTTGTCTGGTATCATCCAATTGGCAAGGTCCCCTTTTTCAGACACTTCCATCGCCCCTAAGATTGCCAAATTGACATGACCGCCCCGTATCATGGCAAAAGAGGTTGAGCTGTCAAAAAAACTTGCTCCTGTCTGTGCGGTAACGGTTTGTTTACCTGCATTGATTAAATCAGCATCTACCGTGTCTTGTGTTGGAAATTCGCCGATACCCAGCAGTCCATTTTCTGATTGTAACCAAACATTCATGCCATCAGGGATATGGTTAGCAACCAGTGTGGGTAGGCCAATGCCTAAGTTAACATAAAAACCATCTTGCAATTCTTTGGCGGCACGCTGTGCCATTTGTTCTCTGTTCCAAGCCATGTTATTGTCCTTTTATGAGTGTGTGAAAAAGATGTGATTAAAGGATATGTGGTTAAGGTTATCTGTGTTTGTATTATCCATGGTTTTGTTATCCATGGTTTGTGTAGTCCATGCTGTCTGTCATCACACATCAACATCAATCTTTTGTGGTGATTTTCTCAATGCGTTTTTCAACAGCGGTATTGACCACAATTCTTTGTATGAATATCCCTGGCAGATGCACGTGGTCAGGGTCAATCTCGCCAATCTCTACCAATTCTTCAACTTCAGCAATGGTGATTTTACCTGCCATCGCACAATCAGGGTTAAAATTACGTGCGGTTTTATTAAATACCAGATTACCCGCTTTATCCGCTTTTTGGGCTTTAATCAATGCCACATCAGCGGTCAAGCTGTGTTCCATGATGTATTGTTTGCCGTTAAATTCTCGAGTCTCTTTACCATCAGCAACCTGAGTGCCGACCCCTGTGGCGGTATAAAAAGCAGGTATGCCCGCCCCACCAGCACGCAATTTCTCTGCCAATGTGCCTTGTGGGGTCAACTCAACTTCCAGCTCACCTGATAAAAACTGGCGTTCAAATTCTTTATTTTCACCGACATAAGACGCTATCATCTTTTTGATTTGGTGAGTTTGTAATAACAACCCCAACCCAAAATCATCTACGCCTGCGTTGTTGCTGATGCAGGTTAGGTTTTTGACACCACTATCACGCAAAGCGGTGATTAAAGCTTCTGGAATACCACAAAGCCCAAAACCACCAATGGCAAGCGTTTGCCCATCAGCAACCACATCTGCCAACGCATCTTTGGCATTGTCATAGACTTTATATTGTTTCATAATTTGCTCCTTTTTATAACGATAAATGATAATAATGATAAAAGATAACAATAAAACCTGTTTAAACGATAAAAATCGGTCTGGCCAAGGGTCAAACTGCCAACCAAAACACCCCACTGATGATTATCCCTGACACCAACAAAATAATCAAACAATAACCCATAATTGCTCTGGCATCTAGCCCAGCAATGCCCAATAATGGCAACGCCCAAAATGGCTGAATCATATTCGTCCACGCATCGCCCCAAGCGATTGCCATTGCCGTTACCACAGGGTCAATACCCAGCTCAATGCTGGCAGGCAACATCACAGGACCTTGTACCGCAAACTGACCACCACCTGATGGCACAAACACATTAACCAACCCAGCACTTAAAAACGCCAAAACAGGCAAACTCTCTGCCGATGCAAAATCAACAAAAAACTGCGTTACCTGTGTGCTAATAGACACACCATCAGCATCTACCGCTGTCATAATCCCCATGATGCCACCATAAAATGGGAACAGCAACACAATCCCTGTGATGCCACCAATACCAGAACCCACGGCTCGATAATACCGCTCTAGCGTGCCATGTGACAACAAACCAATGAATAAAAACAGACCAATGACGATATCCAACCCCAAGCTAAAGCCACTTTGACCAAATTCACTGACATAATACATGCCTGCAAACACCAACAGCACCCCTGCAATCCATCGACTGTCATCTAATTTTTGAGCGGGGGTGTCTTTTGCTGGTAAGGCATCATCGCTGTCTTTTAACAATGTGGCATCAATGACGGTGGGGGTTTTTGGGTGCATCAATCGATTTAACATCGGCAAAACCAGCAATAATAACCCAACAATGAATAAATTATACCCTGCAAAAAGCGTCTGTGAAATTGGCACCGCATCAGACATCGCCCCAGCTGACAACTTGGCTAAGGTCTCACCGCCTGTGCTTAAGGTCAATGGAATTGAACCTGCCAAACCACCATGCCACACCAAAAACCCTGAATAAGCGGCCGCCACCAATAACGGATAATCCACGCCCTTAATTTGCTTGGCAAGTGCTTTGGCAAACACCGCCCCAATCACCAAACCAAAACCCCAGTTTAACCATGAGCCAACCAACCCAACCAAGGTTGCCATCATGATTGCCATGTTTGGTGAACGGATCTGACTGGCGATGCCATTCAACAGTTTTTGAATAAATGGGGCATTGGCAAAGGCATAACCTGTTACCAAAATTAACGCCATCTGCATGGCAAACCCATGTAAAGACCACAAACCTTTACCCCAAGATCCTGCCACATCAATGATTCCTTGCCCTGTCACCAATATGGCAGCAACAAAGGCAATGAGTGTTAACATGATGGAAAAAACAAACGGTGATGGTAAATAGCGATTCACCAACGCCACACTGGCGTTGGTTAACATGGCAAAAAATCCCAAACGCTCAGATGTTTTTTGGTTGGGCGAATTAGAATTGATGGAAGAATTTTGGGCATCCATGCTCATGGGAAATCCTTTTAACAAACATCATTTTAATGAGTATCAGAGTTAACATAAGAATGTAAACGCATCAGGGTGAAAACGCATCAAAAAACTCATCTCCATATAAGCATTTTTTGCTAAACTTGTAAACCTAAAAAACCAAAACACCAAATTCACTGCATCATCACTGCGTCAGATTTTTTTACTGATGTTTTAAGGACGATAAGGATAACGCCCATGAGCACTCTTGCCATCATCACCACGTTATTTTTGCTGATGTTTTTTGCTTATCGTGGATATTCCGTCCTGATTTTAGCCCCCATCATGGCGATGTTGGCGGTGGTGCTATCAGGTGATTTTTTAAACACCATTCCTGCTTATACTGACGTGTTTATGAGTGCGTTGGGTGGCTTTTTGATTAAATTTTTTCCCATATTCTTATTGGGGGCAATCTTTGGTCGGCTGATGGCAGATTCAGGAGCGGCAGCTGCCATTGCTCGCACGGTGGTGGGCAAGTTGGGAGCAAATAAAGCCATTTTAGCGGTGATTTTGGTGTGTGCCATTTTAACGTATGGTGGGGTTTCCTTGTTTGTGGTCGCATTCGCCATTTATCCCATTGCCAAAGATTTGTTTAAAGTTGCTGATGTGCCAAAACGCCTTATCCCTGCTGCCATTGCTTTGGGGTCATTTACCTTTACCATGACCGCTCTGCCTGGTACGCCTGCCATTCAAAATGCCATTCCCATTCCTTATTACAACACCAATGTTTTTGCTGCCCCCATGCTTGGCATCATTGGTGGTATGATCATGTTCATCGGTGGTTGGCTATGGTTACAAAGCCGTGCCACAAAGGCAAATGCAGCAGGTGAAGGTTATGGCACACATGCTGATGATGACATCGTCATCAATGATGGCACAAATGATGGTACAAACGGTGTGTCCAATAAACACATGTCAATGATGATGGCAATGATACCGTTGATATTGGTCATTGGGGTCAATGCGTTGTTGACTTATGTGGTGTTCCCAGCCATGGATTTTAGTGGTCTACAAGCCGCTTTCCCAAATCTTGCGATTGCAGGGGCATTGGGTCTTTGGTCAATCATCATCTCGTTGATGATTGCTTGTTTGGTGTTGATTGTGATGCGGTTTGGCCATTGGAACAATCTACAAGGCTCAATCAATAAAGGCACGTATGATGCCATGTTACCCGTGTTTAATGTTGGCTCTGAAGTGGGTTATGGGGCGGTGATTGCCACTTTGGCAGGTTTTGCGATGATTCGAGACAATATTTTAAATTTAAGTCCCAATAACCCACTCATTTCTGAAGCGGTTGCCATGACCACGCTGGCAGGGATTACAGGGTCATCATCGGGTGGTTTGAGCATTGCCCTAAAGACGTTGGGAGAAGATTATTATCAAATGGCATTAAATGCTGGCATTGATCCAGAGCTGATGCACCGTGTGGCCGTTATGGCAGCAGGTGGTTTAGATACCCTACCGCATAGCGGGGCAGTCATCACGGTATTTGCCATTTGTGGGCTGACGCATAAGGAGTCTTATGTCAATTTGGCGATGGTAACCATGGTAATTCCCATTGTTGCCACCGTGGTGGTCATGATATTGGGAACGATGTTCGGCTCATTTTAGCCTGGCCCAGCATCAGCCTTGCCACATAATCCATTAACAAAATTCAGAAAATTACGTTATCATAGGGATAAGTCGTTATTCCTTTTTAAAATTCATCGTTTAACGCATCATTTAATTCATCGTTTAAAGCTCATAGGTGATTTGTGCAAACAACCCAAACCCAACACCCCTCTGTATCTTCAACTCGACAAATTTTAGTCACATCTGCCCTACCTTATGCCAATGGCCCTATCCATTTGGGGCATTTGGTGGAATATATCCAAACTGACATTTGGGTGCGTGCCATGAAAGCCCTAGGTCATAAGGTTACTTATGTCTGTGCTGATGATGCTCATGGCACAGCCATCATGTTAAAAGCCCAAGACAATGGCATCACCCCAGAAGAGCAAATCGCCAATGTCAAAGCATCTCACGAAGCTGATTTTGCCAAGTTTTTGATTCATTTTGACAACTACCACAGCACCCACAGTGAAGAAAATCGCCAATTTTCCGAACTGATTTATCGCCGTTTAAACCATGCTGGACACATCAGCACCAGCGACGTTGAGCAATTATATGACCCAGAAAAAGAGCTGTTTTTGGCAGACCGTTTTGTCAAAGGCACTTGCCCAGAATGCAACACCCAAGACCAATATGGTGATAACTGCGAAGTGTGTGGCAGCACCTATAACGCCACTGAACTTATCAACCCCCACTCTACCTTATCAGGGGCAACCCCTGTCTTAAAGACATCTAAGCATTACTTTTTTGATTTGCCAAATTTTGACGCCTTTTTAAAATCTTGGGTGCATGACAATGATCGCTTACAACCATCTGTGGTAAATAAGTTACAAGAATGGTTTGATGCAGGGCTTGCAAAATGGGACATCAGCCGTGATGCACCATATTTTGGTTTTAAAATTCCCGACACCCCCAAAGATGAAGATGATAAATACTTTTATGTGTGGCTGGACGCACCTGTCGGCTATATGGCAAGTTTTCAAGACCTATGCAATCGCCGTGAAGATTTAAACTTTGATGATTACTGGTTGCAAGAAAATGCCAATAAAACCGAAGTGTATCACTTCATCGGTAAAGACATTGTGTATTTTCATGCCTTATTTTGGCCTGCCATGCTGTCTGGCAGTGAATTTCGCACACCAACAGGGGTATTTGCTCACGGATTTTTGACCGTTAATGGGGCAAAAATGAGCAAGTCTCGTGGGACTTTTATCCAAGCTGAGACTTATACCAAACATCTGCACCCTGAATATTTGCGATATTATTTTGCCAGTAAATTGAGCGAACATGTTGAAGACATTAATTTAGACATGGACGACTTCATGCAAAAAGTCAACTCCGATTTGGTGGGCAAAGTGGTCAATATCGCCAGTCGCAGTGCAGGATTTTTGCTTAAAAATCATAACGGGGTGTTATCAGCCACCTGTACTGAACCTGCTTTACTCCAAGAAATTGACCTAATGGGTGAGCAAATCGCAGCTGCCTATGAAAACCGAAGTTTTGCTAAAGCCATGCGATTAATCATGCAATGTGCCGATAAAGCCAATGAATACATTGATGACAAAAAACCGTGGTTATTGGCAAAACAAGCCAACCGCCAGCAAGAAGTACAAGACATCTGTTCGATAGCCATCAACATATTCCATAAGCTTATCATCTATCTTGCCCCAGTCTTACCAGAATTGGCTGATAATGCCAAAGCATTTTTAAATGTGGCAGATTTAAACTTTGCCAGCCGTCATCAGTCATTACTTAATCACAAAATCAATCAATTCAAACCCTTAATGCAACGCATTGAAGACAGTCAAATTACCGCCATGATTAACGCATCTAAAGAGTCCATGCCAGCAAAAACAAACAGCAAAACCAACACCCCAACCACACAAAACCACCCCCACAATAACGCCCAAAATGATGCCAAACACATCAGCATTGATGACTTTGCCAAAGTAGAAATGAAAGTTGCTAAGGTATTGGCATGCCATTATGTGGACGGGGCGGATAAACTGTTGCAATTCACTTTAGACGTTGGCGAAGAACAGACCCGCAATGTGTTTAGTGGCATTCGTAAGTTTTACGAGCCTGAGCAGTTGCAGGATAAAAAGGTCATTTGCGTTACCAATCTTGCCCCACGCAAAATGAAGTTTGGGATATCTGAAGGCATGATATTATCAGCAGGCGACCCAAAAACTGCCTTGGTTGTCATCACTTTGCCAGATGATGCTCCCATTGGTTCAACGATTGCTTAAAAAAATGATTGCTTAAGACATGGCCATTTAACAACAGTAACAAATTATTAAAAAAAATTCTTGCCTTTTTATTTTTTTTTGTTATTATAGTGAGCCTTGATTGGCTGGATGGCAGAGTGGTCATGCAGCGGACTGCAACTCCGTGTACGCCGGTTCGATTCCGACTCCAGCCTCCATGCAATTGCCAATGATGAATACATTAAAAGTTTTGCCCGGGTGGTGAAATTGGTAGACACAAGGGATTTAAAATCCCTCGATAGCAATATCGTGCCGGTTCAAGTCCGGCTCCGGGTACCATATATCAAAAGCCTTAAAAACGTTGCGTTTTTAAGGCTTTTTTAGTGTATATTTTTTAGTGTATAAATGTTGCTGTCATCATGTGCTTGTCATCACAATAAGCCCATTATATTACTCTTTAGATAAAGACAGCACAAAATCCAATATTGTTGCTTGATTTTCATCGCTCTCCAAAATTAAAAATCCCCAAAAACTAAACACCCAAAAAACCAAACAAAATGGTAAAAAACAAGGCATTGTTAATGAAGCATGGTCAATTCAGCATGATTAATTGAGCGTACTTATGAATTGAGCATGCTTTTGGGCAGATTACCGTCAATTTTTTATGCTTTTAATTTTTTATGCTTTTAATACCGCATGCACAGGCATGGGGAACGAACCATGCAATTCTGTTAAGTCAAGCAATACCAACGCTGATACCACCTCATGCCCTGCTTGTTTACATAACTGATATGCGGTGTTTAGTGTGCCACCCGTTGCTAAGATGTCATCGACCAGCAACACCTTTGCAGGGGTTAAGTTATCTTGCATTTCAAGGGTGTCTTGTCCATATTCTAAAACGTAAGATTTATTGGCGACTGGTGGCGGCAGTTTACCCGGCTTTCTTAACAATATCATGCCCATGCCTAAGCGACCAGCCAATAAACTGGCAAACACAAAGCCTCTTGCTTCAATCGCTGCCAAATAATCAACTTCATCTAACAAACCATCAGGCAAAGCCATCAGCAACGCATCAATCACTTCGTTGATGTGTGTTTTTAACAAGGGGGTGATGTCATAAAAGTCAATGCCTTGTTTGGGAAAATCAGGCACGATACGTATGATGTTCCAAAAAAGATGACCGCCATCATCTTTACTGATGTTGTCCAAAACGACTGTGTTTGATTGTGATGACGATTGTGATTGTGGTGATTGTGGTGATTGTGGCGACATAATGATTCCTAATAAACACCATTTAAAATTAGACGCTATGATAAAGCATTTGAGCAAATTTGCAAAAACCAATCATTCACAGTAATTTTGTTAATTCAAGGGTTTGTGTTCATAGGTTTGTGTTCACAAAACTTGTTATGTGCATTCAGTAAGCTTATGCTAATATGCTCAGTTGATATGGACAAATTTTTGACAACATCAATATTCTTGCAACACAAAGGACAAGGTGGCTTTATGATACGAGTTTTTGATTTATTTAAAATTGGGGTTGGTCCTTCCAGCTCGCATACCGTCGGACCTATGGTTGCTGCCAATCAATTTTTACAACAGATACAAGCCAAAAACTTTTTAGATGACATCACCCACATATTCATTGATTTATATGGTTCATTGGCAGCGACTGGCAAAGGGCATGCCACCGATACCGCCATTTTGCTTGGATTGCTTGGGCATGAACCTAAAACCATTGATACGTTAAGAAAAGAAGAATACCTTGCTCCTGTGATGCGTGAACAAGTTTTATTGCTGGCAGGACAAAAAGCCATTCACTTTGACTACGAACAAGATTTACATTGGCATGATGATACGGTGATGCCCTATCACCCCAATGCCTTAACCATCACCGCCAAACTTGCCAATGGTGAGCAATATCAACAAACTTACTATTCAATCGGTGGTGGGTTTGTGCTAAATGCTGATGACATCTCCCACGCCAACGACACAGTCATCGAAGACAACGCCAACCAAGATCCGTATCCTTTTAGTACGGCTGAGACTTTACAACAGCTTTGTGAAACCCATCACATGAGCATCAGTGAGTTGGTCATGGCAAATGAGCTGCATTACCGTAACCGTGGCGAAATAGAATCTTATCTTGATGACATCTGGGCAGTGATGGAGCAATGTGTCAGAAATGGCTACCAAGATGAAGGTATCTTGCCAGGTGGGCTACAAATCAAACGCCGTGCCAAGGCCTTACACGATAAGCTACAGCAAGAAAAACAACAAAACCACAACCAAAACGACTCGCTTGTGGCGATGGATTGGGTGGATTTATACGCCATCGCTGCCAATGAAGAAAATGCCAATGGTGGCAAAGTGGTTACTGCCCCAACCAATGGGGCTGCTGGCATCATTCCAGCGGTGCTGCATTATTATCGTGATTTCATCGCAAGCTTTAGTCGTCAAGGGGTACATGACTTTTTGCTGACCGCCACCGCCATTGGTAGCTTGATAAAACAAAATGCGTCCATCTCTGGGGCGGAAGTGGGCTGTCAAGGGGAAGTGGGGTCAGCGTGTGCCATGGCAGCAGCAGGTCTCACTCAAGTGCTGGGGGGCGATGTTTCACAATGTCTGAATGCGGCTGAAATTGGCATTGAGCATAATTTGGGCTTAACCTGTGATCCCATAGATGGGCTGGTACAAGTACCTTGTATCGAACGCAACGCCATGGGGGCTATTAAATCCATCAATGCCGCTCGCTTGGCACTCAGAGGCAACGGTCAACACTTTGTGTCCCTAGATAAAGCCATTTTAACCATGAAGCAAACTGGGGCGGACATGAGTGATAAATATAAAGAAACCGCCAAGGGTGGGCTTGCCATCCATGCCAAAAGCCTTGCTAAAAACATCATTCCAACGGCAACAGTTGGGGTAACTGTGAATTATAGTGCGTGTTGATTTAATTAAAGTTAAAACCCAGTTAAAAACTCACCCAAAATCTGATATTAATTAATGCAAGAAGCCACCATGCCCAATACCATGCCCAACCACCAAAACACACCACCTAACCTGCCACCTTGCCTACCCCAAGGCATGAGCATTGACACATTTTTACACGAATATTGGCAAAAAAAACCCCTGCTTATCAAAGGTGGTCTGCCTGCTTTAATGGGCAAATATGAGCCAAATGACATCATAGAATTGGCTCAATGTGATGGGGTGAATGCTCGGCTTATCCGTCAATATCCCAAGCAAAATCCCAAGCAAGCACAGTCAGACAGCCCAAATACATCTGACAAGTTACGCTGTCAAGACCATCATTGGACGCTAGACACCAGTCCACTCACCGACCAGCATTTTGAACAATTACCAACGCTATGGACGCTACTTGTACAAAACATGGAACAATGGTCGTATGAGCTTGGTGAGATGTGGCAAGCGTTTGACTTCATTCCACAGTGGCAACGTGATGATATTATGGTTTCTTATGCCCCTGTTGGTGGCAGTGTTGGCAAGCATTTTGATGAATATGATGTGTTTTTAGCCCAAGGTTATGGCACACGGCGATGGCAGTTGGGTAAGATGTGCCAAGTTGATGATAAATTTATCCCCAACCAACCCATTCGTCTATTAACGGACATGGGAGAGATTATTTTTGACCAAATACTAGAAGCTGGTGATGTGCTGTATGTGCCACCCAAGCTATCACATTATGGCGTGGCAATGTCTGACAGTTTAACATTTTCATTTGGCTTTCGCCGACCCAACATGACGCAACTTTTAGACAACTTAGCCGATGTGGTAACGGATTTTGATGCACTTGATGCTTATCATGCCAGCCCATCATCATTGAATTTATCTTCACCTTTTATCATGCCACAATCAACCCAAGCCGTCGGTGAGCTAAGCCAAGACAGTATCCATGTTTTAAAAACCAACTTAATTGAGTGGCTAAAATCAGAACAAGGCAGTGCTGCGTTTACCCAAAGCATCGCTGAATTGGTCAGCCGTCGCCAATATGACCTGCTTGGCATGGAAAATGACATCTCAATAGATGAGCTGATAACCCTGCTACAACAAGGTCATCTGCTTAAGCCTGACCAAAACAGCCGTCTTATTTATGTGTGTCATGAGCATGATAACAGTGGCAGTCTTAATAGCAGTGGCAATCATAACAATCATGATGGCCACATCACCTTATACGCCAACGGACAAGCTCTAAGCGATTTAACCGACAGCGACATCAGACTGTTAAAACATCTTGCTGATGGCAAACCCCTAAGCTGGCAACAGTTAAAAGAGCTACCCACCAGCAAACTCAAGGAATGGTTAGATAATGGTTGGGTATGGGTGGATTAAAACATGTGGATTAAAACATCTTTAGATAGGTGTTTATTTATCTTCTTAACGCATTGACCACCACCACCAATGAGCTGACTGACATGCCAATGGCAGCCAACCAAGGCGGTACATAGCCCAATCCTGCAGGCAATAGTACCATCGTGTTGTAGCCAATTGCCCAAGTTAGGTTTTGTTTAATCTTGCGTTGTGTGCTGTCCGCCATCATTTTGGCAGCAACCAAAACTGCCAAATCCCCTTGCAATAACAAACTGTCGCTAGACACTTGAGCCAAATCTGCTGCCCCCACCATGGCGGTAGAAACGTCAGCCGCTGCCAACACAGGAGCATCATTGATGCCATCGCCTATCATCCACACCTTACCACCTTGCTTTTGAATGGCTTGTAGATGACTGACTTTATCGGTTGGGCTTAAGCCATGAGCAACCTTATCCATACCAAGCTCTTGAGCAATGCCCAATGCTTTATCATTGGGGTCTCCAGTCAACATCAGCACCTGTAATCCTAAACGTTGTAGCTTTTGTATGCTGTCTTTTGCCTGTGGTCGCAAGGTGTCATTAAAATCAAACCAAGCAAGTAACTGCCACTGATTGTCTATTTTTTGTGATAACATGACTTGATGATTGCCCATCAAGTCATTGGGATTAGCCAATTTGATGGCTTGAGCAAGATGATGGTCATCTGTATCATGTTTATCCAGCACAAAAGCAACATGACCAATGCGATACAAACCACCCTCAATCATCGCCTCAACCCCACCACCAGCATGGTGTTGCAGGTTGTCTGTCTTAGGCAGATGTTGTTGATGGGCGACGGTCAATAAAGCATGAGCAATGGGGTGGCGGCTGCCCACCTCCAATGCCGCCGCCATGCTCACCAAAGCCATTTTGTCCAAGCTTTGACGATGGGCAACATCGGTTAAGATGACGTTAATCAGATTGGGCTTACCCATGGTGAGTGTGCCAGTTTTATCAAAGGCCACATGGGTTACATTTGCTAAAGTCTCAAGCGTATGCCCCCGTGAATTCACAAAACCCAGTTGTGCCAAACGATTGGTTGCCACAGTCAAAGCGATGGGGGTAGCCAATGATAAGGCACAGGGACACGTTGCCACCAACACCGCCACCGTTGCCCATATTGCTTGAGCAGGGTCTATCCAATACCACACAAAAAACACCAACAGCGACAACACCAACACCCGAGACACAAACCACCTTGCCCATTGGTCTGCCTTTTGAGCAATTTGGGGTTTTTCGCTCATCGCTCGCATCATTAAACGGTCAATGATGCTGATTTGGCTGTTTTGTGGTAAAGCGGTTACCAACATTTTAAAAGGTTGGCTGTCATTTTGTGAGCCACCGATGATGTCATCACCTTGATGCTTATGAATTAAATCACTCTCACCTGTGAGCAAGCTTTGCGACACACTGGCATGATCACTTAATAACAGACCATCTGCGATGATTTGCATGCCAGCATCAATTTCAATCACATCACCAATTTGCAAGCTTTTATCTGTAACTTCAATCACTTCATCAGCAAAGACAGTGGTGATTTTGTTGCCAGCTGATGGTTTTGCCAAAATATTTTTAACCAAGCGGTCTGTCAATGCCCTGATTTGAGCATTTTGTTGAGTATTGTTTTGTTGAGTACTGTTTTGTTGAGTATTGTGCTGAGCATTTGACAACGCAAGTTGCTCTAAATAAGCACATGTCAGCTCATTTGCCTGCCCCAACCTTCTGACCACAATCGGTTCAATCACCACCAAATCATTGCTCATGTTAACAGCTTTTAGGCGAGCATTATGCTCAACCATACGACCTGCCAGCAAAAAGAACACAAACATACTCACTGAGTCATAATACGTCTGCCCTGTACCTGTTACCGTTGCATAAAAACTGGCAACAAACGTTACCACCAACGCAATACTGACAGGCACGTCCATGTTCACTTGCCTTAGCCGAAGCGCCGAATAAGCCGACTGATAAAATGGCAAACCCGCATAAAAGAACACTGGCACACTGACAAATAACGACACCCAACGTAAAAAATCCCGTTGCAACAACTGCATGCCACGATATTCACCAAAATACAACGCCACTGCAAACATCATCGCTTGCATTGCCCCCAAGGCAGCAATGCCAAGACGTATCATCATTGCTTTATTTTGCCGAGCCAACATCGCTTCGTGGGTGTCTTGGCGATAAGGTTTGGCATCATAGCCGATTTGATGAATGCGATGTAAAATATCACTGATGGCGATGGCCTCTTCATTCCACACCACCTGCATTCGTTGATTGGTCAAATTTACCTGACAGCGTTTTACCGCTGATAACTCTGCCAAACGACTTTCAATCAACCAGCCACAGGCTGCACACCTAAGCCCACTAACCGACAACTGTGCCACTGACAAACCATCTTCTTGATAAACAAACTGTGCCTTAACGTCGTCATGGTCATAAGCTTGCAAGCGAGACAACTCACTGGGCAAACTGGCGGTACGGCTGATTTCGCTGCGATCAAGATAATACTGCTCAAGCCCTGCTTCAACAATACTTTGAGCAGCCAACTGACACCCCAAACAACACATTAACCGATTTTCACCCAACACATGGGCGATAAACGGTGGTGTTGGCAGAGGCTCACCACAGTGAAAGCAATGCCCATCATCAGGCAATATCAAGCCTTGCAATTTCACTGGGTCATGTTGGCTTAAGGCCGTTTGGCTGGTTTGGACGGTGCTATTTATGGTACGATTCACGGTGCAATTCACAATGACATGACGATTGGGGTTAAAATTGGGGTTAAAATTCTTAGAATTAACATTAAAAGACTGGGCTTAAAAAAACTGAAACATAATGGACACATCAAATCAATAAAAACAGGGGTGATAAAAACGATTGTTGAGCAACTGCTGATTAAATTTGTCAATAAAATCAACAGGGTAATACAAACCACAACAAACCACATTGAAATAAAAGCCAAATTGCGTCATCATAACACCGAAAAACCCACAGCCCAAAACCATGACATTAAAACCATGACATTAAAACCACCAAAATTCAAATCAAAACCGCTCATACACTCTTCATACCCAAAACGCCCATACCCACACTTACCACAACAACAGCAGGGCATGGTCATTGGATTTTTGCTGTTGATTGGCATGATTGTGTTGATGGTGCTGTTTGTATTTTACATGATTACCCTTGACCGTACCATCACTGCTAAATTTGAAGGCAAACGTTGGAATATTCCAGCTAAGGTGTATTCTAAGCCCTTAGAATTATATCAAGGGGCAACGGTTGCTGATGACGTGATTGACCAATGGCTTGAGTTGCTGAATTATCAAAGCAACACCAACCATCAACGCACAGGCACCTATCATAAAGATAAAAATACCTATGTCATTCACACTCGTGGATTTAGCTACAGTGGCAGTGACCAAGACCAACCACAAATCATCAAATTGCGTATCAATGGCAATAAGATTGACAACATTCAAAGCACCCTACCCAATAAATCAGGCATCATACGCCTTGAACCTGTCAATATCGGTGGCATCTATCCTGACAACAACGAAGACCGAGTGGTGATAAAATTACAAGACGTGCCACAACCCTTAATTGATGCACTTATCAGTACCGAAGACCGCAGTTTTTATCAGCACAAGGGTGTGTCTTTGCGTGGCATTGCCCGAGCCGTGGTCAATAACTTTTCTGGACAGTCGATGCAAGGTGGCTCAACCATCACCCAACAGTTGATAAAAAATTTCTATCTCAACTCAGAACGCACCTTAAGCCGTAAAGCCACCGAGGCGTTAATGGCGGTGTTGTTAGAAGTTCATTATGACAAAAATGAGATTCTACAAACCTATCTCAATGAAATTAATTTAGGGCAAAATGGTAACCGCTCAATCAATGGCTTTGGCTTGGCATCGCAGTTTTATTTTAATCAACCGTTAAATGAAATCCGAGTTGACCAGTACGCCCTACTGGTTGGTTTGGCAAAAGGACCGAGCCACTACAACCCAAGACGCAACCCAGAGATTGCCTTAAAGCGTCGCAACGTGGTGCTAAATAACATGCTAATCACAGGCAAACTGTCACAAGTTGATTATGAAAAAGCAATTAACCAACCACTCGATGTGGTCGATAAGCCAAGTGTGGGCAAAAGTCAGTTTCCTGATTTTTTAGACATTGTTAAACGTGAGTTAAATAGCGTCTATCATACCAAAGATTTAAAAAACGAAGGTTTACGCATCATCTCAACCTTAGACCCCATTGCCCAAACGGCAGCAGACACAGCGGTCAGCAAACAGCTAAAAACCTTAAGAAAATCTTCAAAAAAAACCAAAGAATTACAAGGGGCATTGGTCAGTGCCAACCCACAAACAGGTGAAGTGGTTGCTGTTGTGGGCAGTGGCAGTGAATTTACAGGCTTTAATCGTGCGGTTGATGCCAATCGTCAAGTTGGCTCATTGCTAAAACCTGTCATCTATATGACCGCTCTACAAAGTGGCAAATACAATCTGGCAAGTTCAGTAGACGACTCACCCATCTCCATCAAACTTGGCAATGGCGATACTTGGACACCAAAAAACCATGGCGGTGTAAGCCACGGACAGGTGGCTTTTACCAGTGCTTTGGCAAATTCATACAATCAAGCTGCCGTGCGATTGGGCATGGAATTTGGTATCGATACTTATCTTAAACAGCTACAACGCTTAGGCATTAAAAAACAGATGCCTGACTACCCATCTACGCTATTGGGGTCAGTAACCTTAAGCCCCATGGACATGCTTGGCGTGTATCAAGTGTTTGCCTCTGGTGGTTTTCAAACACCGCTACACAGCATTCGCTCAGTAACCGATGCACAAGGGCGCATTCTACAACGCAACACCCTAAAAACCAGACCAAGCATTCCTCAAGATGTCAGCTTTTTAACCAATTATGCCTTACAGCAAGTGGTCAAAGATGGCACAGCCAAAGCGGTCAATAAGCTTGGCAAAAACCTAAATTTAGCAGGCAAAACAGGCACAACCAACGACCATCGTGATGCGTGGTTTGCAGGATATAGTGGCAACTATGTTACTGTGGTGTGGGTTGGACGGGACGATAACCAACCCATTGGGTTAAGTGGCAGTTCTGGCGCGTTGCCATTATGGACAGATTACATGGGTAGACTCAAACTAACCCCTGTCAACTTACCACAACCTGACAACATCGAATGGGTTTGGCTAGAAAATAACGACGGCTCTTTATCTAACGAAAAATGTGCCAACGCTCGCTACTTGCCCGCTTTAAGCAAATACATTCCCACAACCGCCAGCGAATGTGCCGTCAATCTATACCAAGAAGAACAACTGCAACAGCAATGGTTACAAGAACAGCAAGATGAAGCAAGGCAAGAGCAGCAAGCAGGTAATGATGAAAACAATGATGTCATTGATAATGAAAACGCACCAATCAACGATGACCCAAAGACCAATACCTCATCAGCAACGGATACTTGGTACGACAAGGCGTTAGAATGGTTTTAGTCCAACTTTATCAAAAGTTGTCAAAATTTATCAAAATAAAAACAGAGCATCAGCCCAACCATGCCCATTTTTTAAGCTTTTTTATACATTTTTTTATATTTCTTTTTCATATATTTCATATTTTTTTTCATATAAGGACATCTCATGCCTTGGCAACAACTCAACTTTCAATGCCCAAAATCTGACACCGACATTGCCGAAGCATTACTCATGCAAGCAGGGGCATTGTCTATTTTACTCAATGACGCAGGCGATCAGCCTTTGTTTGAGCCATTACCAGGTGACTCCCCCTTGTGGGACAACGTCATCATTTCAGGTATTTTTGCCATTCCCACCGATGATTTAACCAATCCTACTGATTTTGAAGATTTGGCCCAAAAAATCGCAAGCCATCTGACCGCCAGCAGAGTTTGGGTGGACTTACTGGCAGATAAAGACTGGGAGCGTGAATGGATGAGCCAGTTTGAGCCCATTCATTGCTGTGAAGGGCTATGGATAGTCCCTGAATGGCTTACCCCCCCAGACCCTACCGCCATCAACATCATGATGGACCCTGGTTTGGCATTTGGCACAGGCTATCATGCCACCACCCGACTTTGTCTTGATTGGCTCAACCAACAACCGCTACATAACAAAGTGGTGATTGACTATGGTTGTGGCTCTGGCATCTTAGGCATCACCGCTTTGATGATGGGGGCAAAACATGTTTATGCGGTGGATATTGACCCACAAGCAGTACTGGCAACCCAACAAAACGCCAAGCGTAATCATGTTGATGGGCGTATCAGTGCCTTTTTACCACAACAATTTGTTACATTTTGTGAAAATAACACTGACTTTAAGGGTGATTTGATAACCGCCAATATCCTTGCCAAACCATTAATCGAATTAAGTGGTTATTTTGCCAACCTGCTCAGCGACAAAGGACAGGTGGTCTTATCTGGCTTGTTATATGAACAAGTTGAGCAAATTCAGACCGCTTATGCTCCATATTTTTATTTAGATGATGCTTACCGCTTCGATAATGAGGAAGATAAACATTGGGCAAGGGTGTCTGGTCAGATAATTGTTTAACATACTAGAAACATTGCTTAACATCTGTTAGGATATTTGCTATATTCGCTTGATATTTTATGGCGAATGGTCATTTTCTTAATAGGCATTTGTTGGGAAACTGTATTCATATGACTCAAGACGCACAAAAACACAGCCCCATTAATACTGACATTACCAATGCTGACATTGCCGCCACGACAAAGACGACAAAATCAGCGTCATCATCTTCTGGCAACAACCATGACATGATGATATCTGATGACATGATATCCGATGACATGGAAATGCCATACGACAGCGAAGAAGACAGCTTTGGTGATTTAGAAGACATGGACGCATGGCTTGAACAACAAAAACGACAGCTACAGCCCAAAGAACCCAAAGAAGATACTCCCAACATCAACACACAAACAGAAAAAAAACAAAAAGTTGTCCGCTTTGCCAGTGAAGACAAACCCAATGATTTATTTAACCATGGCAATGGTACAAACTCTGATGGCACTGATGATTGGCTACAGGCCTTGTTATCTGATGACAACCACCAACAAAAACACCCACACATTGCACCAGATGCCGACGACTTATCCAACCTGATGGCAGAATACGGTGTAGATACCGAATACGAACAAGCCCTGAATAATGATGATGTGCTTGATAAAATCAACGAACGCCTTGCTTCTAACCCAAAAGCTCAACCCACCATGGGCAAACCTCTGCTAACGCAGTTGATATGGGGGGTTGGTTGTCTGTTGTTAATTGCCCTTATGTGGGTACAATATCTGATATTCAATGTCGATAGGCTAATGACCAATCCAGATTACGCCAATAAAATTCAAGGGCTATGCTCAGCGTTATCATGCAGTTTACCCAGCACAGATTTAAGCCAGCTCAATATTCAAAGTGGTTTTCGACCCAGTAGCGTCAACACCACCGCTCAACACAGCGATGTGTTAATTGGTCTAGAAAACCAAGCCAATAACGAGTTGATTTATCCCAATGTGAAAGTATCCTTGTCAAACGGTGAGCAACTGCTTGGACAGTTTATTGCCACACCGCAAGATTATCTCACCATCGCACAAAAACGCATGGGCGCTAAGCAGAGTAAAGTCATCATGTTTACCGTACCTATCCCTGCAAGTGGTGTCGGTGAGGTACAAGTTGAGCCATTTTATTAACACACTATTTTTTGTTAACACACGCTTATTGGCACATTTAAAGTTGTATGTAAAGCAGTTATATTTAAAGCAGTTGTATTCAAAACAATCATATTTAAAGTAGTTATGGACATGTCAGACTCTATCAGCACTGCCTTATTTAACCAACACACCACCAGCACACCGCCCATTGTTCAGGCCACCACACTGGCAAGCTTTACCGAACAGCGGTTACAGGATTATTTTTTACAACTTGATGGCAACAAGCCCAGCCAACTTTATGAGATGGTCATTCAACAAGTTGAGCAACCACTCATCAAAGTGGTGTTACAACAAACTCATAATAACCAAAGCGAAGCTGCTAAAATTCTTGGCATCAGTCGTGGCACATTAAGAAAAAAAATGGCGTTGTTTGGCATGTTATGAACATGATACCATGGGGCTTGGTTTTAACTTTAGTTTTCATTTTAACTTTAATTTTTTTATCTCGGTTTTTTTATTTTACCGCCACTTGGCGGTTATTTTATCCTCCGTTGCCGTAAACCTGCGACTTCAGGCGGTGGATATAAGGCAATTGTTAAATGTGATAAGTTTTGCTATACTCATCTCACTATATTCAATGTCTTACATTCCACAGTTAAGTTAAGACTAAATTGCGAGTACGCAGTAACTTAAAACTGGTAAGACGTTTCCAAACACACACTTAAGCTAATTCGTGTCTATGACAATCCTAACGGTAGGATTAGCTTAAAATAAGAACCTAAGATGTACGGTGTGTCGTACGGGCGGTTGCCACTATCTTAGGCTTGCGGTCGGGCTTGACCGTCTTGCAGAAGGAATCCCCGAACAATAGGGAGGGGAGGAAGTCAATCACTCCAATAAAGGGCAATTAACGGTATGACCCAACCCATCGCATTGTTATCCGTGTCTGACAAAACAGGCATTGTTGAATTTGCCAAGCAGTTGCAACAACTTGGCTTTCGCATTTTATCCACTGGTGGCACACAAAAACTGTTAACACAAAACGACATCAAGGTTACCGAAGTCTCTGAACACACAGGTTTTGCTGAAATGATGGACGGACGGTTAAAAACCTTACACCCCATCATTCACGGTGGCATCTTAGGCAGGCGTGGCATTGATGATGCGGTGATGTCTCAGCATGGCATTGATGCCATTGATTTGGTGGTGGTGAATTTATATCCCTTTGCCCAAACCATTGCCAATCCCAATGTGAGCATGAGCGATGCCATCGAAAACATCGACATTGGTGGCCCTACCATGGTCAGAGCGGCCGCTAAAAATCATCAGTCAGTCGCCATCATCACTAACCCCAACGATTATGACAACGTCATCAATCAGCTCAAAAACAAGGGTTTAGATGAAGCCTTTCGTTATCAATTAGCGGTTAAAGCTTTTGAACACACCGCCCATTATGATGGCATGATTGCCAGCTTTTTGGGCAGTCGCTCACACGATGGTCATGATAAAAAACCCTTTGCCAACACGTTAAACCTGCAATTTCTCAAGGCACAAGACCTACGCTATGGCGAAAATCCCCACCAACAAGCCGCCTTTTATGTTGAGCATGAAGCCAATGAAGCTTGTATCGCCACCGCCAAACAATGGCAAGGTAAAGAGTTGTCTTATAACAACATCGCCGATACCGATGCCGCTTTAGAATGTGTCAAGTCATTCACACAATCCGCTTGCGTGATTGTCAAACACGCCAATCCTTGTGGCGTTGCGGTCAATGTTGACCAACTTCGTGCGTATCAGACGGCTTTTGCCACTGACCCAGAGTCAAGTTTTGGTGGCATCATCGCTTTTAATCGCCCACTGACCAAAGTAACCGCCCAAGCCATCATTGACAATCAGTTTGTGGAAGTCATCATCGCCCCAAGCTTAGAAGACGGTGTGTTAGACATCACCGCCAGTAAAAAAAACGTGCGAATTCTCACCTGTGGTGCTTTACCAATTCCACACGAACGCTTGGCTTTACTGGATTATAAACGGGTAACAGGGGGGCTTTTGGTACAAGAGCAAGACCTTGATAACATCAGCATCAATCAGTTGCAAGTGGTAAGTAAAGTCAAGCCAACTGACGCTCAATTACAAGATTTGCTGTTTGGCTGGAAAGTCTGTCAATATGTCAAATCCAATGCCATCATCTATGCCAAAGACTTACGCACCATTGGCATTGGGGCAGGACAAATGAGTCGAGTAAATGCCGCCCGCATTGCCAGCATCAAAGCAGAACACGCCAATCTAACCACCAAGCAAGCAGTCATGGCATCAGATGCGTTTTTCCCGTTCAGAGATGGCATTGACAATGCGGCAGCAGTGGGCATCACAGCAGTCATTCAACCAGGTGGTTCAATACGTGATGATGATGTGATTGCAGCGGCTGATGAACATGGCATGGCAATGGTGTTTACAGGGGTGCGTCATTTTCGCCACTAATACCATCTACCATCAACCAAACCCATTAACCCATCTTAAAAAGTCAAAGGACAGCAAATTGCTGTCCTTTTTTTTAACCATTTTTTAGCGATGTCCACATCAAACTGTTCATTAGACTTAGACGGCTTATTAGACGGTTAATGCACCAGTTGCTGCAACGCATTATCATGATAGGTAATCTTGTGGTTTAAACGCAGATATTCCAAATAATCCTGCATTTGGTCTTGCCCAACGTTATCACGGACATTCATCGCCACAGCTTGCGTTTCCTCTTCACCCAGTTGACTGACATTGGTTTGTTGCATGGGAGCTAATGCCATCACACTGGCTCCTGTGTCCGTCATGGTTGCCACGCCCATGACATCGTTTGTCTGTTCTTGATTTGCCTGCCCTTGTGCTTGCCCAATGTTTGATTTACCTTGAGAAAATGCCAACTGCTTTTCATGAACGTTTAACAATGGGGTTTGTCTGGTAACATCACCCAATGCCATTAACCCCATATTTGCCAAATCTGTTGAAGATTGATTGATGCGGGCAGCAAGTTGTTTGGCATCTGCCAATGCCAGCTCACTGGCTTTTTGTTGCGTCAACGTTTGTCTGATAAGCGGGGTTGCCTGTGCTAAGGTTAATGGCTTGACAGGTTGATGATTGCTTGATTGTACCCACACCACGCCATCAGAAAGCTCAATGCTGGTCGATACCGACTGGTCTTGTAGGGCAAATTCATCAAAGGCCGTCTTTATCACCACAGGTTGTGCCAATGCTGTTTGGTTATCTTCTTTGGGATAGTTTTTGATGTGATTGACCTTGATATTCAGCTGTTTGCCAATGTCATTGATGCCATAGCCATCGGCAGACAGCTGATTAATTTGGATTAACGCATCATCATAAGCCATTTTGGCTTTATAAGTTTTGGCTTGTTGTTCAAGTTTGGGATGAAGTTCCTGAAAACTTGGCATATTTGGTTGATTGTCTGAGGTAATGACAAACAAATGATAACCAAATTGAGTCTGTACTGGCTCACTGACCTCGCCCACTGCCAGCCCATCAAGGACTTTAGCCACTTTATCACCATCATCAGCAAACAACGCACGGCTGAAATTCCCAATCGCACCGCCATCTGCTCCTGATGGGTCATCTGATGCGGTTTTTGCCAATTTAGCAAAGTCTTCTCCTGCATCGATTCGTTGTTTCAGCTGATTGGCTCGTGCTTGTGCATCTTTACCAGTCAGTAGGATTTGGCTTAAATGACGCTGTCTATTGGCATCATATTCTTGCTGATACCGCTCATATTGTTGCTCAATGTCTGCCTTGGTAACCTGCACATTGGCATAATCTTGTGGGGTGATTTTAATATAGCTTAAATCTACGGTCTCCACGCTATTGATGTCATTATGATGTTGTTGATAATAATCTTGAATGTGTGAATCTAAAACACGCACCTTGTCTTGATAATCCTGCCAAGCAAAGCGTTTTAACCAAACTTCACGACTCTCCATCTGTAAGCCAATCAGACGCTGTACCGCACTGATGGGATAAATGGCAGTATTGACAATGCCTCTATTTAGCTGATCCAATACGATTTGTTGGCGATATTGAGCAAACAGCTGATTTTTGTTCATGTGTTGCGAACGTAAAAAATTTTCAAATAATTGGTTAGAAAAATTGCCATCTGCATCTAAAAAGTTGGGGTTTTGTTGTAGCAATCGAGTGATGGTGGCATCAGACACGCCCAAGCCCAATTTGTTCACTTGTTGCTCTAGCATGGCTCTGTCCACTAAGCTTTTAAGCACTTGACTTTGTAGCACATCTTCATGGATAAGACCAGAATCCACACCGCTGTCTAAGATGGTTTGTCGCTGTCTTGTCATCATTGCCTGCAATTCAGAGCTGGTAATGCTTTTATCACCGACTCTGACAACTTCATTGGGGTCAACTGAGCCATGAATATAAGACTCAATGCCCAACAATGCCATGGGTGATAGCACCAATATCAATATGATACGACCCGGCCAGCTTTTTAAAAAATCTCTTAATTTATCCATATGCCTAACTGCTTAGCTCTCTTACTTGGTTTTTTACTTGGTTTTTAATTGGTTCTTTCATTTAAAACGACATCAAACAGACAATAACATCACATTATACCTTGAAATGACTAAGCAAGAAATGCCTTTAATATCATCTTTCATATCATAAACAAGCAATGTCATAAAGTCTGCTCATTTGGACATCATCATTTAACCCACGTTTCACCTGCATTTAACCCATTGTTTTAACGTTAACCCATGGTTCACCTTATCACCTTAAGCCAATGCCAACATAACAAAAACGCACCGACTTGGGGTGCGTTTTTATCTGTATTTGACTGACTAAAACTTTAAGCAAAATAAGCAAATGACATGATTTATTGCCACTTTATTCTTTATTATTGATTATTTATTGGTATTCTCTTTTAGCGTTTTACCTGCTTTAAAGCTCGGTATCTTGCTGGCTGGTATGGGAATTTCTTCGCCAGTTTTTGGGTTGCGACCTGTGCGGGCTTTTCTTTCTTTCACACTAAACGTGCCAAAACCAACCAATGACACACTGTCGCCTTCTTCTAGTGCTTGACCAACGGTGTCAATAAAAGCGTTCAACGCTTTGGTTGCGTCAGCTTTGCTGATGTCAGCTTTTTTTGCGATGCTGTCGATTAATTCAGATTTATTCATAACAGTTCCTTAAAAATGATGGTCTTTAAAATCATAGGGTGAAACATTGTACCGCCACAGGGGTAAGAAAGCAATGCTTTTGCTACATTAGCTTTTGCTACATTAAGGTGTGTCCATATCTGATGCCTTAAGTGGGCTTAAGCAGATTTAAGTAGGCTTGAGTGAATTTCAGTGTAACAGCCAAATGACCACACACCATCAACACAAACCATAAAAAAAACCATAAACACACGCCGATGAACAGACAATAATCAAATTTATCAGATAGGTCAAGTTAAAAAGGAATTTTACTGATGAATGACAGCAATGCTTAGCAGCATGTCAAGAATGCGATTAAAATTCAAATCAATGTTGCACAACAAATGAATGATGAAACACACTGTCAAAGATGCTATCATCTACCATCAACCATTTCACCCTTGAGTATTGAATATTGAGCATTTATCATTCAGCGAGCAATCACAATAATCTGAGCATGTTACCCAGCATTGCTAGCCGTTATTACCAACCATTTATTACCAACCATAAGGTAACGACATGACGCAACAATTCCACACAGACTCTAAGCAATCATCGTCTTCTCAATCGTGGTCTGAGTCTCGTTATTGGTCCCAGCGTGTGCTGGATTTCTTTTTGGTGGTCGCCGAATCCATGCTCACCCTAATTTTACGCTTTGATGCCCAACTGCGTCAGGCAGCATATCCATTGGCACAAGCTCAAGTGGTGGTTGAGATAAACACCTATTTGCCTAATGAGCGGATTTATCTGTCCTTTAGCACCAAAGGCATTTTGCTAGATGCTGACTTGCCCATACAAAAAGACCAAGCAGACATCATGGTGAATGCTTATAGTTTTCAGGTCATTTTGGCAATATTATCTGATAAAGAAGCAAAGATTGATGCACTACAATACTTGGGTGATGAACAAAAAGTACAATGGCTTAAGCACTTTTTACAAACTTTAAGCGTCAGCCATTTGTTGGCTCAACTGCTCGCATTATTTGACAAAAATAAAAAAGAAACGCCCAGCCAAGAAGAGCAAGAAGCCAACAAACAACAGAAGATAACGGATTATCAAGAAAAAATTGCCAAGCTTGAGCAAAGTAATGACCAGCTGATGACTGATAACGCTCGCTTGACCACACAACTGGCAGAATTAAAAAGTCGGCAAAATGTTTATACCTACCTATCAATTGCCCTTGCTGTCATTTGTTTGGTGGCGGTGGTGATGCTGATGATGAATTAACAGCTTGTCTTAACCACCTTAACAATTACCTTTGCAACTCACCACTGCCGTTCCTTAAAACCTACCTAAATCTACCCAAAGGCAAATTTAGCGTTTAATTCCTACTTCAACGTTGTTTGCCTTATTCGTTTGAACTTGGACTTACATCAACTCCATAGGCGTTTTTAATTGGGGATAGAACTTACCCACCAACGATTAATATTAAGATAAAGTTAAAACCTTATCTGCCTGATTTAAAATATTGATACTTGCATTAATATCACGGTCATGATTGGCATGGCAACTAGGACAAATCCAATGTCTAGCCGCAAGTGTCAAGTTTTCTTTTGCCATAATAAAACCGCAATTTGAACAAGTTTTAGAGCTTGGGTAAAACCTGTCCAATTCTTTGATGCTCTTGCCCCATTGATTTGCTTTGTAGATGAGTTGCCGTTTAAATTCATAAAATCCCAAATCAGAGATGGCACGGCTTAATTTGCGATTTCTTACCATACCTTTGGTGTTAAGGTTTTCAAGGCAAATCGCATCAAACTTTTTTACTAAGTCTGTCGTGAGTTTATGTAAAAAGTCTTTTCTAATGCAACTGATTTTATAATGCAATCGTGAGAGCTTGGTTTTCGCTTTTTCACGATTTTTAGAGCCTTTTTGTTTACGGCTAAGTTGTTTTGACAATCTTTGCAGTTTTTTAAGTTTGTTTTTAAGTGGTTTTGGGGCTTGGATTTTTGTACTATCTGAAAGCGTGGCTAAATCGGTAATGCCTAAGTCTAAACCGACTGATTTACCTGTTTTGGGTAAAGGTTTTTGAGTGTCATCTAATTCAACAGCAATAGACACAAACCATTTACCGCCCTTAGTAAAAACTTTGGCGGATAGGATTTTGCCATTGTATCTTAGATGTTCGGTCATTCTAACCAAGCCCAGATTGGGGATTTGAATGTGTGGTTTGTCTTTTTTAAGTTTTAATTTAAATTGGTCGTTGGAAAGAGAAAAGCGGTCATTGACGCCTTTCTTTCTAAATTGGGGATATTTGCTTTCACCCTTAAAAAAGCGTTTAAAGGCATTGCCTAGCTGCATAATAGCAAGTTGTGGACTGCACTTGGTTACTTCTAGCATAAAGGGGAATTGTTCACGCTTGATAGAATTAAGCTGTTTTCTTAGTTTACCTTGTGATGGTTTGTGAAGTTTGGTTTCGTCAATGGTTATGCCTTTTGCTTGACATTCATCACGGTAGTTTTTGTCTTGTTCATATTGCTTTTTCCATTCTGCCAACGCCCAATTATAGGCAAATCTGGCAACGCCACACGCTTTTTTGAGATGGGTGGCTTGGGTGTTGTTGGGGGTTAGCTCTATGATGTGTCCACGAATGGTGGTCATTGTAGTACTGCCTTGACAAGCACACCTATTTGTTCCCATTTGCGTAAGGTTGAGATGGACACGCCAAGTTGTTTGGAAGCTTCGTTGATACTGATTAATCTATTCATTTGGATATTATAAGATAGATTTAGTTAGATTTCAAGAAACAGTTCAAAGCCCTAATAACCACCCCTGACAACCACTTTTGTTAACTGCCCCTTTATGGACATGTGGTTACGGTTACCTTTATTAACAAATCTATTTTTTTATGGACATCTCACGGTCATTTTTAATCTTGACTAAATTAGTCAAGATTAATATAATGGCGTGTGTTCACCTAAGCGGTCTTAGGTCTTAATGAGCATGGCTTTTATTCATCATCAATGTCATCGACATCGAACAAACATCAGCAAACAAAAAAAGTCAATAAAAGCCATTGTGCCAATAATGATGCCAACATATGCACCAACATACATACCGATTATACATATGAGGATTTCCCATGCGTCTGACAACTCGTGGCAGATATGCGGTTACTGCCCTACTGGATTTGGCATTGCAAGAAGCCCAGCAAGACACTGCCGTGTCATTATCTGACATTGCCAAGCGTCAGTCCATATCCATTTCTTATTTAGAACAATTATTCTCCAAATTGCGTAAGCAAGGATTTGTCGTCAGCACTCGTGGGGCAGCAGGAGGTTATCATCTTGCCAAGCCTTTAAATGAAATCGATGTCATGAGCGTCATTACCGCTGTTGACGAGTCGGTTAATGCCATGCTGTGTGAAGGTCAAGGCGACTGCCAAGGTGGGGCAATGTGCTTAACACATGACTTATGGTATGCGTTGTCTAAGCACATTGAACAATACCTAAAAAACATCACACTGCTACAACTTCTTGATATGGAACATGTGCATAGCACAGCAGAACGACAAAGATTTCTAACCACAAGACACGACAACAAAGTCGATGGTCATCACACCATTCATACCATTAATATTCGTAATCACCATAAAGAGGTCTCTGCATCATGAGCCAATCCAAACTGATTTATCTTGACTATGCCGCCACCACACCTGTTGCCGAAGAGGTTGCCAAAAAGATGGCACAGTACCTGACTTTTGATGGGGTGTTTGGCAATCCTGCTTCTCGCTCACACGGTTATGGTTGGCAAGCAGAAGAAGCGGTGGAGACCGCACGTGAGCAGATTGCTGAGCTTATCAATGCTGACTCTCGTGAGATTGTTTTTACGTCTGGAGCAACCGAGTCTGATAACTTGGCGATTAAAGGGGCGGCACATTTTTATCAAAGTCGTGGCAAACACATCATCACCAGTCAGATTGAGCATAAAGCGGTGTTAGATACTTGCAGACAGCTTGAGCAAGAGGGTTTTGAAATTACCTATCTTGAGCCACAACAAGGCACTGGCATGATTTTGCCCCAGCAAGTGAAAGAAGCGTTAAGAGAAGACACCATTTTGGTCAGTTTGATGATGGTCAATAATGAGCTTGGCACACTCACTGATGTGGCAAGTATTGGCGACATCACTCGTCAAGCAGGTGTGCTGTTCCATGTTGATGCGGCTCAAGCGATTGGCAAAACACGCATTGACTTATCTGAGCTAAAAGTAGATTTGATGAGCTTTTCTGGACATAAGGCCTATGGACCTAAAGGCATTGGGGCGTTGTTTGTGCGTCGCAAACCAAGAGCACGCATTAAAGCTGAACAGCATGGCGGTGGACATGAACGAGGCATGCGTTCAGGCACTCTGCCCACGCATCAGATTGTTGGCATGGGAGAGGCGTTTGATTTGGTTGCCAAGCGGTTTGAGCAAGATTTTGAGCATGTTACAAAACTACGCCAACAGCTTTGGCAAGGACTGCAAGACATTGAAGAGATTTATCTTAACGGTGATTTTGAGCATTCTGTGCCACACATTGTCAACATCAGCTTTAACTTTGTGGAAGGAGAGTCATTGATGATGTCGCTAAAAAATCTGGCGGTATCATCAGGGTCAGCTTGCACATCAGCAACCCTTGAGCCGTCTTATGTGTTAAGAGCCATTGGAAGACCTGATGAGTTGGCACATAGCTCCATTCGTTTTAGCTTGGGTCGTTACACCACCGAAGCTGATATTGAACTGGTAATCACACAAATTCACGAAGCGGTGGACAAATTGCGTCAGCTGTCGCCACTTTGGGACATGTACCAAGAAGGCATTGATTTAAACCAAGTAGAATGGCAAGAGCATTGATTGATGTGTTTGACCAATTTGATGATTAATAAATGATGAACGATGACTGATTGACCGATGCCAACGCATTAGCCAAAATAAAGAAAATAAAGGAGTTACCAAATGGCTTATTCAGACCAAGTGATTGACCATTACGAAAATCCTCGTAATGTCGGTAATTTTGACAAAAATGCCAAAAACGTTGGCACAGGCATGGTGGGTGCCCCTGCTTGTGGTGATGTGATGCGATTACAAATCCAAGTCAGCGATGATGGCGTGATAGAAGATGCTAAGTTTAAAACCTATGGTTGTGGCTCAGCAATCGCATCAAGCTCGCTGGTTACTGAGTGGCTTAAAGGCAAAACACTTGACCAAGCCCGTGAAATTAAAAATAAAGACATTGCTGAAGAGTTAGCATTGCCCCCTGTTAAAATCCATTGCTCTGTTTTGGCAGAAGATGCCATTAAAGCGGCGATTGACGATTATCAAACTAAAGTGGGTGCTTAAGATTGCTGAGATAATGCTTGCTAAGCAAGATAACGCTAAGCAAGATAACGCTAAGTAAGCTGACAAATAAGAGTGAATAAAACTGACGAGAACATAACATGATACAACTGACCGAACGCGCAGGTGAATACGTCCGTAACTTTTTAGCCAATCGTGGGCATGGCGAAGGCATACGTGTGGGTGTGCGAACGGCTGGTTGTTCGGGGCTTGCGTATGTGCTTGAGTTTGTTGATGAGCCTGACAACAATGATGAACGCTTTGAAAGTCAAGGCGTGAATCTTTTTGTTGATCCAAAAAGCATGGTTTATCTAAATGGCTTGCAAATGGATTATGTCAAAGAAGGTTTGAACGAAGGGTTTAAATTCACCAACCCCAACCAAAAAGGCGAATGTGGCTGTGGTGAATCGTTTACAGTTTAATCGGATTTATTAATGAATTATTTTAGCTTATTTAAACTACCAACTGCTTTTGAGATTGATTTATCCGTATTGGACAGCCAACTGCGTGCCTTGCAAACTCAATATCACCCAGATGTTATTGACAGTAAAACCAACAACAGACAAAGTGAACAAATGTCTGCGGTGATTAACCAAGGCTACCAAACCCTACGATACCCAGATAGCCGTGCCAGCCATTTGTTGGCCTTGGTTGGGCAAGACGCACACATTCAAGATTCCATTTATGATTTGGATTTTTTAGATTTGGCGATGGATTTTCGTATTAGGCTTGATGATGCAGATGCCCAACAATTACCTTCATTACAAAAGCAAATGCAAGATTGGTTGGCACAATTATCAAATGATTTTACCCAAGCTTACCATCAGCAGGATTGGCAGTCGGCAATCGATGCCACGCAAAAACTTCAGTTTTTGGTAAAAATTGATAAAGACATCAGCAAAAAGATGGATAAGTCATCGCAAATAGACACATTAGATGATGATTTATACGTTTAGACTCTGGTTTGGGCTGTGCCTATTATCCCGTTTTCTTTATAATATGTGTTATTTTTAATCACTATTTGGTGGTTTTTAATCAACGTAGTGGTTAATAAGTGGTTAATAAGTGGTTAATAAGTGGTTAATAAACGTTCGTGGTTAATAAACTATGTCATTATTGCAAATTGCTGAACCCCATCACAGTGCCAAACCTCACGCCCACCGTTTTGCCTTGGGCATTGATTTAGGGACAACCCACTCATTGGTGGCAGTTACTCGCTCAGGTGAGCCCCAAGTTATTGGTGATAAAGTCAGCCAATGCCAATCAGGTGATGGCAAATCTGTGCAAGACAGTGTGGATTGCCAAAAACTATTACCATCGGTGGTGTATTTTGGTAAAGACACCACTTTGGTTGGCAATCCTGCTGAAACCATGGCAGAACAATATCCACAGCATACCATTCGCTCCATCAAGCGTTTTATGGGTCGCACTCAGTCAGACATTCGCTTTAACCACCCTTATCAGCTGGTTGGTGATGACGGTTTTATGCCAAGCATCGCAACCCCACAAGGCAACAAAAATCCTGTTGAAATTTCTGCCATGATTCTTGAGCAGTTATATCAGCGAGCCAAACAAGCCCTACCTGATGACAGCATTGTTGGGGCGGTGATTACCGTTCCTGCTTATTTTGATGAAGCCCAACGCCAAGCCACCAAAGACACCGCTCAACTGATTGGTCTTGATGTCTTGCGATTGCTTAATGAACCTACCGCCGCCGCCATGGCTTATGGTTTAGACCAAAATCAGCAACAAGCGTATCATCTGATTTATGATTTGGGTGGTGGCACGTTTGATGTATCATTGCTTAAGCTCAATCAAGGCATCTATGAGGTGGTGGCAACAGGGGGTAACAGTGCGTTGGGTGGTGATGACATAGACAGACTTTTGGCAAATTGGTTAATAAAACAAGCTGGATTTGAGCCAAAACAGATAGACAATCTACAAAAACAACGGCTTAACATATTGGCAAAAACATATAAAGAGCAGCTTAGCCAACAACTCCAACAACAAGCATCTCACCAAGCCCAAATTGATGTTTTTGTTACCTTAAATGACACACATTGGCAAGGCACATTGAATGCAGAACAGCTGGCACAAATCATATTGCCCGTTACCAATCGCACGCTACAAGTGTGTGAGCAAGTATTAAGAGATGCCAAACTGGATAAATCCGCCATTGATGATGTGGTGCTGGTGGGTGGTTCAACCCGACTGCCCATCATTGGACAGTTGGTTGCGGATTATTTTGCCAAAACGCCCTTATCTCGCATCAATCCTGATGAAGTGGTCGCGTTGGGGGCTGCCAGATATGCCAACCAACTCATCAATCAACAATCAGATAAACAAGTACTGTTATTGGACGTAACACCTTTATCTTTGGGGCTTGAAACCATGGGTGGATTGGTGGAAGTCATCATTCCACGCAACACCCCCATTCCAGTGAGTCGAAAGCAGGTTTTCACCACGTATCAAGACAATCAAAACGCCATGATTATTCATGTGGTGCAAGGTGAACGTGATACGGTGGCGGACAATCGTTCGTTAGGGCAATTTAAACTTACTGGCATTCCTGCCATGAAAGCAGGATTGGCTCGCATCGAAGTGAGTTTTACCATTGATGCCAATGGGCAACTGACCGTAACCGCCCAAGAGCTGACCACAGGCAAACAAAGCAACATTCAGGTTAAGCCATCTTATGGACTGTCTGACGCTGACCAAGAAAAGCTACTACAAGCAGGGTTTGATAATGCTCAGTCAGATAAAGACCAACGTAGCCTGATTGAAAGTCAAGTAGAAGCCAAACGGGAGCTGTTGGCGATTGAGTCGGCGTTGGTTGAATTTGGCCATTTATTGGACAGCACGCAAACACAAGCACTAAAAACCGCCATGCAACACGTTGAAAATGCCATTAGTATGGGTAATAAAAACCATCTGCACACCGCTGTTAGCAACCTAAAAGGCATCAGCGATGACTTTGCCAGTGTGATTATGAACCAAGCGGTTCGCCAAAGCATGACAGGCACAACACCCAGTCAATGGCAATCATAGATGACATATTGACTTGATGTCATGTCATATTGACATCACATCAAGTCATTGTTTGAATAAAAACACGCTTTAACAAAGCAAACCCAAATTGGAGTCATCATGCCCAAAGTTACCATATTGCCCCATCACGAAATCTGCCCAGATGGTGCGGAGATTGAACTTAATGAAGGCGATAATTTATGTCAAGGCTTGCTTGAACATAACATAAAAATAGAACACGCTTGCGACATGTCAAAGGCTTGCACCACTTGCCATGTGGTTGTGCGAAAGGGATTTAACAGTCTTGATGACATGGACGACATTGAAGCCGACCTGCTAGACCGTGCTTGGGGGCTTGAGCCTGATTCCCGTTTATCATGTCAAGTCATCTTAGACGACACGGATTTACAAATCGAAATTCCCAAATACACCATTAATCACGCATCAGAGAATCATTAATATGCGTAATATGCGTCCTACCCCGCTTGCCTTATTCTATATGACATAAGTGTTCTGAGCATGCCCCCCCCCCCTCAGATTTCTGGATTTCTTGAGGGTTTGCCATCACTCGATAGCAGGGTAATGTGTCCTGAAATCCTGCAATTTTTAGACTGCCTGCTTTTTGGCAATGAAATTTATGCTTGACCAAGTCATAAGTTGATTGACTGATTAAAATTTCTTTGGGTTGAGCAGCCGCTTCCAGACGAGCGGCAAAGTTAACCTCTCGCCCTATCACGGTAAAGCTCATGCGGTCTTTACTGCCATAATTACCCACATGACAGCAACCTGTGTTGATGCCAATGCGGATATGAACATCATCAATCCCCATCATCTGCCACTGATTGCTAAGTAGGTGCATTTGTTGTTGCATGTCTAACGCCATTGCCACACACGCCACAGCATCACCACGGACATCATTGGACTTAGGATAACCAAAAAAACACACCATGCCATCACCGATGAATTTATCCAATAACGCCCCATGCTGGATATTGATGCGTGTCATGGCTGCCATATAGGTGTTTAAAACATTTGCCAAATGCTCAGCACTTAAGCTTTCAGACAATTGGGTAAAGCCAACAATGTCAGCAAACATTAAGGTCAATTCGGTGCGTTTGTTATAAATGATGGGGGTATGATGCTCACGAATAATCGATGAGTGTAACTGACAAGGCACATAGCGGGTTAAACTGTTGATGACCAAGCCAAGCTCTTTGATGCGTTCGTTAAGTACGGTGTTGTTATCAGTGGTATGATTGATGCCCATCTTACTTGATTGCTTATCTAATCGATTGGCATCATGGAGTAAATAATACCCATCTGCCACCATGCCCATTAACCCAAGTGCCAACAGCGCCGCTTGCATCACATCAGGCAACATCGGAAAATACACATCATAAACAGGATTATGCACCTGTGTGAATAACGCATAAGCCGTCAATAATGGCAATAAGGCAACCAGCAATTTGACCAAGCGAGTTGACGGTTGAATTTTTATCAAACGTATCAGCATCATGGCAACATAAAGCAGATTCACCAACGAATACAACCCCGTTGATAATATTAAAGACCCCAAAGTAAACAAGCTAAGCACATCTAAACCATCATTGATTAACGGCTGATGCTGGTTGGCTCTGTTTGAAGACCAGCCCATCATACCTACTGCTGCCATCAAGGCGACAAACAGCCATGTTAACAGATGAATGTTATCGGCATGATGATATGACATGTCCAGCTGACCCCAAAGCACCAACAACAATGCTGATACCAATATCGGTATGAACTCGACATGCGGATAAGTACAAGAGCGTTCAGTGGGCATTTTTGTCAGCGACACCTAATCTAACTAAACATTTCTAACTAAACATTGCCACCATATGATATGGATGATATGGGGTGATTGGTATGCCATCAACGTTTTACACGTCAAAACGCCATTGAAATGGCATTTCATGATGACCCCTAAGTGCCATCATCAATGCCTGCTGCATGTTGGCAAGCACCGCATTGCTGTAAGGAATGGCAGGTGTTCCCCAAACAGGATTTGGCCATTTGCTGTCGTTTTGGTATCGCACGATATGATGAAAATGTAATTGTGGCACTTGGTTGCCAAGGGCAGCCACGTTCATTTTGTCCGCCCCAAATGTCTTAGCAAGTTGGCTAGATAACCAACTGGATTCACGTAAAAACTGCACTTGGTCATTTGGGCTGAGTTCATAGATTTCTTTCACTCCTGCTATCCTTGGCACAAGTATTAGCCAAGGAAATTGACAGTCATTCATCAGACGACAAGTGGATAAGGGAAATTCCCCAACATAGAAAGTGTCTTTGGCAAGTGTGGCATGTAATTGAAACATATTGCAATTTTTCTCAAGTATCAGATTTTTATTAAACATCAAATAAAGACAGCCGTTATTTTAACAGCTATCTGCTTAAGTTCCTAATCTTAAGTTTCTGGTCTTAAGTTTCTGGTCAGTAAGTCATGATGAAGATGACTTTAGCATGGTCATTATGTTTTGGTCATTTTAGTCATTTTAGTCATTCAACCGATAAAATCGCATCTAAGCTTTCACTGACATTTTTAGAGTGAATGTTGGTTTTTAGCTCAAGTAGGCGTGCTTTGACATTGACTTGTTTCGAGTTTATCAATGTGTGCCAGTGAGAGACACTTTGTAGCAGTCTTGAAGCCAAAACTGGGTTGATGTCATCAAGCTTACCAATGGCTTGACAATACAGCTCAATACCATCGGTTGACCAAAATGCCACTGGACGATTGGCAAAATTTGTCAATACCGCACGCACTCGGTTGGGCGTATGCCAATCAAATTGTTCATGGTGCATTAGGGCTTGGATTTCTGCCACAGACACATCATGCTTGCCTGCTTGCACGGCAAACCATAAATCCACTGCCAACGGTTCATCTGAAAATGTGTGATAAAAATGCGACAGTTGTGTTTGGGCGTTATTCATGTTAATTAGGGTTTGTAATGCCCCTTGTCGCTCAGTCATACAGTGGGCATCTGCGTACTGTTGGGTGGCAAATGTCATGGCTTGTTTTTGCTCAATAAAGCCAAGAAGGTACAAGCACACATTGCGTAATGCTCGCTTGCCTCTGGCGTTGGGGCTATCCACATAACTTTCTGCTTGGCTATGTTGATATGCGGTTATCAGAGTGTCTTGTAAGGCAGTTGCCATGTGTTTAATAAAGGCATCTCGTTTGTTTTTAATAAGCATTGGGTCATAATCATGGCTAAGTCCAGTTGCCAGCTCATTTTCATTTGGCACATCAAGCATATAAGATGCCAACATGGGATCTGACTGCGTCAACTCTGCTAAGACCTGATTTAAAGTAGCAAAATAACGCTGGTGTTCATCACGAAGTGCGTCAACCACGTTGCCACCACCATGAATACCATCATCATTGCCATGTCTGAGTAAGCGATTAACCACCCCTTGCCCTGCCTGCCAACGGTTATAGCCATTGGTTTCATTGGCAATTAAAAATAACAAATCATCAGTGGATTGAGCAAAGTCCACCGTTACAGGTGCGCTAAAATTGCGAAATACTGATAACACAGGGTCAAGCATTTTATCGACTGTTGGCAACACAGTCGATAAGTCAAGCTCAAACGTTTGGTTGTCTTGGGTTATCAAAAGCGTCTGTTCAAACACAAGGTTGCCTGTCTGCCTATCAAACACCGCCATGTCCATAGGAATGGGCAAAGCAACAGGCTTGGGGTGTCCTGTTACTGCTCGAGTGTGTTGCTTGATGCTCAAATTCAGCTGAGCGGTGGTGGGATTAAAGTCTTGTTCAATGTGAACATTAGGCGTGCCTGCTTGACGATACCATGGCATAAAGTCAAGAACGTGAACATCTTGGGTGGCAAGGGCTGACAAAAAATCTTCTACCGTTACCGCTTGACCATCATAACGCTTAAAGTATTCATTCATGCCTGCACGGTATTTTTGTTCACCAAGTAAGTTTGCCAACATTCGAACAATTTCCGCCCCTTTTTCGTACACGGTGGCGGTGTAAAAGTTGTTAATCTCAATAAAACTCTCTGGACGGACAGGATGAGCCAATGGGCTGGCATCTTCAGCAAACTGGCTTGTCCGCAATATCGCCACATCTTCGATGCGTTGTACACTGGCAGATTGTTGGTCAGCAGAAAAAGACTGATCACGATAGACGGTCAAGCCTTCTTTTAAGCACAGCTGAAACCAATCTCGGCAGGTAATGCGATTGCCCGTCCAGTTATGAAAATATTCATGAGCAATGATTGCCTTGACTCTAAAGCTTCTGGCATCGGTGGTGGTGGCAGGTTCAGACAACACACAAGCGGTGTTAAAGATGTTCAAGCCCTTATTTTCCATTGCCCCCATATTAAATTGACTGACCGCCACAATCATATAACGGTCTAAGTCATAAGCTCGCCCATAGTTCACTTCATCCCAACGCATGGCATCTTTTAAGGCAGTCATTGCCACATCACACTTACTGATGTCTTTGGGTTTGGCATAGATTTGCAACAAAACATCTCTGCCTTCACTGGTGATATGATTGTCTTCTAATACCGCCAAATCAGCAATCACACAAGCAAACAGATAGCTGGGCTTTTTGGTGGGGTCATGCCACACAGCATAATGACGATTGCCAGCATTGCCAGAATTGGCATCGCTAATCTCACCTGCTTCAATAAGGTTGCCATTGGCAAGCAAGGTAGGATAGCGTTTGTCTGCTTCGATGCGAGTGGTGTATTCACATAACACGTCTGGTCGGTCAATAAAATAGGTGATTTTTCGAAAGCCTTCAGGCTCACACTGGGTTACATACATGGTATCATCACCCTCTCCTGCTCGATACAAGCCTTCTAGGGCGGTGTTGTGATTGGGGTCGATTTTGACACGAGTGAATAAACTAAAATCATCAGGCACATCGGTTATCATCAGACTGGTGGCATCGGTGTGATAACGCTCTTTGGGCAGTGTTTGCCCATCAATGGCAATGTCAATCAGCTCAAGCCCCACACCATCAAGGGTTAAACCCCCTTGATAATCAGCATCTTGCTTTTGAATGTGTAGATGACTGCTTACCAATGTGTGCTGGTCATACACTTGAATGGTCAAGTCCGCTTGGGCAATGTTAAATGCTGGGGCTTGATAATCTTGCAAATATATTTTTTGATATGCTTGAGCAGATGACGCATCTGCTGACATATTGTCTGAACTGCCTGTTGGGGCATCAGGCAGTTGTGAGTTGATGACTTCAATGTCATTGGTGGTTTTGCTGGTGGTTTCTGACATAACATACCCTTTTGATAAAATTTTTATAAAAATTAATAAACAAATCACTAAAAATGACCAAACTAAAAACAAGGTCATTTTACTCAATGGCTAAGTGGCTATATTTAAGTTATTTAAGTTGCTAGATTTAAGTGGCTATTAAGTGGCTGTGTTGTCGCTACGTTTGCTTCAACTCATTTCAATTCATTCAAGCTCACCCAAACTTACCCTATCTTGCCCAGCATAATCTTGTACGGTGCGGACATTGTGATAACCATAAGTATCAAATATGTTCCTAACCGCTTTCGCCTGTGTGTACCCATGCTCAATCGCCAACAGTCCATTGACCTGCAAATATGCCCTTGCTCCCATAATGATGCTCTCAATGTCTGCCAAACCCTGCTTATCTGCCACCAAAGCGGTGATGGGTTCTGCAGTTAAATTAGCAAGGTGAGCATCGGCTTTATCAATATAGGGAGGATTACTGACAATCACCATAAACTTATCATCATCATATTGGGGTATTGGCAAATCATTGAACCAATGACTTTGTAAAAATGTGATTGATGTTTGGGTTAAATCTAAATTTTTTGAATCATTCAAATTGCTTAGGCTATTTTTTTTGGCAATGGTCAATGCTTGTGGGCTGATATCAGTGGCAAATACTTGCCATGATTGGCTGTTAAAATATTGCTGATGTTTTTTGTGTTGACGTTGATTAAGCTCAAACGCCAGACTGATGGCAACACAACCAGAGCCAGTTCCCATGTCCAACAGCTTCAATGGCTGATGCTGGTTTGTTTGCCAACGATGTTGAGCATCTTGCGACTGTTGCTCAATCCATATCAACACTTGCTCAACCAACACTTCCGTATCAGGACGAGGTATCAGCGTGTGTTCATTGACTGCAAAATCCAACCCCCAAAACGCCTGAACCCCCGTCAAATATGCCAAAGGTGTGCCTGCTTGCATCTTATTCATGCCTACCTGCCAACGTGTGTATTCATCATCACTGAGCAAATGGTCATCATCACTGATTAAAAAACCACTGGGCTTGTCAATAATATGCAGCAGCCAATCTCTTTGCCAATGTGTCGGCAAATCAGCATAAATACTGGTGAACTGAGCTTTGAGTTGTTTGATGGTTAATGACATATTTGGTTTTTTGGTTTTTTGGTTTTTTGGTTTTAGTTTTTTGGCACTTCAGCAATGTCCATCTTCTTATCTACCCAATAAATCAGCCCCAAAATGGGTATGCCAATGGCAAAGGTAAAGATAAAGAAAAATAGATAACCCATGTTGTCCACAATCGCCCCAGAATAACCGCCCAACACCTTAGGCAACAGCGTCATCAATGAACTAAAAATGGCATACTGCACAGCGGTAAAACGAATGGAAGTCAATGCCGATAAAAAAGCAATGAACACGGCACTGGCAAGCCCAGCAGCCAAATTATCAAATATCACCGCCACATACATGTACATCAGCTCACCTGGGTGTAAGGTCAACAGAACAAACAATAAATTGGTAACACATGCCAATATCGCACCCACCATCATGGCTCGCATGATACGCATCTTTTGTGCCAAAATACCACCCAAAAACCCCCCAACAATCACCATCACCACACCCACCAACTTCACCGCTGTGGCAATGTCAGTTTTACTAAAGCCCATGTCTTGATAAAACACGTTGGAGATGACCCCTGCAACAATATCAGAAATGCGATACAACCCAATCAATGCAAGGAGCAACATCGCTTGTGAGCCATAACGACGAAAAAAATCCAGTACTGGCTCAATCCAAGTGGCAAATGCCACCTGCTTATCCACCAATTTGGCCTGTACCAACGCATAACCTGTTACCAACGCCAGCCCCAACGCCAACACCAAATGCACCACTTCCAACAAAAATCCCATCAATGGGCTGTCCACTTTTGGTAACAATGAACCAGAAAGCTTAAACACCATGATAAACGCCATCACTGACAACACAAACACCGCCACCAAACGCACATAATCACTGGTTTGACCCATCTGGCGTATTTCTTGGTTAATGGGTTCTGTTGTTAGCATCGGCTCTTTTATCAATGGTTCTTTTATCAGTGGCTCTTTTATCAATAATGTGGTCAATATGCCCACACCCATCACCGCCGCCATGATAAAATAAGTGTTACGCCAAGCAGGATAATGATAAACCGCTTCGGTTGAACCAAAACTGTCTGCCAAATATAACGCCCCTGCTCCCGCCACAATCATGCCCAACCGATAACCTGCCGTATACATGGCAGACAACACCGACTGCATATTAAGGGGTGCTGACTCAATGCGATACGCATCAATCACAATGTCTTGGGTGGCAGAAGAAAAGCCCAACAGCACCGCTGCCATTGCCATCATCGGCAGCAAAGACTGTTCAGCAGGGTTAATGCTTGCCATCAAAACAATGGCCAACACCACCCCAATTTGGGATATCAACATCCACGCCCGTCTGCGTCCCATTTTAGCGGTCAGCACAGGCAATGGCACAGCATCTATCAAAGGCGCCCAAATAAACTTAAACGAATAGCCCAAAGCTGCCCAACTGAACATGGTTACCACACTGCGATCAACCCCAGCTTCTCTTAACCACAATGACAGACTTGAGAATATCAACAAAATGGGAATGCCAGCAGAAAAACCCAAAAACAGCATGATCAACGCACGGCAATCAAGATAAGCCATCATCGCCTGTTGCCATGATTTTTTTGTCATGGTGGTGGTGATGTGTGGTACGTCTAACGCTTGCTGGTCTGAAATTTGCTTGGCTGGCACAGATTCGATGATTGGATTGGGTGGCTGATTGGAAGGTTGCTTGTCGGTATGGTTCATGCAAGTTCTCAAAAATCAAATCTAAACATCTCAATAACGCCATGGCAATATTGAGCAATTTATAATTAAGTGTGTTATGGTAATTCAAATCATATTATAATGCCATACATGGATAGCGTTATCTGCATAAACTCTCATTGAAACAGCCATTTTTTTATGGCTATTTTCATGGTCATGGTAAAACATCACTTTTATAAAACACCACTTTAATAAAATAATAAGGACATCACATGCTTTATCCTGTTGCCATCAAACCCCATGACGGTCAGTTTGTCGCTAAATTACCTGACATTCCTTCACTTGAGATTACCAGTAACAGCATGGCAGACACCATCGCCCATGCCCGCCAAGCGGTATTTGCTTATCTAAGCGATTGCATCGACCAAGACAACGCCCTGCCTCAAGCCAGTGATATTAACACTCATTTGGTTGATACAAAATACGCAGGCTGGACATGGGCAATCATCAGTGTGAATAAACACAGCTTAGTCGGTGAAGACATCGAACTGACCATCAATGTTAGCCAACGTCTATATGATAAAATCAGTGAACACATAAAAAACAGTGATGACGATTTACAAGCATTTTTAATCAACGCCATCAAAGATGCCCTAAAATAAACGCATCAATCAGCCAAATACAGCCAGCCAAATACGAGAACCACACATTCATGTCCCTTGACATCATCATCAATCAACGTCATTTACAAATCCAGCTAAAACAGCTAGAAACCGTCTGGCACACCGTCATCAATGGCTACAACTTAAGCCAAGCTGCCAACGTCCTACATACCAGCCAATCTAGCTTATCCAAACACATCTCCGCTCTTGAAAGTCAATTAAAAACCAATGTCTTTATCCGTCAAGGTAAACGACTGACAGGCTTAACCGAAGTTGGACAAGCCATACTGCCACATATCGAAACAATTTTTACCGAAATTCGCACCATCGAAAACATTACCCTAGACCACACCAATCCACTAGAAGGCACCTTGACCGTTGCCACCACCCACACGCAAGCACGCTATGTGTTGCCCCAGATAGTCATGGCATTTCGCCATCGCTATCCCAAGGTCAATTTGGTGCTGCAACAAGCCGACCCAGAGAGCATCGCCCAAATGGTCATTCGTGGGCAAGCCGACATTGGCATTGCCACCGAAGCTTTGCTAAACAACGACTATTTACGATGCACTCGCTATTATGACTGGTCGCATAAGGTGATTGTGCCAAAAAATCACCCATTAGCCACAGAAGACCGCTTGGGTTTGCCCCTAGACTTACCAACTTTGGCAAGCTATCCCATCATCACTTATCATGGTGGTTTTACAGGACGTGGGGTGATTGATGACACCTTTTTAAATGCTGGACTAACGCCTGATATTGTGCTGGCAGCACTCGATGCTGATGTCATCAGCACCTATGTGGCAGCAGGGCTTGGGGTAGGCATCATTGCCCAGATGGCTTATGAACCAACGCATTATGCCAATTTAACCGCACTGGACATTGACGCATTTGGGCGATTTACCAGTTGGATAGCCGTGCGTGATGATGCCAAAGTGCGTGAATTTGGACAGGCGTTTATTCACTTATGTCAACAACAGTTTGATGGGGTTGGCAAGTGATTTGTATGCGATGTGTTTGCGACCAATTTTCAAATGACTGTTTTTTAATAACTGTTTTTTAATAACTGTTTTTATTTTAAGGATAAAGTGCCAAAATGAATCATCAGCCAACACCAAAATTATCTTATCTGGACTTAGCTCCCATCGCTGAAGGGCGTTCGATTGCTGATGGGGTTAAACAAACCGTTGCCATTGCAAAAACAGCTGAAAAAGCAGGGTTGCATCGCTATTGGTTAGCAGAGCATCATAACATGCCTGCCGTTGCCAGTGCTGCCACCGCTGTACTGCTGTCGCACATTGGTTCTCAAACCAGTCGCATTCGCATCGGCTCAGGTGGTGTGATGTTGCCCAATCATTCACCATTGGTGATTGCTGAGCAGTTTGGCACATTACAAGCCTTGTATGGCGACCGCATTGACTTAGGTTTGGGCAGAGCCCCCGGCTCTGATGGGGCAACATTTAGAGCATTACGGCGTACCATGCACAGTGCTGATGGCTTCCCACAAGATGTGCAAGAGCTGATGGGTTATCTGTACGCCAGCGATGCCAGCAATGATGTTACCGCCTACCCCGGTATGGGCAGTCGTGTGCCAGTGTGGATATTAGGGTCATCACTGTTTGGGGCCAATTTGGCGGCCAAATTGGGCTTACCTTATGCGTTTGCCAGCCACTTTGCCCCTAGAATGATGGGTGATGCCATTGCCCATTATCGACAAAACTTCCAGCCATCTACCCATTGCCAACAGCCATATGTCATGCTTGCCGCCAACTTACTGCTGGCAAATGATGCTGACGAAGCCCATTATCACTTCACATCGGCTCAACAAAGTGCTTTACAACTGGTGCGTGGTAATTTGGGTAAAGTGCCAAGACCTGTTGCCAATATGGACACACTGTGGCACCCACAAGAGCAGGCATTTGTAGAGCAAAGCCAAGCAATCTCTTTTGTTGGTGGTGTTGATGACGTCAGACCCAAGCTTAGGCAATTCATTGACACATATCGTCCTGATGAACTGATTGTCGCTGCCAATATTTGGGAACAAGACATGCGTCTTGCGTCCATTGAGCTGACCAGCACGCTTGAATTATTTGCTTTAAACTGATATTTGCGTTGCACTGATGTTTGCGTTGCACTCAGCAAGTTAAACCATATCGCATCACATCCACCCCATTGCCCTTAACACCGCCGACCCCACCGCCATACTTATCATACTAAATATGGTGGTAAATGCGATGATGTTGGCGGCTAAAATTTCATTACCACCCATGGCCTTTACCATGACATAACTCACCACTGCTGTGGGGGCAGATACCATCAAAAATAACACCCCCATTTGTACCTTTGCCATATCAACCATGTCAGCGGTCTCGTTGGCATGGGGAATAAACGCCACTCCCCCTATCAAGCCAAAGGCCCAACCGACCAATATCGCCAACATAGGGGCAATAAAAATACGAATCAGACTTGCCTGCATCGACACACCAGACAAACTTAACATGTCTTTAAAATTCACGGTTGCCCCAGCACAAATCAGAGCAAGCGGTAAAGCAACCCTTGCCAATAATTCACCCACATTGACAACAGATGCTGGCAGTGTTGGTACATCTAATGCCTTAGCAATCACCGCCAGCAATAAAGCAATATTCAGTGGGTTTTTAATAAGATTAACCCCAAGCAAAGACAAGGTTTGTGCCGTGGTTTTAGATTGAGTGTTAAACTGACGACTGCCATGATGGCTTAACGTCATGACCGCCAACACATTAAACAGCACCATCAACACCCCCATATATACCGCCCCAATACCCAAACCCACTTGCCCATAAGCATTATGTATCGTTGCCAAAGCAATGATGGCGATATTACTGCGAAACACCCCTTGCACAAACACACCTTTATCTTCTGACTTGGTGATAAAATAATGTGCATACACTTCAGCCCCAACAAACAACAGCAATGTTACCACCACCCCAGCCCCTATTAATGGTAACTGTGCTTTAATGTCCACCTGCGTATTGAATAAACTTAAAAATAATAAACATGGCAAACTGTATTGAAACACCAAATGTGATGCGTCATTAATAAACTCTCGACTGATTTTATGATGCCATCGTAAGAAAAACCCCAATCCCATTAACAACAAACTTGGCAACATAATAGAAAAAGCAAAGCTGGCAGAACTGATTAAAACAGACATAACTTCTCACATCATTTTAAACCCTGTCTTGTTTTCATGGTGTTTTATCAATGTATTTTTTATCAATGTATTTCATCAATGGCAGGCACTTTACAAATCACACATAACATTTGATAAAACGACGAAACCAACACACGGTTGCACGAATAAATAATAAATACGCCATAAATCAATTGCGTATTGTAAAGAACATTCTTATAAAATCATGTGCATAATTCATCTATCCTAATGCCAAATTAAAATATGCCCCCCATTTTGATAAAAAACCACATAATACGATTACAAACCATGATTTGTAAACACAGGATTTTATGGCTATAAAAGGTTGCCCCCCCCCCTTAAATTTGATAAAATAGCAAAGATTTGTTTAGTTTTTTTAATAAAAAAAGTAACATCTATTGATAAAAATTAACAAGTCACATAAGCAAATTAACCATGTTTATTTTGATTAGGATATTTCTTTATGAGTAATCCCAGCACAACCATTCAACCTCTAGATTTTAGTGCAGCATTAAAAGCTCATGCAGACTGGAAAGGCAAATTAAGAGAAGCCATTAATAATGAAGAGACCCTAGATGAAGCCAAAGTGTCTCGTGATGATTTATGTGTCTTAGGTGTTTGGCTTTATGATGAAGATAACGTAAACGCCTTGGCTGCTCTTGAGAGTTATCGCCACTGCAAACAAAAACATGCAGAATTCCACAAAGAAATCGGTAAAGTAGCAAAAGAAATCAATCGAAAAAATTTTGATAAAGCCAAAGAAATGATTGGTGCAGGTTCAGAATATTCTGATATCAGTACTGATATTGCACTATCATTACACCAGTTGAAAAAAGATGCTAACGTATCTTAAGATATTTTTTTGAATAAACCCTAAAAGCCATGAGCATAATATACGATGATGCTCATGGTCTCAAATATAGATAAAATCTAAAAATACTAAAACACCAAGCCCATACGTTATCCCTAGTCATGTTCAGACGACATCAAAGCCATCTGACTTTTACGCTGTTTTTTTACCGTCATGGCAAGTAATTGAATCGCAGCAGGGGTAACGCCACTGATGCGACTGGCTTGAGCCAATGTGGCAGGGCGAATTTGGGTTAATTTTTGAATGATTTCATGAGATAACCCAGAGATACTGGCATAGTCAAAATCCACAGGCAATGCTGTGTTCTCAAGACGTTTCATATGCTTAATATCATCTTGTTGACGGTCGATATAACCTGCGTATTTAACGGTAATTTCAATCTGCTCCCCCACCTGTTTATCCACTTGGCCATCAGTAATACTGGCAATATCAGCAAAGGTTACATGGGGACGTTTTAGCAAATCATAGGCAGTGGCTTCTTTAGACAGATGTTCACCTGTTTGCTGAGCAAAGCGTTCACCAAGTTCATTTTGTGGCGTTGCCCACAACTCTTTTAGTCGTGATGATTCTTGGGCAATGGCATCCATTTTACGATTGAATGAATCCCATCGGACATCATCAATCAAGCCAAGTTGTCGCCCAATGGCAGTTAAACGTTGGTCTGCATTATCTTCTCTTAATAGTAGGCGATATTCTGCTCGACTGGTAAACATGCGATATGGCTCTTTTGTGCCATTGGTAATTAGGTCATCTACCAACACACCAAGATAAGCTTGGTCTCGTCTTGGTGTCCATGGTTCACGCCCTAAGCTTGCCAAAGCAGCATTTAACCCTGCCAATAAACCTTGAGCTGCTGCTTCTTCATAGCCTGTTGTGCCATTGATTTGCCCTGCAAAATACAACCCATCAATGGACTTGGTCTCAAGAGTGGGTTTAAGATTTTGTGGGTCAAAATAATCATATTCTATGGCATAGCCAGGGCGAGTTAGGTGGGCATTTTCTAAACCTTTCATTGTACGGATAAATTCAAGTTGCACATCAAACGGCAAACTGGTTGAGATGCCATTAGGATACAATTCATGCGTGGTTAAACCTTCAGGCTCAATAAAAATTTGATGACTGTCTTTATCCGCAAAACGGTGAATCTTATCTTCAATGGACGGGCAATATCTGGGGCCTACTCCTTCTATCTGTCCACTAAACATAGGGCTTCTGTCCAGATGATTGCGAATGATGTCATGTGTTCGCTCGTTGGTGTGGGTAATATGACAATTGATTTGGCGCGGGTGCATGGCAACATTGCCCATATAGCTCATCGTAGGCAAAGGTGTATCTCCAGGCTGTGGGGTCATCACACTAAAATCCACCGTACGAGCATCAATGCGAGCAGGCGTGCCTGTTTTTAGGCGTCCCACAGGTAACTTCAGTTCACGCAAACGGTCAGCCAATCGAATCGATGGCGGATCACCTGCTCGCCCACCCTTGGCATTTTGTAAACCAATATGAATAACCCCACCCAAAAACGTCCCTGATGTGAGCACCACCTGCTCACAACCAAACTCAATGCCCGTGGCAGTCACCACGGCCACCGCCTTACCATTATCCATCAAAATATCGTCTGCTCCCTGCATAAACAGGTCAAGATTGGGCTGATTTTCCAACATATGACGAATGGCAGCTTTATACAAAATACGGTCCGCTTGGGCTCTGGTTGCTCGTACCGCTGCCCCTTTACGGCCATTAAGTACTCGAAATTGAATGCCCGATTTGTCCGTTGCCAATGCCATCGCCCCACCCAGAGCATCCACCTCACGCACCAAATGTGATTTACCAATGCCACCAATGGCAGGATTGCAACTCATCTGCCCCAAAGTTTCAATATTATGGGTGAGCAACAATGTGGTTGCTCCCATGCGTGCCGATGCCAATGCCGCTTCTGTGCCTGCATGACCACCACCAATGACAATGACATCATAATGTTTAGGATATCGCATGGGTTACCTCGTTTGTTGCTTATTTATTATGAAAGAAAAAATTTGTTATAAAAAAAATTGTTATGAAAGAAAAAACCGCTCATTATAGTCAATTTTATCGCCAATTTTGTGAAAAATTGACACATGACTGTTTTTTAAATTTAAACAGACATAAGCTTAAACAAAAAAACCCCAATCACCAGATTGAGGCCTGTGAGTTAAGATAAAGGTTAAGCTTCTGGGCTATGTGCTTCTACCATGGGTGCAAGCTCACCTGCTTGGTACATTTGTAAAATAATATCACTACCACCTATCAACTCACCGTTAATCCATAACTGTGGAAAAGTTGGCCAGTTGGCAATCAAGGGTAAAGTGGCACGAATTTCTGGATTTTCTAAAATATTAACAAAAGCAAATGGTCGACCGATTTGCGTCAATACCTCTATGGCACGAGCAGAAAATCCACATTGTGGAAATTGTGGTGTGCCTTTCATGTATAACAACACTTTATGTTCTTGAATTTGACTTTCAATGAGTGATTTGATTTCTGGATTGATGTCATTCATGATGATTCCAAATTGATGGCAAATGTATTTTATGAAAACTGTATAAATGTCTATTAAAGCCTTGACAATCATATCTAATCTCAACACAAATTGCAATCCATCAAGCACAACTCACCATGGTTAATTGACCGACTGATTAACCATTTCAATTTGACCCTCTCCCCTAGCTAAAGCAAGGGGATTCCCAATATCGCTACTGGGTGTTTCCTAATTCAACGAGATTGGCTTATGCAGACTAACTACACAAGACTGACATTCTCTCCAAAGGCAAGCCCCGCAAGCCCTGCGGTTAATATGTTTTTGGCAGCATTGACATCACGGTCATGGGTAGTCTTGCATTCAGGGCAATCCCAATGGCGAGTATCAAGGCTTAAAAAAGGCAAAGTGTATCCACAATTACAACAGCGTTTAGAGCTTGGGAAAAACTGGTCTATTTTGACTAAGCTTCTACCTGCCCAATCAGCTTTGTATTCTAATTGTTGGATAAGCCTACCCCAACTTGCGTCCATAATATGCTTGGCAAGCGTGGGATTTTTAATCATGTTTTTTACACGCAGCGTTTCAACACAAATCACTTGGTTATCGTTGATTAATTTGCGAGATAACTTGTGCAAGTTATCTAATCGACAATCTAAGATTTTAGCATGAATACGGGCTACTTTCATTCTCGCTTTGGCACGATTAGCCGAGCCGAGTTTTTTGCGACTCAAGGCTTTTTGAGCCTTAGCAAGTTTGGTGGCGTATTTGGCTGTTAGGCGAGGATTGTCAATTTTAAGACCACTGTCGGTAACAAACATATGTTTAATGCCAACATCAATACCAATGGCGGTATCAGATTTTGGCAAAATTTGATTATCAAATTCACACAGGCACGATACAAAATATCGTCCTGCACAGTCTTTGGTGATTGTGATGGTACTTGGCTTGCTTGGCAGATGCCTAGACCAACGAACATTAAGCGGTTGTTTGCTTTTGGCAATAAAAAGCTGACCGTCTGTGTATTTAAAAGCACTTTTGGTAAATTCAGCCGATTGCTTGTGAGTTTTCTTTTTGAATGTTGGGTATTTAGTACGACCCTCAAAGAAGTTTTTAAAGGCGGTTTGTTGGTGTCTAAGTACTTGCTGGGTGGGAACACACGAAACATCATTCAAAAAAGCAAATTGAGGTTGTTTTTTAAGCCAAGTCAATCTGGCATTGGCTTGAATATAGCCAATTTTAGTTTTGCTTTGGTAGTATTCATCAGTACGCCAACGCAAAATCGTGTTATAGACAAACCGCACACAGCCAAAGGTTTGAGCAAGCAGTTTGGCTTGTTCATCAGTTGGGTAAAAGCGGAATTTGTAGGCACGATGTTTCATAGCTCACATTTTATCATTAAAAATGTGAAATATCAATTTAACAACACAGCACTTCCTCCATGCCCTAAAGTGCATGGTTTCCACGCTAGGAGGATTTGATGAACCAGCTAAATTAAAAGTTGCATTTATAAATAAAAATGATTATTATTTATCTAACATGTTTCTTAAATGTAACTCATCAAACCAGTTTAACTCAGTCATCATCTTCTTTTACTGTTATCTAAGATTGGCTTATTAGTCCATATGGCTAACTTGCTGTAAGACAACATATTGTAAAGCTGACAAGATATCGTAAAACCAACCCAGTACAGGACAACATCATGAAACAACTCTCTTTTAGCGCACTTGCCATCATCGCCACAACGTTTGCAAGTTTATCCTCCATTCACACACAAGCTTATACACAAGCTCACACACAAGCTGTCCAACTCAATCAATCCATCAACATACAAAAACAGGCAACAAACTTTCTAAAAAACTACAGCGTGTTGGCACAAAAAAGCTATCAAGCCAGCCTAAACGATGCCAAAATATTGCAAAAAGCTTTAGAGCGATTTGCCAAATATCCAACTCAACAAAACTTAAATGCCGCCAAAGAAGCATGGTTACAGGCCAGAGAAAGTTATGGTTTGACAGAAATTTTTCGCCTATCACAAGGTCCTATCGATGCTGAGGAAGGTTGGGTGGCAGAGATTTATGGCAATTTAGAGGGGCAAATCAATGCGTGGCCATTAGATGAACACATGATTGACTATACCATCGATGCCGATGGCAATCGCACACAGGGCAACATCATTGATGCCACGGGTCTATTCACACCAATAGGAGAAAATGCCCAAGCGGTTGATATCACTGACATCACCCCTGAAGTATTGACCGAACTTAATGAAAATGGCGGCGAGGCCAATGTTGCAACAGGTTACCATGCCATTGAATTTTTATTATGGGGGCAAGACCAAGACTATCATAATTTTATAGAAGACACCATCACCCATGGTCCAATGACAGCTGGGCAACGTCCATTAACCGACTTCACAACTGACAAAAATGCAAAACGACGTTTGGCGTATCTGACGGCGGCGGCTCAAAAATTGGTTGACGACTTACATACCGTAACCCAAGCATGGCAACCAAATGGCTTATATTACAACGCTCTAAATGGCAGACTTATGGGCAAACATGCGGATAAAAATATAGATAAAAAAACTGCCTTAAAAGATATTTTTACAGGCATGGGGGTTTTTATCAAATCTGAGCTTGCCAACGAACGCATCGCCGTTGCTGTGCTAACACCCAGTGAAGAAGATGAACATTCTTGTTTTTCTGATAATACCCACCGAGACATCATGCAAAATTTTGCTGGATTTAAAAATGTTTTGTATGGCACTTATCAAGGTAAAAAAATTGGACGTATCGCCTTAATTGACACCTTAAGTCCCAATGAACAAAAACAAATCAATCAAATGATTGCAAGCATTGATAAACGCATTGCCACAATCGATCATTTGGCAAAAACCAGCATGCACTTTGATTATCAAATACAACCACAAAATGTGGCATCAACCATGAATATTGTCAGTTTAAAAAATGAGCTACGCCGATTGGGAGATAAAATGGTTGACATTGCCAAAGCTTATCAAATTAATCTGACAACCGATGATGTTACCGACCAAGAAGAGACCAAAATTGAGGGGTAAAACAAAGATTTTGGGAAACATAAAGATTTGGGGTATAAAGATTTTATATGCGATTTGTTGGTGCTTCATCACCAACAGCCATGCCCAAATCTTACCAATCTTACTATCAATGCCATGGTCAGAGACTCGTGAGCATTTACCCAGTAATCAACCCATAGATGGGCTGTCTGATGCTGATATGGATAAATTCATGCTTGGACGCTCTTTTTTTACCATTACTTGGGTTGCTGCCCCCAGTGCCACCACAGCAAGAGATGGCTTAGGCCCATTATTTAATGCCAATGCTTGTGTTGCTTGTCATCGTGCCACTCGACATAAACAAAGCTTTAACGATGACGGCAATCACAGTCGCATTTTGGTATTTAAGTTATCACAACCCAACAAACACCATTATGGTCAGTACCAACAAATGACTCCCACCGATTCCATTTATGGCAGTCAATTAGCGGTTAATGGCATTCATGGTGTTCCTTTTGAAGCCAAAACAGACATTGTGTGGCAATATGGTCAACAAACGTTAGCAGATGGCACGGTGGTTCATTTACGCAAACCCATACCCAAGGTCAGTGATTGGCAATATGGCACACCCAATTCACAAACACGCATTAGCTTGAGAATTGCTCCTTTATTAGTGGGGCTTGGTCTTTTACAGAAAATTCCTGATGAAGACATACTGTCAGCAGTTGATGAAAAAGACAGCAATCAAGATGGTATTTATGGCAAAGTGAATTATGCCCCTGACATTGGCAATCACGATGTTGGCAATAACCGCCTTGCCATTGGGCGGTTTGGACATAAAGCATCTATGCCCAGCGTTTTGATGCAAACCGCTGATGCCGCCATTAACGACATGGGACTGACCAACCCTTTGCACCCTAATGAAAACTGTACTTGGCAACAAACTGCCTGTGTCAATGCCCCACGTCCACGCCCAACCCCAGAAGGAGATTTGGACTTGCCAATGGGTCGCCTACAAGCCATTGCTTTTTATTTACAACATCTTAAAGCCCCTAAAAACATCGCAGACAACAGCAAACGTAACGGACAGGCTCTATTTAAAACATTACAATGTGCCACTTGTCATACTCCCATACAAAAAACTCATGATGGCATCATATTTCAACCTTATAGCAACTTATTGTTGCATGACATGGGGCCGGATTTGGCTGATGCCCGCCCAGAATATGATGCCACCCCACAGCATTGGCGAACCACGCCTTTATGGGGATTGGGTGCAAAAAGCCGTGCTAACATACCATTATTACATGATGGACGTGCCAACACCGTTACTGAAGCCATTTTATGGCATGGTGGTGAAGCAGAACAGGCAAAACAGGCATTTATCCAACTGAACAAAACACAACGTCATGATTTGTTGGACTTCTTAAACACGTTATAATTAACCATGTTCACCATCACCAACATAAGGGCAGTTTGATGCCGCACGCCATAAAACATCTCGGACTCATCATCATCATCGCTGTTGGCTTAAGCACCCTCGCCATTGCCCAACAAGAACAAGACAGTCATCAACAACATGAACAAAAGCATCATGAACAAGAACAACAAGCACTGGCCAGTATTTATGATAATGTTTTGCAAAAAAATGCCAATATCGCCTTGAACAGCTGTCAACAACTGGCAACAACACTACAACAGTCAACAGCTGGGGTGCGTTCCCAAACGATTGATGAGCATTTTAAAGATTTGGCATTAAACTGGAAAAAAGTTGAAGCTACTTACATTGCAGGTGATTTTGATGTGCATGTCATTGACACCCCACGTTATATTGACATATTTCATATTGGTAATGAAAACATTCATGAGCAGATGCAAAAAGTATTGAGCAGTCATAGCAAACCTGAAGTTGCTCTATTTAAAAACTCTTACAAAACCATCAATGCTCTGGAAGTCGTTTTATATCAAGACGAGCATCTTAATCAACGAGACTTACACATTGCTCACGCCATCAGCCAACATATTTGTCAACATCTGGACACCATCAAACACACCTATCAACATAAAAGAGTGGATTACTTAAATCAGCCCAAACTTTCTTTATCCAAGATAATCAACACGCTGGCGAATCAAAGCCATTTTTTAAAAGAATGGCGGATTGCTGATGTGGCTGGATTATCCAAAAAATATCAAAACAATCCAGATAAAAAACGGGCAGAGTTTTATCTCAGTGGGTTGAGTGTGAATGCCATTGATGCCATTTTGCAAGCTCAATCTGAGCTGATTGACCAACAAGATTACTTCAATTTGGTTGACATTACTCAGTTATACCATGCCCAAAAACCATTAAATGACAACCAAAAGTTGCTAAAAGATGCCCGTCATCAAATACAACACCTAACCATTGATGAACTTGCAATGGACAACCATAAAAGCACCCAACTGTATGACACCATTCACCAGTTACAAATTGGCTATTATCAGCACTTAATCCATGCCTTACCAATACAGCCAGTCATTCTTGAAGCAGATGGTGATTGATGCAAGCCAATATGCTGTTTATCGACCTGCCTTTAGTCAATGAATATTTGGTTAATCCCAACCAAAGATTATATTGGGTTTATCTGTGTGGTGCTGGTATCTTAACCATGGTGTATTGGCTTTACCACAAACCATCATCAAACAAGCATGTTAAGCATCACGATGTTAGGCATCACGATGTTAGATATCACGATGTTAAAAACCACCTTCGACAATACTGGCTACACCCACAGTCCATACTGGATTACAAATATTTTGTGGTGGCTTGGTTGATTAAAACCCATCTTTTGATGCCCCTAATTTTATCAGCAAAGACGGTTACCACGCTGATTTTTAATGGCTTGACTTACGTTCATGCCCCTTTGCTCCTACCACTGCCAAATTGGACGATTGCCACCATTTATACGTTGATGATATTTATCTTTGGTGAATTTAGTCGCTACTGGCTACACCGTTGGCTACATACCAACCCATTTTTATGGCAATTTCACAAGGTTCATCACAGTGCAACGTTATTAAACCCAATCACTTTTTATCGGGTGCATCCATTGGAAAATTTGTTATTTGGTTTGCGATACGCACTCAGTGTTGGTATGGTTACGGGCATTTGCTTATGGCTTTTTGGCGCACAGTTAAATATCATTACCATATTTGGGGTAAATGCTTTGGTGGCGATGTTTTCCCTGATTGGTGGTAATTTGCGACATTCGCACATTTATCTTGGATACCCCAAATGGCTTGAAATGTGGTTTATGTCACCAGCTCAGCATCAACTGCATCACAGTGTGTCTTGTGGTCATAAAAATTATGGTGGATATTTAAGTGTTTTTGATAATTGGCACAACACGCAAGCTTTTAGTCAAGATTATGCACCGCCAGACACTTTTGGGTTGACAAAGAAAACTGACAAACACCATCGCAGTATTGGCAATCTGTTGTTACAACCATTTTTTGATTGTGGAGCATGGTATGCAAAAAAACAACACGCAAAAAAATCATAACATTCCATATGTTTTGACCACGTTAACGGCAGTTAGCATCACCGTGCTTATGGCTCTGACCAGCACATCGATGTCCCATGCCTTTAATAAAGGCAAGCCGATTGATGGACAAATGCAGATTGATGGGCAACCACTAAAGAATAAACAACGATTGGGGGAAATGTTATTTTTTGACACCCGTTTGTCTAAAAATCAAACCATGAGTTGTGCCACTTGCCACAATCCTGATTTGGCATTCACAGATGGCAGACAAACCGCTGCTAAAGGCATGGTGTCTTTAGGAGATGATGGGCATTCTTTTGGCAATCGCAACACCCCAACGGCAAGTTATGCCCATTTTTCTCCCAATTTTTATTTTGATGACATCAATCAAGCATACGTCGGTGGACAATTTTGGGACGGTCGTGCAGATGACCTAATTGTTCAAGCAGGCCAGCCACCACTGAACCCCATAGAAATGGGTACGGATAAATCTACCATCATTCAGCGACTCAAACAAGATGCCCACTATTTGCATGCGTTTGCCAATATTTATGGTAAAGGCATTTGGCAGGACACAGATAAAGCCTATGATGCCATGACTGATGCCATTGCCTCTTTTGAGACAACACCCCTATTTTCACCATTTGATTCAAAATATGACCGATATTTACAAGGTGAATATGAATTAACACCCTTAGAAGATTTAGGACGAACGTTATTTTTCTCCAACGACAATGTTAATTGTCATCGTTGCCACAAATTGCCTCAGTCAAAAGAAGATGACCAATATGAAACGTTCACCAATTATCAATACCACAATATTGGCGTACCCAGTAACAAACAGATGTTGGCACTGACGAAAGTGGCCACTGATTTTGTTGATTTAGGATTGATGAATCACCCAAAACTGACGCACGATGCCAACCAAAAGGGCAAATTCAAAACGCCAACTTTAAGAAACGTTGCTGTTACCGCTCCTTATATGCACAATGGGGTATTTAAAGACCTAAAAACTGTCGTCTTATTTTATGATAAATATAATAACCCAGATAACCGCATCAATCCTGAAACAAATAAGCCATGGAATGATGCTGAAGTCACGCAAAACATCAGTCTAGAAGAACTCAAAGCTCAAAAGCTGACCGACAGGAAAGTAGAAGCCCTTGTCGCTTTTATGGAGACACTTACTGACAAACGCTATGAACATCTGCTTAAAAAATAAATAAAATTAAAAATAAATGGGAAGAGACATGCTTTTTAGTCTCTTCCAATCGCCCATTAACGTTAGGTTAGATGATGGATTTTAATCATTTGACAGGTTTAATGACTTTGGTTTGATGACTTTATGAATTTGATGACTTTAAAAAATCCAACAAACACTCATGATTAATGTCCTTAATCGATGCTGAACTGGTTAAGGTCATTGCCACCTGCATTTCTTTTTCAAACAAATCCAACAAATTGGTTACCCCCGCTTCCCCTTCTGCTGCCAACGCATAGACAAACGCCCGACCAATCATACATAAGTCTGCCCCCATGGCAAGCATGCGCACCACATCCAAACCATTACGAATGCCTGAATCTGCTAAGATTTTGATGTCACCTTTTACCGCATCAGCAATCGCTGGTAAGGCTCTGGCGGTGGACAGCACACCATCTAACTGACGACCGCCATGGTTAGACACCACAATGCCATCTGCACCAAAGCTCACCGCATCTTTTGCATCTTTAGGGTCTAAAATGCCTTTAATCACCATTGGGCCGTCCCAAAAATCTCGTATCCATTGCAAATCTTTCCATGAAATCGATGGGTCAAAATTGGCGGTCAGATAACCGATATAGTCTTCTAAACCAATGGTTTTACCCATGTATTTTGAGATATTACCCAAATCATGCGGACGACCCAATAAACCCACATTAATTGCCCAATGTGGGTGCCATGTGGCTTGCAGGTAACGACGCATGGCAGCATTTGGCCCACTCATTCCTGAGTGAGCATCACGGTATCTTGCCCCAGGCACAGGCATATCCACAGTAAATATCAAGGTGGTACACCCCGCCGCCTTGGCACGCTCCAGCACGTTTTGCATAAAGCCACGGTCTTTTAACACATACAACTGAAACCACATTGGGCGGTTTATCGCTGGCACAACTTCTTCAATCGGACACACAGACACCGTTGATAAGGTAAATGGCAAGCCTTTTTTGTCAGCAGCTTTAGCCGCTTGCACTTCACCACGCTTGGCATACATGCCTGTTAATCCCACAGGCGATAACGCCAAAGGCATGGAGAGACGTTCACCAAAAATCTCGGTGGACAGATCCAAACTTGACATGTCCTTTAAGACCCGTTGACGCAATGCCACTTCCGATAAGTCTGAGACGTTACGCTTTAGGGTGTATTCAGCATAAGCACCGCCATCAATGTAGTCAAATAAAAACCGTGGTAGGCGACGACGTGCCGCTTCTTTGTAGTCATTACCAGATGAGATAATCATATGTTTGTCCTTTAGTAAAGTATAAACCAGTAACTTTGTGATGTATTGTACAAAATATTCATAATTAAAAGTAATAAAATTTTAGAAAACAACAAACTGTTTGACACATATTTTCAGTCATTTTTCGCATCTTTTCTAGTTTTTTCTGGTTTTTTTGAATAAATGGTATTGAATGACTTTTGGATAATAGAGTATTATTTTATTTCTTTAAGATAATTATTGTTAAGCTATCATATATGTATGTTAACAAACAAGATTTAAGAAAGTTATTGTAAATATTATAAACAAGGAGCGTTTGCCCATGTATACTTTTTTGGCATTATTACCAATCCTTATCGTGCTGTTATTGCTGGTCATCATGCGATTACCTGCCAAATATGCAATGGCAGCAACTTACCTCATCACAGCAGCTTTGGCAATATTTGCATGGCATGTTGACATTAACCAAGTTTTGGCTGCCACCACCAAAGGCGTTATCACCGCCATCAGCGTTTTGTTTATTGTGTTTACCGCCATTTTATTGTTAAACACTGTCAAAGAAAGTGGGGCAATTTTAGCCATTCGTAAAGGATTTATGGACATCTCACCTGACCGTCGCATTCAAGTGATTATTGTGGCATGGTTATTTGGCTCTTTAATCGAAGGGGCTTCTGGTTGGGGAACACCCTCTGCTGTTGGAGCACCGTTGTTATTTGCCTTGGGATTTCCTGCCATGGCATCAGTGATGGCAATGCTTATCATTCAATCTACCCCTGTGTCTTATGGTGCGGTTGGGACACCACTGCTGATTGGGGTAAAAAATGGGTTGGATAACAATGCAGACATCATCTCTGCCATTACCCCTGCCACCTTAGATGATTATATTCTACAAACCACCGCCAATGTTGGTATGTTCCATGCGATGATTGGGGTATTAATCCCTTTAATTTTATGTTGCTTTTTAACACGATTTTTTGGTGAAAAACGCTCCTTTACTCAAGGATTACAAGTAGCTCCCTTTGCTTTATTTGCAGGGATTGCCTTTACTGTGCCGTACTTTTTGGTCGCTAAATTTTTAGGACCTGAATTCCCATCATTGGTCGGTGGTTTTATTGGTTTGGCGATTGTTGTGCCTGCTGCCAAAGCAGGATTTTTGCAACCCAAAGAAACCTTTGATTTTCCACAAACGTCAAAATGGCATGAGTCATGGATGGGTGAATTACAACATGACAAACACGATGACAGCGTTGCACCTAAGTTTTCGGTATTGCGTGCGTTTTCACCTTATTTGATTGTCATTATCTTGCTGATTATGACTCGCATTCCAGCCATTGGACTTAAAGGTCTATTAACCAGTGATGCTTTAACCTTAAAGTTTGACAACCTGTTTGGCACAACCATCAGCACAAAAGAGATGTTACTGTATTCGCCTGCTTCTGTCCTGCTTATTGCATCAATTATTTGTATTTTTATCTTTGGCATGAACCAAGCTCAAGTTAAAAAAAGCTGGTCAATATCCGCTAAAACCATGTTGGCAGCAGCACCTGCGTTATTATGCTCCATTCCAATGGTGCAGGTGTTTATCAATTCAGCATCAGCAGCCGATGCCGCCACCGTATTGCCTGCCATGCCTGTGATGCTTGCCCAAAGTGCAGCAGGGGCATTTGGTGATGCTTGGCCACTCTTTGCATCAAGCATTGGGGCGTTAGGAGCGTTTATTGCTGGTTCAAATACGGTAAGCAACATGATGTTTTCATCGTTTCAATGGTCAACCGCCACCCAAATTGGCTTGGATACCGCCATGGCAAGTAAGGTGGTGGCATTACAAGCGGTGGGCGGTGCAGCAGGTAATATGGTATCAGTGCATAATGTGGTGGCAGCGTCTGCGGTGGTTGGTTTAATTAACCGTGAAGGGGCGGTTATTCGCATTACTTTAATCAGCATGAGCTATTATGTGATACAAGCAGGCTTACTGGGCATGGCGTTTATTTTCAATCCCATTTGGTTTATTCCTGCCATTGTTTGGCCAATTGGATTTTTCTTGACGATGGGTAAGCTAAGTGGTAGAAAAGCCAATTGACAAATAAAAAATGAATAAAAAATTGGGCATGTCATTACATGACATTAAGGGACATATCCTATGTTAACATTCATTGGTTTGGCAATTATTCTTGTGATTGTTGGCTTGCTTTTAACAGAAAAAGTATCGCCCATTATTGCCATGGCGCTTGTGCCAATTATCGGTGCGATGGTGGCAGGCTTTGATTTGGCACAAATCAAGGATTTTTATGGTGAAGGGACAAAATCAGTCATTCAGATTGTGATTATGTTCATTTTTGCCATTTTATTCTTTGGCATCATGAGTGACGTTGGTTTATTCCGCCCTTTAATTGATAAGTTGGTTCAACTCACTCGTGGCAATGTCATCGCCGTGAGTGTCGGTACGGTACTGGTGTCAGTAGTGGCACAGCTTGATGGGGCAGGTGCAACCACTTTTTTATTGGTTGTTCCTGCTTTGTTGCCACTGTATAAAAAGCTTCGCATGAATCCTTATATGCTATTTTTATTATTAGCAGCAAGTGCAGGCGTGGTAAATATGCTTCCTTGGGGTGGACCGACAGGACGTGTGGCAACTGTGTTAGAGATGGATGTTAATGAGTTGTATCGCCCATTATTTGGTGTGCAAGTCATTGCTTTAACATACATCACCGCTTTGGCAGTGATTTTGGGCATCAAGGAAAAAAGACGCATTGTGAAAGAGTTTGGAGTACTGCCTGATGTGAGCGAACTCATCAAACCTGCTAAATTAAGTGAAGAAGAACAAAGTTTAGCACGCCCTAAGTTATTTTGGGTTAATGTGGTGATTTTTGTGCTGACCATGGCCGTATTATTTTCAGGCATGCTACCACCTGGGTATGTGTTTATGATTGCCACATCTGTGTTATTGTTGACCAATTATCATAGCCCAAAACAACAGCTGGCTCGCATCAATGCCCATGCAGGTGGTGCGATTGTTATGGCAAGCATTATTTTATCCGCTGGCACATTCTTGGGGATTTTAAAAGGCACAGGCATGCTCGATGCCATCTCTCATGATTTGGTTAAGATACTGCCAAATTCAAGCTTACCCTATTTACATATCATCATCGGTATTATTGGCATTCCGCTTGAGTTGGTATTAAGTACAGATGCGTATTATTTTGGATTATTCCCTGTGGTAGAACAAATCACCACCCAAGCAGGTGTTGCTTCAACATCAGCAGGTTATGCCATGCTTATTGGCAGTATTGTGGGGACATTTGTGACACCGTTATCACCTGCTTTATGGATGGGGCTTGGGTTGGCTGATTTATCAATGGGCAAACACATTCGCCATTCATTTTTTTGGATTTGGGGGTTGTCGTTATTAACCTTATTTAGTGCCATTGCTGTTGGTATTGTGCCGTTACCATAATGCCATTACCGTCATTAATTACTGATATGTTTGGAAATCCCTGCAACTGAAATTGACAATTTTACTCGCTTTTTACAAATTAATTGAGCCAATTCCCAACAAGAAATGGCACTAATCGCAAGTTTGTCTGCAGTTTGAATGGCTTCAAGCAGTTTGTTTGGCAAAGGTTGTTTGTTTTGCCAATAAATCCAAATATGCGTGGCCAAAACCAGCATGAATCCAGCTCCCAATCTTCAATGCTGGTAGCGGAGATGATTAAATCGTCATGTCATCATGTGGTGTCATCAAACCTGCTTTGGCATTCACCATAATTTCCACCCTTGCATTGCCCATCTCTTTGGGCTGCTGCATGATTAAGGCATGACCATCATCTACCAAGGTTTGCCAATGTGCTTGCTTGCAAGGATTTCCAGTCATCGTTACCGAAACTGATTTGGTTTTTAAACGAATGATGGGAGATTGATGGGCATAACCTGAATGCTTAAGACGCAACACTTGATGGGCGATGGTATTGGCTTGCTCCCTCAATGGGGCAACATAACGGCACGCCTGCCCACCGATTGCCACACAATCACCAATGGCATACACGTCGGTTTGTGATGTCTGTAATGTTTGACCATCAACAAAAATGCCTTGCTGTGGGTTAAAGCGAATCCCTGCTCGTTTTGGTAATCGTTCATCGACCATCAACCCTGTGCTTGCCACCACTTCGTCCACCAAAATACGATTGCCATTTTCAAAACTTATGTCATATTGGTCTTGAGCGGTTTTTTTTATGCCACTGACCACATGACCACCTAAAAAACGAATGCCTGTCCGCTCAAGTGCATCTTTAACCATTTGACCAGCTTTGATTGGTAACACATCAGCAAGGGGCAATTGGTTGCGGTCAATTAAAGTAACCTGATGCCCTGCTTTGACCATGTCTTCTGCCAATTCACTGCCCACCATGCCTGCACCAATGATGGCAATGGACTGATTGGGTTTGTCTGCAAGTTTATTGTGTAATTTGGCAAACATGTCGATATGGTTAATCCGCCAAACAAATTTAGGGGATAAACTGGCTGGTAAAATAGGCGTTGCCCCAATCGCAAACACCAAAGATTCATAATAAAAATCACCCCGTGTGGTACGCACTTGTTTATTGACAGCATCAATGTGCATGACAAAAGTATCTGCCACCAAGCCCACATTTAAGCGGTCTTTTTCGCTAATGGCAGATTGGTTAATCAACCCATCAGCAGTTTTATGCTGACTGATTGCCACCGATAATTGTGGTTTATGATAACGGTCGCCAGTGTCAGCGGTGATTAAGGTAATCGGATACTCAAAATCCAATGCTCGCACCGCTTCAATCACCGCCCAACCTGCCAACCCTGCCCCAATGACCACCAAACCTCCCACATCACCTGTTGGGTTGATTTGAGGTTTGACAATGGCGACATTGCGTGGGGTAAATGGTTCAAAATCTCGCTTGGTAACACCACACAACGGACATTGCCAATCATCAGGAATGTCATCAAATCGTGTGCCAGCAGGCAATCCCCCATCTGGGTCACCTAATTTTTCATCATATATCCAACCACACGCTCGGCAAAGAAATTGTTGCCATTCGCCACGTCCATCTGTTGGGTTGCCATCTTTGTCTATGTTCATTGTTTTCTCTTGTTTATTGGCTTGAGTGATATTGGAGACTTAGTTTGATATGTCCAACAACAAGGCAAGTTTATCTTTCAACTGTTGTAATTCTTGCTGACTTACTTTACCTTTAAGTTTGGCATGACGAACTTTCCAATCTAAACTTTTGATTTGGTCGGATAATGCCACGTTTTGTGGCACACCATCAATCATCACTTCAAATGGATAACCTTTGATTTTTGTGGTTAATGGACAACAGATAAGTAAGTTTGTGATTTGATTATAACTTTTTGGTGTTAATACCACCGCAGGGCGATGTCCTGCTTGCTCACGCCCTGCTTGCGGGTCAAATTCTAACCAAACAATATCACCAACATCTGGAACATAACTCATAACCGTTACTTGCCAACAGATTGCCCAAAATCAATTTCATCGTGTAAGTTATTTGGTGTGATTTGGCTTAATAGTTTATCAAGGGTTTCTTGATTATCAAGGATTGGCTCAATGATAATCTTTCCCGCTTCAGCACGAATATCAACTCGCCGTTCACTGGTCAAGTTCAATTCTGCCAAAATACCAGCAGGAATTCTGACACCAACACCATTGTCCCATTGTATTATGGTAACTTCCATCACAACTCCTTGTTTCGCTTATGTCAATGAAAATTATATATTGTATAATTCAAAACACACAACCAATTCAGTTTGGCGTCACTTCCGTCATCAATTGATGCGATAAATAACGCAAATGCTTGATTGCTGGGGTAACAATCGCCACAAACTGGGATTCACGCAACCGCCGCTGTGGGTGTGCCGTCATCAAATAGCCCCTTGCTCCTTGATGCAGCATGCCTGCTTGAGTGGCACGCAAAGACAATTTTGCCCCTTGAATGCGTAAATCCAACACATCAAGCAGATAATCCTTGCTGGACTCAAACGGTGTTTTGGCAAGTTCGGCCGTGCGTGCCACTGCCCCATCAAGGGCAAGTTGCAAACCATCTGCTTGGTCTTCCAAAAATTGATTGACATGCCCCAGTTGGGCTTCAACAGCACGAATGTCATCTATTGCCCCTTGAATAATCCCAACACCAATTCCCATCTGCATCAGCACAAATGCCCCACGAATTCGCTCAATAAACGGTTTGGCAGGGTCAGCGATGATGGTCTCATTTGGCACAAAATAATCATTGAGTTCAATTTGCCACGTGCTTGAACCTTCCATACCGCTGAATGTTGGGCATGGATTGAGCTTCCATTGTGTTTGACGGTCATCATCGAAGCTTAATAAAAAGAACACATCATACGGTGTTGTCTCAACATGCTCAACCGTCGCCACTGCTCCACAATACTGATTTGGGGCGATGTGGCTGATCCATGGTAATGTGCCTGACACCAAATAGCCATTTGCCACTTTTTTGCCACGCAAAATCATCGGCTCAATGTTTGCCCATGTTTTCATCGGATTGGATAACGCCGTTCCGCCAAACGTTTTGCCCAGTGTGTGATTGGCTAACATCTGATGTTTGAGTTGGGTGTTGTCTGACTGGTCAAGATACAATCCCATTACTTGATGACACCAAGATAAAAATCCTGTTGTGCCACAGACTTGGGCAATTTTTGCCGTACTGGCAATCGCTTGGTCAAAGCGTCCACCTTGACTGGATAAATGTGGGGCAAATGCCCCCAGTTTGGCAAGCTCAGCCATTTCTTTGACAGGATAATGACCTTTATCAATGGCGATGGGGTCAAGAATTTGTGTTGCCAGTTGGCTGATGTTATTAAAAAAATTTGGCTTATCCTGCCATTGGTTGATGGTGGGTAAGGCGGTGTTTGCTTGCACATCATGTGGGTAGTGGCTGTCAAATTGGGTCATGGCATTACCTAAATATCATAAATCAAGTATTATTTTTGATTGATTTTATCTTAACAATCAGACAGATATTGTAAATAAACTGTCATCAAAATAATGTGCAAATTTCGCCTATCGTAATGCCAAATTTCAATATAAAAAGATTCAATATAAAAATACCCAACACAAAAAAGCCCAACGTGCTAAGGTTGAGCTTTGATGAATTTGTCTGCGTTTTTTAGCATCATGCCTTATTTTATTCATGCCTGACTAAAAGTACCACGGCTGTAACCATGATGCCCTCTTGCCGTCCTGTAAAACCCAACTTTTCGCTGGTGGTGGCTTTGACGCTGATGTCATCTACCGAAGTGTTCAAAAGATGGGCGATATTTTTTCGCATGGCAATTTTATAAGGGCTGATTTTTGGGCGTTCACACACAATGGTAACGTCCACATTGCCAATGCGGTATCCTGCATCGGTGATTTTTTTATAAACCGCTTTTAACAGCACACCAGAGTCCAGCCCTGCGTGATTTGGGTCAGTGTCAGGAAAATGCTCACCAATATCACCCAATGCCATTGCTCCAAGCAAGGCATCTGCCAAAGCATGTAGCACCACATCACCATCAGAATGGGCTTGTAGGCTGAGATGATGTTCAATCTCCACACCAGCCAATTTCACAAATTGGTTGGCTTTTCCGTTATTGTGTAGGGCATGAATGTCCACCCCTTGACCAATTTTTATCATGTCGCATGACTTCCTTTAACCAATTCGTTGTTTGTGTCGTTGTTTGTGTCATTGTTGTTTGTGTCATTATAGTATCTTTTATCCACATCAGCCATCAATATCAGCCACAAACTCTGTTATCAAACTCTGTTATAATGGCACATTGCATTTTGCAAAACCCATCAACAGCCCCATAAAAACACAACCAATAACCATCAATTTTGAATTAGTTTTGATTATGATAACCACTGCTTTTACTTTGGCTGATGTTGCCAACACTTTAAATACCCCCCCCAAAGACATTAAAGTCATCGTTGGCATGTCTGGCGGTGTGGACAGCTCGGTATCGGCTGTTTTGTTACAACAAGCAGGCTTTCATGTTGAAGGCTTGTTTATGAAAAATTGGGAAGAAGATGATGGCAGTGAATACTGCACCGCCATGACTGACCTTGCCGACGCCCAAGCGGTGGCGGATAAAATCGGTATTAAATTACACACTGCCAACTTTGCCATGGAATATTGGGACAATGTTTTTGAACATTTTTTGGCAGAATATCAAGCAGGACGCACGCCAAACCCTGATATTTTATGCAACAAAGAAATTAAATTTAAAGCCTTTTTGGATTATGCGTCTGGGCCACAATTTGGACTTGGGGCGGATTTTATCGCCACAGGACATTATGCACGCCGTGGTTTTGGTCAAGATGGCAGGGCCCAGTTGCTGCGTGGTTTGGACACCAATAAAGACCAAAGTTATTTTTTACACGCTGTGGGGGGCGACAAAATCGCTAAGACACTTTTTCCCATCGGTGAGCTTGAAAAGCCACAAGTGCGAGCCATTGCCCAAAAATATGACCTTATCACCGCCAACAAAAAGGACTCCACAGGGATTTGCTTTATTGGCGAACGCAAGTTTAAAGATTTTTTACAACAGTATTTGCCCGCCCAAAAAGGCGATATCTACACCGATGATGGCATAAAAATCGGCACACATGATGGCTTGATGTATTACACCATCGGACAGCGTGGCGGCATTGGCATCGGCGGTGTGGCAAATCGCTCTGAAGAGCCGTGGTTTGTGTTACACAAAGACCTGACAAATAACCGTCTCATCGTCGGACAGGGGCATGACCACGCCATGTTACAATCTGACGAACTCACCGCTTATAAACTGGATTGGGGAATTGCTCCGCCTGCTCAGATTTTTGGCAAGCAAGGTTTTAGATGCACCGCCAAAACCCGCTATCGCCAGCCTGACCAAGATTGTACGGTGTTTGCCCTTGATGACACAGGCGATAAAGTCAAAGTGGTGTTTGATGAAGCTCAGCGTGCGGTAACACAAGGGCAATCGGTTGTGTTTTATGATGGCGACATTTGCCTAGGGGGTGGGGTGATTGATGGGACAAATGCGTCAGTTTCGTTTTAGTTTTAAGGTCATCAATTTAGCATAATCCACCAATCAACCACCTAATCAATCACTTGATAAACATCATAACTTAACTGAGCCACAGGCGTTAATTCAGAAGTAAACTGATAGAATTTCACATCATAACTGCCTGTTTGCCATGAATCATATGGTTGATAGCTGACCCAATTGGTATTTGAGTTTGGCAATATCAGTTTTTTTTCAAACAGCAACACTTCTCCAGTGGTACGGTTTGTCCACTTTATAAAAACATTTGCCCCCAATGGTACTTTGCCAAAGGTATTTAGATGGGCATAGAGCTTTTGCCGTTTGGATAAGGTGTTGGTATTTATGGACTGCTGAGTAAAATTGGGACTAATGGACATGATTATCTGCCCTGTCAACGGCTGATTGTCATTAGGTCGATACAACTCTTCAATCGCTCGGTTGGCAAATTGACGTTTGTCTTTGATTAACTCGGCATCTTTATCCGTCATAAACCGTTCCACATAAGCATCAAGTTGACGGTTGGGAATGCTGTTTAACACCGCTTTGGCAGATTGTTCATTAAAATCTTGTGTAGAAAAGTTACGCTGATTGGTCTGTGCTTGAGTTAGGCCATGCTCAATGGCAAGTGATTCAATGATGAGTGGTTGTTCTGAGGCTTGCTCAATGTTTTCACCCTGTGGTAATTTGTGTGGTAAAGGGTTGGCCAAATCATGGATATTGGTTGATGTTTTTGCTTTGAGCTGTGCCAGTTGAGCCATATGCGAGCGAGTCATCAGTAAGAACGTTACCAATGACCCAAACGCAAATACCACTAGGGTATAAATCAATAAAAACAGTTTATTTTTCATGTGTTATTTTAAGCAACTTACCAAATAAGGCTTGCCTGTTTTTATCATATTTTTTAGTTCGCCCATATGTCTAGACTCTCCCTTAATATAAATATAAGGCAAATTGTTGGTACTCAGGTTGGTATGGCATTTTAGGCTAAAAGTCAGACCACCGTTTAGATTGGGTAATTTAACTTTACATTCTTGTGGAACAATGGCATTAAGTTGTCTTCTACCAACATAAATAATACCCTTGCTCTGATCAATTTGACAGTCAGGGTAATTGACATATGATTTTTCGTAAGAATTTTTAAAAAACTCTTCTGATTGTTTTTTCATGTCATTCATGGCACGACTGCCTGAGCTGTCCGAACTGCCACCACCGCAGGCACTCAATAATAGAACCACTGCCAACAGACTGGTACTAAGAAGTGATTTCATTCTAACCCTACCTATAATAAAAAACATAAAACAACGGCTTATTAAAACAACGGCTTATATCTATAAGCCGTTGTTCTAAACAATTATTAGCCCTACCAAATTAATCCTTATGGTTTACAAGTAATGGTGATGCCATTTAGATTGATGTTCTTACCAGAAATGAGCGTTGAAGTTGAAGTTGAAGTTACTCGACCATTACTACAAGTGTAAGTTATGTCCGCCCCATTATTGAAGCTTGGTACAGAATAAATACACCCAGTTGCTGTTGCATAGACTGTTGAACCATTAGTCTCACATACATTAGATTTCTTGCCTGTTTGATTTTTAGGAGCAGGAGTTGTTGGAGTGGTAGGTGTGGGTATGGTGTCTTTTTTTACTGCCACTTGTTCGCCAGAGCTGTCCGAACTGCCACCACCACAAGCGGTTAAAGTCATGGCAGCAGCCAGCATGGTGGTTGTAAATAATGCTTTCATAAGCGTGTCCTTGTATGAGCGTGTATGGGTTGGGTTAAAATAGTAACTATACTTATAATATAATAACAAATTACAAACTAAGCAAGACATTTTTTAATAAAACATCAATATATTTATCAATCAGTTTCATTGACATACTCCCACCACCAAACCTAGCGGTAGGCGTGAGAATTCTTGCGACCCATAACAACTTAAGCTTAGATTGAGTTGTTACCTTTCGTCATGCCACCATCGCTGAATAGTATCGGCATGAGGGAACTCTTTACACAGTAGCAAGTCCTGCCACATCAGCTAATGCCTGCTTTTTATGGTTCTTTACCATGTTTTTTACACCTAAATCTTCAATCGCATGACTGGTAGCTTGGTTTTCGCAAATCAGTTTATGGGTGAATTTATGGTGTTTATGTTTATATGGTGTCAGTCTAAACGCTGGTTGCGTACTTTTTCATGAATACGAGCAACAACTAACTTTTTGAAATATGGGTATCATTCAGCATTATTTTTATTTAAGTGTCAATTATGAATAATCAACTAATAGCAGAGTTTTACTGGAAGCCTGTACTTTGGACTAGGGCATATTGTTTACTCTCTACTGGTGGTGCTATGATTGATGCCATCAGACAATATATCGAAAAACAAGAACGCCCTGACTAGGTCGCCTGTGCTTACATCTCCACCTAAATCAAAGATTAAAGGTGGAGAATTACGCAGGATGAGTTAAAGAAATTAGCGACCAAATTGGTTATAATGCGTCTAATTATTCGCCATGATGATTTGGTGATTTATTTTAGTTATTTTTTTATTAGGAATTTTCATGCCGTTATCCACCCTTACCGCCCTTTCCCCACTTGATGGTCGCTATGCTTCTAAATGCGATGCTTTGCGTCCGTATCTGTCAGAATTTGGACTTATCCACGCTCGGGTTACCGTTGAAATTCGTTGGTTGCAAGCCCTTGCCAATCACCCACAGATGATAGAAATTCAGCCATTTTCTGCCAAAACCAACCAACGCCTTGATGAAATTGTGCAAAATTTTAGCGAACAAAACGCCCTGCGTATCAAAGAGATTGAACGCACCACCAACCACGATGTCAAGGCGGTGGAGTACTTCTTAAAAGAGCAAATCGCTGATATTGACGAGCTTAAAAACGGGGGCGAGTTTATCCATTTTGCCTGCACCAGCGAAGACATCAACAACTTATCACATGCCTTAATGCTAAAGGCAAGTCGTGATGTGCTGGCAAGCAGCATGCAACAACTCATTGACGCCATCGCCACGCTTGCCCAAACGCACGCCAACCAACCTATGCTTTCACGCACACACGGTCAAACCGCCAGCCCCACCACATTGGGCAAAGAAATGGCAAATGTTGCCTATCGCCTACACCGCCAATTAACCCAATTTAATCATGTGGAATTATTAGGAAAAATAAACGGTGCGGTTGGTAATTATAACGCCCATTTATCCGCTTATCCCAACATTGACTGGGCAGACCATGCCCAAAAATTCGTTACCAGTCTTGGTTTGACATTCAATCCATACACCACCCAAATTGAACCACATGATTATATGGCGGAGTTATTTGATGCCCTGCGTCGATTTAACACGATTTTAATCGATTTTAACCGTGATGTGTGGGGCTATATTTCGCTTGGTTACTTTAAACAAAAACTTAAAGATGGCGAGGTTGGCTCATCAACCATGCCCCACAAGGTCAATCCGATTGATTTTGAAAACTCTGAAGGCAACCTTGGTCTGGCAAATGCAGTCTTGGCTCATTTGGGCGAAAAATTGCCCATTTCACGCTGGCAACGAGATTTAACCGATTCAACCGTCCTTCGCAACATGGGCGTGGGTTTTGCCCAAAGTTTGATTGCCTTTGATGCCTGCTTAAAAGGCATTGGCAAGTTGGAGATAAACGCCAATCGTCTTAATGAAGATTTGCACAATGCGCAAGAAGTGCTTGCTGAACCCATTCAAACCGTCATGCGTCGCTATAACATAGAAAAACCGTATGAAAAATTAAAAGCCCTAACCCGTGGACAAGCCATGACCCGTGAGATGATGCTGGATTTTATTCATGGTGATGAGCTAAATGCCGTGCCAGCAAGTGAGAAAAAACGCTTGGCAGACTTGACCCCCGCCACCTATATTGGCAATGCCAATGAGCAGGCAATCGCCATTCACACATGGTTAAGCCAACAACAATCAAACAAATCATAAATAAAAATTTGAATTCCTACCTTTAAAAAAGCAAGGAAAATCCATGTACTTTTTATTATCGCCTGCCAAAAGCTTAAATGAAACTGATGACATTCCCATCAATGTGGGCAATCATTACAGCCAACCTGCATTGATAAACGCATCGCAAACGCTGATGAAGCAGTTAAAACAGTTTGAGCCCATCGAACTGATGGAGCTGATGGGCATCTCTGATAATCTGGCACAACTCAACGCCAAGCGAAACCAAGACTGGCAAACACCTTTTAGTGCAGATAATGCCAAACCCGCCATTTATTTGTTTGATGGTGATGTCTATACAGGGCTAGATGCTTATGGACTAGATAAACAAGCGGTGATGTATCTTAATGAGCATGTGGGAATTTTATCAGGTTTGTATGGGTTGTTAAAACCTTTGGATTTGATATTGCCTTATCGCCTAGAAATGGGAACAAGGCTGAAAAACACCAAAGGCAATAATCTGTATGAATTTTGGGGCAGTCAAATCAGCGAATTGATGAATCAGCGTCTGTCTGACGACAATACCGTCATTAATTTGGCATCGAACGAATACATTAAAGCCGTCGATAAAAAGACACTCAATGCCAACATCATCACCCCAAGGTTTGAAGACCATAAAAATGGTCAATATAAAGTCATCAGTTTTTATGCCAAAAAAGCTCGTGGTATGATGGTAAGATACGCCGCTGACAACCAACTTAGCAATCCTGACGAGTTAAAGGGTTTTGATTGGGACGGCTATTATTATGTTAAAGATGCGTCAGATGATAAAACTTGGGTGTTTAGAAGAAATGAATGATGTTTATTTATTAACCATTCATTAATCATTCACCAATCATTCACCAATAAAAAAAGCCCTTTTAATAAAAAGGGCTTTTTTTGAAGCAAAGGGTTTGATAAAAAAGGGTTAGATAAAGATGGGGCGACGATTTACATCATACCGCCCATGCCACCCATACCGCCCATGCCACCAGCACCCATGCCTGCCATGGGGTCATCTTTGGCAGGCAAATCGGTAATCATCGCTTCCGTGGTTAACATCAAGCCTGCAACCGAAGCAGCATTTTCTAGGGCTGAACGAGTTACCTTAGCAGGGTCAAGAATACCCATTTCAATCATGTCGCCATATTCACCAGTGGCGGCATTATAGCCGTAATTACCAGAGCCATTTTTAACTTCATTGACCACAACAGACGCTTCATCACCTGAGTTAGAGACGATTTGACGCAGTGGGGCTTCCATGGCACGGCGAAGAATGTTGATGCCTGCGTTTTGATCATCATTGTCGCCTGTCAGCTTGTCAAGAGCAGACAATGCACGCACCAAAGCAACGCCACCACCAGCAACCACGCCTTCTTCTACTGCCGCACGAGTGGCATGTAGGGCATCGTCCACACGGTCTTTTTTCTCTTTCATCTCAGTTTCGGTTGCAGCACCGACTTTGATGACAGCCACACCACCTGATAGCTTGGCGATGCGTTCTTGTAGTTTTTCTTTATCATAGTCAGAAGTAGACTCTTCAACTTGACGGCGGATGGATTCCACACGAGCATCGATGTCAGCTTTATTGCCAGCACCATCAACAATAACGGTATTTTCTTTACCCACGGTGATTTTTTTGGCAGTGCCTAACTGCTCAACATTGGCGGTCTCTAGACTTAAGCCCACTTCTTCAGAGATGACCGTACCACCTGTTAGAATGGCGATGTCTTGCAACATGGCTTTACGGCGATCACCAAATCCGGGGGCTTTAACCGCACACGTTTTTAATCCGCCACGCATGTTATTCACCACTAAGGTTGCCAGTGCTTCGTTTTCGACATCTTCAGCAATGATGAGCAATGGCTTGCTGGTTTGCATGACTTGCTCAAGTAATGGCACGATTTCACGAATGTTACTGATTTTTTTGTCAACCAATAGGATATATGGGTTGTCAAATTCAGCGGTTAGGCTGTCTTGTTTGTTGGCAAAATAAGGGCTGATATAACCACGGTCAAATTGCATGCCCTCAACCACTTCTAGCGTGTCCTCAAAGCTTGAACCTTCTTCAACGGTGATGACACCCTGCTTGCCCACTTGCTCCATGGCTTTACTGATAAGTTCACCAACTTTGGCATCTGAATTGGCAGAAATGGCACCCACTTGCTCAATGGCTTTAAAGTCATCGGCAGGGGTTGAGATGTTGTGGATTTCTTCCACAACTTTGCGTACGGCTTTATCAATGCCACGTTTTAAATCCATTGGATTCATACCAGCAGCAACCGATTTCATGCCTTCTTGCAAAATGGCTTGAGCCAATACAGTGGCGGTGGTGGTGCCATCACCTGCCACATCATTGGTTTTGCTGGCAACTTCACGCACCAGTTGAGCACCCATATTCTCAAATTTATCTTCAAGTTCGATTTCTTTGGCAACTGATACGCCATCTTTGGTGATGGTTGGGGCACCAAAAGATTTATCAATCACCACGTTGCGACCTTTAGGACCTAAAGTCACTTTAACAGCGTCTGCCAATACGTTGACACCATCAATCATTTTTTTGCGGGCATTACTGCCAAATTTCACATCTTTAGCCATGAGATTATTCTCCATTTATTGAATTTATTAAGTTTATTGTTTAGATTACTGGTTAGATTACCAATTTAGCTCTCAAGCACACCCAATACGTCAGCTTCTTTCATGATAAGCAATTCTTCACCGTCCACCTTGACGGTTTGACCAGCGTATTGACCAAACAGCACTTTGTCCCCTGTCTTGACATCTAAGGGGCGGACATCACCGTTATCACGAATTTGACCATTACCCACGGCAAGCACTTCACCTTGCTGGGGCTTTTCTTGCGCTGAACCTGGCAAAAGAATACCGCCTGCGGTTTTTTGTTCTTCTTCCACACGGCGAACCACGATGCGGTCATGTAAAGGACGAATGTTCATCTTTTTACTCCAATTTAACGTTAACATTATTAGGTTTTTGTACCCAATCACACCAACATTGATGGCATGCTTTCATCTTTCATTGCCCTACCACATTGTCTATCACAGCGATTCATCTATAAGATGGTCTGTAGACTGTTTGTGGGTGTGTTTGGGGTTGTAGCAAGAATGGGGATTATGTGGTTTGTATTCAAGGTTGATTGATGATTTTTTATCAATTTTTCCATCATTCATTGCTTTTTCAGCTTTCATTTTCAGCTTTCATTGCCATTGTGTGGTTATCCCATGTGTGGTTGCCCCAACAAAAATAATAAAATTACCCTTGAAATTGTAACAAAATATGACCATTATGATGCCAAATTGGCAATGATGAAGATGACACTGATGAATTAGGAGCAAATCATGCCCCACAGCACACGCCCACTTTTTTGTCCGCTTTTTTATCAAAAGCGAGTTTTTTATCAAAACACTGTTTTAGCACAATTAACACAGTCAGCTCAACATATTCAACACACCATGCACCTGCCCAAGCACCTGCGTGCTTTATTTATTTGTGTCTTATCGATGGGAGCTTTTACCATGAACAGCCAAGCCCGTACCATTGAGCCTGTTACCGCCACTTATGCGTTTTTGGTCAAAGATAAAGTCAGTGGCAAGGGCAGTGCCACTCGCACCTTAAGCCACGATGGGAATGACTGGACGTATCAGGTGACTGGAACTGCCATGCTGGGTTCTGCCACTGCCAAGCAAACCAGCTCTTTTAAAATCATAGATGACAAAGTAAAGCCCCAGTCTGCCAGCACCGCTTATAAGATTTTGGGCGTGGGCAATCTGCATAAAGTCAGCTTTGCCAATGACAAGGTGGTCAGTTCTTATAAAGGCAAAAGCATCACGTTAAACACAACACAACCTGCATTTGATGAGCTTAGTTTGGAAGTGCAAATCCGCCAAGAACTGCTTAACGGCAAGTTTACGGGCAAATATGATTTGGTCAAAAAAGATAAAATCGAAACCACTCAATTTAAACAGTCTGGCAGGGCTAAAATCACCGTACCTGCTGGCAGTTATGACACCGTACGCATTGACAGGGTACACGATGACAAAGACCGCCAAACCACTTTTTGGCTTGCCCCAAGTCTGAATTATCTGCCTGTCAAAGTCATACAAAACAATGACAGCACACAGATGCAAATGGCGTTATCAGCGGTCAAATAAGCGTTTTTACTGTCAATTTTGTCTATGACGCATGCTGACTAAGACAAAAAAGGTAAAGAGTTTTACAGGCCGTATTTGATTGAACTTGGCTTTAAAATATAAGTGCTTGTTGATGACTTAGGTAAAATCCACCTAAGTGGTGGATTTTTTTAGGTGAATAATGCTCTTAGTATCGTGTTTGCTCTTTGTCTGTCGTGTTCGTTGTCGTGTTTTTTGATGGCTTCAATAACATCATAATCAAAAAATTTGCTTAAATCATGAGCTTGTTTTCTTGCTCTGGCTTCTAAAATTTTTGGATTTTGTATGGGCTTTGCTCCGCTAAAATCAAAATCTTTGTAGCGTTCATACTCGATATCTGTATATTTAGTGTCTTGCATGGGCGTACTCCCTTTCTTGATGTTTGGTTGGGAAAAAGGCGGTGATGATGCGATAAGTTTCATCTCGCTGCGTCCAAACCACTACCAATAATCTTGCTTGATTACTCATGCCAATTATCAATGTTCTTTGTTCAGAATAAGCACCAAAATCTTCTTTTTCAAGCGAATTACTATCAAAAAATACGCTTGCTACCTCGTCTAAAGTAATGCCACGCTTTTTATGAACAAGTTCAAATTTGTCATCATGCCACTCAAAAATCAACCCAAATAAACTAAGCACTGGCATTTTTACAATCCAAAATAAAGGTTAACTTTAAATTCATGATAGCAAACTAAAGATATTTATCACATAGAAAAATCAAACTAATCATGATTCATATGTCAATGGCCATTCACCATTTATCATTTTTGGGCAACAGCTTTAGGCAACAACAGCTTTTGGGCAACCTGAGCCAATCGCTTACCTTGAGCCACTGCCAAGATTTTTTCATCTTGTGTCATCACATTATTATGCGTTGCCCCACTGACATGACTTGCCCCATAAGGCGTGCCTCCTTGATTGGTGCGGTTTAGCTCTGCATTGGCATACGGCAAACCCAACAGCAACATGCCATGATGCAAAAGTGGCAACATCATGGTTAATAAAGTACTTTCTTGCCCACCGTGCATACTGCCTGTGCTGGTAAACACACACGCTGGCTTACCTTGCAAATCTCCAGCCATCCATAACGTTACGGTATTGTCCCAAAAATATTTCATCGCAGCGGTCATGTTGCCAAAGTGAGTTGCACTGCCCAATGCCAAACCTGAACAGTGCTTTAAATCATCAAAAGTGCAATACAAATCACCGTCATCAGGAATGGCAGGCTTGCTGGCTTGCGTGTCAGCAGAAACGGTTGGTACGGTGCGAATTTTCACCATCATACCCGTTTCTTGCACCCCTTGGGCAATCTGATAAGCAAGCTGCTTGGTTGTGCCATAGGTAGAGTGATATAAGACCAAAATATAAGGGGCAGATGTGGTAGATGTGGTTGTCATCATATGGTGTCCGTTTTGTCTATGGGTTGTTTATCTGGGTTTTTTTATCTGAGTGGTTTGTCAAAGGTGATGGGTCAGATTAAGTTTATCATCAATCGCATCAAGCCATCGTATGGCAAACACAATGTGGCAATCAGTGTGGCAAAATGCGTTTACTTATTGCTAATTGACTGATTTTACATTACATTGTCAATAATTTTTGCCTTACTGTTCAACTTTGTTTTATTTAAAGCTGATTATTGTTACCATTGTAATTGATGAGACTTATAAATGACAAATTTACTTAAGAAATTGCCTTTTTATGACAGTCGCTGGTTTGAGTTTTTGTTCTTTTTGGTCAAAAATTTTATTGAAGACAAATGCCAACAAAAAGCAGCTTCTTTGACCTACACCACTTTGTTATCAATCGTTCCCATTTTGACGGTTATGCTGGTGATGCTCTCGTCCATTCCTGCCTTATCGGAAGTGCGTGAGCAAATTTATAACATGGTTTATAGTAACTTGATGCCATCATCAAGCTTTCAGGTCAGTCAATACATCAACAGCTTTGCTGAAAAATCGTCCAATCTGACCGCCATCGGTGTGTTGATTCTGTTTGTTACCACCATCATGACGTTGACCACCATCGAGACTGCTTTTAACGAAATTTGGCGAGTAGAAGACCGAAGTGGTGGGCTTAAAAGTGTCATTCGTTATTGGACAATCATCACCTTAGGTCCTTTGGTATTGGGAACAGCATTCATTGTCTCAAGCACAGTGCAAAGTCTGAGTTTTTTGAATCAGCAGTTTATGGGTTATGGCATTGATTGGTCATTTTGGGTGCAGTTGGTGTCTTTTTTAATCACCATTGCAGGTTTTGTGGGTATGTATTGGTTTATTCCTAAAGCCAATGTCCCTATCAAACATGCTGCGATTGCAGGCGGGATTGTTGCCATTTTGTTTGAAGGGTTAAAGCAGGTTTTTGGCACAGCAATGACCAATTTTACCAGTTATGAGGCGGTTTATGGGGCATTTGCAGCATTGCCTGTATTTTTGTTATGGATACATTTGTCATGGAATATAATTTTGTTGGGGGTAGAAATCAGTTACATTTTAACCGTGTTTGATAGCGATGAAGTGAACCCTCGTCACCCATTTTTTAGTTTATTAGACATGTTAAATTTGGTGTTTAAGAATCATCAAGTTGGTAAAAGCACACCAGAAAAACAACTGCGTAACATTCTTGGACGGAAAGAGTTACCCAAATGGTATCAATACATCAATTTACTCAAAGACAATGATTTAATTGCCAACACAGATAAGGGCGATTACCTGCTAAAAAAAGACTTAAGCCAAATCAGCCTATGGCAATTATATCAAAGTCTGCCTTACGCCTTACCCATCAAAGGCGAGATTGCCAAGATGCAACCCTTTGACCATGATTCTTGGTTGGGTCTTATCGCCAATCGCTTACAACATGGCCAGCAATTGGTTAAAGAGCAGATGAACATCAGTCTGTTGAGCTTATTTGAAAACAGTCAGATGCGTGAATCGGCACAAGACAACCTCATTGATGACGCTGATGACGTTGATGATATTAATAATAACCTTGATAAGAATGACAAGAATACCGATAAGATTGATGAATCAAGAGTAAGGCACAGCTTCGCCCATCAATCAGCCCACCATTCAACCCATCAGGCACATACCCACCCTGCCAATGACCATTCAACCCATCAAAAAACAAACCATCATGCCCATGCCATTGATGTTAAAAATGGTGATGTTCAAAATGGCGATGTTCAAAATAGCCATATCAGAAATGGTTATTCTGATACTTTTGAAGCCAACCCTGAAAACATTCGAGCAAATATTGATGCGTCCAATGCAAAAACCACCATGATGGGGCAACTCATTGAGCGTATGAAAGCTGGCGTTAAATCCATCAGCAAGCGTAAATCCGCTGATTCTGCTGATAAAAACACCGCCATCATCACCGAAAGTGATAAGCCATCAGCAGATGAACAAAGGTCAGAATAACACTTGCTCTACTTTACCCATCAGCGTCTGTCCGATAAAGGGGGTGTTTTTACCCGCTGATTGCATGGTGTCTTCTGTCACTTGCCAAGACAAATTGGGATTAACCAACACCGCTCCGCCTTTGTCTTGATAAAAGTCGCCAATCTGGGCAATGCGAGCAGGATTTAGGCAGATTTTTTCTACCAACTGTTCGCCAGTCAATACCCCTTCATGAACCAATCGCACCGCCAGTGCCATAAAGGTGTCAAAGTTACTGATGCCTGGTTGGCATTGGGCAAAGGGGGCTTGTTTGGCGGTCTTTGATAAAGGCTCATGATGACTACAAATGGCATCAATCGTGCCATCGGTCAATCCTTGTCTGAGTGCTTGTTGGTCAGTATTGCTACGCAAAGGAGGCAACACATAAGCCAGTGAGTTAAAGCCTTGTAGGTCATCATCGGTCAGGTGCAACTGGTGCATGGCAACATCACAGGTAATGGGCAGGCCCTTTTGTTTGGCATGACGGATTAGCTCTACCGAGGTGCGACAAGTGATTTGGCTAAAATGTGCATGAATGCCTGTCTCCTCGGTCATCAAAATTTGCTTAGACAGTGCAATGGTCTCAGCCAGCCACGGAATGCCTTGCAATCCATGAAAAGAAGCAATGTAGCCATCGTGAGCCACGCCCCCTGCCGATAAACTGGGTTCATCAGGGTAGAAAAAGACTTTGATGTCAAAGGTCGCTGCATATTCTAAACAGCGTAACAATACCAAATCACTCTCAAAACCTGCCGCTGTATTGCTCACGCCGATAGCACCGCCTTGTTTTAGTCCTGCCAGATTGGCAGGTTGTTTGCCCTCTAAGCCTGCACTCAATGCCCCCAAAACATGCAAGTAAATGCCACCGTCTGTCCATGCTTTTTGTTTGAGACCCTTTAACAAAGAGCCGTTTTCTAGCACAGGGCTGGTATCAGGTGGCATGACCACATGCAAAAAGCCATTTTGGCGTGCCGCTCGCCCCTCGCTTGCCAGTGTGCCGTGCGACTGATGCCCCGGTTCTCGCAATCTGGCACACAGATCAACAAGGGGCGGTAATAGCCATTTGCCATCTGTGCTTATGCCTTTGAGTTGGGCGGTGTCAAATTGCCAGTTGGGGGGAAGTAGATTTTTCATCGCATTCTCTTGATTTGCTTGATTTGGGGTCATACGGGGCATCATCAGCACCTAGTAGCCTTGTTCATTTAGTATTCGGTAGTGATCACAGCCTGACTGATATCCATTATCACAGGCTTGACCAAAGTAGCGTTTGGCGGTGCTTTTATTTTGGCGTACGCCTTTACCATTGTAATACATCGCGCCCAGATTATATTGAGCCTCTACAAACCCTTGATGGGCGGCGTTGGTGTACCATTCCACTGCCCTTTGATCATCTTGGCGCACGCCCAGGCCTTTTTCATACATCCACCCCAGATCATTTTGAGCCTCTGCAAACCCTTGATGGGCGGCGTTGGTGTACCATTCCACTGCCCTTTGATAATCTTGGCGCACTCCTTGACCATTGTAATACATCAAGCCCAGATTATATTGGGCTGCTGCATCACCTTGATGGGCAGCTTTGGTGTACCATTCATGTGCCTTTTGATAATCTTGGCGTACGCCTTGACCTTTGTCATACATCACACCCAGATTAGATTGGGCTTTTGCATTGCCTTGACCTGCGGCTTTGGTGTACCATTCAAACGCTTTATGATAATCTTGGCTCACGCCATGGCCATTCTCATATATCCACCCCAGATTATTTTGAGCATCTGCATACCCTTGATTGGCAGCTTTGGTGAACCATTCCACCGCTTTGTGATAATCTTGGCGTTCGCCTTCACCGCTGTAATACATCAGCCCCAGATTATATTGGGCTGCTGCATACCCTTGACCTGCGGCTTTGGTGTACCATTCCACCGCCTTTTGATCATCTTGGTGTACGCCTTTACCGAATTCATACATCACGCCCAGATTAAATTGAGCAACTGCATACCCTTGCTGGGCGGCTTTGGTGTACCATTCCACCGCCTTTTGATCATCTTGGTGTACGCCTTTACCTAGGGCATATATCCAGCCCAGATTATATTGAGCAACTGCATCGCCTTGATTGGCAGCTTTGGTGATCCATTCAAATGCTTTGGCATGGTTACCTTGCTGATAATACTCATGAGCCAAATCAGATTGAGCAGCTGCATCGCCATTTTGGGCTTGGCGTGTCAAAGTTGCCATATCCGCCGCCGATACCGATACCGATACCGATACCGACAACAACACACCTATGGCTAGTGCTGTGAATTTTGTTAACATGACTTTATCCTTATAAAAAATAAAAATCCATCTTAGTTGTAAGCTTTAAAATCACCTGCTTGTCGTTGTCCTGCCATCGCCAATGCCAATACCGCCATACGCACCGCAATGCCGTTATTGACTTGTTTTAAAATCACCGATTGCCCACCGTCTGCCACGCTTGATGCGATTTCAATGCCACGGTTCATAGGGCCTGGGTGCATGACCAACGCATTGGGCTTGGCAAGTTTTAACCGTTGTTCGGTGATGCCGTAGTGTTTAAAATATTCACCAGACGATGCCAACAAGGGTGAGCCGATGCGTTCATTTTGAATGCGTAAGCCAATAATCACATCAGCATCCGCCACACCTTTATCAATGTCATCAAATACTAAGACGCCATGGCGTTCAATGCCTTTTGGCAACAAAGTCTTGGGGGCGATGACACGAATATCACGCACCCCCAAAGTCGTCAAAGCCGAAATGTCCGAACGGGCCACACGGCTGTGCTTGATGTCGCCAACAATCGCCACAGAAAGTTCATCAAAGGGCTTATCTGCTTCACGGTAAATGGTGAGCATGTCAAGCATCGCCTGCGTTGGGTGGGCGTGCCAGCCGTCGCCTGCGTTGATGATGGCAACATTGGGGGTAACCTCGGTCGCCATAAAATGAGCCGCCCCACTGGCAGAATGACGCACCACAAACACATCTGCTGACATGGCTTGTAAATTCCAAAGGGTATCACGCAGACTTTCACCTTTTTTGGTGCTGGATTTTGCAATGTCTAGGTTGATGACATTTGCCCCTAAGCGTTTTTGGGCGACTTCAAAGGTGGTGCGTGTGCGGGTGGAATTTTCAAAAAACAAATTCATCACCGTACAACCTTCTAATTCATTGCTGGTCATCAAACCACCATGGACATCAAAAAACCCCATGGCTTTTTCAATGATGTTCTCAAGCTGTTGGCGGTTTAGCCCTTCTACCCCCAAAAAATGGCGAAGTTGCCCATCATCGGTCAACTGTGGACGGCTTAATGACGCATTTAGACGGGCATCAATATCGGTTAAAATCTGTTGTGATGATTGAAAAGGCAAAGGCTGAGAGGTGGCGTTAGTAGAAGCGATGTTCATAAAAATTGCCTTTTGGTTAAGATGGCATTGTCAGACATGCCATGCGATGGGCTGCAATGGACTGAGATGGACAGCAATGAAAAAAGCGTCTTATTTGCGTTTTACGTTTGCTCATTTTGCTGAATTTTGTCCATATTTTAGCGTAAATTTTTTAAAGGCTAAAGGCAATTTATGCTAACATTGGGGTTATTTTGCACTCCTTAACCACATACAATCAAACATCATCGCCATTACTTGCATCACAGTTTACGTATCACGTTTCATAAAAAAGCAGTTAAAAAAACCGTTAAAGGAACAATCATGGTCATGCTCACACACCCAAACACCACCCACCTTAAGCAATATCTGTCTGAGCCAAACACAGTCTCACCCACAGTCAATGAAGCATATCGAGATGCCACCATCGACACCATCAATAGCATCGCTCAAGTGGCAAAACAAATCAATGCGTTATTACGCCAAGGGGCATTGGCAGACATCTTAGGAGACGCAGGCAATAAAAACGTACAAGATGAAGAGCAAAAAAAACTGGACGTGATTGCCAACGAATTGTTGTTGTCTGCCTTAACTGGCAATCGTTACTGTGCAGGCGTGGCATCAGAAGAGCTTGATGACATCACCCCAACCAATCCAGAAGGCAGTGTGTTGGTGTTGTTCGACCCACTAGATGGCTCAAGCAACATTGACATCAACATGACGGTGGGAACGATTTTTTCAATTTTGCCGTATCATCACCAAGGCAAGCAAGCAACCGACACCGATTTTTTGCAAAAAGGCACACAACAGTTGGCAGCAGGGTATGTGATTTATGGCACATCAACCATGCTTGCCTTCACAACAGGCAATGGCGTGGCAATGTTTAGCCTAGACCCCACCACTGACCAATTTGTGTTGATTAAAAATAAAATCACCATCTCACCCAATACCAACGAATACGCCATCAATGCGTCAAATTACCGTTATTGGTTGGCACCAATGCAACGTTATGTAGATGAGCTTGTCGATGGTAAAAATGGCGTGCGTGGCAAAGATTTTAACATGCGTTGGGTGGCGGCGATGGTCGGCGATGTGCATCGGATTTTATGCCGTGGCGGGGTATTTAGCTACCCATTTGATACCAAAAACCCCAACAAGGCTGGTAAGTTACGTTTGATGTATGAGGCCAATCCGATGAGCTTTTTGATTGAACAAGCAGGCGGTGCAAGTACCGATGCCATCAGGCGAATTTTAGACATCATACCGACCGACATTCATCAACGTGTGCCAGTGGTGCTGGGCGCCAAAAATGAAGTGGCGCATATCAAAAAGTTGCACGAAGCGACGAATGCACGAAGCGATGAATGGACGAATGATTGAGGTTTAAGTCCTTAAGGCAGTGGTCATCACCCAACACAATACAACCACCCAGTACAACCACCTTACCCATCAGAACTTTTTCTCAACGCTGATGAATGACTGCACACCATCACGAGAATACAAATCTGCCATGTTACTGTCTATCTTACGGTAGTTAATATTAAGATTTGGTACAAAGCCTTTGTATTGCCACTTATCATACCACAGCGCTGTTTGTAGATAATATTCATCATCTTGACGGACAAAACCATAAAGCAGCTGTTCGGGCGCGTCAAATTTTCGTTTGGCATAACGCACCGACACACGTCCGCCCATGCCATTATCCATCTCACCTAGCACACCCAAATTTATGCCATGACGCACAGACGCAACCTCTTTATCCTTAGTGTCATCATCGGTTACATCCACCCCACCAAAAACCATCAAGCTCGGCGTTAATACGTAGCGATAACTGGCACTCACACGACGGACATCGCTGCCATAACGCTCTGCCAGTCGCTTCTCATCATAGTATCGTTTGGCGTATTGCACGCCTGCCCCCACATGAAGTTTTGAGCTGGAGCTGATACGGCGATTGATGTTTGCTTTGATGCCTGTTTCATGTTGATAAGGCTTATCATCAAGCCATGTATGATTCAAAAATGGCACGACGCTGACATTACCACGCACGTTCTGGTATTTATATCCCAGCCCAAGCGTGGCGGTTTGTTCATCATATTCAGGCTTATTCCAATAATGCACCCCATCAATGCCTGCATTGGCGGTTAGGTAATGATTGGCTCTAAGCTGTTTGTCTTTGGCGATGTCAAAACCATATCGCACCCCTGTGGCTTTTTGGGGCAGACTCTCAGCGGTTTTTTTCCATGTCTTGCCTTGCCATCTGACTTGGGTGGCAGGTGAGGCGTTATTGACGTTATCGGTTTTTTCATAATTGACATTAAAACTTGTGTTCGCTTTATTGCGTTTATCAATTTGGTCAAGATAACGTTCGGTCAATGCCTGCATGTCAGCATTTAGCAAAGGCTTAACCGCCATCAGCTCTGATTTGGCTTCATCATAGCGCTTATCTTCAAAGAGCATGAGCGCAAGGTCAAAACGGACATAATGAAAATCAGGATTGTCCGCCAGCATTTGCCGATACACTGCTATCGCCTGATGATGATTAAATTGTGAGCGATGCCATGCCCCCAGTGCATATTGATACAGTATGGGGTCATATTCTGCTGATGATTGATAGGTGTGTAGCAGCTCATCAAGCGATTGCCAATCTTTTGCCACAATCGCCCGATTAATCTGTCCTGTCAGCCCATCACCTAGGTTTAGCGTACCTACTTTGCCCATGTTAATCTCAGAGCCTGCCTTTTTTATCGGTGTGATGTCAGGGGTTTTTTCTAATGGCATATCAACGCCTTGGGTATGCACCACATTGGCATGATTGGCATGCGTCATGATAGACATCAGCATGAGACTGGTTATAAAAAAGCCAAGTTTTTTCATAAATGTTCCATTAAAACAAAACACACAAAAAGCCGTCAGTCAGATGACGGCCTTTTGTCATACAATCAATCAAAGCGCTTATTTGGCTTGCTTAGTACCACCAAACATGCCAATCACATGTTCTTTATCATTGCCCAGCTCCACTGAACCGACAATCTCATCGGCATTTGGCCCAAAGAAAGCAAGGCCGTAATCACCATTAAGGCTACCATCAGTTGCCTTCCCTTCAATGGTTGGGGTGGTAATAGGGCTATTATCAATCTCACTTGTGAGTGTTTGTGTGGTGATGTTGCCTTTTGATAAGGTGATATTACCAAGGCTGCCACTGCCTGTTTTGTTAGCAAAATCCACATCATAGCTAAACTTGGCATCTTGAGCCCCAAATTGCGACCTAATCTTACCTGAACCTGAGTAATTAAACTTGCCTGTGGTTGGTAATTTTTCGGTGGGCACTCCCCGAACAAGATAGTCTATGTAACCAATAAAATTTACTTCCGTCTCATTGCCCAATTTTACGGTCATATTTTTATTATGAATCCCTGCGATTAATGAATAATCTTGTTTAAAAAGATAAACATCAGAGTTTCTTGTGATAGAACCTTGAACTCCGTCAGCACTACCAGTTACCCTTTCTTGGACAGAAAATTTATGATGTCCCTTACGATTACCACCAAGGTCGATATCACCATTTTGTGTACGACCATCTATGGTTAGAGCATAGCCATCAATTTTGGGAATGACGCCAGCATCATTTTTAACATAATCTATCGCTTCCTTAATTGCATTATTTCTCAATGAAGCATAACGGACAGTTGCATCCCATTTTGGTGCTGGGTTGGTAGCACCGTGGTTACCGTGGTTGGTAGTACCGTGGTTACCAGAATTATTAGTATTAGCCACCAAAGGTGTTGGTTTTTGCACGCCAGAGCTGCTACTGCCACCACACGCTGTCAGAAGTGCCGCAAGAACAAGCGTTGAAGAACCTAGGGTAATTTGTTTGACTTTCATGATTGATCCTTTGAAAATGAGAAAATGACACGCCTTAACCATTCATACAAATCATACAAATTTCTTATCAAATGCCATATTAATGTGTATGAACGTATTGAATTGCGATTAGTTTCTAACAAAATGTAATTAGTGTCAACAAATCGTTTTTTTTTGAGAATTTTATATATTAATTTTGTAATTTTTATTTCTATAATATTACTTATAAAATATTTTTAGAAAAAAAGCAAAGCATGAAAGCCTTCATATGCAAGTGGCGTTATTGGCAATAAAAAAAGCCTAACGATTACGTTAGGCTTTTTAGCTTGAAACTAAGCATGATTGGAGCGGGAAACGAGATTCGAACTCGCGACCCCGACCTTGGCAAGGTCGTGCTCTACCAACTGAGCTATTCCCGCATAGATGGGGGGCTATTATATAGATTAATTTTTGACTGTCAACACATTTTAGCTTAAATGATAGAATTTCAGCTATTGCATATTTTTTTTAAATGCGTTAATATTTTGTCCCTATTGATAGGGCCTATAGCTCAGTTGGTCAGAGCAGAGGACTCATAATCCTTTGGTCGTAGGTTCAAGTCCTACTGGGCCCACCAAATACCCCCATGTCAATCAAGGCTTTCAAACGTTTTGAAAGCCTTTTTTATGTAGGTTTGGGCAAGATTTATTATTCAATATGTGTGATGTGTGTGCATTCGCACACGTTTGTGCCTTGTCTGATACCACATACTTCCATAAATAAAAAAAGACAAATCATCAAGATTTGTCTTTTTATTAAACACTCATACCAATCAACCACTGCTTGTTGCACCAATTGCTGTTATGACCAATATGGTTACTATCCTACAAGCCAAAACAACAAAAAACATACTCCAAACAGAACTATAAAATAAAGCAACAATAAACAGTACCCATAACGGCATCAAATTTATCATGAGCCCCCCCAACATATTAAAACCATCTGATACACTGCCTTTATCCAACCCTTTAAGTAGCTCTGTGGTGGTTTTAGGTAGGGTTGAATGCCTTGGTTGGTTGAATTGTTTGATGTCTTGGATTAGACTGTCTATAGAGACCTTGTGAGAGCGGTTAGAAGTCAGTTCGTCATTGGCGAAGTCTGTGGCTACCATATTTGCCACAAGGTCTTTACTTTTATCAGATGCTCCCACATTAAGACGTGTCATTGTAGGCTTAGTGTGCGTAGGGGTAGAAGTATATCCACCTACTCTACTTTCACCATCTGATATTTTATCAGATGCTCCCACATCTTGACGATGAAGTGTAGGCTTGATGTGCGTAGGTATGGTTAAATCTTTACTCTTTGCCATATCATCATCTGATGCCTTTATCAGATGCTCCCACATTAAGACGTGCCAGTGATTGGTATGGGCGTTATGTTTTAGACTGGTCGCTGTCTACCACGCTTGAGGTGGATTTCTGCGTTGATACAGTGGGTAATTTACCACATTTTAAGGTTTCATCTTACTGTTTATCTCACCTAAATTATCTTACTAAAGTTACGTAAGTCATCTATAATGTCTTCATGATATGTGTCTTAATTTTATGATACTCTAATCTATCACCAACAATAACACATAAGCAGGCTTTATCATGATGTCTGATGACCTTACAGACAGCGTTAACATTAAAAACAACGTTATCTACAACCCCATCTTCGCCACTGTGCCATATCGTATGGGGTTATACCCTGTGGTTGATGGTATCATATGGATTAAAAGACTGCTTGATTTGGGTGTTAAGACCATTCAATTACGGCTAAAAGCAGGCGATTGGGACACACTGTCTGCCACTCAAAAAGCACAAGTAACGACAACGGTCAAGCAAGCCATTGCCCTTGGCAGACAATATCAAGCTCGCCTGTTTATTAATGATTACTGGCAATTGGCCATTCATCATGGGGCGTATGGCGTGCATTTGGGGCAAGAGGACATTCAAAGTGCCAATCTTGATGCCATTGCCGAGGCAGGTCTTAGACTTGGCATCTCAACACATCATATGGCAGAGGTGAATGTCGCTCTTGGAATTTCTCCATCTTATATTGCACTGGGGCATATATTTGCCACCCAAACCAAAGACATGCCATCATCACCACAAGGTTTGGTTGCGTTAGAACAGCAAGTCAAACAGTTGGGCGATTATCCAACAGTCGCCATTGGAGGCATTGACATCAATAAAGTGCCACAGGTGCTGATGACAGGCGTGCCAAGCATTGCGGTAGTCAGTGCCATCACCCAAGCCGATGATTGGCAAAAGGCAACTTGTCAGCTATTAAAGATGGTAGGAGCAGGAGATGATTGATGATTGACAAAAAAACGATACAGTTCACCCTTAATGATAAGCCCTTTGATTGTCAAATGGGAACAAGTGTGGCGGAAATTGTTACTAAAATAACAGACAGCCAAAATGTCGCCGTGGCACTCAATGAACATATTTTATCACAAGACGATTGGTCAAAAATCATAAAGCCCAATGACACCATGCTCATATTTGGTGCGATAGCAGGAGGTTGAAATGCAAAAGATTGAGATGCAAAATCAACAAGATGATGGTCTGGTCATTGCCAACAAACAATTTGCAACAAGATTGCTGATGGGTACAGGCAAATTTGCCACCCCAGAACAGATGACATCAGCAATCACAGCAGCAAACAGTGAGCTGGTTACGCTGTCCATGCGTCGCATAGATTTGATAAACAAACATGATGATATCCTAGCCCCTTTATTAGAATTGGGGGTGTCTTTACTGCCCAATACGTCTGGGGCAAAAAATGCCAAAGAAGCCATCTTTGCATCACACATTGCTCGTGAAGCTCTTGGCACAAATTGGGTAAAGTTAGAAATTCACCCCGACCCCAAATGGCTGATGCCAGACCCAATAGAGACCGTTAAAGCGGCACAGACATTGGTTCAAGAGGGTTTTGTTGTGTTGCCCTATTGTGGGGCTGACCCTGTTCTGTGCAAGCGATTAGAAGATGTGGGCTGTCATGCGGTGATGCCACTTGCAGCACCCATTGGCTCAAATGCAGGACTACAAACCAAAGCCATGTTAGAGATTATCATAGAACAGGCCAACGTTCCCATCATCATTGATGCAGGCATTGGCTCACCCAGTCAGGCAACCCAAGCAATGGAGATGGGGGCAGATGCGGTATTGATTAACACCGCCATCGCAACAGCAGGCAACCCTGTGCTGATGGCAAAGGCGTTTGCTTGGGCGGTTCAAGTGGGCATGATGACACGCCTTGCTAAGCGTGGCACTGTGAGCAAAACTGCCATGCCAACCAGCCCTTTGACTGGATTTTTGGAGGCGTGATGACGTTTAGCACCCATTTAGACACGCTTAATTGGGACGAGATTTGCCTGTCCATCTATGGTAAAACTGACCATGATGTCAAAATTGCCTTGACCAAAGATAAGCCAGACATGAATGATTTGATGGCGTTATTATCACCTGCGGCGAGTCAATATCTAGAAGCAATGGCAGTTAAGGCACAAAGAATCACCCGTCAACGCTTTGGTAATACCGTGGGGCTATTTATCCCCATGTATCTGTCTAACTTATGTGCCAATGAGTGTACCTATTGTGGGTTTTCGTTGTCCAATCCGATGACCAGAAAAACGCTCACGCATAATGAAATTGTGGCAGAATGTCAAACCATTAACCGCTTAGGGTTTAGTCAAGTGTTGTTAGTAACAGGTGAATACCCCAGTCAAGTGGGCATGCCATATTTTAAAACACACATCAAAACAGTGCGAGAGCATGTGTCATCTTTGTTGATGGAGGTGCAACCGTTATCAACCGATGATTACGCTCAGCTAAAATCATGGGGGCTAGATGGTGTCATGCTCTATCAAGAGACCTATCATAAGCCCAGCTATGCTTATCATCATTTAAAGGGAAAAAAAAGAAATTTCAACTGGCGATTAGATGCACCTGACAGAATCGGACAAGCCAAGATTGATAAAATTGGACTTGGGGTGTTGGTGGGGTTGTCTGACAATTTTCGCACAGACTGCTATATGATGGCAGAACATCTACGCTACCTACAAAAAACCCATTGGCAAAGTCGGTTTAGTGTTGCTGTGCCACGCCTGCGACCATGTGCAGGAGGAATATCGCCACATTGTACCATGAGCGATAAAGAGCTTGTTCAAGTGTTATGTGCATTGCGTCTGTTCGCCCCTGAGGTGGACATTGTGCTGTCTACCAGAGAGTCGCCAACATTTAGAGACCATGTGATACCCTTGATGGTAACACAAATGAGTGCCTATTCACAGACCAAACCGGGCGGATATTCAGCAGCAGATAACCAAACAGCAGATGACACATTGGAGCAATTTAGCATTGATGATGACCGCCACCCTAAGGCAGTTGTACGCAAACTCACAGAGCAAGGATTGCAACCCATATGGAAAGATTGGGACAGCTATTTGGGCAGAGAATGAATCTTAAAAATCAAAACCAACGTTTAAGCCTGTTTTTGATAAAATAACACATTCAATAAAATCGCCACCAATGTTGCTGTGCCAATACCCCCTAAGTCAAAGCCACCTAAGGTTAAACTAAAATTCCCTGTTCCCATGATGACGGTGATGGCTGCTATCAATAAGTTACGATTATCAGAAAAATCCACTTGATTATCTTGCCAAATCCGTACCCCTGCCACACTAATAAGACCAAACACCACCATCGACGCACCACCAAGCAAAGCGGTTGGAATGGTATGAATCACTGCCCCAAACTTTGGCGACAGTCCAAGCAATATCGCAACCACACCTGCCAGCACAAACACGATGGTGCTATATACTTTGGTAACTGCCATCACGCCAATATTCTCAGCATAGGTGGTTACACCCGTACCGCCCAGCCCTGCCGATAATGTCGTCGCCAAACCATCTGCCACAACCCCCCGACCAATAAACGGCGTTACTTTAAGCTGAGTCATGGCTTCCACGGCTTTAAAATGCCCTAAATTTTCAGCAATCAAAATAAACGCCACAGGGGCAAGCATGATGATGGCATTGGCATCAAAACTTGGGGCATAAAAAGTTGGCAACCCTACCCAATCAGCCGCTGCCACTTCTGTAAAATTCATCGGCGTACCCAGACCCATGACCGCTGTTACCACCCAATACAAAACATACGCCAATAACAACCCAAGCAACAATAGCAATCGCTTAAACATGCCTTTGGCAAATACCGCCACCAACGCAATCACCAATACGGTCATAACCGCCATCCATTTATCAAACTCATTGCCTGATACGCCAGAGACCGTTACCCCTGCCAAATTTAAACCAATAATCATCACAATCGCTCCTGTTACCACAGGAGGCATCAACCGCTCAATCCAACTTGTCCCTATTTTCATCACCACCAAGCCAATAAGAGCATACAAAATGCCACACGCCATGATGCCACCCAATGCCACTGACAAATTGGGGTTTAACCCACTGCCAGCATAAGCGGTTACTGCCAACACAGGCCCAATAAAAGCAAAACTTGAGCCAAGATAGCTTGGCATACGCCCACCTGTGATGACAAAAAATAAAATGGTACTCACCCCAGAAAGTAAAATTGCCAAATTGGCATCAAACCCCATGAGTAACGGTGCCAATACCGTTGCCCCAAACATGGCAAACGCATGTTGCACTGCCATCAACACACTTTGACTGATTGGCAAATATTCATTGATACCAACGTTGTCTTGCTCTAGGCGACCAGAAAAGGGCAAAAAGTCAGTGAACCAACGACCGTTATTAAATGCCATCGCACTGGCTGACTGTTGGGCATCTTGATTGGTATCTTGATTGGATAAAGTGGGCTTTGGCATTGACTTTGGCATGTGGGATTATCCTTAAAAACTGACGATAAAACATATAAAACCTAAAGTTACGGTATTGTTGCGGTATTATAGTCGCTCTACCCACAGATGAAAATATTCTCAATAATCATTTGCTCACAGTCCGTCTGTGTTATCATGGCTATCATTATCATGGTTCTAATTGTTATTTTTTGTTATTTATAACTTATCCATAATTCGATGAGAATGTCAATGATGCGTCAACCCAATTTAAATGTCTTTAGTAAATCCTTACAAAATGACGACCCAAAGGGTCATGTTTTAAAAGACGATATTTGCTTAAGCAATGCACAATATGCTTTGCCGATTTATTTTACTTTAGATTATCAACGCACCTTTGTTAACAAATCTGGACTGATTCATCAAATAAAAAAAACCAGCGTGCCGTTAGACATCGACTTGCATGCGTTTTTGTATGATGATGCAGGCCAACTGGTCGAGATGGTGTGGTATAAAAACTTACGTGACATCTCACAGAATATTCGCCATCACGGTGATGAACGACTGGGTAAAAAAAAGCCCATCAGCACCGATTCTACGTTACAAACAGACGCTACTCAGCAAACAGATGAGCTGGAATCGATTGAGATGCGATTACAACACTTACCAACCCATATTCGCCACATCACTTTGACCGCCAGCACCTTCAACCATGCCCCCCTAAATGCCGTCAGTGAAGGCAGTATTCATTTACAAGACAGCATGGGGAGTACCCTGCAGCACATTGACCTAACTGCCCTACCCCATGATTCCCACACCTTATGGGTAGCGACTTTGTCTCGTCATGGTTTTGACTGGCGGTTAAAATTACACCATACTCATATCAACAATGGCGACAACCCACTGTCTGAGATGATGGCGAAGCTGCCAAAAAATCACGATGCAAAAAATTTGGCGACATTACTCGGACAATGGTTGTTTAAAACATGATGGCTGTTTAAAACATGATGGCTAACATGACGTGGTTAATTAAGGGTTAAATCTGTCCGTTTGTCATGGGGTATTGTCAATAAATACTGATAAAAAATTGAATGGCTTGGCAGTTTAATGACTTAGAATTTTACCCAAAAACGCTTGGGCTCTTTCTGATTTGGCATTTTGAAAGAATTCGTCTTTACTACAATTTTCCACAATATGCCCTTGGTCCATAAAGATGATGCGACTTGCCACTTGACGAGCGAATCCCATTTCGTGCGTTACACACATCATAGTCATGCCTTCGTTGGCCAAATCCACCATCACCTCTAACACTTCTTGAATCATTTCAGGGTCAAGTGCGGATGTGGGTTCATCAAACAGCATGGCAATCGGATCCATTGATAAAGCACGAGCGATGGCCACTCGTTGCTGTTGACCGCCAGAAAGCTCAGAGGGGAACTTTTTGGCGTGTGTTGCCAAACCCACACGGTCCAAATAATTCATGGCTTTTTTGGTGGACTCATCAGCGTTACGCCCCAGTACTTTTTGTTGAGCAAGGGTTAGGTTATCGATGATGGATAAATGAGGGAACAGCTCAAAATGCTGAAACACCATGCCAACTTGGCTACGCAGTTTGGGCAAATTGGTCTGTTTATCGCCGACGCTGATGTCATTGATGGTGATTTTACCTTTTTGAAAAGGCTCAAGTCCGTTCACGGTTTTGATGAGGGTTGATTTTCCTGAGCCAGAAGGACCACAAACCACGGTAACATCGCCTTTATGCACATGTGCGACACAGTCCGTCAATACCTGAAAATCGCCGTACCATTTGCTGACTTCATCAATTTTAATCATGATGTCATCAGATTTATGACCACTGTCAGTGACCAAGCCGCCAAATTCGTTAATATAAGATTTGTCATCAAGTTGGGTTACGATTGCCATCATTTGTCCTTATTGGCTTTATTGCCTTTTGTGTCATACATGTCATACACGCAGATTTTTTTGAAGTCTTGCCACGCCCTTAGACGCAATCAAACTGATGATAAAATACACCGCCCCTGCACTTAAGATATAAAATTCAAGCAGTCCCATAAGCTCGCCACGCACATAGGCGGCACGAAACAAATCCACCAAACCCACCGCAAAAACCAAAGTGGTGTCTTGAAAAAGAATGATGGATTGTTGGAGTACCAGTGGCAACATTTTACGAAACGCTTGTGGCAAAATGACCAAACGCATGGTCTGTGAATAAGTCATGCCAAGTGCTTTTGCTGCATTGACTTGCCCTTTGCCAATGGACTGAATCCCAGCACGCACAATCTCAGCAAAATAAGCCGCCTCGAACATGACAAAAGCGATGACACAGCTCATAAATTTGGCATCAATCGTGAGATATTTGCCAGTTATCATGGTATAAATCATGGGAACAGCAAAATAAAACCAAAGCAACACCAACAGTAGCGGTACTGAGCGAAAATAATTGACATAAAGCTTGGCAGGCAATGCCAAAATGATTTTCCCCGACAGACGCATCAAAGCAAGCAGCGTACCGAGTAATAACCCACCTAAAACAGAAAAAAACAGCACCTTAAAGGTAATTGACAATCCTGATAACAAAATTGGGGCAGCGGTTTGAATGTCATTAAACATGCTGTTCCCCACTGATTTGACCTTTGATGCGTAACTTATTTTCAAGCAAAGTCATGCCATAAATTAAGGTTAAATTAAACAACAAATAAATGATTGTGGCATAAGTGTAAATTTCAAAACTGTTTTGTGTGTATTCGCTGATGGTTTTGGTTTGGCTGATAAGCTCGGTAACACCAACCAAAGACGCAATGGAGGCGTTTTTAAAACAATTGGTCAGCTCAGAGCTTAGCGGTGGTAAGATGGCACGAAAGGCTTGGGGCAAAATCACATGGCGATACGCTTGTGCTGTGTTAAAACCCAAGGCTGCCGCTGCATTCGCCTGACCTTTTGGCAGTGATTGAATGCCTGTTCGTACCTGCTCAATGATGCGAGCGGCAGTGAATAGCCCAAGACCGATGGCCGCTGACATGGCTGCCGATGTGTTTGGCTCAAGTGATTGATACCAAAAGGTGCGAAACCCTTCGGTTAGCAGATTTGGCATCACATAAAACCAAAAGAACAGCTGAACCAATAAAGGAATGTTGCGAAAAAAATCCACATAAATCTTGGCAATGCTCTGTGTCTTGCGATTGGGCAGGGTACGCATGATTCCAAGTATCGTCCCTATCACCATGGCAATCAGCCAAGCTGTACCACCAATAATGAGCAGCCATTTAAAACCGATGACCAACCAATGCCAATACAGTTCATTGCCAATGCCTGTGGATTGCCAAAGTACGCCCCAATTCCATTGATAATTCAAAGTCATTCCCTTTATCAAATATCACACATAACAACACAACAATCGCAACAGCCAACCACCCCCAGCCATCTTTGCTGGGGCATCAATCCTATTGAGTTTGTTTTGGTTGGTCGGTTGGATTTGCCAAAAGATTTTTTAAGCTATCAGACATGGTGAATGCCATGTTGATGTTTTTTGGTGGGATTGGTTGCATGAACCATTTATCATAAATGCTGTTAATCTCACCTGACGCATAGACGGCTTTTAGGGTATCATCTACAACCGCTTTAAACTCACCATCGCCCTTACGAACCATACAACCATAAATCTCAAAAGATTGTGGTTCACCGACGATATGCCATTTATCGGGGTTTTTAGATTTGGCTTTTTCGCCTGCCAACAGCACATCGTCCATCATAAAGGCTTGGGCTCGGCCATTTTCAAGCATCAAGAATGATTCGCCATGGTCTTTGGCTGAGATGATGTTGATGTTTAATTGTTTGTCATCATTAAATTGGCGGATATAGCGTTCAGAAGTTGTGCCAGCAGTGGTAACCAAAGTCTTACCAGCAAGGTCATCAAACCCATTGATGCCCGAATCGGTTGCAGTTAATAGACGGGTGCCAATTTCAAAAAACCCCACTGAAAAATCAACTTGCTGGGCACGCTCTTCGTTGTTGGTGGTTGACCCACATTCTAAATCAACCGTGCCATTTTGTACCAAAGGAATGCGTGTTTGAGAAGTGACAAGATTGTAGCGTACTTTTAAATCAGGCATTTGTAGCTTTTCTTTTAACGCTTCCACAACCTTTAATTGTAGGTCATGAGCATAACCAACAGGCTGATTTGGGTCATCTGCAATATAAGAAAACGGAATGGATGAATCTCGGTGTGCAAGAACAATGGTGCCTGATTGTTTGATTTTATCCAAAGTCCCCTGAGACACACCGTCAGCAGACACATCGGTGGATGCGGCGGCATCGGCTGGGGCGGTTTGATTGGCTGGTTTGTTACATGCACTCAAGCCAATGATGGTGGCAACCGCCAAGCCAAAAGAGATGGGTTTTAATTGAAGCATATAAATTCCTTTTAACAATTTAACAATCCTTTAAATCATTTAATAAATGATATTGTTACAATATTGAAAAAAAGAATAAAATGCAAGTGCTTATTTAAATTTTTATCAGACAGATTTTTATAAGATTTTTATAAGATTTTTATAAAACCGCTTAGGGAGGTGTATCCCCAAACAAATATTGCCATCAATCATATTACCATTCATTTGTCATCAATGATAAAAAAAGCAGTCCAAAGACTGCTTTTTGTGTGGATAATGACTTATGTGGATTATAACAAGATTTTACGAGGGTCTGCCAACAGCTGTGCCACATAACGGGTAAAGACAGCGGCATCTGCCCCATTGATGACACGGTGGTCATATGACAAAGATAATGGCAACATCAGTCTTGGTTCAAAGTTTTGCTTACTTGCATTCCATCTGGGTTGCATGCTTGCTTCAGACACACCCAAGATTGCCACTTGTGGCCAAGTAACCAGTGGGGTGAATGCCGTACCACCTAAGTTACCTTGTGAAGAAATGGTAAAGCTTGCCCCTGTGATGTCTTTTGGGGTGAGCTTTTTATCACGGGCTTTACCAGCCAATTCGCCAATTTCAACCGCCAACTCTTTGATGCCTTTATCTTGGGCATTTTTAATGACTGGTACAACCAAGCCGTCTTCTGTGGCAACAGCAATGCCCATATTGATTGATTTACGCACCAACAGTTCAGTGTTGTCATCGCTGAGATGGCTGTTAAACTTAGGATGCTGTTGCAAGGCGTATGTGGTGGCTTTGACGATGAATGCCAAAATGGTTAAACCAATGCCTTGTTTTTTAAAGTCTGCTTTTAGCTCACCACGGAAGCTTTCGGTGTCGGTGATGTCTGCTAAGTCAAACTGAGTCACTTGGGGAATGTGGTTGTTATGGTTAAGCTGTGGAATGGACACTTTCTGCAATCGGCTTAATGGCTGACGCTCTATTTCACCCCATAGCTCGACTTTTGACATGTCAGGAAGTTTTGGTAATGACACGGCAGGGGTGGTGGTTACATTCGCTTGTGCATTGCTGGTCATATTGCCAGTATTTTGCATGGCAGATTTGACAAAGGCAAACAAATCTTCTTTGATGATGCGGTTATTAACAGCACTGCCTTTGACCTGAGTGATGTCCACACCCAACTGACGTGCCAATTTACGCACCGCAGGACCTGCATACACGTCGGTTGCTTTGGCATTCACTTGGGATTCGGTCAGTTTTGCTGTGTTCACTTGTGGAGACGTTTGAGCAACAGAAGTCTGTGCTTTTGCTGGTTGTCCTTGTTGTTGCCCTTGTTGCCCTTGTTGAACGCTCGGTTTGCCTTGCTCAGTTTGCTGACTTGGCTTGTTGGCATTGGTACTTTGAGAAGATGAAGCTGAAGCTGAAGATTGTGAGCTTTGGCTGGCAATGACAATAAAATCTTGGCCATTACTGACTGTATCGCCTGCATTAACCAACAGTTTGACAACTTTACCTGACACAGGGGCTGGCACTTCCACCGAAGCTTTATCCGACTCAACCAACAAAATTGACTGTTCAGCAGTCACTTCATCACCGACATTAACCATAATTTCAGCCACTTGAGCTTCTTCTACGCCCAAATCTGGTAAAGCGTGGGTTTGCTCTGCTGGCTGAGTGTTGGTCTCTGGCACGGCGGTTTTTTGGGTCTGGTCGTTGGTGTCAGTTGGCTGATTGTCTGATGTGTTTTTAGGCCGTTCATCAGCAGTTGGGGCAAGGCTTGGTTGTTGGGAAGAAGATTGAGCAGAAGAGGATGATAGCACGATAAAATCTTGACCATTTTTGACCGTATCACCTGCTGATACCAAGATTTTTTCTATCACGCCATTGGTTGGGGCGGGCACTTCTACCGATGCTTTGTCTGATTCAACCAAAATTAACGGTTGTTCTGCACTGACCGTGTCCCCTACATTGACCATGATTTCAGCCACTTGAGCTTCATCGACACCCAAGTCTGGCAAGGCATGGGTAACTGACTCACCAGCTCTTTGAACAGATTGAGCATCGCCGTGTTCATCACTGTTTTGCTGACCGCTAGCATCGGCACTCACAGGGTTTTGGGTTGAATCTTGTGTTTGAGTTGCGTTTTGTGTTATCTCTTGTGCTTGTTCAGATTCAGTGCCTTCAGATTCAGTGTCTTCAGATTCAACGTCTAACAGCACCACGCCTTCGCTGACCGTGTCCCCAACATTGACCATGATGGTTTTAACCTTACCTGCAATGGTGCTTGGCACTTCCACAGAGGCTTTGTCAGACTCCAACAGAACGATGTTGTCATCGACAGCAATCACATCGCCAATATTGACATAAATTTCACTGACCTCAGCACTGTCTACGCCTAAATCTGGGGTTTTGATTTCCATTGTTTCACCTACTTTTTATTTGTCATAAGAATGATTCTAAATAACAGACCTTGGACGTTTGCCAAGGTCGTGCCTCAATTTTATTAGATGGCTTTATTCATCTTCTTCTTTCAGTTCTGGCACTGGATTTGGGTTGATGACTTCAGGTGCTGGTGCATCAGGAAAATGGTCATAATGCGGTTGTGGTTGCCACGCAGGGGGATGGTCAACATCAATATTGAACTTATTGATGGCATTTTGTACCACGTCTAAGCTGATTTCACCTCTGTCTGCCAATGATTTTAAGGTGGCGACCACCACATGCTCGGCGTCCACATGGAAGAATCGACGCAACTGCTGACGACTGTCTGAGCGACCATAACCATCAGTACCCAATGTGGCATAACTGACTTCTTTGGGAAGCCATGCTCTGATTTGCTCTGAATAGTTGCGTATGTGGTCAGTCGATGCGACAATCACGCCTTCATAACCTTTAAATTGCTCTTCTATCCAAGAGACTTTAGGAGCTTTGGCAGGGTGCAAACGATTATAATCATCGCATGCCATGCCATCTCGAGTCAATTCATTAAAGCTGGTTACGCTCCACACATGAGAGGTGATGTTATGGTCATCTTTTAAGATTTTTGCCGCTTTTTGTACCTCTCTTAAGATGACACCAGAGCCAAGTAACTGCACTTGAGGCATTGCACCATCACTGTTGTCTTCTAATAAATACATGCCACGCTTGATGCCTTCTTCCACACCTTCTGGCATGGCAGGTTGCTCATAATTTTCATTCATCAAGGTGATGTAATAATACACACGCTCACCTTCACCGTACATACGACGTAAGCCATCATGAACGATGACTGCCAGCTCATAGCCATAACAAGGGTCATAAGACACACAGTTAGGCACAGTACCAAATAAAATATGTGAATGACCGTCTTGATGTTGCAACCCCTCACCGTTTAGTGTGGTGCGTCCTGCGGTCGCTCCCAATAAAAATCCTTGTGCTTGGCAATCGCCTGCCGCCCAAGCCAAATCACCAACACGCTGAAACCCAAACATGGAGTAGTAGATGTACATGGGTATCATCGGCAAAGCATTGATGGAGTAACTACTTGCCAATGCAATCCAAGCACTCATCGCTCCTGCTTCGTTAATGCCTTCTTCTAGCATGTGTCCATCTTTGGCTTCTTTATAGCCCATTAATGCTTCGCTGTCTTCTGGTGTGTAGGTTTGACCTGATGCTGAATAAATGCCCAGTTGTCTGAACATGCCTTCTAAGCCAAAAGTACGAGCTTCATCTGGCACAATGGGGACAACACGGTCTTGAATGTCTTTATTGCGAAGCATGGCAGACAATAAGCGCACAAACACCATGGTGGTAGACTGCTCTTTACCATTGCTGCCTTGTAATACTTTATCAAAGATGGACAGCTCAGGAATTTGTAAAGGGATATGACCACTGCGACGATTAGGCAGATGCCCTCCCAAAGCTTCACGGCGACCTTTTAAATATTTTATCTCCGCAGAATCCTCTTCTGGTCGATAAAATGGCAACGCCGTCAGTTGCTCGTCTGTGAACGGTAAGTTAAAGCGATCTCTAAAATACACCAAAGACTCTGGATCTAATTTTTTGATTTGGTGGGTTTTATTGACTGATTGTGCTTGCTCAGACAGACCATAGCCCTTAACGGTTTTTACCAAGATGACAGTTGGTTGTCCTTTGGTTTTCATGGCTTCGCTAAACGCAGCATACACTTTAACAGGGTCATGACCACCACGGTTGAGTTTGGCGATGTCTTCATCAGTCAGTGAATTGGCCATTTCTTTAAGCTCAGGGTATTTACCAAAGAACTGCTCACGCACAAACTTTTGGTCACGAGCTTCATATAGCTGATATTCACCATCGACCACTTCCATCATGCGATGTTTTAATGCCCCACTGTCATCTTTGGCTAATAGTGGGTCCCAGTTGCCACCCCATATTACTTTGATGACCCGCCAGCCTGCCCCACGGAACACTGACTCAAGCTCTTGAATGATTTTGCCATTACCACGCACAGGCCCATCAAGGCGTTGTAAATTACAGTTAATCACCCAAATCAAGTTATCTAACTTCTCACGCCCAGCCAAAGAGATTGCCCCTAGGCTTTCTGGCTCATCGGTCTCACCATCGCCTAAGAATGACCAAATCTTACGGTCTTGATTTTCTAACAACCCACGGTTAATCAAATACTTTTGCACATGAGCATTATAAATGGACATGATAGGACCTAAGCCCATCGACACAGTTGGAAACTGCCAATAATCTGGCATCAAATAAGGGTGTGGATAGCTTGATAATCCCTTACCACCCACTTCACGGCGGAAATTTTCTAACTGCTCTTCAGATAAGCGACCTTCTAAGAATGAACGAGCATAAATCCCAGGGGCAGAGTGTCCTTGATAATAAATCATGTCCCCGCCAAAATGGTCATTAGCAGCTCTAAAGAAGTGATTAAATCCTGTTTCATATAAAGTGGCACTGGATGCAAATGTCGCTAAATGACCACCCAAATCATCATCATTTTGGTTGGCACGCATCACCATCGCCAAAGCATTATAACGAATTAACGCCCGAATTTTACGCTCCATATGTAAATCACCAGGATAAGCAGGCTCATCTTCGGCTGGTATGCTGTTAATATAAGCGGTATCAAGACGGTTAAATGGCAGTCCTTCTTGTACTGCTTTATCATATAAGGCTTTTAATAAAAATTGGGCTCTTTCTTTATCAGCATGTTTGATGACAGAATCAAACGCATTCAACCACTCTTGGGTTTCGTTGCTGTCTGTATCATTATAATAGTTCATCGACGTGTCCTTTTGGTTGGGTGAATTGAAGTTAATTTTTAGTGACTGTTTGGTTATTATAGGACAGTTTGAGCAATAAGGATATAGATTGATATGAATAATGGCATGTTTGTTATTTATTTAATAAATACAAAGATTTTACAATGTGAGTAAATTGTTAAAATTGTTAAATGTGAATAAATTTTTTTAAATGCAAGCAACTGAGTCTGACTGTTGAATGTTTGGCTTGTTTTGATGATTGGGATTATGGTGGTGGGTTGTGGCGGTAGTTGTGGGTGGTGGGTTGTGGCGGTAATTGTGGGCAGTAATTGTGGATAGCCACACAAATTTAAGGCATAATGTCTGTTTTTAACAAACTTGCCACCAGCAAACTTGCCATCAAGCTTAACACCATGCTCTAAAAGTTAAAAAATCTCAAGGTTAAGGAATATGAATGAAACGCTATGAATGTATCGTCTGCGGCTGGATATATGATGAAGCATTGGGTTGCCCAGAAGAAGGCATCGAACCGGGAACAAAATGGGAAGACATTCCCGATGACTGGAGCTGTCCTGAATGTGGCGTGGGTAAGATGGATTTTCAAATGCTGGAAATTTAAAACACCTGCAAGGCCAACGCTTGATTTATCACCATTCTAACAACACGGTAAACACGCTTTAAATGACCATTAAATTTAAATGAGCTTTAAATATGACACGCCCATTTAGCCAAGAGTATTTATGACATCAGCCAATTTTGTACCTGCCAGTCAGTGGCAACAGCAACCTTATGATGACGCAACTTATGATGACGCAAAAGGTAATGATGCAAAAAGCGATGACGCAAAAGGTAATGACGCAAAAGGTAATGACGCAAAAGCCATTGAATGGACAATCTCTGATTTGACCCAAGGCATGTATCATGCGTTTATCCAAATCTCACCAGAGATTACCTTAAGTGTGGAAGCAGGTGGCAATCCCAATCACCCACCAGTATTGTTAATCATGGGTTTGGGGTCACAAATGCTGTTCTGGCCAGATGCCTTAATCAAGCAATTGGTGGCGGCTGGCTTTTTTGTGATTCGCTTTGATAACCGTGACATTGGCCTATCGAGTAAAATCATCAATCCATCTTTACCTAATTTGTCTTCTTTTAACCGTTTAGAGATGATGCTTAGGTTGCAGGTGGGCTTAAAAAATCGTCATTCTGTCGCCTACAGGTTACAAGACATGGCAGACGACACAGCAGGCTTGCTAAATCGACTAAGGCAAATTTTTGGTTTTAAGCAGTTTCATGTGCTTGGGGCATCTATGGGAGGTATGATTGCCCAAATTTTGGCGGCTAATTATCCCAATCATATCGACAGATTGCTTTTGCTGTTCACCTCGACCAATGCTCGTCTGTTGCCACCACCAAAACTCAAACAGTTAAATGCCTTATTTACCAAGCCAGACAACACCTCTTTACAGGCTTCTGTGGCTCATGGGGTGTGGTTCATGCACATGGTTGGTTCGCCTGGATTTATAGATGATGAACCAGTCAAACGCCTCATCACCAAAAAACACCTGCGTAATGTTCACCAGCTTGGCATCATTCAACAATTACAGGCGATATTGGCAACAGGTGATATCCGTGCCTATAGTCAACAAATTCAGGCAAAAACCTTGGTATTGCATGGTGATAAAGACGGACTATTGCCATGGCATCATGGACGCAACGTGGCTAACCATATCCCCAATGCTGATTTTAAACTCATTAAAGGGTTGGGGCATGATTTGGCAGGATATTTTATCCCTTATTTAAGCCACATCATCAGTCAATATTTGCATCAAAAATAACACGTCTTTTTAAAGGAGAACATGATGAAAATTATGATACTTGGCTCAGGTGGGCGTGAACATGCCCTGGCATGGCAATGTGCCAAAGACGAAGCCGTCAAACAAGTGTTGGTTGCTCCGGGCAATGCAGGCACTGCCAACGAGCCCAAATGCCAAAATATTCATTTGAACATCAGCGACCATACTGCTGTCATTGATTATTGTCAACACCATGATGTGGACATAGTGATTGTGGGTCCTGAAGCCCCTTTGGTGGCAGGCATTGTCGATGATTGTCGTCAAGCAGGCATTCACATATGGGGCCCTAGTGCTTATTGTGCCCAGCTTGAAGGCTCAAAAACCTTTGCCAAAGCATTCATGCAACAGCATGGCATTCCGACTGCCAGCTACCAAAGCTTTACCAATGCCGATGATGCCAAAGCCCATGTGAACCAATTAACCACCCCCATCGTCATCAAAGCAGATGGATTGGCGGCAGGCAAAGGGGTGATCATTGCAGACAACATGGCTGATGCTCACACTGCCATTGATGACATGTTGTCAGACAACAAGTTCGGCAGTGCAGGCAGTCGAGTGGTCATTGAAGAGTTTTTAACAGGAGAAGAAGCCAGCTTTATTTGTATGATTGACGGCGACAACATCTTACCAATGGCAACCAGTCAAGACCATAAACGGGTGGGGCTGGCAGACACTGGACTTAATACAGGTGGCATGGGCGCCTATTCCCCTGCCCCTGTGGTAACCGATGATGTGCATCATAAAGTCATCAACCACATCATCAAACCTGTGGTTGCTGGCATGAAAGATGCTGGGCATCCTTATACAGGATTTTTATACGCTGGGTTGATGATAGATAACGCAGGTAACCCAAAGGTCATTGAATTTAACTGTCGATTTGGTGACCCAGAAACACAACCCATCATGATGCGATTGCAGTCATCACTGCCCAAACTTGTGGCACAAGGATTACAAGGACAACTGCCATTAAACGCTGATTGGGATAACCGAGCTGCATTGGGCATTGTGTTGGCATCTAAAGGCTATCCAGAATCATCATCTCAAGGCGACATCATCACAGGATTAACGCAACTTGAAGGCAAGTTTGCTGATGATAAGTTTGCTGATGTCAAAGTGTTTCATGCAGGGACAGCCATGGACAATGGACAACTGGTTACCAATGGCGGTAGGGTATTGTGTGTGACCGCTTTATCTGACAGCATTACCACCGCCCAGCAAACGGCACTTGATGCCATCAAACGCATCACATTTGATGGCATGCACTACCGACATGACATTGGGCATCGAGCCATTCATCGTTAAGCCCACAAGCAACCAAATAAGCAAAAAATGCTTGTTATTATGGATAAACTTTGCGATTATTAGCAAAATTGCTTAAGTCTTACATTTAAGCAAACTTTGTTTACCAATAGGTAGCATGATGCTGACAAATCTGTCAAAGTCAGCATTTGGGTTTTTTAATATGCCAATGTGGCTTCTTTATCATCAATAAGGTTTTATTATGATGCGTACTTCTTATCAATTTTTAACCGCTTTAGTGGTTGCAAGCACGGTGGTATTGTCTGGTTGTTCTACCAAGCCTAACAAATCTGCAGTATTGGTTGCCCCGCTTGGTGTTCCAAGTGGAGCAGATGTTGGCTATATGGGTGGTGAACTGGTTTCTAATAGCACCGCTGTTACCACCACGGCTGATAACCTACAAACAGTGGTGTATTTTGGCTTTGACCAAAGTGTCATCACAACAGAATCTGCCAACGTACTTGACCAACATGCCAACTTACTGTCTAACAACCCAAATGCCAGTGTGATGGTTGCAGGGCATACTGATGAGCGTGGTAGCCGTGAGTACAACATGGCATTAGGCGAGCGTCGTGCCCAAGCAGTGCGTGATTACTTAACATCTCAAGGCGTAAACCCTGCCAATATTCAAGTGGTCAGCTATGGTGAAGAACAACCCATCGCCACTGGCAGTACTGAAGCTGACCATGCCCAAAACCGCCGTGCTGAGTTATCGTACTAATTTTTAGCATGACAATTTTTAATATCTAATGTTGCCATTTTTAATGTTGCAAATGGTTAAAAAAGCCCATCGATGATTTTAAACCACACCCCAAAAGTGAGACAACCTTTGGGGTGTTTTTAATGAATAAAAAAGTCTTATTGTTAAATATCTATTGTTGAGTAAAACATAGATAATCACTGATTTCACTTAACTTTTAACTTTTTTTACTCAACAAGCAGGTGGTCAAAAAATGGATTATGATGACATGCTCACATTGGATATTAAACAAACGTTAGCAGGGATTAGTCGCATGATAAAAAAATGTCTTATCTACTTTTTTATCATGTTAATCCTAAACTTTGTGCTATTTGGTTTACTCAATGGGTTTTCTCTAAGCGTATTTTTCATGTCATTGGTTATGTCGTTGATTGGTAGTGTGTCATACGTCATGCTTGATTATTTGAGAATTTAGATGAGTTTTAGTATCCATCATTAATGGCAACCATTATTAATGACAAATGTTCAATTTTGAGGTGCATCTATGTCTCATATTTACCTAATCATTTCTGATGATGACATCTTTAAAATTACCCAAGAAAGATTTTTAAAGTTTCGTCATATGAATGACCATCAATCTAAGAAGTATGGTTATTATCGATATGACGAAAGTCTTTGTCAGACAATACAAGATGATGTGTATTACATTCATCATCAGTTAATTGAACTGCTAGACAATTACAGCAAACAGTCTAAACAATTATTTTTTGCAAGATTTCTTCTGCTCCATAAAAACAATGAACATGACATGTTTCATTTTTCCTTAGAAAAAATTGACAAACATGATTATTTTAAACTAAAAATTTTAGACAATCATTCACCCCTTAAATTAAACACCCTCTATCAAATGCCTTAGGGATTTAATGGGACTTACGATACAAGCAAATGGGAGCGAAGCTACGCCGATGCTCTGGTAGTATGCCATGCTCAGCAATCGCAAGCAGGTGGGCTTGGGTTGGATAACCTTTATGTTTGTCAATCAAATACTGAGGATAACGCTTGGCTAAGACCAGCATCTGCTTATCTCGACTGACTTTGGCTAAGATGCTGGCAGCAGCGATGCTACTATGCAACATATCACCTTTGATAATGGCTTGCGGACATAGCTGACTGACTGACCAATCATAAGTCTGTATCAGTGGTTGCCATAAGTGATGGTGGTCTGCCATCATTAATGATGGTAAGCGATTGCCATCAACCAATGGCTTGATTTGTAGTCGCTTTATGATGCTTTTGTCGCCAACGCCACCACCATCACCATATCCATAGACATCATAGACACCAGCACTGATTTGCTTAAGCATCGTATCACTTGCCAACTGCATTGCTAATAATGATGCTTGCAAAACATTAATGCCATCTATCACCACTGCTGGCACATCAACCAGCACATACCCAATGGCGGTGTCTTGTATGGCTTGAGCATATTGCTCACGACGTTTGGCAGTCAATTTTTTTGAGTCGTTAAGCCCTGCCAATGGACTGCTCTTAAAGTTAATGTCATCAGATAATTGAACAAACGTACCCGATAATATGGTTGGCAACAGCACCGCTGACACCATGACTCCACCAAGCAATGGGCCTCTACCTGCTTCATCAATGCCAATGCTCAACGTGTGTGTGTTTGGCATATTCGGGCTTTTACCATCAATAAAACTGGATTTTGGGCTGTTAAGCTCCTTTTGTAGTCTGTTTGGATAAAGATAACCTGTGATGCTGATTTGGTCAGTTTCATACTCAGATGCGACATGAGTGATGCTGTTCACCATATCAGCCGTGTACAAACCATATATGGCATTGACCTGCTCAAAGGTTAGGTGTTCATCTGTGATTAAAGGGCCTAGAACCACTTGCTTGTTCAATATGGCGACTCCCACAGTTTTTTAAGCCGTTTGCCAGACACTGGCGTGTGGGTTTTCATCGGTTGGGCAAACAGCTGAATGCGGTATTCTTCCACCAACCAACGGTACTCGCTAATGGCAGGGTCATCGGCTCGCCCTGCCAGTCGCTCCATATGTTCATCTAACGCATACACCGCATCGACATCGCCCTCTAAATTATGTGGCAAGCGTTCTAGCCGAATTTCCAAGGCTTCAAGGTATCTGGGGTATTGTTGCCACCTGTCATACGCCATGCGATAGACAAAATCAGCCAAATGCAAGTCATCTAGCTGGTCTTCGATGTCATCTATCGACTCAGCAAACACATCACGGTCTAGCATCAACAAGGTTTGGCGAATGCGTTGCCAACGAGTATAGACTTCTTTTAACAGTTTTAACACCGTTTGTCCCATTGGCAAAAAGGCATTGAGTACCGCTTTTTTGCTTTGTTCATATTGAGCTTGGGTCAATGGCAAATGACTTGCCAGCTGATACAGTCTGTCATCAATGGATTGTGGCAAGACATCATCATGAATAAATTTGGCGACTTGTGTCTGAGACATGCCATCTGATGCACCGCCTGATGCACCACTTAGGCACGCATCTAAAGTGGCATCAATGACGATATTTTTTAGCTTATCAAGCTCACCCAATGGGGCAAACGCCAGCTTAAACGACTTGTCAATCTGACTGGTGAGCTGTTTTTGTTTTGCCCCCAAATTCCTTTTGATTAAGGTCAATACCCCTTGACGGTGGGCATGTAACGCAACATTTAAATCAGTGAATTGATGAATGGACACCGCCATGCCAGCATCATCACTCACTAAGGCAGAAAACTCTTTCATCACCACGCCTGCACGGTGACGGATAATGGCAAATTTAAAATGCTCAGGAAAGTCATCATGTCGCCCTGCCTGCTCATGCACCGCTTGGCTGGTTTCGCTGGCATGGCGAATTTGTAGGGTTTGTAAGTCTCGCCCTTTTTCGATTAGGCGGTTTTTGTCATCGACCACACAGATTTGTGGTTGCAAATATCGGTCTACTTTGCTGGAATCAAAGTCTTTTGGGGTGACTGCGATGCCACGACTGTTCAGGGCTTGACATAGCTGGTTTAGCAAACCTTGCTGATGATTATGCTCCAGTTCATCATACAATTCATCAGCAGTATCAGGAATGGGAACAATTTGACGACGAATCTCTTTAGGCAAAGATTTTAATAACTGCAACACCAATTCATATCGCCACCCTGCAATGCCCCACAAAAGCTCAACAGCATCTAATTGTGGTAAGGCAGCCAATGGCACACGAATGCTCACACCGTCATCATCACTGGCAGGGTCAAACACATAAGTTAAGGGCAATCTTAACTCCCCCAACTGCCAATTCTCAGGAAAATCGCCTGTGGTTGGTGCGGTTTGGGTCAGAACATCATCATCAGTAAAAAACAAAAACTGGCTGTCTTTGGCTTCAATTTCTGCCCGCCAGTCTTCAAATGTCTTACGACTGGCAACATGTTGTGGGATTTTACGGTCATAAAATTGATACAACGCTTCTTCATCAACCAACAAATCTTTGCGTCTAAGCTTGTCTTCAATGCGAGCAACATCGGCAATCTTATCCATATTATGCTGTAAAAAAGGGGGATTCCGACCATAATCACCAGTGACCAACCCATCTCGAATAAAAATTTCACGAGATTCGGTCAGATTGACCTGTTCATAATTGGTGAGCTGTTTGCCCACAATAATCAAACCAAACAAGCTGATTTGAGCATAAGCTTGCACCTTGCCTGTTTTTTTTGACCAATGTGGTTCATAGTAATGATATTTTAGCAACTCACCTGCTGTTGAAAGTATCCATTCAGGCTCAATCTTGCCAAGGGTTCGCATATAGACTTGCGATGTCTCCACCACTTCAAACGCCATCACCCAGGGCGGATTTTGCTTATACAACACACTGGCAGGAAAAATACGAGTTTTTTGTTGCCTTGCTGCCAAATACTCACCACGAGTATCCGTCTTATGGGCAATAAAGCTTAATAGGCCTGTCAATAACGCACGATGCAAATTGGCATAATGTAAGGCTCTTGGGTTATCTTTATCATTCGTTTTGTCATTGGCTTTATGATTGGTTTTGTCATTGGCCCTGACCTTGACAGGATTGTCTTGGGTCTGTTGGGTTAATAAAGCCATGATATCAGTACCGTCATCATGGCTGTGGTCAGTTTTACCATGAGGATTGTTTAACAGACGCAAATCTGCCACCATCTGTGTCAATTGGCCATGGGTTTTTTTCCATTCTCTGAGCCTTGGAAAGCTTAAATAATGCTTTTTGGCAAACTTTTTGATTTCATTATTAGACAAGCCGTTATCATCATTGGCAAATATCGCCTGCCAAAGTTTCAGATAAAATAAAAAGTCCGAATCTTCCACTCGGAACAGGGCATGTTTTTGGTCGGCTTGGGTGCGTTTATCCGATGGGCGTTCTTTTGGGTCTTGCACTGCCAACGCTGACACGATGATGAGCATTTGGGGAAGGCAATCAAACTCTGCCCCTGCCACCAACATGCGGGCAAGTCTGGGGTCAATGGGCATGCGTGCCATTTTTTTACCAATGTCAGTCAGTTGAATGTCATCAAGCGTCTGCTGACGCTTGGATTGATGACGGCTGTTTTTATTGGCAATGGTTTTATTGGCAATGGTTTTATTGGCAATGGTTTTATTGGCAATGGTTTTGATTGCTCCAAGTTCATCAAGCAGTTTTCGCCCATCATTGACCAAGCGACCATCTGGCGGTTCAATAAAATCAAAGTCATCTACCGACCCAAGCCGTAAATTTGCCATCTGTAGCATCACAGATGCCAAATTGGTTCGCAAAATCTCAGGGTCAGTAAACACAGGACGAGATTCAAAGTCTTCTTGAGCATACAAACGAATGCACACACCAGGGGCAACACGCCCACAACGACCTTTTCGCTGATTGGCGGCCGCTTGGCTAATTGCTTCAATGGGCAGTCTTTGTATGCGTGAACGATGTGAATAGCGAGAAATGCGTGCAAATCCTAAATCAATCACATAACGGATACCTGGCACGGTTAAGGCAGTCTCTGCCACGTTGGTGGCGATGACGATGCGTCTGCCCCCTGATGGGTTAAAAATGCGTTGCTGCTCACGATAACTTTGCCGTGCATATAAAGGCAATACTTGCGTGTGCTTAGGTCCATGTGTCTGTAGCACCTCTTGCAAATCACGAATTTCAGCTTCTGTCGCTGCAAAAATTAAAATATCCGCTTGGTCAGCATGTCCTTTATCATGGGCATCAGCAAAACATTCTTCCACTGCCGCCACCACCGCACGGGGCAGATTGTCTTCAAATTCATCAAAAGCATCATCATCACTGCCATGCACAGGCTCATCAGTCAGTGGGCGATACCGAACTTCCACAGGATAACTGCGACCTTCAACCTGATAAACAGGGGCAGGTGTTAACCGCTTAGTTTTAGGGTCATACTGACTAAAATACTGGCTAAACCGCTGGGTATCTAACGTCGCTGATGTGATGATGACCTTTAAATCAGGGCGTTTGGGTAACAGGTTTTTAAGATATCCCATGATAAAATCAATATTTAGACTGCGTTCGTGGGCTTCATCAATGATGATGGTGTCATAACGAGTCAAAAAACGGTCATGCGACAGCTCCGCCAACAAAATGCCATCAGTCATCAGCTTAATCAATGACTTGGGCGAGCCTGTCTCATTAAAACGAATCTTAAAGCTCACTGACTGACCCAATGGCTCACCAAGTTCATCAGCAATGCGATTAGCGACACTACGAGCTGCCAACCGTCTTGGCTGAGTATGTCCGATTTGTCCTGTCAGCCCACGCCCAGCAAGCAAAGCAATCTTAGGCAGTTGGGTGGTTTTACCACTGCCTGTCTCCCCTGCCACGATGATGACCTGATGTTTTTGAATGGCATTAACCAACACATCAGCAGAGTGACTCACGGGCAAATCATCGTTCAGTGTGATGATTGGCACGCTGTTTTTCCTTGCTTGTACTGCCTCATGTGATTTGCTGATTTTATCAACAAGTTTGGCTGGCAAATCGTCAAGAGTTAAAGGTGAGCCATCAAAAGTTAAATCAGCTTGATTGGCTTGAGCTGATTTTCCCTGCTTTTTACCTTGCTCAAAGTTGCCTTGCTCAAAGACAAGTTGCGAGGCGGCTTGACGCACCTGTTGCTCTAAAAAATGGCGATCTTTGGCAAGGACTGGGGGAAGAAGTGTTAACACAGAAATAGGCATTGACGTTCTTATGGTATGACCTTGTGATATGTGGCTTAATATGGCTCACATGCTGTTAAAACTCACTTTTTTAAAACCAACTGGTTAAAACCAACTGCGTTTGCCATTGTTTAGCTGAGTGATGACTTGTGGTAATTTATCGCTTACCATGTCAATTAAGCAACTGGCAGACTGCTCTGCCATGGCAGCAAAGCCAAGTTTTTGGGCAAGCGTTGGTTTTGTCTGCGAATGCAAGACATAGACTTCTTGCGTTTGCATTTTTTCTAACAGATAAGCATCAGATGTTTTAAGCTCATCAACCAAGCCCAAATTTAGGGCATCCTCACCATACCAATGCTCACCTGTCGCCACAGCATCTAAGTCAAGTTTGGGACGGTAGGTGGTTACAAAGTGTTTAAATAATTGATGGGTTTGCTCAATTTCTTGTTGAAATTTAGCACGGTCTTTATCATCATTTTCACCAAATATTGTGACGGTGCGTTTGTAGTCGCCAGCGGTGAACATTTCATATTCAATGTCATGATTTTTTAATACCTTATTAAAGTTAGGAAGCTGAGCCACCACACCAATCGAGCCAATAACAGCAAAGGGGGCGGCATAGATTTTATCTGCCACACACGCCATCATATAGCCCCCACTGGCTGCCACCTTATCCACACAAATGGTCAAATGTAAGTTGGCATCTTTGATGCGTACCAACTGAGCCGCTGCCAAGCCATAACCATTCACCAGCCCACCAGAGGACTCCAAACGCACCACCACTTCATCACCTTGCTCAGCACAACTTAAAATGGTGCTAATCTCTTCACGCAAATGTTTGACCGCTGATGCTTTGATATCACCATCAAAATCAATGACATAGACGCTTTTTTTGCCTTTATTTTTGCCTTTTAGGTTATCTTTTAGTGCCTTTTTGGCTTGTTTGGCCAGGCTTTTTTTGAGCTGTTTTAGCCCATTTTTGTCGTTTTTGGCTGCCAACAGCTGTTCACGACGTTTTTGCTGTTTTTGGTTTAGGTGAATGACTTTAAGCTCAATGGGGGTTTTATCCGAATGAAATAACATATTTAATTTCCGTCAATTTTCTATTTTTTTAATAACGTTACTTTTTTTAATAACATCACTGTTTTACGTGTTAAGAATTTATGTGTTAAAAACTTTACGTATTAGGAACAGCATGTCAGCAACGTCGCATTGGGACATTGGAGCATTGGGACATTGGGGTCTGTCCCAAAACCTTAATATGGGGCATCATCAGCATTTTTACAATCTTTTTATCTTTACATCTTTTTATCTTTAACCATTTTTTAATCAACGTCTTTACTTTGTAAATGCTTTAGACCGATACTGCGAATACTGCCATCATCATTCATTTGATGAATGATTAACGCCCATTCACTGCCCAAATCTATCGTATCGCCAACCACAGGTTTGGTCTCTAGCTCAAAAAGCATGTACTCTGCCACAGTTTGGTTATTGATGTGTTTTGGTAAGGTAGATTTGGGGCAATCTTGGTCTAGCAAAGACTTTAAAAATGGCAAATCCACCAATTTGGCATGTGGCGACACCAACCAATCACCATAAAAGTCATCATGTGATTGTAAATTGATGTTGCTGTCATTACAAATGGTGGCAATTTTTTTGGCATAATCCCCATGTAAAGCGTACCACACCTCATCTTTGGGCTTTAAGACCGTGTCTGCATGAACAGGTAAAAAATGAGAACCACGCACCAAAGCGAACAGCTGAATGTCATCTGAACTTAGGCGGTTGGTGATGCTGGTTGGGTGGCGACCAACGGCAAACGCGCCAGATTTTACCACAAACTTATACAAATTAATGCGTTCTTTGTCCGATACCCATATCTCCAAATGAGCTTCAGGGTCGTCATTGGTTGGCAATCGCACATTAAAACGACTTGCCATAAATGGAATGCTCATGCCCTGCACAAGCAAAGACAACACCACCACACCAAAGGTGATGTCAAACAATAAAAACGCATCTTCTACCTGAGCCATGATGGGTAAAATGGCCAAGGTAATTGGCACAGCCCCTCTTAGCCCCACCCAAGAAATAAAACCAATCTCACGGTTTTTAAACTTAAATGGTTTAAGACTTGTGAACACCGCCAAAGGTCTGGCAACAAAAATCATAAATACGGTAATGGCAAGTGAATAATACCAGACATTAAGCACATTTGATGGCGTAACCAGCATACCCAACACCACAAACAGCACCGCTTGTGACAGCCAAGCAAAGCTGTCCATCACCCTAAGCACATGTTCGGTGGCACGCACTTTATAATTACCAATTAAAATACCCGTCAAATACACTGCCAAAAAACCACTACCACCCAGCAAATTGGTGGCAGCAAACACGCCAAGACCTGCCGACATAATCAAAATGGCATACATGCCCTCTGCCAATGCCAATTTTGGCAATAGTCTAGACAGCAAATACCCCCCAGCAATGCCCATGATTAAGCCCACCCCAATTTGCTGCAACAACAACAGCATAAAGCCAGCCATGTTCAGCCCATTAGGGTCAACATTTAACGCTATTAGTCCTGTTACCAACAAAATTGCTAATGGGTCATTTGCCCCTGACTCTAATTCAAGAGCAGCTTGTACCCGTTCGTTGAGTTTGACACCACCATTTCTCAGTAAGGAAAACACCGCTGCTGCATCGGTTGAACCAACAATCGCAGCCATCAATAGACCCAGTCGCCAATCTAAATCCATCAGCCAAGTAACAAACAAACCCAACACCAAAACCGTGGCAAACACTCCCCACGTTGCCAAAGTAATGGCAGGACGCAAACCCACTCTAAACGACTGAAACGATGTCCTAAGACCACCATCAAGCAAGATGCACGCCAGTGCTGCTTGCCCAATAAAATTGGCAAATCCATACTCAGCAAAATGAATGCCCAGCACACCTTGCTCACCTGCCAAGATGCCCACACCCAAAAAACACAGCAACAATGGCATGCCAAGCCGTGCTGATACCGTACTTGCCATGATGCTAAAAAATATCAGCAACGCACCCACCAGATATAAAATGTTGATGACATTTAATGAATCCATGACTGGGGTTTATCCTTTTGTTTTAATGGAGAACGGATTTAATGGAAAACTGACTTAAATGGGTAACATACAAAGGGTCAAACACATCAAGTAAAACAGCGTTTTTTTGTGTTGCCTATCATAGCATATAATGCCACTGTCTCTTAACTGCTTACGCTTAATTACTTATGCTTATTAATTACTTACGCTTAATTACTTAGGCTTACTCTTGATTGTTTGCTCTTAACTGTTTATTTTATCTCACGTTGACCCATCATTTACCACATTTAACATATTTTTAACCACAAGTGAAACAGTAAGGTTGTCAGCCAAGCCACAAAAAGGCATAATTAGCCATTAAATTATTTTTACTCGATGATTGATATTCAATTTTATTTATCTCAATGTTATTTATCTTGATTTTAAGGCAGTGAATTTTATGGGCAGTCAAATGCGTACTCAATATTGTGGCAATGTCAGCGAAGCGCTTATCGACCAAACCATCACCGTGGTGGGTTGGGTACACCGTCGTCGTGACCATGGGGGGGTCATCTTTTTAGACATGCGTGACCGCCATGGTCTTTTACAAGTAGTCATTGACCCTGATACCCCAGAGGCCTTTGCCACCGCTGATGCCGCTCGCTCAGAGTATGTTTTACAAATCACAGGACGAGTACGAGGTCGCTATCAAGGGACTGAAAATCCCAACATGACCAGTGGTAAGGTTGAGCTGTTGGGCAAACAAATCACGGTACTGGCAAAAGCCGAAACGCCACCATTTCCACTCAATGATGACAACTTAAACGTCTCAGAAGAATTGCGTTTAAAATATCGCTATCTGGACATGCGTCGCCCAGAAATGCAAGAACGCATGATATTTCGTGCTAAAGCCACTTCTGTCATTCGTCGCTATTTAGATGAACATGGCTTTTTAGATGTCGAAACCCCCATCTTGACCCGTGCCACTCCTGAAGGCGCAAGAGATTATCTTGTACCCAGTCGCACACGTCAAGGTAACTTTTTTGCTTTACCACAATCGCCACAGTTATTTAAACAATTACTGATGGTGTCGGGCTTTGATAGATATTATCAGATTGCCAAATGCTTTCGTGATGAAGACTTACGTGCCGACCGCCAACCAGAATTCACCCAAGTGGATATTGAAACGTCATTTTTAACCGATGAAGAAATCATGGACATCAACGAAGGCATGATTAAGCATTTATTTAAGACCATGTTAGATGTGGATTTGGGCAAATTCCCACGCATGACCTATGCCGATGCCATGCGTGATTATGCTTCTGACAAGCCTGACTTACGCATTCCATTAAAGCTGATTGACGTGGCAGATGTGTTACAAGATGTGGACTTCAAAGTCTTTGCAGGTCCTGCCAACGACCCCAAAGGGCGTGTGGTGGCGTTGCGTGTTCCTAATGGCAATGAGCTGACTCGCAAACAAATTGATGAATACACTAAGTTTGTGGGCATCTATGGGGCAAAAGGCTTGGCATACATCAAAGTTAATGACATCACCAACATCAATAACGGCGTGGATAAAGAGTCAGGGCTACAATCCCCAATCATCAAAAATATCCATGACGATGCCCTAAAAACCATCATCGAACGCACCAACGCCCAAAATGGTGATTTAATTTTCTTTGGGGCAGACAACGCCCGTGTGGTTAATGATGCTTTAGGAGCATTGCGTGTCAAAGTTGGTCATGACATGAACATGGCAACTTGTGAATGGGCGCCACTGTGGGTGGTGGACTTCCCCATGTTTGAAGAGACAGATGACGGCAAATGGACATCGATGCACCACCCCTTTACCAAACCTAAGGGCAGTGTGCAAGAACTAAAAGACTCACCCGAGACTGCCCTATCCATCGCTTATGACATGGTGCTAAATGGCACAGAAATCGGTGGTGGAAGCCTACGCATCAATACCGTCGACATGCAAGAAGCGGTGTTTGAAGCATTGGGCATCAACCAAGCAGAAGCCGAAGAAAAATTTAGCTTCTTATTAGATGCGTTAAAGTTTGGTGCACCGCCACATGGGGGCATTGCTTTTGGTCTGGATCGTCTAATCATGCTGATGGTTGGGGCAGGTTCTATCCGTGATGTCATCGCCTTCCCCAAAACCAAAACCGCTGACTGCCCATTAACCCAGGCCCCAGCTGAAGTGGACAACAAGCAGTTGCGTGATTTGGGTATTCGCTTACGTGAGCAAAAGCAAGAGCTGGCATCAGCGAAATAGCCATTATCCCATCTTGCTGACACTGACATCATGAACCCCTATTCATTGTTTAAATATGTGCCAATGTCCGTATTACGGGCATTGGCACATTTAGTGGCTTGGGGAATGAAGCAATTTCCCAACCTGAAACTGCATCGCACCATCAACACCAACCTTTCACTGGCATACCCCAATCTTAGCCCAAAGCAAAAACAAGCCTTGCATCATGCCATCGTTACCAACCAAGCCCTAAGCAGTGTCGAATCAATCAAATCTTGGGCAATGCCACCCAACTGGAGCATTCAGCAAATTAAGCAAGTACATGACCCACATATTCTACAAGCAGGATTAAAGAACCCCAATGGCATGCTTGCCATCGTACCGCACTTAGGCACCTGGGAAATCATGAACGCATGGCTCAATCAATTTGGCTCACCCACCATCATGTACAAACCTGTTAAGGGAAGACTGAGCAATGAATTTGTGCTACAAGGTCGTCAACGTCTCAATGCCACCTTAGTTCCCACCGATGCCACGGGCGTCAAATCCATCTTTAAAACCCTAAAACAAGGTGGATTTAGCATTGTGTTACCCGACCATGTACCAGACCCAACTGGCGGAGTGGTTGTGCCATTTTTTGGCATTCCCACGCTATCTAGTACCCTTGCCCCCAAACTTGCCAGTAAAACAGGTTGTGCCTTGGTGGGACTGGCCTGCATTCGCCGTACTGACGGGAACGGTTTTGATGTGCATTGTTATGAACTCAACCAACCTGCGCTATACGATAAAGACAGTACCGTCGCAACCACCGCTCTTAATCATGCCATGCAAACCATGATAACCCCTTTATCTGAGCATTATATGTGGGGTTATCGGCGTTTTAAATATGTCCCAAACATTGATGATGTCTATCAAGCCAACAGCAAACAACTCAATGCCTTGACAAGCAAATTCTCTGACAACAAATCTGACAACAAAAAAGATTAAACCATGACCCAAACTCGCTACGTCATCTGTATGAAATGGGGTACAAAATACCCTGCACAATACGTCAACCGACTGTACAAGATGGTTAAAAAAAATTTAACCTTACCATTTCAAATGGTGTGCTTAACCGATGATGACCAAGGCATTGACCCAAACATTCACTGCTATCCAATCCCTGATTTACAATTTGCCAAAAGCATACCCAGTCATCTACCCGAACGTGGTTGGAAAAAACTCACCACATTTAAACCACAGCTTTATGATTTAAAAGGTGTGGCATTATTTTTAGACGTTGACATCGTCATTGTTGATAACATCGACTGTTTTTTTACCCACAAGGCACAGCATGATGACAGCGTGATGATCATTCGTGATTGGAAAAAACCTTGGCGAATGGTGGGTAACAGCTCAGTATATCGTTTTGACATTGGGCAAAACACGTATCCTAACTTATTAAGCCACTTTGAACAAAATTTTGATACCATTCGTCAGCAGTTCCGCCACGAACAAGCATTTTTATCCAATTATCTACAAACACATCATCATTTAGAATATTGGGACAGCCGTTGGTGCGTCAGCTTTAAATACCAATGCGTACAACCCTTTCCCATCAGTTTTATCAAACCGCCACAACTGCCAGATACAGCAAAAATCGTCATTTTTCATGGAGAGATTAATCCACCTGATGCGATTGTCGGTAAAAGTGGCAAATGGTATCGTAAAGTATTGCCAACGCCTTGGATTAAGGATTATTGGCAATGATTAAAAAAAATAGAGATGAAGCTAATAAATATGAAAATCCATCATAATCAACCATTTCAATATTATAATTATCTCATATTCATCGCAACGTTATTATTCGCAACGTTGCTATGTTGGGGCGTATCAGGTAATCAGCCTCACGTACATGACATCTTACTTATTTGGGTCATTATCAATTTCTTATGGTTAAAACCAATTGTTTTTAAATTATTAAGCCCACTATTTTTAGCGTGGATATTGTTTTTTCCGATTGGTTTACAATATGGCTATCCAACCTCGGCTATGATTTTTTCTGCCTTGGAAACTAACCGCAATGAAGTAACGGAATTTTTTGACCCATTTACATTATGGATTTATCTTGGTATTATCATTTTAACACTCATCATACTTTTTTTAACAAAAAAAATTAGAGCAACACATAAACAGCGTCAATTTTTTTATTGGTTTTCTATCATTTTAATCTTAGTATTTATTGGCAGTATCATACCAATCAAGCATTCATATTTTAAATGGCATTTTTCTAAAATCCTAAATCTTATTCCCTATACCACCACAAGTTATCATATTTATAAAAATTATCAAAATAATCTGCAAGAACTTTCTAAAAAACCAATTGACTGGAAAGTATCTGCTTATGTGCCAAAATATAAAAATCATGTGTTTGTCTTGGGTGAAAGTATGTCTAAATACTATATGTCTTCATATGGTTATCCTGTCAAAACCACACCTTTTTTAGATAATGTCAACGGAATTAAATACAATCAATTTATTTCACCAGCAGGTCATACAACCACATCAGTGCCACGACTTTTAACCATTCCCAACCCACAAAAAGTGGAATTTCAAAACAGTATTTTTTCCTTAGCAAACCAAGTTGGTATTGAAACTTATTGGATTTCTAATCAAGATCATGTGGGTGTATTTGATAATGAAGTTTCATATATTGCTAATCAAGCCAATCACTTGTATTTTTATGGAGACCACGCTCCAACCAAGACTCACCGATTTGATCATGAAATGTTAGCAGAAATAGAAAAAGCGATAAACTCTCCATCAGACAAGCCCAAATTCATTGCCATACATCTTATGGGTTCACACCCTCGTTTTGTTAAACGCTTAGATAATAAACGCCCACGTTTTTATTTTGATAATGACGATTTGGCAGATTATTTAAGCACCATCTACCAAACTGATATGTTTTTAAAAGAAATTTATCAACTATTACATACTGCCAATAAAAACAACAACCAACCATTTAGTATGGTTTATACATCTGACCATGGCTTACACCAAACCAAACTCAAACATGATGACACACAATTTACTTTACGCACACCATTGTTTAAATTATCCAGTGATGACAGCGAACGTATAGAGAATAATACACCACAAGCAGGCCATGGCTTTGTCTGGTTTTTAGCTGATTGGTTAGGCATTAAAACACATAATCAAACACGTAATACTTTTTTATCAAGAACCGAACAAGAAAACCCAGATGACATACCCATATTTTTTGAGCATACCCAAGCATATGGTAATCTAACGCCTTTTGATGGGCAATTACTGATGCCAAAAGCTGATGAGATACAGGCATCTCCAAAATGAAACAATCATCAAATTATACGATATCTGTCGTGATGATTGTCAAAAACGAAGCTGACAATCTTAAGGTTTCTTTACCTGCCATTGCCGATTGGGTAGATGAAATCATCATTTTAGACAGCGGTAGTACCGATGATGGTCAAAAAATTGCCCAAAGTCATGGGGTAAAATGGCATGTCAATACCGATTGGCAAGGCTTTGGCAAACAGCGACAGCTTGCCCAAGCTTATGCCATAGGCGACTGGATTTTGGCATTGGACGCTGATGAAGTGGTGACGCCACAGCTCAAAAACAGCATTTTAAAGGTCATCAAAAACCCCCCTACCGATACGGTTTATGGCATCAAACGGCTTGATTTTGTCTTTGGGCATCAAATTGATAATGCCTTATGGGGGGTTAAGGCCCATTGGCGACTGTATCCCAAAAAGTTTCAATATGACAATAACCTAGTGCATGAGTCTGTGATATTAAATGACGCAACAACCAAAAAATTAAGCGGTTTTTTACACCACCACACCGCCCCCACGCCGCTGTTTTGGCTAAATAAACGCTTAGATTATGCCAAAGCATGGGCAGATGACAGGCACGCTCAAGGCAAAAAGGGTAAATTTTATAAAGTTGTGGTTAATCCTTTATGGGCATTTATTAAACAATACCTGCTTGACGGTCGATTCTTACAAGGTCGTTATGGGCTGATTTATTCATTATTTTTTACCCAATATACATTTAATAAATATGCTTGTCTGTATGATTTAACCCACAACCAAGCCGAACACGCTTTTTTACATTCTGTGGCGATGGCACAAAACTTAAAACCCATTGATGTTTCACAAAAAAAATCCACGCTGTCATTGGTGATGATTTGTAAAAATGAAAGTAAACACCTAAAAGCATGTCTAGAGACGGTGCATGATATCGTTGATGAAATCATTGTGTTAGACAGTGGCAGTACTGATAACACTCGCCAAATCGCCGAAAGTCATGGGGCAAAATGGCATGTCAATACCGATTGGCAAGGCTTTGGCAAACAGCGACAGCTTGCCCAAGCTTATGCCACAGGCGATTATGTGCTTGTACTTGATGCGGATGAACGCCTTGACCAACCCTTGCGACAAGCCATTACCGATGTGCTTAAAAAGCCTGTGCAACGTGATAAGGTTTATGCGTTTGCTCGGGTCAATTATTTTTGTGGCATTCCCACCCATTTAAATGGTTGGTATCGAGATTGGGAAAATCGCCTTTATCCCAGCCATCTGGGCTATAATGATTTGGAGGTGCATGAATCGGTTGATACCCAAGATGCTCAAATCGTCAAACTAAACGGTTTGCAACACCATCACACCAACGATGATTTGTATCATTATCTTGTCAAACGCATTCGCTATGCCAATGATTGGGCCATAGATAACCACCAGCAAGGCAAGCACGGCTCTTTATTGACAGCAGGGTTGCGAAGTGTGTTTTCATTCATTCGAGAATATTGGCTACGTGGACAATTTTTAGCAGGGCGTTATGGGTGGATGGCTTCAGTGGTGTTGATGTTTTATACCTTGGATAAATATGTATTATTATGGATTTATCATCATCAAAAATGACAGTCAATGACAGTCAATAATTATCAATGACTTTTGGAATGTATCATGCCACCCAGAAAAAAATCTCGTCTTGAACAATGGTTTTCGTTTAGCCGCCATCAACGCCGTTTTGGGGCAAGCCAGCTCTATGACACCCTCACCGACATTGATATTAACGAACTAAAATCCACCATCATCAACGGCCAAGACAAAACTTATACTTTCGGTTCTGCCAAAAATTTGCACGAACATATCGACAATTTACGCCATGAGTTTATCGGTGAGCCTAAAATCAATCATTATCATGCCACGCTGATTGTACTGATTCGCCGTGACATTGATGTGGTGGATAATTATGAGAAATTCAAAGCCTTATGGTTAAGCGAAAAGGACTTTTTATTAAAATCATTAAACACACGCTGGTTGATTTCTGCATGTGATACTTTTATTGATTGTGATGATGATTTTGGCTTAAGAGCATTGTTGATGAACGCTGTGATGCTTATCAATACCATAAAATCTTACGAAACCGAACGGCTTCTTTGCCAAGTGAATGGCACAGATTTAACAGAAAACGAACACATCAAACAAACCCTACAAACCAAACGAGTGGCGTTATTTGATGGCATATCTGCCATGGCAGTTGGAACAGATGACACGCTAAGAAACATGCGATGGAGACTGGACAAACTGTGCGATGAACATGAGTTGGGACAAATCGTCATTGACGTGTTTGAGCGGTTGCAATTAGACAGCAACAATAACATATATAGCCGTGCAAAAAATCGCCATACCCGTGAACGCACACGTTGGTGGTGACCCATGCCAAACAATGTCATGTTAGATGTCCAGACTTTTAACACCTTGGTTGAACCAAATGACTTGCCAAGCCAAGATTGGCAAGCGTTAAAATTTGCCCAACATGCCACACCACGTTCGCATTTTTTATGCTATGTGGTTTATGGTGATGACGAAATGTATTATGATGGTGTTAAACTGAGTATTTTGAGCTTTTTTGCTCAGATTGATGGGCATGAGCGCCCCACCGTCATTGTGCTGTCTGAACGCCCTGATTTTTTTGCCAGCTGGCAACAACAAACTGACTTAGAGTTGATTAACTTAACCCTATCGGATAAATTATTTCACATAGCCACACAGGATAATTATTACTACCGCCTAAAAACCTTAGGGCTTGCCCATATCATGGCGCTGCTCATCAAGCATCACATTGCTGATAATCATAGCAAGTTTTTATTTTTTGACAGCGATACCTATTTTTTAACCAATCCCATGCCTTTATATGACAAGATTGATGATAAACATGTGGTCATGTACAAAAAAGAGTCTGCAATTTTTACTCATAAAAAATATCGCAATTATCTTTATGGTGAAGCGAATAAAGCAGGCATCAACGGCTTAAAAGGCAAGGACATCAGTCACATCAACCCAGCAGACGGCTCACCGCTCATCTACCGCTTACAAGACCATGCAACCATGTACAGTTCACTCATCATGGGCGTAAAAAGTCATGCCGTTATTTATTTATTACAAGCTTGCAACTTGATGTATCCCATCAGGGCCTTGACCAATGCTCGCACTGTTGAACAGTTCTGTTTTGCTGAAATTTTCAAACAGCATTACACAATCATCGAAGGCAAAGAGTTCGTGCGTCATTTTTCTCGCAGACGACAAAAAGCTTATGTGGAGAGCCAAATGATGCCATTTTGGCAACAGTTTGATGACAGTGATTTTGCCGTTCAATGTGCAAACATTCATGCCATCAATTTTCAACGACCGTTTTGGCTGACGCTTGCCCAAGCCATTAAGCGTATTTTTAAACCAGAACCGATACGATGACCAACCACATAAAAACAATCTTGCAAAACAACTTTATAAAACAATCTCATAAGAAACCATCATCATGCAAAAAATCCCAATTTTAATGTATCACAGCATCTCTCACCCCATCAAAAATGCTCCGTTTAAGTGCTTGCACTTGCCACCCAAACGGTTTGCTCTACAAATGAAAATACTCAAATTGCTTGGTTATCAAGGCTTATCCATGTATGAACTCACCCCTTATCTAAAAGGTGAAAAACAGGGCAAAGTCATCGGCATTACCTTTGATGACGGTTATCGCAACAACCTAACGCAGGCCTTACCGATTTTACAACGCCATGGATTTACAGCCACCTGCTATGTGGTGAGCGGACACATTGGCGGCCATAATCAATGGGACGAAGCCAAAGGCATTCCCAAAAATCTACTCATGTCAGATGCTGAGCTTAAACAGTGGCTAAATGCAGGCATGGAAGTGGGCGTACATACACACAGTCATATCAGCCTAATCGATGTTGACGATGCCACCGCAGAACAAGAAATCACACACAGCAAACAATTTTTAGAAGAGTTGCTTGGCGTACCGATGAGACATTTTTGTTATCCATACGGTAAATTTCACTCAAGCCATGTGGCGATGTTAAAACAACAAAGGTTTGATACCGCCACCGCCATGTATCGTGGCAGAACAGAAGTACCCCAAGGAGGATTAACCAGCGATGAATTACTGACTTTGCCAAGAGTGACGGTAAACAACAACTGCTATCCACACATTTTTTTGGCAAAGTTGCTCACCAATTATGAAGATAAAAAAGGGGCAAAGTTGCGGTTGCAACAAACAAATATCAATTAATCCACCCTGCTTACTCTCATAAAATCCAAATACGCCTGAGCAACGCACTCGGGTAATAAATGCGTTGCAAACGGTGTGATAAAGTCTTGTGGCTTATTCATGACTTGATTGATTTTGTCCGTCAACGCACTTAGATTATTTAGCTCTACCAAGCAATTATCTGGCAACAATTCAGCAGGACCATGTGGGCAATCGGTTGAAATCACTGGCACACCCAAGCTTAAACTTTCTGCAATGACGATGCCAAACCCTTCAAATTGTGATGCCAATATCATGGCAGTGGCAGACTTAATAAAAGGATAAGGATTGGACTGAAACCCCATAAAAATCACCCTATCTAAAACGCCCAGCTCATCAGCCAACTGCTCACAAGCGGACATCTCACCCCCCATGCCAAGCAATACCAATGGCAATGCTTGCGTACTTTGTGCATAAGCTTGTATTAACGATTTATGGTCTTTTTGGGGTTTGAACTTACCCACATGGATAAGATAACCCTGCTCACAGGATTTCGGCAGTTTGGCATGAGCGTCAAAGGCATTGGCTTGTCTCTTGATGTCATCTTGTGCAATGGGATTGTGAATGGCGGTCATTTTGGGGTGTTGCCCCAAATATTGCACAAAATCATCTTTCACACCATGACTGACACACACCACAGGGTGGTTGGCATAAAGCTGTTTTAAGTCATTGATTTTTTTTTGATTGCCATCAAAATGACTGGTCATCAGCTTATATTCCATCGATAAAGTATTGTGTATCACATAAACGATGTTATCCAATTTGCTGTGATGTAAAACACAATCTACTTGATACAAATTAGATAAAATAAGAGTTGGCGTGCCAATGTGTTTTTTAACAAAACCATCAAAAATTTTGGCAAATAAGGGATAACGCAATGATTTTGGCAACCAACGATATTGTTGATAATTCAAAAAATGCACCGTCACATCATTGGTTAACTCATAATCTACTTGGGCTTTAAAACCAATAACATGCACATCAAACCCAAGTTTGAAAAAGGCTTTTGCCAATGTCAACACAAATCGCTCTGCCCCACCCCCTTGCAAAGTAAACGTTGCCAACACAATTATTGGCTTGGTTTTTGACGCCAGTGGCTTGGATTTTAAATCACCATTGACGTTGCCATTTACAGTAACGTTATTTAACATGATACATTCGCCTAACATCAGCATGACGTGGGTTTGGTTTTCGTTTAAGCATGGCCCGTTTGAGCTTTTGCATGAGTGTTAATTGTACCGTTTTTGTTCTATCGCCAATATTGCTATCAATATCTGACTGTATAATTAATGGTTTTGGCAAAAATGCTTGACGCAACTCACCGTCTGCATGTCGCCACACATTATCAATCGGCACATCAAGCACATGACTTGCTTGCAAAAAAGACTTCGCCCCTTTATTTGACAGCAGATAGCCGCTGGCCAATGCTGGTGCAGGGTCGCATTCACAGGCAATGATTTTTTGATGTTGATGCAGTTTGTAGATTTTCCAATGCTTACCCCAGTCAATTTTTGACCATAAATTGTTATTCTGCTCAGTGCGAATGGCGGTTGGTTGATTTGCCAGCAATTGGGTTAAATACGCCCTGTTTGGGTTGTAAGGAAAATTTGAGGATAAATTTAAAAAATCAAACGATTGATAAAAAGAGGGACAATGAATGACAGACAACACATCTTCATCAATCACCACATCATCTTCCAAAATTAACGCATACTCAATGTTATCATCAAGCATTTTTTGCCAAATCAGCCGATGCGACATGGCACAGCCAATTTCACCATCTTGCATTGGGCGCTTCATACGCAGTAAAAAATCATGATAATTAACAAAAGATTTTTGCTCATCCGTCAAATCCTTACCATAAACCGCCGAAATACGTTCATAAGTCAGACCCAAACCATCCAACTGCTTTATCATCTGTTGATTGCGATCATGGCTATCATCAAGATTGACATAAAAGATTTTAAGCATTTACATTCCTTTATTTTACCACATTTGTTTCACCACATTTATTTCACTACATTTTTTCCAATCCATACATTTTTAATACAGCGATTCGACGTTTTAAAAAACGACTTTTCTTAAAAATACGTTGTAATTTTTGCAATGGCGTTAATTTATAACCCACATATCTTCCTTTTATGTCCGTATCCAAACATTGCTCTATCAATACATTTGATACAAATCCTTGTCTTAATAACCCAGCAGAAAAACGCCATGTCAAATCTATTGGAAATGTCATCACATCACTTGCTTGTAAAAAATGTTCAGCACCTAATTTAGATATAATATACCCACTACCCAAAGATGGAGCAAAATCACATTCACAAAGTGTAAACTTTTTAAAAAAATACAATTTAAAAATACGAAATCCATTTTTAGACTCAATTTTTTTCCAAATCTTTCGTGATTGCCATAATTTTGGACGTTCCGTAATGCCATTCTGTTGCAAAAAATGAAGTGCCTGCTCATTAAGTTCATAGGGTTTGGTAAAGGATAAATTTAAAAAATCAAATTCTTGATAATGTATTGTTTTTTTTAAAAAATCCACCAAATATTCATCAATATTAACATCGTCTTCCAAAATCAGTGCATGGTCAATATTTTCATCAAGCATTTTTTGCCAGATTAATCTATGCGACATGGCACAACCAATTTCACCTAACACAAGTTCTTTTTTTTGTTCTAGAATAAAGCCCCGTTTATCAAAGAGTTGTTGCTCTTCTAAGTTCAAGTCCTTACCCACCACTGCCGAAATTCTAATAAAATCCAAACCCAGTTCATCTAATTGTTTAGACACATATGCCAATCTGTCTGGACGAGAATCAAGATTAATCAAGAAAATTTTAAGCATTTAATCATCCGTTTTAAACATGATAATTTGACCATAATTGACAATAAGCCTATCATCTCTCTTTTCTTTACGATATCTTGTATTAAAAGGTTGAAATAATCGCAAAAACTCTCTAATCAATTTATTAGAATGCAGTCTTTTATTATTTCTTCTTTTTATTCTTTCGTCATGCAAATCGCTTCGCAAATGATTTTTGTCGGAATTTAGCACATCATCTTGAATGGCAAATGCGGGTACAGTTTGATAGATTTTTTTATCCATTGATAAAAAATCCCTAAATAAATAATGATCAATGGGTTGATGAATACGGGCATCTTTAAAAAAATTAACCAAATGGCAAGCCATATCTTTTGAGACAACATAGCCTGCTGTCCCCATATTTTCGGTTTTCAGTTTTCTTAGCACAAACCCTTCAAATGTTTTTTGCCAATCAGGCTCAATCACCACAGGTCTAAGCATGGTTTCAAATTTTAAAATATCACAATCTTGCATAATGGCAGGTAGATTTTCTAATAATTTACCAACATCTGGACTTAATACAACGTCATCTTCACAGACAATCAGGTAGTTGTTATCACTAGCACACAAACGCTGCCAAAGCAGATAATGACTTAAAAAGCATGCTTTTTCACCGTCTGTCAAGCCATCTTTGGTAAAATTCAGCGGATATTTGCTTAGTACTAAATGCAAAGTCTCTTTGTTCACCGCATCAAAAAACTTAAAAGGCATATTAAGATGAGCAAAATGAGAGCTGATGTGCTCTCTACGCTGTTTAGCCGTGATAAGACTGATAATTTGAATAATATGTTTCATATTCTCTAAAAAAGTATGGCAAATTAAAATAGTATGATAAAATCATGCAAACAAAAATCATCTTGTGCTTAACCAGAACCATCCACACACTTGATAAACTTTGCGGCATTATAAAGTATTTTTCTCAAAATTTAAATGCAATCCATATGGATTGTCCCATCAAGCTTGAGTAAATCGATGAACGATATTACAATAGTAACTGCTTTTTTCGATATTGGACGTGGAAACATTTCGACCGAACATTATCCAAGTTATTTAAAACGCACGACAAACACTTATTTTGAATACTTTTCTTATTTGGCAACTTTGGATAATAACATGGTGATTTTTACCGAAGAAAAATTCAAAGAAAAAATACTGACGATGCGGAAAAGCAGACCAACAACGGTGATTTGTCTTAATATATTTAAAAAATTCAATCATATATTAGCAAAAATTGCTGACATACAGAGTAACCATGAGTTTTTATCAAACATCTCTCAAGAACTATCAAAAAACATAGAATACTGGAACAGTCAATATGTTTTAGTAACCAACCTAAAGACCTATTTTGTAAATTATGCAATAATATTGTTGATGATGACTAAGGTGTTTTTATGATGTGCTTATATAAACAACCTGAATTATTCCAAATTAACTACTTAGGGAGAAATCAATGGTTTTCATTATTCAAAAAATATGATGAAACATCAAGAGTGTCTATTACTGAAAAGATAAAAGACCATTTTGGATTATGATTATGAACGTAGAACTTTTTGATGACTTTTCTAGCATGCCAAAAGAAAAACAAAAAATCATCTTTTTTAATCAAAAACCCTATAAAGGGCTTTATCGAACTTTTATACCAAAAAAAATAAGACTACAAAAACTGCAGCAAGCAGAACTGACCCATCAAGAATATTTGGCTAAGTGTTGGGATAAAGTTATTTCAGTTTATTTTTCAGGAAAATTTCCAAAGATTGAAATTAAAGCAAAAAAGCAACTAAATACGCAAAAAGTCATTTGGCAGTACTGGGGACAAGGCATTAACAATAAATTACCTGATATTGTCACTATGAGCTTTAACTCAGTAAATATGCACAAAGGAGATTATACCGTTATTCGCCTTGATAATGGCAATATCCATGACTACTTAGAAATACCTGATTTTATAGAAAAAAAAGCCAGAGTTTTTAAACCAGCTTTTTTTTCAGACATTCTTCGATTGGCTTTATTAAATAATTACGGTGGTATTTGGATAGATGCAACCATATTATTGACAGCAACCATCGACAACAATATTAGCGGAAAAAGTTTTTTTATGTTTCAAAGAGATAAAAATGCGGATAGAAAAGATTTTTGGGTAAGCCATAACTCCAAATATTTTAATTGACATGACAGTCACTTTGTGAATGTTATGAATAGCTTTATAGTGGCAGATAAGCAAAATCTAGTAGTACAACATTGCTTAAACATCATGCTTAATTTCTGGAAAAACTCTCACAGCATCCCACATTATTTTTTATTTCAAATCATGTTTGATGTTTTAATAAAAAATTATTTAAAAAACGATAATTGCGAGATATTTGATGACACTTTGCCACATCTATTAGCCAGTGAACTTCATAATACTTTTGATAAGGATAAATTTAATCAGATAACCGATACCATCAGTATACATAAACTAACCTACACCACTGAAGTGCCAGATAATTGTTTTTTTGATTTTTTAAAAAATGTATATGGTTAAGGTTGTTTAACAAAATTATCTTTTCAAGTCAGCTAAAACCCCAAATGCCATCACACAACTTGTGTTCACATCAATTTGAGCTGACCATTTAAGTTGCTCTTGAGCTTTACCACAATTTGCCCATACTTTTGCCAAGTCCCCTTCTCTTCTTGCCACCACTTTTTTATTAACATTCAAATCATTTGCCAATTCAAATGCCGAGACCAACTCAAGCACAGTTGTGCCTTTACCTGTTCCCAGATTAAAGACATGATGACCTGTGTTAGCAAGGTATGCCATCGCCGCCATATGACCTGCCACCAAATCCATGATGTCAATATAATCACGTTCACCTGTGCCATCTTTAGTATCATAATCATCACCAAAAATCTGCAAATAAGGTAATTCACCTTTGGCAACTTTTAGCACATAGGGCATGAGATTATTGGGTATGTCCTTTGGGTTTTCACCGATTAACCCTGACGAATGTGCCCCAATTGGATTAAAATATCGTAAAGATATGGCAGTAAAGTTAGGGTGTGCCACACAAACATCTGCCAGCATTTGCTCAACATGACGTTTGCTATGACCATATGGATTCACAGGATTGGTTGGATGCTGTTCATCATAAGGCAAATAGTGCGGTTCACCATAGACAGTGGCAGATGATGAAAAAATCAATCGATAGACACCATGCTTGAGCATGGCTTGTAATAAAATCTGACTGCCATAGACATTATTATCGTAATAACTCAGTGGATTAGCCACAGATTCTGCCACTGATTTTAACCCTGCAAAATGCACCACCGCTTTTATGTCATGTTCACTAAACAATCTATTCAATAGAGCTGCATCTCGCACATCACCATGAACGCAAATAAATGAACGTTGACAAATCATCTCTATTTTTGCTTGCACATCGGCATGGCTATTGCTCAGATTATCCAACACCAACACATCATGACCTGCCTGTAATGCTGATACCACAAAATGACTGCCAATATAGCCCAACCCACCTGTAACAAATAACATGACTGATTACCTTTGATGACTTAAAATCAATAACTCAACTAACTCAATAACTAACCAAGCTAAGTTTATCAGTTTTGCTAAATCTTGAAAAGGCAAAACTAAAAAGGCAAAACTGAAACAACCGATGATAACAGTTCAAAAGCTTAAAAGTTAGCAACTTATAAACCAGCAACCCAGTGAGTTATCCCCATTACCTGTGGATAACTTTGTGGATAAGCAGGGTTTTAACAGGGTGTGTGCCTTGCAAAACAAGGCTAAGCTAAGATTGTTTATTTTTTATACAGTTCTAAAGCTTATTTATCATCAATCATTAAGCTTGTGGGTGGTCTTTGTGCTTTTTTCCTTGTCAAAGTCATGTATGTGTCTATAATGATGGGTTTTTTCTGTCATTTCTTTGTCATTCATTTTTTGTCATTAGTCGGTCATTTATTATGAGTAAGCTAAACCTGCGCCAACAAGAAGCCATGCAATACACCACAGGTCCATTACTGGTACTGGCAGGGGCAGGCTCTGGCAAGACTTCGGTCATCACACGAAAAATTGCTTATCTTATTGAGAAGTGCCAAATTCCAGCTGAGCGTATCACTGCTGTTACCTTTACCAATAAAGCAGCAAGAGAGATGAAGGCTCGAGTACAAAAGTTATTGCCCAGTGAGCGTAGTCGTGGTTTAACTGTGTCGACTTTTCACCAGTTTGGTTTACAGTTTTTACGCCATGAGCTGTTACATTCTGGGCTTAAGGGCAATTTTTCGATCATGGACAGTGATGACTCCAAACGCCTACTGATGGAACTGATGATGCGTGATAATCTGTCTGGGGCAGAAAGTCGTGAGCTGATTGCTAAGGCGATGAAATTTATCGGTGATTGGAAAAACTCGTTAATTGACCCTGAACATGCAGCAGACACGTTAAACGATCCTGAAGATTTGATTTTTGCCAACTTGTATGCGTTATACGAACGCAATTTACGTGCTTATAATGCGGTGGATTTTGATGATTTGATTGTCCTACCAACCAAAATATTACGAGACAACAGCACCGTGCGTGATAAATGGCAAGCTCGCATCCGTTATCTGTTGGTCGATGAGTACCAAGACACCAACACCGCCCAGTATGAGATGATTAAGTTGTTGGTGGGAATCGAAGCCCGCTTCACGGTGGTGGGTGATGATGACCAGTCCATCTACGCATGGCGAGGGGCAAAACCTGAAAACATGGCACTGCTACAACAGGATTTTCCTAAGTTAAAGGTGGTCAAGCTTGAGCAAAATTATCGTTCAACCAATCGAATTTTATCTGCTGCTAACTCGGTGATTACCAATAATGAGCATATTTTTGCCAAAAAACTTTGGAGTGAAAAAGGGCATGGTGAACTGATTCGGATAATCAACTGCCGTAATGATGATGATGAAGCCGAAAGGGTTGCCAAAGAAATTCTTACCCATAAACTCAGACATGGCAACCAATGGGAAGATTATGCCGTGCTATACCGAAGTAACTTTCAGGCACGCATGTTAGAAGCACAATTAAGGCAATTACAGATACCTTACAAACTCTCTGGTGGCACTTCATTTTTTGCTCGTGGAGAAATCAAAGACATCATGGGCTATCTACGGCTTATTTTAAACCCTGAAGACGATGCGGCTTTTTTACGCATCATCAATACACCAAAACGTGGTATGGGGCCTGCCACCTTAGAAAAGTTGGGGCTGTTTGCAACCGAACATGGGGTATCGTTATTGACAGCATGTGGGCATAATGGGTTGGCTCACGTTTTGCCTAATAAAGCATATGGCACGCTCAAGGCATTTGCTGATTTTATTGAGCATCATACTCGAAAGCTCGATGGTCATGACAACCCTGTGCCCATCATTCGCCAGATGATTGATGAAACCAGTTACATTGATGCCTTGCGTCAAGAATGCAAAACCCCTCAACAAGAAAAAAACCGCCTAGACAACATCGAGATGCTATATAACAGCATTCAAGCACTGATTAACCGTGCTGAAGATGACCACAATCGAACCATCGATGCGGTGATACGCAAGTTGGTTTTGCTTGACATGTTAGAACAGCAACAAGAAGAAGAGAACACCAATAAAGTCAATTTAATGACCTTACATGCAGCAAAAGGGCTTGAATTTGAGTATGTGTATATGATGGGGCTAGAAGAAGATTTGTTACCACATCGCAATGCCATCATGTCTGACACCATAGAAGAAGAACGCCGTTTAATGTATGTGGGCATCACCCGTGCCAAAAAGGAGCTGACCATGACCATAGCAACCCAGCGACGTCATGGCGGACAAATGAAAACCACCACACAATCAAGATTTTTAGAAGAGCTGCCCGAAGAGCATCTTGATTGGCCCAGCAAAGTCAAAAAACAACAAGCCCAAAAAGACCCACAAAAGGTTGCTGATGATTACATGGCAAGTCTAAGGGCCTTACTCAAAAAGTAAGGCTCTTAGAGAGTTTTTGGTCATATTTGCTTTTTGGTTATATTTGTTTTTTGGTCATATTTTATGGATAAATGGGCGTTATTTGTTAGGATTAGGCACGGTTAATATTTGCCCAATCACCAACATGGCATTATTGTCCAATCCATTCATCTTGGCAAGCTCAGATGGGCTGATGCCATATTTATTTGCCAAACTGATTAGGTTATCGCCTGATTTGACTTTATAACTTAATGTCGCCATAGGAACAATCAGCTTTTGCCCAACTTGCAATCGAGCATTACTGGCAATGCCGTTTAATGCCGCTAGGTTTTGGGTGCTGGTTTCAAATAGGCGTGCCACACTGATTAGGTTGTCCCCCCGCTTAACGGCATAAGTTTCGGTGGCAGATGTTGGCGTACTGGCGGTGTTGGTCTTAACAGAACGGCCACTGCTGGTGCTTGAACTGCCAAGCTTACCAGACGACGTGCCACCATCTGCAGCTGGAATGGTTAACGTTTTACCACGGATAAGGGTGCTGGTGGTGCTAAGGCCATTGGCACTTGCCAAATCAGACACAGACACATCATAACGGTTAGCAAGCCCAATCAAAGTATCGCCTGACTGGATTTTGTGCAAGATGGATTCGTTGTTTAGTTTGCGGTCAACTGCTTGTTGAGAGGCAGGGACTTTGATGGTTTGTCCCCTTTGTACCAGATGGTTGGCATTAAAACGGTTGATGGCTGCTATGTCTTCTGCTTTCACACCCAGCTTGTTTGCAATGCCAATGAGCGTATCGCCACTTTGTACTTTGTAACTGCTTGATACATTATCATCAGTCGATGCCAAAGCGGTCGAAGTTGTTGAACTGTTGTCTGACCTAGCGTTGATATTAACATTGATATTGGCAGGCAACTTGATGATGGTATCATACAATAACCCATCTGTTTCACTGATGCCATTGAGTGTTGCCAAGGTACTGACAGGCACATTATAACGATTTGACAAACCAATCAAACTGTCACCACGACGCACACGGTAATTTTGCGTGGTCATGTTAGATGGACTTGGGCTTGTCGCAAGAGAACCAAGCTTACTCTTACTGGTGCTGCTGGTCTTATCAGGGATAAGCCATAGCGTTTGCCCTGTTAACAGCTTATCATTTGTATTTAAGTTATTGTAACTTGCCAACTGATTGACCGATAACCCAAAGCGATTAGCCGTCTCTATCAAAGTATCACCACGCTGAACCACATAGCTGGTTGGCTTGGTTGCAGAAGAAGCTGACGGAGTTGATGGCGAAATTGGTTTGGCATCATAAAGATACAAACTTGACCCTGCCAGTAATGTATCACTTGGGTTGATTTGATTCCATTTTGCAATATCACGCCAGCTGACTCCTGCTCGGGTAGCAATGTTGCTCAGTGTGTCTCCGGGTTGAACTCGATAGATACTGCGTTTACCACGGGTTGCTTCTAAATTTGCTGTGTTATTAGCTGTGCCATAGCTTAGGCGTTTTTCTTGACCCAATGACTCAAGCACAGACTGCTGAGTTTCTAGCGAAGCAAGCTCAACCGAACCTGAAGTATTTGTAGTAATGATTTTATTTAATTGTTCTTGACGTACTTGATTGCTAATCATCGCCAGCTCTTGAGCGGACAGCGGTGGCTCTGTATGACTGATGTTAGCAGAATGGATAGGTGGGGTGGGGTGTTGTGCGGAGACACTTGGTATTGGCGTGCTTAGCGTTGGTGTACTTGGTATGGGGTTAATGGCGGTGGGTCGATTGCCCCGCTGAGCAAAAGCCGCCAGTGCATCGCCTGACGTTGGCACATCACCAATTGGCTGGACACTGCTTGCCACATAACTTGATGTGCCTAAGGTCTGGATTGTTTTATCTTTGTTATAATCCACCGAGTTTGGAATGATGATGCGTTGGGGTGCAGAAGCTGATAGCACACCATTTTTTAACCCCGGATTTAGACTAATCAGCTCTTGATAATCCACCCCTGTTACTTTAGACACATCGGTAAGATTGACCCCCACACCAGCTGACACTTCTCTAAAGTGCTGTTGGTTGGCGATGGCTGGCAGATAAACATGATATGCACTGGGGTCTTTGACAATATCAGCCACCGCCAAAAATCTGGGAACATAGTTCATGGTTTCTGTGGGCAGGCGTAATGACCAAAAATCGGTTGGAAGCCCCTGTGCTTGATTGGCAACGATGGCACGACTGATACGCCCAGGACCTGCATTATAGGCAGCCAGTGCCAGCTCCCAACTGCCAAACTGAGTATAAAGCGTGCTTAAAAAATCATAAGCAGCTCGAGTGGACTCAATCACATCACGGCGACCGTCGTAATCTGATGTCTGTGATAAAGAATATGCCAAGCCTGTACTGGGAATAAACTGCCACAGACCTGCTGCATTGGCATTACTGGTGGCATTTGGGTCATAAGAGCTTTCAATCACAGGCAATAACGCAAGTTCGGTTGGAATGCCACGACGTTCAGCCTCTTTGGTGGTGTGATATAAATAGCGACTGGCACGAGCGGTTAAACGATTTAAATAATCTTGACGAGTAATGAACCATGTTTTTTGAGCTTCGATGCGTGGGTTGTATGCTGGCGTTGGGTTCAGCTTATATCCTGCTCGCACCCTATCCCATAAATCACCATAACGAATAATGTCTTGCTTTTTATTCTCCACCATTTTCATGTCGGTGGCTTCTAGTAAATCTGCCAATTCTTCCAGACTTTCTTCATCTAACAGTGCCTCAGCCTGATGGTTAGGACTGATGGCATTGGGGTTGGTGGTGTTAGGGCTGATAATGACAGGTGCTTGACTGGGTGCGGTGGGTACTGTATGGCTAGGGGCAGGGCGGACGGTGGGCTTTGTTGTTGATGTTGGTGTTGATGTGCTGGGTGTACTGCCACAGGCCACCAGCATCAATGCTGATACTGACACGGCCAACATTTGCGGTTGTAATATTTGTGGTTGTCGCATACGCTCTTTATCCTTACCTTACTATCACTCACAACACGGAATTATCATTCACGACAATCACATCGACAGACAATCAGATTGATAAATGAAAAACTTATCAATGCTCAACACATCGTCTGGTGGCTCATCGTCTCATTAATTCATCGTTTCATTAATTAATGGCTTATCTTAAGATAACTGACACATAAATGCAAAGCCTTAAGATGAATAATTTAAGATGAATGATTGATGAATACAGATGAACAAGCCTATTCAATGGTTACCTGCGACACTGCTTTTAACAACATGGCTTGATGATTCACCAATGACAATGTTGTGCGTGAAATGGTGGTATGTACCACAGGTTTGCCATCTTTTTCAAAGTGTTCTACCGTTTTGATGGTAACCTTGGCTTCATCTCCTGCGATGATGACATTTTGTACGTCAATATCATAGCGGTAGTTACCAGATGACTGCCAGCTTTTTTGTAGCTGCTTAAGATAGGCATCTTTATTAAGGTTGGCCTGTCCATTACGGTTAATGACAATGATGGCATCATCATCAATCAGCCTGCTAACGCCACTGATATTTTTACTGTTAACGGCTTGTTCCATGGCGGCAGCATACTGATACACATCGTTTTGGGTTGGGGAGACCGCTTGTGCGGTGCTGGTCATCAAACCAATGCCAACGCCTGCAATAGAGCCAATTAAAGCATATTTCAACGCTCGGCTTAACACAGAATTTAACACACGCTTGTTTACTGAGCCATTGCGATGGTATCTGTCATTGGGTGATGGGATAAAAGCATGCAATAAAGACATAAATCAACCTCGTTATTTAGTTTGATATCCGTTGTTCGGTTAAATCATCAGTTAAGCTCACGCCAAGCCGTTGACTACGCTTGTGCATCAGTTGTTTAGCAAGCTCTTGCATGTCTTCTACTTTGTCAATTTCATCAACAATTTCAAGACCCAGTAGCGTCTCTAGCACGTCTTCTAAACTAACCAGCCCCTTAACCTCACCATATTCACCCACCACAATGGCAATGTGAATACGCTGTTTTAACATGTAATCAAGCAAATCAAACAGCTTCATTTTATTAAACACAAAACTGACTTCACGGCTTAAATTACTAATCGGCTGGTTAAGATTGCCATTGGCTCTGCTCAGTAGCAGGTCAGTCTTTAGCACAAATCCTGTGATGTTATCTAATGCTTCATCATACACAGGCAGGCGAGAAAAGCCAATTTTGCTATGATTGGCAAACACATCACTGACCAAGGCATTTTGCTCAAATGCCATGATGACCGAACGTGGGGTCATGATGTCTTCGACTTTGATTGCCCCAAATGCCAACATATTACGAATGATGCGTGATTCAAGTGGGTTAATTTGCCCTGATTCTTCGCCCACACTTGCCAAAGCGGCAAATTCTCGGCGGCTAAATACCTGCGCATCTTTACCTTTGACCAAAAATTTGGTCAATCGCTCGGATAACCAAATCACAGGATACAACAGTTTGATAACGCCAAAGACAAAATATGCCACCATGCCACTGAGTTGTCGCCAGTATACCGTACCCAAAGTTTTGGGAATGATTTCTGAGAAGGTCAAAATTACTAAGGTCATCACCGCTGAGAACACCCCAAACCACGCACTGCCAAATACCAAATTGGCTTGAGCACCAGCTCCGATAGAGCCTAAAGTGTTGGCAATGGTGTTGAGCGTTAAGATGGCGGCTAACGATTGGTCAACATTGTCTTGTTTTAACCGTTTGAGCATGTCTGCACGCTTGGCATCACTTTCTTTGATGTCAGCGATATAAGATGGGGTGATGCTCAAAAGCGTCGATTCAGCCGCTGAGCAAGTAAATGACACCGCAATTGCCATAAACACAAATAACACCAGTAAGACCACATTATGAGTGCTGGCATCAGTGGTGGCATCCATGGCAAATGCGGTGCTGGGTAACCCAGCGCCAATACAAACCAAAGCACCACAAACCCAAACATCCCACCAAGCACCACAAACCGAAGTAACAGGCTTGAATGATGATGAATAAAGCAATCGTTCCAATATGTTTGATGACCTTGACAGGCTTGGCACAGTTAGGCATTTGATGAACGTAAACAAAAGCAACCTTAGCAACTAATATGACTCATATAATATGGGGAATGTGATGATAAAATAACGATAAACCCCATCATCTTAGCATGACTTCTTGGGTGATTGAACGCTTTATTATCAATTAATTGTTACCAAAGCGTTTATTTTTTGGTAGTATGCCCCATTATTATTTTTTATAATTTTTATTGTCAGTAAATTCCTTGAGTGTGAATGACTTTTGAATGACATTAATGTGAAATGACTTTAATGACATTCATTTTAAATGACATTAATTTTATCAATTTTATCAATTCTATCAAATATCGAGTTGTGTATGATTGCTTTTATTCAAACCGCCCATGCTGCTGGTGAACCGACTGGTGTGGCGATGTTTAGCCAGTTGCTGTTGCCCATTGCTTTTTTTGCCATTTTTTATTTTTTGATTATCCGCCCACAATCCAAACGCAACAAGGAACACAAGCAGATGATTGATAATTTAAAAGTGGGCAGTGAAGTGATTTTTGCAGGGGGCTTGATGGGTAAGGTGTTATCCATTGATGGTGATTATGCCGTGATTGCATTAAATGCCAAAAACAACGTCATGGTACAAAAAGCCTCGGTCATCTCTGTGTTACCCAATGGTACGATTGACAACGTATCCACAGGTGCTTAACACACTGCCCATAAAGGCAGACTTTTAGAATGTTTGCTGTTTTAGCTTTTTAAATCAGCGTTTTTATAAACGTTTTTATAGATAAGAAGTGATTATGCAATACGCCTCTTGGAAATACATCATCATTGCAATCGTGTTTGTCATCGCTGGCTTGTACGCCCTACCCAACCTTTATCCTGATGAACCTGCGGTACAAATCACCAGCAGTCAAGCAGGCACTGAACTTAGCCAAAGTGTGCTTGAGGAGTCAAAAAATCTGCTATCACAAGCTGGTGTTGACTTTCATGGTGCGACGTTAACAGGCAACAGTGCTTTGTTACGTTTAAATAATTCTGAAACCCAGTTAAAAGCACAAGAAGTGCTAAGACAAAAACTGGGAGATGATTATGTGGTGGCATTAAACCTTGCCCAAACCACCCCTCAATGGCTACGTGACATCGGAGCTAAGCCCATGAAGCTTGGTCTGGATTTACGTGGGGGCGTCCGTTTTGTTCTTGAAGTGGACATGGATAAAGCGTTACAAAGCCGTCTGGAAGATGCCAGTCGTGAAGTGCGTCGTCATTTAAGAGCAGAGCAGATAGCCGTTGTCAGTCAAAAGCTGACCAAACAAGGCATGCTTTTGCATTTTAATGACACCGCCACTCGTGATAAAGCTCAGCAGGTACTTGGCTTACCCATGCGTCATGCCTTTAACTTTAACGCAAGCTATGATGAGCAAGGTCCTGCTTTAAATTTGACCTATAACGATGCCACTTTAACCGAAATCAATCAATACGCCGTGGGACAAAATTTATCCACCCTACGCAATCGCATCAACGAACTTGGCGTGGCAGAAGCCTTAGTACAATCACAAGGGGCAAATCGCATCGTTGTTGAGTTGCCTGGGGTGCAAGACACTGCCCAAGCCAAACGGGTATTGGGTCGTACTGCCAACTTGGAGTTTAGAATGGTGGCAGAAGGCGCAGAGACCTTCACAGGTAGTCTGCCCCCTGCAGGAACAGAAAGCTTCCCCTTTGGCACATTAGATGGTCCACCTGTGTTACTTGAGCGTCAAGCCATTGTTACAGGAGACAAAGTCCGCAATGCTCAAACTGGTGTTGACGAAAATGGTCGCCCAGAAGTGAGCATCACCCTGGATAATGCAGGTGGCAAACTGATGCAAAATGCCACTCGCACAGCGGTTGGCAAACAAATGGCGGTGCTGTTTATTGAAAACAAACAACGCATCAGCTATGAACAAGACGCTGTCAGTGGTGAAAGTAAAGAAATCCGCACGCCGTATGCTGAGACCAAAGTCATCAATCGTGCCAACATTCAAGCCGTGCTTGGTTCGTCATTTCGCATCACAGGACTCGACAGCAGTGCTGAAGCAGCAGAATTGGCGTTATTGTTGCGTTCTGGGGCATTGGCAGCTCCCATGTATTTTGTTGAAGAACGCACCATCGGTCCATCATTGGGACAAGAAAATATTGACAAGGGTCTTTTTTCAACTCAAGTGGGCTATATGCTGGTGTTCTTATTTATGATTGTGTTTTATCGCCTATTTGGAGTGATTGCCAATATTGCTTTGGCATTAAACGTCATCATCATCGTTGCCATCATGTCCATCATGGGTGCATCGCTGACTTTACCGGGCATCGCAGGCATTGTACTGACCATTGGTATGGCGGTAGATGCCAACGTTTTGATATTTGAACGCATACGAGAAGAACTTGCCAACGGCGTGCGTGCCAAATCAGCCATCGTGGCAGGATTTGACCGTGCTTATAGCAGTATCTTTGATGCCAACTTAACCACACTGCTTGTGGCGTTTATTTTATTTGCCATTGGCACAGGCCCAATTAAGGGCTTTGCCATCACACTTGCCATTGGCATCATCAGCTCGCTGTTTACGGCAGTGATGGTAACTCGTGCCTTGGTGCAAATTTTTTATGGTAAACGTAAATCCATCAAACATTTAAGCATTGGTTAGGAGACAAAACATGCAAAATGACAACCAGCTATCCCCTAACTCACAAAGCACCAACACGACAGAAATTAACGGGCAAAAAACTCATCGCAACCGCCGCCGCCCAAGACGTGATGGTAAAGGCAGTAATGTGGCTCGTCATCGTAACCAATCTTCATCAAACATCACCACAATCACTGGGCAAGTCGATGCTCAGCATGATGTTATCACCGATGCCACTGACAACAATGCCACCACCAACCTTGTGGCAGATGAGGCCGCCATCGCTGAAGGTGGTCTAAAAACTGTTGGCAATCAACGTTTGCTTGACTTTATGAAGTTTGAAAAACCCATGGGGATTTTGTCAATCTTATTGGTATTTACTGGCTTATTTGCCATCTTTTTTAATGGGTTAAATCTCGGATTGGATTTCACTGGTGGGGTGTCTGCCGATGTGGTCTATGAACAGCCCGTGCAGCAGGCTCAAATTACCGATGTGTTGGCACAAAATGGCTTTACCGATGCGGTGGTGCAATATGTGGGGGCAAACACAGACTTGTTGGTGCGTCTACCACCACAAGATGACAACACCGATGGACTGGAAGTTGCTTTGAATCATGCCTTGGACTTGCCCAATAATAATGCCGAGATTGCCAACATCAACATCATTGGCAGCCAAGTGGGCAATGATGTTTATATCGACTCGGTCATGGCATTGGCATTGGCATTGGCGTGTATGTTGGTCTATGTTGCCATTCGTTTCCAATTTAAATTAGCGTTGGGAGCGGTATTGGCATTATTCCATGACACGGTGGTAACTTTGGGTGTTTTTGCCTTGTTCGGTTGGCCATTTGATTTAACGGTATTGGCAGCGGTGTTGGCACTCATTGGTTATTCATTGAATGACACCATTGTGGTTTATGACCGCATACGAGAAAATTTTCGCCGAGTACGTGATTTGACCCCAAAACAGGTATTGAACCTATCTTTGACCGAAACCCTACGCCGTACCTTTATGACTGTGGGGACGGTGTTGGTGGTGGTGTTGGCGATGATGTTTTTAGGGGGAGAAGGATTATATTGGTTCTCGGTGGCTTTATTTATTGGCTTGATTGCAGGCACATACTCATCAATTTACATTGCCAGCTCCATTCCACTGCGTATGGGTTTATCACGAGATGATTTTGTGGTGAAAGTGAAACCTGAGTTTGAAGAAGAAGTGGTTAGCTTTCAAGATCCAAAAGCGTTTAGTGAATAAGCCACTGTTTTTTGTCATGGTCATGTTTTTTTGTCATGGTCATATAAAAGCACCTAACTTAGGTGCTTTTTTTAAACCAATGGTGATGATAAATTTTTACTTGGGCTATTTTATGCGTATGCCCTTATCTGAATGGATAAGCATTTTAGGTTTTATAAGCATGTTAAGTTTTGTGATTCAAACATCATGATGTCTGTTAGCTACCGTCATATTTTACATCTTGCCATTCCTGTCACCTTGGCAAACATTGTCATGCCTTTACAAAGTCTGATTGACACGGCGGTGGTGGGACACATGCAAGGCAGTAGCCAATTGGCAGGCATGATGTTGGCAATTCAGCTTTTGACCTTGCTGCTCGTCAATTTTAACTTTTTACAGTATGCGTCTTCTGGTCTGACTGCCCAAGCGGTTGGTCAATATCAGTCATCTGCTCAGACAGATGCCAATTTAGATGATGATGCCACCGCCCCATCTCACCCATTAATCCCCATTTTACACAGAGCAATGTTGCTTGCCATGGTCATTGGCATGGTGGTGTTTTTGACACAACCATTGACCATCAATGTGGGACTATCTTGGCTCGGTGGCAGTGCCAGTGCGGTGATTGAAGCCAAAACGTATCTGTCAGTACGCCTATGGGGCATTGTGGCGGAGCTGATGAACTTTGTGTTTTTGGGATTTTTTGCAGGCATGGGTAAAACTCGCCACATGCTGTATTTACAGAGTTTTATTGCCATTAGCAACATTATATTGACTTTATTGTTGGTTTATGTATTTGACATGGGCTTGGCAGGCGTGGCATTGGGAACAGTGATTGCTTATTGGTTGGCGGTGGGCTTGGCGTTGTATTTTATCTGTTCAGAGCTGACATTGTCATGGCGACAGCTGTGTTACTGGCGTTATGATGAGTTTGGTGGTGATAAAATGCTTAGGCTATTTTCACTCAATCGAGACATTTTTATCCGCACCTTGGTACTGACGTTAAGCTTTGCATGGATTACACGCTTATCTGCCATGAGTGGCGATGTGGTGCTGGCGGCAAATGGGGTGTTGTTACAGATTTTAAATTTATCGGCGTTTGCCCTAGATGGCTTGGCAGTGGCAGCAGAAAATCTGTCTGGACAAAGTCATGGACAAGGCAACAAACAAAAGTTTTGGTTGGTGGTAAGAAGAACTGGCATCATGAGCCATGCTTTGGCGGTGATGTTGGTGTTATTTTGGTGGCTTGGTATTGATGCGTATCTTGACATGATGACTGACATCAATGCCGTGGCCACGTTGGCGTATGAATACCGTTGGTACGCCATCATGTTGCCTTTGGTTGGCGTGGGTGCGTATTGGCTTGATGGCATATTTTTTGGTATGACAGCAGGCAAACAAATTCGCCAAGCGGCATTGATGGTGGCTGTGCTGTTTTTTCCGCTAAGTCTATGGCTCTATCATGCCTTTGCGGTGGCAGGCATTTGGCTGAGCGTTTGGGTATTGTTGTTATTGCGTTTGGCGGTGTTGGGTTGGTTTTTGCGTCGGTACCGTCATCACCCATTTAATAAAAAGCAAAAAACAGTAACTCAATGAGTGCTGTTTTTAGACAGATGCTTATTAAGCCAAATTTAGGGTCAATGCTTATTTGAAGCCTGTATTCTATTGAATAAAATACGCCACATCAAAATCCATCATCGATGTGCTGCCTGCTTTGACCATATCAGCATGAGCGTTTATCTGTGGTAAGATGCGGGCAACAAAGTAATTTGCCAGCTTGATTTTATTGGCATAAAACTCACCGTCTTTACCATCAGTGGCCTGCACCATCATCGCAAACATGTAAGCGTAACACAGATGGCCTGTGGCATGTAGATAATCCACCGCACAGCCATTGATTTCATCTTCTCTCTTGCCAATGTTTGATAATACGGTGTTGGTTAAGTCTTCGATGATACTGACAGCATCTAATGTGGCTTGCCTAATGGCATGGTCAACGGTCATGCCTGCGATAAACTCACGCACTTCTGTCAAAAAACTCTGCATGTATTTACCCCCATTTTTGGCGACTTTACGCCCAAGCAAGTCCAGTGACTGAATGCCATTCGTGCCTTCATAAATCTGCGAGATACGAGTATCACGCACGATTTGCTCCATGCCCCACTCTCGAATATAACCATGACCACCAAACACTTGTTGACAATCAACAGTGGCGGTGAATGCTTTGTCAGTTAAGAATGCCTTAGCAATCGGGGTTAATAATGCCACACGAGTCGTGGCAACTTTGGCACTTTCAGCATCTGTGCCAAACTTAGCCGTGTCTAACTGTTTGGCAACATACATGGCAAAACAGCGTGATGCTTCGCTATTGACTTTGGCGTTTAAGAGCATACGACGCACATCGGCATGATGAATGATGGGGTCAGCAGAAGTCTGTGGGCTGATGATGCCTGTATCACTGCGTCCTTGCGTGCGGTCTTTGGCATAAGCGACTGCATTTTGATACGCCAACTCTGTGCCACCCAAGCCTTGCAAACCCATGGTTACTCGTTCATAGTTCATCATCACAAACATAGATGCCAAACCTGTGTTTTCTGCACCGATAATCCAGCCTTTTGCCCCATCAAAATTCATCACACAGGTGGCAGAAGCCTTGATGCCCATCTTATGCTCAATAGAGCCTGCCCACACATCGTTGCGCTCACCAAGACTGCCATCATCATTAACCAAAAACTTAGGCACAACAAACAATGAAATGCCTTTAGAACCTTCAGGAGCATTCGGGGTTTTTGCCAGCACCAAATGAATGATGTTATCGGTCAAATCATGCTCGCCTGCGGTGATGAAAATCTTTGTACCAGAAATGGCATAACTGCCATCATCGTTTGGCACAGCTTTGGTTTTAATGATGCCCAAATCCGTACCAGCATGTGGCTCAGTTAGGCACATTGTCCCTGACCATTCACCAGCATACATTTTTTCTAGGTACGTTTGTTTTTGCTCTTCAGAACCTGAAGCCAACAAGCACAAGGTTGCACCAACAGTCAAGTTGGGATACAAGGCAAATGATTGGTTAACCGAAAACATCATCTCTTCAATAAGCATGGTCACCATTTTAGGAAAACCCTGTCCGCCATATGCTGGATCACCACCCAAACCTATCCACCCTGCTTCAGCATATTGCTGATAAGCTTGCTTAAACCCTGTGGGGGTGGCGACTTTGCCATCACCCAGATACTTTGCTCCCTCTTCATCACCGTTACGATTCAGTGGCAACAGCACTTGTTGCGACAGCTTAGCCATCTCTTCTAATATCATGTTGACCGTATCCATGTCCACATGTGCCAAATTGGCATTTTTTTGCCAAAAATTATGAGCATCAAACACATCATTTAAAATAAAACGCATGTCTTGTAATGGGGCGGTATAAATTGCCATCACCTATCCTTCCCTTCCTAATCAGCACATCAGTACAATAAATCTTAAAAATCAGTTAAAAAATTATTTAAATAATAAAACTTAAACAACATCAATTCAACAGTTAAGATAACCAGTCAATTAACATTGCACAAGTCAGCAAATCTTACTTACAAGTCACAGAGTGATTTTTGTGTGGCTGTTTTTTGTTTGGCTGTTTTTTGTCGCTATTTTTGTGTCCTAGGTGAGCGGTAATAAATTCAATCGCTTGTTGATATTGCATCGGCTTGCCATAATAATAGCCTTGGGCAAAGTCACAACCCAACTGTTGCATCAGCTCACTTTGCTCTTTGGTTTCCACACCCTCAACCACGGTTTTAAGCCCCAGTCTTTTTGCTAAACTGATGATGGTTTCAACGATGTGCTGTTGTACAATATTATTTTTGATGTGATTGATAAACGATTTATCAATCTTTAGATAATCAAATTCATATTGTTGCAGATAATTAAGTGACGCATAACCTGTGCCAAAATCATCAAGCAAGATTAAAATGCCCATCTCCTTAATGGCTTGAATGGCATCTTGTACCGTTTGACGATGGTGCATGAGCGTCATTTCGGTGATTTCGATGTGCAGACAATGACGATTGATGGTGTGCTTAGCAAGCAACTCTCGTAAAAAAGGCAATAATCCTGCGTGTGTTAATTCACTGGCTTCTGCATTAATCGCCACAGAAATGTCATGAAAGCCCATTTCTCTCCAACGCTGTAAATCTTGGCAGACCTGCTCTGCCATTTGGGTAAACAGCTCAAAGGTAAGCTTATGCTCAATGATGCCTGTTAAAAAATCAATGGGACACACCATGCCCCGTGTGGGGTGTTGCCAACGTACCAAGGCTTCAAAACCCACAATGCGTCCATCTTTAAGGCGAACTTTCGGCTGATAAAATGGGGAAAACTGACGAGTATCTAACGCTTGCCTTAGCTCATTTTCTAATCTTAAATCATCTTGCGACAGCACGTTGATGCGTTTATCAAACCAATGCACATCACCACCACCATGAAGCTTAACATGGTGCATGGCTTTTTCAGCATTTTCAATCAGCAAATCAATTTGATTGCCTTGTTTGGGATAATGGCTCACCCCAACCGAATACCTTAAATAAACCACATCTTCATCAATCAAATACGGCAATTCACACAACTGCATCAATTTGTCTAACGACTGACGCACCCTTTGTGCGTCATTAACTTCAAACAACAAGGCAAAATCATCACCCCCAAAACGGGCAAACAGCTTTAAACCCACCAAATGCAAATCTGTTACCCGTTTAACAAAATCTGTCAATAGCTTTTGGCATTGCTCCTTGGTCAAAGTGCTTTGGTATAAACGATATCGGTCAATGTTGAGACGAACCAACACCAACTCTTTGACCGTGGTGAGTAAGAGGTCATTGGCTTGTATCAAAAAAAATTGACGGTTGGGAATTTTGGTTGATGGGTCATGACTTAACACGCCAGCCGTGAGTTCTGATTTTGCTTTAATCTTCACATCTTGAAATTTCCCAACATAATACAACTCACCCTCTATGACCTCAGAATAAATCGCCACCTGCAATACCATGCGATGTTGACTGTGGGTAAAAAAGCCCATCTCCCCTTTAAATTCACCCGTATTTAACAAACTGTCATATATCTTGCTTATCATCTCTTGCAATTCTGGCAATAAATATGGCAACTCATAAATGCTAAAAGGTCGAGCCAGCACATAGTTTTCACTGATGCCAAGGGTATGTGTGAAAGTTTGGTTAACATACAGATAGCGAAACTGGCTGTCCAAGATAAACATGCCCAGCTGAGTATGGGTAATGAGTTTGAGCAATAAGGCATCTTTTACTGTTTTTTCAATCATAAAACACACTCATTATTAAGACACTGAGACTGATACAGTGCCTGCAAGCTTGCCAATGCCACCACTGGGGCGGTTTCTGTCCTTAGCACACGCTCACCAATCTGCCATGCTTGCCAACCTGTTGCCAATGCTTGTTTTTGTTCTGCCAAACTTACCCCCCCTTCTCCACCAATCAGCAATTCAATGGTTGGTTTGACATGGTTTTTGACATGGCTTTTGATATGATTAAGCACAGTCAGCAACCCTTTTGCTCGAATATCCACACCAGCATTATCAACATTTGGCACACTTAGCATCAGCTTGATATGTTCTGATTTTAAAAAGTTCATGCCATCATTGTCAGTATCAGTCGGAGTTATGAGCATACTGGTGGGCATGCTTGGCATCAATAATCTCTGATAATAAGGCTCATCAATCAATCGTGCCACGCTGTTACTCACCTTGATACTGTGCTTGTCATTTGTATTGTGCTTGTCATTGCTAACATCAGCAGATGATGACAAATAATCAGCAATGGGCATGGGAGCAAGCAACAAAGGTGGACGATTCAGACCACACTGCTCACAAGCACTGATGGCAATTTGTTGCCAATGTGCCAGTTTTTTATCCACTTGTTGGCTCTTAAGATGCACCTCACCATGATGACTGCTGAGTAATTGAATGGCAACCACGCCAAGCTCAGTGGCTTTTTGAATGGCATAATCCATGCGATCACCACGACTCATCACCAAAGCCAGTTTGGCATGTATATTAGCCTCTCTGTCAACCTTATCAAACCCTTGCAACGTAACTTGAGCAGATTTTTTATCAATATGACTTAAACATACTTGATATTCACCGCCCAAACCATCAAATAACACACCAACATCGCCCACTTTTGCTCGCAACACTTGACACCAATGATGACAGATGTCCATTGGTAAATCCACGTCATCACCTACTTTTAATGAATATAGCATCGGATAAACAGCCACATCATCTGACTGATAAGAATAAAAAAAACGTCGCACGGTACAGTCTCGATACAATAATTAATAAGATAACTACAAATTAGATAACCAATGAGAGAAATAATAAGACATTAACCATTAAATTGGCATCAAAATAAATTGGCATGAAAAGGTTAAAAGCACTGTTTTTAAAAACACTGTTTTTAAATATTAAATATGCTGTTAACAGCACAAGGTTAAGTACAGTGTTAAGTGTTAACAATGCCATTTAAGGACAATTCGCCTTGATGAGTGAGAGTCTCAATGAGACCATCATTAATGAAACCATAAAATAACCACCATCATATAAGGATTTTTATGAATCAGCAACCAAACTTAAAAAAACAACCCACAATTGACCACACAACCGACCACATCACTGGCAAACCAATGAATGACAATCCATTTATGTCTGTCAATCCCACACCAAACCATCTGTCCCATCAGTCAGTTGCTCAGCATTCATCTTATGGTACGGATTTGTCTGACTTAATCAAACTGAATCACTTAACGTATTTTTTGTACGTTTTGAGCTATTTTACCGCAGGGTTATTATGGGTTGTGCCAATCATCATCAATTACCTTAAACGAGATAAGGCTTCTGGCACGTGGCTTGCCACACATTTTGATTGGCAGATTAAGACGTTTTGGTATGGGCTAATTTATGGTGTGGTTGCCATTGTTGTGATGTTGTTATCTTTTGTGGGCGGATTTGCCACCATATTTACCGAGAATGTCAATATTGGGGTGGGTTCAGGGCTGTTATTCATTGTTGGTTTTTTATTACTGGTGTTTGCAGTGCTGTGGCATTTATATCGCATCATCAGAGGCTGGGTTGCGTTGTCAAATAATCAGCCTGTGCCATGATAATTTATTGGATAAATATGTTGGATAAGTTAGATAAATATGTATGAGTTTGCGATAAAAGGTGATGATGGTATAATCTTAATGTCTGTGATGCGAACATTTTTGACATCATTGTTTCTGCCATTAATTGTTTCTGCCATTATTTTTTTCTTAATGTTGACTGATTGATACCCCCCCCCCCATAGGCTACAGGTTGCTACCATGTCTTATGCGTTTTTACGTCCTGTGTTGTTTGGCATAGAACCTGAACGGGCTCATGACCTAACCTTGTCATTACTTAATAAAGCCCATCATGCCAAGCTGTTGGGTTTTGGCTCACCCAGTCAATCCATACCTGTGCGTTGTATGGGCATGCACTTTGATAATCCTGTGGGCTTGGCAGCAGGATTGGATAAGAATGGGGCTTATATCGATGCCTTGGGAGAATTGGGTTTTGGTTTCATTGAAATTGGCACAGTAACGCCAAGACCACAAGCAGGCAATGAAAAGCCCAGGCTATTTCGTCTCAAAGATGCTCATGGCATTATCAACCGCATGGGATTTAACAACCTTGGTGTGGATAATTTGGTGAATAATGTCAAGCGATGTAAATATAAAGGGATAATCGGCATCAACATCGGTAAAAACGCCACCACCCCAGTTGAGCAAGCCGTTGATGACTATTTGTATTGTCTTGAACGAGTCTATGCACACGCATCTTATATCACTGTCAACATTTCATCTCCCAATACCAAAAATTTACGCACCCTACAATCAGGTGATGCCTTATCTTATCTGTTATACGACCTAAAAAACCGTCAAAGCCAGTTGGCAAGCGAATACGGTTTTTATGTGCCATTGGTGCTTAAAGTTGCCCCAGATTTATCAGCAGATGAAGTCATTTTCATTGCCAAGCAATTGATTGATTTTGAGGTTGATGGATTGATTGCCACCAACACCACCGTCAGCCGAGTTGGGGTGGAAGATTTGCCGTTTGGGCAAGAGACTGGCGGTTTATCTGGACGACCCATCAGCCATCTCAGCACGGTGATATTACAGCAGTTTGCTGATATTTTACAAAACCAAGTTGCCATCATTGGTGTTGGTGGCATTGATAGTGGGGATAAAGCCATACGCAAACTGCAAGCAGGGGCAAACCTTATTCAGCTTTACTCTGGACTTGTCTATCAAGGACCGCATCTTATTCACGACTGCTTAGCATCGATTGGCGGTTATTTTGATGTGTTGTCATTGACAGACACATCATCAACTGATGGGTGATGCACTTTATGGTTGATGCACTTTATGGTTGATACACTTTATGGTTGATAGATTGTGATGACCATGACACTGATGACCACTTTTGGTGGTTTTGACTTTATTATTTTGCTGAGTGTGGCGCTGGGTCTTTGGCGTGGCTTTCGCTTGGGATTGGTAAAGACAGTCATCGGCTTATTGGGTTGGTTATTTGCCCTGATTGCTGGCAGTCGCATGGCATTTGAATTTGCCCCCTTGATGTCAAAAATGGTGGCTGAGCCAAACTTACAGCTTGGGCTTGCCTTTTTGGTGATTGTGCTGATGGTGCTGACCTTGGTGCATGTGGCGGGTTATCTGATTACCCATGCGATACACAGCTTGCGACTTGGACTGCTCGATAAAATGCTTGGCGGTGCGGTGGGTGGGGCAAAAAACCTATTGATTGTCCTTGTGGTACTTAATGTAACTGCTCCTTTATTACAATACCTACCTTGGTGGTCAACGTCTAAATTGACACAATCGTTAATGCCTTATGCTCCGATTGCCACAGTATTAACGCAACAGATGGCTGGTAAAACCTATGATTACTTAACAGAAAACAACAGCAGACAGGATTTATCTGATGTGAATTAGCCTGTCTTTTTTTGTTTTTACGATTTTTTTCGATGCTTTTCTTTGTGATGCGTTTAAGTCAGATTTGTCTGTTTATGATAAATTTGTTCAATCATTGAATGAAATTCATCATAATCCCATCATTCATTGAAATTGACCATATTAGCCCAATATTCAATATTTATTGTTTTCTTAGTATAAAAATATTGAGTATAAAAAATGGTCAATCACTTACTTGAGGTCCTATATGTGTGGAATTGTTGGCATTGCTGCTCACGAACCTGTCAATCAAATGTTATATGATGCCTTAACTGTCTTACAACATCGAGGACAAGATGCGGCAGGCATTGTCACCTTGCAAGATGGTCGGTTTTATCTGCGTAAAGAAAATGGCATGGTCAGAGATGTGTTCATGACCCATCATATGATGCGATTGGTTGGCAATGTTGGGATTGGGCATGTCCGCTACCCCACCGCTGGCACATCAAGCAGTGCTGAAGCTCAACCATTTTATGTCAACTCACCTTATGGCATCGCCTTGGCACACAATGGCAACTTGACCAATGCCAATGAGCTTGCCAATGAATTGTATCAAGAAGACCGCCGTCATCTAAACACTGACTCAGATTCAGAAGTGTTACTCAATATCGTGGCACACGAGCTTAACTCTTTAAATAAAAATAAATTATCAAAGCAAGACATCTTTACTGCATGTAGCAAAGTTTATGCTCGTATTCAAGGGGCGTATGGCGTGGTGGCATTAATTACTGGTCATGGTTTGTTGGCATTTCGTGACCCCAATGGTATCCGTCCATTAATCTATGGTGAACGCATCAGCGATGATGGCAACACAGAATACATGGTTGCTTCTGAATCGGTGGCACTGACCGCTTCTGGCTTTAAAATTGTGCGAGATGTCAAACCAGGGGAAGTCATCTATATAGATGAACAAAACCACTTACACAGTCAACAATGTGCAAAGCCACAAGCCCACACGCCTTGTATGTTTGAATATGTGTATTTTGCTCGTCCAGATTCCATCATTGATAACATTTCTGTGTATAAAGCTCGCTTAAGAATGGGGGAAAAACTGGCGGATAAAATTCTAACCGAATGGGGTAAAAACCATGATATTGATGTGGTTATTCCCATTCCTGATACCTCACGCACTTCTGCCACGGAACTGGCATTAAAGTTGAACATTAAATACCGTGAGGGTTTTATTAAAAATCGCTATATCGGTCGCACTTTTATCATGCCAGGGCAAAGCCAACGCAAAAAATCAGTTCGACAAAAGCTCAGTGCCATTCCCCTAGAATTTAAAAATAAAAACGTGTTGTTGGTTGATGATTCCATCGTGCGTGGCACAACCTGCCAAGAAATCATTCAAATGGCCCGAGATGCTGGGGCAAAAAATGTGTTTTTTGCCAGTGCTGCTCCTCCAGTTAAGTTCCCTAACGTCTATGGCATTGACATGCCATCAACCAAAGAGTTGATTGCCTCTGGGCATAGCGTAGAAGAAGTGCGACAAATGATTGGAGCAGACAGGTTGATTTTTCAAAACTTAGATGACCTAATAGAAGCAGTACAGGACACCAAACACAGCCAAGTTGATGGCTTTGACTGTGCGGTGTTTAACGGCTGTTATATCACAGGTGAAATTAATCAAGCCTACCTTGACCAACTACAAAATAAGCGTAATGACTCCGCCAAAGCACACAAACAAGGAGTACAAATCATCGCTGATACCCCTGTGGACATGACAGGGATTGACACAATCATGAAAACAACCTAAACGATGACTGTTGTTTGTCTTTGGCGTATGTGTTTTAGTTGATGTGTTTACTGGTTGATGTTTGGCATTGATGGTTATTGATTGATTATTGATTGGTTGTTGATTGACATGTCGCTATCCATCAGCTGTCTGTGTTAAAATCCGTCAAGTTAAAATCTGCCAGGCTAACATTCGCCAACTTCTGTTTCTTAGGGCATGATTGATGATGATTGTGCCTTGTCTTTTTAATATTTGAGGTGACCCTTGGTTCAACAACCGTCACAAGATTTATATCAAATTTTGACCCACATATCTGCCTTATCAGAAATTCCTGAGCCATTTGCTCTAAAACGACTGATAGATGCCTTGCGTGTGCCAAAAAAAGAGCTTGAAGAATACTTACAAAGTGACGCATCTGAGAGCAAAAATAGCACAAATAAAGACCAAGACCCCAATCCTGCCAATCAAAAAATCCAAGAGCTGATTGACATTCTTAAAAAAAACCCAAAACTTGCCAGTGACTTGGCATTGTTCTGTTTAAATTTATTAAGTCAATATCGCCAATTACGCATGTACAGTGAGACAGGCATCGCTGTTGAGCATGAATTTTGGTACGGCATCAAAAAACTGCTTGGACATAAATTCATTCCGTTACTGCCTGATAAAGAATCGGTGACTGAACTGGTTGCCTATTTATTCAACAAACGTCATGATGGACGGTGGCTCAATAGCATTGACCAAGAATATTTTGACACGCTGACTGACCTTATCAGAATTGATGATGAACATCAGCATTTGGTTGCCACCAGCAAGAACCACATCTTAAACGCCATGGTATTTTTATCCTACCGCATCACCGCTTTAGGCCTTAACCCTGAACTGCTCAATCGTTATCCAGAACAGCTAAATTTCTCTTCTGCTTTTGTGGCATTGAATCAAGAGACGATAAAATTTGTCGATGACTATCGCAGTAAGCATCAGCTAGATGAGTTGCTTGACACTACCCCAGAGACCGATGCCGATTCAGCACCCCTATTGGTGATGGTTGAGCAGTGCGAAGACATTGCAACTTATATGGATAAACGCATCTATAAAACAGGGGTGTCTATCCGCATGACCAACTTGCTGATGCGACTTGAACAAAGTCTTGAGCGAATGAGAATTTTGGTTGCTTTATTGGCAGACCATCATAAAGAACGTGATAAAGGCATCGCACAAATGATGCAGGCATTGGTCAGCACCAGTCAAAACCGTTATAGCATTCGGTACTTATTGGAAGAAAATACACGCATTTTATCCAGAAAGGTCACCGAAAATTCAGGCATGGTTGGTGAGCATTACATCAGCACCGACAAACATGGCTACCATCAAATGTTCAAAAAAGCCGCCATCGGTGGGGTTCTGATTGCGTTTATGGCGACAATGAAAGTATTGGCATACAACATAGACCTTGCACCATTTGGACGCATGTTTATTAATAGCATGATTTATGGCTTGGGCTTTGTGCTTATCCACATCATTCATGGCACGGTTGCCACCAAACAGCCTGCCATGACTGCCGCCGCCATCGCCACCACCATTTCAGATGGCAAAGGTAAAGGCAAAGGCAAACGTCGTCATCAGCTGACCAAATTGTCTGAGCTGATTGTTGACATCATGCGTACACAGTTTATTGCCATCATGGGCAATGTGCTGGTTGCCATACCGCTGGCATTTGCCATCTCATGGGCTTGGCTATGGTACACAGGCAGTCCGATGATTAGCTTTGACATGGCAGACCATCTGTTGCACGAATTAAACCCTTTGCTGTCGCTTGCCATTCCACACGCTGCCATTGCTGGCATTTATCTGTTTTTGGCAGGATTGATAGCTGGATATTATGACAACATGGCGGTGTTTAACCAAATTGGTGAACGCCTTAAACGCCAATGGCTATTGGTTAAATTGTTACCTCAAGCTAAGGTTGAACGTTTGGGCGATTTTATCGAAGCCAACCTTGGTGCCATCATGGGTAACTTCTTATTTGGGGTGTTTTTGGGTTCAACCGCCACCATCGGCTACTTTTTAGGTTTGCCCTTGGACATTCGCCACATTGCTTTTTCTTCAGCAAATTTTGCTCATGGTATTTTTAATATGCCAGCACAAGATTTTACCATCAGCATCTTATTCATCAGTTTATTAGGCGTGGCATTGATTGGTTTGGCAAATCTTATGGTCAGCTTTTCGCTGGCTCTGATGGTGGCACTGCGTTCCAAAGATGTGCAATTTATGGAATGGGGCAGATTGTTTAAACAAATCATGGGACACTTTTTTACTCACCCAATGGACTTTTTTTATCCACGCACCCTACCCATGTCCTATGACAAAATCAACAACATGGGGCAACTTATCTATGAAGACCATCAACGCAAACAATCTGCTTATCCTTCATCGGTTGCCATGCGTCGGCTAAAACGTGAGCTGAATAAATCCAAAACCAATAAACCAACTGCCAATGCAACCACCACCAATGTGGCAAATGACAAAACCTTAATGGATGAAAAAGTTGCTCATCTGCAACAGCAAAAACAACAACCAAACGAAATCAAAAAAAATGGTGAAGAAAAAAGCAAATTGGCAGACTTAGGCAAAGCTGAAGAAAGGCTTAATGCAGAAAATCAATCAGAAAGTCAAAAAAATGAGCCAACAAAAAAGCAAGAAGTAAAAAAACAAGAAACAAAATAAGCAAAACAACAGACAGTCAAGCTTAAACCCTGACTGTCTTGTGCCAATCAAATACCAAGGACGTGCTACTGACCTCTCCCGGATAGGCTCTTGGGTTGACCACCACACGAGTGTTGCCCAATTGATAATCAAAGGCTTCATGGGTATGACCATGAACCCAAAGCTTTGGCGACCATGGCATGTGCATCCACGCTGACATATCACTGACAAACGCCGCATTACTGGATAAGCAACGATATTTATCCGACACGGATAAGGGGCTGACGCTATGATGCGTCATAACGATGGCAGTTTGACCGTCATCATGGGCTTGTTTTAACGCTTGTTTAAGCCAAGCACGTTGTTGTTGATGCAACATGACCGACATCTGTGGGGTGAATAAATTCAGTGTGTCATCTCCACAGTAAATACAACGATAATCTCGCATAAAACTTAAAGCGGTGTGTATGGTGTCATCAGTGCGTTGATACTGATAATCTGTCCAGAAGGTACAGCCCAGAATCCGCACTGAGCCAAAATCCACCGAACCACATTGTAAAAATCTGACTCCCTGATAAGACTGATGGGATTGACTGTCAAGGTCATCTATGCCAGTTAAGTTGTCATAACTTTGTAGCACCTTATCAAAGCTTAGCACATCTTGATAAAAGTACTTCGTGATTGCCTGCAATGGTGATGATGGGCTTGCCTAATCGCCGACTTTGCTCTTGTAACCATAACATGCCTGCATCACCATTGGCAGTATCCCCTGCCACCAAGATGACATCAGCGTCAGTCATGGGTATCTCACCCAATGGCAATTGCTGTTTGTCATGGCTGTCAATGTGTAAATCGGATAAAATCTGGCAAATCAACATCATCTCCCATCTGATTGCTTTTACGCTTTAATACATTTACGCTTTAATACATTTACGCTTTAATACATTTACGCTTTAATATATTCACGCTTTAATACATTCACGCTTTTATGCTTGCTAAAATCTGTTGCAACTTGGCAATTGGGTTATCCGCTCCTGTGATTGAGCGACCTATCACCAGATAATCCGCTCCATTGGTTATCGCATCGCTGGGGGTACAAATGCGTGCTTGGTCATCACAACTGTCTTCGGGCAAACGAATGCCGGGGGTAACCAGCTTAAATGTGCTGTCCACAACCTGTCTTAACATGACCGCTTCACGAGCTGAACATACCACCCCATCAAGCCCAGCATCTTGTGTCAGAATCGCCAATCGCTTGACTTGCTCCTCAATGGGCGTGTTGATGCCAAGTTCAGTCAAATCAGCTTGGGTCATTGATGTCAATACCGTAACTGCAATCAATAACGTGTCATACCCCCCTTTCATCAGTTGCTCTTTAGCAAGGCTCATGGCACGCCTACCAACATTGGCATGAACATTAACCATCCACACCCCCATCTCTGCTGCTGCCAATACCGCTTGGGCGGTGGTGTTGGGAATGTCATGAAACTTCAAATCCAAAAAAACCTCAAAACCCCGCTGGTGCAACGCCTTGACCACTTCTATCCCTGCATGGGTAAACAACTCTTTGCCAACTTTAACCCGGCAGAGCTTAGGGTCTAGGGTATCTGCTAATGACAATGCTGATGCTTGGGTGTTTTTATCAAGAGCGACAATAATTTTTGATGATGTCGTCAATGTTGCTGTTGTTAATGTTGCTGTTGTTAATGTTGCTGTTGTTAATGTCATTTGGGGTGGTTTGGTCTGACTAGACATGAGGGTTTGTTCCAAAATCTGATAAAAAAGATGATGACAAAGTCATCTCTCCAAACTTATTTTTTAATGTTATTTTTCAAAGTTGCTTTTTAATGCTACTTGGTTGCTTTTTAATGCTATTTGTCAAATTCAAAACTTGCCCAAATCGGCGCATGGTCTGATGGCCTATCCATTGCCCTTAAAGGATAGCTCACGCCAGCATTGGTACAAGCGTCCTTGATGTCAGATGTGCATAAAATATGGTCGATGCGAAGCCCACGTTTTGGTTCATCATCAAATCCTTTACTGCGATAATCAAACCAGCTAAACGTGTCATGAACATCAGGGTAATGCAAACGATAAGTGTCGTGCAAATCTGTTGCCAACAGCTTCTGATACCACTCACGCTCTTCTGGTAAAAATGAGCATTTGCCCTGTTTTAGCCAGCGTTTGGCATTCACCTCACCAATGCCCACATCTGCGTCGGTGGGTGAAATGTTCATGTCTCCCATGACAATTAAGGATTTACCCTCACTGATAAGCTTGGTGATATAATCAGTCAAACTGGCATAATACCAACGTTTCATTGGGTATTTTGTGGCATGTTTTTGGTTTTCACCTTGCGGAAAATAACCATTTAGCACATCTATTTGCTGACCATCAAAGTCATATCGGACATGGATAAACCGCTTTTGGGCAGCATCATCATCACCAATAAAGCCTTTTTGGACAAAAATGGGGGCAATTTTTGATAACAATGCCACACCATAATGTGCCTTTTGTCCAAAAAATTCCACATGGTAGCCCAGCTTTTGTACATCAGCCAGTGGAAACTGTGCATCATCAACTTTGGTTTCTTGTAGCCCAATCACGTCAGGGGCGATGCTGTCAGTCAGAGCCTTTAGTTGATGTTGTCTTGCTCGAATGCCATTGATGTTAAAACTCACAAAGCGTTGCATATCAAATCTCTTACTTACCCATTAAAACGCCAGCCCCATTAAAATGCCAGTCGCCCACCTTTTTTCACCGCTTGTTCAAAGGCAGGGCGACACTCACAACGATGCAACCAGTCTAAAATTTTTGGATACCCCTTAAGTGTGCCACCTGCCTGTAGAGCCACAGCAACAAAGTGCATTTGAATGTCCACCGCCCCAAATGTTTTCCCTGCAAACCACGCATGTTTTAACAAATGTTCTTCCATCAATTGACAAACCTTATTGATATTGCTGGTAATCATACGGCGTTCGACTTGTTTTTGTATGGCTTTGGCCATTGGTTTGATAACCCATGGTGATTCTGTGGCAACTTTGCTAAACACCAATCGCATCACCAAAGCAGGCATGGCAGTGGCTTCAGCAAAGTGAAGCCAAAAAGTATGATGCTTCCAATCATCGTCATTGTGAGGGGCAAGCCCTTTGTCATCATAATATTTGAGCAAATATTCGATGATGTAACCCGACTCTATCAATGTTTTGTCATCGACTTGCAAAATGGGGGCTTTGCCCATTGGGTGAATGTTTTGCAAGGCCTTGGGTGCTAAATATTCAGCCGTTCTTTGATAAAGGGTAAGTTCATATGGCAATCCCAATTCTTCTAATAACCATAAAATACGAAATGAACGAGAATTATTTAGATGATATAGATGTAAAGTCGTCATCAATCGGCTCTCTGTATATTGGCATCGTTGCTATTGTTGGCTATTGTTGACATCATTGACATTATCGTCAGCGGTACTGTGGCTGTCTGTGAGCAGACCATCAGCCTGAAGTGCTTCACTCAGCTCCATATCGTCTTCATCATCACATTCCACTCGTGCCATGGCAACCAGTTTTTCTTCTCCTGTTAAACGAATGAGAGTCACGCCTTGAGTATTGCGTCCTGCTTGTGCCACATCTTTGACGGGGGTGCGTACCAAAGTGCCTTTGTTTGAGATTAAGATGATGTCATCATTTTCATGCACTTTGGTGGCTCTGACCAAGTTACCATTCCGCACGCTGGTCTTAATGGCAATGACCCCACCACCACCACGGTTTTGAGCATTAAACTCTGACACCACAGTGCGTTTGCCAAAGCCATTTTCACACGCTATCAACAGCTCTTCGTCATCATCTTCGATGACCACCAACGACTTGATGGCATCATTGTCCTCAATTCGCATGCCACGCACACCTCGAGCAGTACGCCCCATACTGCGTACGTCATTTTCATCAAAACGGATTGCCTTGCCACTGGCAGAGAACAACATCACGTGCTGATTACCTGTGGTGATGCGAACACTGACCAATCTGTCATTGTCTTCTAACCCAATGGCTATCAAACCATTGGAGCGGATATTGCTAAATTGTTCAAGTGCCACTCGCTTAACCGTACCATTGGCGGTGGCAAAAAATACAAAACGACTGCCAACATCATCAATGGTCTGTGGTATGGGTAAAATGGCGGTAACCGCTTCATCAGCATTTAATGGCATTAGGTTGACCAGTGGGCGACCTCGGGAGCCACGGCTAGCAATGGGTACTTCAAAGCCTCGCAAACTAAACACCCGCCCTGAATCGGTAAAGCAAAGCACCGTGGCATGAGTCGATGTCACCACCAAATGGTCTATCACGTCATCTTCTTTCATGCTGGTGGCAGATTTGCCTTTGCCACCACGCTTTTGTGCCACATAATCTGCAATGGGCTGAGTCTTGGCATAGCCTGTGCGAGAGACCGTCAGTACCACCGTTTGTTCTGTTATCAAATCCTCACGGTTAAAATCTACCTTAGACTCAACGATGTCAGTACGACGCTTATCACCAAAATTATCTCGTATGGCAATCAGCTCATCTTTGATGACTTGCATCAGCTTATCAAAATCTGCCAATATCTGCTCAAGTTTGACAATCTGCTGTAAGATGTCTTGGTATTCATCGGTAAGTCTGTCCTGCTCAAGCCCTGTCAAGCGATGCAGCTGCATCTCTAAGATGGCATTGACCTGCTCAAGTGATAGGCGATAGCGTGAGTCTTCGTCAATCAAACCAAAGGGTTTGTTAGGGTCTTCGCCTTCGATAAATTCTGGACGCACCGCCACGCTGCCAGCAGCGGTTAGCATGGCAACCACGTTGCCTGATTGCCAAGTCTGGTTAAGCAAATTTTCTCTGGCTTGGGTGCGACTGGCAGATGTCTTGATGGTGGCGATGATGTCATCAATGTTTGCCAACGCCACGGTCAAACCTTCTAACAGATGCCCTCTGGCACGAGATTTATATAATTCATAAATGGTACGGCGTGTAACGACTTCTTGACGGTGATGCACAAAGGCACAGATTAAGCCACGCAAAGTCATCATCTTAGGCTGACCATTATCTAAAGCAACCATATTGATGCTAAAACTGGTTTGTAGTGGCGTTTGTAAAAATAAATTATTCACAATGACTTCTGCCACTTCACCACGACGCAACTCAATGACGATTCTTAGACCGTCTTTATCTGATTCATCACGAATTTCACTGATTCCATCTAACTTTTTATCTCGAACCAATTCAGCAATGCGTTCTATCAGTTTGGCTTTATTGGTTTGGTAAGGCACTTCGGTAAAAACGATGCGTTTACGATCTTTGTTTGCCCCTGTTTCGCCCATCGATTCAATGTGATGACGCCCACGAATGTGTAAGCGTCCCTTACCCGTCCGATAAGCATCAATGATGCCAGCTCGTCCATAGATGATGCCCCCTGTGGGAAAGTCAGGACCTAAAACATGCGTCATCAGTTCTTCATTACTGATTTGTGAATTCTCAGCATAGGCAAGGCAAGCATTAATCACCTCAGTCAGATTGTGCGGTGCCATGTTGGTTGCCATGCCCACAGCAATCCCCGTTGCCCCATTAATCAATAAATTAGGCACTCTGGCAGGCAACACACTGGGCATTCGCTCAGAGCCATCATAGTTATCTTCCCAATCCACTGTGTCTTTTTCAAGGTCAGCGAGCATCTGATGGGTAAGTTGGGTCATGCGCACTTCGGTGTAACGCATGGCAGCGGCTGGGTCGTCATCAATTGAGCCAAAATTACCCTGACCATCAACCATCGGATACCGCATGCTAAAATCTTGTGCCAACCGCACAATGGCATCATACACCGCCGTATCACCATGGGGGTGGTATTTACCGATGACATCGCCCACCACACGAGCGGACTTTTTGTAGGGTTTGTTATGGTCGTTGGACAATTCGTGCATGGCATACATGACACGGCGATGCACAGGTTTTAGCCCATCACGCACATCTGGTAATGCCCGTGAGACGATGACGCTCATCGCATAATCCATATAAGATTGTTTTAACTCATCAACAATGGCAATGGGGCTGACCGAACCACTCATAGATTCTCCTTAAACATCGCAACGGATACCAATGTTATCTGACAACTTCATCTAACAAAATCATCATCTGACCGTAACGACATCTGACAACATCGGCACATAATAGACCAGTCATTTTAACACAATTCACCTTATCACGCCTGATAAACTGATGATTTTACAAAATGCTGGCATCAAAACATAAAAAAAGCCCATCACTAAGATGGACTGTGGCAAAGAATTACCCACACTGACACTTGTTTATCAAAGCTGTTTATCAAAACCGTTAATCAAAACTGCCCAGCTGCCAGACGCAGTACTTCTGGCACGGTATTATCATTGTCAGCCTGTAAATAGCCACCAACAGGCTCAGGCTCATGCTGAATACTGTCGTTATCAAGCTGATTGTGCATGATTTGTAACAGATATTCAATATCTGCCCCTTCTTTAAAGTCAATTAGTTCGTTATCCATCAACAAACCAAAATCCACCTTACGAATGATGGCGGTACAGGCCTGCTGGCTAATACCGTCAGCACAATTTAACAACGTTAAAAATTGGCGGTTGCGACCGACAATGGGGCTTGGGAATTGAGCAAGCAATGCCTTGGCTTTATCGGTGCATTCGATGCTCTTTACCATAAGTTCACATTGGTTACAATCGGCTGTCATAAATAAAGAATTTGACATCATCATCGCCCCATCAATTCAAAAATAAAAACATTATCAGACCGTTTTAGTCTGTTCAACCTCAGTCTGTTCAACACTCATTTCTAACAAACTGGCATTACCACCGATGGCGGTGGTGTTGATGGTTTTGACTCGTTCGGTGGTAAATCTATGCAGATAATCAGGGTTAAACACATCGCTTAATCCTGCCAAGTCCGTCAAGGCTATCACTTGCGTCAACACGCCATCGGCTTGGCTCACTTGTGCTGCCACTTCTTTAACATCAAGGAGTGTGCCCGCCACAGCAACTTGAGCCAAGTTGTTCATCTGAAGCAGTACCTTAGTCTGTGAATCATTGGCAATGGTCAGCACATCTTCTGATATGCCCACACCATGCAAAATGTCCACCGCTTGTTGACAAAAATCTTGGTGAGTTGGGGCATGCAAATGCACTTCATTGCCTGTCAGCAGTCCTGCCAGCAACTGTGCCAATATGCTCATGGGGTGAGCAGATTCACAACCAACCACCAAGGTTTTACCACGAGCTTGAATATACAACTCATTCGACTCACCTGTCGCTCCTGCCAACATCACAGAATCATCAAGGTGCTTGCCCTGCTCTAGCAAATGGTTAAATACTTGCATTGCTGCCTTGTCATCATGAGTCAATGCTGACAGGGGTTCAAACGCATTCTTGAGTATGTCTGAACGAGCCTGAACGCTCATCAGTCGCCATGTTTCGCTTACATTACTTTGATTGATTTTAAATTGGGCCATGGTCGTTCTCTTTATTATCCTATCTGTCAATTTTTAATAACATACATTATAAAGTATTAATGACACACGTCATAAAACTACTTGGCTTGCCATTGCATCAGACGAGCCATATAATGTGGTCCGCCTGCTTTAGGCCCTGTGCCAGATAGCCCTGTGCCACCAAAGGGTTGCACATTGACCACCGCTCCGATTTGGTTACGGTTAATGTAGGTATTCCCCACCAACGCACGGCGTTCGATGCGGTCGGCAACTGTTTCGATGCGACTATGAATACCCATGGTCAGCCCATAGCCTGTGGCGTTGATGCTGTCGATAAGGCTGTCCAAATCTTGACTACGATAGCGTAAAACGTGCATAATCGGACCAAAATGCTCACCACCAATGACATCGATGTTGCTGACTTCAATGGCAGTTGGTGGCACAAACGTTGCTTGTTTTTGTGTTGATGCGTTTTGTGTTGATGTGGTGGCGTTGGTTTGAGCATTGATTTGGGCATTGACATTGGCTTGAGCAATCAGCTTGGCAGTTGGTTCACTTTTCATACGCTCAATATGATCCAGCAAACTTTCTTGAGCTTCCATGTCAATGACAGGCCCCACATCGGTGGTTACTTGGCTTGGATCACCCACCACCAGCTCTGCCATGTTTCCTTGTAACAACTCAATGATGCCATCAGCAATCTCATCTTGCACACACAAGATGCGACAAGCAGAACAGCGTTGTCCTGCTGACCCAAAGGCAGACATCACCGCATCACGCACCACTTGCTCTGGCAAAGCGGTGGAGTCCACAATCATGGCATTTTGACCACCCGTTTCAGCGATTAATACGGGCAGTTTTGGTTTGTCATTATTTAACGCTGATTTGTGCAAACTTTGGTTAATCAGCTGAGCTGTCTGAGTAGAGCCAGTGAAAATCACCCCGTCTATTTGTGGTGAGCCAGTCAACGTTGCCCCCACATCACCAGCACCCAACACCAACTGTAACGCTGATTTTGGCACGCCTGCTTGGTGCATAAGCTTGGCGGCAAAATAAGCAATTAAGCTGGTCTGTTCAGCAGGTTTTGCCACCACGGTATTGCCTGCCATTAAAGCGGCGATGATTTGTCCTGTGTAGATGGCTAATGGGAAGTTCCATGGGCTAATACACACCACCGTGCCTAAGGCAAATCGTTTTTGCTGATGATGTTGTCCTGTCAAATCAACAAATTCATTGACATCATCACCAATGCGTTCAATTTCGTTGGCATAAAAGCGACAAAAATCCACCGCTTCTCTTAATTCATCGATGCTGTCTTGTATGGTCTTACCCGCTTCATGATGGCACAACGCCATAAATTCAGCATAATTGTCTTCATACAATGTTGCCACTTGTCTGGCAATATTGGCACGCTCGACAATTGGTGTTTCTGCCCACGCTTGTTGCCCTTGCACTGCCACATCAATGGCGGTCTTGGCAATATCAGCATTGGCAAACCGTGCTTGCCCAACATGATGGCTACGGTCATAAGGAGCAGTGATTGTTATGACATCGTCGCTTGATTGAACATCTTCGCCATTGACCAAGCTATTGGCTTGCCATTGCGTTTTGGCAAACGCATCAATGGCTTGCTTAAACGGTTGCCACTGCGACTCAATGAAAATATTAGGCCCAACACTGGCTTGACGGTCAGGATACATATCAATGGGCAGTGGGATTTTGGGATTATGCAAAGTGGCATGTGCCGTTAGCTTATCAAAGGGGTGTACGGTCAGCTTATCAATCGGATAAGACTTATCAAGCAGCTGATGCACAAAAGAGCTGTTTGCCCCATTTTCTAATAAGCGACGCACCAAATATGGCAACAAATCTTTGTGAGCACCCACAGGCGCATAAATACGGACAGGGATTTGATAAGCTTGTAAAATGTGGTCATATAAAGCATCACCCATGCCATGCAGACGTTGGAACTCAAAGTTTTTATGCGTACTCATGGTCATGACTGATGCCAACGTATGGGCATTGTGTGTGGCAAATTGTGGCCAAATCAGCCCTTGCAAATGCTCTGATAATAAAAATCTGGCACATGCCAAATAGGCGGTGTCTGTGCCTTCTTTTCGTGTCCACACAGGATAGCCTGATAAGCCTTTTTGTTGGGCCAATTTGATTTCACTGTCCCAATACGCCCCTTTCACCAAACGCACAGGAATGCGTTTGCCATGCGTTTTGGCAAGACTTGCCAGCCAAGCCAACACGGCAATGGCACGTTTAGAATACGCTTGCACCACGATGCCAAGTCCGTCCCAATCTTGTAAGATGACATCGGTATAAAGGGCTTCAAATAATTTTAAAGATATCTCCAAGCGGTCAGCTTCTTCAGCATCGATACTAATATCCACGTTGACTTCTTTGGCAGCTTCAATAAGGAGCAAACAGCGTTGCTTAAGCAAACCTAATACCTGTGCTTCTTGGGTGGCTTCATAACGTGGGTGCAAAGCAGACAGCTTAATAGACACGGACGGCTTGGGCATGCCATCATTAACTTTGATGTTGGCAACGGATTTGACAGCATGCAAATAGTCATTAAAATACTTTTCAGCATCTTTGTTAGTGATGGCAGCTTCACCCAACATGTCAAACGAATAAGTATAACCCTTGTTACGATACGACTGGCTGTTTTTATGGGCTTTTTCGATGCTTTCACCCAACACAAACTGATGCCCCATGATTTTCATGGCTTTTTGCATGGCACTGCGAATGACTGGCTCACCCATTTTTTTGGTCATTTTATCCAAAAAGCCTGTGGCGGTGGTGTCTTTATCGATACTCACCACTTTACCCGTCATCATCAAGCCCCAAGTTGACGCATTGACCATAAAAGCGTTATCGTCTTTTAGGTGTTTTTTCCAATCTGCCACGCTCATCTTATCACGGATAAGTGCATCAGCGGTGGCATTATCAGGCACTCTGATTAAGGCTTCTGCCAAGCTCATCAATAAGATGCCTTCTTTGGTGTCTAAACTGTACTCCAATAACAGCGAATCAACCATTTTGACCGCATCACCATTTTGACGCACATGCTCAACCAATTGATGCGTTTGGGTGGCAATTTGTTGTTTCTCAGCATCAGACGGCTTGGCAAGTGGCAACAATTCACGCATGAATGTCGACTCATCGACACTGTATAACGGTGATATCAACTTAAATAAGGCATGACTTTGCTGATTGATGTGGTCAGGATTGAGCAGTTCTGTGGGTTTAAAGCCAATGGGATTGCTGGGTAAAAAAGGGGTTAATGGGTGGGCAGATTTCATCGTTTATCCTTATTAAAATGGTTGCCCTATTATAGGGTGATGCTGGGCTTAAAGATAATGCACAGGCTTATCTTATCATAAGTCTGTGATGAAAAAATAGAGCCAATGGTAGGGTAATGGCAGGGAATTGTAGCCACAAAGACAACCCATCAATACACCCTAATCATCTGTATCTGCCAACTGTAACAACTGCTCACTCATACCAACGGTATTGACCCCTGCATCAACAAACAAAATCTCACCTGTAATGCCTGATGCCCAAGGTGATAGCAAAAACAACGCCGCATTACCCACTTCTTGCTGACTGACATTGCGTTGTAATGGGGCAATTTTTTCATTAATGTCCAACAGTTTACGAAAAGATTTGATGCCACTGGCTGCCAAGGTGCGAATAGGACCTGCTGAGATGGCATTTACTCGTATCCCTTCACCACCTAATGACACCGCCAAATAGCGAACGCTTGCCTCAAGGCTGGCTTTTGCCATGCCCATGACGTTATAGTTAGGCAAGACCGAAATACTGCCTTCATACGTCAACGTTAACAATGAACCTTGACGCTTGGCAAGCAGTGGGCGAGCAACTTTAGCAAGCGCAACAAAGCTATAACTTGAAATGTCGTGTGCCACTTGTGAGCCTTCACGAGTCGTCACATGAGTAAAATCACCATCTAACTGGTCGGCAGGTGCAAAACCAATGGCATGCACCACCCCATCAATGCCATCTCCCCAATGACTGGCAATCTCATTAAAGCAAGCGGTGATGGACACATCACTGGCGACATCACACTCAATCACCTTATCTGCGTCAAAAGCATCGGCCGCCATGTCCACTCGCTTTTTGATTTTGTCATTTGGATAAGTGAGTATCAGCGACGCCCCTTCACGGTGTAGGGATTCGGCGATGCTCCAAGCAATGGATAGTTTACTGGCGATGCCCGTTACCACAAATCGTTTACCTTGTAATAGCATGAATTCTTCCTTTTGACTATAATAGCAGGTTTTAAAAATAGCAGGTTTTAAAAATAGCAGGTTTTAAAAATAGCAGGTTTTAAATAATAAGCTGTTTTGGTTAAGCCATTTTAGTATTCGGCCATTTAGTATAGTGCAAATGGCAAATAAATGCACAACTGTAAACTTAATTTTTGCAACATAAAAGATGACCTGTTAGTCGGCAATCAAAATTCGTCGCTAACCAAAGCGATGTTTTGCTTAGGTCATTTTTGGCTTTAGGTATTTTATGACACACACCGAACACCCCAATGCGTTTTTGTACAGTCAATTAATTGAATCCACCAGCGAAGATTTGTCTCGAGCAGGGCTAATCGATACCCCCGTAAGAGCAGCCAAAGCATTTGACTATCTGACGCAAGGCTATAACCAAACCCTAACAGAAGTGAGCAACAACGCCATTTTTCCTACCGACAATGATGAGCTGGTACTGGTACAAAACATTGAATTTTATTCAATGTGTGAGCATCATTTATTACCATTTTATGGGGTTGCACATGTGGGCTATTTACCCAATGGTAAGGTACTTGGGTTATCTAAGGTCGCTCGCATCATCGACATGTACGCCAGACGCTTACAAATCCAAGAAAATCTAACCAAACAGGTCGCCGAAGCCATCAATGAACTGACTGACTGCCGTGGCGTGGCGGTGGTGATGGACGCATCACACATGTGCATGATGATGCGTGGTGTGTCCAAACAAAATTCCACCACTCGCACCCATGCGATGCTTGGTGATTTTGTGACTGATAAGGCAGCTCGTCAAGAGTTTTTGGCGGTTGTGCCAACACAACAAGCGATTTAATAACAACCGATTTAATATCGATGGATAATAAATCTCTTGCAAAAATCATAATACATTCTCAAAATTAACAATACCTTTTGGGTGAAAGAAGTCTATTGGGATTCAGTGTAAAATCTTGACCATAAAAAACCCACCACATGGTGGGGTTTTATCCTGAAAAAATTCACAAAATATCGCCCATTTAGTAAGACAATACCCTATCTCCGTGGTCATCTTTAATCCGAGTGGGTAAACCAATGTCATTGAGCAAGTTGATAAATGGTTTGGGGTCTAGCTCTTCAACATTGACCATACGCTGTACGTCCCATTCCCCTGTTGCCACCAGCATGGCAGCAGCGACAGCTGGCACGCCTGCGGTGTAGCTGATGGCTTGACTGCCCACTTCTTCAAACGCTTCTTTGTGGTCAGAGACATTATAAATAAATATTTCAGCAGGTTTGCCATTGATTTTGCCTTTGATTTTATCACCGATGCACGTTTTTCCTGTGTAGTTAGGGGCAAGCGAACTTGGATCAGGCAGTACCGATTTAACCACTTTTAATGGCACAATTTCTTGTCCTTCAGCGGTCATCACAGGTTGTTCTGACAACAGTCCAAGATTATTGAGTACTGAGAACACATTCATATAATGCTCACCAAAACCCATCCAAAAGCGAATATTAGGTACTTGTAAATTAGCAGATAGTGAATGCACTTCATCATGCCCGCTTAAGTAGCTGTCTTGTATGCCAACCACAGGCAAATCATCGGTACGCTTAACCTCAAACATGTTATTTGAATGCCATTGGTCATCTTGCCAAGAATACACAGTTCCTGTAAATTCTCTAAAGTTAATTTCAGGATCAAAGTTAGTGGCAAAATATTTACCATGATTACCATCGTTAATATCAATGATGTCAATGTCAGTAACTGACCCTTTATCCATCATGTCATGACCAATGCGGGCGTAAGCATTGACCACACCAGGGTCAAAACCTGCTCCCAAGATGGCAGTAATTTTGTGCTTAGCACAGCGGTCTCGGCGTTTCCATTCATAGTTAGCGTACCAAGGTGGGTCTTCACAAATTTTGCTTGGGTCTTCGTGAATGGCGGTATCGATGTATGCCACGCCTGTTTGAATACAGGCTTCTAATACGGTCATGTTGATAAATGCCGTACCAACGTTGATGACAATTTGTACGTTCAGCTGTTGTATCAGCTCCTTTAGGGCAGACACGTCCATGGCATCAATTTCATGCGTGTGTAAGACAGCAGGCAGTTTAAAGCTGTCTTTTTTTACGATGCTATCGTAAATGGCATCACACTTTGATAATGTGCGACTGGCGATGTGTATTTCGCCCAATATGTCATTATTCATGGCACATTTGTGGGCAACCACTTGTGCCACACCACCTGCACCGATGATGAGTACATTTTTTTTATGGGATTGATGAGCAGTCATGATGGGGCATCCTCCTTGGTGTGCCATCATGACCAAACCTTGACTGTGGGCGTTGGTATGTGATTGGCACGGATGAATTTTGTGTGTCCATTAAAAAGGAAGACTAAGGAAAACAGACACACCCGTTAAGTTTAAGAGATGTGCTGGCACACCTCAATGAGTCATGCTTAATGATGGTGATGGATGGCGACATTTCAAGTGTCTTTATGTATCATAAGCATAAATAATCAGCATAAATCATTTTGAGCGAGTTTATCTTGAAACACTCAACCCCAACGCATTCAAATTTGCCCCAAACAACATTAGCGACAACCATGATTGGCAACAAAACAACTGCCAACAAGACAACTGCTCAAAACAAGCCAAAATCCATGCCCTATATGGCATACGAACAGCAACAACAAATCACTCGTTTGTGTGTCCGCTGTGGGTTGCTGCTAATGCAATATGGGGGTGAGTCTTTATTGGTAACGGATTTAAGCAAACGCTTGGGGCTGGCGTTGGGGGTAGGCAGTGTGGAATGTGCGTTGTCTTTTAATGCCATTACTCTGACGACGGTATACAATCAAAGGTGCATTACCACCACCCGAGACACCGTGAGCCAAGCCATCAATGTCAATATGCTGATACAAATTCAACGCATTGTCAGTCAAGCAGAACGTCAGCTGACACCTGATTTTAATGACAAAACCACTGACCATCTACAAGAACGCATCAGCCAAACCATCTTATGCTTTGATGAGCTTGACCACAAGGTGTATTCACCATGGTTGGTAACAACCTTTGTTGGGGGGTCGTGTGCCAGTTTTGCTCATCTCAATGGTGGTAATATTGCCATCACTGCCATCACGTTTGTGGCGGGTTTTTTGGCGATGGGTTGTCGGTTGATGCTCGCCCGCTGGCATTTTAATCCATTTATAGCGGTGATTATGACGGCTTTTGTGGCATCATTGATGGGGGCAAGCAGTTATTTTTTACCATTTACTGATGACCCTGCGGTGGCGGTGGCATCTAGCGTGTTGCTTCTTGTGCCAAGCTTTCCCATCATCAATGCGTTGTATGACATATTAAAGGGATTTATCAGCATGGGCATCGGTCGTTATGTGTATGCTTCTATGTTGACGCTATCGGCTTGTGTGGGCATTGTCATGGCATTATTGTTGCTTGGCTTGCCAAATTGGGGATTATAATAACAGATGATGGCAGGTAATTTATCATGACGTTTTTGACCGCTTTGATATTGGCATGTCTGATTACTTTGGGTTGGACATTAATGCTGAATGTCCCTAAATCTTTTATTGGGGTGTGTTTGCTACTGACAGTCAGTGGCTTTGGCACAAAGACGCTGTTGGTAAACCATGATGTGCATTTGGTGTTGGCGACATTTTGTGGGGCAATGGTGGCAAGTTTTTTGGGGGTGGCGGTGTCCAGGCGGTACATTCTACCGCCCAAGACGCTGATTATTCCAAGCATCATCTGTTTAATGCCCGGCATTGTGGCTTATAAGGCCATGATAAGCATGGTGCAGATTGGTTATGCTGGCTTTAGTATGGCGTTATTTGAACAGATGATGCGGTATTTTTTTGAAGCGATATTCGTCATTTCAGGCTTGGTATTGGGTTTGTCCATTCCCAGCATTGTGTTTTATCGCCGTCGTCCGATTGTGTAGTGAATTGTGTGGCTGGCTGTGTGTGGCTGATTAGTCATGATTAGTAATTGAGAATACTTATGGTTCATAATGCGTTTACCAATTGTTTAATCAATGCCCTTTGTGTTTGTTCAGCATCAATCAACACATTCCAAATGCCATCTTCACTTAAGACAGAATAACCTTTGGTTTTTGCTTGTTCGTTCACATAATCCAAATCTTGCTCACTGATGTCCCCATTTTGGTAAGCCAAACAAAGAGATTGATACTCTTTTTGATAAAATTCATCTAACCTAGCATGCTGTTTTTGCAATTGTTTGATTTGTTTGAGCATGATTTTAAGTTGTTGTGTTTGAGCCTGAATGTCATCATTTAATTGTTGCATTTCGATGAGTCGGTTTAACACAGTGTGATGTTGTTTAGAAGCATAAGACATAAGCATACCGTGAATAAAATAGGAAGTATAAAAAAAGTGATTATTGAGTGATTTGAGTCAGGGCTGATAACGCTCCTTTTAGCATGGCAGATACGGTACTGGTACAAGTACCAATGCCTGAGTAAATCTGTCCATCAATACTCAGCTGAATATACGCCACCGCATCTGCATTGGTTTTGTTTTCATCGCTGTTGTTGCCATCGTCCAGATGATTTTGGCTGATGGCGTGTTCGGAATAGTTGGTAACATGAATGGCTTTACTAAAATGCGTGCCAATACCATCAATGAATGACGACAGTGGGCCATTACCCGTGCCTTGAATGTCCACCACCGTGCCATTGATGTCCACTTGCCCAACAAAATGCACATCACCACCTTTATTACTGACGCTATAATCCAATAAACGCAACCGCTCTTGATGCAAATAAGTGCGTTTAAAAGCGGATAAAATTTCATCAATTTGCAACTCTCGAGCTTGTTTTTCAGCTTCAATTTGTACCACTTTACTAAAGTCAATTTGCATCCAACGAGGCAGATTAAAGCCAAATTCACGTTGTAGAATATACGCCACTCCGCCTTTGCCTGATTGGCTGTTGATGCGTACCACATCTTGGTAACCACGCCCAATGTGTGCAGGGTCAATGGGTAAATACGCCACGTCCCAGATGCCTTGCGTTTGTTCCAAGTGTTGCTCGTTATAATCCAATGATTTTTTAATCGCATCTTGATGTGAGCCACTAAAGGCGGTGAACACCAATTCACCAACATAAGGGTGGCGAGGATGCACAGGTAATTGATTACATTCGCTAACCACCTGAACAATTTCGCTGATGTTACTAAAGTCAAGTTCTGGGTCAACACCTTGACTATATAGATTCATGGCCATCACCAAGATGTCCATATTACCAGTGCGTTCACCATTACCAAGTAAGGTGCCTTCGATGCGGTCCGCCCCTGCCATCAACCCCAATTCACTGGCAGCGACTGCTGTACCACGGTCGTTGTGGGTGTGGAGACTGATGGTTACATACTCACGATGCTTAAGGTGACGACAAAAATACTCCACTTGGTCAGCAAAGACATTGGGTGTGGAGGCTTCTACCGTCCCAGGTAGGTTTAAAATCACTTGTTGTCCCTGCTCTGGTTGCCATATCTCACAGACCGCATCACAAACATCAATGGCAAAGTCGGTCTCAGTCTGGCTAAAGCTCTCTGGTGAGTATTCAAATATCCACTCTGTATCAGGATACTCTTTTGCCAAATCTTTAAGCATGGTTGCACCAAATAAGGCAATGTCTTTGATTTCTTGTTTGCTTTTTTGATATACCTTATCACGTTGGACCTTGCTGGTCGAGTTATAAACGTGAACAATGGCACGTTTTGCCCCTTGCAAAGACTCAAAGGTTCGGCGAATGAGATGCTCACGAGCCTGTACCAACACTTGCAACGTTACATCATCAGGCACATGCCCTTCTTCTATCAGTTTGCGAGTAAAATCATATTCTACTTGAGCGGCTGACGGAAAGCCGATTTCAATCTCTTTAAACCCAACATCAACCAGCAGTTTGAAGAATTTGAGTTTCTGCTCAATGGTCATGGGGTCAATTAAAGCTTGATTGCCATCACGCAAATCCACACTTGCCCAAATTGGGGCTTTGGTCAGCTGTTTGTCCGCCCAAGTGCGATCAGTCAGCTTGGGAGCAAAGGCAAATGGTTGATATTTACGATAATCAAAAGCGGTATTTTTTTGGGGTTTACGTTGCTTATCATTGATGGCATCAGTGGTCTTATTGACCGTGTCATTGGTGGTCATAATCAATCCTAAAAAGTGCTTAGTTTATGTAAGGTTTATATTAGCCATTATAATCATAAAAATCATAATAGCAAAAATGGCTGAGTAGACATTCGTAATTTACCTTTTAATTCATCAAGATAATGATATAAATTATCAATATTAAGATTAGGCTAGGCAAAATGCCCTAACATTAAAATTCCCCATATGATGGCATTTTAAACGGTTGCAAAATAAGGCTTAAACGGCTAATATTCGTCGCTGTTTTTTTTAAGTTTTTTTTGAGTTTGTGCCATGCCTGCCATCAACCCCCCCCATAACCAAACAGATAGCCACACAGATAACCACACAAATAGTGTCCAAATTACCCCCAAATATAATCTAATGACCGCACTTGCCATGTTGGTGGGCATTGTCATTGGGTCGGGCATTTTTTTTAAAGCAGACAACGTTTTGCAACACACGGGTGGCAGTGTCAGTCTTGGCATTGTGGTGTTTGTTTTAGCAGCCATCGCCATCATCTTTGGTTCATTGACCATCGCTCAGCTTGCCAGTCGCAGTGATAATCATGGTGGCATCATCGCTTATGCTGATGAATTTGTTGGCCCAGAATTTTCTACCATGGTGGGCTGGTTTCAGACTTTTTTGTATTTTCCCACCATCGGCGTGGTGGTGTCATGGGTGGTGGGCATCTTTTTATCGCTACTGCTTGGGATAGACAATGCCAGCCTTGAGCTACAAATGGTGATTGGGCTGGCATGGCTTATCATCAATTATATGATGAACGTGTTTTCTGCCAGTTGGGCAGGTAGGTTTCAAATATTATCGACCGTCATCAAGCTGATACCGTTATTTTGTATTGGCATACTCGCCTTTATTAAGGGTGACACCACCACCATGTTGCATACCGCTCAGCAAGTGGTTGCTAATGATGATGTCATGACGTCGGTATCCACATTAGCATGGCTTGGGGCAGTCGGGCCGATTGCGTTTACATTTGATGGTTGGATTGTTGCCACCAGCATTTCAGGTGAACTAAAAAATGCCAAACGCAACCTACCGATTGCGTTGATTGTTGCACCAATTTTGATTTTACTGGGCTATTTGATTTATTTTGTCGGAATTTCTGCCTATTTGGGAGCAGGTCAGTTGATGAGTATGGGTGATGCCAGTGTCGATGCGGTAACACAAGCCTTATTTGGGGCAACGGCAGGCAAGGTATTTTTGGCATTTGTGATAATCTCGGTGATGGGAACAGTCAACGGTCTGGTATTGGGTTTCATTCGTTTGCCCTATTCATTGGCGTTGGCAGGTCGCATTCCCTTAGCAAAAAGCTTATCCGTCATATCAGCAAAAACCCAACTGCCCAATAACTCAGCTTGGTTCACACTGGCGATTGCCCTATTTTGGTTTATGACACATTATATCACCATGAAAACAGGCATTTTAGGCAACATGGACATCTCAGAGATTGCCATTGTCGTAAGCTATGTGCTGTATGTGGTGCTTTATTTTGCGGTGATTAAGTTATGGCGACAAGGGGTGATAAAAAGCCTCTTTTTTGGTCTGATTGCCCCTATTTTGGCAACGCTTGGCTCGGTATTTGTGTTGTTCGGTGGGCTACAAAACCCAATGTTCTTGCCTGTGTGTGTGCCAATATGCGCGTTGGTGTTGGGCATGGCGTATGTCTATGGCAAACAAGCAAGCAAACAAACTAAAGTTAATGAACCTGCTTAACCTGCTTAAAAAGGTCGCTTTATTTTGGCAAAACGCCCAGCAAAACAAATCAAGTTGACGATTGACACAAAAGCCATTACTCTAAGGCGTATTAAGCAGCCATCACGTCTTGTTGTTGGCTTATTATTAATTTTTTATTAACCAATTTATAATATATTACTAACTTATTTAATCTGTTATTAACTGATAATTGGCTTATTTTAGCCCATTTATTTTATTTCACATTTTATGCCTTTAGAGACACTCCATGACTACCTACTTTGGATTTTTGCCCAGCGACCAGCTTAAAACTAAAATTGAAGAAATCCAACACATCATCGAAAACAACATAAAAACCGACTATTATCCCCACCGTGATGAAGTTACCAAACTCATCGCTCATGAACTGATTGATAACTTGCTCAATGATTTGGTTACCTTGATACAAGATCCAGAGCGAAAACACCGCCTTGAAAAAGTGGTCAAAACTGTCCATGGCACAGTTGATACCTTACTTGGCAGTATCTTAAGCAAGCAGAGCAATGATAAAGTCATCGACAGCTATCACTTTATGGTCAATCATAGCCTATTTACTGATAATGATGAACAGATGAGAGTGGGATATGAATTACCCCATGAAGACGCTCAACTTATCAATGATAACTTTAGCAAAATCCAAACCGCCATCACCCAAGCCAAACGCCCGCATACCTACCTACAGAACGCATCAGAAACCATCATCAATGCCACTTTGCACCATTATTTGCATGATTTTGGCCAAACCTTGCATTTAGGATTACTCAAACGAGGTGCCATTCCCATTGCAGAAACTGCCATTTCTAAAAGCGCTCAAATCGCCATTCATAAAATCATGCCTGACATGCCCCAAACAGCAACCGAACGCTTATATCATCACTATCAACAATTAATCGTCCAAAAATAAGGTTCACACCATGACCCAAATCAGCAACCAAGACATTGAAAAAACCTTACGTAATTCAGAATGTCTCATCAGTAGCATTGAGGTCGCCGCTGCTTATGAACGTCTGGCAGCCCAGCTTAATCTACATTATGTCGGTCTAAACCCCATTGTCATGGTGGTGATGAATGGTGGTCTGATACCAGCAGGACAACTGCTTACCCATCTTACCTTTTATCATCGCATGCACTACCTGCACGCCACACGCTACCGTAACAATGAAAGCACCAATGATTTGGTGTGGAAATACAAGCCTGATGTGGACATCACAGGGGAACACATTTTACTGATTGATGACATCTTCGATGAAGGCATCACCTTAAAAGCGGTGGTGGAAGAACTAAAACAAGAAAACCCAGCATCTATCAACTGCTGTGTGCTACTAAACAAACAACACAACCGTAAAGTGGCAGACTTTTCAGTTGACTTTGTGGGACTGGATGTGGCAGATCGATACGTCTATGGTTGTGGCATGGACTATCATGGCTATCTGCGTCATTTACCCGGAATTTATGCCATTAAAGAATGAATCACTTCAACAATAACACAACAACGCCATAGTTTATGGATAAAGACAGTTACATAAAAACAACTGTTCACTGAAATTTTAAAAGGTTTTGCTATGGGTGTGTTTGAAAATTTTTGTTACAATATCTGTCACATATTGGGTTAAATTAACTCACCACCATACATATGGTTACATATGGTATTGATAAAAAAAGGTCATTATGGACATCGAACACATTCGCCAATTAATTGATTTAATGGAAGAAAAAGACTTATTGACTTTAGAAGTCTGCTCTGGTGATGACAAAGTCAGTTTGACCCGTTATTACCAACCGATTGCGTCCACCATCAGTGCTGTTCCCACCGCCTTGCCAACATCATCTCAACCTCAAGAACCAAGCTCTGCCAAGCAATCAGGACACGTTGAAAACTCGCCCATGGTTGGCGTGTTCTACTCCGCCCCAAGTCCCAATGAGCCACCATTTGTCAAAGTGGGGCAAACTGTCCAAGCAGGTGATACTTTGGGCATCATTGAAGCGATGAAAATCATGAACCCACTTGAAGCCACACAAAGTGGTGTGATTGCTGAGATTTTGGTAGAAAATGGCGATGTGGTTCAGTTTGGTCAACCTGTGGTGCGATACCAGTCTTAATGGGCATTTATTATGATAAAAAAATTACTCATCGCTAATCGTGGCGAGATAGCCTTGCGTGTCGTCAGAGCGTGTAAACAGCTGGGAATCAAAACCGTTGGCGTGTATTCCACCGCCGATGCCAATCTTATGCACTTAAAATTTGTTGACGAAGCAGTCTGCATTGGCAAACCCAATGCCAATCACAGCTATCTAAATACCAATGTACTGCTGACTGCTGCTGAAATCACAGGAGCTGATGCCATTCACCCAGGTTATGGTTTTTTATCTGAAAATGCCGAATTTGCCGAACAAGTCGAAAATACAGGTCTGACCTTTGTCGGTCCACACCCTGACCATATCCGCCTAATGGGCAATAAAATCTCTGCCATTCATGCGATGAAACAAGCCAACGTACCAACTGTGCCAGGCTCTGTCGGAACAATCACCATACACAATGCCGAAGAGCAGGCCCAACAAATCGGTTTTCCATTACTCATTAAAGCCGCTGCTGGAGGTGGTGGACGTGGCATGCGTATTGTCGAACGCTTTGACCAACTCATCGGACAAGTACAAGCTGCCAAGCAAGAAGCTGAGGTCAGTTTTGGTGACGACAGCGTGTATATGGAACGGTTTTTACAAAACCCACGCCATGTGGAAGTGCAAGTGTTGGGAGATGGCAACGGCAATGCCATTCATCTATATGACCGAGACTGTTCACTACAACGCCGTCATCAAAAGGTGCTAGAAGAAGCACCTGCCCCTGACATTCCAGATGACATTCGTGAGCCGATACTCCAAGCTTGTGTTCGAGCTTGTCAGCAGATTGGCTATCGGGGGGCAGGCACATTTGAATTTTTGTATGAAAATGGCGAATTTTTCTTTATTGAGATGAACACCCGTGTTCAAGTTGAACATCCTGTTACCGAGATGATTACAGGCGTGGATATTGTGGTTGAGCAGTTGCGTGTGGCATCTGGTTTGGGGCTGTCTTATCGTCAAAGCGAGATAGACATTCGTGGACATGCCATTGAGTGTCGCATTAATGCTGAAGACCCCCACACCTTTATGCCATCACCAGGGCAAGTGGGGCGATTTTTTGCTCCCAGTGGTGCAGGTGTGCGTTTTGATTCGCACCTTTATCCACACTACACCATTCCTTCTTTTTATGATTCCTTGATTGGTAAACTCATTTGTCATGCCCCTACTCGTCAGCAAGCCATCAGCAAATGTGTCCATGCTTTAGATGAATTAATTATTGAAGGCATCAAAACCAACATTCCACTGCATCGAGATGTGATTTTGGCAGATAAAAACTTTAAAAAAGAAGCACAGAACATTCACCATTTAGAAAAGCATTTGTTAAATAAGTCAGGTTAAATGACGTGTTAAATGGCGTAGGTTAAACAAATTACGGTTAAAAAAGCATTTAAGGCAACACTCTTTCAAAACGAATGTGGCATTTCTCACCCAGTTTATCACCACACCACTGCATGGTGTTGCCATCTTCTTTAATATAGGCGATGACTTGCTCACCAGTTTGGTCAACTTGATTGCCCGAGCAATCCACTTCATTGTTATCATAGATGGTTTTTAATATCAATATTGGCAATCCCTCTTCATGCGTTAGCACCACATAGTTGCCATAAGTCACTTCATTGGCACTGCTTGTCCGCATAAAATTATCCCTATCAAAGGCATATAACTCCCGACAGATTTTGCTGGGTTTTTGCCATGTGGCAATGCGACCGTCATGATTATTATGACCATCAATCGTTTTATCAGGAATCTTGATGTCATTGTCCATGCTGTCATTGGTTCTGCTGATGTTTGCATTGGCATGGATTTTAGCCACTTTATCATCTTGTTCATCTAATACTGCTTGCCATTGCCCTGCTATTTTAGGCAAAATATATGTATTTTCTTTAGTTAAATGAGTGCCAGAGCCACTGATTCCTGCATTTAATAAGGCAGCCAGTGTTAAAGACGTCATGCTTATTGTTTCCATACCATTTCCTTAAAATACCAATACTAGCCAACGTAAAACAAGCCAATGTAAAATAAATCAAACACAACACAAAAAGAAACTTTAATAAGAGAACCATCATAGCACTTTCATGGCATTTTGATGACCAAAACAGCTTAACTTTTTGTTGTTTATTTTCGTTATTTGTGGGCTTCTCTGTATTTTTTGGCACATATTAGCGATTTTTATCTTATCTTTTGTTGTCATCAATGAAAGAAACTGGCAATAAAGCCATATTTTTGATATAAATGACACATTATTGTGGCTGTTTTTTTCCAAAACTTATTTTAATTAAGGGATTGTCATGGCTTGGCAACAGATTTCGACACAAAAAACCTTACTTTCTTCTGCGATGACCTTTATGCTTATCGGCAGTGCTGGTATTAGCCATGCGGTGACGGTCGGCTCAACACAAATCAACTCCGCCCAATACGAACCACTGAATGCGGTTATTGAAATTAAAGACATTAACCCTGATGACTTTTCTGCCAAAATTGCAGACAACCGAGTCTTTGAGCAGATGGGGCTAGAAAACAGCAACCGTTTGAATGTGAATTTTGTACGAACATCAGACTCCTCGGGCAAATTGGTCATCACCTCTGCCAGACCTGTGCAAAACCCATATCAAAACATTGTTTTAGACTTGAGTGAAAGGGGGCAAAATACCTTTTTGCCAAAAACTTTATTGGTAGCAACCAATGATGTCAAACAACTTAATATAAAACAAGCCAAAACACAAGTGGACATACAGGCAGACATGTCTGATGTGTCCACACATCATAACCAATATAATAACCAGTATGATGATTACCAAGTTACCAATGCCAGCCAAGTCAATTTGCCAATCAGCCATGTTCCAGCTGATAGTAACTTTGATGGTAACATGGTTCTTGATGATAACGTTGTTTTTAATGATAACATAGTTGCCAGCAGTGATTCAGCTTTAAATGCTGGTACAGCCAAACACACGCTAAAAGATGATGCGTCATTATTGGCATCAAACACAACATCAAACACAACATTGGCATCAAATCGTACCCATTCTTTTACGACTTTAGATGAGCCACCAATCGGTGAATTGGCATCAGACCATATCCTACTCAATGCTCTTGGTGTGGACACAACTGATATGACAGGCGCAGCGACTGACACAGTGATGGCACAGTCTCAGCCTCAACCGACAGCATCATCAACTGACTCACTGGTTGATGCCAATGATCCTGAAACTCATCATCGCAAAACCTATGTCGTGCAACGCAATGATAATCTATGGATGATTTCTAACAACATTGCCAAACGCAACAATGTCAGCGTTTATCAAGTGATGAAACAAATCCAACAGGACAATCCTGATGCCTTTATCGACGGTAAAGCCAGTCGCATCATTGCCAATGCACAGATTATCTTACCTGATTATGAGTTTATCCCCAGTCAAAACAGCTTAGAAAAAGCATTGGCGGCAAAACGAGAACAGCTTGCTAATGAACAAACCGCTTCTGGTGGCAAAAAATCCAGCACCACTTCTTCAACCACTAAGAAACGTTATCAAGCTAAAAATACAGCCAAAGCTGCCAACCGTGTGGCACTGGTTGCTCCCAGCATCACCAACCAATCAGCCAGCAGTTCAAACAATGCTCCTTCCACAGACCTTGTTGGTCGTTTAAAAAACACTCGCCAATCAACCGCCAGTACGGTGCGTTCGGTCAATGGATTGAATCATAAATTTAGCGACTATGCCAAAAAGCTTGAAGTACAAAATGAAAAAATTGCTCAGCTTGAAGCCAAGCTAAAAGAGCTTAAACAATAAATATTGACATATAAAATAGGAATTATTATGGAAAACATCGCTCTTATTGCCATTGTGGTTTTAATCATTATTCTGGCACTGGTTTTTATGTTGATGCGTCGCAATCAAGCTGATGCTGATGTGTTCGAAGATGAACCACTTCTACCATCAAAGACAGAACACACCGATTCTGCCATGGCAAATCAGCCAACACCCATGGATTTAGCCGAGCAAAACGTGCCATCGCCACAGTTTGGCGTGGTGGCTAAACAGTTGATGGCACAACAGCGTTTTGACGATGCTGAAGCCGAATTACTTAGGGGCATACACTCCCAACCTAACAATACTCAGCTTAAACTTGATTTACTCAATTTATATGCCCAGACCTCCAACATCAACAAGTTCAATCAGACATATGCTCAAGTTCAACAATCTGGTGATACTGGCATCATCAGTGAAGCCAAACACCTTAAATCTTTAATAGACGCAGAGATACAAACACGCCATCAATCTGAGTCTAAACCTGAGCCATCAGTCCAATCTGTCACATCAGATGATGACACACCTTTAGATTTTAATGCTGGTAATATTGATAATGCCCTTGACTTTGGCAACGAGCAACCTGTGGCACAACAGCCCATGGCACAAACCACGGTGGCACAAACAAGTGACGATGCGTTTAACGACAATGCGTTTAGCTTAGAAGATTTAGAAGCCGATTTATTAGACACCACGTCTACTTTAGATTTAGACACCAATGATGATGCAGGCTTAACTGGTGATGACGACTTAACATTTGATTTAGATGACAGCAAGCCCACATCTGATCAAATCACATCACCTACCACAGCTGAGAATGATGGTTTGGATTTTGATTTTGGCATAGAAAGCACAGAAGAAGACCACGCCACTGCCACTCAATCAGACCAACCCAGCCTACAGACGGACACAAACGATGATTTAACCGTTCTAACTGACACTCTAGACACATCAGATGATTTGTCATTTGACTTATCAGAAGATGATGTTGTGTCTGACAATCTTGTGTCTGATGTTGAATCTGCTGATTTAAGCTTTGATATTGAATCTGATTTTGACTTGAACACAGAAGTTGATGCCACTGAATCTGCCGTTGTCCGAGATGCAAATATTCAAGATGCAAATGAAGTGGTTGTGAATGATGTTAGTGAAATCAGTGCTGATGCCCTGACAACTGACCAAGGTAACGAAGATGATTCATCATTAGATGACTCTTTGGACTTTGATTTAGGCAGTTTAGATGATGATGCTTCTAAAGTTGCCTCTGATTCGCCCACCACACATCTTGATGACACAACAGAACTTAGCAATGAGTTTGACTTAAGTGATTTTGGACTTGATGATGATCTGATAACACAAGATGATTCGTCCCAGCCAAGCCAACCGCTAAATCAGCAACCCCAACAACCAAGCCAACAAGACAGCGATGATCGACAAGCGTTTGACTTGGGCATGGATTTAGATTTTGATACGGCTGATATTTCACCCGTTCAATCTGATGTTAAAGCTCAAGAGCCTAGCATCAGTGATTTAACACCCACAGACCATGATGCCAATGTGGCATCAGATAAGTCAAATTTAGTGGATTTATCTGAACTTGATGTGTCTGACTTGGATAACGCACAAATCACCATGGATTTGGCTGGGCAATATATTGAGCTTGGTGAGTATGACAGTGCTCGTCGGCTGTTAAATGAGATTACTCAATCTGCCAATGAACCGTATTTAAATCAAGCCAAAGAGCTGTTGGCACAAATCAACTAACCACTGTTGGTCTGGTATGGCCATAACCACGATTGTGGCACTACCAGACCATGATTAAAGTAAAAAATTAGGCACGCTTAAGTCTGTGCCTTTTTTTATTATGGTGGTTGTTATTATGGTGATTGTTTATGAAAAATTTTATTCGATGATTACTGGTGTCATTCATGAAAAAACCTTTGTCTTCTTCCATCAGTCATATTGACGTTATCTATGCTGGAGGCACATTTGGTAGCTTTGGGCAACCGCTTGCTCCTTTATCCGCCAAGGCATTTTTACCAATACTCCATCAAATCATGCCAAATACCACAGACATCACGTTAAACATGGTTGACAATTCGCTAATCAAAGACAGCAGTCAATTTGATGTTCCAGACTTTCTCACGTTTTATCGCCTGATATTAAAGCATTATGCTCAAGGACAGCGGTATTTCTTACTCATCACAGGCACAGATACCTTAAGCTATTTGGGGGCTTTTTTGGCAGAAGCTTTTGCAAATTCTGACATACGTTTGGTATTAACCGCCAGTATGCGGCCGCTACTCGACCCCACACGACTGACAGATTATGTCATCAATCCCCAATCTGATGCCAAGGATAACTTTCACTTGGCAATCGGACAACTGCTTAAAGATAAAGCAGGGGTCTATGTTGCCATTGGCAACGATGTCTGGCCTGCTCAAACAGTGCAAAAACTGCACAGTCATGACATGTTGGCTTTTAGTGGTCATCAAAAGGTGGGCTATCCTGCCAGCAGTTATCAAGACCGATTAAGTCAGACAACAAAGACCATGTGGCTAGAACAGCATCATCAATCAAACATTGGCAAAATCAACCACAACCACAATGGTCAGTCATCACTCTTAAAAAAGCCATGCTGTGTGCAAGTTATCTATGCCCTACCCAGCCATATTGATGACCATGCTGATGAACATATGAATATCCATGCCAGCCAGTTAAGGCACATCATCACCCAAGCGGAAAAAAACAACACACCAACGGCTGTGATTTTAATGAGCTATGGTGAAGGTAATTTTCCAAAGTCACATGCCATGCAGACGATGTTAAATCTTGCTTATCAAGCAGGCATCATGGTGATAAATAGCAGTCAAGCTTTGCTGGGCGGTGTCAGTGATAATTATGCCGCTGGCAGTTGGTTGGCTGATTGTCATGTCATCAGTGGTGGTCGTCTGACACTACCAGCCATTTATGCTCGCCTTTTATGGTTGCTGTTGACCTGCGACTCGCCCAAACGTCGTCGCCAACGTTGGCAACACACGGTCAGTCAAGTTTAATCACCGTCAGTTAAATTTCATAAAAGGCCAGCAATCACCATGTCTGAAATCATAACAACAATCATCACAACACAAACCCAACAAAACAACATCAACCCTAAAAGCTTTGATAAAGAGTCACAAGACACATCTTTTACCTATGCCATTGGGTTAGAATTCATCGGCACAGCATACCGAGGTTGGCAACGCCAACAAGAGGTTATCTGTATCCAACAAGTGGTGGAAGAAGCCATTGGTCGCATTGCCAATGAGCCTATTGAAGTGGTTGCCTCTGGTCGCACTGATGCTGGCGTTCATGCTGGCAATATGGTGGCACACTTTCAGACAAGAGCCAAGCGTCCGTTATATGGCTGGTTCCGGGGCATCAACAGTTTGCTGCCCAATGACATCACGTTACGCTGGATACAACCGATGCCAACCGAATTTCATGCTCGTTTTTCTGCGATAGCCAGACGTTATCGTTATGTTACTTTATGCCAACCATACCCGCCTGCTCTGCTTTATGGACAGGTAACTCATTTAACCAAGCAACTTGACATCACAGCTATGCAAAAAGCAACCGATTGTCTTGTGGGTCAGCATGATTTTAGCAGTTTTCGAGCAGCGGCATGTCAGTCACGCCAACCTGTCCGCTGTGTCAGCCATGCCAAGCTGTTTTGTCATGGTGCATTTATCGTATTTGATATTCAGGCAGATGGTTTTTTGCACCACATGGTACGTAATTTAATGGGGGCATTGTTCGCCATTGGTCAAGGTGAATTGCCAACCGATGCCATTGAAACCTTAATCACTGCCAAAGACCGTACCCAAGCCCCTGCCACAGCGGCGGCTGATGGCTTATATTTCATTGATGCCATTTATCCACCGCATTTACAACAACATCTGCCAAATATGGATAAAACCCCTGTTTGGCTAGGTTTGCCACAATAAGTTTGCCACAATGGTTTTAACATAACGGTTTTAACATAATGGTTTTGACATAATAAAGCATTTGAAAAACTCACCCCACAAGCGTATAATTTGGCTTTATTTTTTATTAAGACATCATTATGGCAAAAAAAGACGACATCATCGAATTTGAAGGCGAGGTCATTGATACTCTGCCAAACACACTGTTTAAAGTTCGTTTGGACAATGGGCATGAAATCATCGCTCACATATCTGGCAAAATGCGTAAGCACTACATTCGTATTTTGACAGGGGATAAAGTCAAGGTTGAGATGACTCCCTACGATTTGTCAAAAGGTCGCATCACCTATCGTGGTAAAAACTGATTGCTGATTTTATATTGCTGACTTCATCATCATGCACAATCACATCAACATGATCGCCACGCCTTAAGCGTGGTTTTTTAAAGCCAATTTATGTTAAAGTTGATGATTAAAATTGATAACTTGTGCTAAAGTTGGTGAATTGTTTTGTTCATCTTTTCTTTGGATTGCTCTGGATTGTTACCATGTCTCATATGAAAGCCATTTGTTCCGTTACGCTGACTTGTTTGGCACTAAGTCTTGGCGGTTGCCAATCTTTATCTTGGTTCAATAAATCAACAGATGCCATTGCCACTGCCGAAAATAGTGCTGAAGAATATTATCGCATTGCCAGTGAAGCGATTAAAAAAGGCAATTACAATCATGCCTCAGAAAACTTAAATAATCTAAGAACCTTTTATCCTGCTGGGCGGTTGGCAGAGCAAGCATTGTTGGATTTGATATATGCGTCTTATCAGCAGGGCGAATATGAACAAGCAACGGATTATGCCAATCAATTCATCACGTTATATCCCACTCACCCAAGAGTCGATTATGCTCAGTATGTCAAGGGTGTCGCCACCATGCAGGGCGAATCTGGATTGCTTAATGTGTTTAATCTGGATAAATCTCAACGTGACACTGCTTATTATCGAGCGGCATTTTATGATTTTTTAATCTTGGTCAGCCGTTACCCCAACAGCATTTATGCACCTGATGCGGCTCAGCGTATGACTTATATTTATAATGAGCTGGCAGCTCACGAGATGTATGTGGCAGATTGGTATGTTAAGCGTGAAGCTTATTTGGCAGCCGCCAATCGTGCCAAATGGGTATTTCAGTATTATCCTCAAAGCAGTTCTGTCCCTCATGCCATTGCCACCATGGCATATGCCTATGAGCAACTGGGCATGACCGATACCGCCAAAGACTATAAAACCTTATTACAAATTAACTATCCTAATTTGCTTGGTCATCAAGGACAAGTGCTACTGCCCAGTGCCACCAAACAATCTTGGCTAAATAAAATCAGTTTTGGCAAACTGGGTAAGGCAAACACACCACAACAGTCTCAAACCACAGGCAGTCATACACAAGCCACCAAAGAACAAATCATCAGTCAAGCATCACAGCTACAACTGCCCAGCAGTGCTAATATGACAACAACACAAAGCACTAAGACAAATGACTTTAATAACTCTGCCACAAATCATGGTATCCGTTTTGGTCTGGCAGATGAGCGTCGCATCAATGATGATGTTATCCCTGCAAACACTGACCAAGACAATGCAATCACCACTCCAATGCCCTCACTGGCTGATGTTGCCATTGAACCGATTGTGATGCCAACCACCAACTAAATAACAATGTTCAAATAACAATGTTTAAATAACAATACCCTAATAGCAACACCAAATGATGGTGGTCTTATCAAACCACAAACATTTTGGTCAATGACTATCTTCAATGATTGTCTAATGGCTTTAGAACCTGTTAATCATCAATTGACGCTTTAGTGCTGTCTTTTATCGTCTTGTCAATGGATCATCATGAACATACCCAATCATATCATTGACCAGCTAAACAGTCAGGCAGATTTGGTTGGCATCATCGGTCGGCACACGCAACTAAAAAAAGCAGGCAATGAGTTTAAGGGCTGTTGCCCTTTTCATGGTGAAAAAACGCCGTCCTTTTATGTCAATCCCAGTAAAAATCTATATCACTGCTTTGGCTGTGGGGTCAGTGGTAACGCCATCAGTTTTTTAAAGGATTATGAAAATTTAACGTTCATTGAAGCGGTGCATGAGCTGTCAAAACAGACAGGCATTACCATTCCAGAAAATGACAAACAACATACCCGCTATCGCCGTGGTCATCAGTCAACCACTCAGTCAACCACCAAACCAACCAAGCAAGCAAGCAACCACCAAGCCAAGCAAGTAGGCAATCATCAAACACATGGCATCACACATCATGACCATGGCATGCCACCTTATCATGATGTGCCATTGCTGGATACTACCTTGGCAATGAATGCTTTGGCTGACACATCATTGATTGACACATCATCATTCACCGATTGGCACCATTCTAACCTTGTTCATTCTGCTGATGATCACGCCAACCAACATGCCGATGGTGATTTATATGAACTGTTACAACGGGTACAACAGTTTTATCAACATCAATTACAACAAACTCCCACCGCTCAGCGTTATTTTATCAGTCGTGGACTCACTTGGCAGACCATTGCCACCTTTGGGCTTGGCTATGCTCCAAGTGGTTGGCAACACTTATCACAGGCGTTTCCTGATGACATAGAAGGATTGAAAATATTGGGGCTTATTCGCCAATCTGATGGCGGACGTGATTATGATTTGCTCAGAGAACGGGTCATTTTTGCCATTCGTGATAATCAAGGACGGGTCATTGGGTTTGCAGGGCGAGCATTAGACAACGAGATTAAGCCAAAATACATCAATTCTTCTGATTCACCTGTCTTTCATAAACAACAAGTACTGTATGGCTATTATGAATCACGTCAGCAAAAAGCCAGTCGCTGGTTGGTGGTGGAAGGTTATATGGACGTGATTGCTTTGTATCAAGCAGGCATCTATGGGGCAGTGGCTTCAATGGGAACTGCCACCAATGAGAAACAAATCCAGCGGTTACTCAAATTTAACGACACTTTAACCTTGTGCTTTGATGGTGATTCCGCAGGGCAAACGGCGGCATGGCGAACGCTACAACTAAGCTTGCCCATTTTACAAGACACCCAGACATTAAAATTTTTAACACTGCCACAAGGGCATGACCCTGATAGTTATGTCAAAATGTTTGGCAAAGACAGCATGGTTGAGCAAATAGACAATGCCACCATACTCTCAGATTATGTGTTTGCTTATCTTAGCACGCAGATTGACTCAGAATCACCTGAAGGCAAAGCCAAGATGATGTCTCAAGTCAAACAGCTGACTGCTTTATTGCCCAAAGGCAGTAGTTTTCGCCATCTGCTCAACAACGACATCTATTATCGGTTAACGGGCAGACGCAACCAAAACAAAGCCGTTAAAGATGCGTTGCTTAACTTTAATAGCCCTTTACAAATTCACCACCACCTTCAACTGTGCTTATTTTACCAACCTGAACTCATAGATGTGGTATCGCTTGAGCAGATTTGGCGGACATCTAATATCCATGCTTATCGGCAAATCAGCCATGAAATCAGCAAATTAACCAACAACAACTTGCCCATTCCGCCACTGCCCACATGGAGAGATTTTGGCAGAAAAAGAGAGGACAGACAAAAAGATGACCAACCAAACGACAACAATGACACAAAACAAGACATGGCGTTACCCAAATTGGTTGAACTGATTGAGTTGCGATTATCACAGTCAGACAACAAGGTGCTGTTCACATCACCCAACCACGCCTTTCATCATTTACTGGCAAGCCTGCCATCTTCTTTGTATGCTGACATCATTCCACATTGGGCAAATTTTTATCACAGTTTTAGTCAACAAACGGTGAGCGATTTGTCCTTATTGTTCCAAGAGTTGTTATATCAACAGTTAGATGCGATATTTGAACAACAAATGCAAGATTATCAGTCCATATATGCTCGTGAATTGATTAATAAACAACGCCAACAGCTGAAAACTTGGCTATCCATGTTGCAACAAAGTTTTAATGCTGTAACAAAGTTTTAATGCCATAACAAAGTTTTACATTGTCATTCAACTTTAATCAAGACAAACTGGATTTAAAATCTTCATAAGTGAATTGTCGTTGTGTTTCAATTTGTCCATTCAACCGCTTAATCACAATCGCTGGCATGGCAGCACCATTAAACCAATTCTTTTTTACCATGGTATAGCCTGCGGCATTGCCAAAGGCAACTTTATCACCAGTTTTTAGCTCAATGTCATTCAATGCGTATTCACCAAAAATGTCCCCTGCCAAGCAGGATTTACCATAGATGATGGTATTGCTGTCATTGGTCTTATTGTCAGAAACATTTGTGTCATCATTATTTATGCCATCATTATTTATGCCATCATTGTTGTCCTGCAGCTGGCTAATGGGGAATAAATTGATGTTTTGGTCATTGATACCAACCAAGGAGGCAGATTCTCGATAAATCAATAAATCCAACATGTGCGCTTCAATACTGGCATCAACCACTGCCAAAGGCTTACCATTGTGCATGGTGTCCAACACGCTGGTTACCAGTAACGCACCATTGTGAATGCTTGCTTCTCCCGGCTCAAGATAAACTTGCACGCCAAAGTCATCAGAAAATTGTTTTAGCCGTTTAGCAAACGCTTCCACAGGGTAATCTTGAGCAATGTAATGAATGCCACCACCCAAACTCACCCAATCCAAACATGGCAACACATCAGAAAATTTATTTTCAATGTCATCTAAACTGGCACAAAAAGCATGAAAATCATCATTTTCACAGTTGTTATGTATCATGATGCCACTGATGTCATTAATCACTGACATGATTTTATCCACATCATGCTCACCCAAACGACTAAATGGGCGTGCAGGGTCGGCAATGATGAAAGAGGAATTGCTGGTTTTTGGGTTGACACGCAGACCAATGGGAATGCCCTTTTCATCAGCAACATGACGAAAGGCGTTCAGCTGGCTGAAGCTGTTAAAAATGATTTTATCAGCATGGCTCACCACATCATAGATTTCATGTTCAGCGTACGCCACACTGTAGGCATGGGTTTCACCGCCAAATTTTTCTGCCCCCAATCGCACTTCGTTGAGTGATGATGACGTTGTTCCATGTAAATAAGGTTTCATGGCATCAAACACCCCCCAAGTGGCAAAACATTTGAGTGCCAATAATGCTTTTGCCCCTGATAGGTCGCAAATGCGTTTGATGATGGTTAAATTGTTGACAATGGCTTGTTCATCTATCAGATAATAAGGGGTGGGTAAGTTGGGTGTTGTTGATTCAATGATTTTTTGACTGGACATGGGATTTTCCTTACAGGTTGCATTCAATGAACAAATATTTCAATAAAAACGCCTATCCATTAAGATAGGCATTAAGTTAGGTATTTTAGTGATTAGGCACATTCTCTAAAAAAGCGTTTTATCAAGATGATAAATTCAAACTGCCCATCTCACTTAACAACACAGATAACGCTGATAAACTGACCTGCCCTACGTCATCAGTACCGCTTAGGTCATCTTTGGCTTGTTGCAAACGCTCAAGCTCTGCGTGGTTTTGCTCTTGCCATTGTTTGATGGCAATGACAGGATTGTCTTCATCAAGCAGTGGCAAAGCAATCGCCTTGATGGTCTTGTTGAGTTCATGGATTAACGCATTATTGGCACGTCTGTCCCAATGGCTTTGTTGTGGCAAAGACGCTACTTGAGCGTATAACCAACCCACATTTAAAGCATCGTAAACAGCGAAATATACTTGGGCGGTTGTGCGAATGTCACTGTCTGCTTGCTGTGCCAGTTGAACCACATCTAAGGCAAACGGATAAATTGGCAATTTGGCAAAGACATCAGCTTGCTCAGCACTGAGACCAGCATTTAACATCTCATCACGGCTGTCTTGCAAACTCTTAGCAAAATGAACATTCATCAGCTCTTCATCTGCCAATAATTGTTGCACAGTGGCTTTGAACTTATCGGTCATCTCGGTAATGGACAGCTTTTGCCCATTGGCATTGATAAACCATGCCATGCCCTGCTTGAGTGCTTGACGGATTTTTAACTCAAGTCTGATTTGTTCTTGGGCAGCCACTTGGTTATCTAACTCTTCTAGCACACGCCATGCGTGATACACATCATAAACATCACGGGCGATGGCATAGGCTCGAGTGATGGTTGGGACGTCTTGCCCTGTCTCTTCGGTTAAGCGAAAAACATTTTCGATGCCCAGTCGATTAACCAGTCCATTGGTGAGATAAGTACTGATGATTTCACGGTGTAAACGATGTTCGGTCATCTGTTCAAAGTAAGGCGTGTCCAACACATCAGGGAAGTATTTACGCAACTCATTGGTAAAGTAAGCTTCATCGGGTAAGTCTGATGTGAGCAGATTGTCATATACCCACATTTTGCCATAAGCAAGCAGTATGGCAAACTCTGGATTGGTCAGACCCTTACCTGATTTTTGTCGCTCTGCCATCACGGTGTCATTGGGCAGTCGTTCAATGGTACGGTCAAGGCGACCGTTGCTTTCTAGCATTTGCATAAATCGCTGATGTTCATTAAGGCGTTCCACCGCTTGATAGGCACTTAACTCAATGGTCTGTGGTTGTAGGTAGTTTTGGCGTAACACCAATTCAGCAACACTGTCGGTCATGGACTCAAGCAATTCATTGCGTTGCTTCATGGTCATGTCGCCTTGCTTGACCACATCACCCAGCAAAATTTTGATGTTAACTTCATGATCAGAGCAGTTCACCCCACCTGAGTTGTCAATGGCATCGGTATAAATGCGTCCACCATGTTGAGCATACTCGATACGACCCAATTGGGTACACCCCAAATTACCGCCTTCACCAATAATTTTGGCACGCACTTCATCACCATTGACTCGCAAACTGTCATTGGCTTTGTCACCCACATCAGCATGCGTCTCACTACTGGCTTTGACATAAGTGCCAATACCACCATTCCAAATCAAATCAACAGGGGCTTTAAGTAACGCATGTATCAGCTCATTGGGGGTTAAGCTGTCTTCTTCAATGGCAAAGGCTTGTTTCATCTCATCGGTGATGCTGATGGACTTGGCTTGTCTTGAGAACACACCGCCACCTTGGCTAATCAGCTGTGGGTCATAGTCTTGCCAGCTTGAGCGTGGCAAATTAAACAGACGCTCACGTTCAGCATGACTGATTTTGGCATCTGGAGTGGGGTCGATAAAGATATGTAGGTGGTTAAATGCCGCTTGCAACAAGGTATTGTCTGATAATAACATGCCGTTACCAAAGACATCGCCACTCATGTCACCAATACCCACCACAGTGAATTCATCGGTATGTTGAATGTCTTTACCCATTAAGCGGAAGTGTCGCTTGACAGACTCCCATGCCCCACGAGCGGTGATGCCCATGGCTTTATGGTCATAACCCACCGAACCACCAGATGCAAAGGCATCATCTAACCAAAAATCATATTCTGCCGCTAAGGCATTGGCGATGTCTGAAAAGCTGGCAGTGCCTTTATCGGCTGCCACCACCAAATAAGGGTCATCGTCATCATGACGCATGGTGTCATTTGGTGGCACAATTTGCCCATCGATAATGTTGTCGGTAATGTCAAGCATGCCTCGGATAAAGGTCTGATAACAAGCGATGCCTTCTTTTAGCCACGCTTCTCTGTCCATGCCTGCCTGACGAGTTTTGACAATAAAGCCACCTTTTGAGCCAACTGGCACGATAACCGCATTTTTCACCATTTGTGCTTTGACCAGACCAAGCACTTCAGTGCGAAAATCTTCCATTCTGTCTGACCAACGTAAACCGCCACGAGCGACTTTACCACCTCGCAAATGCACCGCTTCTACTTTGGGTGAATACACATAAATTTCAAACATTGGCTTAGGTTCAGGCAGGTGTGGAATGGCATTGGCAGCAAACTTAAACGACAAACGGTCTTTGCGTTTACCAGCTTCATCACGTTGATAAAAGTTGGTGCGCAACATCGCATGAAGTAAATCTAACAACCAGTGAATGATGCGGTCTTCATCCAAACTGCTCACTTGCTTTAATTGCTCATCAATATGGGCTTGAATTTCTTTGATGGCAGACTCACGTTCTGTCATCTCTGGCGACATGCGAGCATGGAATAATTCTACCAACTTCACGGTGATGGAGGCATGTGCCACCAATGTCTGCACAATATAGTCATAAGAAAACGGGGCTTTTGCTTGTAGCATATAACGTGATAACGCACGCAACACGACCACATCATAGGTGTCTAATTTACTGACCAAAATCAGCTCATTTAAGCGATCGCTTTCAACTTCTTCTTGCCAAATACGTTGTAGACTGTCTTCAAACTGACCACGTACCACTGACAAATTCACCGTATCCACATGGCGTAATTGTAACGCATATTCTTGCATCCACAGTGTCGGTTGAGTGGCAATCTCATACGTGTTGGCAGAGATGACTGCCACACCAAAATCTTCTAAAATTGGCAACACATTAGATAAAATGGCAGGACGGTCTGTGCCATATAACTTTAAATGTAGCTCGTTATCAGCATCACCTGTGGATTGGAATAAGTGCCACTGCATGGGGTTATCATCACTTAGCCCATTTAGGCGTTTGATGTCTTCTACCGCCGTGCGTGGGTCAAAATTTTCTTGATACGCCGCAGGAATGACAGATTTATAGCGATTAAGCAAACCATTGGCTTGATTTTCACCCAAATCATCAAGCAATGCCTTAGCAAAACCATCTGACCAATCTTGCATCAATAGGCTAAGCTTATGCTCTAATTTGCTGATGTCCACGTGATTGATTCGCCCTGGAATGGTTCGAACATGCACATGCACCCGTGCATGATAGGCTTCTTTCATCTGAGTACTAAACCCTGAAGATGTGCCACCGAAGGCATCAACCAAGGCTTTTTGGACTTTAATACGCAACATGGTGTTAAATTTATCTCTTGGGATATAAACCAAACAAGAGACAAAACGTTGATAATGATCAACACGAGCAAATAAACGCAGACGATGCTTATCTTGTAGTTGCGAAATTCCTGTAACGATGGGATACAACTCATCAGTATCGCCTTGAAATAAGTCATCTCTTGGCAGAGTATTGATGATGTGCATCATTTTTTGATGGGCATGCCCATGCTTAGGCAACTGTGCCATGTCTAACAAAGTTGTGGCTTTTTCTCTTAATAGAGGAATTTGCTGTACACTAAGCTGATAGGCTTGTGATGTCAGCAAGCCAATAAAGCGGTATTCACCCACCACATTGCTTTTATCATCGAACTTATGAATGCCCAAAAAGTCCATATACACAGGACGATGCACAGGTGATTGCTGGCTTGATTTAGACAATAAAAGCACCTTAGGCAAAATCAATAATTGCTTAAGCTGTTCTGGCAGTTGCTTAAAGCTTGCTGATGGTTTGTCTTCGTCGGCTGTTCGCAACAGCCCCAAACCTGAACCACCGACGGTAATGAGCTCTATCCCACCACGCTCATCTTGCTCTAAACGGTACTCTCGAAAGCCCAAAAAGATAAAGTGATCGTTTAAAATCCATGATAAAAACGCTTCTATCTCTTCATAAGAATGATAATCATCTGGCAGTGTGACTTGACTCAATTCATTTTTGATGTGTTGTAAGCGATCGTGCATCTGTTGCCAATCATTGGTGATGGTGTCAAGTATCCCCACTTTATTAAGAAGTGTCTGCTCAAGTTCGGGTAAATCATTGGCATCTTGACGGTCAATTTCAATATGAATGAGTGACATGTGTTTGGTGTGGCTGGTATTAGCAGAGCTGACTGCCTGAATGCGACGTTCATTGTCCCATTGAATGTCCATGATGGTGTTGTGAATGCGATGCACATTGATGCCCTGCTCTTCTAGAGTCATGGTCATGGTGTCCACCAAAAATGGACGATCATACGCCACGATTTGTATCACGGTATGCGAACTGTGAAAGTGGTGAGCTTCAGCAACAGGATTTATCACCGCAATCTGTGGTTGTCCAGTTTGATAACGGGTGAGCATCATATAGTGATGCAATGCCATGCCTGCCAAGTCATCGTTACTGTATTTGGCGGCTGTCTCGTGATACAAACTGTGATAGTAAGCCATCATAAAATCAGGCAAACTGCTCTGTTTATTAGAGATGTATTGATTAGCAATGTCTGCCAGTTGATTTAAGCGTTCGCCATCGATGTGTTGGCTTTGAGTGCTGTGATGTGATTGGTTGTGGTGTGTCATAAAATCCCTTATTGAGTTTAGGTTTGGGTTTATTTGGCTGTTCATCTATTTGGCTGCCCATCAAAGTGGCACATGGTTATTTGTGGATAATGATTTGTGGGTAATGATTTATGGATAATTATGGGTGATAGTAACATGGTTAACGGTTGTTTGGCAGACATCGTCCCCATGATTTGCATAAAGTAACGAAAAATTACAAATTTGACCCAACTCAACCCAAGCGAAACCAAACCAAATAAAAATGCCATGTGCCATGTAAGTAAGCACCATGAGTCAAGGCAGGTAAGATTTAAATCAGTGATATTTTATAGATATGATTTAGTCATCACACGCTACAGAATTGCCTTGCTTATCAATACATATTTTATCGCCATTTTTTAGATTACCTACCCAAGCTTTACCATTGATAAAGGTAAAAATCTTGTTTTGTTTACTCTTTTGACCACTTTTTTTGTTAATATGTGCGTCATCAAAACGAAAGTTAATCACCAATGTGCCTGCTTTATCTAAAAAGCCCCATTTATCTTTTAAACGCACCCCTGCTAATCCTTCTGAGAAGGGCATCACCTCATTAAACGAATAAGTGATGACAGCCACCTGTTTTTCATTGACAAATCCCCATTTGCCATTCATGTAATGAGGTGTATAAATCAGTTGGTGATTATCAATATTGACTTGATTGATAATTTTGGCTTTTTTTGATTGAGCGTATTTAGACTTTTTTGAATGAATGGGGATAACTTGACCACTGCTGTCTAGCCAATAATCAACGCCTGCTTTGGTCATGCGTGCTTTACCATTATCAAAATCACTTAATGCACTGATGTCATGACTAAAAGCAATCAGAGGTTCATCATGGGTATTAATCACACCAAATGCACCATCTTTTTTTACCACGATTAAGCCATTTTTAGCAGCCCTTGCCCAGTTTTTTTTACCTAAACTGTCATAAACAATTGGTACAATTATCTCACCTGCCATGTCCACATAACCCACTTTGTCATACCGCATGACAGGCATTAAGCCATGATGAATTTTATTGCCATCAGCAGCTTGCAGTCCTATCAAGTCCGCCACTTTTTTACCAGATTTATCAAGTAATGCCACAGGGGTTTTGTTATCTTTGCTGGCTAAAAAATATTGACTGTCTGATGTACAGGTAACATTTTTGTAGTAACTTTTGGGCAGCTTGCAAGTTGCTTGGCTTGGTATGGATAAAACGATACTGACAATCCCTATCATCATCGCAAAGTATCGATTGATGTTATGACACTTTTTAGAAAAGACTGAACTATTAAAGGGTTGTGTATCAGCTGGCTGTGTATTAACAATATTGACAAATGGCATGGTAAAAGTATTTCCGTGGTATTTCATGGTTATTTTAGCAGATTTGGGTTAATATAAAATATGCTAAAATATTTGTGTCATATTGAATTGAAGGTATGTCATTTTGGGGAATAAACGTATGGCATTTGTGCATTTTGGCGTTCATAGTGAATTTTCGATAACCGATTCAATCGTACGGATAAAGGCGTTGGTTGCCGCTGCCAAGGCAGATGCTCAGCCTGCGTTGGCATTGACTGATTTGTCTAATTTGTTCGCCACGGTCAAGTTTTATCGTGCGTGTTTGGGGGCAGGCATCAAACCCATCATCGGAGCAGAAGTACTGACCGATGATGCCAATCACCGAGTAATTTTACTTGCCATGAACAATGACGGTTACAAAAATTTAACCCGTATTGTGTCATTTGGCTTCACTGATGGCTTGCATTATGACCACAGTCGTGGTAAACCCATCGTTAGTACAGAGCAAATTTTCACCCATGCTGATGGGGTGATTGCCTTATTGACTGAACAAAGTCATGTTGGGCAAGCACTGATGAGCAATACCCCAGAGCGAGCAGATGAGCTTATCCACGCTTGGCAACAGCGGTTTAGCAACCGTTTATATTTTGCCATCAAACGCACTTCTCGTGCAGGAGAAGATGCTTATATTCAAGCGGTCATTCACGCATCACACCGTCATCAGTTGCCCATCATTGCTCATAATGATGTTCGCTTTATTAGCCAAGAAGATTTTGATGCTCACGAAGTCAGAGTGTGCATTGCAGGCAGTTATGTGCTTGCTGACCCCAACCGCCCAAAAGAATATTCTGATGCTCAATATCTTAAAACTCAAAAACAGATGAGCGATTTGTTTGCTGATTTACCCACCGTCATTGACAATACCATCAGCCTTGCCAAACGCTGTAATGTCATCTTAACTTTAGGCGAAAACCGATTGCCTGATTATCCTGTGCCAGTGGGTGAAAGCATCGAGAGTTTTTTTCGGTCGGAGTCGGCTCGTGGTCTTGATAAACGCCTTGATAAACTGTATCCCCCCATCAGTCGTGGTGATGATTGGGCTGATGTTCGCAAGCCCTATGATGAACGTCTAAAACACGAGTTAGACATCATTTTATCAATGGGCTTTCCGGGGTATTTTTTGATTGTCATGGACTTTATTCGCTGGGCAAAAGCCAATGGCGTGCCTGTCGGTCCGGGGCGTGGCTCTGGAGCAGGTTCGCTGGTTGCTTATGCGTTGAACATCACTGACCTTGACCCTTTACATTATGAACTGTTATTTGAGCGGTTTTTAAACCCAGAACGGGTGTCCATGCCAGATTTTGATATTGATTTTTGTATTGAAGGACGAGACCGTGTGATTGATTATGTCGCCAGTAAATACGGAAGAGAAGCGGTATCACAAATCATTACCTTTGGTACGATGGCAGCCAAAGCGGTGGTGCGAGATGTGGCACGAGTACAAGGCAAGTCGTATGGCTTGGCGGATAAAATATCCAAACTCATTCCCAAAACCCCCGGCATTTCTTTGGCTCAGGCCCTTGAACAAGAAGCTTTGCTGAATGATTTGCTCAATAATCCTGATAACATGGATTATGAAGATGCCAATGAAATTTGGGAAATGGCTCTTAAGCTTGAGGGCATCACACGCAACGTGGGTAAACATGCAGGGGGTGTGCTGATTGCTCCCACCAGAATCACCGATTTTACCGCCATTTATTGTGATGAAGACGGACATCGTGTCAGCCAGTTTGATAAAGATGATGTGGAAGCGGCAGGTCTGGTGAAGTTTGATTTTTTGGGTTTACGTAATTTAACCGTCATCAGTGCTGCTGTACGCAACATTAACGCTCGCCGAGTCAAAGAAAACCAAGCCCCAATTGAGCTTGATGACTTACCATTGGACGATAAAGATACGTTTTTAAACGTGCTACAACCTGCCAAAACCACCGCTGTGTTTCAACTAGAATCAGCAGGTATGAAAAAATACTTACGTAAACTTAAACCCAGCAACATTGATGATGTCATCGCCATGTGTGCTTTATATCGCCCCGGGCCTTTAGATGCTGGCATGGTTGAGTCATATATCGAACGTAAACACGGTCGTGAACAGGTCATTTATGACCACCCTAATCTTGAATCCATCTTAGAACCAACCAATGGCGTGATTGTTTATCAAGAACAAGTCATGCAAATTTCACAAACCATGGCAGGGTATTCTTTGGGTGGGGCTGACATGCTCAGGAGAGCCATGGGCAAGAAAAAACCTGAAGAAATGGCAAAACAACGAGAAATATTTATCAGTGGAGCAACCCAAAAAGGCATTGACCCCACGGTATCAGGGGGGGTGTTTGACTTAATGGAGAAATTTGCAGGTTATGGCTTTAACAAGTCGCATTCTGCTGCCTATGGCGTGCTTGCGTACCAGACCGCTTATCTTAAACATTACTATCCTGCCGAATTTATGGCAGCGGTATTGACCAGTGACATGAATAACACCGATAACGTGGTGTTTTTTATCAATGATTGCCGAGAGAATTTTAATCTGACGGTTGATAACCCCAGCGTCAATCGCAGTGAATGGTACTTTGTTGCTGACACACCCAGCAACATCATTTACGGACTTGGGGCCATCAAAGGGGTGGGTGAAGGGGCAGTTGAATCCATTGTAACAGCACGCAAGCAAGATGGAGATTTTACCGATTTATATGACTTTTGTCGCCGTGTTGATACCAAAAAAGTCAATAAACGCACGTTAGAAGCCCTGATTAAAGCAGGGTGCTTTGATGACTTCGCCAAAACCTTACGCCCAGAGTTAGATGAAACTCAATATCATCAAATCCGTGGGGCATTGATGACACAGTTGCCCAGTGCCGTTAAAGCCGCTGAGCAAAATCGACAAAACAGCGAAATGGGCATCATGGACCTATTTGGTGAGATTGACAGTGTAACCACCGCCCCACCGTTACCAACAGGTCATGACATCATTTGGGCAGACAAATATCGCCTAAAAGCAGAAAAAGACACCCTTGGGTTATATTTAACAGGGCATCCAATCGATGAGTACCGCCAAGAAATCCGACATTACACAGCCAATCAATCTCTGGATAAGTTAAGTGACACAGGCTACAATGGCACAACCCTATTTGCAGGGTTGGTCATGGACGTGGCAAACTTTGGCAATCGCATTGCCATCACCATCGATGACGGCACATCTCGTCTTGAAGTCAGCTGTTATTCAGAACGCTATAACCGCATCAAAAACCGCATCAAGGTCGATGAAGTGCTGATTATCAAAGGCAGTATTCGAGAAGCCAACGAGCGAGTATTTGCCCGCCTAGAAGATGCTTACGGAATGATTGACGCACGCATAAAATGGCTGAAAAAAATCAACATCAAACTGCATGGTCATGACACCAACCGATTGACAAAACTACAAACTCTGCTAAAACCTAACCAATTGGACAATATTCCCAAAGTTACCATCAATGATGTTGATGTTGATGTTGATGACATCAATATCGATTATCTGGCAGATGTCAAGCAACACCACAACACGCCAAATGATAACTGTATTGCCTTGGGACTTTATGTGTATGATGACCATGCCACCGCTGGTGTGGCGTTAAATGATGATTGGCGAATGTACCCAAGTGATGACAATTTACAAAAGCTAAGACAAATATTCGACACTGACCACATTCGCCTAGAATTCACTTAAAGATTGCTTAGGCTAAATTTAAAATAACTCAAAAAGGATAATCGCATGACCCATATCGATGATGCTCAATGGCAAGAAATGCAAGATTTGTTAGAAGACGACTTTACCACGCTCATCAGTCAATTTATCCTTGATGCCAAACAGAAAGTTCAACAAATACGCACCGCTCACACTCAAGGCGATAACACAACAGGACTGCAAGTTGCCCACTCACTAAAAGGAGCAAGTGTCAACTTGGGAGCTCAAACGTTAAGTCAGCACTGCCACACCATGCAAGAGATTTGTTACGCTGGTATGATAGCCGATGCTCACAACGTACTCAGCGACATTGAGCAAGCACTTAACTCAGTCATACAGGAGATTCATCAACGTTTGGCTTAATTCATTTATTCTATTATCCATTTATCCATTTGCCCTACCATATTAACCCATACTTATGAGCATCACCTTACTTAGCACCGCCATTGATATCGTCATGGTCAACACCACCTTGCCTGCCAACATCGGCTCAACTGCTCGTGCCATGCACACCATGGGCTTAAGCAGTTTGGTATTGGTTAACCCCAAATACCCCATAGATGACACCAGCATGGCACATGCAGCAGGAGCAACTGCCCTATTACAGAATGCCAAAACGGTTGCTACGTTAGAAGATGCGATTGCAAACAGTCAGCTTGTGTTTGCTGCCAGCAGTCGCAACCGTCATCTGCCCAGACCCATCATCAATCCGAGCCAAACGGCGATGCTGATTGAGCAGTTTTTATATCAACAATCAGCTTTTCAGTTGCCTTTAATGACTGCTCAGCATCTGACTAATCAGCATCTTACCCATAAAAATGACCCAATCAACTCAACCCCATTGACAAAAATTAGCATTTTATTTGGGCGTGAAGACCGTGGTTTAACCAATGATGAGCTGGCATTGGCAGATTATCACATTCAAATCGATGCCAATCCAGACTATCCTGTACTCAATGTGGCATCAGCGGTACAAGTCATCACAAGTTTTATCTATGCCCACTTTGCCAACCTTGCCAGTCTTCATCCATATGTTCAAGACAGCACCCAGTATGACACTCAAGACAATCCGCCAACTGTCATCTCTAAAAGCATCAATTCTACCGAGTTGTTGCATCACATTCGCCAACATTGGGATGAACCTGCCATCAGCAAACAACAACAACAGCACCTACAAAATCAACTTATCAAACTGTTTAGCCAGCTAGACTTAGCAGATACAGATGACTTACGCTCATTGCCTAACCGACTAAACAGACTGCTGTCTCGTGTCCAGCTAGACAACAAAGAATACCAACTGCTACAGTCGCTTATCAACACATTGCTTAAAAGAATGTCTCAATAAAACGCATTAGGATTACCATGTCAGTTATCACCCAACTTAAACGCACTTTAAAAACTGCCCAACAAAGCATTGAGAGCATCAAAGAAGATGTCAATGCGGTGTTTGACCGTGACCCAGCCGCTCGCAACTTCACCGAAGTATTGCTCACTTATCCGGGCATTCATGCCCTAATCATGCACCGAGTGGCACACAGTTTATGGCAAGATGAATGCAAATTCATTGCCCGTTTCGTGGCTTATGGTTCAAGAGCATTGACAGGCATTGAGATACACCCTGCCGCTAAAATTGGCAAACGCTTATTCATTGACCATGGCATGGGCGTGGTGATTGGTGAGACGGCAGAGATTGGCGATGATGTTACCCTTTATCACGGTGTGACATTGGGCGGTGTGTCATGGAACGAAGGAAAACGCCACCCAACGCTAGAAAACGGCGTGGTGGTCGGTGCTGGGGCTAAGGTACTTGGAGGCTTCACGGTGGGCGCAAATGCCAAAATTGGCTCAAATGCGGTGGTGGTCAAACCTGTGCCAGCTGGCGTAACCATGGTTGGCAGTGCTGCTCGTATGATAACTCAACCTGATGATGATAACGAACATCATAATGAACAAATCATCAACCAAACACACACTGACGACACATCAATCAACAATCAAAACAATCACGATACCAAAACTACTGACACATCTGATGACGCAGATTGTCAAAAAATACGCCTTGCTAAGGCATTGGGTTTTAACGCCTATGGACTTAACCCTAACTCTGGCGACCCTGTGGCTGATGGCTTTGCCAAGATGCTTGACCACATTCAACAATCAGAAGCCAGATTAGATGAGTTGTCTGAAGCCGTCTGTCGCCTTGACCCTAATTTTTGCAAAAAATCCTACAAAAAATTATCCGCAGATGAGTTAGATGTCATCGGTTCATAAAAAAATGATGTTAAAATGGTCGCCTTTTTTAGCCATCGCCTTTTTTAGCCATTGCCTTCTTTAACCATAAGGTAACTTTATGATTGCATCAACGACTTTGCCAACCGAACATGGTCAGGCGGGTAAACCGACACCGACAATGTTAACCGATAAGCCAACCGATGACTCATCAAATCATGACACGTCATTCACTGGCAAGCCATTATTACGCATTCGCAATTTGTCCAAAGCATATGGCGATAGCAAAATCTTAAACGACATCAACCTTGATATTCAAGATGGTGAATTTTTAACCTTACTTGGTCCGTCTGGCTGTGGCAAAACCACCTTATTACGTTTGATTGGCGGTTTTGAGATGCCTAATGGCGGTTCTATTGAGCTAGACGGCATCGACATTGCTCAATTTCCTGCCGAAAAACGCCCCATTAATACGGTATTTCAGCAATATGCGTTATTTCCACACATGACAGTTTATGACAACATCGCTTATGGTCTAAAGTTAAAAAAAGTTGCCAAAAATGAGATTGATGGGCGGGTGCGTGAAGCGTTGACCATGGTGCAATTAGAACATACCATCAATCGCCGTCCACAAGATTTGTCTGGGGGGCAACAACAGCGTATCGCCATCGCTCGAGCGGTGGTCAATCGCCCCAAGTTATTGTTACTTGATGAGCCATTATCTGCCTTAGATGCCAAATTGCGTGTGCAGATGCAATCAGAGCTAAAACGCCTACAACGAGAGCTTGGCATTACCTTTGTGTTTGTTACCCATGACCAAGAAGAAGCCTTATCCATGTCTGATCGCATTGCAGTGATGAAAGGTGGCGTATTTCAGCAGATTGATACCCCCATTGGCATTTATGAAAGCCCTGCTAATTTATTCACCGCCAGCTTTATTGGTGAGACCAATTTATTTAAAGCGAATGTGCTGGCGGTCAATGACCGTACCATCAAAGTGGAAGTGGCTGAACAAAAAGACGGCTATCACCCTGTGCGTGAGTTACCCAAGCCTAAATTTACCGTGCAAGTGGGGCAAACGGTTAATTTATTATTACGTCCTGAAGACATTCGAGTGTATTACACAGATGAAGCACATGATGGCTTGGTCGGTCATGTGGTGGACAGCAGTTACAAAGGCAGTACGTTGGATTCTGTGATTGAACTCAAAAATGGCAATCGCATCAAGGCATCTGAGTATTTTAACGAAGATGACCCCAATTTTAATTACAAGCTGGGGCAAGAAGTGCGAGTAGATTGGGTTGATGGTTGGGAATGGATATTGCCTGATGAATAAGTCGACTCCCCCCCATCGCCATGCCAATGCAGCAACAGCCAAAGTTAACACAAACAAAGTTAACAAAAGCAAAGTTAACACAGCCAAGCAACGTCATCTGTTTCGCCATGCCACCTTATTTGTGATTTGGGCATGGTTGGTCATATTTGCGTTGTTACCTAATGTGATTGTCATCATTGCCAGCTTTTTAACCCGTGATGAAGGGCATTTTTTGGCAATGCCTGCCACCTTAGCCAATTACGCACGATTGATTGACCCCTTATATTTAAAGGTGTTTTTACATTCATTATCCATGGCATCCATCACCACCTTAATTTGTTTGTTGCTTGGCTATCCATTTGCTTGGCTGGTCAGTAAAGCCAAAAAACGCTGGCAGACGCTGTTGATGTTGTTGTTGATTATCCCATTTTGGACAAACTCACTGGTGCGTTTATATGCAGTTAAACTGATTGTGGCTGCCAATGGCTTATTAAGCTCAGCGTTAATTGGGTTAGGCATCATTAATGAGCCATTACAGATTTTATATACCCAAAGTGCGGTGATTGGTGGTTTGGTGTATTTGTTATTTCCGTTTATGGTGTTGCCGTTATATGCTGTCTTTACTGATTTACCAAAAGATTTTATCTTGGCATCGCAAGACTTAGGGGCAAATCGGCTTCAGACCTTTTGGCATGTGATTTTACCATTGACCACCCCTGGCATCATCTCTGGCGTGTTGTTGGTGTTGTTGCCTGCCATGGGCATGTTTTATGTGGCGGATATTTTGGGCGGTTCTCGCAACCTATTGGTAGGGAATGTCATTAAATCACAATTTTTAGATGCTCGAGATTGGCCCTTTGGTGCCGCTGCCAGTGTGCTGTTGACGCTGGCAATGGCGGTGCTGATTTTGGCCTATCGAATCAGCAGTAAACGCATTGGCAAAACCGATTATAACGAAGTGGCATGATGGGGCGTGAAGTGGCATGGGGCATGATGGAGGCATGGGGCAATGATTAAGGAACATAAATGAAAACAACGATGAAATGGCTCTCTTGGCTATATTTAACGGTGATTTATCTGCTGTTGTTCGCTCCGATTGTGGTGATGGTGATATTTTCGTTCAATGCGTCTAAGGTTGGCTACCAATGGGGTGGTTTAAGTTTGACGTGGTATCGTGAACTGTTGACTAACCCTGCCTTGATACAGACAGCTTGGCATTCGGTTTTGCTTGCGGTGGTCGCTGCCACGGTTACCACTGTGATTGGCGGATTGACAGCATTGTCATTTCAGCGGTATGACTTTAAAGGTAAGTCAGTATTACAAAGCTTGTTGTTTGTACTGATGATGTCGCCTGAGATTGTATTGGCAATCTCACTGCTGGCGTTGTTTTTAATATTGGGGTTACAGCTTGGGTTCATGACATTACTGATTGCTCACATCACCTTTTGCTTACCGTTTGTGGTGATTACTGTGTCAGCAAGGTTGTCCAGTCTTGATAATCAGCTGTTGGAAGCGGCAAGAGATTTGGGAGCAAGCGAATTGACCATGATACGCACAGTGCTTATGCCAACCATCATGCCTGCGATTTTGGCAGGTTGGGTGCTGGCATTTACCTTATCACTTGATGATGTTGTGGTCTCTACCTTTGTAACAGGTCCTGAATTTGAGATTTTACCACTACAGATTTATTCCATGGTGCGTGTGGGGGTCAAGCCTGAAGTCAATGCCATTGGCACAATTTTACTGGTAATCTCTCTGTTAGGCTTGTTGATGTCTCAGCTATTATTGATAAAAAAACGTTAAGGAGAAGTTCATGTCTTATGTTCCTTCATTGATTTCTCGCAGACGTTTTTTAGCATGGACGGGGGCGAGTTTGGCAATATCAGGTGGGCTTGTCGGCTGTCAGCCCACAGATGGCACTGATGGCACTGATGGCGGTACTGTTCGTCCCACAGGTAAAAATGTGGTGAATGTCTATAATTGGACCCAATACATCTCCGACCAAGTGCTTAAAGACTTCACTGCTGAGACAGGCATTGACGTGATTTATAGTACCTTTGATTCCAATGAAGCCATGTATGCCAAGCTCAAGCTGATGAATGGCAGTGGTGAGTATGATTTGGCATTTCCTGGTACAGATTTTGTTGATAAAATGCGTCAAGAAAGCATGCTTGAGCCGATTGACCACAACCAATTGAGCAACTTTGGCAATTTGGGCAACCGTTTTTTAAATGCGCCTTTTGACCCCAACAATGAGTTTAGCGTGCCGTATTTATGGGGAATATCAGGCATTGCCGTAAATACCCAACGCATTGACAAACAGCAAATCACCAGTTGGGACGACCTGTGGCGAGATGACTTTGCTGGACGGGTAATGCTGATGAATGATTTACGAGATGTGTTTACCATGGGGCTGTTGACCCTTGGATACTCTGGCAGTACTCGCAATGAACATGAAATCCGCCAAGCCTATGAAAAACTGACCAAATTAATGCCCAATATTCGCACCTTTAACTCTGACGCCCCACGCATGCCATTTATGGAGGGAGAAACTTATCTGGGTCTGGCGTGGAATGGTGAAGTCATCATGGCTCAAGACCAAGGCATGCCAGAGTTGGATTTTATTTATCCCAAAGAAGGGGCAATTTTATGGATGGACAACATGGTCATTCCCAAAAATGCCAAAAATAAAGACAACGCCCACAAATTCATTGATTTTATCTTACGTCCTAAATACGCCGCCATGATTAGTGAAGAAATCGGCTATGGCTCACCCAATGACGCTGCCAAAACCATCATGCCTGCTGACATTGCCACCAATCCAATCATTTATCCACCAGATGAGTTGCTTAAAGATTCCCTGTTTCGAGAAGACGTGGGCGACATCACCATGGCAATTTATCAAAAATATTGGGACAGATTAAAGGTGGACATGTAGTTTTCTGTATTGGTAACATCTGTATTAACCGTATCTGTATTAACCGCACCATTCCAACAACTCCTTAACCCCATGGCGTTCATGTTCTTTTAATGGCAAACGACTGGCGATAAATAACCAATCGTTTGCTGTGTTCACATTGTCATTGTTCACATTGTCATTGTTCACATTGCGATTGATGGCATGATGCTTTTTTTGTAAGATGTCATCTTGTGAGGCTAACTGTACCGCCAACACATCAATATCAATGGTGATTTTGCCTTGTTGTTTGTGTTTTATATCATGACGCTGTTGGCGACGTTCAAAGTCTTTGATGTGTTGATGAAAAGCACATAAGCTGATGGGTGTATCTAACGTGATGATGGCACATTGATTGGTATAGTCAGGTTTGGGGTTGCTTGGTGTGGCGGTATAATCAGGGTTGACCAAAAGATGGGTAAACACCGCATGACCCAACTGGGTTAGCATGGCTCTGGCATCGGCTAAATTATCATTGGCATGATGGTTACTGCCCATTGCCACCAATACCACAGAAACATAACCGACATAACCGACATAACCGACATAACCATGTCGCCCATCTTGTGTAGATGACAGCATAAACGGGCTTAAGCTGACGGCTTACGGGTTATCTGCACACCAACCGCATCGGCAAGGGTGATGGCGTTTGGTTTAACCGCTCTGATACTCACTTTACTGATGGGCCAATTATCCAGCAGTTGCCTGCTGACATATTCCACCAAAGTTTCAAGCAGCTCAAACTTCTTATCCTGAACCCATTTGCTGACCTGCTCACACACCGCTTTATAGTTGACTCCTTGGCTTAAGTCTTGTGTTTGGGCAACGTCGGTAACGTCAGTGAACAATGCCATATCAATGATGATGGCTTGGGTCATGACCCGTTCCCAATCATCAATACCAATGATGGCATCAACACGCAGTCCGTCTATGATGATGACATCTTCTTCAGTAGGGTATAACATGGTCATTTCTCCTTTAAGTTGATGCTTTTTTTAAGCCAATGCTTTTTTGCTTGTTTTTTTGCTTGGTCGATGACGCCACAAATCCACACTAAACACCACCAGCCCAAGCCAAATCAACACAAACACAATCAACCGCTGATGGTCAAAAGGTTCATGATAATAAAACACCGCCAATAAAAAGATAAAACTGGGGCTTAAATAGTTCATAAAGCTCAGCACACTATAAGCAACCATTTTGGTGGATTTATTAAATAACAACAGTGGCACTAAGGTAATCGGACCTGCCAGCATCAAAAATCCAATGTCATTTGACCACCAAAACGACAACTGACTGCTTGCCACATCGGCTTGAAAAAGCCACAACAAACACACAGGCAAAATAGCGATGGTCTCCAAAAATAACGCATCAACCGCTGCCAATGGGGTTTTGCGTTGCATGATGCCATAAACCCCAAAGCTGGCTGCCAATACCAACGACACCCAAGGCAAACTGCCCAGCATTGCCACCTGTATCATCACCGCCACACTGGCAATGGCAATCGCCAACCACTGTAACGGACGCAACCGTTCATGAAACACCAACATAGACAACGCCACGCCCACCAGTGGGCTGATGAAGTAGCCAAGACTGGCGGCAAGAATTTGGTTGGCATTGACTGCCCACACATAAGTCAGCCAGTTGCTGGTGATGATAAAGCCAGAAAAAACGGTAATTAATAGCCATTTGGGTTGTTGTCGTAAAATCTTAACCCAAGAAAAACGGCGAGTCATCAGCATAAAAATCAACAAACACACACACGTCCAAACGATGCGATGCACGATGATTTCAATGGCATCGTACTGTTGCAATTGCTTAAAATACAGCGGAAAACCACCCCAAATGATAAATGCCCCCAAAGCAGTCATGATGCCTTTGGGGGTGGTGGTGATGGGTACGGTTGGTTGTTTTGCCATGGTTAAATCACATCATTTTTTACGTTCACATGAAGCCCTGCCTCATTAACCAATTGTGCAAAGTTTGGAAAACTGGTATTCACCGTTTCTGTGCCATGTATGATGATGGCATCACTCGCCTGCAAACTTGCCACCGTAAAACTCATGGCGATGCGGTGGTCGTGGTGGCTGTCAATCTTGCCCCCAGTAAACACCCTTTTACCATGTTGATGTTCATCGCCTTTACCGATGATCTCAATGCCATCATCAAGCACCGTACAATCAATGCCCAGCGTTTTTAAACCATCTGCCATGACAGCAATACGGTCAGACTCTTTGACACGCAGCTCTTTTGCTCCACGCAAAATCGTCTTGCCAGTGGCACAACTTGCCGCCACAAACAGCACAGGAAATTCATCAATGGCAAGTGGCACAAGATGGGCAGGAATGTTGATGCCTTTTAGTTTTGATGATTTGACCATGATGTCCGCCACAGGTTCGCCGCCCATCATCATCTCATTGGCTAGGCAAATATCTGCCCCCATGAGTTTTAAAATGTCAATCACACCCGTGCGAGTTGGGTTAATCCCCACTTGTTTTATGGTGATGTTGCCATGATTGGCGATGGTGGCCGCCACCATAAAAAATGCCGCACTAGAAATGTCCGCAGGCACTTCAATATCACACGCCATAAGCTCGCCACCGCCTTTGACACGAATCTCATTACCCTTATCTAACTTTTTGACAGCGACATCATAACCAAAAGCGGTCAGCATTCGCTCGGTATGGTCACGGCTAATCTCAGGCTCGGTAATAACCGTCTCACCATTTGCCCATAGCCCCGCCAATAGCAAGCAGGATTTGACTTGTGCTGATGCCATGGGCATGACGTAATCAATGGCTTGTAGGGACTGACCACCTGTTATGGTGATTGGCGGTGTGCCTTTTTTGCCAGTGGTTTGAATGACCGCCCCCATTTGGCGTAATGGCTTGGCAACTCGCTCCATGGGACGTTTGGATAAACTCACATCACCCATCATCACGCTGTCAAAGGGTTGTGCGGATGAAATGCCTGATAACAGTCGCATGCTTGTGCCAGAATTGCCCATATCAAGGGGTTTATTTGGGGCTTTTAAACCATTCATGCCCACGCCATGAATGACGACTTTATCATCATTACGTTCTATCTTCACCCCCATATCACAAAAGGCTTGCAAGGTAGATAATGCGTCTTCTCCTTCCAAAAAATTGGACACTTTTGTTACGCCATTTGCCAAAGAGCCAAACATAATACAGCGGTGCGAAATGGATTTATCAGGGGCAACTTTGTGCGTGCCTGTAAATGTGTGGCTTGGCCAAATGATGAAAGTCTGTTTCATGATGTTGTCCATGTTTTTGTTTTGATTAAGCATGTGTCCAAAATGGCGACGTGCGTGGCGTGCATCGGTCAGCTGACGAATGATTTGGGGAGAATTATCATCAATGATGAACTGTTTTAGCTCGCTTAGATGACGCTCGTAATCATCAATGGCTTGTAAAATGGCAGTTTTATTGGCTAAAAAAATATCATGCCACATGATTGGGTCGCTTGCTGCGATGCGACTAAAATCCCGAAATCCACCCGCTGCATAACGAAAAATGTTCAGATTTTCATCGTCTTTGGCAAGCTGATAAGTTAAGACATAGGATAATAAATGGGGCAGGTGGCTCGTTAATGCCAAAATCTCATCATGTTTATCACAAGAAACAAAATCTACCTTTGCCCCAAGCGCTTGCCAAAGTGTGGCAATTTTATCTACTGTGATTTGATTATTAAATTCATGTGGGCAAATGATGAGTTTATGGGCTTTAAATAAATTGCCATCTCTTGCCATAAAACCTGACTTTTCTGCTCCTGCAATTGGGTGAGCCAAAACAAGATTTGATGGCAATACCCCAAAAACATCAAAGGCATCCTTTAAAATATTGCCTTTGGTGCTGGCGGTATCACTGATGATAACATCATCTGGCAGTAATTTATTATCAATGGCGGTTTTAATCTTGGCTAAAATATTTTTAATTGCAAATGCAGGAACAGCGATGATAATACATTCACAATCTTTTAGTTTGCCTGTATTTGCTAACATTAATAAATCATCATCACCATCTTGAATTAATTTATCATTAATAGAATTTTCAATAACCAATTTATTAAAATCTACCGCATATAATTCGCCAACAAGATGATTATCAATAATCCCTTGTAAAATACTACCACCTATTAAACCCAAACCGACGATTAAAACTTTGTTGAACATTTTATTTCATACTTATTTATAAAATATCTTTTATTAAATGAGCGTTTTGCTTTATGTCAGTTTTTTCAAAAAGACAGGCACGCCAAAACCATATTCATTAATGCTTAAAAATTTAAAGTTTTAGCTTTTATTGTTTGGCTCAAAATAAATCAAATCACCGCCTTAGGATACGAACCCAGCACCCTAAGTTCTTTGACAATGCCACGAATTTCACCAATGGCAGCACTGACATTGGGGTCTTGGATATGACCATTCATGTCAATAAAGAACACATATAACCATTTATTAGGACGCTCAGGGCGAGTCTCGATGCTGGTCAAAGACACCCCATGCTTTCTAAATGGGTCTAAAATCTCAATCAATGCGCCCGATTTGTCATGTGCTGCCACCAAAATGGACGTTTTATCTTGCCCAGATGGGGCGATGCTCTCACGCCCAACAATCAAAAAGCGGGTGGTGTTACCAGGGTTGTCTTCAATGTTCTCATACAATTTATGCAAGCCGTACTCATTGACCGCCACTTCTCCTGCAATGGCGGCTGAGTGCCATTCGTTTTGTAGGCGTTTTGCCGCTTCGCCATTGCTTGACACCGCCACCCGCTCCACATTGGGAAAATTCACATCAAGCCAATGGCGACACTGTGCCAATGACTGCTGATGCGAATAAATACGGCTTAGGCTATCTACTTTGGTATGCTCTGCCACCAAAAAATTATGATGAATGGGCAATTCCACCTCACCGATGATTTTAAGAGTTGACCCTAAAAAGGCATCAAGGGTATGATTAACCACGCCCTCGGATGAATTTTCAACAGGGACAACACCATACATGGCAGAACCTGCCTCCACTTCACGAAACACATCACTGATGGTGGTCATGGGATTGGTGCTGGCAGCTTTGCCAAAATGTTTTAGGGCGGCAGCATGGGTAAATGTGCCAACAGGCCCCAAATAGGCAATCACTTGCGGTGATTCTAAATCAAGGCAAACCGACATGATTTCACGAAACAAAGTCGCCATTTTTTCATCGCTGATGACCCCACCTAAGTGATTGTTCCTAGCCATGACTGCTTTTAGTACCTGTGCTTCACGCTCAGGGCGATAAAATATGGGGTGGTCTTCATGTTGTTTTTTAATCTCTGCTACTTGTTGGGCCAACTTGGCTCTGGCATTAATCAGCTCATGAATTTGGTGGTCAACGCCATCAATCTTTTGGCGAATAATGTCAAGATAGCCACTGTCAGTATTTCTGTCGGTATTTTGGGCAACATTCCCATCAGATTTATCAGAAGTTGGTTTTGATGTTGATAAAGTGGGTAAGTCATCAGTCATTGGATTACCTTTTAGCACCTTTAATAAGCAGGATAAAATAGAGCAACTGAATATGACATCTTTTAATATTACGTCTCTTATGCCATATCACCATAACAAATCCTACTATAACAAATCTGTGTCATAAAAACGATGACCAAACCAATCTATTGCATGACATTTTTCTAACCTTTCACAAACTTTTTATCAAGGTTGTTCAGTGTTATACTTAGCCTTGTTAACTTAGCCCTGTTAACTTAGCCCTGTTAACTTAGCCCTGTTAACTTAGCCCTGTTAACTTAGCCTTGTTAACTTAGCCTTGTTAACTTAGTCCTGTTACAGGGCTTCAAAATAAATGGCTTAAAGCCAAATGATTTAAAACTAAGGAACTGTCATGCCTGCGTCTGTTTCAACCCCCACAACACAGTCAACCCCCACAACAAACACATCAAATCACTCAAGCTTAGAACAACTCAAACAAATGACCACGATTGTGGCGGACACAGGTGATTTGGCCGCCATTGCTCGGCTAAAGCCAATCGATGCCACCACCAATCCCAGCTTAATCACCAAGGCATTAACGCCAACTGATGGGCAAATGGACAAACAAGCTCGGCTGATAGACACCATGAACCGCCATCATGGCGATATTGATAAAGTCATTGATGCGTTGACCATTGAGATTGGCACGCAAATTTTACAATTAATTGAAGGGCGAGTATCCACAGAAGTCGATGCTCGCTTATCTTATCAAACGCAAGAGACGGTGAGTAAGGCATTGCAGTTTATGGACGCTTATAGCAAACAAGGCATCTCACCTGACAGAGTGCTGATTAAAATTGCTGCCACTTGGCAAGGCATTAAAGCTGGTGAAATTCTTGAAAAGCAAGGCATTCATTGCAACTTAACACTGTTGTTTGGTCAACATCAAGCCGCTGCTTGTGCCGATGCGGGGGTAACACTGATTTCACCCTTTGTTGGGCGGATACTAGACTGGCAAAAACGCCAAGAAAACCGTGATGACATTGCCATCACACAAGACTTAGGCGTGCAATCAGTTACCAACATTTATCACCACTACAAACAACATGGCTATGACACGCAAGTGATGGGTGCAAGTTTTCGTCATGTTGGGCAGATATTGGCATTGGCAGGGTGTGATTTATTGACCATATCCCCCAACTTACTTGATGAGTTGGCACACATGCACCAACCTGTTACTCGCAAGCTAAGCCATACGATGGCTCAGACAACCGATGTTCACAGTACGGCAAAGATGAACCCATCACAAGCTGCTTTTAATAAAGCACATGAAGCCGATGCCATGACTCAAAGTCTGTTATCTAAGGGGATTGATGGCTTTATCACGGCTCGAGATGACCTAGAAACATTGCTCAAAAACATCACAAGATAAAACAAAACATCATAACATAAAAAAACCAATCAACCACTGATAAAAACAATGACAAAAACTGACTGTCAGTGGCTGATTGATGATGCTCTTTAAATCAAACCCAAACCCAATAAGCACGATGTCATATCAATAATTTTTCAATGGGTTTATCAATAGGTTTCATCTGTTTCGATGATACGCATGGTAATGTCATCAGCTCCCGGCACATGAAATTCTGGTAACTGCACGCTGTCTTGACGCATGTCTTCAACGTCTGTAACTGTTGCCAGTTTTTCAACCTTTTCAATTTTAGGTTTGGGTTTGCTGATGCTGGCTTTTGGCTCAGATGGGGTTGGCATGGTGTCCACAAAACCAGGACGTGGCTCTAAGCTGTGGTGATTGCCATGATGGCCATTGGTCAATGAGTCGGTCATGTCAGATGGGGTGATTGTCTGTGGTTCTTGGTACAGATTGCTTTCTTGCTGTGCCAGTTGATGGCTTAGCTCTTGAGCGGCTTGGTACGCTTTTCGTTGCTCTTGAGCGATTTGTTGTTCAATTCGCTGACGGCGTGCTGTTTGCTCTGCGTCCATGCGTTGCTTTAAGGTGGCACTGGTTATCACATTACCCACCAACTCAAGCAATGGCAAATCTCCAGCCAGTCTTACGGTGTTGCCGTCATTGGCTGGCGACAGCACAAAGGTAACGTGATTGTCCACCAACCTGTTGTTATTTAGCTCAATGTTGTTTTTTGCCAACCGTTGCTCCAGGCTTGGTTGATTGGCAAAAGCAAACAGTTGGTTGGCTTGGAACATGTCTTCGTTGGCAACAGCCACGCTCACACTGGCTTGACAGGTGGTCATGCCTGTCTGAGTGGTCGAACCTTGTCGGATATTTTGAATATCCACAAACAAACTGGCCGTTTTATCAGCAAGCACACCGCTGCTTAATGCCACATTGCCATTGTGCATCATGGCACTGGCGGTTTGTCCCACATAAGAACCGATGCTGTCCATGACGGCATTGTGCATCTGTCTTATCATGGCATCAGATTGACAGTCGACTTTTGTCTCCGTCGTCGCATTGGCAATCTGCTCACTTTGAGCTTGTGGGTCATGAGCTTGTGGATCAACTGTCGGTTTGTCTTCATGACGATCACAACCAATCAACACCAACGCACACACACCACCGATGCCAACATATTTGGCACATTTGACAAATGTAAAACCCCAACGCATAACAAACCCCAATCATGATAAAACAACAGACGATAACAGCAAAATAAGCCAATTGTGCCTTGATTGATTGTGCCTTGATTTTGACACAATGAACATTGACACAATAACATTAACACACCATGTTGGCATAAACGCCCATTGACGTTTAAAAACCGCATGATATGCATCAAATATTATACGCTTGACTTCCTCCCCGCCCTAAAGTGCGGGGATTCCTGCTTCCAGACGGTCAAGCCCGACCGCAAGCCTAAGATAGTGGCAACCGCCCGTACGACACACCGTACATCTTAGGTTCTTATTTTAAGCTAATCCTACTGTTAGGATTGTCATAGACACGAATTAGCTTAAGTGTGTGTTTGGAAACGTCTTACCAGTTAAGTTACTGCGTACTCGCAATTTAGTCTTAACTTAACTGTGGAATGTAAGGCATTGAATATAGTGAGATGAGTATAGCAATACTTATCGCATTTAACAATTGCCTTATATCCACCGCCTGAAGTCGCAGGTTTACGGCAACGGAGGATAAATGATTATCCTGCCAATTGTAGCCCTGCCACCGTCATTAAACAGTCATTAAAAGCCATCTTGCCTCACATGACCATCAATTTTACCAACAAAATCAATGTCAACACCCACACCGCAAAAGAGATTTGGGCAAACTTCCCTGTCAAGCTCTTAACAGCGGTATAGGTAATAAAGCCCAATGTAATGCCATCAGCAATCGAATATGTCAATGGTGTTAATAACAACACCACCGCCACAGGAGCGGATTCGGTTAAATCACTCCAGTCAATGTCTTGTAAGGTAAACAGCATCAATACCGACACATAAAATATCGCCCCTGCTGTGGCATAGGCAGGTATCATGCCTGCCAAAGGTGAAAAAAACAGACTGAGTAAAAACAGCACACCAACCGTAACCGCCATCAGCCCTGTGCGTCCACCAGCAGAGACACCTGATGCACTCTCAATATAACTGGTGGTTGATGACGTACCCAGCATCGCCCCTGTTACCGTGGCGGTTGAATCTGCCAACAATGCCCGACCTAAGTTGGGTATATGACCATTTTTATCATCAAGACCTGCCTTTTGAGCGATGCCCACCAAACTGCCTGTGGTGTCAAACAAATCCACAAATAAAAACGCAAATATCACCGAAATCATGCCAACATCTAACGCCCCTTTGATGTCCAACTGCATGAATGTGGGAGCGATTGATGGGGGCATGGACATGATGCCCTGATATTGCGTATGCCCTGTGATAAAACTGATGATGGTAATTAATAAAATGCCGATGGTTACCGCCCCTGCCACACGAAAATGCACCAACGAGATGGTAATAAAAAACCCAATAACCGCCATCAATGCAGGAAAAGCCGTCATATCGCCCAAAGCGACCAACGTCGACGGTCTTGCCACAATAATGCCTGCACTTTGTAAGGCGATGAATGCCAAAAACGCCCCAATGCCTGCCACAATGCCTTGCTTTAAGGTGGTGGGTATGGCATGAATTACCCACTCACGCACCTTGAACAAACTTAAAGCCACAAACAAACAGCCTGACAAAAACACCGCCCCCAATGCCGTCTGCCAGCCATGCCCCATGCCCATCACCACCCCATAGGTAAAAAAGGCATTTAAGCCCATACCCGGAGCAAGGGCGACAGGCAACTTTGCCACCAGCCCCATCATAAAACAGCCCAACGCTGCCGCAAGACATGTGGCAACAAACACTGCCCCCCTATCCATGCCTGCTTCTGATAAAATGTTGGGGTTAACAAAGATGATGTACGCCATGGTCAAAAAGGTGGTTATCCCTGCCATGACTTCTGTGGTGATGCTGCTTTGACGCTCATCAATGGCAAAATATTGATTTATCAAGGCTTTTATGGCTTTCATAAAATGGTCGCTTAAGTTGGTTGAATGTGAGATGGCGGTGTATTTTAATGGCAAATGGTCAAACAAACAATCATCACCCAAGCCCATCTTGTCATCATCATGCCATCTTGTCATCATCATGATAGGCACATGATTTCATCACCATGATTTTATGACCATTATTTTGTAACAACCATCTGACTGATGACAAATTGCCATTTACTTTTGTGCATAAAATCAGTAAATTGTGTCAGTCTTAGCACGTTATTTTTAGGTTGTTTTTTATATCATCAAGATTAACCATGAACCCATCTATTGAGTTACTGCCCCTTATCATTAACGCCAGTTTGGTTGTCCAAATCGTCATGGGGTTATTGTTGTTTGCGTCTTTGTTGGCGTGGATACTGATTTTTCGTTTCAGCCATCGCTTACATCATGCCGACAGTCATGATGCCCATTTTCAACAATGGTTTTGGTCAGGTGAAGAAGTGGGCAAGCTGTATCAAGGCATCAAAAGCTTGCCCAAGCGTGATGGCTTGGAACAGGTTTTTTATGTTGGTTTTGGTGAATTTTTAAAAATGCGTCAATCCCATCACACCGCCACATCTGCCATTGCAGGCGTTGAACGACAACTGCGAATCAGTCTTGGACACCAACAACAAGCACTTGAGTCTGGTTTGGCAACCTTGGCAAGCATCGGCTCAGTATCGCCTTATGTGGGGCTATTTGGGACAGTTTGGGGCATCATGAACGCCTTTTTAGGTCTGTCCCAAACCGACCAAGCCAGCCTGTCTGCCGTTGCACCGGGCATCGCTGAAGCCTTGATTGCCACTGCCATGGGACTATTTGCCGCCATTCCTGCCGTGTTGGCGTATAATCACTTCACCGCCAAATCTGCCAGCATTTATGACAAAAGAGCATTGTTTGCTGATGAGATGGTGGCGATGCTGGCTCGAGGCGCACAAGACTGACTGAACGATAAAATCACCCATGAAATCACAATCAAGCCCCTTTGCCCGCCGTAACAAGCCATTAAACGCCAACATGAACGTTGTGCCTTATATTGATGTGATGCTGGTGTTGTTGGTCATCTTTATGGTAACTGCCCCCATGCTAAGCACAGGGGTACAAGTTGATTTGCCAAAAGAACACACCAACAGCCTAAAGCAAACCAAACAACTGCCCATCATCATCTCCATGACCAGCTCAGGTGAGCTGTTTATGACCTATGAATTACGCAGGGTAAGTGATGGCAAGCGTATGGCACAGGCTGATTTGCCTGTTGATAAAGACACGCTGGTAACACAGCTGAACACACTTCAGCAATTTATCAATCAACAAGACAGCCAACCCCTACAAGTCATGGTCAATGCCGACCAACATAACCCCTATGGCAACATCATGGCAATCATGGCAGCCATTCAGCAAGCAGGCATCACCAATGTGGGTCTATTGACCAATGCAACAAGCAATCAAGAGCCATAAGCAATCAATAAAGACAAGGTTTTATTCACATTAACACACAAGCAAATACGCATTTATTAACCAGCCATCATTTAAAACACTCAAAACCATATCCCTATGCCCGCCATGCCACCTACTCAACCCATGCCCCATCTGCCCATTGACAACACCGCTCACCTTGCTCAAAAACACAGACAAAGTCAGCAAAGGTCATTGTCATTGGTGTTGAGCATCATGCTCAGCATATTGGTGCATGGGTTGGTGTTGCTGGTGCTGATTTATTTTCAGCAACCACCCAACATACCCACACACACAATCCAAGCCGAGCTGGTCAGTGCCGATGTTGTCGCTGATATTGAAGCCAAAATACGTGATGGCGTGGCAACTCTTGGCAGTAGTGATGGCAGTGATGCCAGTAATGACAAGGATAACAATACCGCCCAAATGTCTGCCAACCAATCCGCCGACTTCAATCAAGACATGAGACAACCCATGGGCGACAGTGCTTCCATGTTGCCACAAAACGACAGCATCAATAGCAACAACGATGCCAACCAAATTTTTATCCCTGCACCAAACACCATGACATCTGACACTGTGTCTGATAATCAAGTGCAAAAGTCAGAAGCCATGCTAGAATACGAAAGACGATTGTTAGAAAAAGAATCTGCTTATCTGGCACAGCAACAAGCCTTTGCCGCCCAATTAGATGCTCAAATCATGGCTGAGATGCAACAACAGCGAGACAAAGAACGCCAACGCTTGCAAGAACAACAACAAACCGTCGATGACTACAAACGCATCGAACAAAGCAGCCATCACATCACCGCCAGCAACAAAGAACAGTCAGAGACTGCCAATCAAGCCAAACAAGAAAAAAATCGCCCATCAAGCATCGCAAGCCTAAAAGATGGGCAAGCAACCATCACCTTTAAAAGTGGTGGCGGCTCACATCAATCACATGGCTCAACTCAATCAAACAGCAGTGCCTTATCCGCCATCAAAGCCAAAGTACAAGCTCACTTTTCTCCCCCCATCAACACCCAAGGAGAACGCAGTGTGTTGGTAATAACCGTGGCTCAAGATGGCACGGTACTCGATGTGTCAGTCAGCGGTTCACATTCCGCCCTAAACGATGCTGCCAAAACTGCCGTGTATGCTGCCAGCCCCCTACCCATCGACCCAAACAACCCCAAAACGTATCCCACCATTCGCATCGGACTGACAGGAACGTCTTAAGTTGTCATCAATCTGTTATGAAATCTGTTTTTAATCATTAATCAAGCTTGGCTATGAAATGCTTGGTCATGCAACGCTTAGTGATTCGCCAAACAAAATGCCAAGCCTGCCGTATGATGACCGCCCCAAGTACGATACTTAGCGGTGTCAATGTGAATCGCCCCAGTTTGATACAACCCCAAGCCAAAGTTATCCGCTTGTCCTTGATAACGCCAGTATTGGCACAGTGCCGTTTTTATCGCCTGTAACCGTTCGGCATCATATTCATACTCAGGTATCCAAATATCAATGGCTTGATGGTGTTTATGGCTGCTGTTTAATGCCCCACCAGCACAGGCATTGAGTGTTGGATTGCGATAGGTTGAGCGGATTTCACTGCTGTTGGGCAAAATGCCTTGATGTTTTAATTTGGCGTATAGTCTTAATGTCGGTAAGATGTTTGCCCACAGCTCTGGTGGTGGTACTTCAAACTGTTCTTGATGGCACCCTTGCCAATCACGAGCAGTGGTCAATAACTGCCACATCGGTGGCACATCATACCCACCCAGATGCTGTTTTAGATAATTGTGATAAGTTGCCACATCATGGACACGCTGACTGTGCTTGCCATGGGCGTTTAGCCATTGGGCAAAGGCGTGCTGATTTGCCATACCACCCATGTCATTTGCCATGCCGTCATGCTGGTGTGAATGGCTATGTGAATGACTGTGTGAACTGTGTGAATGGACATGGTGTGAATGGACATGACCCACACGGCTGGTCATATCACCATTCATCTCATTTGCCACATCATGTCTGGCATCACTTTTGGCATGATGTCGATAGGCGTTGTCGTGCTGTTGGTGAGAATTTGGGTCATGTTTGGGGTGATATTGGGGTTGGGGGTAATGGTTGGGTGATGAATGGGGTGTGTGCGTGCCAGCACAGCCCATCAAACCAACGAACACGCCCAAACCCACCATGCCAACAGCCATTTTAACACATGATGAACGCTGACATGACTGCCTAATTAATAACTGTTTGGTAGAAGATTGGCTATTTGTCATACTGTCCTATTTGCCCATTTATCGTTTGTTTTGTATCGTTTGGGACATGCCCAGTCTTTTTTTGACTTTCTCTCCTCCCTAACGGTCAAGCCAGACCACAAGAATGTTTTTACTGGCAAACCTGCTTTGCCTTTCGGACTGGGGCATTGTCTTTGACTGGTTGGGTGGTGAATTTATAGATTAAGTCTTGCCTTGTGTTTTTAATCTTAGCATGAATTTCCTTAATACACTGTTTGTTTTTTGGCTTTTTGAGCAACTGCTGGTTTTTTTGCCCGTTTTTGCGTTTGCTTGATTTGTCATTTATCGCCATTTGAGACGGTGGCACTGTGTTTATATGGAATGCAACCGAGTGATTTGTGGTTAGCCTTGGGGTTGTTTTGGCTTTTTGGTACTGTTAAATCAAAATACACAACTCAAACTCCCATTCCACTTAGCAGACAGTAAATTCAAACTGTTTTCTATCATCTTCTCAGATTTAGAATGGCACTTTGACCTTCTTCTAAATCTTGCTAAGAAGTGTCTAATTAAACCGTTATAACCTTCAATGGTAAAAGTTTGAGCTTTGCTAGCTAGGTGTTTGTGTTTTGGCATCAATTCAGCATAAGATTTCCAATAATCACTACAAAATAGCTTGATACTGTTTGGATTTAGGTTGTTGTATAAGTTTTTAAAGGTTTTGGTCTCTCGTTTACCGCATACAAATCCTAAGACTTGTTTTGTTGTTCTATTGGCTTGTGGTGGGTGATTTGAGCATTCTATACGATAACTATGTATTGTATTTCAATTTAACAATACAATGCTAAGTTATTTAACAGGTTGTCAATCTTCCATGTTTGATGCCACCCATGAAAAAATGGATATCAGTTTTTATTGATGAAATCATTCTTAGGCACTCAACTAACTGGGCTGACCATCTCATCAGGTTGATTGATTCTCAAGCAACCATCATGCTCAAGCAATCATCATGGACATGGTCAGCGGTGGTTGATTAAGCGTGTAGTTTTTGGATTAACCGCTTGGCAGTATCTTCAGATGAAGCAGGGTTTTGACCAGTGATTAACAGGCCATCTTCTGCCACATACGATTGCCAATCAGCGACTTTTTCATATTTGCCCCCATTTTCTTTTAGCACATCTTCTAACAAGAACGGAACGACATCCAACAGACCGACGGCTTGTTCTTCGGAATTGCTAAAGCCAGTCATTTTTTTATCTTTAACAAAATATTCGCCATTAATTTTCACATTTTTGAGTGCAGCGGGTGCATGACAAACAAAAGCCACTGGCTTATCGGCATTCACAAAATCTTGAATCAATGAGATGGATTGCTCATCAACTGCCAAATCCCACATTGGGCCATGACCACCTGGATAGAATACTGCGTCATAATCGGCAGCCTTAATATCAGCCAGTTTATGAGTGGTTGCCAACTGTTCTTTGGCGGCAGCATCTTGCTTAAATCGTTCAGTAAATTCGGTCTGAGCGTCTAGCTCATCACTTTTTGGGTCAAGCGGTGGTTGACCGCCAGCAGGGGACGCTAAGGTAATGTCAGCACCAGCATCTTTAAACGCATAATATGGCGAAGCAAATTCCTCTAACCAAAAACCCGTTTTTTTACCAGTGTCTCCAAGATTTTCGTGTGAGGTTAATACCATTAAAACTTTCATCATTTATCCTTATTATCTATCTATATGATTTATTGCAAATTGTGTGATGATTTGTGTTGTTTTAGGTTGTTAATTTTTATGACAGTAAACCTCCTTTTTACCTATTTAACATTGACAGTTTTCATAAAAATTCCTTAATATTTTATTAGGGCATGGCTTAAATATTCCAACAAATATCAAGATGAATGAAAACTCGGCTGTAATAACTCGGTGGTTGTGATAAAAAATTAACACTACGCCACAAATGTAACAACCTCATCAAAGGTCTTGCGTGCTTTGGGCTTAATCTCTTTATCACGATAGCCAAATGTTACCATGACCGACACCGCCCACTCATTTGGGTCAAACAAACCCTCATCTGCCAAAATTTGGTTCACTTGCTTGTAAGCAAAACCCTCAATCGGGCAAGAGTCCACACCAATCATCGCCGCCCCTGTCATCATATTGGCAAGTGCGATGTAGGTTTGTTTGCTTGCCCAGTCATACAAACTGCGTTCGCTGTCTAAGATGGCGATGTCTTGTTCTTGGAATTTTTGGTACACCTCCAATGCTTTGGCACGGTCATCACCCATCAACCCTCGTCTGTCCATGATTTCACCAAAATAAGGCGTGTCATAACGGGCATTTTTCTTGGCAAGTATGGCAACAATGTGGCTGGATGTTTCCATGGTCGGAATGCCCCAGCAGTAAGGCTTTAACTTTTGGCGTAAATCGGCATTTTGTAACACCAAAAATTGCCAAGGCTCAGAACCTACCGAACTTGGGCTTAGACGACCCAACTCCAAAATATAGTTAAAATCCTCGGCAGGGATTTTTTTATCGCCATCATATGAGCGAGTAGACACACGATAATGAAAGGCGTTTAAAACGTCATCTTTGTTAAAAAATTGCATGGTTGAACTCCAAAATAATGAATGATTATGACAATGTATCTAAACACGATTTAAGCATGATTAAACAGCCCAAATCGCCCAAAAATACTGTTCATTGCTAAAAATTTACATAAACCCACGCTCATACTGTCTGGGCACAAACTGCACCTCTTTGCCATCTGAGCGGTTTTGCTGATACTGGACGTTTAGCACCCAATATGGGTCTCGAAGCAGCCCACGACCTATCGCCACAAGGTCGGCATCGCCCATGCCAAGCACATGGTCAGCCACGGCAGGGTCATCTAGCATGCCCACAGCAATCACAGGTTTGCCTGTGGCGTGTTTGACTTTGCGAGCCAGTGCCACCTGATAGCCTGCATAAAACTCAGGGTGCTTGCCCTCACACAATACGCCATCGCCGCCGCCGCTGACATGAAACACATCTGCCCCAGCCGATGAGAAGCGTTTGGTAATCTCCACACCATAATCGCTATCAAAGCCATTTTCTCCATACTCTTGGGCAGAGATACGCACGATTAGGGGCATCTCATCAGGCATGACGGCACGAACAGTGTGAATGACTTGCTCGCCAAACAATAGGCGGTCTTGTCCGTATTCATCGCTTCGTTGGTTGGATTTGGGTGCGCAAAACTGGTGAATCAAATAGCCATGGGCGGCGTGAAGCTCAATTGCATCAAAGCCTGCATTCACCGCTCTTTTGACAGAGTCGGCAAATGCTTGCACCAATGCCTTTATCTCGTCAATGCTCAGCTGCCTTGGGGTGATGAGATTTTGCCCAGCATAGTCAAGCTCACCATAATGAATGGCAGACGGGGCAACGGCATTTGGCTCATCTTGGGCTTTACGGCCTGCATGGGCGATTTGAATGCCAATTTTCGCCCCTTGTGCATGCACGCTGTCCACCAATTTTTTAAACGCTTGTTCTTGCTCATCATTCCAAAGCCCCAAACAGTTTGCCGTAATGCGACCATTGGCAGCGACATTGGTCATCTCAACGATAATCAAGCCCACACCGCCCACCGCTCGGCTGGTGTAATGGAGCAAATGCCAGTCATTTGGCACACCGTCCGTGGCAGAATATTGGCACATTGGGGGCATGACAATGCGGTTTTTTAGTTTAAGATTTTTTAGGCTGATGGGGTTTAGGATTTTGCGAAATGTTGCCATGATTGTCCTATTGTTTTAGATGCTAATTGTTTTAGATGCTAAGTTTTTGATACCAAATTTTAGATGCTGATATTTTAAAAAAATTGTGTTATCATTTCAAATTGATTATTTTAATATGTGCTTATCAATATGGCTGATATCACCATTCACATTTGCCGACCAAACAACATTAGACCTCCTGCAAAACCTTCATGTTACAATACCCTAATTGGCTTTAAACGAGAAGTCTTTAATAATAAGCTTGCTTGTTTAAAACAAACACAAGCGACCATACATCAAAGGGGCAGCAGAAAACTTAAAATTGGCATGCTAAATCTATTAATGGCAACCTTACAGTATCTTAAGGAATATCACACCTATGAGCAGATAGCCGTTGACTTTGGTATACACGAAGGCACCCTTATCCATAAAAGCCATTACTACAAGAAGCCAAAGACTATAATACACTGCTGTCTAAACCATGGGTTAAAGTAGAACATATCTTTGCCAAGTTTACAGCTTTTAAAATATTAAGAACCACTATCGTAAATCATTGGTAAGATTTTAACTTAAGGTGAAGCTTGTTTTGGGTAGATTGGGTGGTTTTTCAGAAAGTTTACTGGAATGTCTGATTCTAATGATAGAAAACTGGTCTCAACGTATTGAAATTGCCCTAAATCAACTTTAGACAGCACATAACACATTTTATTACAAGGTAATCCTATGAGTAGTCACAAAATTGAAAATAACCTTGAGAAAATCATAGCCAATTTAAACAAAGATGAATTTATCTATGAATTTTTGATTGCCTACGGCATTAGTAAATCCGTAGTAACTCGTCTAAAAAAAGGTGACCAAAATCGCTCCAAACGAGAAGATGAGGTGCTATATGCCAAAAAAATCATATTTCGTATTGAGGATGAAAATAATCTTTTAAACGCCATTGATGACATTGCACAAGATGCAGGCGTACAAAAGCATAGCCCACGCTTTGCTATTATGACTGATTTTAAACATTTAGTTGCTAAAGACCTAAAACTTGGCAAGGCATTAGATATTGAGTTAAATGATTTGCCGAAGCACTATGAATTTTTTCTACCGCTTGCAGGAAGTGAGGTTTATCACTCTGCTAATGATAATGAGGCAGATAGAAATGCTGCTTATAAAATGGCAACACTATATGACCATTTGATTGAAGAGAATCCTGATATCTATCAGTCAAAAGAACAAATTCATCATTTGAATGTATTTTTATCACAGTTGCTATTTTGTTTTTTTGCTGAAGATACAGGCATTTTCCCTGATGATAGTATTTTTACCAATACATTAGTTCAACATACTGATGACAACGGTAAGGATACCCATGTATTTTTGGATAAGCTATTTGCGAGATTGGATTCCCAAGATACAACAGGCTTACCTGAGTTTTTGGCTAAATTCCCTTATGTCAATGGAGGCTTGTTTCAAGATAAGATTTCATCACCAAAATTTTCTGCAAAAGCACGCAAAATCTTGGTGGAGCTTGGCGAATTGCAATGGAAAAATATCAATCCTGATATTTTCGGCTCAATGATTCAAGCTGTAACAACTGGCGTGGATAGAAGTAAGCTCGGGCAACACTATACGTCTGTACCAAACATATTAAAGCTTATCAAACCTTTGTTTCTTGATGAGTTTTATGAAGAGCTTGAGAAAGCAAATACGATTAATCAGCTTTTTAAGCTACAAAATCGTATTGCAAATGCCAAGTTCTTTGACCCAGCATGTGGTAGCGGAAATTTTTTGATTATTACTTACAAAGAGCTTCGAGTGCTTGAGATTGAAATTATCAAGAAAATTATTGAGCTTTCAAATGATGCTATGCCCAATGCTTTTGCCTCACAGATTAATATTTCTCAATTTTATGGTATTGAGATTGATGATTTTGCTCATGAAGTGGCGATTTTATCGCTATGGCTTGCTGAACATCAGATGAATATTATCTTTGAAGAGCGATTATTTGATTATGCAGAGGTTTCCTCAATATTGCCATTAAAGTCTATGGGTAATATCAAACAAGGGGATGCCACCCTTATCTCTTGGGAAAAAGTTTGTCCAATTACTCCAACCGATGAGGTTTATATCATTGGTAATCCACCTTATTTAGGGGCTCGCTATCAAAAAGATGAGCATAGGGAACAAATAGAATATTTACTATCTGATTATGAAAATTATAGACGTTTGGATTATATTGTTTGTTGGTTTCATAAGGCAAGTAATTATATTAAAGGACATAATGCCAAGTTCGCATTTGTTTCCACCAACTCTATCACACAGGGTGAGCAGGTTAAGCCTGTATGGTCTAAAATTTTTGAGAAAAATCTTGAAATTAATTTTGCCTACAAATCTTTCAAATGGACAAATAATGCTAAAGGCAATGCAGGAGTTACCGTTATTATTATTGGTGTAAGAAATTGTTCAACTTCGCCTAAATATTTGTTTGATAAAAATATTAAATCAACTGTTAAGAATATAAATGGATATTTATCTGATGATGGAAATTTGAGTGTGTCTTCAAGAACAAAACCATTATCAAATTTTCAGACCATTACTCGTACCAATCCTGCACTAGATGATGGAAATTTTTTATTAGATGAAAATGAAAAATATAGTTTAATTAAACAATGTCCAAAGGCAGAGAAAATTATTCGCCCTGTTGTTGGTGCTCATGAATTTTTACAAGGTAAAAAGAAATTTTGTCTTTGGATTTCAGATGATGACTTACCACTTGCATTATCTATTCAGCCAATTAAAGAGCGAATTGATAAAGTCAAAGCCTATCGATTATCTAAAAAAGACAGACCAAGAAATGACCCCACGACATTTCCACATCGTTTTTTAAAAACCAAATTAGCAAAAGAAAGTGTTTTGTTTGTTCCAACAGTTTCATCTAAAAGACGTGCATATATACCATGCGGTTTTTTTGATAATCAAACAGTAATTATTGATCCAAATTTTGCCGTTTATGAACCAACCCCTATTACATTTGCTATTATATCATCAAGAATGCATATGGTGTGGGTTAGGAAATTTAGTGGGAAATTAAAAACAGATTATAGATACTCCTCTACTTTGTGTTACAACACTTTCCCATTTCCAAAAATTGATAAAAAACAAGAAGAGCTTTTAACACAATATGTCTTCGATATTCTTGATGCTCGGGCTAACCATATCGGTAAAACGATGGCGTGGATGTATGACCCAGATACCATGCCAAAGGACCTAAAGGAAGCTCACCAAGCACTAGACGAAGCTATTGAAAGATGTTATCGCCTACAGCCATTTAATAGTGATAGTGAGCGATTGGAATATCTATTCAAACTTTATGAAAAGATGATTGCTGAAGAGGAAACTCAAAAATCAAGCAAAACAAAAGGATAATGAATTATGCCAGACTTTTTTAAAGCCGAATATCAACAAACAGGTTTAAGCAAAAAAACTGATGACCAAGGCATGCGTGAAATGCAACAAATTGCATTTAAAGCAAACTCAGCCCAATACCTAATTATCAAAGCCCCACCTGCATCAGGTAAGTCACGAGCTTTGATGTTTATTGCACTTGAAAAACTACAAAACCAAGGCATCAAAAAAGTCATTGTTGCAGTGCCTGAACGCAATATTGGTGCGTCATTCAAGGCGACAGCTTTATCCAAAGATGGCTTTTTTGCTGATTGGTCACCCAATCCTCATTATAACCTTTGTACATCAGGCTCAGAAAAAAGTAAGGTATCGGCATTCCTTGAATTCTTGGATTCTGATGAAAAAATCTTGATTTGCACCCATGCCACATTCCGATTCGCCTGTGATGAACTAGATGCAAAACAATTTAATGACTGTCTGATTGCAATTGATGAATTTCATCATGTCTCAGCTGACGGCGATAACCGACTTGGCGAAGTCATGAAAAATATCATGGCAAAATCAAATGCCCATATCGTTGCCATGACAGGTTCATACTTTAGAGGTGATAACGTACCAGTATTATTGCCTGAAGATGAAATTAAATTTACCAAAGTCACTTATAACTATTATCAACAATTAAATGGCTATGAATATCTAAAATCATTAGGCATTGGCTATCACTTTTATACTGGCCGCTATTTCAAAAAACCATTTGATAAAGACATATCAGCATTGGCAGAAATTCTTGATGTCACTAAAAAGACTATCATTCATATTCCTAATGTTAATGCCAATGAATCATCCAAAGATAAAATGGCAGAAGTTGGTCATATTATTGATGTTCTAGGGGATGTGGATTACCAAGACCCTGATACAGGCGTTATCTATGTCAAAAACCCCCAAACTGGCAAAACATTGAAGGTTGCAGATTTGGTCAATGACGAGTCAAAAGACCGTGAAAAAATCTCGACTTATCTGCGTACCCATGCGATGGATGATATGGATGCGATTGATATCATCATCGCTTTAGGTATGGCAAAAGAGGGTTTTGACTGGCCATTTTGTGAACATGCACTTACAATTGGTTACCGTGGCTCATTGACTGAAATTATCCAAATTATCGGTCGAGCAACTCGAGATAGCTCAAATAAAACCCATGCTCAATTTACCAACTTGATAGCAGAACCTGATGCAGAGGGAACAGAGGTCAAAATAGCTGTAAATAACATGCTAAAAGCGATTACAGCATCTTTACTAATGGAACAAGTGCTTGCCCCTAACTTTAACTTCAAACTCAAATCTGAAGACGAGAATGAGGCTGAGAACGATAAGAAAAATGATGACGAGAACACTATTCGTGTCCGAGGATTTAAAACACCAACCTCTCAACGTGCCAAAGATATTATTGAGCAGGATTTGAATGATTTAAAAGCCAAAATATTGCAAGACAATACCATGCTCAAGGCGATGCCTGGGAATGTTGAGCCTGAAGTTATTAATAAAGTCCTAATTCCCAAAATTATTAAAGAAATCTATCCTGACTTGAATGATGAAGAGGTTGAGACTGTAAGACAACACGTTGTACTTGATTCTGTCGTTAAAAATGGTGAAATTGTTGAACAAGCTGATAAAAAGTTTATCAGAATGGCAAACAGCTTTGTCAATATTGATGATATTCATATCGATTTGATTGACCAAATCAACCCTTTCCAAAAAGCTTTCGAGATACTATCCAAGGCGATTACAACCAAAACATTAAAATTAATTGATGACCACATTCAATCTATCAAAGTAGAAATGACCGAAGAAGAAGCACTGTTACTTTGGTCTAAAATAGTTGAATATCGTGAACGAACAGGTGAGTTACCTAATTTACAGTCATTTGACCCAAAAGAAAAGCGAATGGCAGAAGCTATCGTATTTTTGAGAGAGCTAAAACGTAAACGTCAAATGGATGAAAATTAAGGATAATTTATTATGTCAGATAAAAAATTAACGATAGATGATATTTTTAATAATGATACGTTTGGTATCTTGGATACCAAAGCTAAAACCACACAAGTCAAAACTGATGAAGCCCGCCTAATTGATGAGTTCGAAGAGATTAATGTCTTCCTTGATAGCAATCATCGTGAACCTGGTCAAGGTAGTATGTCCGAATACGCATTAATGGCTAGACTTAAAAAAGTTCGTAATGACGAAGATTTTAAGAAAGTGCTTAAGCCTTATGATAGGCATAATCTTTTAGGACATGTGGAAATGGATTCGCCCACGCTAGAGGATGTGCTTAACGATGATTCAGGAATTTTAGATACCTCAGATGATTTATCTATTTTTAAATACCGTCATATCCCCAAAGAAGAGAATAGAGCCAAAACCGATTTCGTGGCTAAACGCAAATCACTGGGTGACAGAGAATTTGCTCCTTACGAAAAAATGTTTCATAAAGTGCATCAAGAAATTAAAGATGGTAGGAGAAGGATTGTTGAGTTTAAAGACGTAGATAGACAATTAAAAGTAGGAAAATTTTATTTTATTGATGGTGTTATGATTTACCTCGCTAAACTAGATACAGAAAAGCGAGATGATGAAAATCTGAGCGTTAATACTGCTAAACGTAAAGATGGCAGAACAATGACAATCTTTGAAAATGGCACAGTCAGTAATATGTATTATCGTTCTGTTGGTAAATCAATTTATGCAGGTGGAGCAAAGATGGTTTCAGACTTAGATGAGGCCGAGCAACTAGACGTTTTCGATAACCTCGAAAATGTAGATGATGAAGATGAATGCTCAGGTTGGATATACATTTTAAAATCAAAGTCTCAACGACCAGAAATTAAAGATATTAAAAATCTTTATAAAATAGGCTTTTCTAGCACGCCAGTTAAAGAGCGTATTAAGAACGCTAAAAATGAAGCGACATATCTTTATGATGATGTAGCAATTGTAGAAACTTATCAAATTTATAATTTGAATGCTAAAAAATTTGAGCAGTTAACTCATAGGGTATTTGCTTCTGCTTGTTTAGATATTGAATTTGATACCAAGGATAATCTACGAGTAAATCCTCGGGAATGGTTTGTTGTACCCAAAAATGTGATTGAAGAAGCTATCCAGTTAATTGTCAGTGGAGAGATTATGAATTATAAATTTAATAATGAACTTCAACTATTAGTTCAAAGAACAGTAGACTAAGAGTATTGATTAATGGACTGGGTATCATTTGTGGTTAAATATCAAAATAAAGAAGAATGGGCTTTTGAATAAATGGCCTATCTAATTTTTTATACTGAATTTAATAATGATATTGGCTTATTTAGATAAATTTCCTGCAAAACCCCTTTCATGTTACAATACCCTAATGAACCATAAAGTATCCACATGCTTATCTGATGAAAAGTTCAAACGCCTAATTGGCGTTAAACAAGAAGTCTTTAATAACAAGCTTGCTTGTTTAGAACAAGCACAAGCGACCATACATCAAAGGGGCAGCAGAAAACTTAAAATTGGCATACTAAATCTGTTAATGGCAACTTTACAGTTGTATTCTGGCAAGCAAAAGTGTCATACAGCCAAAGTACAGTGTATCATCAATCATCACAAGGCAATCTTATAAGTAGACACAAGCATCATTCAAATACATGACTTTAGGTTGTTTAAATTAACACACCCAGATTTAAAAAAGCCAAGTTTATCCTAGCAGACAGTGGCTATCAAAGCATAAAACACACACATACCAATGCCTTTACCTCATTAAAAGCAACCAAGAAATATCCATTGGTATAAGAAGCCAAAGGCTATAATACATTGCTGTCTAAACCATGGGTTAAAGTAGAACACATCTTTGCTAAGTTTAAAGCCTTTAAAATGTTAAGAACCACCTATCGTAAATCATTGGCAAGATTTGAACTTAAGGTGAAGCTTGTGTTTAGGTAGATTGGGTGGTTTTGTGGGATGTCTAATATGTGCTTATCAATATGGCTGATATCACCACTCACATTTTCCGACCAGATAACATTAACATAACACTGATTAACATAACACTGACAGACAACATTGATAAACAGCATTGATATTTTTAAAAAGCACTGAGCGTGTGATATGACCGATATTAGAACCCTAGACCTAAACCTATTAAAAGCCTTTGTTGTGCTCTTAGATGAGTGCAATGTCAGTCGTTCAGCACAACGGCTTTCTATTACCCAACCTGCGATGAGTGGGATTTTGAACCGCCTGCGAGAGAGTTTTAATGACCCGTTATTTGTGCGGGTTCAGCACGGCATGCAGCCCACAGATAGGGCCATTGAGCTTGGGCATGTCGCTCGGCGTGTCTTAGAAGAGATAAGCGGCATGCTTGCCCCGCCCAAACTAGAACCTGCCAATTTGTCCATGACCTTACGCATCGGGGCGATGGATTATGTGCAGCAAATCATCGCTTTGCCCTTGATTTTAAGGCTAAGACGGCTTGCTCCGAATGTCAAAGTTGCCTTATTGCCTGTGCAAGGGCAAAACATCAAGACTTTGTTTGATAAAAACGCCATTGATTTGGCGCTGGTTGGGCAGAATCATATCAGTGATGACATGCCTCAAACGCTATTATATGAAGAGCATTATGTTTGTGTGATGAGCAAAATGCACCCCATGGCAAACACCGCTTTAACGCTTGATGAGTTTTGCAAATTGCCCTTTGCCATGCTCTCTTATAATGGTGGCGAGTTTCGTGGAGCCACTGACATTGCCTTACAAAAGTTGGGGCGAAAACGCAAAGTGATGGTGTCGGTAGACCATATCTCGCTACTGCCACAGCTGTTGAATGATTCAGATTTGGTGGCAGTATTGCCCAAGCACCTTGCCCAAAGATTGCCAAATGTACGCCTACAAAATCCACCCATCGCCATTGATGGTTTTACCATCATGATGACATGGCACGAACGCACCGAACACGACATGGCTCATCGCTGGCTTAGGAGCATTGTGCTTGATGTGATGAAATCGGATAAAGTGGTCAGTCAATCATAAGATAGAATACTTTTGCCTTTGGCACTTGCCATATGAACCAAGTCATAACCCATTGCTCTAAATGTCAATCTATTCATCTTTTCAAGGCAGGGTTTGTTTATGACAAGCGAAGACATGAATGTAAATTTATCTCCCCCTATCTTAATGTCCCATTTATCGTTAAAATAACCACCATGGTCTCGGTATGATTGCCCAGGCACTGGTGTCTTTTTTTTGCTTCTTTTACGTCTGTCTTTTTTGCTTTGATTTATCAATGTTATCCCATGCCCATGCAACCTCAATATCGTTTTTCTCGCAGCAGTCACCACTTTGGTGGTGCTGATGAACCCAGTATTTGGCAAAAAATTCATGTTGACCCTTGGTTAACTTTGCTGTTGCTTAGCATCTGCTTTATTGGCTTGAGCATTTTATACAGTGCATCGACCCAAGACATGAACATGGTTACTCGACAAATGGTCAGTTATGTAATTGCCTTTGTGGTCATGTTTGCCATGGCACAAGTACCACCCAGCATTTATAAGGCCTTGACCCCCATTTTTTATGTCATGGGCATCATCTTGTTGTTGTTGGTTGAAATTATTGGTGAAGTCCGTATGGGAGCTCAGCGGTGGATACGCATTCCTGGCTTTGGCAGCGTACAACCATCTGAGTTTATGAAACTGGGCATGCCAATGATGTGTGCATGGTACTTATCAAGGCGTGATTTACCACCTAACTTGGTGAGTGTGTTCACCACCCTGACCATCATCATCGTACCTGTGCTATTGATTGCCAAAGAGCCAGATTTGGGTACGTCCATTTTGGTGGCTTCCAGTGGCATATTTGTGTTGTTTTTATCAGGTTTGCCTTGGTGGATGATTGGCACTGCCGTGGCAATATTTGTGCCATTTGTGGCAATGGCTTGGGAATTTTTATTACATGATTACCAACGCCAGCGAGTCATGACGTTATTAAACCCTGACACTGATGCGTTAGGGGCAGGTTGGAACATCATTCAATCAAAAACCGCCATTGGCTCAGGCGGTCTGACAGGTAAGGGATATTTGCAAGGCACGCAATCGCATTTGCATTTTTTGCCTGAAGGGCATACTGACTTTATTATTGCCGCCTTCTCTGAAGAGTTTGGATTATTTGGGGTCATGCTGTTGATATTTATGTACGCTTGTTTGTTGTTGCGAGCGTTACACATCTCTTTTGTCAATCCTGATACTTATGGCAGGCTGTTGGCTGGGGCGATAGCCATGTCATTTTTTGTCTATGTGTTTGTCAACATTGGCATGGTGGGTGGCATTTTACCTGTGGTGGGCGTGCCGTTGCCGTTCATCAGTTATGGCGGTACTGCGATTATCACGCTCATGGCAGGGTTTGGATTGTTAATGTCCATTCATACCCATCATACAAAATAAACACAATTAAAAATAATGGCTTAATAGCCATCTTTTATGATGTTTGCCTAATGACTGATGGTTAAGAACAGCGATGGTTAAGAACAGCAAAGCATTCATGGTGATTTGCTGACGACCACATCGAACAAAAAACAGAACAAAAAACATCAAACAAAGAAATTTAACAAAGTAAACGGCATTGATTATTAAGTTAAATTATTAAATTAAGACAAATGCCATTTAATTTGTCAATATTTGTTAATTAAATGGGTCATTTTGCCCATTTTATCCCTCACAAATGCCCTATTAACCCTTTGTTGTTGTTTTTTGATGGCAAATACGCTACCCTTTACTCACTTTTTTGTTGGCTTTTTTCTGTTATCTTGTTTATTGACAACCATTTGTGCCATTTTTTAGCATGACTTAATATCGATTTAATCGCAATATTGATTAAATTTTCCTAACAAATTTTTCTTAATAAGTCATGCTCACAACTCACAACATGAGGTATTGACCATGAGATTTATCACGTCTGGTTATCTTGCTTTAGGATTGGTTGCTGTCAGCATGTCCGCTCAAGCCGCCACTCATCACAACATGGATACACAAGCAGTGATTGACTCTTCGCCAAATATCGAAAAAGTCTTAAAAAATTTACAAACCCAGCACGACCAAGCATCATCACTGATAAAATCTGCCAGACAGCCCTTAGAGCTGTCTTTAGAAAGCCCACTATTAGCAACTGCCCAAAGTTCTGCCACGGTTAGCCAAGAGCAAGATGTGTTAGAAAAATTAACCGCAGTCGCTTCCAATACGGTGAATAAGTTTAGCCAATCAGGTTTGGCTTCTTGGTATGGCAGTAAGTTTCATGGACGTAAGACCGCCAGTGGTGAGCTGTTTGATATGAATGCCATGACTGCTGCTCACCGCTCACTTAAGCTTGGTAGCTATGTCAAAGTTACCAACAATACCAACGGCAAAAGTGTGGTCGTAAAAATCAACGACCGTGGTCCTTACCATGGCAGTCGAGTGTTGGATTTATCCAAAGCTGCTGCCAATAAACTGGGCATCATCAGTGGTGGGGTGGGCAATGTTACCATTGAAAAGGTCAGTGGGCCTTAATTGTTAATGAGTTAATCAGTCAATGTTGTTAATTAGTCAATATTAAAGGCTTGCTCCATCGCTTCATATAATCTATCAACCGCATAGATGCTGATGCCTTTAAATTGGTCAAATTGTGCCTTTGGGGCATTTGCCTTAGGAATGATGGCATGGGTAAAGCCATGTTTCATTGCTTCTTTTAGACGTTCTTGGCCATTTGGCACAGGGCGAATTTCACCAGACAATCCCACTTCACCAAACACCGCCAGCGATGTGGGCAATGGCTTTTCTTTAATGCTAGACGCACAAGCCAGTAACACCGCCAAGTCTGACCCTGTTTCTAACACCTTCACACCACCCACCACATTGACATAAACATCTTGACCACCAGTATGCACGCCACCATGACGGTGCATCACCGCCAATAGCATCGCAAGGCGTTGATGGTCAAGCCCCAATGCCATGCGTCTGGGCTGTCCTTGAGCATTGTCCACCAATGCCTGCACTTCTACCAACAATGGGCGAGTGCCTTCACGGCTGACCATCACCACCGACCCTGCGATGGGTTTATCATATCGGCGTAAAAAAATGGCTGATGGGTTCGCAATTTCTTTTAATCCCATGTCAGTCATGCCAAATATGCCCAGCTCATTAACCGCCCCAAAGCGATTTTTTACCGCTCGTATCATGCGAAAACGGCTGTCAGACTGCCCTTCAAAATACAATACCGTATCTACCATATGCTCAAGTACACGAGGTCCTGCCAATGCCCCTTCTTTGGTAACATGGCCCACCAAAAACAATGCGGTGCCTGTCTGTTTGGCATAGCGAGTGAGTATGGCAGCTGATTCTTTAATTTGGCTGACACCGCCAGGGGCTGAGCTGATGGCATCGGTGTACAGTGTTTGAATCGAATCAATCACAGCAATGGCTGGCTGTTCTTGAGTCAAGGCATGACAGATGGTCTCAACATTGGTCTCAGCAAGCACCATTAAGCGGTCGGTGGGCAAACCTAACCGCTGAGCACGCATGGCAACTTGTGATAAAGACTCTTCACCAGTAACGTACAAGCCACTGCCTGCCAGTGAATCGACTTTAGCCATGGTGGTGGCGATTTGTAACAAAATGGTGGATTTACCAATACCGGGGTCGCCACCAATCAGCACCACAGAACCTGCAACCAACCCACCACCAAGCACTCGGTCAAACTCACCGATACCAGTGGGTAAGCGAGTGTCCATGGTAACACTGACGGCATTTAACGCAATAATGCCACTTTGTACCCCAGCATAATTGCCTTTGTTGCTGTGTTTGTTATTTTGCTGGTTACTGTGTGCGGTACGGGCGTTGGTTTTATTATGGTGAGGCAGGCTGACATTGGGGGCTTCAACCAGTGAGTTCCATTCACCACAATCACTGCATTGCCCTGACCATTTACCAAAGTGAGCACCACAGTGTTGACAGACATAAGAAGATTTGGATTTGGACATGACACTCCTAAGATAGATTGCCTTTAATTCACTTATTTTTTTAATTTGCTGACCAGTTTAGTCGCTTGTCTTTATGGTTAACGTTAAATGGTTAGCGTTGACAGCACTTTGCTCTAAGCACATCATATACCCAATAAAACCCAAAGCCATATGCCAATACCAATAACGTCAAGGAAATATCCAACACAAAAGCTTGCCAAAGCCCAATGCCCATCACCCACATCACAAGCGGCAAGGTAAAACACAACAAGCCAGCTTCAAATCCCACGATATGAAGCACACGCAACCACACTGGGCGAGCCAATTTATCACCAACAAAGCACTTATCAAACAATAAATTATAAATAAATGTCCAAATCATCGCCATGAGCGAAATACCCATCAACATCAACAACACCTTGCCATCATGGGTTGATTGCACATGGGCTGATTGCGTCTTTTGTAAAGCAAAAAAGCTGAGTAATTTTACCCAGCCCAATGATAACAAAATCGCAAGCGTCTCAAACAATACCGCTTGTAAAATGCGTTCTTTTATCGTCATAAACGTTCATTATCAATCATCGTCATCAATGCTTGTCATCAACAACACCGTCAAACCACAAAATCTTCACCTAAATAAACTTGTCGTACCAAATCGTTTTGCAAGATGTCATCGGCTGAGCCTTCGGCAATGATTGTCCCTTCACTGACAATATAGGCTTTTTCACAAATTGCCAACGTTTCTCGCACATTGTGATCGGTAATCAACACCCCAATACCTCGCTGTTTAAGTTGGGTAACCACTTCTTTAATATCACCCACAGAAATGGGGTCAACACCAGCAAATGGCTCATCAAGTAAGATAAATTTAGGATTGGCAGCCAACGCACGGGCAATCTCACAACGTCGCCGTTCACCACCTGACACGCTCATGCCCATGGAATGACGCACATGCTCAAGATGAAACTCAGCCATCAACTTTTCCAACGTTTGCTTTTGTTCGGCTTTATTTAAATCTTTACGAGTCTGTAAAATCGACAGGATATTGTCTTGAATGCTCAGTTTGCGAAAAATAGAAGCTTCTTGTGGTAAATAACCAATGCCATGACGGGCCCGCTCGTGCATGGATAAATGTGATAAACTCGTGCCAGCACCATGCTCAGAGTCCATCAACAGCACTTGCCCCTTATCCATTGGCACAAGTCCAACCACCATATAAAAGCTGGTGGTTTTGCCTGCCCCATTAGGACCTAACAGCCCCACCACTTGACCTTGACTTAACTCAAAGGACACATCTTTGACCACCCAGCGTTTGCCATATTGCTTGGCAAGATGACGAATGCTCAATTTGCTGATGGACTGATTGCTGATGAATTTGGCATCGCTTGTCATGTTGATGAGTGCCTTAGTTAGCGAATACTTTGGCGGTTGGTGGCTTCATTGGGTGGAAACACCAACTCAACCCGATGACCGCCACCAGCGGTTGCTTCAACATCGCCTGCTTTTAGGCTGTAGCGGATTTGGTTGCCTGAAAAGCTTGCCCCATTTTGGTTGAGTTTGGCATCACCTGTTAAAGTAACGATGCCTGTTACGGTGTTGTAGTCAATCTTATGGGCTTGTCCTTTAGCAAGTCCCTTATCTTTAGTAACGACTTGTTCCATCGTGGCAGGACGACCTGTGGCAACGGCAGAATCGATACTGCGGTTTTGTGACAGATGAACGGTGATGTTATCGGCAGTCATTTTAAATGTGCCTTGAGTAATGATGACATTGCCACTGTAACTGGTAACACCTGTGCTTTGTTTGTAAGTTGCCTTATCTGCCAATAAACGAATGGGTTGGTTGGCATCAGAGGGCAATGCCATCGCACTGATGGAAATACTTGATAAAACGGCCATACTTGATAAGCCAGTCGATAAAAACTGGCGACACAAACAGAACAATCGTAAAAAAAACGCTCGCAAAAATTCATTCATATCATTTACTCAACTTGCTCAAGTAAAGCAATTTGGCTTTATCAATTTGTCAATCACATCAATTTGTCAATCATCAATCAGTGTCTTACTGGCATTGACCTTATGTGTATCGACCTTATGTGTGTATTTAAAACAAGCTCTTATTTTGTCTGGGGCTTGGGTCAAACATCACTTCAATTTGCCCAAATTCAAACTCACCTGTGTTTAAGTTCGCTTGCATCGTCCCTGCGGTAAATGTGTTGTTGCCTTGGCTGATCTTAACGGGTTGATGACTGGTCAGCAGTTTATCTTTGCTGTTGCCCTCAAGACCATCACCCACCACCACGATATGTTGTTCACCGTTGGGCAGAATACCCATCAGCTGAAACCCTCCTGATATCTGTAAATTTCCCGTTTGCTGGTTCATGGTTGCCCTTTGGGCAGTCAGCTCATAAGCCTGCTCACCAGAGGTTTGCCAATCCATTTGCAACCCCTGAATACCATCAAGGTGGGTCTGCTCATCACGGGTTATTGACTCAGCTTGCAGTTGATATTCAGTCTCGCCAGCATCATTGGTTTGCATCGCTTGTATGTCGGTAACTTCAGTATCCACATTATTTTGGCTGATGCCCACTGGTTGTCGCATCTCCCCCACATCGTTAAATATCCAGACCGCAACGATGGCAATCAAAACCGCAATGATAAAAAAATATTTGTTATTCACAGTGTTTGGCTTATCAAAATCAATGAACTCACATGACCCTACTATTCATTCAATACCATCAATACCATTTATTTAATTAAATTTAATTAATCAAACATTTAATTAATCAAATTTTACAATCAAAACCATCATTCAAATTTTGCAATAAAATCTTGATAATGACCCGTGGCTTTTAATATCAAGTCGCACACCTCTCTGACCGCACCTTCCCCACTTGTGCGAGTGGTTACCATGTCCACTCGGTTAATGACTTCACGATGAGCATTGGGAACAGTGGCAGCAAATCCCACTGCCTGTAAAGCCTTGATGTCAGGCAAATCATCACCCATATAAGCACATTCATTAAGGCTGATGGGGCTGGACAAATTTGCCAACAACGCTTTACTTGCCAGCAATTCTTTTAGGGCAGTCAATTTGTCATCACGCCCTTGTAGCACATGGACAATATTAAGCTCATCGGCTCTTTTGGCGACCATGGGGCTGATGCGTCCTGTGATGATGGCAACGTGAATGCCATACTGATGCAATGCCGTGATGCCCAGGCCATCTTGCACATGAAACTGTTTGCTCTCAACACCATTGGCATCAAAGATAATCTTGCCATCAGATAAGATACCGTCAACATCTAATACCAACAGCCTAATGTTAGCGGCTTTTTTTAATAAATCTGTCATGGCAATCTCTTTGGCAATGTTTTTTAGTTAGGGATTTTTTAGTTAGGGGTTTTTGGCTTAAGTTTTGTTTTTCTTGCTTAAGTTTTTTCTAAGCAGACATGGGTTAATGGGTTATTTTATCATGGGCTAAAATCAATGGCTGATATTCATGAATGACCAAACGGCTCACGCTAGCTAACCCCAGCTTGCAACAAGTCATGAATGGTGATGATGCCCAATAAATGTGCCATATCATCTAAAATCAACAGCTGACTGATGCCCTTTTCATTCATAATGGACAGAGCATCAGACGCACGAGTGTCTTTATTGACACACTTTGGCTCTTTGGTCATGATGTTACAGATGTGATGGTCAAGCTGAAGATTGCGATTAAGACTGCGACGCAAATCACCATCAGTAAACACGCCAACCACTCGGTTATTGTTATCAGTAATGACCGTCATTCCCAGTCGTCCACTGGTCATCTCAAACACCGCATCTTCCAAACTGGCATGTATTGACACCACAGGCAAATCATCACCTTGGTGCATTAAATCCGCCACAGTCAAGAGCAACTGACGCCCCAATGCCCCAGCAGGATGCGACAAGGCAAAATCTTCTGACGTAAAATCACGCGCGTGTACCAATGCCACCGCCAACGCATCACCCAATACCAATGTGGCTGTGGTGCTGGAAGTAGGGGCAAGCCCAAGGGGGCAAGCCTCTTCAGACTTGCCCAAAGTCAACGCAATGTCTGCTTCTTTGGGCAAAAATCCGCGCAAATCTCGACTGATGCTGATTAACGGAATGTTCAGTTTTTTTACCACGGGGATTAAGGTTTTGATTTCATCAGACTCACCTGAGTTAGAAATCGCCAACAACACATCACCTTTGACCAACATGCCTAAATCACCATGCCCAGCCTCCCCTGGGTGCATAAAAAAAGAAGGCGTTCCTGTTGACGCAAAGGTAGCAGCCATTTTGCGGGCGATATGACCTGATTTGCCCATGCCTGTTACCACCACTCGACCTTGACAACTCAAAATCGTTAAGCAGGCCTGTTCAAAACGCTCATCAATCTCCTCTGACAACAAGGACAAGGCAGATTGCTCCTTTTGAATGGCTTCTTTGGCATGGCGGATAAGATGGTCAGTATGGCAGGCGCTCATTGGGCATTAATCTCAATCATCAGTCATCAATCATTAATCATCAGTCATTAATCTTCATCATCTTCGCCATTAAAATCATTGCTACTTGTCTCTTGAAAGCCTTTGCCCTCAAGGCGACTGGCATTGACATCAAATGGTTGATTAAATCCTCGCTCTTGACCAAAGCCACCATCAAACTTGCGATTATCAAGTTTACGTTCTTGAGCAAAACCCCCACGGTCAAAGCCACGCTCTTGGGCAAATCCACCTCTCTCAAAGCCACGCTCTTGGGTAAAACCGCCACGATTAAAGCCACGCTCTTGGCTAAAACCACCACGGTTAAAACCAGCATCATCGGCTTCACTTTGGTAAGCGCCATAGCCACCACTTTGATAACCAGATGATGACATCGCTGATGACTGAATGGTCGATGATTGCATGCCCATGGGTGAGGTGCCAGCGTTACGAGGGTTGCGTGCAGGGACAACGGTAGAGATGGCGTGCTTATAGACCATTTGACTCACGGTGTTTTTAAGTAGCACCACATATTGGTCAAATGATTCAATATGACCTTGTAGCTTGATTCCGTTTACCAAGAAAATAGAAACTGGAATGCGATCTTTACGCAAACTGTTTAAAAAAGGGTCTTGCAAGGTTTGACCTTTTGACATTATTATTCTCCAACATTGGACGATTCATATTCTAAAAGATGGCAACTTTAAAAGATAACAACTTTACTTTAAAAGACAATAACAACACGCTTACCTTGTTCCGTCAACGCTTAACATCATCTTATGACATGATGATGGTAACAGTGATGATAAAAATGATAAATAAAAAAATGATAAATAAAAATGGTAGGAAAAAACCGACCGCTCATTATAATAAGCGTCTTTAAAAATTCTTTAGGGTTTTCATTAAAAAATTACCCAAATATCAACCTTTAACATAATTTTTGTTGTATTTGTTCTATGGACGTAAACGTCATGATGGTTTTTATGCCGTCATGAACAGACATGGCATCAGATGACATAATCAGCTTGTTTAACCAAGTATATTGTCGCTTTGCTAATTGCCTTGTGGCATATAATGCCTTATTTTTTATATCTTGACAAGCCAACACGTCATCAGCAGTGATGCAAGGGGGATTTGACATGTTTGGCAAGCCTTTAAAATGGGCCCGATGATGTTTTAACAGCTCAGATAAATCATGTTCGTTCAGATGCTGGTCAGTGGGCAGATGCGTTAATAACCACTGAATGGGCATCAGCTGTGTCATGGTATCTGATGCGACCAATAACTTGCCTTGTGTGTCTGTCCAAATTAAGCCCAACTGCATTAAGCCATCTATGGCTTGTCGATAACCCACACATCGCATCGATGGTAGGTTATTGTGTAATGGGTATTTTTGGATTAACCGCACCACTTCAAAAATCAGCCCCTGTTGCCACATTTGCTCCAATCGCCTTTGGATACGCTCATATAACCACGCTCGCTCAGGAATCACCGCAAGCCCTAGCCATGCTTGATTTGGTTGATTTGCCAATGCCATTTTGGGCAGTTGTTGCCAATGGCTGATGGGTTTATTCGTCTGTTCATACACTTCAATCGCACGAGTGATGCGTTGGCTGTCGGTGGCATTGAGCCTATGAGCGGTGATGGGGTCAATGGTTTGTAAATATGTATACAGATTGGCCAAACCTTCTGTTTTTAGCCACTGGGCAACTTTTGTACGCACTTCAGGCTCACTGTCAGGCACAGCGGATATGCCGTCAAATAACGCCATATAATACATCATCGTGCCACCCACCAAAAAGGGCAGTTTGCCGCGCTGATGGATTTGCTCAATCAATCTTTGCACATCTGCCACAAAACTCGCCACACCATAGCTGTCAGTGGGTGGCATGATATCAACCAAATGATGCGGATAACGCATCAGTTCATCAGCCGTTGGTTTGGCAGAACCAATATTCATATCTTGATAAATCAATGCCGAGTCCACTGAGATTAATTCAAAACGACCTGTCTGATAAAGCTGATGGGCAAAGTCAGTTTTGCCACTGGCAGTCGGTGCAAGTAAACATAACACCGCATTGTCTTGTTTAATAAAGTCCTTTAGCCCATCGACTGGTAAGGAAGTATTGGCGGTCAGTAACTTGGTAACATGATGGTTTGTCATAATAAAACTGTCAAAATAAACGCTGTCTTATGATTAACCCATTAATGAACTGTGTTTTGTATCAGCAACTGATGCAATGTTGCTTCACCAGTTAATCTGGCAATCAAACTTTGTGAATCATGACAGTTTTGCGTCAATATCAATGTTTGTTGATGCCATAATAATTGCCAAGGCACATGCTCTGTCGGTAATCGCAATCGTTTGTCATTAATGAATAATAAAGAATGATTCATTTGATTTTGCCAAGAGCAGTCAATCAACCGCCATACCCTATTGATGACAAGATGAGACAATAAGCTTGCACTTAGCCGATAAATCACACTTAATGCGATGGGGTCATCATCAGTGTTTAAAGGATTAAAATTAACTGAATAGTTAAGGTTAGCTGAATAATGAGAGTTAATTGGTGAATCAGACACATGACTCAGCTGATAGATGGCATGTGGGCTATTGACTTGAGCCATACCAGATGGTCGTTTGTCATATGACTTAGAGAAATTAGATGACTTAAAATAACTGCTTTGTGCAGGTTGGCTTATCAGTGTGCGAGTTTGTTCTAAAGCAGATTGTGGGGCAGATTGTGGCGGTATGTCCGATGTTGTGTTTGGCTGTTGTTTTGGCTGAATTGATGGTTTGCGTGAATGTTGTTTATTTGAATGTTGTTTGTGTGGCTGTGGTTGGCAAAGTTGCGTTTTATCAAGCTGATTTAAACATTTACTAAGACAATCATGCAGATGGGTATTGATGACACTTAATGCCTGAATATGAATGGTTTGCTTACTTGGGTGAACATTCACATGACAAAGCTCAGATGGCAACACAAAATAAACAGCATAACTGATGGATTCGGCATCAACGCCTTGTGCGGTTAGCGTTTGGCGAATTTGTTGGCTGATGCTGGGCAATTTAATCAAGCGGTGATTGACGTATATCAGACGCTCACATTTGGCGGTTGTTGACTGCCAAAGCCAGCCCACAAGATATGACGATTCATCAGTATTTTTAGAGAGGCGGGGTAAATAAGATGATAATGGGTGATAAAAGGGCAACAAACGAGCCCAGGACAAATCCAAAACCTGTTGTAAACGGGTTAAATAAGCAGTAAATGCAGTAAACAATGTGCCTTGCTGATGCTCATCAATCATTGGACTTAGGCAGTTGATGTGTTTTTGATTGTCAGTGTGTTTTTGATGACAAGTGAGCGTAACCGCTTGTAGTTGTTGTCGGCATTTGCCATCATGATACAAACGTAAGGTCATGGCAGGATAAGCAGTGGCAATGCCCTTAACCACCGTTTCAATGTGTTGGTACTCTGTGGCGATGTTTTTAAGATTGGCACGGCGAGCAGGCACATTAAAGTATAAATCTTTGACCGTCACTTGTGTGCCACGTTGATACACACAAGGCACAATGTCAGGCGTATCACCAATCACCCCAGTAACCAGCAGTCTTCTCCCTACCCCTGTGTCATCGGCACTGCTGATGATACAGACTCGTGATACCGCCACAATAGATGCCAATGCTTCACCCCGAAAGCCTAACGTGGTAATCCCATGCAGGTTTGCCACATCAGCAACCTTGCTGGTGGCATGACGAGTCACCGCCATGCTCATGTCTTCAGGCAAAATGCCTTGTCCATTGTCCACCACTTCAATCATACCCATACCACCTTGAGTGATGCGAATTTCAATCACATCTGCCCCTGCATCAATGGCATTTTCAAGCAACTCTTTCACCACTGATGCAGGGCGTGTAACCACTTCACCTGCTGCCAGTTGATTGATAAGCAAGGGTGAGAGTTTTTCAATACGATTGGGGCGATTAGGTTGCAAAATGAATGGTCACTTCTCGATGGTTAGTTTGGGCATCATTCTCAAGGCGTTTAATATCAATGATGACATTTGGCTTGGTCAAATAACCTTCGGCACGGCTTGCCCATTCAATAATCACCAGTGAGTTTGGTTCATCTTGATATTCATAAAAGCCAATAAAATCCAATTCTTCCGGGTCGTCTAATCGGTATAAATCGGCATGATAAACAGGCTTGATTGTGCCATCTGCTTGGCAAATTCGATATGGCTCAACCAGTGTAAAAGTTGGACTTTTCACCGCACCAGCATGCCCCATTGCTTGTAACCAGTAGCGTGTGAGCGTGGTCTTGCCTGCCCCCAAATCACCCGATAGCCACACACTGCCTGTGATGTTCATTTGAGCAAGATCATGGGCCAGAGCTTGAGTGTCAGTTTCTGATGTGAGAATGAGCGTTTTATTGACCATTTAACTTGTATTAACTTTAATTTAATTGATATTAACTTTAATTGATATTAACTTTAATTTGCATTGACTTGCAATGAGACAGTTGGATTGACAAATTTTTCGCCGTGTATCAGTTTATCATACATCAACGGGTCGCTCCATTCGGCTTTAACCGCATCACTAAAGTCAAAATCAGTCAACCTTAGCTCGCCCATTTGTGCGTTTAACACATCATCTTCAAAACATTGGGCATAACCAGTGGCGGTTTCATGGGCAATCACCGAATACACTGACACATCAGCTTCACCGTTTTGCATGTGGGTTTGTTCTAATATCTGTTTTACCCAAAAAAATATCACTCGGCTAAACTGCTCTGCTGATGGCGACACAGGCAGGCTTACCCAACGATTGCTAAATTTTTTGCAAGCATCGATATAGTCTGAATCGTCTTTATTCCAAAAACAAATGGCATGGTCAAAACTGTCAATGATGTCCTTGATGGACGATTTTAATAAACCAAAATCATACACCATCTGCCCATGGTCAAGGCGATGGGCTTGTAAAATCAATTCAATCTGATAACTATGCCCATGAATGGAATATTTACACCGCTCTGAGCTACAGTTTCGCACAATGTGGGCATTTTCAAATTTAAACAGTTTTCGGATACGCATGATTCTTCTCTATTTTAATTGACCTGATTACTTATTAATCTTAAGTGCATTATCATGATGACATTGTCATTATCACACTGTCATTTATCATCACACTGTCATTGTGCATTTATCGCTTTAGTAAAAAAATCACTCACCATTCGGTATTGGCTGGCAGTGGAGTCTTCTTGATACATCACATCACGAAACGCATTGGCATTGGGAATGCCTGTGGTGTACCAAGCAATGTGCTTACGAGCGATGCGACAGCCTGAATATTCACCATAGAAGCCATACAGCTCTTGTAAGTGAGTCAGCACGGTATCACGAATGACGCTCAGGCTAGGGGCAGTTGGCATCGTACCATGGCTTAGATAGTGATGAATGTCAGCAAATATCCAAGGGTTACCTTGGGCTGCTCTGCCTATCATAATGGCATCGCATCTTGTTTGTTCAAAAACTTGTAATGCTTTTTTAGGGCTGTCAATATCACCATTGGCAATCACAGGAATGCTTAGGCTATCTTTAACTTGCTTTATCAGCTCATAACGAGCATGACCAAGATACTTATCTTCACGAGTACGCCCATGAATGGCAATGGCAGCAATGCCTGCTTGCTGAGCCAATTGTGCCACCTGCATGATGTTTTCTTGCCCATTGGCATAGCCAAGGCGAGTTTTTAAAGTCACTGGTACATTAGACTTTTGTGCTGTATTAACCACAGCGTCCAGCAGTCGTTTAACAAGGTTTTCATCTTGTAACAGTGCTGACCCTGCCATTTTCTGACACACCTTTTTGGCAGGGCAACCCATGTTAATATCCACGATTTGAGCCCCATTATCAATCTGAAACTGGGTGGCATCAGCCAGTTTATCAGGGTCTGCCCCTGCAATTTGGGCAGATATGGGAGCAATTTCACCGTTAAAGTTCGCACGATATAAAGATTTTTTACGAGCGTATAAAGCAGTATCTGCGATGATCATTTCACTGACCGCATGTCCTGCTCCAAAAGATTTACACAAACGGCGAAATGGGTTATCTGTCACGCCAGCCATTGGGGCAACAATCAAACGATTATCTATGGTTTGATTGTGAATATTTAAGGGAGTCAGTAAAAGATGTGGGGTTAACTGCTTAACAGACACAGATGTCATTTATCAAATATCGAAGTCATTAAATACTTATGAAACATACACACAGTACACACTTAAAGGGCTTATCTTAACACATTGTTTTTATGTATGCGTTGCCTTTTTAAATCATAAGCATTTAAAAAATGAGCAGAATTTTGCTATTTTTTGCTATTTATTGGCAATTCATATATGCTATGCTGATGGCATCATTGTCTGATATCTAAACATTAACCAAATCATAAAAGGCACACCATGTTTGACATCAAATCCTTGTTTACTGAAACCGTCGAAAAAATTGTTGAAAAAAAAATCTTGGACGTCGATGATTATGTGTTTATGCCTGAACGCTTTGACATCACCACCAATGGCGGTAAGTTAAGCTGTGTGCTAAACACCACAGGTCGGGTGGATTTTTTTTATAGCAAAGGTGGCATCACTGAAGTGAAATCTGCCATTCGTAAAAATCCGTTCACGTCCTTTGAGCAAGAGTTGGCTTATGGGGTCTATGATGACATTGTTGAAGATTTAATCACAACAGTAGATAAAATCATCTCGGGCAAATCCAAATATTTTTATAAAAAAGTGTTGCCCAGCCAGCCCTAACACACATCAATCCTAAATAGATTCAATCGCATCAGCAAGCTGTCTTGCCAGTTGTGCCAAGCTGTCAGCGTCGGCTTGTTCTCCTGCGTGTTTACCAAGCTTATGAACATGGGTGGGAATTAGGTGTGTGTGGTAATGAAAGACACTTTGACCTGCTTGTTCGCCATTTAACTGCATTTGTACAATGCCTGTGCATTTAAGCACTTGCCGTTGGGCTTTCATGACTTTTTTGGCTGTTTTTATCACCGCCAAGGCATCATCTGCTGGTAAATCAGTCAACTCAGTTGCTTGACATTTAGGAATGATAAGCACATGTCCGTAAGCTTGTGGCATCACGTCCATAAATGCCAGTGTTTTATCATCTTCATAGACGGTGTGATTGGGAATGTCACCACGTAGAATTTTTGCAAAAATATTGTCATCATCATAAACTGGCATGATATTATCCTTTTTTTGTGTCATGATTTCACGTTAAAACCATTTCACGTTAAAATTGCTTTACGTTCATGTTTTTACGTTAAATATGTTTTTACGTTAAATATGAAATGGTTCATGTCTCACATGGGGTATTTGACGTTGAGTCATTTAAGACTCACAAAATCATACCACCAAATCAATCAGATGTTTACCCTTTTATTCATAAACTTATCATAACCTTAAATTCACACAATGAATGCCATAATCACAACCACCAATAAAACCGCAACCACCGATGAAACTGTCAGTAAACACGCCAGTGAATTGGGTCATGATTTATTGTCATTGCTATTAATCCCACAGATACCTTGGCAAGTGCATAATTGTAAAGTCACAGAACGCATCTGCCATCAACATGGGACATTGCCATTTTTGTATCATTATGACCGATTAGACGATGAGCAAAAACAACAGTATCCACTCACCCCTGCTTTATTAAGCCAGTTTAATCAACCCATGACAGCAGATGATGCCAAACAGTTGTTGGCAAATACACATGGCATTCACGATGACATCAGTGATATTAACAGCGGCGACATTAGCCACATGTTCAACATTGTCAATCCTTGGTTTGTGCGTGTCGCAGGCTCAGCGGTCTTATATCAGCCAGAGTTATTATTGGCATTACGCCTACATTGGCAGAGTAGCACTCAACCGTTACAACCCATCTATTGCCAAGAACAAGACACCGCCTTAAGGCTTGCCATTGATGGCTGGTCATTGTATGGTCGGGTTGATGTGTTGTATCAAGGCAATCTGCCGTTAAGTCTGAATATGACATCTGGTGAGGGTGATACGCTAAGCCATCTGATTCCCAAGTCAGGGGCATATCAGCTGCTGCCCACACATTATGCCATCAGCTTATTAACCGAACTTAACGAAAACCTGAACGCCTTGTTTATGTTAGACAATGCCATCAAAACCAACGTGTTATGAATGACAATATTGTCATTCTCCACATTATTCACATTCACATTCATATTCACATTATTTAGATTATCCACATTCACCCCATTAACAGGATTAACACAGGATTAACGCCATGACTGATGACAACAAGACACATGCCATTGACTATCGCTCAAAAACTTCCACCGCAGGTCGCAACATGGCAGGGGCTAGGGCTTTGTGGCGTGCCACTGGCATGACCGATGCCGATTTTCAAAAACCCATCATCGCCATTGCCAATTCCTTTACCCAATTTGTTCCGGGGCATGTGCATCTTAAAGACATGGGGCAATTGGTCGCTCGTGAGATTGAAAAGGCGGGCGGGGTGGCAAAAGAGTTTAATACCATCGCTGTTGATGATGGCATTGCCATGGGGCATTCAGGCATGCTTTATAGCTTACCAAGCCGTGATTTGATTGCTGACAGCGTAGAATATATGGTCAATGCCCATTGTGCTGATGCTTTGGTGTGTATCAGTAATTGCGATAAAATCACCCCTGGTATGTTGATGGCGGCGATGCGTCTTAATATTCCAACAATTTTTGTCTCAGGCGGGCCGATGGAAGCTGGCAAAGTACTCGCCAGCACTTTGGTTGATGGCAGTAATGTGCATGAAACGGTGGTCAATGACCAAGGGCAATCCATTCGCAAACTTGACCTTGTTGATGCCATGATTGACGCAGCAGATGATTTGGTCAGTGATGGTGATGTGCAAACGGTAGAAAACTCGGCCTGCCCCACTTGTGGCTCTTGCTCAGGCATGTTTACCGCCAATTCCATGAACTGTTTGACCGAAGCGTTGGGGTTGTCATTGCCCGGTAATGGCTCACTGCTGGCAACACATGCCAAGCGTCAAGAGCTGTTTTTAAAGGCGGGGCGAATGATTGTTGAGATTACTAAGCGTCATTATGAACAGGGTGATGACAGCGTTTTGCCACGCTCAATTGCCACCAAATCCGCCTTTGAAAACGCCATGAGCTTAGACATCGCCATGGGCGGATCAACCAATACCATTTTGCATCTGCTGGCAGCAGCCAATGAAGCGGGCGTGGCATTTAAGATGGCAGACATTGACCGTCTGTCTCGCTTGGTGCCTTGCCTATCAAAGGTTGCCCCTGCCACCCAAAAATACCACATGGAAGATGTGCATCGTGCTGGCGGTGTGATGGGCATATTGGCAGAGCTTGACCGTGCAGGATTATTAGATACCAGCCTGCCCACCGTACATAGCCCCACCCTAAAAGACGCATTGGCAACTTGGGATGTGATGAATCCTGATAATACGCAAGCTCGTGCTTTATACATTGCCGCCCCAGGTGGCGTACGCACCACCCAAGCCTTTAGCCAAAACAAAGAGTATCCAAATCTTGACTTAAACCGTGAAAGTGGCTGTATCCGTGATGTGAAACATGCCTATTCACAAGATGGCGGTTTGGCGGTGTTATTTGGCAACATTGCTGAGCGTGGTTGTGTGGTAAAAACCGCAGGTGTCGATGACAGCATTTTGACATTCACAGGCAAGGCGCGTGTGTTTGAAAGCCAAGATGACGCCGTTGAAGCCATTTTGGCAGACCAAATCATTGCAGGTGATATTGTCATCATTCGTTATGAAGGCCCAAAAGGCGGTCCGGGCATGCAAGAGATGCTCTACCCCACCAGCTACCTAAAGTCTAAAGGGTTGGGTAAAGCGTGTGCATTATTGACTGATGGGCGTTTTTCAGGTGGCACATCAGGCTTATCCATTGGACATGCCAGCCCAGAGGCCGCTGAAGGGGGTGCGATTGGTTTGGTAGAAGACGGCGACACCATTCATATTGACATTCCCAACCGCACCATCAACTTGGCGGTTGACCCCGCAGAGCTTCAAAAACGCCGTGAAGCGATGCAAGCGCGTGGCAAACATGCGTGGAAGCCTACCAATCGCATTCGCCATGTGTCCCAAGCCTTGCGTGCCTATGCAGCAATGACCACCAGTGCTGACACAGGGGCGGTCAGAGATGTCAGTCAGGTGGAGAGATGACATGATGGTTACCTAATTATTACATTGGTGGTTTTACAGTCACGAAATAAAAAATATTGCCCTAATGTTAGGGCAATATTAATCATACCATTTTTAACTTACCCCACTTCAACTTACCCAATTACCCGACAAGATTAAGAAACTGGATATGGATAGACTTTCAATTCTCCAGTAGTAGGCAAATCTATCCATTGACCTAACACCAAATGGTTGGCTTTATTTTTTGGTAAAGCATAAAACTGCAACGGTACGTCAGGTAAATTGAGCATTTGCACTGATGATTTTGCTTTGTCAGACAACGGAATGCCATATACAGTGTATAGATGTTTTAAATCATAGCCTAAAATGACTGAGCTTAATATATAATCCAGTTCGGGATTGCTAAAATCACTTTTATCATACGCACCAAGACCAAAGGCTTTTTTATCCGCCATACTGGCCTTACTTAAATCCATTTTCCCCACCAAACGGTCGCCAATGCTCAACAAAGCAAAGTATGAAAATACACCATTGCTATCAGGCTTGGCTTTTTTATCAATAAGCTTGGTAAATAAAAATGCCTGTTGCATTAAAAAAGCTCGTTTGCCGTTGTTATTTTGATAGCCATCACCATCCCAGATATTTTTTTCCACCAGCTTTCGAAGTGCTTCATCTGTCAATTTCATCTTTCTGGCATTGTTTATCTGTTGATAAATCTGCCAATGGGCAAAGTTATCAGCTTTATGTGTATTTTCTATTCCCAAGCCCTCAAACTGTCTTAATTCACTCAAACCTGCCAAATGATTGTTATCACATTCCACCAAGCAACCAATCGTCTTGCCCGTATGAGAACTTTTGAATGCCACAGTCATGGTTCTTTGTACCGTATTATGCCCAAGCTCATGAGCATATCCCCATCCAAAATTGATGGCAGCATAACCATCAATTGGTTGACCTGAGCATAAAAAGCCACACTGAGCCACATAACCGACAAAGTGCTGAATGTCTTTAGGATTATGCACATTGCCAGTACAGTCCCAGCCCAACTGTTGACAACGTTGGGTAGTAATGGAGCTAAGTGGTTGGTTATTGTAACCTAATGCCAATTGGTTACTAGTAAAGATGTAATTTTGAATATTATCAACATAATTTTTTACCGATTTTTTGCCAATGGCTTTCTTGGCATAACCAATTGTCTGCTGAATCTCACCGCCATTTAGCTTGATGGTATTCCAACCAAAACGACCATCTGCCAATGCTTGATCTGCTTGAGCAATTTGAGCAGTGGTCATCGGCTTGGTGTAATCATAGTGAGCGTATTTAGCAACCCCCTTAACTTTTAAGGTGATGGTTTGATTGGCTTTTGCCCTATCGTATTTTAGTACCAAAGGCCCACCATATGGACTGCTAAATTGTACAGTACCTAAAGTACTCATGGCATGATAATTTAGTGGAATGCTGGGGCTATTAGGTTTAAGCGGTCTGACATAACCATTAAACGGTGAGCCATTAGCACGAATAAAACTGGTCTGCACCGCAAGCCTTGCTCCATTAGCATTAACCACTTGTATTTGAACAGGTTTACCCATGATGCTAGCACGTCCAATCATGGTATAACCTGAGTCCTGTGGTAAGGTGATGTCAATGGTCTCCCAATCTGTACTTACCGCAATATCTTTGGCAGCAGCTGGCATGTACTCACCTGCTCCCTTGATAACAGGAGTTTGATGTTCTCTAAGATAATCAACCCATGTATCTGCCAAATAAGTCTGCATAAATATTTGGGCATTCTTGGGCTTTTGACCTTGATAGGTGGCACTGGTCCGATAGCTGTCTGACAATAATACAAGCTTTCGCCATAAGGATTCTGAGCGGTTACTGACTTTACTGCCATTATTATCAGTAAAGATACTTTGTCCCAGTCGGTTAAGTGATGAAAGATGGTTAATACTCAAGGCAGTAACGATAGGGTGATTAGCATTAACCACACTGCTATCTTTACCCTCTGCAATGTCAATGGCTTGGGATAATCTGTTTAGAGAATCAATTTTTTGCCAAAAATCATTAATACTGCTTTGTGAACTCTTCAGCTCTGCTGGCGAACGAAAATAATTGCCTGCATAATCATCAGAACCATACCCTAGTGTTTTACCTAATGCCACCGCTGATGAGCCTTGATTCCAGTTATTGCCTAAATACAATACACCTTTACCTTTCTTCATCAGCATTTGACTGAGGGTCGCCCCATGCGTGATACTCTCATTACCATGACCAAAAACCACCACATCTGCTTGCGATAAGCAAGCATCTGTTAACTCCCGACAAGTTACCACAGTGGCAGAGACATTATCTAAACCATCAAGATAAGCTTTAAATTGTTTGATGTCATAGTTAACACCAGCAATTTTAAGCTTGATGGGACGGTTCTTATCCACATGACCTGTCGCTAACCAACGCATGGCATTATCCAAAATAGGGCGATGTTGAGTATGTTGCCCTTGATTTACTGCCGAAATAATGTCGGTGGCATAGCTTAAACCACGCCCATCATAAGCAGTTGATAACATTGCCAAATTAAGCCCCTTAGAACCTTGCAGTAAAGGAATGACAACTGCAGAATTGGTTGGATAAAATGGCACAGTACGATTGGTAAGTTGCAACGTCTGGTCTAACGGCTGGCTATCGGCAGTAAGTATTTGATTTAGAATGTTTTTTTGGTCATTTCTGATGGCGTTTAAAGATTCTTTGATATCAGCTATCAACACCACTCGATCTTGAGCTTGCAAGATGCTGGCATCACCTGTTTTCAAGGCATTTGCTATGCGAGTGGCAGATGTGGTAGTAGGAACAGTAACTATGGGCTTAGTTGGAGTTACTGACTTAACCGGATTTTTTGGGGTCGTGGGCTTGGTTATGATTTTACCATCTGTTTTACTTTCAATGGGCGTTGTAGCTTCTTGTTTTCTAAGATTGGTTGATGCATGAGTTGATATGGTTTCTTCTGTAGACTTTACAGATTTTGATGAACTGTCATCACCACAACCAACGGCAGATAAACTCAGTACAGCAACCACCGATAACGATATTTTTTTTTGAGCAAACAACATAGGTAACATGGTCAATTTCCAAAAACCAGCCGATAAATATCGGTACATTTAAATAGATAATCAATAAATTTTCATGCTTAAAATATGTTAATAAAATTAAACATTTTTCAATCAGTAGTAATTATAAGATGAAGATATATTTTTAGAATAAAAAAGATGACATAACATCATAACCAAGTTATGAACGGTTAACAAAGCTTACAGAATCCATCATGACCATATTTATGATTTTACTCGTCATCTGTCGCCATCATTCACCATTGGCATGATATAATGGCATCATTTTTTACCCTTGTATTTATCCTTGTTGTATCTTAGGAGAGCCTTGTGAGCCAACCATCATCTTCTGCCACTCAAATGACATCAGCACAAATTCGCCAAGCCTTTATTGACTTTTTTGTCTCAAAACAGCATGCCCATGTCCCCTCATCAAGTCTCATTCCACACAATGACCCCACGCTTTTATTCACCAATGCAGGCATGAATCAGTTTAAAGATACTTTTTTGGGGTTAGAAAAGCGCGACTATGTGCGTGCTGTGTCATCACAAAAGTGCGTGCGTGCTGGCGGTAAGCATAACGACCTTGATAATGTGGGCTACACCGCTCGCCATCATACTTTTTTTGAGATGCTGGGTAATTTTAGTTTTGGTGATTATTTTAAAAAGGACGCCATTGCCTTTGCGTGGGAATTTTTAACCGATGACAAATGGCTTGCCCTGCCAAAAGACCGTCTTTATGTGACTGTTTATCACACCGATGATGAAGCCTTTGACATTTGGCACAAAGACATCGGTCTGCCCCAAGAGCGTATCATTGCCATTGGCGATAATAAAGGCGGGGCATACCAGTCCGATAACTTTTGGATGATGGGGGACACAGGCCCTTGTGGCCCTTGCACAGAGATTTTTTATGACCATGGTGAGCATATTTGGGGCGGTCTGCCCGGCACGCCCAACGAAGATGGCGACCGCTATATTGAGATTTGGAACTGCGTCTTTATGCAGTTTAACCGCCAAAAAGATGGCATAATGCAGCCGCTGCCCAAGCCATCGGTTGATACAGGCATGGGGCTTGAACGCATCAGTGCCATCATGCAAGGGGTGCATGGCAATTATGAGACTGATATTTTTACCAAGCTGATGACAAAGGCGGTCAACATCATTGGCTTGCCAACCGACACCGACATTCAAAATGAGCCATCTTTAAAGGTACTTGCTGACCACATTCGTTCGGTGGCGTTTTTGATTGCTGATGGGGTTATCCCAAGCAATGAAGGGCGTGGCTATGTGTTGCGTCGCATCATTCGCCGTGCGGTGCGTCATGGCAACAAACTTGGGGCAACAGATGCGTTCTTTTATCAGCTGGTTCACCCACTTGCTGACATCATGGGCGATGCCTACCCCCAACTGCGTCATGAACAGCACAAAATTGAACAAGCAATTTTAAAAGAAGAAGAACAATTTGCCAAAACATTATCGCAAGGGCTAAAACTGCTGTCGCAAGAATTGGACAGCTTGCAACAAGGCGATGTCTTAGCAGGTGAAACGGTGTTTAAGTTATATGACACCTATGGCTTTCCTGCGGATTTGACAGCGGACATTGTGCGTGAAAAAGGCATCACCATTGACGAGGCGGGCTTTGAGATGAGCATGGCAGAGCAACGCACAAGAGCGCGTGAAGCAGGCAAATTTGCCATGGATTATCACGCTCTCATTCAAGTAGACAGTGCCACCGAATTTTTGGGCTATGAACGGCTTGATAATGACAGCACCGTGATTCATCTTTATCAAGATGGCAAGGCTACCGATACGCTGGCAGAAGGTGATGAGGGCGTGTTAATCCTTGATAAAACCCCATTTTATGCCGAAAGTGGCGGACAGGTGGGTGAGCTTGGCGAAATCAGCACCGAATCTGGCGTATTTGATGTGTTAGACACCCAAAAATCAGGACAAGCCATCATTCATCATGGGGTGGTAAAAATGGGGCATATTAACCGCAACCAGTCAGCGACCGCTCAGGTGGCAAGTCAGGTGCGTGCGTCCAGTGCCAAAAACCATTCCGCCACTCATTTGCTACACGCCGCTTTACGCACCATATTGGGCGATGGGGTTAGCCAAAAAGGCTCAATGGTGAGCAGCGATTTGCTTCGTTTTGATTTTTCATATGACAAACCATTGACCGAACAAAACATCAACCAAATTGAAACCATGGTAAACCAACAAATATTGGCCAATACCCCTGCCCATGTTGAGATTTTGGACATTGACAGTGCCAAAAACAAAGGGGCGATGATGCTCTTTGGCGAAAAATACGGCGATACGGTGCGTGTGCTGTCCATGGGTACAACCGATAAAGATGGCAAACCATTTTCCATTGAGCTTTGTGGCGGTCTGCATGTGACTCGTACAGGAGATATTGGGCTGTTTAAAATCGTAAGCGAACAAGGCATTTCAGCAGGCGTTCGCCGCATAGAAGCCGTTACTGGCATGGGAGCGGTTAATTATGTGCAACAAGGCGATAAGCAATTAAACCAACTTGCCAATCAGTTTAAAGCCAAACGCCATGAAATCGCCCAGCGTGTGGCACAGTTGAGCGACAAAAACCGTCATCTGGAAAAACAAATTGAACAGCTAAACCAAAAACTTGCCAGCTTACACGCCAAGTCATTGACGGACAACCTAAAAGATATCCATGGTCAAAAAGTGCTGATTGCCACGGTCAACGGCATGGATAATAAAACATTACGCACCTTATCAGATGACATGAAATCAAAACTGGCTGATGGCATTGTGATACTGGCAAGCGTCTATACGGCAGACGGTGAAGACAAAATCGCCATGACCGCAAGCGTGGGCAAACACTTAACAGGCAAAATCAAGGCAGGCGACATCATCAAGCACCTAAGCGAAAACTTAGGCGGCAAAGGCGGCGGCAAACCAGACTTTGCCCAAGGGGGTGCAACCGATGTGGCGAACCTGCCAAAGCTGATGACTGGCTTGACAGATTGGATTGGGGAGAAATTGGGTTAATGGCTTAAGAGCATAACAACCTTAATGCACACGATGATAAGTGATAAAAACTTAGAACCTGTATTCACAACATCACGCTTTAAAGTTTTGTTTTAAGATTTGCCAATATATTTTTGCTTTTGCATGACCCCTTTATAACTTGGGGGCTAAATCTTGCTTTTCTGCGTCAAAAACTTGCTTGATAGAATGACCATCAACCTGCGTTTTTTCCTTGAAAATCTGGCGATTTATCACATTTTTCATCGCAAAAATATTGTGAATACAGGTTCTTAAATCGTGTACAAAACAAGCCAAACATAGAATTCTGATTTGGTTTTTTGTTAACTTTAGTTGGGTAATGATTTGACATTGGTTTGGCAAAGGAAATGCTATGAATGGTGTTTTGGCTCATTTATTTGATTTTGATTTAGACGTTGTCATCACCCATACAGTGCAGATGGTGATTGCTTTTGTGCTGGTGTTGCCCATTGGCTATCATCGTGAAAACAGCTCACAAAGCATCGGTCTGCGAACTTTTCCATTGGTCAGTCTTGCCAGTTGTGGATTTACGTTAATTGGCTTAGAGTTGCTCATTGGTCAAGACGATGGTGCTGCTGGCGAAATCCTTGGTGGTGTCATCGGTGGTGTGGTAACAGGCATTGGTTTTATTGGTGGTGGGGCAATTTTAAAACAAGATGGCATGGTTGAAGGCACATCAACAGCGGCAGCGATTTGGTCAGCTGGTTGTATTGGCGTATCCGTTGCCATGGGACGATTGGAGCTTGCTGTCATATTAAGTGTGTTTACATTCTTGGTTTTTTATTTTGTCAGTCCACTAAAATCTAATTTGGAAGATAATAAAGATGGTGTTTGATAAATTCACATTACGAAAATCACGGTCAAAGCCATTCAATAAATGGGCTATTAACAATTAAAAAACGCTTACCGACTGACAATCAAACGTTTTTTTAAAAGAAAAATTTATTGAAAATGTTGACAGTTGGCTAGAATATCAAACATCACAAAAATTTATTTTTGTTGAAACAGTTTGCCATACTGCCACACATAATACGCCACACACACCGCTGAGATGATAATCACAGGCAATGCCAATGCCAAAAATTCATAATGCAAATATAAATACACACCAACCACCCCACCGCCACAAAAGCTATACCAAATCATCGCTTGCAACAGCAACATTTTTTTGTTGATTTGTCTGCCTGCCAGCCAGTTACCTATCGCCGACCCCATGTCAGATGTCAAGCCCGTCAGATGTGTGGTGCGTATCACCGCCCCGCTGTAGGTGGCAACCATGGAATTTTGTAGCCCACATGCCATGGCAGCAAATATTTGCCCTGCCACATGATGCAACAAAAATAACGCCAAACTCACCATCAGTAAGATTGCTTCTATCAGCAATGCCACCCCATACCGTCGCCCTTCTTGCAACGAGTTGCGACCGACAATAAAACCACTCATCACCGAACCAAACAAAAACGCCAACAGCACCGCACATATCATCAGCAAGGTCATATGGTCTTGTTTGGCAAATGCAGACGCAAACAAGGTAACATTACCCGTAACATGCGACACGGACAAATGAGTAAAGCCTATCAATGCCGTGCTGTTGACACAACCCGCATTAAACGCCAACAGACAACCGCCATATAATATCCACTTGGGTAGTTTGTTAATCATAAGCCGTCAAAAATATCAAACCCCACTCGCCTGCCGTTTAAAAAACCGCATCACTGGTTTAATTTGACCAATCAAGCTCACCGCCTCACTTCGCACATATTGCACAGGACGCAACTGGCTGGCAAACAGCCAATTTATCATCGAAAAACTGTGCATCATCATGGCATTGTTGGCGTACCGCTCTCGCTCATAGCGTTGCAGTGTGGCAAATTCTGCCCATAATTTGCCCCCCGACCGCTTAAAGTCTGTTTGCAATACCGCTGTCAATGCCATGATGTCCAGCATACCTAAGTTTAGCCCCTGCCCTGCCAATGGGTGTACACCATGAGCAGAATCACCAACCAGCACAAGATTGGGCTTGGCATAGCCATTGGCGTGTTGAGCAGTCAGTGCAAAGCTGGCAATAGAGTCAATTTGCTCAATGTTGCCCAATTCATAACCACTGGCAAAAGCAAGCTCTTTGGCAAGTTCGATGGGCGATAGCATTAATAAATCAAGAGCCATGTTGGTTGGCAATGTCCAAACCACCGATTGCCAATGATGTGGATTGGCTTGGTCAGTTTTGCTCACATCAGCAAGCGGTAATAATGCCAATGTACCTGTTGGCAACATCAGCTGTCTAGCAGTGGCTTGGTGTGTCTTCTCAGTTTTAATGGCACAACATATGGCGGTTTGTTGATAGTCTAAAACATCTAATCTGATGCCTGCGTGCTGTCGCACAAATGACTGACGCCCATCTGCCCCAATAAGCAGTTTGGCTTGGTGCGTATCACCATTATCAAGGGTGATTTGATGGCCTGCTTGTTCGCCTTGCCATGCCATATCAACGACTTGATGCCCTGCAATGTGGGTCAAAAATGGTTGAACATCGTCATCAGCAAACCCATCATACAAGGATTTTTCTATGATAAATGGCTCAACCATACTTCCCAAGATGTCGGTGTCATCATCATCGGCAAATCTTAGCTCACCTTTGCCATCTTTTTGCCAAACGTGCATTTGGGCATAGTCAACTTTACGTCCACCATGTTCGATGCGTTGCCATGCTCCCACGTCTTTAAGCAGGTTGATGCTGGCAAGGCTTAACGCATAGACACGAGCATCACGTTGGGCAAGCTTTTGTTCCCAATCGGCTTGTGACAGTTTTGGGCGAGCGTCAATGAGAGTAACGGGGTGGCAAGCTTTGGCAAGTTTTAACGCCAAGGTTGCTCCGACAATGCTACCGCCAATGATTAAGGTTGATTGATGATTTTTCATTGTTATGAAACCAAAATACTTTTTTAAAATTTGATGTTGCATAATTTTAAAAAATAATGTCTATTATTTTAGTAGGTCATGTAACGCTAACACTGACACAACCCAAAATGACTGCTTTAACTCTTCAATCCCATTGCAAACGTTGCCACCATGGGCTTGATAAATGGCACTTTGTCAAAGGCAATCAACGCCACGTTACGAGCCAGTTTTAATGCAGGATTTTTAACCGTAAAGCCATACACTACCGCATCACAAAACCATTCAACCCGTTTTTGGTCAGCTTTACGACGTTTTTCATATGCTGATAACATGTGAGAATCAGCAATATCACCGCCACGCATAATTTGTTGATGTATCATCTTAGCTAAGGTATCGGCATCACGCAGACACAGATTAAACCCCTGCCCTGCCACAGGGTGCAAGGTGTGAGCGGCATTACCCATGATGACACAGCGACCTTTCACCTGGCTGTCTGCCAACACTTTGACCAGCGGATATGCCCCACGCTTGCCTGCTTTAATAAACTTGCCTGCCCGACTGCCAAATGACGCTTGAATGGCGTCCAAAAAATATTGCTCATCTGCCAAATAACGCTGTTCTTCTCCTGTTGGACAGACCCACACCACCGAACGGCGATGGCCTTGTTGTCGCTCACGCCCATCGCCATTGGCATCGGTGAGTGGTAACACCGCCACCAAGCCTGCCGATGTAAAGCGTTCAATGGCTTGATGATTGTGCGGTTTGTCAGTCATGACCACGCCAACAATGCCCACTTGGTGATAATCATGCGATGTTGTGCCAATACCCAACAGCTTGCGACTGGGTGAGTGTTGACCATCACAAGCAACCAACAAATCAGCGGTTAACGTTTGGTTGGAATTGTTGTGATTGGGGTTGTTGTGATTGGGGTTGTTGTGTCGGTGAAAGTGAATCGTTACCTCTTTGGGGGTTTGCTCAATGTCAGTTAAAGTCGCCCCATCTAACAGGGTGATGTGTGGGTTGGCTTGTACGGCAAGCAACAATTTTTTGCTCAACCACGCATTTTCCATGACTTGCCCAAAACTTTCTACCCCTTCAGCGTGTTTATCTAAGGTGGCTTTACCAAAACTGCCTTGTTCACTGATTTTGACTTCATCAATACGACAAGCATGACTTTGTAAGTCGTCCCACAGTTTATGGCCATTTTTATGACCATGTTTTTTATGACCATGCAATGTGATGCTTTGATAAATCTGCACGGTACGGCGAGACAATGCCATATTACGGCTGTCAAATTGTTCACGGTCTAAATCTTCATCTGGACTGATGCTTGGGTAGGTATTTTTTTCCAAAACAGTGCTGTGAATGCCTTTATCTGCCAATAATAAGGCAAAGGATAAGCCCACATTGCCCCCACCAATGATGAGTACTGTTTGGGTGCTTAGGCGGTTGTTTTGGGTGCTGTTATCGTCAGTGGTGTCGTTGGTTGCTTGAATGGACATGGGCAGATTTCCGTTATTTATTTCCGTTGTTTATTGAGCATTAGGCATTGGTAAGTGATGCCATTAAAGCATATTATAAATACATCTTAAGCACTTGTGAAATGCTGATAAAAAACACCCGGCAAATGACTTGATTAGTCAGTCATTTATCGCCATTATTGTTTAAATAACCAACTGTTTAAAATAACCAACCTTAACCACATCAACCACATAAGGACAAGCTCTTGACCCATAGCATGACACGAACATTGACATTAGACCAGCTAAATGCCAAACAACTTAAAACTTTGCTGGGCGAATACAATCATCATTTAAAATACATTCAAGACCGTCTGGACATTCAAATCAACCAACGCCAACACACCTTTACGCTCGCAGGTGATTTAAATGCCGTGGAGCGTGGCGAACTGATATTGACCAAACTGGCTCAAGAATCCCAGCACAGTCAACACATCAGTGCCGAAGAATTGCACTTAATTATCCAAACCAGCCTATCTCGTGATGATTTGTCTTATCATGATGACGCATACGATGATGAATTTAATGACAGCGACCTTTTACCCACAAGCGACCTTGCGCCCACAGATGATGCCTCCGACAACCACAATCACAACCACAACAATGGCAAGACAAACAATAAAGACCATGTCCCCATCAAGCTAAAAACTCGTAAGGGCAACATCATTCCCCGTGGGCATAACCAACAACGATATGTCAAACGCATTTTAACGTCTGATGTGTCGTTTGGGGTTGGGCCTGCAGGGACAGGTAAAACGTATCTGGCGGTGGCGTGTGCGGTGGACATGCTAGAGCGAAATGAAATTGAGCGGATTTTACTGGTGCGTCCAGCAGTAGAAGCGGGCGAAAAATTGGGGTTTTTACCAGGCGATTTGACGCAAAAAATCGACCCTTATTTGCGTCCGTTATATGATGCTTTGTATGAGATGATTGGCTTTGAGAAAGTAGGCAAGCTCTTAGAGCGACAGGTGATTGAGGTTGCTCCCCTTGCCTACATGCGTGGGCGAACGCTGAATCATTCGTTTGTGATTTTAGATGAAGCCCAAAACACCACCCCAGAGCAAATGAAAATGTTTTTAACTCGCTTAGGTTTTGGCTCTCGTGCGGTAATCACAGGCGACATTACTCAGGTGGATTTACCAAGAGGGCATCAATCTGGCTTGGCACAAGCCTTACGCATTTTAGCACCCATCAAAGAAATTCACATCACCAAATTTGATTCTAAAGACGTGGTGCGTCATCAGTTGGTGCAAAAGATTGTGGAAGCCTATGATGTCTTTGACGAACAGCAAGAACGTGAACGTGAACAACGTAAAGCCGAACGCCGCCGCCAAAAAGAAGCCGAAGCGATGCAACAAGCTTAGTTGGTTAATAATGCGGTGGACGGTCTGCCAGCAAATCAAATGAAGCGATGCCCGAGTCGACTTGACGTTCTAGATAACCATACAACAGTTGTAGTTGCCTTTGAAGGTCAGTGATTTGCTTATCTTGACGGCTGATGACTTGATTGAGCGTGTCTACCGTCATTTCCAAATGGGCAACGGCGATTTGTAAATCAGTTAGGTCATCGGCTAAAAGAAGGTTGTTGTTCATTTTAATCACACTCTTTTTAATCACACTGTTTTTAATCACACTCTTTTAATCACACTGTCTTTAATCACACTGTTTTTTTTCATCTAAATGATGTTAGTGTAACATGATATAATTGCTTTTTATGTTTACATGACTCTTATGGTTTATTTCTCATACTTATCTTTCTCATACTTAGCTTAAAGCATTTTTTATCTTAGCATTTTGATGGCGATTTTGGCTTATGGCACTGATACATTTAAAAGACATTCATTTGGCGTTTGGCATTGCTCCGATTTTAGATGGGGTGAATTTAAGCATTGATGCAGGGGAACGCCTTTGTCTGATTGGACGCAATGGTGAAGGCAAATCCACATTACTCAAGCTCATTCATGGTGATTTACAACCTGACAGTGGTGAAGTCATCATTAACAATGCAGTGCGTATTGGCATGCTCGAACAAGACGTACCAGAAAATCACGGCAACATTCTAGACATCGTCATGGGCGGTAACAAACAAGCATCTGAGTTATTGACTGATTATCACCACCTATCCCAACAATGTGCAGATGGCAATATGCAGGCGTGTGAACGAATGGCACAGTTACAAAGCCAAATTGATGCGATACATGGTTGGGATTTAGAGCGTCAAGCCAACACGTTGATTACCAACACGGGGCTAAATCCAGATGGTGATATCAGTGAATTATCTGGTGGTCGCAAACGCCGAGTTTTACTTGCTCGTGCATTGGTTACTCGCCCAAATGTGTTGTTGCTTGATGAGCCAACCAACCATTTAGATATTGATAGCATTGAGTGGCTTGAACAGTTTTTATTGGACTGGCAAGGACTGACACTGTTATTCATCACCCACGACAGGCAGTTCGTTGATAAGCTTGCCACTCGCATTGTGGAGCTTGACCGTGGCAAACTGTCCAGCTATGACGTGAGCCAAGGAATCAAAGGCTATGCCCGTTATCAAGAGCTAAAAGAGCAACAGCTGATAGCCGAAGAAAAAGCCTTTGCCAACTTTGATAAAAAACTGGCTCAAGAAGAAGTGTGGATACGCCAAGGCATCAAAGCCCGTCGCACTCGCAACGAAGGGCGTGTTAGAGCATTAAAACAGTTGCGTGAAGAACGCAAACAACGCCGTGATGCAGTCGGACAAGTCAACATCACCATGAACGATGCTGAACAAAGTGGCAAGCTGGTGTGTCATGTTAAAAATTTGCATTTAGAATATGACGGCAACGTGTTGGTAGACAACTTTAACACCACCATCATGCGTGGCGATCGCATCGGCATCATTGGGGCAAATGGTGTGGGTAAAACCACACTCATCAAAGCCATATTGGGCATGAACAATGATGACATCACTCAGACAGGCAGTGTTAAATTGGGGACAAATTTGCAAGTGGCGTTTTTTGACCAGCTCAGAGACCAGCTTGATTTGGAAGCCAGTGTTGCTCAAAACGTCTCTGAAGGCTCAGACCACATCGAAGTTGGTGGTCGCAAAACGCACATCATAAGCTATCTGCAAGATTTTTTGTTTTCCCCTGAGCGTGCCAGAACGCCTGTCAAAGCCCTATCAGGTGGTGAACGCAATCGTGTGTTGCTTGCCAAACAACTGCTCAAACCTGCCAACATTTTAGTATTAGATGAGCCGACGAATGATTTAGACATGCCAACCCTTGAGCTACTAGAAGAATCCGTTGCCAGTTTTAACGGCACATTATTATTAATTAGTCATGACCGTGCTTTTATGGACAATGTGGTTACCAGTACTTGGGTGTTTAGCACCGATGCCAATGGCAACGGTGTGGTACAAGAATATGTGGGTGGTTATCAAGATTATCTGGTGCAAAAACAACGGCAACAATCCGCCATAAAAAATCAACCCAAAGACCAACACACCAAAGACAAGCCCAACAAAACCACAGCCAAACAAACCGCACCCCAACAAGCAAAAGCCAGTCGAAAACTGAGCTATAAAGAGCAGCGAGAGCTAGATGGCTTACCTGCTGAAATTGGTGAGCTTGAGACCGAACAACAACAACTACAAGATAAATTGGCAGATGGCAGTTGGTTTAACACTGACTTGGTTGGGGCAACAAAAGCCAGTGAACGTTTGGCACAGATTGATGAGTTACTGTTAGCAAAACTTGAGCGTTGGGATGAGTTAGAAAGTCATCAAACCATCTGACTTATCTTATCGCTCATGCTTATCTTCTTATCGTTCACGCTTATCTTATCGTCCATATCATCGCCCATCTTTTGGCAACAGCTCACTGATGTCTGTGGGTAAGTCGGTACAGATTAAGGGATAATTAGGGATTTGTAATTGCCATGCGTGTAAGCACAATCGTCTCACGCCAGAGACGTCATGTGGGTTATATTTATCATCACCCAGCAACGCATGCCCCAACTGTGCCAAATGCACCCGTATCTGATGCGTACGTCCTGTTTTTGGTAGGGCTTCGATGAAAGAAACAGGCATCGTTTGACTTGTGTTAGCGTCATTTTTATCATCTGTCGCACTTGCCTGCTTGATGAGTTTAAACCTTTGTTTGACTTTGATTTGCGTTTGACTGGCTTTGGCTTGTGGGTCATCTTGACTGATTCGTACCCGGCGTTCACCATTTGCCAATGTGTAACGAATTAGGGGCAAATCTATCAGCTGTTCATTCAACACCAGATGCCCTGTCACAACACACAGATAATGTTTTTGAATGGTTTTATCTCGTAGGTGCTGTTGTAATTGTTTTAACACAGAGCGTTTTTTTGCCATCATCAACAAGCCTGACGTGTCTTTATCAATGCGATGCACCAGTTCAAGATATTTTTTGCCAGTCACATGACGCATTGCTTCAATCACCCCATAATCTTCACCACCACCGCCATGCACCGCCATGCCAGACGGCTTATCAAGCACCAGCAATCCATCATCTTCATACACCACCCGTTGCATCAAATCTTGGGCAAACTTATCGCTGATGATGGGGACTTCACGGCTGGGCAACCTAACAGGGGCAACACGCACCACATCGCCACGACATAGCCTATCGTGTGGCTTACAGCGTTTATTGTTGATGCGGATTTCATCAGACCGTATCATTTTATACAGGTGCGACTTGGGCAGTCCCTTTAATCGACTGAGCAAAAAATTATCCAAACGTTGTTCATGCTGATGACCAGTCACTTGCAAATAATTGACTTGAGCAAAGTTCTCAATGTCAGCATCGGCACTCATCGGACGGTGCTTTGTGTTGTGGGCATTGTGGGCATTGTGGGTTTTGTGGGTGCGTTGAGAAAATTGTTTGGCTTGATGTTGCTTAGTTTGATGCGGTGATGATGACTTATTCATAAGATTTTTTACAACTTTTATTAGGTGTTTTGCCAAAGATTTGCTATAGTTTACCATGTTGCAAAAATGTGCAGGTAAGTTTTACCACAATTTTTAAAATAAGTTTGAAACAAGGCTGCTTTTAAACAAGGTTTTAAATAAACAAGGTTTCAAAGTTCGCTTGTCAAAATTTATTAGATTTTGTGCGTTAAAGCATCATGCTTTTTTAGTGTTTAAAATTTAGTGTTTAAAACAAGCTAAGACAACATCACTGCCCAATCACATCACGTTCTTGCAACACCCCAATGCCACACTAACACACATAACCTTTGTTTTAGTGGGTTAAACTTAATACTTTTTTTGACAATGCAGTTTATTGGCAAACATAATAAATATTTGATGACCAAAACCACCAAGCTAAGTAATGAGCTTAAGTAAGCTGTCATAAAAGCCGTGCTGGATAAATGACACAAGACATGTCCTGTCATTTTCTGTCATTGAGACACATCAATGGCCAACCGTCCCAGACTGCTTTTGACTGACTGATACGTCATGTTGGTACGTTTGATGCCTAATTGACATGTTGAGCACTTAATATTGAGTACTTGATATGTTGATACTTAATACATTGACACATGAATACATTGAGACATTTTTAATCGATTTTTATTGATAAGATAATCAAGTAACAAGCTAAGCCAAACCATCATAAGCCAACATAAGATTGTCTGCCCATTTATTATTGCTAACTGCGTTGTCCAGAACCATTTGGACACCATTATGAAACGCATTCTTATCAACGCCACTCATGCCGAAGAAATTCGTGTCGCCTTATGTAAAGGCAATCATCTGTACGATTTTGATTTGGAAAATCGCACTCGTGAACAAAAAAAAGCCAACATCTACAAAGGTCATGTGACCCGTGTCGAGCCATCGCTTGAAGCGGTATTTGTTGAATACGGCTCAGAGCGACAAGGTTTTTTACCCATTCGAGAAATCGCTCAGCAATACCTAAAAGGCAACCCAAGAGACGAAAACATCAAAAGCCTCATCAAAGAAGGCGACACGCTCATTGTGCAAGTTGAAAAAGAAGAACGTGGCAATAAAGGTGCTGCTTTATCCACTTATGTGTCTTTGGCAGGGCGTTATTTGGTACTGATGCCCAACAATCCTCGTGGTGGTGGTATTTCTCGACAAATATCTGGTAAAATCCGTGATGACATGAAGCGGTTGTTATCCAACCTTGAAATGCCAAAAGGCATGAGCGTCATTATCCGCACCGCTGGCATTGGCAAATCCTTAGAAGATTTGCAACACGACCTTAACCACCTACTGAGCATTTGGCAATCCATTCAAGAGCAAAACGACCGCTATGCCTCACCCCGTCTTGTCCACCAAGAAGCAGGCGTGGTGACTCGTGCGGTGCGTGACTATTTACGAGATGACATCGGTGAGATATGGATAGACAGCGAAAATGCCTACCATGAAGCTGCCAATTTTATCACCGCTGTCATGCCCACCCAAAGCGATAAATTGCGTAAGTATACCGATTATGAACCCATGTTCGCTCGTTTTGGCATCGAAAAACAAATCGAAACCGCCTATCAACGAGAAGTGCGTTTGCCATCTGGTGGCTCAATCGTCATTGACCAAACCGAAGCGATGGTATCCATTGACATCAATTCTGCCAAATCTACCAAAGGGTCTGATGTTGCTGAAACCGCCTACCACACTAACCTAGAAGCGGCTGATGAGATTGCTCGCCAACTGCGTTTGCGTGATATGGGTGGCTTGATTGTCATTGATTTTATTGATATGAATGAACGTGAACATCAAAAAGACGTGGAAAAACGCTTGGTTGAAGCCTGCCGTTATGACAGAGCCAGAGTGCAGTTTGGTGAAATTTCCAAATTTGGTTTGATGGAGATGAGTCGCCAGCGTTTACGCCCGTCTCTTGAAGAGTCAACAGGTTATATCTGCCCTCGTTGTCATGGCAACGGCATGATACGAGACCTACGCTCGTTATCACTGTCCATCATGCGTCAGATTGAGCAGACTGCCCTAAAAGAGCGTCAAGGTGAAGTACAAGCCGAAGTCCCCACTGACATTGCGGCATTTTTGCTCAATGAAAAACGTGAAAGCTTGGTATATCTGGAGCAAGACAGTGGCACACGCATCACCATTTTGCCACACGCTCACATGGAATCGCCCAACTACACAATTCACTTCAATCGCGATGGTTTTGCCCCCTCAAGCTATGAGCGGGTCACTGACAGCCAACAACAAGAAAGCCATGACCGTGGCTATGAAATCAACTGGCAAACCGCCGAAAGCGAACGCCCAGAACAACAGCCGACTCGCAAACCAAGACAATCATCATCACAAACAACTGTCATGGATGACGATACCAAAAGCAACACCAAAAATGACAATCACAGTGGCAACGATAAAGACACCCACACTGCCCCACAAAACGGCCAGCAAACATCTGCCACAACGCCACAAGCCCAATCTCAACCACAGCCACAAGCCATCGCATGGCTCACAAACCTGTTTGCACCCACACCCCAAGCGGTTACCTCAGACAGTCTCAATAACCAAACCGCCACCCAAGCCATTGAAAGCTTGGTCAATTCAGGAGCAACCAGCTTAGGAGCAATGGGGCAAATCAACCCAACTGCCTTTGCCCAAATAAACAGCACAGCACCCACCAATAAACAATCTGAGCAACACGACAAGCAAGACAGTCAAGATGAGCAAGACCCTCAAGACAAAAAGCAACGCAAACCTCGTAAAAACAAAAATCAACACAAACAACACAACAGAAAAAAAGACCGTCGTCAAGATGATGAGCATGATAATGGTCATCACTCAAACAACACAGATGACAAACACGCTGGTAAACAACAGCATCAAGACGACCAAAACAACAAGCCCAAACGTGAACCAAACAGCCAACGTGACTCTCGTGGTAACTTTGTCCGCCATGACACACTCATCGCTGACGTTACTGTCAAAGATGACAACCAATCATCACGTCAAGAACAGCAGCAAGATAAGCAAGGCAAAGAAAAATCCACAAATAAGCCCAGTAACAACAAAACCGATACGGATAAGTCTTATCAACAAACAACAAAAGACACTCAAACAGCAACAATCGATAAATCACAACGTCATCAAAACCCTGATAACGTAGAAATCCGAATCAACCGAACTGATGCCAGTGGCAAAACCACAAAAGTGGTGCATCTGTCATTAGATGATGACACAACCGATGATTTGACCGCTGATATGACCACGGACAAGCACCATAATACAAATACTGTCAATAATGATGGTAATGATGATGATGGTGGCAAGAACAGCGAACACACTACCCATCATACGGACATCACGGATAAAACCAGCCACAATGACATAACTGATGACACTCATCACCCTGCCAGTATCAATTATGACTGGCATTCTTTATTTGCCAACCGCTATGTTACAGCAGAAAAATACGGAAACGCCAGCAATGACCCACGAGTTGTCATGGCAAGCAAACAAGCACAATCAAACGATGCCCAAAGCATGACAAGTTTGGCCAGTAAAAAATTCACCGCCAACACAAGCACCATCACAGGCAGTGTGGGGCAATTTATCCATCGTCATCTGCCAGATGCTCAAAATCGCATAAAGCAAGACGGTGTGATTGCTTGCTTTATCAAATCCATAGAACTGCACCACGCATTCATGCAAACAGCAAATAGCATGAACATGAATGATACTGACAACAGCACAAACATCACTGATGCCAATCATACAAATGACTTTGATTTTAGCAATTATGGCTACCAGCCATTGAGCGACAGCTATTTATCCAACTTTGCAGATGCCATCACCCCTGTTGCCAAACATCAATGTGTGCAAGGTAAGACCGAAGTTGCTCCCACCCCATTAAAGCCTCGTGCCAGCAATGACCCTCGTGGAACTCATCATAAACCAGCCATCAATCAAGATGATGATACCGACTTATCTCAACAGTCTGATACCGAAGCCAAGCAACAGCGCCATTTGCTTCATGACTCAGTACAAAAGCAAGCATCTGAGCCAAACCAAAGCATGGACACACTTGAAAAGTACAAAAACATGATAGAGAATGTGGCGGAGCAAATGCTACCAAAAGAAACAACTCGAATGATATTATCCAGCATTCCTGTTGGCACAAACATTCCAAAAAATCGCAAACGCAAAAAGCCTGCCACCCCTAAAGCCAATGGTGATACGGCAAATGCACCAAAAAATTTGGATAACTCAGCAGATGATACGGTGAAATAAAACCGCCATTTTTAAAATTAGGTAGAAATGAGCCTTAAACATCACCTCAAAAAATATCACCTCAAAAGTAAGATTTGATGTTTAACTTTTGAGGTGCGGTTCATTTCTATTATATGTTGGTTTTTCCATTATTAATATTTGATGATGATTAACATTTGATGATGTTTTTTTTATTTAACATTAATATGGGGCTTGGTATCATTATTGTCTATGTTTATCGTTGTGTCTTATTTTACTTATCGCCAAAAACAAGAATAAAGCTGTTAAGCAGAGTTGCTGCGCTTACTCGTTTAATTTCTTATTTGGCTATTACCAACATGCGACTTTATGCATAAAAACTATGATGTATAAAAAATAGGCGGTATGACACAATACAATATTAGGCACTGATTTAAAACTAAAAAGCATGCTTTTTACCAATCAGTGTCATCACTGCCACAATAATAAGACCAACCAACAACCCAATCATGCCATTTATCACATTGACGGTTAATCCAGAAAATATCCCTGTTAAGTCAGCGATATGCTCAACTTCATCATGCAAAAATTGGATACCATGCACCAAAATACCACCTCCCACCAAAAACATGGCAAATGTGCCAGCAATGGATAAACATTTCATCAGCTTAGGGGCAGATATTAACAGTAAATGGCCAATTTTTTGTTTGCTATCACTGTTTTGTTTAATCAAATACAAACCCAAATCATCTATTTTAACAATGCCTGCCACCAAGCCATAAATGCCAACGGTAATCAAAATGGCAATGGTTGATAACGCCACAGCTTTGGTCATAAATGGTGCTTGTGTCATTGTGCTTAATGCAATCACCACAATCTCAGCAGACAAAATAAAATCGGTGCGTATCGCCCCTTTGATTTTATCTTTTTCATAAATAACCAAATCCATCTGTTCATTCACATGTGCCAGTTTATGAACTTCAAACGTTTCATCATGTTCAGACAAATGTGGCCAAAACTTATGTAGCACCTTTTGAGCCCCTTCATAGGACAAAAACAATCCCCCACACATCAAAAGCCAAGTTACCAACGGTGGATAAATGGCACTTAAAAATAATGCCAATGGGACTAAAATCACCTTATTCACCAGTGAGCCTTTTGCCACTTCCCACACCACAGGCAATTCTCGACTGGGATTCACACCACTGACTTGCTCAGCGTTTAATGCCAAATCATCACCCAACACACCTGCTGTTTTTTTCATCGCCACTTTGGACATCACCGACACATCGTCCATGATTAAACTGATGTCATCTAATAATGCCAATAAACTTACCGAAGCCATCATCACCCTCAAAATCACTGATTAAAAACTTAAAAGCCAAAAATGGTTAAGAAATTTAGCATGACATGATGCTTAACATCACATTGCTCTTTTCTTACATCACATTTAACATCATATTATTGATAGCCAGTCTAGCCAATTTATTTGACAATGACAGCCCATATTTGATAAAAAATGTATCCAAATGCCATAAGCAAATTATAAATGCAAATTTTGCCTAATTTATGTTAAAATGAATTCTTTTTTCCATGTTTTTACGATTATCCGCAGTTTTTATTCATATTCGTATTTCATACTGCATTGTCTGCTGTGTATGGTCTACTCTATATGCTCTGCTCTGTACGATGACTTTTTAACCACAACCAATCAATCATAACCAAACCACTCAAACCAAATCACTGATGAATCATTTAGGATAGATGTTATGCGTCCATTTTCTAAAGCACCCTTTACCACCTTAAGTGTTGCCTTAAGCTTAGCCATGCTCTTAACAGCTTGTAGTGCCAATGCTGATTCAAATGACAAGCAAAGTAACAAAAACAACACCCAAACAGCTCAATCTGAGACAGTCAAGACCGCTTCAGCTCAACCCACCCAAACCATCATAGCCGACAGCCCAGAGGCACAACAAGTACTAGACAATGTGCGTAACAATCTAAAGAAATCTGGCATTGATATCAATATTCTATCAATCAAACCCACTGCTGTGGATAACATCTACTGGGTCAGCTCAAGTGATATGGCACCATTTTTTACTGACAAGCAAGGCAAGCACGTCATTCAAGGGCAGATTGTACAAGTGGGAGATGCCGAACCTGTGGACATTTCTGCCAAGCTAATGCAAGATTTTGCCAAAGACAAACTGGCAGCCGAACCCATCACGGACATGGTGGTTTATCCTGCCAAAACCGATACCAAAGCGGTAATCTATGCCTTTACTGATGCCACTTGTCCCTACTGCCAACGCTTACATCAAGACGTACCAACCTTAAACGAAGCAGGGGTTGAAGTGCGTTATTTGGCATGGCCAAGAAACCCACAAGCACTGACCATCATGCAATCTGTATGGTGTGCTCCTGATCGCAAATCTGCCTTTGAAAAAGCCAAAAATGGTGGTCAAAATCCTTTAGCAACCTGTGATTCAGCGGTCAACCGTCATACCGAACTGGGTTTTAGCTTGGGTGTGCAAGGCACGCCTGCGGTCTTTGATGAACAAGGCAGACAGCTTGGCGGTTATCTGCCTCCCAACCAGTTGCTTTCGGAATTGGGTCTGTAACAGATTGGGTCTGTGATTTTAACTTAACTTTCTTTGCTGATTTATTTGCTTAGTTGCTTAGCTGGTTATTTTTAGTTAGTGAGTTAAGTTTAAGTTTTTTGAGTTTAAATTGACGTTTAAGCTCTTAAACTTTTAAGCTGTTACATGAACACTTTAAACAATTTTTGCATTCAACAAAATACACGAGGACGTTGTGAATAACCCCATCAGATTGGCTGTTTTAGGACTTGGTACAGTTGGCACAGGTGTGGTTAACCTGTTAAAAGATAACCTGACAGAGCTAAAACGCAGAAGTGGCAAAGACATCATCATCACCCATGTTGGCACACGCCGACAACGTGATGACATAGACAGTCAAATTAAGCAAAATGCTGACTTAATGTCCATTGTTGCCAGCGATGATGTGGACATTGTCATTGAAGTCATTGGTGGCACAACAGTTGCCAAAGACGTGATAACCCATGCCATTCAACATGGTAAGCATGTGGTAACTGCCAATAAAGCATTGTTGGCAGAGCATGGCAATGACATTTTTGCCTTAGCAGAACAACATCATGTGCATGTGGCATTTGAAGCATCTGTGGCTGGGGGAATTCCGATTATTAAAGTCATGCGAGAATCCCTTGCTGCCAATAAAGTCGATTGGCTGGCTGGCATCATCAATGGGACAGGCAATTTTATTTTAAGTGAAATGCGTGATAAGGCAAGACCCTTTGCTGATGTGCTGAGCGAAGCACAGCAGTTAGGCTATGCCGAAGCTGACCCCACCTTTGATGTGGAAGGCACAGACGCCGCTCATAAGTTGGCATTATTGGCATCGATTGCATTTGGTATGCCACTGGCTTTTGAACATGTGTATTGCGAAGGCATCACCAAAATCACCAACCAAGACGTGATGTATGCCCAAGAGCTTGGCTATCGCATCAAACATTTGGGCTTTGCCAAACGTCGCACACTCAATGATGGCAACACAGGTATTGAATTACGAGTTCACCCCACTTTAATCCCAGAAGACACCTTGCTTGCTAATGTCAATGGCGTTAAAAATGCCGTGCTTATCGATGCTCACCCATTAGGACAAACCTTGTATTATGGCGATGGTGCAGGAGCAGGAGCAACCGCATCAGCAGTCATGGCAGATGTCATGGATTTGGTGCGTGTGTTGAGTGTGGCAGATGGTGGGCATCATGTGCCACATTTATCCTACCACCCCGACCACTTAAACACACCCACATTATTACCTGCCGAACAAATGCTCACAAGCTACTATTTACGCTTAACCACCCTAGACCACCCAGGGGTATTGGCAACCATCACACAGATTTTAAGCGATGCAGACATCAATATTGATGCCATCTTACAACAGCCAGACCATGACCATAGTCATGATACATTGTTGCCAAATCAGCAACGTGAGCCGTCTGCCAATCATACCCCAAACATCGTACCTGTGGTGATTTTAACCCAACCCATCACCGAAAAAAACATGAATGATGCCATCACTAAAATGGAAGCACTGGACATCATCAAAGATAAAATCGTACGTATTCGCCTAGAAGAGCTGGATTAAACAACTGGATAAAGCAAAAAATCGTGATAAGAGTCTGCTTATGCCAAGCAGGCTTTTTTATCGGCCATTTTTTATCCTCCGTTGCCGTAAAACCACCGCCTTCAGGCGGTCGATATAAGGCAATTGTTAGATGCAATAAGTTTTGCTATACTCATCTCACTATATTCAATGTCTTACATTCCAAAGTTAAGTTAAGACTAAATTGCGAGTGCGCAGTAACTTAACTGGTAAGACGTTTCCAAACACACACTTAAGCTAATTCGTGTCTATGACAATCCTAACGGTAGGATTAGCTTAAAATAAGAACCTAAGATGTACGGGCGGTTGCCACTATCTTAGGCTTGCGGTGGGGCTTCACCGTCTTGCAGAAGGAATCCCCGAACGATAGGGAGGGGAGGAAGTCAAATGACACACTGTTTAATAAAGGAATGAATCATGTCAAACAATGCCACAGACCCAATTGTCATCGTAGGTGGTGCGCGCACTCCCATGGGTGGATTTCAAGGGGACTTATCACCACTGACCGCACCAGAACTTGGTGCTGCTGCCATTAAAGCTGCCGTTGAACGTGCTGGCATACAACCTGCCGATGTTGATGAAGTCATCATGGGCTGTATCTTAAGTGCTGGTGTTGGTCAAGGCCCTGCCAGACAAGCCATGCGTAAGGCAGGATTGCCTGATGACACCGCCGCCGTTACCATCAATAAACTGTGTGGCTCAGGTCTTAAAGCAGTCATGCAAGCTGCCGACAGCATCACCGCAGGCAGTGCCAACATCATCGTTGCTGGTGGCATGGAGTCGATGACCAACGCCCCTTATCTGATGCCAAAATCTCGAGCTGGCTATCGCATGGGGCATCAAGAAGTCAAAGACCACATGTTCTTTGATGGCTTAGAAGATGCAGAAACAAATAAACTCATGGGACAATTCGCTCAAGAAATGGCAGACAAACGAGGCTACACTCGTGAGCAAATGGATAACTTTGCCATCGAGTCATTAAACCGTGCCAACAACGCCATTGCTAAAGGGCATTTTAAAGACGAAATCGTTCCTGTTACCGCCAGCACTCGCAAAGGCGACATCACCATCGACACCGACGAACAACCCGGTAATGCCAAAATCGATAAAATACCCAACTTACGCCCAGCATTTGCCAAAGATGGCACCATCACCGCCGCCAATTCAAGCTCCATTTCAGATGGTGGTGCTGCCGTCGTACTGATGAAACAAAGCCTTGCCAAAGAAAAAGGCTTAAACCCACTGGCTCACATCGTTGCTCACACCACCAGCTCACGCCACCCCAGTGAGTTTACCATTGCCCCTGTTGGTGCCATTGACAAATTACTAAAAAAGACAGGCTGGCAAGCTGATGATGTCGATTTATGGGAGATTAACGAAGCCTTTACCATGGTAACCATGGCAGCAATGGACGAGTTTAACCTTGACCATGACAAAGTCAACATCGAAGGCGGCGCTTGTGCGTTAGGTCACCCCATCGGCTGTTCTGGAACTCGTATTTTATGGACACTCATCAACTCACTCAAACGCACAGGTGGCAAAAAAGGCGTGGCAACCTTGTGCATTGGAGGTGGTGAAGCGGTGGCGGTTGCCATTGAGATGCTCTAAACCTTAGTATGAACACCTTACCACATGCTACGGTTAACCTGCGATTAATGTGGCATGGTTAACTTAGCATATCTTAGTGTGTGGTTTTTTAGTACATGCTTAACAAAAAAGACCCCAAAACAGGGGTCTTTTTTTACTGGCATCAGTTTGGTTACATTGGATAACATACCTTTACTCAAAGATACCCTTTATTCACCAGTTTATACACTTTGCTACTTTTTGCCTATAGTTCAATCAACCTTGCATTGATAAGATGAACATCATTCAAATAAACAATGAGCATTATTAAGACAGTCATCAAGTTAATCAAAATGTCCGATTTTCATTGATGGTTTTTTTATTGATGGTTGATGGATTTTCGATAATCAGATGATTGATTATCATCAATGAATTTTTATCCATCATTTTGTACAAAGGATTGGTTAATATGCTGGATAATAACAGTGTATTCAGCCACTCACAACCCCTTCCCTTTCTGTTCTATGTTAATTTTAGAAAGGTCATACCAACGATAATTTAAGGAAATATTTATGAGTCAGTTAATTCGCTTAAAAGACATTCAAGCCACTCACGCCGATTTATTGGGTGATGATTACTACAACCCAACTGGCAAAACTGCCTATGCCCGTAATGAAGATAAAGTGGGTAAAATTGATGGTGCGTTGGTAGAAGACACCACTGGCAAAATCCGTTACTTAATCACTGATGTTGGTGGTTGGTTTAGTGAAAAATTGGTATTGGTGCCAGCTGGGTTGGCTCGTATTGTTGGTGATGATGTGTTCTTTGACTCACTAACCAAAGCTCAAGTTGAGTCCATGGAAGCTTATGATGAAGATTATCAGTATTCTTATGATGAGCAATACCAAAAAGATCGCCAAGCTTTTGTGGCTGATACATTATCCGATGAAGAGCGTGTTGACCTTAAAGAAGAACATTACAACGCCCCTAACACCCTTGAGTTATTAGAAGAGCGTTTGACTGTCAATAAAGACCGCATCGTTTCTGGATTGGTTAAGATTGGCAAGCATGTCGTCTCTGAAGACCGCAAAGTTGAAGTTGAATTAGAAGAAGAGCGTGCCCATATCCAACGTAACGAAGTGAACCGACCAACTGACCGTACCATCGGTGAGGGAACTGAATCTGTTGAAGTTCAGCTTGAAGCAGAGCGTGCCAATGTGTCCAAACAAACCTATGTGACCGAAGAAGTCAGCCTTGGTAAAACCACAGAACGTCATGTTGAAACCATCATTGAGACCATTCGCCGTGAAGAATTAGATGTTGATAATGATGGTAACATCGTCGATAAAACTGGCAACATCGTTACTCGTGATGACATCACCGCTGATGATGTTCGCAAATATCGTAACAAATAATCCCAAACGATGGTCTGATTCCAGCAATCATGCCATAACCATACCAAAACAACAACTGCCTGGCTTGGTGGTTGTTGTTTAAGTGGTTCTTATAAGTCAGAAGCAGATGCTTTCTGGCTTTTTTTATCATATCAGTCATCAATCATATCGTTGACAACCTAATCATGAATGACTTAATCATTGATGATTTATCAGCAGACAACAGGCAAAAAGGACACAATCATGCCAAATCAAACCAATCAAAATGGCCAAACCCAATCACATGACCAGCCAAATAGCCAGCTAAATAACCAATCCAATAACATGGTGGATAATCAATCAAAACAAACAGATGAAACATCGGCTAAACACACATTAGAGTTATTAGAAGAGCGGGCAATTGTCAATAAAGAACGGGTCATCACAGGTAAGGTTCGTATCAGTAAACGCACAGAAAATAAGGTTGTGCATGTGCCAGTTGAGTTGACTGAAGAAACGCTAATCATTGAGATAGATAGCCGTGGACATCAGGCATTGTTTGATGGCAATGCAGATGATGTGTTTGTCGAAAACAAAACCCAAGCCAACCCCATTCAGATACTTATCAATGGAGAGATGCGTGTCTTAGGGAACGAGCCTATCGAGTTAAAGGTCGCTAAAGATGTTGCCACCATCAGCACACAGACTTATGTTGCTGAAGCCATTAACATTGATACCATCAGCCATCACCATATCGAAGAAGTGGCTTATCAGTTGCGTCATGAAGTGTTGGACATTGATGAGAAACGGTTTGATACAGATGACAATGGTTAAAAAAAGCAATCAATAAAAAAAGCAATGGATAACAGACAGGTAATGACGCTTAAGCTTAAAACCATTGACTTAAAGCCATTGACCAAGCAAAATCCCCAACAGTGCCAGGGATTTTGTTTGTGTTCGATTGTTTTTGTTATAATCAGTTCTATTAAAGTTTGCCGTGGCATTGCTTGTATTTTAGTCCAGAACCACAAGGACAAGAGGCATTACGACTGAGGTTGAGATGAGCATAAGGATTGGCACTGTGGTTATTATCCATGCTGTCAGTACCCTGCCGTTGGGTATTGGTGGCTGTTTGGGTGGCTTGTCCTTGTTGCATCATGGCAGTGGCGGCTGAGCTGATGCCTTTTTGAAAGGTCATGCTCATATTGGTGCGTGGACGTGATTGGTGATTGATGGGCTGAGTGTCTGCTTCACCACCCATCAAGCTGCCTGCCTGCTGATGTTCAAACTGCATCTGCATTCGTTCGGCTGCCAAACGACGCTCTTCTTGTAAGGCTTTAATCTCTTCTGGGGTAGGCACATGCACACGGGATAAGTCTTGCACTGTGTCTGAGCGGATAGCCCCTAACATGGACTGGAATAAATCAAATGATTCTCGTTTATATTCTTGTTCAGGGTTTTTTTGGGCATAGCCACGCAAGTGAATGCCTTTGCGTAATTGATCCATTTGGGTAAGATGTTCTTTCCAGTGGCGGTCAAGACTTTGAAGCATCAGATGTCGCTCTAGGCGACTGGCATTTTCTTCACCCATTTGTTCACGGCGTTGATTAAATCTGAGCAAAGCAGTATCAATGATTTTATTTCTTAACGCTTCTTCGTCCAAACGTCTATCAGCATCTAACCAGTCATTGATGGGCATGTAGGCTTTAAATTCATCTTCCAGTTCATCTTCCAGTCCATCAATATTCCATTGGTCTTCAATAGAGCCTGGTGGGATAAATTGGTCGATTAATGCGTGATAGACACTGTGGTGCATGTCGATGATGGCATCTTTAAGTTCAGATTCTGCCAACAGCTCATCTCGCTGTTTGTAGATGACTTTACGCTGTTCGTTGGCGATGTCGTCATATTTCAGCAAGTTTTTGCGGGCATCAAAATCTCGTGCTTCAACTTTGCCTTGAGCATTTTCGATGGAACGAGACACCATTTTATGCTCAATGGCCTCATCTTCTTTGAGTCCAAGCGACCGCATCATGTTCACCACACGTTCACCTGCAAATATTCGCATCAAGTCATCTTCCAATGATAAGAAAAATCGTGACATGCCGGGGTCACCTTGTCGCCCTGCTCGCCCACGGAGTTGGTTGTCAATACGGCGTGACTCGTGACGTTCTGAACCGATGATGTGTAGACCACCTGCCTCTACCACTTGTTGATGCTTGATTTGCCATGATTGCTTCAATTGTTCTTTATCAGCAACGCTAAGCTCATCTGGGTTTTCAATTTGGGCCAACCAGTTACCACCCAAAATGATGTCTGTGCCACGCCCTGCCATGTTGGTGGCGATGGTAACCGCTTTTGGGCTGCCAGCTTGGGCGATGATTTCCGCTTCACGTTCGTGCTGTTTGGCGTTTAATACGTTGTGTTTGATGCCCGCTTGATCCAGTAGGTAAGACAGCTCTTCGCTGGCTTCAATGGTGGCAGTACCGACAAGAACGGGGGCGCCTTTTTGTTGGATTTGCTGAATTTCTCGGATAATGCCTTGGTATTTACCCAATTTGGTTAAAAAAATCTGGTCGTCCATGTCAATGCGAGCAATGGGTCGATGGGTGGGGATAATCACCACGTCCAAATCATAAGTGGATTTAAATTCTGCCGCTTCGGTGTCAGCAGTGCCTGTCATGCCAGAGAGTTTGTCATATAAGCGAAAGTAGTTTTGAAAGGTGGTGGTTGCCATGGTTTGGTTTTCGGGTTGAATGTCTACCCCTTCTTTGGCTTCCATCGCCTGATGTAAGCCTTCTGACCAGCGTCTGCCCGGCATGGTTCGCCCTGTGTTTTCGTCAACAATCACCACCTCACCTTCGTGAACAATGTAGTTGATGTTTTTGATGAATAAATGATGGGCTCGAATGGCTGCCTGCACATGAGCCAGTAAAGGCAAGCGACTTGGATTGTAAAGACTTTCATTATCGGCAAGTAGGCCTTTTTCTGTCAAAAAATCTTCGATTTTTTCATAGCCTTTTTCACTGATTTCTATGGTGCGGTTTTTTTCATCAACCCAAAAGTCTTCATCTTCGTTATGTTTGTTGGCTTCTTCATCTTTGGAGCGTTTAAGACGGGGAATAATGTCGTTGATGAGTTGGTACATGTGGGCAGAATCTTCAGCCTGCCCTGAGATGATAAGTGGGGTACGAGCTTCGTCAATTAAGATGGAATCAATTTCATCAATGATGCAATAATTAAGTGGTCGTTGTTTTTTTTCATCAAGGCTAAAAACCATGTTATCACGCAGATAGTCAAATCCGTATTCGTTATTTGTACCATAAGTGATGTCGGCTTGATAAGCATCAACTTTTTCTTGTGGGGGCTGTTGTGAATAAATCACGCCAATGCTCAGACCCAAAAAATTAAATAAAGGCTGGTTAAGTTCGGCATCACGTTTGGCAAGATAGTCATTAACCGTTACCACATGCACGCCTTTACCGCTGATGGCGTTGAGATAAATCGCTAAAGTTGCCATCAGTGTTTTGCCTTCACCTGTTTTCATTTCAGCAATTTTGCCTTCGTGTAAGGTGATGCCACCAATCAACTGTACGTCATAATGACGCATTCCTGTGATGCGAATGGACGCTTCTCGGCACACCGCAAAGGCTTCTGCTAACAGACCATCTAAACTTTCTCCATTGTCATATCGTTGTTTAAATTCAGCAGTTTTGGCAGTTAGCTCAGCATCGCTTAAGGCTTGAATGGTTGGCTCTAAGGCATTGATTTTTTCTACACTGCGACGCATGCGTTTGAGTTCACGGTCGTTTTTTGTGCCGATGACCTTGCTGACGACTTTTTGTAACATAACTTTTACCTGGATTAATCAATGCGATGGACCATGACAGAGAGTGTCTGTTGTCATTGTCCCATCTTTTTAATGTCTGCTTGATATGGATAATAAAAAAATGGGTTATCACACATGGGGGCGTGTGATAAATTTGCCTATTATATATGGTAACGGTTCAGATAGATACAAGGTTAAACAGGTAAACATGTTACACTATCGCTGATTTTTTTATTTTATGATTTGAACGTTATGCCAAACAACACTTCCGCTCACGATACTCCCATTAATGACACTCCCATTAATGACACTCCCATTAACCCTGCTGACATTCACAAGACCGATGATGGCAGTCATAAGATTTTATATATTCATGGTAAGCCCTATGATTTAAGTCAGCACACACCCATGATGCAACAGTATCTGACCTTAAAAGCAGATTACCCCAATGCGTTGCTGTTGTATCGCATGGGCGATTTTTATGAATTATTTTTTGATGATGCTAAGCGAGCTGCTCAGATTTTGGACATTACCTTAACCAAACGTGGATATGATAAAGCAGGCAATGTGATAGCCATGGCAGGCGTACCATTTCATGCAGCAGATAGCCATATGGCAAGACTGATTGCTGCAGGGCAAACGGTGGTGGTGTGTGAGCAAGTTGAAGACACCCCAAAAAATCTTATTTTAGATGATAAAACAAAAGACAAAACCAAAGCTGACAAAGCCAACCATGGCATCATGAAACGTGAAGTGGTCAAAACGCTGACAGCAGGCACACTCACTGATGATGCACTTATCGGACAAGAACAAACCCCAAGCGTCATGTCAGTTTCTGCTAAATTTGATAAGAAGTTTCATAAGAAGTATGATAAGCGTCATCATCAAAAAAACACTGTGTATGACATCGGTGTGGCAAGATTGGACTTAAGTGCAGGACAAATCGTGTGCCAAAGTCTTAGCAGTCATAGCCTAAACGAGTTATTGGCACAGCTTGCTGATGTCATTGGGCGGTATGACCCAAGCGAGTGTATCATCAGTGAGCGTTTGGCTCAGCATGGCGTTTTTGATGTCATGGCTGATGAACCTGATGATAAGTCAAATCAGTCAGCTGATGCACAGCGACCCAACAAATCAGCCAACAACATCACAACTGGTGCAAATCATTTGGCAGATTGGCTAAAGCAACATTTAAGCTGTCCTGTCATTGAAGTTGCCCATAATGATTTTAGCTTAGAACATGCGGCCGCCACTGTGCGTCAGCAGTTTAGGGTGGCTCACTTGCAAGGGTTGGGTTTAGATGCTTCTGATGGCTCAATATCCCAAGCGGTTACCCAAGCCAGTATTGCAAGCTTGATACACTACGCCAGACAAACCCAACGCCAAGCCATCGCTCATCTTAATCAACTACACGTTGAAAGCCATGCTGATTATTTGGTCATTGACGACATCAGCCAACGCAATCTTGAGCTATTTACCCCTGTTAATCCTGCTGGTACGTCCTTATTTAAAGTCATCAATCATTGCCAAACCCCAATGGGTAAGCGTCTGTTACGCAATCAACTCAAACGCCCATTGACCAATCGAAATCACATTGCCCTGCGTGCTGATGCGGTCAGCCATTTGCTTAATGCCCCAGCAAATGAATCGTCAAATAGGACATTGACTGATGACATAACAGACAAATTAGCCCTAATTGGCGATGTGGAACGCATCAGCAGTCGCATTGCCTTAGGGTCTGCCAAACCCACAGATTTGATTAAGCTAAAAGATGCCATCACTCACGCCAGCGATTTGCATCAGCGGTTGACCACAACATTTATCAATCAGCAAACAGGGCTGTTGGCGTTATTGGTAGAGCAACTTCCCCCAGCCCAGCCCAAATTACAACACATTGCCAGCCTGCTTAGCCATGCCATCACAGACTTACCCCCTACCCACATACGAGATGGTGGCGTGATAAAGACAGGTTTTGATGAGCATTTAGACCGCCTAAGACATTTGCATGAGCATATTGATGATACTTTGGCACAACTGACCGTTAAGCTTGCCAAACAGCACAATCTACCCAACCTAAAAACTGGCCATAATAAAGTCACTGGCTTTTATTTTGAATTGCCCAAGGCTCAAGCCAAACAAGCACCAACCATGTTTGTTTCTCGCCAAACGCTAAAAAATAATGAACGATTTGTTACCGATGAGTTAAAACGCCTTGAAACTGACTATCTGTCCGCCCAAAGTCAAGCGTTGGCATACGAAAAGCAACTTTACCAAACCCTACTAACCAACTTGCTTGACGACATTACCCACTTGCAGACTCTGGCTCAAGCCCTTGCTCAGGTTGATGTCATCAATAATTGGGCATCGCTTGCCAAACAATACCATTGGCAACGCCCAACTTTTAGTGATGATACTGGCATTTTGGACATTCAAGCAGGTCGCCATGTGGTTTTAGAAAGCCAAATTACCCACACCCCCCTAGCCACCACTGGCAAACACATGCCCCATCACCCATCAACTTACTCCAGCTTATCTGCTCAGCGGTTTATGGCGAATGACTGCCAGCTTGGCACGCCTAGCCACCCCGAGACATTATTGCTCATCACAGGGCCTAACATGGGTGGTAAATCCACTTATATGCGACAAATTGCACTTATTGTGCTGTTGGCATGTTGTGGCAGTTATGTGCCAGCACAACAGGCAGTGATTGGTAACATTGACCGCATTTTTACCCGTATTGGTTCAGCAGATGACTTGGCAGGGGGCAAATCCACCTTTATGGTGGAGATGATAGAGACGGCAAATATCCTAAATCGAGCAACCAGACGTTCATTGGTACTCATGGACGAAGTGGGACGTGGCACCAGCACCACTGATGGATTGGCAATTGCCCATTCGTGTGCCAAGGCACTGGCAGACTTGGGCTGTTTGACATTATTTGCCACCCATTATTTTGAGCTGACTGTTTTAGCAGACTCCCTACCCACCGCTCGCAATGTGCATGTGTCCGCCACGGAGATTGATGGACAACTGCTGCTGTTGCACCAAATCAAAGTAGGCAGTGCCAACTCAAGTTTTGGGTTGCATGTGGCAAAAATGGCAGGTATCCCAGCGTTTGTATTAGACAACGCCAAGGCCTATCTTAAGAAAAACGACACAAGACAAACAGGACAAAAAACAAATGATGACAATCAAACAATAGACAACCAAACAACAGACAACCAAACAATAGACAACCAAACAGCCAAACAAGCATGGTCTGAATTATGCCAACAAATAACGTCCGTTAATCTGGATAACATGACTGCCAAACAAGCGTTGGATTATTTGTATCAATTACAAAAACAGCTGAACACAGATGACCCGCTTTAATTTTAAACATTTGTTGTGATTTGAGAAATGCCAATAAAAGGCGTAAAATAGGGTTTTCATCATTTTCGTTTTAACTACGTTTTAGTTTTGACCACTTTGGTTTTTATTACGTTGAATACGGCCATTGAAACAGGTAGCCTGCCATGACCTTTGTTGTTACTGATAACTGCGTCCGTTGCAAATACACTGATTGCGTTGAAGTCTGTCCCGTTGATTGCTTTTATGAAGGACCAAACTTTTTGGTCATTCATCCAGATGAATGTATTGATTGTGCCTTGTGTGAACCTGAATGCCCTGCTAATGCCATTTTTTCTGAAGATGAAGTGCCTAAAGGACAAGAAAATTATATCAAAATCAATGAAGAGCTTGCTGATATTTGGCCAAACATCACCGAGAAAAAAGATGCCCTTCCAGAAGCAGAAAAATGGGACGGTGTGGCAGACAAGTTGCAATATCTTGAGCGTTGAATTTTGAACGTTGATGATTCAACGATTGATTCAGTTGCCCTATCCAACACACACGATGCCCGCTTATGCGGGTATTGTTATGAAAACCACATCTACCAATAGCCACACCCACTAATAACTACACCCACTAACCAATAACTACACCCACTAATAATCATACCCATTAATAATCACATAAGAATCCTTGCCCATGCCCGTTAATTTCCCTACCCTTATCCATGATGATGACTCAGTTCATCACGATGACGCCTCTTTTGTCCAATCAGAGCATCTGTCGCTGACAGTTACTTGTGCTGAAGGGTTGGAGATGCCATTACAAATAGAGCTTGCCAGCCTTGGCATTGACAGTCATGTCGCAAGCATCGGACGCTTAAATGTTACCGCCACACTTGAACAAATGTACCGCATTTGCTTGTGGTCAAGAGTGGCATCACGAGTGCTGATGCCACTTGGCAAGCACGACCTAAACAGCCATGATGACATTGCTGAGCAGTTATATGGATTTGCCAAAACCATCAAATGGACATCGCTGTTTGGCATTCAAAACAGCTTTGCCATTCGAATAAGCGTAGACAAGCGGACACCAGTCAATCAACAATTTGCCATGTTGCGTATCAAAGATGCCATCGCCGATACCTTTAATAATGCCTTGGGTGAACGCCCCAATGTGGACAGCAAACAGCCTGATTTTGCTTTTGTGGCAACGGTTAATGATAAGCAAGCCTTGTTGTATTTGGATTTATCCGGCACCAGTCTGCACCGTCGCAGTTATCGGATTGCCATGACTGATGCCCCCTTAAAAGAAAATTTAGCAGCAGGGCTACTTTATACAGTGGGCTGGCATACTGACGTAATCGACCATCACAACACAATGACAACCCAAGAATCCCAAAATACCCAGACACAAGATACCCAAACACAAAATACCCATATCCAAGCCAAAACAACCACCAAAACAACCAATAGCCATCTAAACCCACCCACATTCACCGCCTTGATTGACCCCATGTGTGGCTCAGGCACATTCATCATCGAAGCCTTATTGATGCGATGTCATTATGCTGTGGGGTTGGACAAAGCAGAAGCGCACTTTGGCTTTTATGCCTGTGATTTTCATGACAGCATACTTTGGCAACGCATGGTCAGTGAAGCCCAGCAACGCTTTCATCAACGTGTGCAAGCTTTTGCTCAAGGTGAGCTGCCGTTACCGAATATTTATGGCTTCGATGTCAATGCCCAAGCCATCAAAGCCACTCACCGCAATCTGATTGGTGCAGGTTTGGGTGATTTGGTTGGTCTTATCACCTTACAACAACGTCCATTGTCTCAGCTAAATCATGCGTTAACTGATGCCATTGGCTCAGGTAAACTCAATCACGCCCTTATCATCACCAACCCTCCATATGGTGAACGCTTAGGTGGCGATGAGCGTATCGATGTCATTAAGCCTTTGTATCAAGGATTGGGACTGCGTTTGCATGACTTGTTTGGCGGTCATTTTTTAACCAACTTATCCACATCAACCAATTTATCCATGCCAACGCTTGCGGTGTTGGCATCACAGATTGAGCAAGCCGATGTGCTTCCCATTCATGCTCCCCAAACGTTACGCTGTCATAATGGGGCATTGACCGTGTATTTCCGTTATGGCACATTGAGCTGTCCTAGCCCCTTAAAAACTAGCCCCTTAAAAAACAACCCATCACTTTGTCAAACTGGCTTGAATGTGGACAGTCATTTTGCTCAATCACTCATCGGACAATACCAAAAACAACCCGTCAAGCTTGCTGATGCTCAAGACTTTATCAATCGCTTACAAAAAAACTTAAGCAAACGACAAAAGCTTGCAAGCAAACAGGGGATTACCAATTTACGCATCTATGATGCTGATTTGCCCGATTTTAAGGTAGCGGTGGATTTGTATGGCAATCATGCCCATGTGCAAGAATATGCCGCTCCCAAATCCATTCCTGCTGACACCGCCAAAAAACGCTTTCATTTGGCACTGCAAGGCATTCGTGATGTGCTACAAATCGATCGTGAACACGTATTTATCAAAACTCGAACCCGTCAGTCAGGCAATGAGCAATACAGCAAGCAAAGCAACAAAAAAAGCAAATTTTATGTCATTAAAGAAGCCGATGCTTATCTGTACGCCAATTTTACTGATTATCTGGACACAGGATTGTTCATCGACCATCGCAACATGCGACAGCTCGTTAAGCAAGCAAGCCATGGCAAGCATTTGCTCAATTTATTTGCCTATACTTGTACTGCCAGTGTTCATGCAGCATTGGCAAATGCCAAATCGGTAACCAGTGTGGATTTATCTGCCAACTATCTGGATTGGGGCAAGCAAAATTTTGCCTTAAACGGTCTGGATTTATCAGACGACAAGTATCAGTTTATAACAGCAGATGTGTTTGAATGGATAAAAGGACACACCAGCCAGTACGATGTCATCTTTATTGACCCACCCACGTTCTCAAATTCTAAAAAATTCCAAGGCACATTTGATGTGCAACGTGATCATGTCGCCTTAATTAACCGTGCCATGAACCGCCTAAACAATGACGGTGTGTTGTATTTTTCCAATAACTTCAGTAAGTTTGAGCTTGATGACAGCTTGCGTCAACGTTATCACGTCAATGACATTACCCATCAGACCATCGGATTTGATTTTGACAACAAAAAACCCATTCACCACAGTTATCAAATCACCCACAAAACCATTGCCAACCTAAAAAACAACAAACAAACAAAAACAGCCCAACCAGTAAACCCTAAACGACCAAAATCAAAAACCAACAAATCAAAAACCGACAAATCAAAAACCAACAAAGTTAAGCAAGTCGCAAAAATGGCAAAGGTCGAATAGGTACAACACGCCCTAAACAAAAGTCATGAACACAGGAGCATAACCATGAGCCATATCAACGATGACCCCCAAACAATACAACAAACAATGCAAAAATACAGCTTTGTCAATGACTATGGCGAAGGCGGACACCCTGATATTTTATCGTTAATGACTGCCACCAATCTTGAACAACACTCAGGGTATGGTACGGACGCTTACTCAAATACAGTTCGACAAATGATAGAGCAAACCATTGGTAAGACACTGTCTGTTCATTTTGCTTCAGCAGGCACACAAACCAATTTGGTATGTTTGGCTGCCATGTTACAACCGATTGAAGGGGTGATTTGTGCCAACAGCGGTCATATTGCCGTTAATGAAGCTGGGGCAATCGAAGCAACAGGGCATAAAGTCATCACCGCTGACAGCACTGACGGAAAATTGACGGTCGCTGCCATCGAAAAGGTACTCAAACGCCATACCCTTAGCCCCCATGTGGTCAAGCCCAAAGTTGTCTATATCTCTAACAGCACCGAGCTTGGCACTGTATACACTCGTCAAGAGTTGGCTAAACTGTACCAGTTTTGTCAAGATAAAGGCATGTATCTGTTCATGGACGGAGCAAGATTAGGGGCGGCATTGGCAAGCACTCACCAAGACATGACCTTGGCAGACATTGCTCGCCACACCGACATGTTTTGGTTAGGTGGCACAAAGATGGGGGCGTTATTTGGCGAAGTCATCATCATTCCCAACCATGAATTTGCCCAAAACTTCACGCTATATCAAAAACAACACGGAGCATTGCTCGCCAAAAGTCGCATTTTGGCTCAGCAATTCATGGTACTGCTCAAAGATGACTTATATCTTGATTTGTGCCGTCATGCCAACCAAATGGCAACTCAAATCGGTAATGCCTTTGTTACTAATGGATTTGAGTTACAAGCCCCTGTACAAAGTAATCAGGTATTTGTCATCTTAAACGATGCGATGATTAACAAACTTAGCCAGCATGTTCATTTTTATGTGTGGAACGAATTAGACAATGGGCAAAAAGTTGCCCGTTTTGTCACTTCATGGGCAACCAAAGCGGATAAGGTTGCCAAACTGTTGGCATTGATTAACGACACAAATTAACAACACAAATTAACAACCCCAATCAAGTACCCAAAGACAATGTAACTAAGACACAATGGGACTGAAAAACAATGGGGCTGAAACAATGCGGCTTAACACGCCTTAGTATTTGGTATTGCTTAAAATATCTGTTAACAATGCTTGTAATTCATCGCTGGGTTGACTGGTTTGTAAATTCATTAATTGCGACAAATCTCCTATGATTTGGATATCGCCTTGCAAAAAATACTGTATCAGCAAATGACTTGATGGCTGAGTGAACAGCTCAGTCAATGTCTCTTTACTGACCAACACGGTGCTTTTTGCCGTACTGTCCATGCCCTCGACCACCATGGCATCTTTGATATAAAAATTACCTGCCTCTTTTGGGGTATTGTGAACCTGCACATTCAGGTGCAACTGTTGCATGGCAGGCGACAGATGCAAATCCCCTAGCGAATGAAGTTTGTCTTTAACCATCATAAACCAAGCAGGGGTTAAGAATTTTTCCATAATATGACTCTTTTTAGCATAAGATTTTTTTAGCACAAGATTTTAAGCATAAGGCATGACAGCCATCACTAAAACAACCCCACCAAAAACATCAAATACCCCATATTTATACACATTTTTTTTAAGGAATTTGAAAATTTGGCGGTAGAATGGGTGATATTTGGGTTAAATTGCGTTACAATAATGACATTCCATCATTCTATTCTATCAAATTGTGAGTGTGGTTTAAATTTGTAAGTCAATTTGCGTTTGTATATTCTGTATACCCCCTAATATCTTAATGTTGTCTATATTAGCAAACGCAACCTTTGTTTAACTACTTTTTTTACGTTTGATAATAGCTGTTGACAATTCGGGCTGTAAAGGAATTTTCCAATGAGTTTACATGACACAGCAGTAGCCCCCATCGATAAAGAATATGAGATTACGCTCATTCGATTTTTTACCATCATGACGGTTGTGTGGGGCATCGTCGGTATGACGGTCGGTGTTTTTATTGCCTCTCAGTTGGCTTGGCCGGCACTCAATTTTGATATCCCGTGGCTGACCTTTAGTCGTTTAAGACCCTTACATACCAATGCGGTGATTTTTGCCTTTGGTGGTTGTGGTTTGTTTGCCACATCTTATTACATTGTGCAACGCACGTGTAAAACCAGACTGTTCGCACCTTATTTGGCGTGGTTTACCTTTTGGGGTTGGCAAGCCATCATCGTGGCAGCTGCCATTACTCTGCCTTTGGGTCTGACTTCATCTAAAGAGTATGCCGAACTAGAATGGCCAATTGACATTGCCATTGCGTTGGTTTGGGTGGCGTATGCGGTGGTGTTCTTTGGCACGCTTATCAAACGAAAAACCTCTCATATTTATGTGGCGAACTGGTTTTTTGCTGCCTTTATTATTGCCATTGCTCTGCTACACATTGTTAATAGCATGGCGATACCACTGAGCATGTGGAAGTCTTATTCATTGTTTGGTGGTGCAACTGATGCCATGGTGCAATGGTGGTACGGTCATAATGCGGTGGGCTTTTATTTGACTGCTGCATTTTTGGGCATGATGTATTATTTCGTGCCTGTGCAGATTGGTCGTCCTGTGTATTCTTATCGCTTGTCCATCATTCACTTTTGGGCATTGATTGCCTCTTATATGTGGGCAGGTGGACACCATTTGCATTATTCAGCATTGCCTGACTGGGCTCAGTCTTTAGGCATGGTGTTTTCGGTTATTTTGTTTGCACCTTCTTGGGGCGGTATGATTAATGGGGTATTAACCTTGTCTGGTGCATGGGACAAATTACGCACCGACCCCATCATTCGCTTTTTGATTGTGGCATTGTCTTTTTATGCCATGTCAACTTTTGAAGGTCCGATGATGTCGATTAAGACCGTCAATGCACTATCACACAACACTGACTGGACAGTAGGTCATGTGCATTCAGGTGCATTAGGCTGGGTAGGTATGATTACCATCGGCTCTATTTATGTATTACTGCCACGCATCTTTAATAAGCCAAAAATGTATTCCATCAGTTTAATCACTACCCACTTTTGGCTTGCCACAGCAGGTACGGTATTTTATATCGTGTCCATGTGGATTTCAGGGATTGGTCAAGGCATGATGTGGCGTCAGACCAACCCTGATGGGACGTTGATTTATAGCTTTGTGGATACGGTAGAATTTTCTCATTATCCTTATATTGGTCGTGCATTTGGTGGTTTACTTTATGTCAGTGGCATGTTTGTGATGGCATATAATGTTTATAAAACCATTTTAATGCCAGATGCCAAACCTGTCGATGCAGCTGACCCAACTGACCACAGACCTGTCATCGAAGAAACCCCAACGGCAAACGTATAAGGAGATGTCATCATGGCTGGAACTCCCCATGAACTAATTGAGAAAAACACTGGTCTGTTGGTCATTGGTATTGTCATTGCCATCAGTTTTGCAACCTTAGTTGAGATTGTGCCACTTATTTATGATGGTACTGCCCCTGAAGAAGGCGGTGTCAATCAGCCATTACCCACCATGAAACCTTGGACCGCCCTTGAGCTTGAAGGTCGTGATATTTATATCCGTGAAGGCTGTCATGTCTGCCACACACAAATGATTCGTCCCCTGCGTGCTGAAGTTGAACGTTATGGTCCTTATAGCCGTGCAGCAGAATCCACTTGGGATCACCCCTTTTTATGGGGTTCTAAACGCACAGGTCCAGACCTTGCTCGTGTGGGTCAGCGTTATTCTGATGAATGGCAACGTCAACACTTGATGCGTCCACAATCACTTGTGCCTGAGTCTGTCATGCCTGCATTCCCTTGGCTTGCGGATAATGAAGTTAACGGCGTGAAAGTACAAGAAAAAATGCGTCTGTTCCGTGACCGTTTTGGCGTGCCTTATAGTGAAGAACAGATTGAATCAGCACCTGATGACGTGTTGGGAGCGACTGAGATGGACGCCATCGTTGCTTATCTACAGCAACTTGGCACTGCCATGCAAGGTCAACGCTAATGGACTTAGGGTTATTACAAAGTATCGCTACCGTTGCTGCTTTTGTGGCATTTATTGGGGTGGCTTGGTGGGCATACTCACCTAAAAACAAACAACGTTTTGAAGATGATGCAAAGCTTGCCTTAGATGACGACATCAAAAAATCATCTAAGCAACAAAAGCACTAAGGATTAACAATGAGCTTATTTTGGAGTTCTTGGATCAGCATACTGTCCATTGCCTGTTGGCTATTTATCTTGGGAGTTTTGGTATTTAACCTAAAATTTAAACCCAAGACACAAGACGATGGCACAACGGGCCATGAATACGACGGTATCCGAGAATATGACAAGCCATTACCAAAATGGTGGCTGGCAATCTTTTGGGGTACGATGATATGGGGCTTGGCTTACTGGCTGTTATTCCCTGCCATCATACCACACGCATGGGAGGGTATCACCACAGTGCAAGTAGACGGTCAAGAAGTGCCTTGGTCTTCACATAACGAGCTTGTCAGTGATTTGCAGTCTAACAACCAAGTGTTCGTTAATAACTTTGAAAACTCAGTTTTGGCCGATGCTGGTGCGACCGCCGCCATGCCCATTTTAGCGGATTTACGTCAATTGCGTCGTGCTGGTGATGCGTCTGCTAACGAACAAGAAATCAAAGCCAAACTGACTGAGCTTGCCCCTTATGTGGTGAGTCTGTCTGAAAATCCTGAAGCACAAAAAATTGGCAGTCGTCTGTTTTTACAAAACTGTGCGGTTTGCCACGGCTCTAACGCTCAAGGTTCTTTAGATACAGGTCTGGGGTATCCCAACCTAACTGACGCTGATTGGCTATATGGTGGAGAAGCTGAAAATATCTTAACAACCCTACACTTTGGGCGTGTGGGTGGCATGGCAGCATGGCGTGATACCATTGGTGAAGATGGTGTGCGTGCCACCGCCGAATATGTCTTATCCATCTCTGGCAATCAAAATAATGTTGAGCTTGATAACACCATGGTTGCTCAAGGTAAGGCGATTTTTGATAAAAACTGTGTGGTCTGTCATGGTCAAGATGCCAAAGGCACATACGCCACTGGTGCTCCTAACCTAACCGACAACATTTGGTTGTATGGCAACAGCCGTGATGATATCCGTGAGACCATACGCCACGGTCGTGCTGGGGTGATGCCAGAGTGGCAAACCAAGCTTGGCGATGAACGTGTGATGCTGCTTGCCGCTTATGTGTACGCCATTTCAGAACGCCCCACTGCCCAATAACCTGCCATTGCATCATTGACCAACAATCCAAAAGACAAGCCATGGCTTGTCTTTTTCATACTGCTCTTTTTTATACCACTTACTTGGGGCTTACCCAGCATTCAAACCGTATTTTATGGTATAATACATGCAGTTTTATAGAGCTAAAATTTTTAAAAAGCCATTTTTAAAAAGCCAAAGACGCTCAACCACGCATTAACAGGCTTTTTTGTTATCCCCCATTCTCTACCCCACGCTTAGAACAGGTATGGTAGATGCACTTGCGATGACCTAATCGCTATCGAGGTCAACCATGACAACGCCCACTCCAAAGCAAAATTCTGATAACTCTGCCAACCCTAATAACCCTAATACTGATGGTCATAATACCAATCAAAAAGCCAAAAAGAATAACAAACAGCCAAATAAAATCCAAGCCACTGACATCAGCCAGCCAGCAGAACCTTTTAAATTACCCGTGCATCAAATTGATGCAACCAAAAAAGCGGTGCATCCTAGGTTTACCTCTGGCAAATACCAAAATATTCGCTTGGTGAGTATGTATTTTTTATTGGTGTTATTTTTGCTATTGCCTTGGATACGCTATGATGGCAGACAGGCAATTTGGTTTAATTTTCCTGAGTCACAGATTTATCTGTTTGGAATGACCTTTTTGCCACAAGATTTTTATTATTTTGCCTTCTTTTTTATTGTGGCGGCGTTTGCTTTATTTGCAATAACGGTGTATGCAGGGCGTGTGTGGTGTGGCTATGCCTGCCCACAAACCATTTGGACGCATTTATTTCAACATGTTGAAAAATGGGTCATCGGTGAGCGTAATCAACGCATCAAATTTGACAAACAGCCAAACAGCCCAAAAAAACTCTTCAAAAAAGTCTTGATTAACGTCATCTGGCTCATCATCTCAATCATAACCGCTTTAACCTTTGTCAGTTATGCAGTGGGAACAGATGCCTTATACTTTAACTGGCAAAGCATCGCTGGTATCCCCTTTCCCAACTGGTCAACCTTGACTTGGGTGGGCATGGGCATCTTTGTGTTCTCAACCCACATCAATGCAGGCTATATGCGAGAACATATGTGCATTCATATTTGTCCTTATGGCCGTTTTCAAAGTGTGATGTTTGATAAAGATACCTTAATTGTTTCTTATGATTATCACCGTGGTGAGCCAAGGGGTGCACGTAAAAAAGGCACACAACCAACACATTTGGGTGAGTGCGTAGATTGCACCATGTGTGTGCAAGTGTGTCCGACAGGCATTGATATTCGTGATGGTTTACAAGTGGAGTGTATCCAGTGTGCGGCGTGTATTGATGCTTGTAATGACATCATGGATAAAGTGGGTTATCCCCGTGGGTTAATACGTTACACCACAGAACGACAACTGGTTGATGGTGAAAAAACCAAAATTCTTAGCCCACGTATCTTTGCTTATGTCATTTTACTTGCGGTATTAATAGGTGGGTCGATTTATTCGTTAATGGGACGTGTGCCATTAGAGATTGACATTCGCCGAGACCGTGGGCAGTTATCAACCAAAAATGCTCAAGGCATGATACAAAACAGCTATGTCATTAAGCTGACCAACAAAACCCAAGAAAAGCAATATTATACTGTTACATTACAAGAAACAGATGGCTTATCATTAGACAGTCGATTTGACCGTATTCCATTACAACCCAGTGAGAGCTTTGACATGCCCATCACCATCATCGGTGACCCAAACGTAATCACACAAGCATCAACCCCCATCACACTGACTGTTACCAGTGAAGATGGCAAATACACCGCCAGTAAACAAAACGTCTTCACCACTGCAGGGCATTGATATCATGACACGGCACACGTCCACTTCTCGCCCAACTCAATCCACACCCAAGGCAAATCATGTCTGGTATAAAAACCACATGGTTATTATCTTTGTCATTGGTCTGCCTTTATTGGTGGTGGTGGCTTGTATTTATCTGGTGGTGTATTCGGTAAAAATACAAGACAGTGTGGTCAGAGATGATTGGTATATGGACGGTAAAACCTTGTATCAAGATGTGTCTCGGGACACATTGCTGTATGAGCTTAGCATTACTGCTGACATGACCATCGATACAGATGGCCAGATTGATTATTATTTACACTACCCTAAAGAAAGTTTCACCACTGGCAAACTGCCTGATGGCACATCGTTAGATTATCCAAGCACACTACAGATTGACTTTTCTCACGCTACCGATGTTACCAAAGACCGCAACACCACCTTGGCACATCAATCCGATAACCATTACACGGCAAAAGTGGATTTGCATGCTTTATCTGCCAAATATTACATACAGGTCAGCCATGACCAACCCCCTAATTGGCGTATGCGACAAATTGCCAAACTGCCTGCTGGCACAACCACCAATATTCAATTTGAGCCACTGCCATCAGTCATTAGCAATGGCGATAATAAAGGCAATGGCAACTGATGCTATAGTAAGGGATTGATGGTGGGAATTTTATGATTGGGCTTATGATTGGTTTTGGCGTTGCCATCATCAGCATAACTGCCAAGCTTAGGCTCAGTCGGCAAACCCATCTCAATCAACTGTGCATTTTGCCCAACTTGAATGTTATCACCTTCAAAATGACGTTGATTGTCATCACGGTTAAGTTGTAGACGTTCAAAATCAAATAAGTTGCGGTCTGCCAGTTGTGATGGAGCAACGTTTTGTAAGGCACGAAAAATAGAAGCCAAACGTTGCGGGTGAGCATTATCCCACTGTCTGAGCATGTCATTAATCATGGCACGTTGTAGATTTTCTTGGCTACCACACAGACCACAAGGCACAATGGGAAACTGCTTATAACGAGCGTATTTGATGATATCTTTTTCTTCAACATATGCCAAGGGGCGGATAAGCACATTTTGCTCATCATCGCTCAGCAATTTGGGTGGCATGGCTTTTAGTGTGCCACCGTGAAATAAATTTAAGAAAAAAGTCGCCAAGATGTCATCACGGTGATGCCCTAAGGCAATTTTGGTTGCCCCAATCTGCTTGGCAAACCCATATAGCGACCCACGTCGCAGGCGTGAGCAGGCAGAACAATAAGTTTTGCCTTCTGGCACAACGGATTTAACAATGCTATAGGTGTCTTTTTCTAGAATATAATGGGCAATGCCTTGACGGTTAAGATACTCTGGTAAAATATGCTCTGGATAATTGGGTTGTTTTTGGTCAAGATTGACCGCCACCACATCAAAATTAACTGGGGCAATGCGTTTTAAAAACAGTAAAATATCCAACAGGGTATGGCTGTCCTTACCACCAGAAACACAAACCATCACCACATCACCTTCACTAATCATATTAAAATCACGGATAGCCCAAGATACTTGCTTACGGATTTTCTTTTGTAATTTACGAAAGCGTAGTGAATTGATGGTGTCATGGGCATTGTTGGTATCATCACCATCATCACCATTGCCAGTACTGCCAATTTCATCAGCCCCATCAGACCAATGGTCATTCCGATGATTATCATGGGAATGTTTGGCTTGTTCAAACATGTTCGCTGGGTCAGCATTGGCAGGATTAAAAACGTTGGGATTAAAAACCATGGCAGTATCAGCAGAATTGGGGTTATTGGGATTCATAGTAGTCATAGCCGTCATAAATAGTCATTAATTGTTGGCACAAAAATGGCAGGAGCAATGTTGTTTGTTGTATTATAGCAAATTTTGTTAGACTACCTGCTTAAAGTCCATGACTTTTATCACTGCGTTTATCAACATTTTTATCAATACTTTTTACTGATGGCAACTTCATATGAATTCTGTGACTGTTTTTAAAAACCCAGCTTCTGGCTTCCCTCAACATGGCAATGCCGTTGTTTTATTATCAGGTGGTTTGGACTCGGTTACTTGTTTGTATTGGGCAAAAGCCAATTTTCAAAGGGTAACCGCCGTTAGCTTTCATTATGGGCAACGCCATGACAGTGAGTTGCAATTTGCCATCAAAAACGCCAAAAAAGCAGGGGTGGCTCATCGAATCATCGACATAGACATCGCTCAGTTAGGGGGGTCATCATTGACAGATCATGCCTTAACCGTGCCAATGGGTGATGTGAATAAATTTGACCATCAACAAATCAACAACGATGCCATTCCCAACACTTATGTGCCTGCCCGCAACACCATTTTTTTATCTTATGCCTTGGCAGTGGCGGAAGTGACTGATGCCACTCATATTGTGATTGGGGTAAGTTCGGTGGATTATTCTGGCTATCCAGACTGTCGTCCAGAATATATCCAAGCATTTGAAACCATGGCAAATTTGGCAACCAAAGCAGGCGTTATGGGAAACCGATTGCATGTCGATACACCACTACAAACGCTCAGTAAAGCAGACACCATCGCCTTGGGGGTAAGCTTAGGCGTGGACTATGCAGACACAGTTTCTTGTTATCAAGCAGATGCCAATGGCTTGGCATGTGGACACTGTGACAGTTGTGTATTACGCAGACAGGGATTTAAACAAGCCAAAATCACAGACCCAACACGCTATCAAAAACCATCAACCTTATCAACCCTTTAGCAAAATCCATCTTTAGCAAAATCCAATAAAAAAAGCATCTAAAAGATGCTTTTTTATGATGGCTTAACTGCTTATCTAAAACCGCTTATCTAAAGTTGCCTATTTAAGCTTAGTTAGTGCGGTGATTCTGTCGTCTAATGTTGGGTGTGAGCGAAAAAGTTGGGCAATGCTAAAGCCTTGTTGTTGGCCACTGGCAATGGCAAAGGCTTTCATGGATTCTGGCATTGGGTCAGGTTGTTGACTGGCTGGACGTAAGGCATTTAACGCCGCAATCATGTTTTGTTTGCCCGCCAGTTTTGCTCCCATCTCATCAGCACGGAACTCACGCACACGAGAGAACCACATGACAATGGCGGTTGCTAAAAATCCCAACATAATGTCCATCACCATGCTGGTGATGAAATACCCCATACCAGGAGAGTCGCTTTCATTTTTAGGAGAGTCGCTTTCATTTTTAAACACCAGCAGATCCACAAAATAACCAATCACTCGGGCAAAGAATATCACAAACGCATTGACCACACCTTGTATCAATGCCAAAGTTACCATATCGCCATTGGCAACGTGACCAATCTCATGTGCCAGGACCGCTTCGACTTCTTCTGGTGTCATGGTTTGTAGCAACCCTGTGGACACCGCCACCAAAGCGGCATTTTTATTCCAGCCAGTGGCAAAGGCATTGGGCTGTGGGCTATCAAATATGCCCACTTCAGGCATGTCAATGTTGACGCTTTTGGCTTGCTTAGCCACCGTGTCCACAAGCCACTTATCAAGAGCAGAGCTTGGATTATCAATCAGTTGCACGCCCATGCTCTTTTTGGCAAGCCCTTTAGATAAAAACAGCGAAATCATTGAACCCATCATGCCATAGGCAAAACACATGACCATCAAACTTGTGTAATTCAGACCACCTTGACCAAACGCACCACCAAGATTAAATATCGACATGACGATACCAAGCACCACCATGACCGCAATGTTCGTCAGTAAAAATAAGCCAATTCGCATCATAATGAACCTCTCCTAATTAACAATATCTAATTAATCACAATGATTTGACTTCCTTGCTAATAACAGCAAATTGCTAATAACAGCAAATAATGGGCATAAGACATTGATTTTTCAATGGACGAGTTTTTTATCGATAAAAAAACTCGTCCAAACGTCAAACGTTTAAACGAGTTACCAATATTCAAAATCAATAAAAACTAAAAAATAAACCGCCAGTATCAATCATTAACGCAAAGCGGCATACGCCGAGTTAACATAAGCACTGCCAGTGGCATTGACCGTATGACTGTTTGCGCCATAGTTACTTGTGCCATGGTTACTTGTGCCATGGTTGCCCACACCATAACTACTTGTGCCATCACTGATATAACCATGGCCTAAATCTGAGCTTGCACCGATACTTTGAGAGCCAGAGACAAACAAACTGCTGTCATGCTTATACAAGCCATGATAACGGCTTAGCACGCTTTTGACATAGTTGCGTGTTTCCCTAAATGGGGGAATGCCACCGTATTTATCAACATTCCCCTCACCTGCGTTATATCCTGCGATGGCAAACTCAACGTTGTTATTAAATCGACGCATCAGCCATGCGATGTATTTGGCAGCCCCTTCAATATTTTCAGCAGGACTCCATGTGTTATTCACCGAAAAACGCCGAGCAGTCGCTGGCATCAGCTGCATCAACCCTTGAGCGCCAACGGGTGAACGGGCATTGGGATTGAACGCCGATTCAGTGTGCATCATCGCTTTCATCAATGCAGGGTCAACACCATGACGAGCGGCAGACGATCGAATCAGTGCATCATAGGCATTGCGATTGGCAGAACGACTGGCAACACTTTGACCATAATGGCTGGCTGATGTGTTGTTGGTTAGGTTGCGAACTTGTGAGTCTGGGTAGTAAGTTTCTTTGACTTTTTTGTTAAATGCTTGAAAATTACCTGATGGGGTGGTATTGGTTAACAGCACTTGTCCACTGCTGTTTTTATAAACGTACATATTGCCAGCAGTTGCTGATGTTGTCATCATGGCAAAGATGACCGTTAGTACCGTTATTAAGACAGAAGGTATGGCGCTCATAAATCCACTCATTGGTTGATTAAAAAGGACATGGCAACAACTAACTATAACATAAAATAACCTTAATCGCCGTATTCGCAAGATTAATGACCACAATAAACGGATAAAACGATAAACGGATAAATTACAAAATAAGCAAAAAATTCACATTCACCATAACATCATAAAAAAAGGCAACCAAACCGCTGTCAGCAACCCATTTACCGCCAGCCCAAATGCCGCATAACGACCTGCCACAGGGCTGATTTGCCATGCCTCTACCGTACCAAACGCATGTGCCATCATGCCCATTGCCAAGCCTTTGGCTCGGTCATCCTGCACATTTTTTAACAATATCCGCCCAAACACTGCCCCAACCACCCCTGACACAATGATGATGAGATTTGCCATCGTTAAAGGAGCGCCAATGATGCTTGCCACACTCAACCCCACGGGTGTGGTTACCGCACGAGTGGCAAACGACAGCACGGTATCATGACTCAACGCCCATGCCCATGCCAGCCCCATGGGAAGCAATGCCCCAACCAAAGTGGCAAGCATTGCAAGCATTAACAGACGTTTGATGGGTAACCCTTTAAAATTCATAGACGCAAGCGGAATGGCAAGCAGTACCGTCACATAACCCAACAAATGGTCAAAGACAGGCTTGGCAACTTGATAGTAATGGTGATAATCCCAAGACAGCACAAACAACATCAGCAACACCGCCATCATTGCTGTCACCACCATCGGCACATTGGGCAGATATTTGGCAAATATCCTAGCGAACACATGTGCCAGCAAAGTCAACGCACATGCCAACATCACCAGCACCATACCACTGCCATGCGTAACATCATGATGAATGACGGCCATCATCAGTTAAGTCCATTTTGATTGTCTGGGTTTTGATTGTTTGGGTTTTGATTGTTTGGGTTTTGATTATTTGGCAAACTGTCTGCCAGCCACACTTGCGACAACTTACCCAGCCCCCACAATGGCAATAAAGTACTCAGAACAATCACCAGTACAAACCCCACCAACTCATCACCCAAGCCAAACATCAACAACCCTGCCCCTGCTGACACGGGTAAAAAAGCAAACCCACTTTCCATCAACAACAAACTACTGGCGGTGGTGAGCCACGTTGGCAAACCACCTGCAAAACCACGCCACACTCGCCAACCCATCAACAGCAAAAACAGCACCACCAAGCCAACAATATTGGCTGCCTGTGCCATACCCAACTGCACACAGACCCATAAACACCCCTCACGCACCAGCACCACCATGGCTAACGTCAATAGCAACGCCAACCAAGTGGGCATGTGGCAAGTGGGTATGTGAGGAGCTGTGGGCGTTTGAGTGGGCATGTGGATTGACGTTTTTGCCATGTTGTCTCTTCCTTGAGTGGGCTGTTTATGGACCGATGTTTAATTTTTCATCAATTTTTCATCTTAATTTTTGGCACAAACACACCATAGCCTGATTGCTGCATTTTATCCACAGGAATAAACTGCAACGCACCGCCATTGATACAATAGCGTAAGCCTCCCTTATCTTTAGGACCATCAGGGAACACATGCCCTAAATGGGAGTCTGCCACTCGTGAGCGAACTTCTGTACGTATCATGTTATAGCTGGTGTCATTGTGCTGGGTGATGACCTGTGGGGCAATCGGTTTGGTGAAACTTGGCCAGCCACACCCTGAATTGTATTTGTCTGTGGACAAAAATAATGGCTCACCACTGACCACATCGACATAAATACCAGGGGCAAATAGGTGGTCATATTCATGGCTAAATGCCCGTTCTGTACCCCCGTTTTGGGTGATGTTGTATTGGGCGTGGCTGAGTGTGTTTTTAAGATTTTTGTCTTTATATGCCTGATACCGCTTGGGGTCAAGGGCTTGTTCAATGCTGCTGGCAGGTGCCAAACTTTGCGATGGTTCGGTCGGTGGGGCATCATCTGCCAAGCTGATATCGATATGGCAATAGCCATTGGGGTTTTTGCTCAGATAATCTTGATGATAATCCTCTGCTTGAGTAAAATTTTGTAGGGGCAAATTTTCTACCACGATGGGGGATTTGTGCTTGTTCTGTAATTGTACCAGAGCGTTGGTAATGACGGCTTTATCTTCTGCTGTGCTGTCTTTAGGATAATAGATGCCTGTGCGGTACTGCACACCACGGTCGTTGCCTTGCTTGTTGACACTGGTGGGGTCAATCACTCGAAAATAGTACGCCAGTAAAGTTGCTAAGTCAATTTTATCACTGTCATAAGTTACCTTAACTGTCTCTGCATGACCTGAACCTGCGATGACTTGCTCATAACTTGGGTTGTCGGTATTGCCATTGGCATAGCCTGACACGGCATCAACCACACCATCTATCCGCTCCATATAAGCTTCCACACCCCAAAAACACCCGCCTGCCAAATAAATGGTCTTAGTGCGTATGGGCGAACCATCGGCTTTATAAAACGCTTTGGTTGATGAGGCTGGTTTGGCATTGGCAACCACGCTGGGGGTATTTTTGCCCTTTAAATCGGCAAAATCGTTATCTGCATTTTGTGCCAACGCTTGGGCTTGCTCAGTGGTCAAGTTGCCTTTTATCAGACGCACCAAATTGCCTTTTTTATCCAATATTGCCCAACTTGGATACACCTGTACGCCAAGACGAGCAATCAGCTCCCCTGAAGCATCAAGCAGCACTGGTAATTTAGGATAATCACCCTGCACGCCAGCATACCACTGGCGAAACTCATCAGCAGGTTTTTCATTTAAATGACCAGGGCTTGCCACAGTGATGATGTTCAGCCCTGCAAAGGTGGGGTCTTGTCGCCAGTCTTGAGTTTCTGCCAAAGTCCCCAAGCACAGTGGGCACCAACTCGCCCAAAACTTCACCAAGGTGGGTTTATCGGCATCAATGACTTGCTTGCCTGTTTCACCCAAATGATGGGTAATTTGTGGCAAGGCAGACAAGCTTTTGAGCGTTTTAGATGGCAACATGTCTTTGCTGTCTGTTTTACCTGCCATGCCACTGTGAGTAACCGCATCACCATTCGCCAAAGCATTGCCGTGAGCGTTGCTCATTTGCCCACAAGCGGACAACAACACGCTGATAAGGGCAATACTGCCCTTAGCCGCATGATTTTTAGTAACATGGTTCATGGTATGGCTCATGGTATGATTGATAAGATGGCTGATAAAATGGATATGCTTGTGGGTATGCTTGATGGGGGTGTTCATAAATTCCTCACATGACAAAAATTGCCTTAAAAAAATGTACCTTAATGCGTAAATGCGTCAGTGGCATTCACTCAATGGCATTCATCATGATAAACGAACTGTCCAATGGTTGCCAAGTTGTTTATGTGGTCATTTGTGTTGTGATTGATGTTGGCAAATGTTTTGTATAACGATGTTTTTATGACAATATCTTTCTGATGATGTTTTTCTAACAATGTTAGTAACATCGACAATGTTGGCAAAATCCCTTAAAATGCTTACCGTTATTGTCAGTGTCATCATTAGGAGAATCCGCAATGTCCCCCAACCAAACCACTAACCAAACCCCCATCACCCAAAACTTCACCGATTATAAAGTCGCTGATATCCGCTTAGCCGATTATGGTCGCCGTGAGATTGCCTTGGCAGAAGCTGAGATGCCAGCCCTGATGGGGTTAAGAAAACGCTATCAAGACCAGCAACCCCTTAAAGGGGCTAAAATCCTAGGCTGTATCCACATGACCATTCAAACGGCGGTACTGATTGAGACCTTGGTTGCCTTGGGTGCCCAAGTCCGCTGGACATCATGCAATATTTTTAGCACCCAAGACCACGCCGCTGCTGCCATGGCGGCCGCTGGTATCCCTGTGTTTGCATGGAAAGGGGAAACCGAAGAAGAATACGAGTGGTGTTTACGCCAACAAATTCATGATGGCAGTGACTCTCAAAATCAGAGCAAACTTTGGGATGCCAACCTCATCTTAGATGACGGTGGCGATTTGACTGCCCTTATCCACAATGACTATCCACAGATACTCAAGGGCATTCATGGCATCAGTGAAGAGACCACCACAGGCGTGCATCGTCTGCTGGACATGCTGAATAAAGGCACACTCAAAGTCCCTGCCATCAATGTCAATGATGCCATCACCAAATCCAAAAACGACAACAAATATGGCTGTCGCCACAGTCTTAACGATGCCATCAAGCGTGCCACCGACATGCTGCTGGCTGGCCGCCGTGCCTTGGTCATCGGTTATGGCGATGTGGGCAAAGGCTCAGCCCAAAGCCTGCGTCAAGAAGGCATGATTGTACGAGTCAGCGAAATTGACCCCATCTGTGCCATGCAAGCGTGTATGGACGGTTATGAGTTGGTTTCGCCTTTTATCAATGGTGAGCCAAGTCAAGGCGTGAACACAGCGTTGCTACAAGACACCGACCTTATCGTGACCACCACAGGCAATTACCATGTCTGCAACAGCGACATGTTAACCGCCCTGAAATCTGGGGCGGTGGTCTGTAATATCGGACACTTTGATACCGAGATTGACACCAATTTTATGCGTGATAACTGGCAATGGGTTGAAGTCAAGCCACAAGTTCATCAAGTCTACCGCTCTGATGATGAGCGTGATTATTTGCTGGTATTATCCGAAGGTCGCTTGGTGAATTTGGGCAATGCCACAGGGCATCCCTCTAGGGTGATGGACGGCTCTTTTGCCAATCAAGTGCTGGCACAGATGTATCTGTATCAACAAAAATTTGCCAATTTGCCAGCGGACAAAAAAGCAGACAGCCTGTATGTCAAAGTCCTGCCTAAAAAGCTTGATGAAGAAGTCGCTGCCGCCATGGTGGCAGGATTTAATGGGGTCATCACCAAGCTCACCCAAACCCAAGCGGACTACATCGGTGTGCCGATAGATGGGCCGTTTAAAGCGAAAAACTATAAATATTAAGGATTAGTATCTTCGTATAACAGATCATGATATGGTCGATTTCATCATTTAGTTTAAAACTACTCTCAAGCTAAATAATGGGTCGACTGCCCCACTGGCATTGGCTGAATAAAAATTGACCGTTAAGTGGTCGGATTGATTTGTTTAAGATGGTTATTAACCCAAGCCAGTCGTTCAGGCGTTCCCACATCCACCCAAACGCCATCATAAATTTCAGCTGACACTTGACTTGTCATCATCGCTTGCTTAAGCACTTTTGCCAACGGATAAGGTCTGTCATAAGGCACATCAACAAACAAGGCAGGGTGCAATAGGCTGATGCCTGCAAATGTCCATGTCTTTTGCTCACGTGCTTGCTCACTTGAGTTGTGGTCTGCTTCTTGATGCTCAGGTTTTTGAGGATCAGGTTTCATCAGCACTTTACCATCATGATAAATAAAATCCCCTGCCCTATTGTGTTTAGGGTTGTCAACCAACAATAAATGAGCCAAAGCAGCCACATCATCGACGTCTTGTGAGTGATTAAGACCCGCATTTTTACCAAGACCATCTAATGGATGGCGTGTCCAGACATCACCATTGATGAGTAAAAAAGGCTCTGGTTTTAGCTGATTTTCATATAAGGCTTTGGCGATGCCACCAGCGGTTTCTAACGGCTTTTCTTCCACCGACCAACGAATATTGACCCCATAACGACTGCCATCACCGATGCCTGCTTGTAATTTATCCACCAACCAAGCAGCGTTAATAACAATGTCAGTGATGCCTGCCTGCCGTAATGCCAAGATGTGCCACTCTATCAATGCTCGACCGCCCACCTTGATGAGTGGTTTGGGTGTGGTTAAAGTCAATGGACGCATTCGTGTGCCTTTGCCCGCTGCCAATATCATGGCTTGGCGAATGGGTTGGTGTTGCCAATGTTTATCGATATGGGTTTGCATGATGTGGTTAAGTCTTTTTAGCAATATGACAAAAATGGTTATGATAAAAACGGTTATGACAAAAACTGTTGACGATACACTGGCAACACGTCATCTTGTAACCAAGATAAAAACGCTTGTGCCACCTGCCAAGTGTGCTTACTTTGCTTATCGTCCGGGTTGATGGTCATGTTCGCCAGCCAATTCAGCTCAAACAACAAATCGTCCATGACTTTGGGAATGTCTGCCAAATAGCGAGTTTTACCATCTCGTTGTGCCAGTCGCACAAAAATACCCAACACCTTAAGATGACGTTGCACTCCCATGACCATCATGTCCTTATGGTATTGCTTAAGATCGGTACTGTTGCGTTTATCTGAAACCAAGGAGTACCCTACTGTCTGCAACATGTGCCAAAATTCAGCTGTCCAAGCTTCAATGCTTGACTGTGGCCAGTTCACATAAGCATCTCGCAATAAAGACACCAAATCATAAACGTACGAGCCAATCACCGCATCTTGAAAATCAATAATGCCTAAATTTTTGCCATCAACATCATCTTGCATCAGGTTGCGACTGTGATAATCTCGATGCACCACAACGCTTGGGTGTTCACTCACTTCTGTGACGATTTGGCTAACCAGCTGCTGCCAGCAGTACTGCCCTTTATCATCAGTTGATAAATCAACCCCCACATAAGGCAAAAACCACTCACTAAATAACGCCATTTCTTGCTTGAGCAAGTGGGCATCATACAAAGGCAATGCAACCTTATTGACATCTAAGCTTTGAATGGCAATGATGCTTTGCATCGCTTGATGATAAAGCGAGTTAATTTTTTCATCGGTACTGGCTGTTAATAAGTGAGCAAATTCGGTCTTACCAAAATCCTGCAACAATAAAAATCCTTGGGGGACATCTTTTGCCAAAATATCAGGAACATTCACCACAGAAGCAAGTAAATTTGCCACCTGCACAAACTGACTGACCAATTCTTTATCTGGTGGGGCGTCCATCACCAACATGCTTTTGGGCATCATCTGAGGGGCATCATCTGCCAAAATAATGCGATGATATTGCCGAAAACTGGCATCACCAAGCAAACTGTGAATGGCATAATCGCCATCGATGTGCTGATTAAGCCAAGCTTGCAAGGCTTGCTGTCGGTCAGTCAGATGAGCATCAGCATCTAAATGCACAAAACGATGGGCGTGGGTGGGGGTGGCATGCGACATGGGAGTTTCCAAAAAATAACAACCAATCAATGGGCGTTAGGTCAGTAATATCTAGGCTAATCAAATTGGCTATGGTAACATGTCAGTACTTTTATCACCACATGAAATCACTACCCTTACCTGCCTTTGTCTGTACTGCGGTGGTGAGTGTGGTCGATTTTTGCATTTTTGTTTTTATTTCTGTTTTGTGATGACCACCTTGCTATGACTGTTATGAATCATGCTTTTTATCACTCGCCCCCATGTTATCACTCACCCCCATGGTTGTGCCTTTGTCATCATCTTTGTCGTCAAAATGACCAAGGTTATCAAAACACCACCCAAGATAAAACACCACGGCTGGTAACAAGCAACATCATTAAAAAAAAGCCTTTGGTCTGTGCCATGTCATTCATTGGTTGTGCGATGATGCCAATGTTTACCCATGCGGCTGTTCATGAAGCGGCTGTTCATATGTCTGCCCATGAACAACCCAGTGAGCCTAAAACGCCTAACATAAAGTCAATGCCCACGGTTGAACAATCGCACGCACACTCACACAGACAATCACAACAAATGCAACAAAATCAAAGCATTGATTTGGCTCAACATGCTTTGGAACGCTTATCACAATATTATGTGCCTTATCATGATGTGCCTTCTTATCCAACACCTGCCAATGACCTTAACAATGACCCCAATGACCTAAGCAACAATCCCAACAACCCCAATGATGCCGTTACGTCATTCTATTCTTCACCAAATCAAACCAATATCACGGATAAACAGACAGACAGCAAACAAACAGACAGCAAGATAGACAACACCGCCAACCAGCTAAGCAATCGCATTCATGATTGGATTGAGGCTGATGCCCCTTTGTGTGCTGGACGATGGGTTTATCCCAGCAGCATCACCAACAATGACAATGGCTTAAACCAGCAAACAAATCATGTTGCCACCCCATCATCACCAACCAACACCTTAAAAGCACAAGCGGACCATGGCTATTATGACAACGTTCGCCATGCCACACTGACAGGCAACGTGCTTGTACAACAGAACAACCAAGTGATACAAGCCGATAAAGTGCTGGTCGATGTGCAAAGTCAACATGCCACCGCCAGTGGTAATGTGTTATTTGCTGACAGACCAACCAGCCAGTTATCCGCCATGACAAGCACCACTCAAGCAACGGCTGGCAATCATGGCAATGCTGACCAGCCACTCCATGCTCATCAACAACTAAGCCGTGGTCTAACACAAGGTGGTCTGATAACCATCGCAGAAGAAGTTCAATACAACAGCCAATCACAGCTTGCCCATGCCAATGACGTGGCATTTGCCAGCATTCCCCTACAAGCTCACGGTCATGCCAAAACTTTGCGTAAAACGGGCAATGACCGACTTCACTTAACCGATGTGATGTTCACCACTTGCCCGCCCACCAATCCTAAGTGGCGATTGCAAGCAGGTAGCATTGAGCTAAACAATCAATCAGGGCGTGGGGTGGCAAAAGATGCACGGCTTAAGATTGGCGATGTGCCAGTGGCGTATCTGCCTTACTTTAATTTTCCGATTGATGATAGGCGTGCCAGTGGCTTTTTACTGCCCAGCGTCAGTTGGCGAAACGATGGGCAAGTTGAATTACAAACTCCATATTATGCCAACTTAGCGGCCAATATGGACACCACCATCACCCCAAGGGTCTTTAGCAACCGCAACCCCATGCTATCGGCAGAGTTTCGCCATTTAAGTCATGATTTTGGTCATAGTCAAATTCAAGGCGACTATCTGCCTAACGACCGTCAATATGACAAAAAAACCCGCAAAAGCCTATTTGCCAAGCATCTTTGGCAGTCAAAACACGTTGACAATCTGACTGGCGAAGCGGTGTACCAATATGTCTCTGACGCAGATTTTATTGATGATTTTGAAGTATTTGGCACAACAGGCAGGGAGCATCTTGGCAATTTTGATAACCATGCCCACTTGCCACGTTCTGCTCAGCTTAATTATTTTAATGAATACATCAACGCCCATCTAAAAGTAGAAACCTACCAAAACTTAGATGTTACCGATGCGTTTGGTAACCCCACCACCGATGCACTCAAGCCATATTCCAAACTGCCACAATTGACGGTCAATTACGCATTGCCATTAAATCAGTGGCTAAAAAACAACAACCACATCAACAACATCACCAACAACAACATCACCAACAACATCAAGCTGACAGGCGTGCATGACAGCGGCTATTTTCAAAAAAGCATCACAGACAACTCTGCCCCAGAGAAAAGCGGATTTCGCATGTACAATAAACTGACCGCCATCTACCCAATGCACAACACTTGGGGCTATGCCGTGCCAAGCGTCAGCTTACAACAGCTGTTTGCTCGCTATGATGAACACACCACATTGAACAACCAAATCAGCAAACATGACAGACAGCAGGGCATCTTTTTGCCCACTGTTGCTTTAGACACAGGCATTTATCTAAAAAAAATAGGCTCACCGTTTGGTTGGTTTGATGGCGTTGATGACCACAATAAAGCCATCATAAAAAATGGACACCAACTGCTAAGCCCACGGTTAAAGTACACTTACACCCCATTTAAAGACCAAAACAGCCTACCAAATTTTAACACCCGCATTGCTTCTTTATCTTATGAACAACTGTTTGCTGATTCTTGGTTTTTGGGGCATGACCGCATTCAAGACTTGCATGCCATCACCCCAGCCATTAACTACCGTTACATAGACAGCGAAGGCAACACCCGATTAGATGTTGGTATCGCCGAGCAGTTTTATTTGAGTCATGGCAAGACCCGTTTAAGCGACTTTATCAGCACACCCAATACCCACGCCAGCTCTGATAAGGCACTATTTAGCAATCGCTCTTCTGGCATGGTTGCCAGCATACAAGCCCAACCCATTAAACAGCTATGGTGGCATGCCAATATCGCCAGCAAATCTGACCACCGCCTAAATTTTTTAACCAGTCAGTTGCGTTATCAGCCCACTGACAACAGCATGATAAGCTTAGGTGTCATCAACCGACAAGCCGACCAAAACACCAACCAATTACCCCTAAAAGCATATACGGCTTCTTTGGTGATGCCCGTGAACCAAAACTGGCGACTGATGGCACAAGGGCAGTTTGATGATGAGCGTTACCAAATCACCGATGGGCTGCTTGGGATTGATTTTCAAGATTGCTGCATTGGGGCATCGGTCTATGTCAGACGACATACCAATGAGTTGGACATCACCGCTCGACCTGATAATACCATCATGGCAGAGCTACGTTTAACAGGGCTTAGCCCAAAGAGTGGACGCTTTAGCCGTTTGTTACAAGATAGGACATATGGCTTGACACCTGTGCAAGATGCTTGGGTAAAATAGACACGTATTGGTCAGATTTTTTATTATGATGATTTATAATGATTTTTTATCCTCATGATTTTATTATAATAGTACCATGATTGCATGATTACCAAATCATTTGTGCCAATGTGTGCTATTTTGTTTGATGATTTTATTGAGTGGTTTCTAGATTTTTTTTAAAGAGATTTTTTTATGCGTAAACTTATGTTAACTCGCCCAATGTTGGGTTTATCCATTGCCATGTCTTGGGCATTCACAACTGTGGCAATGCCTGCACAAGCCAACACAACACAAGCCAACACAACAACAGTCAGTGCGTCATCTAGTGAAGCCACCATTCACAGTGATGGCATTCTTGCGATGGTGAATGATTCGGTCATTTTAAAAAGTGATTTTGAACGAGCTTTACAAGCTGAACGCCTTGCCTTACAAGCCAATGGTGAGCAGTTGATTTCAGACAGTCAGTTACAAACTCAAACCCTTGATGGCTTAATCATCAAACAATTGCAACTGGATTATGCCAAACGCTTAGGACTCACCTTAAATGCCGATGCTGTCAATGCAGAACTCAATGACATTGCCAAAAGCCAAAACTTTCACTCTTTGACACAGCTACAACAACACATGGACAGCCAGATGGCTGGGTCATATGCCCAATTACATCAACAGATTGCCGAAAAACAAATCATCCAAGCCCTACAACAAAGACAATTATATGGTGAGCTGTCCATCAATGAACAAGACATTCAGGCATTTTTGCAATCGCCAGAAAGCAATCTTCTCACCCCTAAAGAATACGAAACCTTACACTTTCGTGTGCCATATCTGTCTGACATCAATAATCTAAGTGCCAATGAGCAACAGCACGCCATGAACGTGGCAGATACTTTGGTTAAAGCATTACAAAACAATGATGTGCGTACGCAACCACAGATAAATCAATTGCTGTCTTCATTAGCCACCCAATACCCACACCCCATTGAAGGGGGCAATATGGGATACCATTTGGCAGACAACCTACCTGCTGCCCTAGCCGATCGCATCACCAGTTTACAAATTGGTGAAGTTACCCCACCACTGATTACCCAACATGGCTTAGACATCATCAAACTTATTGATGTGCGTCAATCACAAAACGAACAAACCAACATCATTCCCCAATGGCATACTCAGCACATTTTAATTAAAAATCAAGACCAGCAAACAGAACCTTTTGCCAAGCAAAAGATAGACGAGATTCATAACGCCTTACGCCATGGTGAAGATTTTGCTCAGCTTGCGACCATGTACTCACAAGACGCAGGGTCAGCTGGCAAAGGCGGTGATTTGGATTGGGTCAGCGAAGGTGAGATGGTGCCTGAGTTTGAAGCCATGATGAAACGCACCCCCATCGGTAACTTCTCCACACCGTTTGCAACGCAATTTGGTTGGCACATTGTCAAGGTATCAGCAACCAGACAAAAAGACATCAGTAACGAGCGACAACGCCAGCAAGCCTTGATGATACTACAATCTCGCCAAGCCCCACAAATCATCGAAGAATGGCTTGAACAATTAAAAGCAAACTCATATATTCGAGTGTATCAATAAGTGTGTCAATCACTGTGAACAACAATACAGCATTTTGAACAACGGTGAAAAACATTTTGAACAACGATGAATAACACTCGACATGAATAACACTCAACACAAACGCCATGATGATTGTTAGTAAAAATGTTTTTAGTTAGTCAAGATGCTTCTTGGGTCAATGGGTTCACCGTGCAACCGCACCTGAAATTCCAATGCCACCACGTTATTGTTATTGTTTGCGTTATTGTTTGCCGCCATGCCATTGACCGCCATGTTGTTTCTGATGGCAGAATGGGTGGCAATATGACCCATGGTGGCAATCGGTTGCCCACGTTTGACCAGCTCATCTTGACTGACCAAAAGGCGATTGTTATGAGCATAAGCCGTGACCACACCATTACCATGTTCTAGCATGATTAATTTGCCATAATCTTTTAAGCTTTCACCGACATAAAGAACTTTGCCATCTTGACTGGCCAGCACAGGGTCGTTTAGCTGACCTTCAAACCACATGCCAATGATGCCATTACTTTTATTGAACTCACCAATCACCCTATTATGACTGGGGAGCATAAACCCCTTAGCAACCTTAATGTTCTGATTGCTGGGTAAATAGCTGGTGTTGGTGCGAGCATTCCATAACGTCAACCACGTGCCTGCATAAATCGTATAATGACTGTCTAGCTGATTAAGTCGCCCAATTTCTCGGTAATTTAACCCATATCGCTGAGCAATGCGACTGACCGTATCACCTGATTTCACAAGGTAACGGTTAGGCACACCTTGCTCATTAATGATGATATTTTGTGTGCTGGTATTAACCTGATGTGGGTTTGGGCTGGCACATGCGGTTAGAGCCAACACACTCACCACCCATAATGCGTTTAATAACAGCCTTAAATAACCACATGATAAACATGATATTTGTTTCAGTTTAGACATGAATTTTGCTGGCAAGCAATACTGCAACCAAACATGGCTTTTTAGTTTCGATTGAATAAAAAATAATAAAAAATTCATGGTAATACTCTGATGGTCATGTGGTCATCACGATGGGAAGCGTTTTCATTGTAACAGATACATTTATTTTTAATAGCATGTATTTTTAATGGCATGTCTTTTAATGGTGTGCCATGAACCGATTAGGACGTGTTAGAATGTGTTGGCAATTCATCACATAAGCATGTCATCACACAGGCATTTTTTGCAAAAAATTGTTGCTAAATAGTTCCAATAATTAATATTTAGACACAATATCATAACAGGATTAAGGATTTGCTACATGACACCGTGATATTAGCAAGATACTATTATCTTGGTCATTCATATGCCTTGGTCATTTCTATTTTTATATCATCAATAATGATGACCATCATCAATCATGCTTAATATGGATGTGCATGACGAACGCATTAACAACATCAGTGTTAACAACATTCAGTGGACGTACGACAAACATGCTTAATTTGACTGCTAAAAAGCGAATGATGTTTTTTCCCAATTTGGTTAAGCCCAGTCTTTTTTTTAAAGCTCAACTGTCAATAACAAAACACACAATCATCAAACCCATCAGCCCCCCTGAGTTACCCTTAGGATTGTCTGAGCTGGCTTGGCAGTTTTTTTATCACCTTAAGTCCGTACTGATGTCAATTTGCCCCAACCCTGTGAAGTTATCTCGGTTGTTTTTTGGCATGATTGTTACCATCAATTCGCTGATAAGTGTCACCTTAGCCCATGCTAACACAGAGTTCTTTTTCATTGCCCCAGCAAATCCCACATCAGCAAAAACAGCTCAAAGCCACCATATGCCCATAGGTTTGCATCACATCAGTCAGACTGTCAGCTATCGCATTCATATGTTGCCAAGCATACAAAAGCAACGCAGCAATCCCATGATGGTGGCAAGTCATGATAAAGAAAATGACGCATTGCCATCTGCCAATGAAATTTTGGAGATGGATAAAGTGGAATTGACCTCGCTACAGGTCATGCATGTGTTAAGTGAGATTTGTCCAAGCGTGTTGTCTGCTTCCCAACAAAAATCGTTTCAACGGGCGTTTAACACTCGACTGCAAGATTTGTTGCCCAATGTGGACGACCCACAAGCAATCATGCACTCTTTATCCACCCAGCGTAACTACCGACGTGAGCTAAATAGCCTTAAATCTTGGCTAAATGGCTTGTCTAAGACTGACAAATCCATTTTATGTCAAGAAATTGCAACCGCTCCTTTATGACCGCTGTAACTGTTTCTTTTAAATAGACACCACTTTATCAATCGCATATGACAAATAATAGGTAACATGGCAATGATAATTGATGGTGATGATAATTGATGTTTTATCTGTTGATATTATTTGTTAAGATACGCCACTTTATCACAGATTTTATGGCTTAAAAGCTGTCATCATCAGCTTTATTGAAAGCTTATTTACTTTATTTACCTTTATAAATTATTGCCTTTAAATTATTGTTGTCATTGTCATGATTTTATCTTCACAAAAAACCGCTTTTACCCTTGCACTTCTTACCAGCAGTTTTAGTGCATACGCTTTAACACCACCAGAGATGGACAACAGTGCTTATGTACTGATGGACTACACCACAGGCGAAATTTTGGCTCAAAAAAATGCCAATGAGCCCCTGCCTCCTGCGTCATTAACCAAAATGATGACCAGTTACATCATCGAAAAAAAATTATTAAATGGTGAGCTGACAGAAAATGAACCTGTACTCATGAGCGAAAATGCGTGGTGTCGTGGTAGCAGTCAGCAGTCATGTATGTATGTGCCTGTCAATAAAACTGCCCCTGTCATCGACATGCTCAAGGGCATCATCATTCAATCAGGCAATGATGCTTCCATCGCCATGGCTGAGTATGTCTCTGGCAGTGAATCCTCTTTTGCTCAACTGATGAATGAAGAAGCTCAAGCCTTGGGTATGACTGATTCGCATTTTGTCAACGCCACTGGCATGCCTGCAGATGGTCATGTGGCTTCGGCGATGGATTTGGCAAAACTTGCCAAGGCAATCATTTCACATAGCGACAAATATTATGACATCTATTCTGAAAAAGAATTCACCTATAATGGCATTACCCAAGGCAACCGCAATGCGTTACTGCTCACTGACCCAACAGTCGATGGGCTAAAAACTGGACATACCAATGCAGCAGGTTATTGCTTGGTTGCATCAAGCAATCGCAATGGCATGCGTCTAATCTCTGTCATCATGGGTGCTAAAAGCATGCAAGCCCGAGCAGACCAATCTCGTGAGTTATTAAATTGGGGCTTTGGGCATTTCACCCATGCAGTGCTTGCCCCCAAAGGACAATTGATACAAAAAGTGCCTGTGTGGTTTGGCACAACGGAGCAAGTTGAGTTGGTCACTGCCAGTGATTTGCGTGTGCTGACAACCAAAAATGCTCAAGGCAAACTCACCACCGCTGTTGATATCCAGCCTGACCTACAAGCTCCCATCAAAAAAGGTCAAACGTTGGGCAAAGTCCATGCCGTACAAAATGGCAAAACCGTGGCATCTGCTGATGTGGTTGCCACGCAAGACATTGAACAAGCAGGCTTTATTCATCGATTATGGCAACGCATCAGCCGTTGGGTAAAGCAGTTGTTTTAATTCATGTTGTTTTAACTCATGTTGTTTTAATTCATTAAGCGTTATCGTTATCTTAATCAAACGCTAGGTGTGTCCCTAGCGTCAGCATTTTTTCAGCGTCAGCGTTTTTTGTCATTGCGTTTAAATTTTTGAATGCGTTTTTTTTGTCTAAGCCGTTGTGCTTTGGTTTTGGTCGATTTATTTTGTCGCCCTTCAAAAGGATTTTCATTTTGCTTCAGCTCGATGTTAAGCGGTGTGCCTTCCAGTTTAAACACTTGCCTAAACTGATTTTCTAAATAACGGCGATAGCTTTTTGGCAATGATTTGGTTTGATTGCCATGAATGACGATGACAGGCGGATTGTGTCCCCCAAGATGGGCATAACGTAGTTTGATGCGTCGCCCTGATATCATGGGTGGTGGGTGAGCGGTAACGGCGTCTTGTAATATCTGTGTCAAGCGATTGGTAGAGACTTTAAACAGTGATGACTGGTAGGCTTTATGAATGGAAGGATACAAATTGCCCACACCTGTGCCATGCAATGCTGAGATAAGATGTGTTTTAACATATGGAATAAAGTTAAAACGTCTGTCCATCTCGGTTTTGACGTAGGATTTTTGTTCGTCTGTCAGCCCATCCCATTTGTTGATGGCGATGACCATTGCTCGCCCTGCATCTAAGGCATAGCCAAGCATATGCAAATCCTGATCAACAATGCCTTCTTGGGCATCTATCACCAACACCACCACATTGGCATCTTTGATGGCTTGTAAGGTCTTAACAACCGAAAATTTCTCAACCGTCTCATCAATTCGCCCACGGCGACGCACACCAGCGGTATCAATCAGCACATAATGCTTACCTTCTCGCTCAAAGGGAATATAAATGCTGTCTCGGGTCGTGCCAGGCATGTCAAACACCACCACCCGCTCTTCACCCAACATGCGATTAACCAAGGTAGATTTGCCCACGTTAGGGCGACCGATGATGGCAAGCTTAAGCCCATCTGTTACGTCTTCTTCTGCGTCAGTGTCCAAAGTCATGCCAGCGGTCAAATCATCTAATAGGGTCAGCAAACCTTTACCATGAGTGGCGGTTACAGGATATGGCTTGCCTAAGCCTAAAGCAAAAAATTCACCAATGGCGGCCTCATGGATACCATCAATTTTATTGGCAACCAAATAAACAGGCTTGCCCAAGCTGTGCAAAAATTTGGCAATCTCACTGTCTGAACCAATGACACCAGCACGAGCGTCCACCACAAACAGCAAAATATCCGCTTCATGAATGGCGGTATAAGATTGCTCCGACATATAATCATCAATGTTGCCAGAGCCATCATCTGCTTCGCCTATGCCACCTGTGTCGACCACAATAAAAGATTTACCATCATAATGCACATCACCATATTGGCGGTCTCGAGTCAAGCCAGAAAAGTCAGCAACCAACGCTTGGCGAGACTTGGTAAGTTGGTTGAATATGGTTGATTTGCCCACATTGGGACGACCAATTAAAGCAACGACAGGTTTGATGCTCATGGTTATAAATGACCTAATTAGGATAAAACACAAAAAATGGTGATATGGTTGAGATGATTACCATTGCCAAAGCTGCACATCACCTTGTATGCTCTGAGTGACCAAACGATTGTCCATGACATTCAGATGGGTCAAACTGCCCTGACCACGAATACGGCTGACAATATCGCCAGTTTGAGCGTCTAACATATGCACATAACCTTCAAAATCACCCACCGCAATCAACGATTGCCCCAAGTGATTGATGACAACAGGATTGGTTAACTGGCGATACATTAAAGATTCATTTTGCCACAATGGTTCACCTGTCTTGCGATGAAATGCCAAGACTTTTCCTGTTAAATCAGTGGCAATGACAGTAGTATCGGTGATTGCCAACCGCTTAAGGCTGGCTGTGTCTTGTTGCCATAAGATGCGTTGCTGGGTCAAATCAAAACCCACCAATTGCCCACCATGGCTCACCACAAACAATTGATTATTATCCACAACTGGCGTGGCATCGATGTCAGTCATGCGTTCAATGGCACTCGCCCCTAAGGCAATGCCAACACGATAAGACCACTGTGGCAAACCTGCATCAACCGTTAAGCCATACATGCGTCCATCAGCACCAGCAAATAATGCCAAGTTGTCAGTCAGTAAGATGGGGGACGCTGCTCCACGCACACTCATGGCTGGTGTGCTGGTATTAAATCGCCAAACCTGCTCACCTGTGTGTAAGTTTAGCCCATATAGGTTGCCATCGTTTGCCATCAACAGCACACGAGCATTGGCAATCAATGCGGGTGCAAGCACCGTACCGCTTAATTGACGTTGCCACTTCACTGCCCCATTTTGAGCATTTAAGGCGGTAACACTGCCATCTTTATGGGTAACAACCAAGGTTTGACCAGTGGCATCAGCCGTTATGCCAGATGTGATTGGTGTTTTTAGCTTGATTGACCACGCATGGGCATCACTTGCCAACGGATACGATTTTACCTGACCATCACGAGATGCCACAAAGACATGATTGGCTTGGATAACAGGTTGCAAATTCAAGGGGTCTTTAGCATTGCCACCACCCAGTTTAAAATTAGCAATGGGCTGTAGCACGGTGGGATTTTGTGCCAAGCTCACAAGTTTGCTTGGTTCATGCTCCACCGGGTTGATGCCTTTATTACAGGCAGTCAAAGCAAGCGAAACCGCCAACACACCCAGCAAAAAAAACGGTTTTTTTACCAAATACCTGTTTGCATGATGTGCTTGGTGATGTGTTGGGTTACTTAAATGGCTTAAAAAAAATTTGTGGTTAGACATTTTAGACATTATCGTTCACTCATTTGGTTTGGCAATGTAACTTCAATTTGGCTTAAATTGATAACTTAAAGTCAGTTCAGTGGGTTAACTTTGGTGGTTTAATTTTGGTGGTTTAACTTTGCTCATTTGACTTGGCTGGTCATTTGGCTGGTCTGTTTGTGTTGTTCAACCCAAGCCGTTGCTTATTGTGGTTGTGTGGCATTCTCCAAGTCACTGCCACCTTGTTCATTGTCTGCGTCAATAGTATCTGAATCAACAGCGTTTGCGTCAACAGTGTCTGCATCAACATGGTGCATGGCAACATCTGTGGCAGGTGCTTGTAAAGGCGCGGTCAAATCCTGCATCTGAACCATTTGTGGGACGACAATCGGCTCAAATTGCATGCCCAAACTCTCCATTTTTAATGACAAAATGGCACGGTTTTCTTCACGTTTACGCAACAGCTCCCACGCATTTTCATAAGCACGTTTGGCATCATCAAGCTTATTTTGTTTGACATAAATATCACCAAGCAACTCTTGACGGCTGGCTTCAAAGGCAGTTGGCATCTCAACACTCACCACTTTTTTGCCAGCATCAAGTTGATTGTCCGCCAAATACACCTGCCCCAGTCGCAACTCGGTGATGGCTTTTAGCCCTGCATCAATATCTTTGACACTTAACGCCTGACTTAAGCTGTCAATCGCCTTTGAATAATGACCATCATCGGTCTGCTCTTTGGCTTGTGCCATCAAAGCTTGCCAAGCATAGATGCTGTCAGAATGCCCAGCCACCAACTGCTCAATTTGCAAACCAAGCTGTTCTTGTTGCTTTAGCAACTCGTTGCGGTCAGCCTCGGCAAGGTCAGGGTTTTGTAAGCCAAGGGCAATCTGTTCTTGGCTTTGCTGGATTTGCGTGTACATGTCTGACGCTGTCAAATCGGCGTGCGAATGGTTTTTTTGCCAATATTGCCAAATGGCAAAAGCCAACAATGCCACGACAATCGCCATGGCAATGTTGCCACCATACCGCTTAAGTTTGTCCAGACTGCCATCACCATTGACCGAAATGTTGTTACTCATAGGAGATTTTTACTCAACTGTTGTTTGTTTACTTGGCTGTTTATTTTAATAAATTCGCCACGCACCATGCTTGGGATTGTGTGGTCTGTTCAGCATTTTGCATGTCTTTGATGCTGATTTGCTCATGTTTCACTTCATCTTCACCGATAATCACGGTAAATCTTGCACCAGATTTATCCGCCTTTTTCATTTGTGCTTTTAAACTGATTGCTGACCCCATTTTTACCCTTAGGTCAACACGCTGGGTGCGAAGTTTGTGGGCAAATTTTACCGCTTGAGTATAGACATCAGGGTGAGCCACCACAAACACATCACAAGCAGACACAGGATTAAATGGATTAACCGCTTCAATCAGCAATAGCAATCGTTCAAGCCCAATGGCAAAACCCACGGCAGGTTCTGATTTATCAGACCCTTTGAGCTGACCGATCAGGCCATCATAACGCCCACCGCCACACACCGTGGCTTGGCTGCCTAATTTATCGGTTGTCCATTCAAACACGGTTTTATTGTAATAATCCAAACCACGCACCAACTTAGGATTAATCACAAACTCAATGCCAACAGCGGTTAGGTATTCTTTGACTTTGGCAAAATGGGCTTGGCTGTCCTCACCCAAAAAATCCGCTAACTTTGGGGCATTTTCTAGAAGTTTTTGGGTATTGGCATCTTTGCTGTCTAATATGCGTAAGGGGTTGGTGGTCAAACGCCGTTGGCTATCACTGTCCAGCTCGTCTTGTTTGTCTTTTAAATACTCAATCAATGCGGTGCGATAAGCAAGGCGTTCGGTAAGCTCTCCTAAGCTATTTAGCTCAAGCGTTACTGCTTTTTCAATGCCCAATGCCTGCCACATCATGGCGGTCATGATAATCAATTCAGCATCAGCATCAGGCATCTTACTGCCAAAACTTTCCACCCCCAGCTGATGAAACTGACGGTATCGTCCTTTTTGTGGGCGTTCATAGCGAAACATCGGTCCTGTGTACCAAAGTTTTGGTGTGTCGCCACGCAATAGATGATGCTCCAACACCGCTCGCACTGCCCCTGCCGTGCCTTCTGGGCGTAAGGTCAGTGGCGTGGGTGGATCAGATTTATCGGTGAAACTATACATTTCTTTTTCAACAATGTCGGTGGCGTCACCAATGGCACGAGAAAACAGCTGGGTCTCTTCCACGATGGGCAGGCGAATCTGCTCAAAACCAAACCGTGCCAAAATGTCTGCCAAAATGGCTTCTAATCGTTGCCATTTTTGACTGTCAGCAGGCAAAATGTCATTAAACCCTTTGATTGATGTCAGCATCATCACACCATTGCCCCCAAATTAAAACCATTTTTTATAAATACTTTGATATGTGCCATCTGCCTTCATGTCTGCCAATGATGCGTTCACCTCTTCTAACAGCTGACTGTCTGATTTATTTAAAACAAATCCGTAAAGTTCTTGTGGATAGTCATAATCAATGGCAAAATACAAAGGCGATTTTTTCTCAGAATATTTTTCCACATAATAAGGAATGACTGATGAATCACTGATTGCCGCTTCTGCTTTATTGGACAACACACTTTGTACCGCCAGCCAATCACTTCGCATGTATTGCACATCATTTAATTCTTCTTCTTGTTTTTTCTGAGTCACAATGTCATAAAGCGTATCCATTGAGCTGTCTTTAATGGCGACATGTTTGTCTTTGAGTTGATGCAGCGTCTTAATGTCCTTGTCTTTACTGATGATTGTGACTGGATACACCTCCAAATAAGGATTGCTCATGGCATATTGCTTACGCCGATCATCTGTAATGGCAATGCTACCAACAATCATATCAAATTTATTATCAGCAAGGCTTTCAAATAGGTTTTGCCGTGGTTGATAACTGTATACAAAATGATGATGGCTACGTTTGGCAATTTCTTGCAAAACATCGTATTCAAACCCTTGCAAATCACCTCGCTCATCACGAAAATTTAATGGCTCATTGCCTGTCTCTGATGCAATAAAAGCCACTTTGACTTCTGTCAGTTTATCTTGTTGCCCATCAGTATTGGCAGTTTCATGATTGGCATGGTTGGCGTTGGCATGGTTATCATTGGTGTTACCGCATCCACCTAACAACCAAAATAGGGGTAAAACACACAATATCTTTTTCATAACATTATCCATTTAAAGTGGTCTGACAAATTTGCCCTTAAAGGTGATAGGAACGACATTATCAATCCTAGATAATCCCATAACTTCTGTTAAACGTTTCATGCCCTCTGACATATCAAATTTTTTGACATCTAACTTGATAGGGGTGTTGGTCTCTACCAGCATCAATGTGTTACTTTCACGTGTGATCGTCAAGTCTGCCACCAAATCCACCGTATGTCCGTGCATGTCCAACACAAAAGGTTGGGTTAATTGCATCGTCTCACCAACTTTTAACCCATTGATGGTATCAGCATCTAAGGTTGTGGTCACAACTGCGGTTGTGAATTCGTCCACATTAAATAACCAATCTCTTAAGCGATCATCTCTAATAACGATGTCGGTTTTGACACTGGATAAATCAATCTTTAATAACAGCTCGCCCAGCTTATTAAACAGACCAGAGTATTGAGTAAATTCACCTATTTCTTCGATGTGATTGCGCTTTTTATCAATTTTGGTGCTGACAAAACCGATGTCTGCATCTTTTAACAACCAATCAGAAACCTCAGATGCCTGATTGACTGTCTGCACTTCAGACACAGAATCAGCGACTGAATTTTCAGCGACCGCACTGTCAGAATTACCATTATTTTCAGAACTGGCATTTTCAGAGCTGTGTTGAGCTTCGGTTATGTCATCAGATGCTGGTTGTGAGCCACAAGCCACCAAGCATAACAACAATGAAGTTAAGAGTATTTTTTTCATAATTCATCCATATCATTAATGACCATCAGTAATTAAACCTTAATCAAAAAATCCAGAAAAAACATCAGTAAAAATGGCTTGAAAATGGCTATTGTGCCACACGAATGATTTCATTGGCTTTTTTATTTGCCATCATTTTTACTTTTTTTCGCACCATCGCCTCAATTTCATCTGCCAATTTTTCGGTGTCTATCAGATGGCTTTTTTTACCATCTTGATATACCAAGCTGTTGGGGCTTGCCCCCACCACGCCAATGTCTGATTCTTTGGCTTCTCCTGGCCCATTCACCTTACAACCAATCACCGACACATTCATCGGCTCACGAATGTCCTCTAAACGAGCCTCTAAAATATTCATCACTTTAATCACATCAAATTCTTGACGAGAACAGCTGGGGCAAGCAATGAAGTTGACCCCATTAGCACGAATGCTCAATGATTTTAAAATGTCAAAGCCGATTTTAATCTCTTCTTCTGGTGCTGCCGCCAAAGAGATGCGCATGGTATCACCAATGCCATCAAGTAGCAAACTGCCCAAAGCAATGGCGGATTTTACCGTACCTGTGCGATACACGCCAGCTTCAGTTACCCCAAGATGTAATGGGTTGTCAATTTGGGCAGAAATCAATCGATACGCATCAAGGGTTAAGAACACATTGCTGGCTTTAACCGAGATTTTATATTGGTCAAAGCCCAGTTTTTCTAAGATATCAATATGGCGTAACGCCGATTCTAGCATGGCCTCGCCTGTTGGTTCGCCATATTTTCTTTGAATGTCTTTTTCAAGCGAACCTGCGTTTACCCCGATGCGAATGGGAACATTGTGGTGCCTGGCACAAGCAACCACTTCTCGCACTTTTTGTTCATTGCCAATGTTACCTGGATTTATCCGCAAACAATCCGCCCCTGCTTCTGCCACTGCCAAGGCAATTTTATAATCAAAATGAATGTCAGCAACCAATGGCACGCTGACTTGTTTTTTGATTTCACCAAATGCTTGCACGCTGTCCATGCTGGGCGTGGATACTCGCATAAAATCCACCCCTGCGTCTACGCATCGCTGAATTTGGGCAACGGTGGCTTGTACATCACACGTGTCGGTATTGGTCATGCTCTGCACACTGATGGGGGCATCACCACCCACTGCCACAGAGCCGACATGGATTTGTTTGGTGCGTTTACGTTGAATGGGGGAATGATGGCTCATGATGGACTCTTGTTTTTATGGGGCTTGTTTTTATTGGGCTGATTTTTTTCGTTCATTTTGACTGGCTATGGCGACAGTTTAAAAATTATGGTGATAATTTAAAGACAGCTTGGTTATTTTGGCTGTATTGAGACAAACGGACGGGCTGTTTATTCATATTTAGACTGACGTTTTTGACATTATCAATCTTAATGGTAAATGGGGCATTGCCAGTTAGGGTAAAACTGCCCCTACCCTTTTCACCTTGCCATAGCACTTGCCCATTGGCATCAATCACAGAGAGGTTGGTTTTATTTTGTACCCAAAACTCCAGCTCAGATGCTTGGGGGTTGGTTGGGCTGTTAGTTTGGTCAGCATGAGTTAGGTTTAATGCTGAGCCTGTGCTGTTGGTGATTTCGATGCCATTAAGAGCTGAGCCTTGCTCTTGGTCAATGTTGCCCATCTCTTCAATGGTGGGTTGCTGACTATCGGCTTCTTTTTGGCTTTGAGCATTGCTGACCGTCCGCAACAAAAATACTGCCAAACTGATGACACATATCACCGCCAATAACAATAGCGGATTAAAACGAAAACTGCGTCTGCTATCACGGTGCAATGTGCCCATTGGACGCAATGGAGATGCGATGTCTTCAGCTTTAGTAACACGCATTTCACTGGGATAGGCACGGTCAAAACTGGCTGACATCTCATCAACATTAAGCTTAAGATAGCGTGCGTAGTTGATGGCAAAACCCTTGGCAAAGGTCTGCTGTGGCAAGACAGCAAAGTTCTCAGCTTCTAACGCCGCCAGCTGACGCTCTTTGATGAACAAATCTTTGGACGCTTGCTCAAGGGTGATGTTTTGTTTTTCACGAGCTTTTCTTAACGCATGACCAAAAGATAAGGTATCATTTGATGATTTTGTTACTTCCATGTTGCCTCAGGGTTGGTTAGCCAAGTTCTTAGAGTTTTTGCTTCATTACTTAGTGCAAAAGTGGATAACAGCTCTTGGGTCAGTTGTTGACGCTTTGCCATGTTGCCTGTTTCATGTGCCAGTTTGATGCCTTGCATCAAGGTGCGTGGGGTGATGATTTGATGACCAAATAACGCATCAGTTTCATCATACAATTTTTGAGCTTGTTGGATACGGTTGTGTTTTAGCAACAAATCCACCAGCTCGATGCGTGAGATGATGCTGTTGCTGTCGCTTTCTAACGCCCTAATAAAAGTCTGTATGGCAGCATCGTCATTGTTCAGCTTAAGATAGGTGCGTCCTAAGTTTTCAAGTGATGCAATGCGTCCTTGATAACCGAGTGCCTCGCCTGCAATTTGAAACTGCTTAATCGCCTCAGCATGGCGGTTGGCTTGCGACAGATACACGCCATAGTTATTGTGTGCCTGCATAAAGCTTGGGTCGATACTGATGGCTTTTTTGAAGTATTCTTCTGCCTTAGCAAAGTTGCTTGGACTGCCCTCTTGCTGTAACAAGACACCCATCATATCATGAGCTGGCACATAGCGAGCATCTGCGTCAAATGCCAGTTGCAACTGACGCATGGCGGCATCAAGTTTTTTGTCTCGAATGTATTCACTGGCTAAAGTGGTGCGAATACTGGCAACTTCTTGGGGGCTTTTTTCACGGTTACCAGAAGCTTGTGTATTGGCATTATAATTGCTATTAGTAAACGCGTCGGTTGGGGTGCTTTGACAGCCAGACAACGTCAATGCCAACACTGCCACCATCATGCCAACGCTTAACTTGCCAGACATTAACATGTCAGTTATCAACATCTTGGGGCAACCAACGTCATCAGTTGTGCTGATGTGATTTAACCTTTGTGAATGAGGCGGTTTTAAATGATGCGGTAAGCTGATTTGCAACATGGTCAAGTCTCTGTCTTTTTTAATGTTTCATGCTTTCATGTTTCATGCTTTATGGTTTCATTGTTTTATGGTTGATATGTTTTTCAATCTTTTAACGTTTCATGATTGATATGGCTTATTCAATGCTTTATTTCGTTCAATGCTTTGTCGCCATTTAGCCGAACGACGTGTTTTGTCTGCCACTTGTCCAACCAACTGCCCACAAGCCGCATCAATATCATCACCTCGAGTTTGACGCACCGTACAAACAAAGCCAGCTTGGTTTAACAAATGACTAAACGCATGAATGCGATTGTTACTTGAGCGTTGATAAGGGGCGTGGGGAAATGGATTAAAAGGTATCAGATTAATCTTACTTGGCAACCCATTTAACAGCTCAATCAACTGTTTGGCGTGTTCATCACTGTCATTGATGTTTGATAACATCACATATTCAATGGTAACGTGCTTTTTGTGCCTTGGATTTTCGTGATAAACATAGGCTTTGGCGGCTTGTATCAACTCTTTTAGTGGATATTTTTTGTTGATAGGCACAAGCTGATTACGCAACTCATCGTTGGGGGCATGTAGCGAAATCGCCAACGCCACATCAATGTCTTTTGCCAACTCATACATCTTCGGCACAATGCCAGAGGTCGATAAGGTCACTCGTCGTTTAGACAGCCCATAAGCGTGGTCATTTAACATAATGGACATGCTCGCAACCACAGGGTCATAGTTAAGCAACGGTTCACCCATGCCCATCATCACCACATTAGTTACTCGGTTTTCTCGCTCACTGACAGGGACATCTTGCATATAAGACTGATTGGCAACCCAAAGCTGACCGATGATTTCACTGGCAGTTAAATCGCGCTCAAATCCTTGCTTACCAGTACTACAAAATGAACAATCCAACGCACACCCCACTTGTGATGAAATACACAACGTTTTTCGCCCATATTGTTTGCCATCATCAGCAGGGATTAACACCGTCTCAACCAATGAACCACCTGCCACTTCAAACACCCACTTGCGAGTGCCATCTTCACTAAATTGTTTAAACCTCACTGTGGGCGGTGTAACAGCTGCCACTTGTGTCAGTTTGTCTTGCAGTTTTTTGGATAAATTGGTCATCTGAGTAAAATCAGTAACGCCGTACTGGTGTATCCACTTCATGACTTGACTGGCACGAAATGCCTTTTCCCCAATATCAGCAAAAAACGCCACCAACTGTGGGTACGACAATCCCAACAGATTGTGCTTGGACACAATCTCATCTTGTGTGCTAGGATCAATGGTAACGATTTTGTTCATATCCAATTTTGCTCATGTTCATATCTTTGCTCATCAATAAATGGTTCTATTATAGTCAATAATGGGGCAAATACCAATGTTAAAACCACACGTGTTAAAACCATAAAAAACAAACCATTAAATAAAAACCGCATCACAAAGAATGCGGTTTTTAGCTTGTCAAAGCTTAAAAAAATCAACTCAACGAGTACGTGGGCAGACTTCTTTATCATCAAAAAAATAAGCAATCTCACGTTGTGCTGATGTGACTGAATCTGAGCCGTGTACCGCATTTTCATCGATGCTGTTGGCAAAGTCTTTACGAATAGTGCCTTCACTGGCTTCTTGTGGGTTGGTAGCACCCATCAGTTCACGATGATGTGCCACCGCATTTTCACCCTCTAATACCGACACCACCACAGGTCCTGATGTCATAAAGCTGACCAAATCATTATAAAATGGGCGTTCTTGATGCTCAGCATAAAACCCCCCTGCCTTGTCATTATCCAAATGCAACATTTTGGTGGCGATAATTTTTAATCCTGCTTTTTCAAAACGGTCATAAATCTCACCGATGTGATTGCCAGCAACAGCATCAGGTTTGATGATGGATAAGGTGCGTTCAATCGCCATGTCATTCTCCCATGGTATTCATAAATGGTTATTCATAAATGGTTATCAATAAGTAACGCATTATATTTACCCAAAAACACAATCTTGTCAAGACAACAAAAACTTGATAAAAATACCGACAAATCTTGGGCAGATGGGTGGACGGCATCATCTGAGTGATTGGCTATTTTACCTAAATTTATCTGATTTTTATCTGATAAAAATGCTTGATTTGCTTATAATGACGATGCACAAGATGACGATAAAAACGATGAGTAAGGGTTGCCATGCGTAAAATCAAAATTTTTTTATCAACAAAACATTTACAAAACTTAATTTATACGCTATTAAGTAGCGGTACTTTGATATTGACCGCTTGTGATGCTGATACGACTTGGGGACACATCAATCAAACAGATGATGCTAGTCAATCCAATCAATATTGTCAAGCGTTTAAAGAGCCTTTTTGGTATGACATTTGTGCGATAGATGAAAAGATGCTATTAGCACCCTCACACCATCAGAACCATGGCCAACATGGCCAAAAAGACACTAAGCAACAAGCAGAACAACAAGCACAGAACTTATCACTTCGGCTGTTTTGGCGGCAAGCTGATGATAATACAGACAAAAACGCCAAGCCATTATTCACTTTTTCGGCATTAAAACAACAACTCAGTGCCAACAAACAACTGCTATTTGCCAGCAATGCAGGCATGTACAACCACGAATTTGCCCCCATTGGCTATACCGTGATTGATGGCAAGCAGATACTGTCACTCAATCTAAACGAAGGTGAAGGCAATTTTCATCTGATGCCAAATGGGGTGTTTTGGTGGAATGATGATGGCTTTCATATTGACACCAGTGAGCAAATGCAACGTCAGCTAAAAGCAGGGGTAAAACCTAAGTTTGCCACCCAATCAGGACCCATGCTGGTGATTGATGGGGCAATGCACCCAAAATTTACCGCTGATTCCACTTCTAAGAAAATTCGCAACGGCATTGGCATCAGCGAAGATGGTAAAATCAAACTGGTGCACAGTCGTGTGCCAGTCAATTTTTATGAGTTTGCATTATTGTTCCAAACTCAGTTAAATTGCAAGAATGCGTTATTTTTAGATGGTGGTATTGCATCAGCGTTATATGCTCCAGAGCTAAAAATTAACGATAAAAAAAACATGGGGGTAATGATAGGCTTGATTGAAAGTAAGTTTGATTGAAAGTAAACAGCAATCAATGCCAACAATCAATCCCAAACCAAATGGGTAACAACCCAGCCATTCTAAACCCAGTTACGCTAAAAATCTCTCACATCGACAAAATGCCCTGCAATCGCTGCCGCTGCTGCCATCGCAGGACTGACCAAATGCGTGCGTCCGCCATTGCCTTGCCTACCTTCAAAATTGCGATTACTGGTACTGGCACAATGCTCTTGTGGCTCAAGCTTATCAGCATTCATCGCAAGGCACATTGAACAACCCGGTTCACGCCATTCAAAGCCAGCATCGGTAAATATCTTATCAAGCCCTTCATTTTCAGCTTGTTGTTTGACCAGTCCAGAGCCTGCCACGATGATGGCTTCTTTAACGCTGTCAGCCACTTTGCGACCTTTAATCACATTGGCCGCCAAGCGTAAATCTTCAATGCGAGAGTTGGTACAAGAACCGATAAAAATTCGGTCAAGCTTAATATCGCTCATCGGTTGCCCTGCACGCAAGCCCATGTATTCATAGGCACGAATCCACGCATTTTTTTGCACATCGTCTTTTGCCATGTCCAACGTGGGTACATTTTGGGTGATGTCCACCACCATCTCAGGCGATGTTCCCCATGAGACTTGTGGGGCAATGTCACTGCCATCTAGCTCTATCACACTGTCAAATCGTGCATCAGCATCAGAATGCAGGGTTTTCCAGTATTCAACCGCTTTCTCCCAAGTCTCACCTGTTGGAGCGTACGGGCGACCTTTGACATAGTCAATGGTGATGTCATCTACCGCCACCATGCCAACCCTTGCGCCTGCTTCAATGGCCATGTTACAGACGGTCATACGCCCTTCCATGCTCATGTCTTTAAACACTTGTCCACCAAATTCAATGGCATGACCTGTACCACCTGCTGTGCCAATTTTGGCAATGATGGCAAGCACGACATCTTTGGGCGTAACCCCTTGCCCAAGTTTGCCATTGACTTTAATGAGCATATTTTTCATTTTCTTTTGAACAAGACATTGAGTTGCCAACACATGTTCCACTTCCGATGTGCCAATACCATGTGCCAAACAGCCCAACGCCCCATGTGTGGCAGTATGACTGTCACCACACACCACGGTCATACCAGGAAGTACCAAACCTTGTTCAGGTCCAACCACATGGACAATGCCTTGACGAATGTCATTGATGGTGAATTCTTCAATCCCAAACTTCTGACAATTATCATCTAATGTGGTCACTTGTAAGCGAGACACGTCATCTTTGATGCCCGCCATGCCTTGGCTGCGTTCTTTGACGGTGGTTGGCACGTTATGGTCAGGGGTGGCAATGTTGGCAGACAATCGCCAAGGCTTGCGACCTGCCAGTTCAAGACCTTCAAAGGCTTGTGGGCTGGTCACTTCATGCAACAGATGACGGTCAATATAAATCAAACTTGAGCCATCATCACGCTGTCTAACCAAGTGGTCTTGCCAAAGTTTGTCATATAGGGTTAAGGTTTTGGGGCGACTGTTTGAATGGGGTATTGAATGGGAGATTGATTGTTGCATTGATGCGGTCATGGTGGTGGTCATTCCTTATGTTTAACGTGCTTAACACTTTTTTTATTTTTGCGACTGCTGTTGTGATTGCTCTTATGATTGCTGTTGCGATTATAGCAGTCTCGTTTTATAATTATAATTGATGATTTTTATAAATTTCAAAACTTTTGGTTAATATTTATCATGAATACCACCAATCTCACCACCTTTGTGACTGTGATGCACACAGGAAGCATCTCGGCTGCTGCTGAAAAGTTGTTTATCACTCAACCTGCGGTCAGTAAACGCATCAAAAATTTAGAAGATGAGTTTGGGGTAACCTTATTTGATACGGTTGGGCGTGGCATCGTGCCAACTCAAGCGGCACATCGTTTATTGCCACATGCCAAGCGATGGCTTGATGACTATGATAATTTTCGCATTAATCTAAAAAACTCGCAACACACGGTATCAGGCAAGTTGGTTATCGGCACAAGTCATCATATCGGTTTACACCACTTGCCACCTGTGCTGAAGCAGTTTATCCAGATGTATCCTGCGGTACAAATAGAAGTGCATTTTGTCGATTCAGAAGAAGCTCACAAGGCGGTGTTGGACGGTGATGTGGCGTTGGCGTTTTTGACTTTGCCCCCTGTCTATGACAAACGTTTAAGCTATCATACGCTATGGTCAGACCCTTTATATTTTGTGACAGGAACGTTATCACCACTTGCCAAAAAGATTAATGTTACGCTTGAGCAACTGGCACATTATCCTGCGATTTTGCCATCTGCCAATACTTTCACCAGTCAGATTACCTTAGCAGAATTTGCCAAGCACAATCTTAAGCCTTATGCCACCATGAGTACCAATCCGTTGGAGTCCATTCGCATGCTGGTATCGGTGGGGCTTGGGTGGTCAGTGTTGCCTCAGACTTTGATTAACCAAGAGCTTGAGCCGATTGATATGAAAGATAACATTGAGCTACAGCGATATTTGGGCTTGGTGATTAACCCCAGTTTGACTCGCTCTGCCAGTGCTGATGCTTTGATGGGGCTATTATCACCCATTTAGCCTTGCTTACCCAATTGCCATGTCAGTCATCATTCCCACATTCATGTTACCATTTAAATAAAAATCATTCTTATTATTCGATTTGGTCAGTAAAATACACTATAATTAATTAATTCAAGCAAAAATTTTATGACCAAATGATTTGATTTATGGCTAAATTATTTTATATTGTAATTTTATTTAACCGCCATAACAAGCTAAAAACTAGGACTTCTCTATGAATGGAATAGACATTGGCGTGTGGATTTCACTCGCTGCTTATTTTGCTCTGATGATTGGCATTGGGGTGTATGCGTATTTTAAACAAAACAACGACTCCGAAGGTTATATGCTCGGTGGGCGTGGCTTAGGTCCTGCAGTAACGGCATTATCAGCTGGGGCATCAGACATGTCAGGCTGGCTACTGATGGGGTTGCCTGGCTATATGTACGCATCGGGTGTGGTGAGTATTTGGATTGCATTGGGCTTGACCATTGGGGCATTGTTAAACTATATCATCGTTGCCCCACGTTTGCGGGTTTATACCGAAGTGGTGGATAATGCCATTACCCTGCCTGACTATTTTTCTAACCGCTTTGAAGACAAGTCGCATCTGTTGCGTGTGATTTCTGCCTTTGTCATTATCTTGTTTTTTACCGTGTACACCGCAGCCAGCTTGGTCGGTGGTGGCAAGCTGTTTGAAAGCTCTTTGGGCATGTCTTATGGCATGGGACTGTGGATTACCGCTGGCATCGTGGTGTTATACACCCTAATGGGTGGTTTTTTGGCGGTGTCAATGACTGACTTTGTGCAGGGGGTCATCATGTTATTTGCCATGATTATCGTGCCTGTGGTTGCCTTTACTGATTTAGGTGGGGTTGCGCCCACCATTGAGACGGTACGCAACATCAACGCTGATTTGCTTAACATCACCAGCGGTGTGTCAATCATGGCGATTATCTCACTGATGGCGTGGGGGTTGGGTTATTTTGGTCAGCCCCATATCATCGTCCGCTTTATGGCGATACGCTCAGTCAAAGATGTGCCAACGGCTCGTAACATTGGCATCGGCTGGATGATTTTAAGCCTTATTGGGGCGTTATTGACAGGCTTTGCGGGTGTGGCGTATGTCAGAAAAACTGCCATGACTTTAGATGACCCTGAGACCATTTTTTTGGTATTTTCACAGTTCTTATTCCACCCATTGGTGTCAGGATTTTTATTGGCGGCGATTTTAGCGGCCATCATGAGTACCATTTCTTCCCAGCTGCTTGTGGTGTCTAGTTCGCTGACTCGTGATATTTATCGACTGTATCTGGACAAAGAAGCCCCTGAGTCTCGACAAGTGCTGGTTGGTCGTATCTCGGTGATTGTGGTTGCGATTGTGTCGATTATGCTGGCATCTGACCGTGACAGTTCGGTGCTGGATTTGGTGTCTAATGCGTGGGCAGGATTTGGGGCAGCATTCGGTCCTTTGGTCATCTTTAGCTTATTATGGCGACGCATGAACCGTAATGGGGCATTGGCAGGCATGGTGGTCGGTGCATTGACGGTCATCATTTGGATTTATGGTGGCTTCACCATGGCTGATGGCACTGCTTTAAACAGCTGGTTATACGCCATTGTGCCAGGGTTTGTGCTGTCTAGCATTGCCATTGTGGTGGGTTCACTGGCAACCCCTGCTCCTAAGCCACACATTGTTGCACGCTTTGATGAGATGGAAAGTAAATTATGACGCTGACTGTTTGATTAACGCAATTACCATAGAACAAAAGCCACCAAATCAGCTTTGATGGCTTTATTTTTCTTATAAGACTTTCTTATAAGATTTACGAATAACCATTAACATAACAATACAAAAATATTAAGCTTAAAAGTATACATTCGTATACCAATAATATAAGCTTAATCAAGTAAAATCAAAGATTAAGATTTTATTTCCACTAACGAACCCACTCACCAAATACGCTACTCTACCAAACACTCTCAAGGAAGTTTACCATGAACCAACAATTTTTTGACAACATGAGTGATAATTTAAAAGAAAACTCTCGCCAATTTTATCAGCCTTGGGCAAGACTTAACCAAGCCATGCTTGCCAATGCCGAAAAAATGACCCAGTTTTCTTTAAACACCATGCGTACCTATTCAGAAATGGGGCTGACCCAACTGCGTAACGCATCAGAAGTGGACTCTGCTGAAAAAGCCAGCCATTTTGGACAAAAACAAAGCGAATTGCTTAACCAAATGGGGCAACAAATGCTCGAAGACGCTCAGCGTATGACTGACTTAGGCAATGCCATGCGTCAAGAAATCATCACCGCCATGAATGAAATGTATGGCGATGCGTCAAACAACATGCAAAATGCCATGCAATCTGCCACCGAACAAGCCAGCAAAAACGCCGAAGTATTTAACCAAAAAGTGGCAGAGAACTTTAACCGCACCAGTGAACAGATGAATGAAGTCATGCGTCGTGGTAATGAAATGGCAAGCAATATGACCAAAGCCGCCACTGATGCTGCTGCCAAAGCCAGTGAGCAAGCTTCTGAAGCGGTCAAAAAAGCCACCGAACAAGCCAGCAAAACCACCACCAGCTCATCTAACACCAAAACAACAGGCAGTAGCACCAGTAAGACCACCAGTAAATAAGGCTTTTGCTTGTGCTTAAGTTTTGGTTAAATAAAGGCTTAACCACCTTAACATAAAAGCAATCATATAAAAGCAATCCATTGGCTTGAGTGGTTACCAACTGCTCAAGCTTTTTTATACCAAGCTGATAACCCAAAAAAATGGACTTTAATTCACTGATTTTGGAAACTGATTATGGCAACCTATGACTCATCTGCCACCGATAAAAGCAATCAAGATAATACCATCAATCAAAATAATAACAGCAATCAAGACCATGACCACACAAATCAAGATGCGTTTGCTGACATGATGCACGTGTTTTTACAATGGCAAAAACAATGGCAAGACAGTATCCAACAAGCCCAACATCTGTTTACACAAAACATGAGTGAACAACACCTTAAACCTGAGCATATTCAACAGGCATTTACAGGGTTTACATCACCCAAGCCCAGTCAAGATAACAATCAAACACTCAAGCAAAACCCTTTTTTGTTCAATCCCTTTGCCATTTTGATGAACACACACGCCAGCGATAATCAACAAAAATCTGCTGATATCCGCTCACAGAACCCTAATCCACAGAGCCAAAGAAATGAACCGTTTTATTTTAACCCTTTTGACATTTGGTTTAATAATCCCATTACTCAAAGTATGACTGACACCGCTTTGCGTATCAACAACCAAATGCTACGCATGAGTGGACAAAACAGCCCCACCAGCACCTCGGTAACGTTTGATTTGCTTCAAGGTTGGCAACATTTTGCCGAGATGATGCAACACAATCCGGGGGTGATGGTCGATGAGCAAACCAATCTTTGGAAAAACCAATGGCAACTTTGGCAAAACACCTTACTTAAAATGAGTGGACAGCAACCTGATGCTGTGGTAACTCCAGAAAAAGGCGACAAACGTTTTAATGATGCAGAATGGGACAACAACCCATGGTTTGATTATCTAAAGCAGCATTATCTGCTCACATCACAAGCCATGATGCAAACCATTGATGAACTGGAGGGCGTGGACGATAAGACTCGCCAGCGGTTGTCTTTTTTTACTCGCCAATGGATAAACGCCGTTGCTCCCACTAATTTTTTGTTTACCAACCCTGAAGTGCTTCGGCTGACCATAGAAACACAAGGGCAAAATTTAATAGACGGTCTAAAACAGTTGGCAGTAGATCTTGAAAACAGTGCAGATACGCTAAATATTCGCATGACTGACCAATCTGCCTTTCGAGTCGGTGATAACATCGCCACCGCCAAAGGGCAGGTGGTGTATCAAAATTATCTGTTTGAGCTTATCCAGTATGCCCCAAGCACAGAAAAAGTGTATCAAAAACCGCTGGTACTTGTTCCACCTTGGATTAATAAATTCTACATCATGGATTTGCGTGAAAAAAATTCTTTTATCCGCTGGGCTGTGGCACAAGGTCATACGGTGTTTGTGTTGTCATGGGCAAATCCCACGCCACATTATAAAGACATCGGCATGATTCACTACATGCACGATGGCCTACTCACCGCTTTAGATGAAGTCGAACGCATCACAGGCGAATCACAAGCCAACGTGGTAGGCTATTGTATTGGTGGCATGCTCACGTCATTGACATTAGGTTGGCTTGCCAAACAAGGGCAAAGTAACCGAGTTGCCAGCGCCACTTTATGGGCATCTATCATTGACTTTAGCGACCCTGGTGACATTGGCGTGTTTGTCGATGAAAAAATCGTCAACGCCATCAACCAACAAAATGACCAGCTGGGCGTGTTTGATGGACGCATGATGGGGGTATCATTTAGCTTGCTCAGAGAAAACAGCCTGTATTGGAATTATTTTGTACAAAATTACCTAAAAGGTGAGCGTCCAGTACCATTTGATTTGCTGTATTGGAACTCAGACTGTACCAATGTAACTGCTAGCTTGCATCAGTTTTTATTGGGTGAATTTTATCTTGGTAACAAATTACAAGCTAAGGGTGAGTTGCTGTTTGATGGGGTACAAATAGATTTACGAGAAGTGAAGACACCAGTTTTTTCGGTTGCTACTTTACAAGACCATATTGCCAAATGGAAAAGCTGTTACCCTGCCACACAAGTGTTTGGTGGACAGACCAAATTTGTGCTGGGTGAGTCAGGACACATCGCTGGCATCATGAACGCCCCTGGTGGTAAATATGGCTATTATCGCACCCAACAAAACATGAACACGGATACCAGCTCATACCCCGTCGATGCTGACCAATGGTATGAAACCGCTGAATTTGTCCAAGACAGCTGGTGGCATGAATGGCAAGGCTGGTTAGCAACCACCCCTGACAATGCGTCATTCATGAGCAAAGATAAGCTTGTGCCTGCTCGCCAAGTTGGTCAAGACCATCAAGGCCAGACAATCACCACTTATGGCAATGCCCCCGGTACTTATGTGCTGGTAACTGCTGAACAAGCGTTAAAAAGTAATCGAAGACCTGTTAATGCGTATTCGTCTGATACTTAAAAGGCTTAGCTTAAGCCATTTGTCTAAACCTTTCATCTGGGCCTTTTAAGCCATGTTATGAATGGCGTAATGGTATTAACGGTATGAATGACACGTCATCATTTGACGTGTCGTTTTTGTTGGTAAAAAGATGACTTTCTTTGGTTTTGTATAAAAAAATTTCATAAAACACCATTTTGCCCATGATTGACTGACCACCCCCTTGTCAGCCCTTATCTGCTCGTCAATACAAAAAATCAAGTGTTTTTTATCACATCATCGTCATAACAAAGGCATAATCAGCCTAAAAAATCAACCTAGCATTTTGCCTAATTTTTCATTATATTGTGCCACAATCCAATGAAAAACCCCATATATGGTATTTTATGGTGGTTTTGCCATGCTTTTACCATATGGTATTTTCGCCAGTCAAAACGGAGCAAGCCTATGACCCATATTGATAATATCCAAGTAACCAAACGTGATGGACGCTTAGAATTAATTGATTTGGATAAAATTCACAAAGTCATTACGTGGGCAGCCAAGGGCTTAGATAATGTGTCGGTATCACAGGTTGAACTAAAATCACACATTCAATTTTATGAAGGCATCAAAACCCGTGATATCCACGAGACCATCATCAAAGCTGCTGCCGACCTTATCAGTGAGCAAACGCCAGACTATCAATATTTGGCAGCACGTTTGGCGATTTTTCATTTGCGTAAAATCGCCTACAATCAATTTGAGCCACCACATTTATTCGATCATGTCAGTAAACTTACTCAAGCAGGGCGTTATGACGCTCACATCTTGACAGACTATTCACAAGCAGAATTCAATGAGCTAAACGACCATATAGACCATTGGCGAGACATGAACTTGGCTTATGCCGCTGTTGAGCAAATGGCGGGCAAATATTTGGTACAAGACCGTGTCAATAAGCAGGTATTTGAAAGCCCACAATTTCTTTACATGTTGGTTGGCATGTGTTTATTTGCAAGCTATGATACTTTGTATGATAAAGACACTCGCATGGATTATATCAAGCGGTTTTATGACGCAACTTCGCAGTTTCGTATTTCATTGCCCACGCCCATCATGTCAGGGGTACGCACACCATCACGCCAGTTTAGTTCATGTGTGCTGATAGAATGTGGAGACAGCTTAGATTCCATCAACGCCACCACCAGTGCCATCGTGCGGTATGTATCACAACGAGCTGGCATTGGGGTTAATGCTGGACGTATTCGGGCGTTAGGAAGCCCCATTCGTGGCGGTGAAGCCAAGCACACAGGCTGTATTCCGTTTTATAAGTTGTTTCAAACGGCGGTGAAATGCTGCTCACAAGGTGGTGTGCGTGGTGGGGCGGCGACACTGTTTTATCCACTGTGGCATTTGGAAGTAGAAAGCCTGCTTGTGCTAAAAAATAACCGTGGCGTCGAAGACAACCGTGTGCGTCAAATGGACTATGGCGTACAAATTAACAAAACATTATACACTCGACTTATTAAAGGTCAGCATATCAGCCTATTTTCGCCATCTGATGTGCCAGGTTTGTATGACGCATTTTTTGCTGACCAAGATGAATTTGAACGCCTGTATGAAAAGTACGAAGCAGACGACAACATTCGTAAACGCCAAGTCCCTGCCAGTGAGCTGTTTAGCATGATGATGCAAGAACGTGCCAGCACAGGACGTATCTATGTACAAAACGTTGACCATTGCAACACTCACAGTCCCTTTGACCCTGCAATCGCCCCTATCCGTCAGTCTAACTTGTGTATGGAGATAGCCCTACCCACCAAAGAGTTAGACAACATCAACGATGATAAAGGCGAGATTGCCTTATGCACACTGTCAGCGGTGAATTTGGGTAAGGTAGAAAAGCTGACCGACATAGAAGAACCTGCTGAGCTTATTGTGCGTGCGTTAGATGCTCTATTAGATTATCAAGACTATCCTGTCATCGCTGCCAAAAATAGCAGCATGCAACGCCGCACCTTGGGTGTGGGGGTCATCAACTATGCGTATTATTTGGCAAAAAATGGCACCCGCTACTCTGATGAATCAACAGCCACCAATGGGGCTTTGGCACTAACGCATCGTACTTTTGAAGCGTTACAATATTATCTGCTAAAAGCATCTAACACACTGGCACAAGAGCAAGCCCCTTGCCCTGCTTTTGCCGAAACCACATACGCACAAGGCATCTTACCGATTGACACTTATAAAGCCGACCTAGATAAAATTTGTGCTGAGCCATTACATTACGATTGGGAAAGCTTGCGTGCTGACATCAAAAACCATGGGTTACGTAATTCCACCTTGACCGCATTAATGCCCTCTGAAACTTCCAGCCAAATTGCCAACGCCACCAATGGCATTGAACCACCTCGTGGTTTGGTATCCATCAAGGCCTCTAAAGATGGCATTTTAAAACAAGTCGTCCCTGACATTGACCGCCTAAGACATCAGTATGAACTGCTGTGGCACATGCCCAATAATGACGGTTATCTTAAACTGGTTGCCATCATGCAAAAGTTTGTTGACCAAAGCATCTCTGCCAATACCAACTATGACCCCAGTCGCTATGAAGGTGGACGAGTACCGATGAAGGTGTTATTAAAAGACTTATTAACCGCTTATAAGCTTGGCATAAAAACCCTTTATTATCATAACACTCGTGACGGAGCAAACGACACTCAAGAAAACATCGATGACGGTTGTGCTGGGGGAGCGTGTAAGCTATAGGTGATAAATTCTCAGTTATCATTGTTAGGGCGTATTGCTGGATAAAAGCCATTGTGCCGAATGACAGACACGCCCTAACGGTCAATTGGTTAATGTTTAAACTTTATCGCACAATACCACGGCGACTGTTTGTCAAGCTGTCTATCATCAGCTGAATTTTAGGTTCATCTGCCACCATTGGCTTAAGTTTGGCGATGGCTTGGTCTGTGGTCAGGCCACTGCGGAACACCCATTGATATGCTTGGCGTAACTGACTGATGGTATGGTTTGACCATGATTTGCGTCGCATGCCTTCAATATTTAGCCCACGCACTTTAGCAGGGTTGCCTGACACAGTGGTGAAAGCCATGACATCTTTGATAATCAAACTGGCAGCAGCAATCATGGCATAATGTGCCACATGACAAAACTGATGAATACCAGCATTGCCTCCGATGACCACATAATCACCAATACGCACATGCCCTGCCACGCCCACGTTATTGGCTAAGATGTTATGGTTGCCAACCACGCAATCATGAGCAATGTGAGTATTGACCATAAATAAGTTATGACTGCCAATTTTGGTTACTCCCCCATCTTGTACCGTCCCCCGATGAAAGCTACAGGCTTCTCTTATCAGATTATTATCGCCAATCTCTAGCCATGTCTCTTCGCCTGCATACTTTAGGTCTTGGCAATCTTCACCGATACTGGCGAATTGATAGATTTTATTATTTTGCCCAATTTTGGTATTTTTTCTTATCACCACATGCGACATCAACACGCACCCTGCACCAATGCTGACATCATCACCAATAACACAATACGCCCCAATTTTGGCAGTTGGGTCGATATGAGTATTATCTGAGATGATGGCTGTTGGGTGAATGGTCATGAATGTTACCTAAAATCAAAAATAAATACGCACAAGTCGAACAAGGTTTTCAACATCACTTTTTAGTATGTTGCAAAAGCTGTTGTTGCAAAATCGGTCATTTTAAAAACTGTTATCTTGTGTGCTGGGCTGTTTAATGAGTGTGATTTCAGCACTGGCAGTCATCTGTCCATCTACCAATGCTTGTGCTTGATATTTGGATACCTGTCGCTTTTGGCCAGATAAAGTGGCGGTCAGCCACAAGCAATCACCAGGGATAACTTGGCGTTTAAATCGGACATTATCGACTCCTGCAAACAGATACACCATACCATCGCTCAAGTTTTTGCCATCACTGACAAAGCCTAACACACCAGCAATTTGAGCCATGGCTTCGACCATCAATACCCCCGGCATCAAAGGTTGATTGGGAAAATGCCCATTAAAAAAATTTTCATTATTGCTTACATTTTTATAACCCACGATGTTCAACCCTGCCCGTAGTGCCACCACCCTATCTAACATCACAAATGGATAACGATGTGGCAAAAACCGTTTTAAGGTTTGTGAGTTTATCGGCAATGATAATGATTGCAGGCTTAATGCTTGTAAGTCGTCATCAGTCATGGCGAAATCACTTGCCAAACCCAGCTGATTTAAACGGTCATTGATATTATCAACTGACATCACATTCATAGGGGGCGTGTGGCTCATGTGCTTGTTCCTTCGGGTTTTTTAATCTTGTTTATCATGTCATGCGTTTGGTTTTTATTTGTGTTCACTTTTTATTTGCGTCCACTTTGGCGAAAACCCACCACCGCCCGCCGCCACTCAGCGGTTGGCATGACAGGAATGCCAGATGAATAACGACCTGGCTTATCAATCGATTTGGTAACCATGGTCATGGCAGAGATGATGACATCATCGGTAATGCTCAGATGACCACTGATACCAACTGCCCCTGCAATGATACACCGTTGTCCGATGTGGGTACTGCCAGCAATGGCGGTATTGGCAGCAATGGCGGTGGCTTGTCCAATATGAACATTGTGGGCAATTTGCACCAAGTTATCAATGATGACATCATCAGCAATCACAGTATTGTCTATCGCCCCACGGTCGATACAGGTGTTGGCACCGATGCGTACTCGGTGTCCAATTTGAACCTGACCCACCTGAGCAATGGCTTGCCAGCGATGTTGCGGAGATTGAGATTTCTCTTTATGCTGATAAGGGGCATAACCAAAGCCAGCACTGCCTATCACTGCTCCTGCATGTATGTGAACATCATCACCCAACTGACAGTGATGGTGTATCACCACATTTGCCATGATGCGACAGTTTTTACCCAACACACTGCCCATCTCCATCACCACACCTGCTTGTAAATAACTGCCATCGCCGATTTGGCAGTCTTTATCAACAAAACAGTGTGCCCCCACCCACACACCATTACCCAATTTAGCTGATGTGTCCACATAGGCAGTTGGGTGGATAATGGGAGAGGGTTGTGGCTTATCATTATCTGTATCAGCAGTCATATCAGAATCGGATAACCAAGCAAAAGTAGTGACGGGGTTATCAGCGTCAAACAGCTGACTGCAACTGGCGTACGCCAAATAAGGCGAGTTCACTTCAATCAACACGGCCGTATCAGGGGCAGCATCAGCATGTTTAATCGACGTGATGATGACGCCTGCCTTTGATTTGGGCAACCATTTGGCATGATATTCGTCATTGACAAAAGACAAGTCGGTTACGTCTGCTTTATCCAGTGATGCCAATGCTTGCACACAGGTATCTAATGCGTTTGCATCAAGGCGACCTTTATTGGTAACCACCTGTCTTTGTTCAATGACCGCTATTAATTGACGAACGCTGATTGAGCAGACGCTGTTAATAGATTGATTGGCAGATTGGTTAAATTGGCTCATTAAAAGACATTACCAATCTGGAACTGAACTTCATCTACCTTATCACCTTCTTTTTTATTAAAAGGCTTGGCATAGCTGATGGCAATCGGACCTATGGGGGTAAACCAAGTAATGCCTGCTCCAGCACTGTATCGCATTTGCTTGTCTTGTGTTAACAGCGGAATTTTAGTGTCGTTGCCATGATAGATAAAGGTTTTGTTTTCTTTACCTGTGGTGTCAAAGACTTGAGCCCCTTCGACAAACAAAACAGGACGCACTTGGTCTGCCCAATCCCCTTTAAATGGCATGGGTAATATCAGCTCTGCCCCCACCGCCGCCATGGCATTTCCACCCACTTCTTCAGGCAGATAATTTTGCTTCTCAGGCTCAAACTGGGTATCAAAAAAAGTCGTTGACTTAGGCCCTAAGCTATAGTAGTCAAAACCACGCACTGTGCCATAGCCACCAGCATAAAAGTTATCATAAAATGGCAAATTATGACCATAACCCAATTTGGTATAACCACGCCCTATAAAGCCTTTGCCCACAGGCAGATATAGGTTGCCTGTGTAACTGGCTTTTTGGTAAGTTTTATCACCCAAGCCGATGGTAAAATCCACATTATGACTCATGCCTTTGGTTGGAAAAACAGGCTTATCTAACGTGCTGTGTGACCAACCAAGCATCAGATTATAGGACGTATAGTCATTCTCAAAGTTATACCGTCCTTTGTCGTTACCTGTATGCACCGTTGCCCGACCACCATCATCAATGATGCTTTGTACGTTTGAAATGCCCATCCAACGACCGCCTGTTATGTCGGTTCTGTCAATGTTAAACCCTGCACTGACACGGGTATCTTCATCGACAGGGTAGCCATAATTGAGCGTCGCTCCATAAGAGTCAGTGATGTAGTTACTGACATTTTTATCATCAAGCTTGGTTTTACGATAATAGGCATTGATTCCTTGGGACACACCATCTTTGGTAAAATATGGGTCGGTGATGCCAATATTATAGTTTTCACGAGTCTCAGAACGTGATAAACCAAAATTAAGACCATTGCCCGTTCCTAAAAAGTTGCGTTGTGATAAGTCAAATTGAAAGGTAACCCCACCACTTTGTGAATAACCTGCGGCAATGGTTGAACTGCCTGTTGGTTGCTCAACAACGGTGATATTCACATCAACCTGATCAAGTTGATTGGGAACTGGTTTAACATCTGCCACCACAGATTTAAAATACCCTGTGCGCATCAAACGAATGCGTGACAGCTGAATTTTTTGACTGGACGCCAATGCCCCTTCTAGTTGACGCATCTCACGTCTTAACACCTCATCTTGCGTTTTGGTATTGCCAAAAAAGTTGATGCGACGCACATAAACAGGACGCACAGGGTCAATGTAATAATCCATGTCCACCGTGTGCGTGTCATCATTGATGCGTGGAATGGGGCGAATTTGGGCAAAATAGTACCCATCATCACCCAACTTGTTTTTAATATTGGCGGTGGTGTCATCAAGTTTGGCTTTAGAATATTGTTCATTGGTCGCAAAACTGACTTGCTTATTCAGCTCTTCTTGGCTGTAGGGCGTATTGCCCAAGAAACTTACTTTACCAAAGGCATACTGCTGACCTTCGCTGATTGCCACTTCTATAAATACATGCTTTTTGTCTTCACTGACATTTAAGGTGGCGTTGTCAATGTTAAAGCGGATAAAGCCTGAATTTTGGTACATGGCTTTTAGATTTTCTAAGCTGGCAGCCAGTTTTTCTTGAGCATAGCGGTCAGATTTGGATAATAAACGAGTCCAAGATGCTTCTTTTAGGGCAAACACGTCTTTGATGTCTTCATCGCTAAAATAGTCGTTACCAATGATGTTGATGTCTATCACCTTGGCAGGTTTGCCCTCAATAAAGGTGATGTCAAGCTTCACACGATTGCCATCAAGCAAAGTCTGTTCAACGTTGATGTCACTGTTATAGTAGCCTTGTAGTATGTATTGTTGTTGTAATTCATTGGCAACCCCAAATAAGGTGGCTTGTTTTAGCACACTGCCTTTGACAAGACCTGCGTGTTTTAGCCCATCTTCTAATCCTTGCTTGGGGATTAGGGTATTGCCTTTATAATTTATCTCCGCAATGATGGGACGCTCAACCACCAAAAAACGCAACACACCATCATCATTAACCACTTGCACATCAGAAAAGTTACCTGTGTCATATAGTGATTTGATGCTTTCTGATAACTGCTCTTGATTGATGCTACCCCCCACTGTGGTAGGCAAAATGGGATATAAACTCTCAGCCGTGATTCTTTGTAAACCCACAAATTGAATGTCAGTTACCACACCATAAGAGCCATGGACGGCATGGGCAGATGCCATCGACATCATCACCACCAATGGTAAGACCGACATGGAATAAAATTTAGTTGAACTCATACACATACTCACAGTTTTTGTACAAAAAAGATTGATTAAAAACACCCTAAAAATATCAAAATAGCCGACCAATATCCACACTCAACGCCATCACCATGAACACCGCCAAGAGCAAAAACCCCAAATTAAAGCCAATATTTTGCGTGGTCTCAGATAATGGTTTGCCCCTTATCAGCTCAATAAAATAATACAACAGATGTCCACCATCTAATACGGGAATAGGCAATAGATTAAGCACAGCAAGGCTTAGGCTAATCAACCCTGCGGTTGATAATACCATCTGCCAACTGATTTCAAAACTTTGTTTGGCAACTTTGGCAATGGTAATCGGACCTGATAAATTATCAATGCCAATCAAGCCAGTTATCATTTTGCCCATAGACGATAATGTCATCATGGACAAGTCATAAGTTTTGCCCACTGCTTTGCCCATTGCCGTCATGGGGTCATAGGCGATGGTGGTTTTATAGCTGTCAGGCACTTGAATATCAACTGCACCATCAACAGAATTGACGCCAGCTCCGATTTGCCCATAGACATTACCCATGGTGTCTTTTTTGCCTTGGGGCATGACAGCAAACGTCATTTGTTCATCACCACGCAACACTTTAAAGTTAAGCAGTTTTTCAGGATTGTCTTGCACCACTCGAGTCATCGTTATCCAGTCGTTGATAGGTTCATCATTGATGGCAATGATTTTATCCCCTATCTGCAAGCCTTGACGCTTGGCAGCCCCATCATCACTCAGTTGTCCAATCACCGCAGGAATGTTTGGTTGCCAAGGAGTTACCCCAATGGCGGTTAAGGCATCTTTACCGCTGTTTTTGCCTTGCATAAATTTGGTAATTGGCAGTTGGTACTGTATCGATTGAGCAGTTGGTTCATCATCTTGATAAGGTATGACCGTCAGCGTTACTTGAGTGGTCTCACCCATGTGATTTGCCAAACGGTAGTTAATTGCCTCCCAGCCGTCCACCGCCTCACCATCGACAGCGGTGATTTTATCACCCACATTAAGCTTGGCGGTTGCCGCTGGACTGTTGGGTAATATCGTGCCAATGCGAGTATTCAGCTGTTCGCTTGGGGTTAAAAATAACACCCAAAACAAAGCCATGGCGATTAACAGGTTGGTAACAGGTCCTGCTGCCACAATGGCAATTTTTTTCATTGGGTGCTGTTTATCAAATGCCAAATGCTCTTGACCTTTGGGGACATCACCTTCTCGACCATCTAACATTTTGACATAACCACCAAGCGGTAAGGCGGACAGCCGATAGTCAATGCCTGATTTTTTGCTTGTCCAACTGGCAAGTTTGGGTCCAAAACCTATCGAATAAGTCAACACTTTTACCCCACAAAGCCGAGCAACGATATAATGCCCAAATTCATGCAATGCCACCAAAGGACCAAGCACAAACACCGCCGCTAAGATGGTCAAGATAATGGTCATTAACAAAGACATGCGGTTACCTCATTTTCACCAATTAATTGCTTGCTACTTTCATTGACTGTTTGCCACTTATATTTATCATCTGCTACTTTTATCATTTACTAATGTGATTTTTTTCAATGTTGTGTCTTGCTAAAGCTCGACTGTCATTATCAATTGCCAAAATGCTCGCCAAATCGTTGATTTCATTGGGATATTGATGCTGATTCATGCTGTTTAACACGTTTTCATTCATATTGGCAATGTCAGTTAAACGGATATGCCCATCTAAAAACGCTTGCACTGCCACTTCATTGACCGCATTTAAGCTGATGGTTGCCCAACTTCCTGCTCGCATGGCTTCTCTTGCCAATGCCAAACATTTAAACTTATGTAAATCGGGTGGCAAAAACTCCAATTTGCCAAGCTCATATAAATTTAAAGGCACGACACCACTGTCAATCCGCTCAGGGAAGCTTAACACATGGGCGATTGGGGTACGCATGTCAGGCGACCCCATCTGTGCCAAAAAACTGCCATCAGCATATTGTACCAATGAATGCACGATGCTTTGTGGGTGCATCACCACTTGGATTTTATCTTCTGGCAAATCAAATAAATAGCAGGCTTCTATCAGCTCAAGCCCTTTATTCATCATGGTGGCAGAGTCCACTGAAATTTTTTGCCCCATCGACCAATTCGGGTGGTTAACAGCTTGCTCAACCGTTGCTGATTGCATCTCATCAAAGCTTGCAGACAAAAAAGGACCTCCCGATGCCGTCAGCCACAACTGACTGATGCCATGATGCTTGTCATGAATGGCATGTTGGTTTTGTTGTACCGTCTGTGGCAAGCATTGAAAAATGGCGTTATGCTCAGAATCAACAGGCAATATCTTTGCCCCAGACAGCTTGGCATGGTGCATCATCAGACTGCCTGCCATCACCAAAGCCTCTTTGTTGGCGAGCAAGACTCGTTTACCTGCCTGCACCGCCATCAACGTTGAAGACAGTCCAGCACTGCCGACAATGGCAGCAACCACCGTGTCCACTTGTGGGTCGCAAGCAATGTCATCTAGCCCTGCTTGCCCTGCCACCACATCAATCTGCAAATCTGCCTTACTCAGTCTTTGAGCAAACGCATCGACTTGCCACTTAGGCACAGCAACTCGCTTGGGTCGCCAGCGCACACAAAGCTGAAATAACTCGTCCAAACGGCTATGCCCTGATAAGGCATAAACGTCATATTTGTCATCATGACGACTTAAAATATCAAGTGTGCTGGTGCCGATTGAACCTGTCGCACCTAAAATGGCGACTTTTTGCCCATGTTGCCCATCGACCTTTTGAGCCTTATTTTGAGCGGTTATCGGTGATAAGTTTGGGCAGTTGCCAGTCATATCAGACCTTTTTAAATTTAAATGACGTTTTTAATAATGACTTAATAAATTCTTATTAATGGCTTAATACATAATCACAATTTAATCATGGCAAATGAATCAAACTGACAACACTTGCAACAGTAAATATCCCAGAGCAAAAATCGGCGTGGCAGACAGCAATGAATCAATGCGGTCAAGCACACCACCATGCCCTGGTAACACAGTGCCAGAGTCTTTAATACCAGCACGCCGTTTGAGCATGGACTCAAATAAATCACCCAACACCGATGCCATGATGGTCATTGCTGATAACAGCATAAACACCAACAGCACTGACCCTGTGTATTTAAGCCAATACATACTGATAAATAATGCCACACCCATGCCAACGGTTAAGCCACCATACAAGCCTTGCATGCTTTTATTTGGTGAAACATTGGGAGCCATCTTGGTTTTACCAAACTTTCGCCCAACAAAATATGCCCCACTGTCAGCACACCATACCAAAATAAACACATACATCAGCCACCAAGGTGACTGTTGCCATAAATAAAACATGGCGGTGATGGCAGCGGTCAAAATAATCACCCCCATGGTCATTAATCGTCTGCCATACCACTGAGTGCGAGTGGGATATTGCCATACCCATGCTAATGCCATCAGCCAAATCACCACGGACATCAGCCACCAAATCAGCCACACTTTGGGAAACAGCAAGCTTATCATGGTCAATAGCAACACCAATAGCACAAAGTGCATGGGCTTACGCTGTGCTGGCATCAGCTTTGTCCATTCATGAGCAGCAATGGTTACCCCCACCGCCAACAATGGCACAAATAGCCAAGGTGTGTCACTGGCAAATAACGCAACACCCACAATGATGACTAGGATAACGGCTGTTTTGATGCGTTGCCACATAATATTGCTCAAAATGGTTAATGGGTTCAAAAAACATCAATCAAGTAACAATCAGTTAAGAGAACAGTTAAGAGAATAGATTAGCTAAAAGAACCGCTGGTTTAATTGCATTAAAATCCTAAGACGACCGCTGATGTGCTAAGTTTACCAAATTGCCAGCAATCACCTGCTCGCTGGTTCTGCCAAATCGCCGTTGCCGACTGGCAAACTCAACGAGCATTCGTTCCAGTTCAGTTGGTGAAAACTGTGGCCATAATGTCTCGGTAAAGAATAACTCTGCATACGCCATCTGCCACAACAAAAAATTAGACAACCGATACTCACCACCTGTGCGAATAAGCATGTCCACCGCAGGCACATCTGCCAGTGCCAAATGCTCACTCATGCTATCAACATTGATACTTTGTAAGCTGATGTTGCCTTGAACCACTTGACTTGCCAGCTGTTTGGCAGCTTGAGCAATGTCCCATTGACCACCATAACTCACCGCTATCACCAACGTCATGGCCGTAAAGTGAGCCGTCTGTGCTTCAGCATTTGCCATCAAAACTTGTAGCTTATCTGATAACTGAGACCTATCACCAATAAAACGCAAGCGTACTTGGTGTTCATTCATTTTGGGAATTTGCTCATGAATGGATTCTTCAAGCAGTCTCATCAACAACGCCACTTCATTGGCAGGGCGTTGCCAGTTTTCGCTAGAAAAAGCAAACACCGTCAATACGTCAATGCCCAATGCTAAGCATTGTCTAACAATCGGGTCAAGGGCATCTTTGCCTGCCACATGCCCCTGACCTGCGGGCATGGCGTGTGCCTTAGCAAAGCGGTTATTGCCGTCCATAATGATGGCAATGTGCTTAGGCAAATGGTGCTTAGGCAAATGCTCAGGCAAGCGACTGACCAACTGAGTGTTCATCACACTTCCATCAATTCAGCTTCTTTTTTCTCAAGCTTATCATCAATATTGGTGATGTATTTGTCAGTCAGCTTTTGCACATCATCACCTGCTCGACGCTCTTCATCTTCTGATATTTCTTTGTCTTTTGCCAACTCTTTGATGTCACCAAGCATGTCACGGCGAATGTTACGTATGGAGACTCGACTGTTCTCAGCTTCAGAGCGAGCCAGTTTTTGCATGTCTTTACGAGTCTCTTCAGTTAAGGCTGGCATTGGCACACGTATGACATCGGCAGTCATGGGGTTAAGACCCAAATCTGCTTCACGAATGGCTTTATCCACCGTCTGTACCATGCTACGGTCAAACGGCTGTACCAATAATGTGCGGGCATCTTCCACATTCACACTGGCAACTTGGTTTAAAGGTGTGGGTGAGCCATAATAATCCACCATCACACTACCCAACATACTTGGGTGGGCCCGCCCTGTACGCACCTTGCTAAAAGCAGTGTCTAACGCTTCTAGGGTTTTTTTCATGCGGTTTTCACCGTCTTTTTTGATGTCGTTTATCATAGATTGTCTCCTTTATAAACGGAATAAACATAAACGGAATAAACGGATAAAAATAAAAACATTCAAAAATGTGTCATATCTTTGTGATGTTACTGACCGACTTTTGTGCCTTCTTCTTCCCCCATCACCACATTAAGTAAGGCATTTGGCTTATTCATGTCAAACACTTGCAATGGCACATTATGTTCACGCAACAGTGCAATGGCGGTTAAGTCCATCACGCCTAGCTTTTGCTCAAGCACCTCATCAAAACTTAAATAATCGTATTTAATCGCATCGGCATGAGTGCTTGGGTCTTTGTCATACACGCCGTCAACTTTGGTCGCCTTTAAAATCAAATTGGCTTCAATCTCAATGCCTCGCAAGCAAGCGGCGGTGTCTGTGGTAAAAAATGGATTGCCTGTGCCAGCGACAAAAATACACACCTCACCATGCTTAAGATAGCGAATGGCGTTACGGCTTGAGTAGCTTTCTGTCACTTCACCGATGGGCAAAGCTGACATCAAGCGGCTTTTGATGTTGCGACGCTCTAAGGCATCTCGCATGGCAAGCCCATTCATGACGGTGGCAAGCATGCCCATTTGGTCACCTGTGACTCGCCCAACCAAGCCTTCTTGCTGTAGCTGACTGCCACGATACAGATTACCACCACCAACCACAATGCCAACTTGCACATCTAAGCCTCGTAAGTGAGCAATGGCAAGGCTCATTTTATCCAACACATCGGCGTTGATGCCCATGCCTTGCCCACCTGCCAATGCTTCGCCAGATAATTTAAGCAAGATTCGATTATAACGGGGATTTTTGTCAGACATAAGCCACCTTTGATGATGAGTTGTGTGGAAATTGAGTTGATGGGATAAATTTGACAAATTTTAACAAAAAAGTGGTGAATTTAATAGCCATGATTGCTGATGACATTCGTTTGTTTCTGATGTCCACCAATATGACAGCATGGGGATATTTATCTTCACTTTTTTATATGTTATAGTTAATTTCATCAATATATTTATTTAATTTAACTATAACATCGCATGAAACGCATCGTCTTATCTACTTCCACTTCTTGCTTGGATTATATGGATATCCGCCATTCTGTACGCTCCATTCATCAGCATTTGTTAATTAACAATGTTGATTTTTTAGACGGTCATAACATTGACATTAAGCGACTGCAAAACATCATCACCGCCAGTCCAAACACCACCATGAGTACCGCTCCTGCCAGTGAAGATGAAATTCGCCAATTATTTGCCCAATTGGCCGAAGACAACTATGATGAAGTCATCATCATCACCCACTCGCAACACTTAAGCAAAAGCTTTCATATCATCAGTCAAGTGCGTGATGACATGGCAGTGATTCACCCAGCAATGACCGTGCATGTCCTTGACTGTCAGCAAATTAACTTTACCCAAGCGTTGATGACGTTAGATGCCCAACGTTTATTTATTCAAAATGAAAGCATCAATACCATCATTGACCATCTTAATGCGTTAAATCAATCGCATCGTTGTTTTTTTGTGGTGGAAGATTTGACCTATTTGACCAGAAGTGGGCGTTTAAAAACAACCGCCAGTTTTTTTGCAAATTTGTTAGACATCAAGCCGATGTTAGAGATTCAACAAGACGGTAAAATCGAAGCCATCAAAAAGGTCAGAAAAATCGAAAAAGCCATTGACTTGATGATTGATTATTTGGGTAAAGAGATAAAAAATAAACACGCCTATCCTTACCTGCTTGATGCGGGCAATCATGAGCTGGTTGCCTATACTGCTCAAAGGGTCAAAGATAAACTTGGATTGAATGAGGTGATTGTCCAGCCTGTTACCCCTGTGTCAGTCGCCACCCATGGTCCTAACACAGTGGGCTTAGGGGCATTTATTCATAACATTCCCATGTCAATAGACTTGTTTTAGACCAGCCAATCCATTATCCGATGGTTATTGGTGCTTTACTGTTGGTTTATATTGGGCTGTTGGTTGATGTTTTGGTTGATATTGGCAGTTGCAAAGTTGGCAAATAAGTCATATTCACTGGCCTCATCAATGGTGATGGTCAGGCGGTCGCCAATGTTAACACTGGCATCGATGTGGTCAACATAAACATGCCCATCAATCTCTGGAGCGTCAGCGATACTGCGACAGATGGCGATGGATTCGTCAGTGTCAATGTCATCTACCAACACGGTTAGGGTTTTACCCACTTTTTGGGCAAGCTTATTGGCACTGATGCGTTGTTGTTGTGCCATCAAGCGATTATGGCGGTCTTGCTTGATGTGTTCTGGCACAGGATTGGGCAAATTATTGGCAGCTGCTCCTTCAATGTCAGAATAGGTAAAACACCCCACTCTGTCCAATTGAGCTTGCTCAAGCCAGTCTAGCAAGTATTCAAAGTCTGCTTCAGTCTCCCCAGGGAAGCCAACCACAAAGGTTGAGCGAATGACGATATCAGGGCAAAGCTGTCGCCATCTGCCAATGCGTTCTAGGGTGTTTTCAGCGTGGGCGGGGCGTTTCATGGCTTTTAGGACGCTTGGACTGGCGTGTTGAAAAGGAATGTCCAAATATGGCAATAAACCCCCTTGCTCAGCGGTAAATTGGCTCATCAGTGCCACCACATCATCGACATGTGGATAAGGATAAACATAATGCAGACGCACCCACATGCCCGATTGGCGAGCCAATTGATGCAATGCTTGACACAAGTTAACAAATTTAGACTTCAAGGGCATGCCTTGCCAAAAGCTGGTTTTATATTTTAAATCCACACCATAAGCTGATGTGTCTTGCGAGATGACAAGCATCTCTTTAACACCTGCTGACTGTAAGGCTTTGGCTTCATTCATCACCTCATCAATGGGGCGTGATACCAAGTCGCCCCGAAGCGCTGGAATGATACAAAAGGTACAACGATGGTTACAGCCTTCAGAGATTTTTAAGTAAGCATAATGGGCTGGGGTGAGCTTGATGCCTGCATCGTTAATAAGGTCAATTTTGGGGTCGTAAGTGTTGATTTTATCCGCTTGGCTGATGGGTGCATGGGTATTGACGGCCGTAACGACTTCTTGATAAGCGTGAGCACCTGTCACAGACAGCACTGCTGGGTGCATGGTTTTGATGCGTTCAGCATCTTTACCCAGACAACCTGTAACGATGACTTTGCCATTTTGGTTGATGGCTTCACCAATGGCATCTAGCGACTCTTGCACGGCTGATTCAATAAAGCCACAAGTATTGACCACCACCAAATCTGCCCCATCATAATCATTGGCAACACGATAGCCTTCTTTGGTCAGTGCGGTGATGATGCGTTCAGAATCCACCAATGCCTTGGGACAACCCAAAGAAACAAAACCAACTTTAGGGGCAGATGTGGCTTTTAAGGCAAATGTGCCTTGAGCTGTTTGTTCAGCTTGCTTGGTAATGACACTGGCAGATTGCACGATGTTACGGTTTTGATTGTGATTGGCTTGATGGTGGCTGGCTTGAAAATTGTCTTGAAAATTGGCTTTGGGATTAAAAATACGTGCTTGGCTAGACATAAATGACCTTTTGGCTAAATTTGGGTTAGCTTGGCTAAAATGGATTGGGTGAATTCATCACGCTGTTGGCAGTAATTTTATCACGGCTTGCATGTTTTGTGGTCGCTTGTTGGGTTGATATTGAACACAAGCATTGATGACATTTTGCCAAGATTGCCATTGAGTTGGGAGTTTGAGTGAGGTTTTATGCTGGTCTAAGTGGCGACTGGTGTGCCAATTTTTCCATGCTTGTGAGCGGTCAATTGCTTGTGAACGGTCAATATCGCTCATGCTTGATGCAACATACGCCTGCCCTGCTCTTGTGTGAGTTAACAACTGATACACCATCAAACCAAAGGCATACACATCACTGGCAATGCTCACCCCCCTGCCTAACCAACATTCTGGGGCAAGATACGCTGGCGTGCCTGCAATGGGCAAAGACAGCGATGTTAACTGAGATTGCTTGTGAAACTGCCTTTGAGGTTGGGCTAAGGCAAAATCGGTGATATGGACCAATGGTAAGGCTGTAAAGTTAAAGTTAGAATTAGATGCTGATGAGCTTAATGGCGAGGAACTTAATAAAAAATTGCTTGGCTTGACATCACCATGAATCAGCTTGGCATCATGCACTTGTTGTAAAGCCAATGCGGCTTGTAAAATAAGATGACTGATAAACATGCTGTCTGCTTGCTGTGCATTGGCTGATTGTTTTGACTGGGATTGATGACAAATTTGTTGTAAGCTTCCCATATCAAAATATGGCAACAGCATCACACTTAATCGCCCCATTTGCTTGTCTTGCTGACACTCTAACGTCAAAGGCAAATCAGATTGACCATACAATGGCAATGCAATGCGACAAATGTCAGCATCAGTGCATATGGGGTTATTTTTGCTTAGCTGAGTTAACCGCTTGATTTGTGTGTTCAAATCAACATTCAAATCCAAGCTCATATCCATATTAAAATCATGGTAATCAGGGTTAAGAGAAGTAAAATCACTGTGTGATGGCTGATGTTGCCATTTCATTTGCCATTTAATGATGACACGTTGATAACGCTGAACGCCATCGGTTAAGTTGCCACTGCTGATGCCTTGATACATGATGCGATGGGCGTTTTTTTGACCATCAGCAGAAGTTAAGCTCAGCCGATGATGCTTAAGCGATGCCAGCGTGAATTGACCATTGTCCATGGACATCACCGATGCCACCAAGTGTGGTGACAATGCTTCCAGTAATGCCTGCTGGGCATTGTCCATATGACTAAGGTGGCTAAGGTTAAGATGACTTTTTGGCATGGCTTCCTTTTGGCATGGTTCTTTGACATGGCTCTTTGGCATCAGTCTGTCATATGGGCTACTGACTGTCATATGGATTACTGACATGACACCATCGCATTGAGACTGATGCCATTTTAACAAATCTTTTGGCTCACCGACTTTTTGACTAAGGACAAAACAATTAATGCAACATACTCACAACATCACCCTACCTGAGCAAACATTGGCGTTACTAAACACATATCTGAGCCAAGCCATTTCTCACGCTGGCAAGCCCCTTACCATTGACCCTGCGGTGTTGGCGTATCGCTGGGTGGCAGATGCCAGTAACATCAATGGTGGCCATCTTGAACCAATAACCATGGACATCACTGGAGCAACAGCGATACAATTGAGCGACTTACTGGGTATCGAACGACAAAAACAGCGATTAATCAACAACACTCGCCAGTTTTTGCAAGGTCTGCCAGCCAATCATGTGCTGATGACAGGCACTCGTGGTGGTGGTAAGTCGTCATTAGTGCGTGCCTTATTAAGCCAATTTGCCACTGATGGGCTGCGGTTGATAGAAGTGGCTCGCATGGATTTATCAGCATTGGATAAAATACGTCAAGCCGTGTCTGCCCTACCAGAACATGCCAATGTGCGTTATGTGGTGTATTGTGATGATTTGGCATTTGACAAACAAGATGAAAGCTATCGGGCGTTAAAATCGGTGCTAGACGGCTCACTGTCTTCTGAGCAAGACAAACTGCTCGTTTATGCCACCAGTAACCGCCGTCATCTGTTGCCCCAACTGATGAAAGACAACCGAGACATCTATAACGGACAGACTGATGAAGTCAACCCTTATGAAACCATTGATGAAACGGTGTCTTTGTCTGACCGCTTTGGGATTTGGCTGTCGTTTCAACCGATGACACAAGATACTTATGTGAGCATTGCACGGTATTATGTGCATAAGCTATCAAATAGTCATCTGTCAGACAGCCGTGGGGCAACAACCATCAATTTGGCAAACATGAATGAAGAAATCACAAATAACGCCATTCGCTTTGCCAGTGAAAGAGGCGGACGCTCTGGGCGAGTGGCGTATCAATTTGCCAGAGATTGGGTGGGGAAAATTGGGCTAACGCAGTTGGGCTAACAAAGGTGAGCTAACACTATCAGATTGACACAGATTTAAAAACATCAGATAAAAAACCAAACCCAAATGAATTTAGGCTTGGTTTTTTCTTAATGCCATTAAGTCTCAATACCATTCAATATTGACTATTTAACACGAGTGTATGTTTGTTGACTGTCTCCAAAACTACTTTCTATAAAGCGGTCTGAGCTTTGCCATATTAATTGCGACATTCTGACCTGCTCTTTAGAAGGTGATTGGGAAGATGGTTTTGGAAGCATGGTTACAACTTGTTGATTGTCTTTATTGGCACTGGCAAACACAATGTTCACAAAGGGTGAATGTTGTGTTTTCTCATGATATTGAGCATCAACACAATTTTTACCTGCATATGTTGTGATTGTTTTTGTTTCTACAATCTCATTTGGTTTGTCGCCTATTTTATAAGATAAGATTGTTTTTTCACTATTGCTCAAATCATTTTTGCAATCTGATTGCCAAGTACCCACAAATGCTTGTGCCAGTTTTGCCAATTCTGTTGATTTGGCGAATGCGTCATGCGTTTGTATCGTGTCATAAAAATGTTGCTGTGCTTTTTGTGGGGATTGAACATGTTGGTTGCTATTGAGTTTTGGCTTTAAATGCTCAGCAAACTTATCATCATCTTTTTGTTGAATGAGGGTTTGAAAATCACCAGCAGTGAACCGCTTGGCAACGTCTTTATCAATGTCAATGCCATTTTTAAGGTCGTTGTCATTATCAACACTTTGTAGAACTTGTAGGATACGAACCACTTCGTTACTTTCTGTGGTTAAATCAGCAGGGGTAACAACAGATTTTGGCATGGTTGAACCCAGTGTCATCTCACCTAATTTAAAGGTGATGGCCTTGCTGGCATGTTTAGGATAGATGAACATGCCATTAATCGTTTTACTTGAGTTGCCATTATAGACATAGTCTAACCCCTGCACCACACTGTCAAGAAAAACCCCTGTGTTTTGGTCTTGTGAGGATTCAGCAATTCGCTTACCTAAAGAGCGACCCAGTTTTTCATCATCACCACCACAGGCAGTCAATACAAAGGCGGTGCTTGTCAATAGAGCCAAACAGAGTGTGTGATGCTTAAGTTTCATGCGTTTTAGTTTCATACGTTTTAGTTCCAGTTTTAGCTTTATGGTAATTTTGCCAATATCTGACAATATATTATTTAATGATTTAATGACACATCACTCCACGTCTTTGACATGAATTATCCATGAAATGAGTTGTCAATCAATTGCTAAGAATTAAACAAATGGCTAAGAGCCATCAGCCCATGCCAGTCATCTTATTATACGCCCATTCATGCCATTTTGCCATCAAACTCAGTTTTTATTAGGGAGATACCCTAAGAATAACCTAGCATCATCAATTAAACATGAATTAAATTTTTTGTACCTGATTGATGTCCACCTGATGGCGGTCAAAATCTTTTGCTGACCAACATGTGCCTTAATAATAGTTAATAATGTTAGATGGTTGGGCAACCACATCAGGCATCATATGGGTCTCTTAACACAATGGTCTGTTCTCTATCAGGACCTGTCGATATGATGTCCACAGGGCAATCTATCAATTCTTCGATGCGTTTGATGTAGGCTTTGGCATTGTCTGGCAAGTCGTCATATTGGGTGATGCCCACGGTTGATTCAGACCAACCTGCCACCGTCTCATAGATAGGCGTAACCGACTCATAAAACTCAGCATCATAAGCCCCTTCAGACTCAGTTTCAGGCAACTCATAGCCAATCCCAATGCGAATTTCGTCCAGTCCGTCCAGCACGTCAAGCTTAGTCAGACAAATGCCTGATAGCGAATTTAGCACCACCGCACGGCGTAAGCTTTCGGCATCAAACCAACCACAACGCCTGGCACGTCCTGTGGTTGCCCCAAACTCATGACCCACTTTGGCAAGATGGGCGCCCACATCGTCAAACAGTTCCGTGGGAAATGGACCACCCCCCACCCGAGTGGTGTAGGCTTTGGTAATGCCCAATACATAATCTAAATATAAAGGGCCGATGCCTGTGCCTGTCGACACGCCCCCAGCGGTGGTATTGGAGCTGGTAACAAACGGATAAGTGCCATGATCGATGTCAAGCAACGTACCTTGAGCCCCTTCAAACATTAAGTGTTTACCTGCTTTACGTAACTCGTTTAGTTCACCTGTCACATCGGCAACCAAATCCTTTAACGCATCTCGCCACTGCAAAAACAACTCATAAGTGGCATCAAAGTCAATGGCATCAACGCCATAATATTTGGTCAACTGAAAATTATGATAATCAATTAAATTACGCAGTTTTTCTTGGGCATCATGACGGAACAAATCAGCAAACTTAATGGCACGGCGAGCAACTTTGTCTTCATAAGCAGGACCGATGCCACGCCCTGTTGTACCAATTTTGCCACTACCACGCTTGGCTTCACGGGCTTTATCTAATGCCACATGATACGGCATGATGAGTGGACAGTTAGGAGAGATGCGCAGACGCTCACGCACAGGCACATCTTTATTCTCTAATTCTTTGATTTCTTTTAACAAAGCATCAGGAGCAAGCACCACACCATGACCGATATAACAAGTGACATCATCACGCAAGATGCCTGATGGGATAAGATGTAACACTGTTTTTTCACCACCCACCACCAAGGTATGCCCAGCGTTGTGTCCACCTTGAAAGCGAGCAACGGCAGCGGCTTTTTCAGTGAGCAAATCAACGATTTTACCTTTACCTTCATCACCCCACTGACTGCCCAAAACAACGACATTTTTTCCCATGATGTCTCCTTAAATAACAACAAGAAATGACTATAAACTGTAAAAAAAATAACGACAACTGACTAAAACTGACCACAAAAAATTAGCACAAACGCCACTAAAGAACCACTAAAAAAATAAACATCACTCATATCTTGCCCATCATATCTTTGTCAATACCCATTGCCCTTGCTGATGGTGTAAATGGTGAGTAATGTTATCTGGTTTATCAACTGCGGTTAATGGTTTGATGACTCGATGCCCTTGTCGACGTAATTTGGCAATGACATCTGCCAACTGGTCGGCTTGTTTGGCATTTAGCTGTTGTATGTCTTGATACACCACCCAAATCCAATGACTTGCCAAACTCTCTGTCTCATCTATAAAATATGGCAACAACCGAGTCACGTCCATACTAAAACCAATGGCAGGGCGACTTTGCTGTTGGCGTTCTTGTTGGCGGTCTTGTTGGTAATGGGTGCTAAGCCGTTGGCTTGGTGGCTCAACTGGTTTTAGTGGCTTGATGGTATCAATCGTTGGCTTGGCTAAAGTGGCCATTTGCCCATTAAAGCGACCACCTCTTGCCACCACTTGCGATTCGTTATTCACATACAGATTAAACACCAAGCCTGTATGATAATGATAACCTGACAGCTCAGTCAAATCCATACTGATGTTTGGCAGATTATCACAAACGTTATCCCCACAAATGGTTTTGGCTTGTGATAAATGCTGATAAACACGCTGTAACTCTGCCAAACTCTGCTGAATCACCACATCATTTGCCACATCAGCACTAAATTGTGCCTGCAATTTGTGTAAGTCATGCCCATGAATTGCCAACTGATAAAAATCTTGCCCAAATGCAAGGCAATGACAAAATTGCTCCAACTCAGGCAAGGCTTTATTGGCATAACACCGCATCAAATGCTCACTGGTGGTGTTGTCCAAATTGGCAAGCTCGCTTAAGCGTTTAAACACGCCCACATGCCCCAAATCCAAATGCCAACTGACGGGTAAGTTTAAATCAGACAGCAACGCATACAACACGTCAAGCAACTCAAAATCTGCTTCTATTGTGTCGCAGCCGAACAGCTCCGCCCCCAACTGCAAAGGGGTGCGTGAACCAAACAAACCATTGGGTAATGTGTGAATGACATGCCCTGCATAGCAATAGCGAGCCACCGCCTTAGCAAAATATGCTTGCCCAAACTTGGCATCAATGCGTCGAATTTGTGGGGTGGTGTCGGCACGCACGCCCATCAGTCGCCCTGTTACCTGGTCAATGAGTTTAAACGTTTGGCGTTTAAGATCTTCTGATGCTTCTTGTAACAAAGACTCGGTAAATTCAATCAAAGGCGGAGAAACCAACTGATAACCATGGCTTTGTAACTGTTTGATTAAGCGATGGCGTAGGTATTGTTGTTTATCGGCATCGGCAAACAACACATCATGCACGCCATCAGGCAATAGCCAATGATTGGCATCATAAGAAGCGATGTTAACATGATGAGCCACGTTATTATGAACGATGTTATGATGAGCCATGTTATTGGCTAATGACGAACTGTTATCTGGATTGTCTGACATAGGTACTGTGGTGATGAATTGATAAGCATTGGGTGCGTTCATGGTTACTTATGGTGATTTTAAGCCAAATGTAGACAAAACAAGGTAAGGTTTGACGACATTCACACATAAGCAAACACACATGATGATGGCTTTGATTGAATGCTTAAGTTTTATTGAATGCTTAGTTGAACACTTGAATGATAGCATAAGCGTCAGTTTTATCATACCCATTTATGCTGAGTGTCATCAACATATCATTCATGGTTTTGACAAGTCGTTCATGGTTTTGACAAGTTAAGGCAATATAGAACCAAAATACCTTGATTAGGGCATGAGTGAGTATCTCTACTGACTACAAAATTATAGATGAGAAATACTAACGCATGACCTAGCATGACCTAAAAATCCATATAAACAGTTGAATGATAGAAAAAATTATTATATAATTTTCTATAAATAATTATCATTCTCATTATTTTGCAATACCCCCATATCGTCGGCTGACTTCTTTTTTTAACAACACCATGTATGATATGTCAGTCATATTCATATATGATGGTGCTGGCATGCCATATTGGTTAACCATGATACATGAATATGGCATAAAACAACATAGCATCGCATAAAACAACATAGCATCAAGCAAATTTGAGTGGCTTAAATGGCAAATAAATCAAAATTGAATGTAAATTCTCAAACACCATCTCAAGCACAAACTCATTTAGGGTTTGAACGCCAATCATCCACAACAGACATCAGCACAAACAACCGCACCAACATGTCAGTGGTCATTGGCGTTTTGGCATTGCACATGGGCGTGGCGGTGGGATTGTCGCACATGCCACCCATGCCATTAAAACAAACAGAACCACCCAAACCAATCGAAGTGCAATTTATTCAAGAAGTGACAGAGCTGCCTGTTGAGCCTGAGCCTAGCCCTGAACCAGTCTCTGAACCTGAGTCTAGCCCTGAGCCAGTTGCTCAGCCTGAGCCAGTCATTGAGCCTGAACCGCCTAAGCCTGAGCCAGTCATTGAGCCTAAACCCGAACCCATTCCTGAGCCAATCCCTGAACCAGTCATTGAGCCTGAACCCAAACCTGAGCCAATCCCTGAACCTGAGCCTGAACCAGTCGTTGAACCTGAGCCTGAGCCTGAAATCATCACCAGTCAAATTGTCGATAATCGCCCCAGTGCGTGGGAAATCCAGCAAGAACAAGAACGACTGCAACGTGAAGCTGATGAACGGGCAAGACTGCAACGTGAAGCCGATGAACGAGCAAGACTGCAACGTGAAGCCGATGAACGGGCAAGACTGCAACGTGAAGCTGATGAACGGGCAAGGTCTCAACGACCTATTACCTTTTCACAAAGTGATGCCAGTTGGCGAAATCGACCACATTTAACGTTGCCACATAGCATCACACAACACCTAGAACCAGGCGAACAGCTCACCGTACTGCTTAAATTAACGGTGGACAAACAAGGTAAAATCACCCAAGTTGATATCGCTGAAAGCTCTGGTAACAATCGCTTTGATAGAGCGGCACAAAAACAGATTCGCTCAGGAAGATTTCGCCCCTTTACCCAAAATGGCACACCTGTCAAAGGCATTGTCATCATTCCCATGACTTATGAACACAGGTAAGCATTTTTACAGTCAGCATTTTGATTAAAAAGTCTTATTTTATCCAATATATTTGCCAACTCATATCTAAGGAGATTTTATGAATTTTATGCACTACTGGCAATATACCGATGCCATCACCAAAGTATTATTTTTCGTTTTATTCGCCCTATCACTTAGCTCATGGGTTGTCGGAATCTTACGAATTTTGCAAAGTAAAAAGCTGGCAAATGTTGTAACAGATGGCTTAACTGAGCAACTAAATGCCCTACAACCACAGCTGATGGGTCTGTCAGCTGACAGCAAAAAAGCAGTGATTGAACAAACCTTATTGCAACAAATCAGTCGTTACCGATTTGACAGTGAAAAAGGCTTGTCTGTCCTTGGCACAACCGCTTCAATCGCACCATTTATTGGATTGTTTGGCACAGTTTGGGGAATTTTTCATGCTTTGCATAGCATTGGTGAAAGTGGTCAAGCAGGACTTGGGCAAGTGGCAGGACCTGTTGGTGAAGCATTGATTATGACAGGGTTGGGGCTTGCGGTGGCAATTCCTGCGGTGATTTTTTATAATATTGTGTTGCGTATCAATCGCAAAGCCTTGCACCAAGCCAACGATGTCTCACATGAACTGTTGGCAAAAAGCCTATTACGATCTACCACAAACTGACTGCCCATGCTCATTTTTCCATAAACCAACACAGTATTAGGAATTTATTATGGCATTTCAATTAGACGGTGATGATGGTCAAGGCATGAATGAGATGAATCTCATTCCCTTGATTGACATCATGCTGGTGCTGATGATTATTTTTTTGGTTACCGCCACGGTGTTAAACCCAACCGTACCACTCGATTTACCCAAAACCAGTGCCAGCGTCAATGAGCAACCACCAGAAGTCATTCAAATCAGCATTGATAAAGACTCAGGAATTTTTTGGGACAGCCAAGCCATCAGCCTTGAGCAATTACAAACTCGCCTAAGTGAAGAAGCACAAGCAGGCAAAGACCCCCAAATTCAACTGCGAGCAGATAAAGAAAGTCAATATGACATCATCGCTCAAGTATTGGCAACCGCCAGTCAAGCAGGTTTAAGTAAGATTGCTTTTGTGAATCAATCATGATAAAAAGGTCGGTAATCCGACCTTTAAGACAATTTTCACAAGCAGTTTTTTACAGAAGGTTTGTTACAAAAACAGTTTTATGAACCAACCGATTGAGCCAAGCCCCCACAATAATCGCACCAATGTTTTAGGCACTGCCTTGGCCAGCTGTTGTTTTTTCCCATTGACAGGCTATTATCGAGATGGCTTTTGCCACACGGGCATTCATGATGTGAGTCAGCATACTGTTTGTACTCGTGTGACAGCAGAGTTTTTGCAATTTTCGGCAGACCGAGGCAATGATTTAATCACCCCTTTGCCAGAGTTTCATTTCCCAGGTTTAACACCAGGGGACTTTTGGTGCGTGTGTGCATTGCGTTGGATTGAAGCGTTAGATTATGGCGTGGCATCACCCATCAAACTTGAAGCCTGTCACGAAAGTTTGCTGGAGTTGGTGGACATTGACACTTTAAAAAAATATGCCATTTAACTGTCATTCCAATAACTGTCATTCCAACGACATTCATTCTCACTTAAATCCCACAAACATCTCCACTACGGCTTAAAGTTGTCTTTTAAGCTGACAATTTCATTAAACACAGGTTTATCAGGTGTGTGTTCTTTGCTGTCAGCGATAAAATACCCTTCTCTCTCAAATTGAAAGCGACTGCCTGCATCCACATGAGCCAATGACGGCTCAACCACGGCATTGAGTATGGTTAGGCTATTGGCATTGAGTGCATCATGCACATCACTGACATTGCTAGGATTGTCAACACAAAACAGCGACTGATACAAACGCACGGTGGCAGGTATGCCCATACTGGCAGACACCCAATGAATGACCCCTTTTACTTTACGGTCTTCAGGGTTCTTGCCCAAGGTATTGGGATCAATGGTGGCAAACAGTTCTGTGACTTGTCCTGTCTCATCGATGACATGCTTGGTAACGCTTAACACATAAGTGTTACGCAAGCGAATCTCTGGTTTATCTGGTGATAGGCGTTTATAGCCTTTTGGTGGCACAAGTTCATAATCATTGGCATCAATGTAGATGGTTTGGGTGAAAGGAATTTCTCGTTCACCCATGTCTATGTTGGGGTGTTTTGGCTGAGTAAGCCAAAGGGTGGCATTGGCTTTATCCCAACGAGCATTCACGCCATCTGATTTTAAGCTTTCCCAATGGCTGACTGCTTCGTTAAAATTAGTGATGGTTACTTTTAAAGGACGTAATACCGCCATGCCCCTTGCTGTTGTGTTCTCAAGCGATTGACGAATGCTAAACTCAAGCAATCGCATGTCCACCACGCCGTCCGCTTTGGCAACACCAACACGGTCACAAAAATCTCGCAAGCCTTCAGGGGTATAACCACGGCGACGCATTCCTGCGATGGTTGGCATGCGTGGGTCATCCCAACCTGTTACAACGCCTTCATCAACCAGCTGTTTTAGTTTACGCTTACTGGTTAAGGTATGGTCAACGTTAAGACGGCTAAACTCATACTGATGCGGTGGTTGTTCAAAGCCAATTTTATCTATCACCCAATCATAAAAGGGGCGATGGTCTTCAAACTCTAAAGTACACAAAGAATGGGTAATGCCTTCGATGGCATCGGACAACGGATGGGCATAATCATACATGGGATACACACACCACGCATCACCAGTCTGATGATGACTTTGGTGCATGACCCGATAAATCACAGGGTCACGCATGTTCATGTTGGGGTGGCTCATGTCAATCTTGGCTCTTAGCACCGCTTCACCGTCCTTGTATTTACCAGCTTTCATGTCAGCAAATCGGCTCAAATTATCTGCCACGCTGGCATCACGTTGGGGTGATGGCGTGCCTGCCTGCTTAAACGAACCACGGTTCTGTTTGATTTGTTCAGGGGTTTGCAAATCCACATAAGCATCACCTTGATTGATGAGTTGCACCGCCCAATCATACAACTTATCAAAATAATCGGACGCATGACGAGCTTGTCCTGCCCAGTTAAAACCCAGCCATTGCACATCTTTTTTAATGTTATCAATGTAATCTTGTTTTTCGGCGGTGGGATTGGTGTCGTCATAACGCAAATGACAAACACCTGAAAATTCATCAGCAACACCAAAGTTTAAACAAATGGATTTGACATGCCCTAAATGTAAATAACCATTAGGCTCTGGCGGAAAGCGAGTAACAATCTGCTGATACTTTTGGGCTTTGATGTCATCACGAATGATGGCACGGATAAAGTCATTTTTTTCATTGGCATGGGTTGCGTTGGCATGGGTATCGGTCGAATGGATTGCGTTGTCGCTCATGAAAATTCCTATGATTAAGTTTTTATGATTAAATTTTTATGATTCAGTTTCTATGATTAGGCATTAATTAAGTAAGCATTAAGTGATTAAGCACATATTAGGGCGTATCGATATTATTTTTATATTTTAGCAAAATTTTTAGCCCAAAAGATATCTTAATTCAGTGGCACATCAGTGGCAAAAAAGATGACAAATGGCATAAAAATAGCTACACTTAGCATTAATTTATTGCTTAATCTTATCTCGTAATCTTTTAACTCACAATAAGGAACACAACATGGACATGCCACCAGTCGTTAAATTAGACACTTCAATGGGTGAAATCATCATTCAACTTAATGAAGACAAAGCCCCAAAAACCGTCGAAAACTTCCTAAACTACGTCAAATCTGGTCATTATGACGGCACGATTTTTCATCGGGTCATTGATGGCTTTATGATACAAGGCGGTGGTATGGATAGCAACATGAACGAACGCAAAACCCATGCCCCCATCGAAAACGAAGCAGATAACGGCTTAACCAATGATGTCGGTACAATCGCCATGGCTCGCACACAAGCCCCACACTCTGCCACCAGTCAATTTTTTATTAATGTCAAAAACAATGACTTTTTAAACCATTCTGGCAAAAACCCACAAGGTTGGGGCTATGCTGTGTTTGGTAAGGTCACGGAAGGCATGGACGTGGTCAATAACATCAAAGGCGTTGCCACAGGTCGTTATGGCATGCACGCTGATGTGCCCAAAGAGCCTGTGGTCATCAACTCCATTAAGCTTGTTACACCTTAAGTTAAAAGCCGAATCAAGCCAAGTCCAAATCAAGCTAAGTCAAGGTCAAGCGACGTGATGACTGACCCAACTTTTGAGACCTTTGAGCATCTCATCACCACTTGCCCACACCAATTACAGGCGGTGTTTGTCAGTGATTTGCATTTATCAGCTGATGAACCTGCCTTGATGCAGGCTTTTTTGGCATTGCTTGATGATTTATTAGCCCTACCCAATTTACGTCAACTGTATATTTTGGGTGATTGGTTCGATGCGTGGATAGGCGATGACAGCTATCTGCAATTAAGCGATGATGCCAAAATGACACATTGGCTCACACCCATGTTCATGGCATTAAAATCATTACGTATCCAAGGGTGTGATATTTTGGTGATGCACGGTAACCGAGATTTTTTACTTGGTCAACCTTTATGTAATGTGTTTGCTGGGCAACTGGTTACTGAACCACAATTGATTGATTTATACGAATTGATAGATGATGAATTGGTGGATAATCCCACCCCAATAACCACTCATATTAATCAGCCAACCGAACATAGCACCCCCAAACATTGCAACAGTCATCATACCAGCTTGCATCATACAAGCGTTCATCATAGATTACGTTTGGAGCATGGCGATGCGTTATGCACCGATGACAAAGCGTATCAACGCTTACGGCGTTGGTCTCGTAACCGTTTACTGCAATGGTGGTTATTAAGCAAGCCTTTACACAAACGGCAAAAAATTGCTAATTTATTAAGACAAAAAAGTCAAAAATCCAATCACAAAAAAGCATCACACATCATGGATGTCAACGCTGCTGCCGTTGATGATGTGATGGTGCAAGTCGATATGTTATTACATGGGCATACCCACCGCCCTGCCATTCATAAACTTGCCAATCATAAATACCGATTTGTTTTGGGTGATTGGCAATCAGACAACACAACACAGGTATCAGCAGTGATGGGCGTGTTGGTCAGTGATAAAAAAAACGGATTAGCCAAGCTACGTTTGGTCAATTTTGCCCATCTACTTAAGTGAGGGTGCTTCAGCTTGAGCGTTTTAAACTTGAGCGTTTTTAAAAAAATATTCACGATAATGTTTCAGTTCACGAATAGAGTCACGAATGTCATCAAGTGCCAAATGGCTGCCTTTTTTTTCAAACGTGTTTAAAATATCAGGTCGCCAACGATATGCCAACTCTTTAACCGTTGACACATCTAAGTTACGATAATGAAAAAATTGCTCAAGCTTGGGCATTTGCCGTGCTAAAAAACGGCGGTCTTGGCAAATGGAATTACCACACATGGGCGAGTTACCAGCATCTACCCATTTACTCAAAAATGAGATGGTTTCTTGTTCAGCTTGTTTAAGGGTAATTTGGCTGCGACGCACTCGGTCAATCAAGCCAGACTGTCCGTGTTGTTTGGTATTCCAGTCGTCCATGCCATTTAAGATACGGTCAGCAACTTTAATGGCAAATACAGGACCTTCGGCTAAGACATTTAAATGAGCATCGGTAACGATGGTGGCAATCTCAATGATGTCATCATTTAAGGTATCCAATCCTGTCATTTCTAGGTCAATCCAGATAAGATTTTTGCCATTTTTACTTTGAGATGATTTAAGACTGACCGTACGTTTTTCGTTCATGTGTTTTTCACCGTGGTCGGTACGGTTGTTCATTTGGGTATCACTATTGGATTGTTGATTCATGCCATTGACTTAAACTGAATGGTTAACATTGAATGATTAAAAGGGATTTAATCATCTGACTTATTTTGATGACCAATACAAAATACTGCAAATAACGCTATATCCTAACAGATTTTACAGGTACACTTGCATTTTATTTGTTTTTTATTGATATTTTATGACGTTAATCCGACAACGCAAGCTGAACAAGCAACAACTCAGACGCATCAGCAAACAACAGCAAGATGCCGTTACGATTGATGATGACGATTTGTTAGATGGTGTTGTCATCGCCCATTATGGTAAACAGTTGGCAGTGCAAGTTACCTGTCTGCCTGCTCGCCTGCCAACCCCCCCCACAGTCGCTGATGATGAACCGCCCCCTTTTTGGCAGACCATACAACTGCATGACATATGGCGTTGTCATGCTCGCACTAACTTACCCATGCTCACTGTTGGCGACAAAGTGCGTTGGATTGCTGACCCCAATACAGGCTTTGGACGTATTGAGACGCTGTTACCACGTCAATCACTGATAACCCGCCCAGACCGCTATCATAAGCTCAAACCTGTGGTTGCTAATGTTGATGTGTTGGCGATTATGTTTGCTCCTTTGCCCATACCAGCCCCCAGTCTGATTGACCGTTATTTGGTGGTTGCTCATCATAGTGGCGTGCGTCCGCTATTGATATTAAATAAAGCAGACTTATTAAATGACAGCGACCATGCCCATATCCAACATCTGTTAGACGACTACCGTCAATTAGGCTATGACACCCTAATCACCCAAGCATGTATGAATGACAATGCTTTAAATAACAATGCTTTAAACAATCATTTAAAAAACCAACTTCATTTAAAAAACCAACTTGCTGATAAAATGGTGGTATTTGCAGGACAGTCTGGCGTCGGTAAAAGCAGTTTGATAAATGCCTTGCTACCTGACTGTCAGCAAAGCATCAATGTCATCTCCGAAAATTCCAAACTGGGTCAACACACCACCACCACCAGCCGTCTGTTGCCTTTTTATCGTCATGACTTAACACAAGGGGGCATTGTGGACACCCCCGGTATTCGTGAGTATGGCATTTGGCACTTATCACCTGACGACATCATCTCAGGGTTTATTGAACTTGCTCCGTTGGTGGGTCAATGTCAATTCCGTGATTGCAAACACACCGACAACAGTAAAGGTTGTGCTTTACGCCAAGCGGTGGCAGATGGCCATGTGCTAAAACGCAGGGTAGACAATTTGGTGCTTTTACAAGCAGAAGCGGATACGCAAGGTTATTAGCCCTGCCTTTAAATCGTTAAGCCTTGCCCCCATTATGTTAAAATATCGCCTCTTTATTTTGATGCCCTTTATTATGAATATTCGTTGCTTTGACGCTGTTTTACGTTTGACACTGTTTTAACATCATAAAGTTTAACATCATGAAGTTTTCATATTGAGTTTTAACGTCATTTAATTTTTTATCCGTATTTGTTTTTTAAGTGAGCCATTATGAGTGACCAATCCACCGAATCCACCTCGCAATTAGCCACCTTAATCAAGATGGGCAAAGAGCAAGGCTATCTGACCTATGCTGAAGTCAACGACCAATTGCCTGAATCCATCACCGAAACTGACCAAATCGAAGACATCGTACAGATGCTCAGCGACGTGGGCATTAAAGTGTTTGAGTCTGCTCCTGATGACGATGACATCTTGATGAGCGATGATGGTTCAGATGATGACATGGCAGCAGATGAAGCAGCACAAGTGTTGGCATCGGTTGAGACCGAACCGGGACGTACCACCGACCCTGTGCGTATGTACATGCGTGAGATGGGAACGGTGGATTTGCTGACTCGTGAAGGTGAGATTGCCATTGCCAAACGCATCGAAGAAGGCATACGAGACATTCAACACGCCATGGCATATTGGCCAGGCACGGTACAGCTGGTATTGGACGAATACAACGAAGCCTTACAAGGTAATAAAAAAATAACCGACATCATCACAGGTTTTTTAGATATTGAAGTGGCAGATAACCCCAGTGATGACGATAACAATATCCCTGAACTAAAACCTAAGCCCAAAACCGTCAATGATGATGATAATGATGTTGACGACAGCGACGGTGATGCCGATGACGAACTGGAAGAAAACGATGATGGCAGTGGTCTGGATTTGGACGAAGTACGCACACGTTTTGAAGAAATTGATGGCTTATTTACCATTGCCAAGCAAACTCTAACAGAGCATGGGCGAGACAGCGAACAAGCCAAAGAAGCATACGCTCAACTGGCAGACCGCTTTATGCACCTAAAACTTAACAACCGCCTATCTGACCAAGTCATGGCGGTGGTGTTTGACACCTATGATGATGTCCGCAAGCAAGAAAGACAAATCATGCGATTGGTTATTCGCCGTGGTCGCATGCCTCGCAATGAATTTCGTAAAACCTTTCCCAGTAATGAAACCAACGTCGATTGGCTGACCGAACGCTTAAGTGGTCAACCTAAATTTGCTGAGCATCTAGAGAAGGTGATTGATGATGTGATTTTATTACAAAGACGCATTCGTGACCATGAAGACCGCTTGGGCATGGAAATTAAGGACATGAAAGACGTGGCTCGTCGCATCGCCATTGGTGAAGCCAAATCTCGTCGTGCCAAAAAAGAGATGGTGGAAGCCAACTTACGTTTGGTCATCTCCATTGCCAAAAAATACACCAACCGTGGCTTACAATTCCTTGATTTGATTCAAGAAGGCAACATTGGTCTGATGAAAGCGGTGGATAAATTTGAGTACCGCCGTGGTTATAAATTCTCAACCTATGCCACATGGTGGATACGCCAAGCAATCACTCGCTCAATTGCAGACCAAGCTCGCACCATCCGTATCCCTGTGCATATGATTGAGACCATCAATAAAATTAACCGTGTGTCTCGTCAGCTGTTACAAGAGATGGGACGTGAACCAACCCCAGAAGAGCTTGGTGAACGCCTTGAGATGGACGAGACCAAAGTACGTAAAGTGCTAAAAATCGCCAAAGAGCCCATCTCAATGGAAACACCCATTGGTGATGATGAAGACAGCCATTTGGGTGATTTCATCGAAGACCAAACCATCTCAAGCCCAGTAGATGATGCCACAGCAGCAGGACTGCGTGAAGCAACTCGTGATGTGCTGAATAATCTGACCGAACGTGAAGCCAAAGTATTAAAAATGCGATTTGGTATCGACATGCCTACCGACCACACCTTAGAAGAAGTCGGTAAACAGTTTGATGTGACTCGTGAGCGTATCCGCCAAATTGAAGCCAAAGCATTGCGTAAATTACGCCACCCTTCTCGGTCCGAACATTTACGGTCATTTCTGGAAAATGATTAAATCATCATTGACCAAATTAAACAAAAAAAGCCAAACAATAAAGGCGAAAAGTGATTTTTCGCTTTTTTTGTTTGGCCGTTTTTTATCAAATCATCAAACTGTTAAATCATCAAACTGTCAAATGGATTGTTACTTGAAATCCTGATGAACACCGCCATTAACTGACATGTCATCATTTATCCACATCGCAACCCATTTTATAGGAACACGCCATGACCAAAGACGTTCACATCAGCGACATCAATGCAGGATTTTGCCAACCTGACATAAAAGGCAAAAAAACCGACATTCAAAACCCAGAACTTTGGAATTTTCCGATGAACTACCCCATGAGCATCATCGGACATGAAGGCAAGCATCAAGAGCTACAAGACGAAGTCAAGCTAATTTTAGGCAGCCAATTTCCAGATTTTGACCTTGCCAGCATCGAAGTCAAACCCTCACGCACAGGGCGTTTTTATTCGTTGCGTTGTCAGTTGTATTTGACCAACGCCAAACAAGTCAATGAGCTGTATGCGGCACTTGATAACGCCAAAACCGTCCGCATGGTGGTGTGATATTGATATATGGTGGAGTAATTTGGTGTGTGGCATAAATCTTATGGCATAAATAAAGTCTTAAGCCAAATGCTTTAACACCGCCTCCCCCATCTCATCACAAGACACAAGCGTCGTGCCATCTTCATAAATATCCGCTGTACGATAGCCTTGCTCTAACACTTTTTGTACCGCCCGCTCAATCTGTGCCGCCCGCTGTTCATCATTTAGGCTATATCTGACCAACATGGCAAGCGATAATATGGTCGCCAGTGGATTTGCCTTATCTTGCCCTGCAATGTCAGGGGCAGAGCCATGAGACGGCTCGTACAAGCCTTTGCCTGTCTCATTTAGGCTTGCTGATGGCAACATGCCAATAGAGCCTGTGAGCATGGACGCTTGGTCGGATAAAATATCGCCAAAGATATTGCCTGTGGCAATCACATCAAACTGCTTGGGATTTTTGACCAATTGCATGGCAGCATTATCCACATACATATGACTAAGCTCAACCTCTGGATAGTCTTTGCCAACTTCGGTAAAAATCTGCCGCCAAAGTTCGGTGGTTTCTAGCACATTGGCTTTATCCACACTGCACAGTTTGCCACGGCGTTTTTGGGCAGCCTCAAAGGACACTTTGGCAATACGACGAATCTCACTTTCACCATAACGCATGGTATTAAAGCCCTCACGCTCGCCATTGTCAAGGGTTACAATGCCCCGTGGCTCACCAAAATAAATGTCCCCTGTCAGCTCACGCACAATCAAAATATCAAGCCCCGATACCACCTCGGGTTTTAAAGTGGACGCACCCGCCAGCTCTTGGTACAAAATGGCAGGACGCAAATTGGCAAACAAATTCAAATCCTTGCGAATCGCCAAAAGTCCACGCTCAGGACGCAATGGGCGGTCAAGGTCATCGTACTTAGGCGAACCAACCGCCCCCAATAACACCGCATCAGCTTTTTGTACGATTTCTTGGGTTTGGCTTGGATATGGCAAACCATAAGCGTCATAGGCTTCACCGCCCAATTTGGCGTATTCATAACTTGCCTGTAAACCATTTTGGATAAGTTTATCCAATACTTTAACGGCTTGGGCGACAATTTCAGGTCCAATACCATCACCGTTTAAAATGGCAATGTGTTTTTTCATGGAGTTTTCCTTCTATTACTTTAAACTTTAACAATTAAATATTGAAATTGATATGTTGGCTCGTATTGTTGCCAATTTAACAGATAATCATTTTTTAACTGCAATGTCTTATCTATCTTTTTTTCATCTTTCAATTTCAAGATACCTGATAATGTCTTTTCATTCTGCAAGCTAAAATCAAAATAAACCGTATTGTCTTTTGACTTACTTTGATAATACATATCATTTGTTAGAAATATGGCATAGCCTTGCGATATTTCAAACTTTTCCATTAGCTTTTCAAGCCTAACGATATCATTAACAAAATAGTAACGCCCCCAACCTTGAGCACCCTGATTTTTTAAAGAAAAATTTTCGCCATTTAATTCAAATTCAAACTTCTTCGTTTTATATTTTAATTCAATAGCAATTATTTTATCATCCATTTCAACAATTAAATCAATGTAAAATGGTCTATCATCAATCAGATATGGTTTTTCAATACGGATATTTGCTTTTGGATAACACGTTTGTATTTCCCATGCCAAAGCATGTTGAAAATCCGCTTCCGAATGAAAAAAAGGGCGTTTGTTAGCAAGTTGTTTAAGAATATTTTCAATATCTATCATTGGGAAATCCTTAAAAATCAAGCCGTCAATTCTTTAAATACCCAAGGGCGTTCGGCTTTAGCTTTTTCTTCAAAGGCTTTAATTTCATCGGCGTGTTGCAAGGTTAGCCCAATATCGTCCAAACCATTTAATAGGCAGTGTTTGCGAAACGCATCAACTTCAAAAGAATACTCTTTGCCTCTTGGGCTGATGACTTTTTGGTTTTCTAAATCAACCGTTAATTGATAGCCAATATTGGCAAAACATTCGTTAAATAAGTCATCAACATCGCTTTCACTTAACACAACAGGTAACATGCCATTTTTAAAGCAGTTATTATAAAAAATATCAGCAAAACTTGGGGCAATCACGGTGCGAAAGCCATATTCTTCCAATGCCCACGGAGCGTGTTCACGGCTAGACCCACAGCCAAAGTTTTTGCGAGCCAGTAAAATGGTTGCCCCAGCATAGCGGGCTTGGTTTAACACAAAATCAGGATTTTTGGGACGCTTGGCAATGTCTTGCCCCAAAAATCCTTCGTCCAAATAACGCAATTCATCAAATAAATTATCGCCAAAGCCTGTGCGTTTGATGGATTTTAAAAACTGCTTGGGAATAATCAGGTCGGTATCCACATTTGAGCGGTCAAGTGGGGCAACGATGCCCTGTTCGGTGGTGTATGGTTTCATATTTATTCCTTTGTTCCTTATTGCTTTTACCAAATAATTACTTTTACCAAATGGCATGCTTATTTATTTATGACCATGTTGTTTATTATCTGTTTATGATGCGCATATGGGTATGACCCAAGTTTTGTTCAAACAAGTCTTGTGCAAACAAGATTGACATGTTATCAAATAATTTAATGCAATTTTGTCAGATTTTGTCATTTTTAGCCCATTAAAATCTGTTGTGCCAAATTAGGGGCATGCTCTGAGCATCACGCCCTAAACGTCAGGATTAGCCATGAACACCTGCTCTGCTGCGTCTGCCACTTGAGCCACGGTCATGGTGCGTTTGACACTTAACGCTTGTCGCCATTTTCTTGCCCCTGACAACCCTTGAAACAGTCCCAAATAATGTCGCACCATCGTCATTAATGGCTCACCATTATCCACTTGTTGTTGTAAATAAGGCAATAACTGCTCAATAATCTGCCTGCGTGTGGGAACAGCACTGCCCCATAGCTGATTGCATTCGGCAAGCAAATAAGGATTGTGATAAAAGGCTCTGCCTATCATCACACCGTCAACATGATGTAAATGTTGTTTGATTTGTTCGATGTCATCAATGCCACCGTTTATCTCAATCTGTAAACTTTTAAAATCTTGTTTTAACCGATACACATCATCATATCTTAAAGGGGGAATATCACGATTTTGCTTGGGACTGAGACCTTGTAACCACGCAATACGAGCATGAACAATGAATCGTCTGCACCCTGCTTCTGCCACCTGCTCAACAAAGGTTTTCATAAATTCATAACTGTCAAAGTCATCAATACCAATGCGATGCTTTACCGTAATAGGAATATCAACAGCGGTTTGCATTTGCTTAACCAATGTCGCTACGGTGTGTGGCTCTGCCATCAGACACGCCCCAATCTTATTGTGCTGTACCCTATCAGACGGACAGCCAACATTGATATTGATTTCATTAAAGCCATGTTGCTGACCAATCATCGCACATTGGGTCATTTGTTCGCCATGAGAACCACCCAGTTGCAATACCAATGGTTGCTCCATATCATCATGGCGTAATAACCGCTCAGTATTGCCATATAAAATGGCAGATGTGCTTATCATCTCTGTATAAAGATGAGCATGTGGATTGAGCAGACGAGCAAAATAGCGATATTCTGGCGTTGTCCAATCTATCATCGGAGCAACACTCAACCGCTTAGGTTCTTTAAAATCAATCATTTGGCTTAAGTCTCTGATGTTTTAATGAATTCAAGAAGTAAATTTGTCTACCAACTGAATTTAACATGACTTTTTATCCAAATAATCCAAACCATGATTGGGTAAGCGATATAAAATAAATCCCAGCATCAACCCAATGATTGCCAAAAATGCCACATACAAAGCCGTTACCATACCAATGGTGGCTGACATATATGCCAGTACAAACGGCAAAACCCCACCAACAATGGCATAAACGACATTATATATCACACTAAAATACAACGCTCTTATACCAGTCGGCAACATGCGTAATATTTGTGCAGGTATCATGCCAATCACCCCAGCAGAAAAGCCCAGTATGGCATATAAGATAAGTAGCAACTCACCCCCTGCCTGCAAATGCAGATAAAACCCAAATATCTGAGCCATTAAAATCACACTGCCCCCCATCAACACCAACCCAGGATTCATTCTGTCTGCCAAAAATCCATAAAACACACATCCTAACATCAAAAACCATAACCCCAAACCATTTGCAATGCCCACCATATCGGCATCAATCGGATACACCGCCATGACCAAATCAGGCAATAAGATGGCAACAATCATAAAAATACTGCTGATATAAAGACTTAATAGACCACCGATAAAAATGGCATTGATGTGGTCTTTAATGCCATTTTTTTTGATGCTATTTTTTAAGATATCCTTGGTGTGTTTTAACGATTTTTTTGCTTTGATGAAGCGATTAGCCGTATGTGATACAGACTGACCACTTTGTGCTTGCTTAATGTGTGCTGGCTCAGTCTTTAGGTAATTTTTTTGATAATTCATAAAAATCTGAGTCATGGGAATTTGACGCAAATAATACAGCAATATCATGGTCAATGTCCCAGAGATGATGAACATCCAACGCCAACCTATCGATAACATGGCATTGACACCCATGCCATCTAGAATAATGGCAAAAACAATATTAGCCACCATCAAGCCAAAAGCATAACTGGCAACAACCACCCCACTGGACATTGACAGATAACGCTTAGGTAAACTCTCAGCAAGATACACCCAAATCACTGGCACAAGCCCACCCAAAGCCACGCCTTGACCAATACGTAGCAATAAAAATAATATGGAGGCAAAAACACCCACCATGGCAGAGGTGGGTAATAACCCTATCGTAAAGGTAAATCCTGCCATCAATGTGGCACTGACCATTAGTGCCTGTTTGCGACCTTGTTTTTGAGCCAAGCGACCAACCCAAATGCCACCAAACACTCGTGCCAAATATCCTGCAGCAAATAGCCCTGCCAGCTGCATGCTAAGCACCCAACTGGCAGTATTCTCCAAAAAAAACAGCTTGCCAAGCTCACCAAATAGGTACATAAAAATCAAAAAATCAAAAAATCCCAACGCACTCAACAGCCCCATTAACAGCATCAACCATAAATGTTTGGCATTTAAAACAGACAACTCAGGATTTTCAGATAACGGCATAACAACTGACCAACTAGCAATTTACCAAATTGAATTAACTTAACTTATTATTAAATAACATCTTATTAAATGGCATCTTATCAAATCAAATTCACTGATTAACAAATCACATCTTAACAACAATCCATTAACAACAATCCATTCATGATATTAAAATCCCATACTTTAAAACCAGCTTGATGACGCAATGTCATTTTTTTGTAACATATTCGTCATTAAAAGTAACCACATCACTGATGAACCGTCATTTATGCTGTGTTCATAACAACCATTCAATGGGCAACCATGACAGCACCATCACAAACACATGATCAAAAATGCCCATATTTGGCTCGATGTCATAAGTCACCATGTTACCTGTGGCGGCATCAATGGTACGCCAATGAATGTCATCTTGTTCATCAAGGCTTAATATATAAGCGGTGTCTTGCATGGCGGTGTCAGTCAAAGTTTGGTGCATGTCTTTGACCATGGTTGGGGCATGTATCACCACCCCAAGCTCTGTGTTTAATAAGGCAGAGCGAGGGTCAAAATTAAACGAACCAATAAAAATTTGTTCATCATCGGTGGCAAAACTTTTGGCATGCAGACTGGTGGTGGCAACGCTCGGTGGTTTAAAAAAATTGCCACGCTCTGCTTTGGTGGGTTTAAGTTCATATAAACGCACCCCTGCTTTAAGCAGTTGTTTACGCCAAGGGGCATAGCCTGAATGCACCACTGCCACATCGGTTGCCCCATAAGAATTGGTTAATATGGCAATGTCCACGCCACGCTCAGCAAGCTTCACCAACATATCAACGCCTTGTTTGGTCGGCACAAAATAAGAAGAGATGATGCTCAGCTTCTGCTTTGGCTCTTTTATCATCTTTTGTAACATATGAATGATGTAAGTGTCGGTGGGGGCGGTGTTGTCAAGCTTTTGTGGCACGTCGCTTATGTACTGCATGTCCGCCCATTTGAATGCCAACGCTTGCTTATCTAAGCGTTGCATCAAGTTAATCTTACTGATTGAGTTTTTAAGTGCTTCAATGGGAGATGGCGTAACAAGCGTGGGCGGTGCCTCAACAGATGACTGATTAACCGCATCATCAGCCAAACGCTTCACATTGGCATGGCGAGATTTATCCGTTTGTTGTGGTGGCACACGAAACTTAGAATCCAGCTCCCCACCAGTTTTATCACCAATTAAGGTGCTGTCATTGGCTTGGGCTAGGATTTTGGTAATTTTGTGTGCCAATTGTGCATCATCATATTTATCCAGATAATCTTTTATTAAATCCAACCGCTCAATAAATCCCTGTTTGTTGTGAATTGTGTCGGTAACCAAGTTGCCTTGTTGGTTATTGGTTGGTTGGTTTGTTGGGTTGTTCATTTGTTTGCCAACTGGTTTATTAAACAGTTGACTGACATCATAAGACAGCTGAGACTGCCAAAACCACTCAAAGCTTAATACCACATCATCAACCACATTCCCCACCAACAATACGTCCAAATCAGCAAATTGGTTGGCGTTGTGATCGGACAAATACTCATTACCAATGTTACGACCACCAATGATGGACAGCTGACGGTCATAAGTCATGCTTTTGTTGTGCATACGCCGATTAATCCGCTTAAAATCAGCGACATAGTTTAGACCACGCCAGTTGCGACACACCATCGGATTGATGATGCGGACGGCAATGTTGGGATGCTGGTCAAAATACCAAAGTAACTCATCAATATTGGCAGTGACATTAAAATCATCAAGCAACAAACGCACCTTAACACCACGCTCTGCCGCCAGCCATAGTTCATGCAACAGCCACTGCCCTGCTTCATCATTATGCCAAATGTAATATTGCACATCGATGCTCTTAGATGCTTGTCTGCTAAGCAAGGTGCGTGTTGCCATGGCGTCATTGCCTTCGATGATGCTAAGATAACCAGACCTGTTGGGATTGGCAAGCGTCAGCTGAGTGATGGATTGAGTGAGTGTCGGTACTTCTAGACCCTGACCTTGATTGTGAGTCGCCACATCAGCATTGACATTGACCTTAACACGCTTATCAGCAACACTCTTATCAACAGCTAAATCCTTATCAGCATATAAGTCATAAACCACTTGGGTAAATGCTTGACTGCTGGGCGAATGTGGCTCATTGGGCAAACCAAAATCAGATAAGTTTTGACAACTCATCAGCAAGGCAGACAAAGACACAATCATCAGCAAACGACCAATCAGTAAGCGACCAATCAGCAAACGACTAACAAGCCCGTAACTGCTCATAAATCCCATTCCCTAAGCTTACTTAATGACAACCATATAAAAGACTGGTAACACCCTGCTATTGAAAGAAATTGTAATCTATGCAATGATTGATTCCGATAAATCAAATCACACCAATCCCTTAACAAGCTTTAAGCCAAATGATTAATAACGTTAAATGCCAAATGCCAAATGCCAAATAATAACCACCAATCTAACAACCACCAATTTCATCAAAATTGCTGACGCATGATAACAAATTTGCTTCATTCAAACTGCTTATCATTTGTTAAAAAGCTTTATATTAACACACAGTAGGTAGCCCTTTATCATGACCCAAACCAACCACTCAACCAACAAAACGAACAACCTTAATAACAACCTTGATAACAACTGGCAAAATGACGCACTCAGCCTTGATGCAGGCTATGGCGACCAAACCCTTGCCATTCGCTCAGGGCATCATCGCACCGATGAAGGTGAACATGGCGAAGTCATTTTTACCACCAGCTCTTATGTGTACCACTCCGCTCAAGATGCTGCCAATCACTTCAATGGTTCTGCGGTAGGCAACGTTTATTCTCGCCACACCAACCCCACGGTACGCACCTTTGAGAGACGACTGGCAGCCTTAGAAGGGGGTGAGCGAGCAGTGGCAACCGCATCAGGAATGGGAGCGATTTTGACCATGTGTTTGGCTTATCTAAAAGCTGGCGACCATGTGCTGATTGCCAAACAAATCTTTGGCTCAACCGTAGGACTTTTAAACAACTTAATGGCAAAGTTTGGCATTGACAGCACATTTGTCGATGCCACGGATAACCAAGCGTGGGCGGCTGCCATACAAGACAACACCAAACTGCTGTTTTGTGAAAGCCCAAGCAACCCACTTGCCCAGTTATGCGACATTCGCCATTTGGCAAATCTTGCCCACAAACATGATGCCCTATTGGTGGTGGATAACTGCTTTGCCACCCCCGCCATTCAAAAACCACTTCAGCTTGGGGCAGACATTGTCATTCACTCAGCAACTAAATACATTGATGGTCAAGGGCGAGTACTTGGTGGTGCGTTGGTTGGCTCACATGAGTTGATGGAAGCAGCATTTGTGGTGGTGCGTTCAGCTGGCATCAGCATGAGTCCGTTTAATGCGTGGGTGTTTATTAAGGGGCTAGAAACGCTTAATTTGCGAATGTCTGCCCACTGTGCCAATGCCAACAAAGTCGCTTTTTGGCTAGACCAACACCCCAATGTCAGTAACGTGCATTTCTCTGGACTGCCACAACACCCTGCTCACGAATTGGCAAAACAACAACATCACCAAAAAGACTGTTTTGGGGCAATGGTTGCCTTTGAGGTGATTGGTGAAGGCACCGCCATGCAAGCCAATGCGTGGCATGTCATCGACAGCACCCGCATGATTTCCATCAGTAATAACCTTGGCGACACCAAAAGCATCATCACCCACCCAGCCACCACCACCCATTATCGCATGGGTGAGCAGGCTCGTGCCGATGCTGGGGTAAAAGACAGTCTTTTGCGTCTATCAGTCGGACTTGAAAATGTCGATGACATCATCGCCGATTTAGCCTTGGGTCTAGACAGCCTGTGATGTCATGACCCAGACTGCTTGATGACCAGACTGTCTAATGGTCTTTTTGTTCGTGATTTTTTGTATCAATATTCCAGCATTAACCTTTAGACAGCCCCCTCATAAACCGTTATAATGCCTTTTTTATTCAACTGATTTTAGTCAACCAATCATTGACACAGTCAATCAGCCACGGAAACAATACCCATATGAATATCCAAGCCTTAATGCAACAAGCCCAAGCCATGCAAAAACAGGTAGAGGCCAATGTCGAAAAAGCCAAAAAAGAATTGGCAAATAAAGAAGTTAACGCTGAAGCTGGTAATGGCTTAGTCAAAGTTACCATGACAGGTCGCCATGTGGTCAAACGCCTATCAATTGACCCAAGTTTATTAGAAGATGATGCAGACATGATTGAAGATTTAATCGCCGCTGCCATCAATGATGCCTCTCGCCAAGCCGATGAATTGCACGAACAAGTCATGGCTAATGCCACCAGTGGCATGGGCTTGCCACCAGGCATGCAAGGGCTGTTTGGCTAAGCGGTTTATCATCTGATTTTTTAGATGGTTGTGATTTTATAGATGGTTTGTTTTGGTCATTGATTTTGCTTAGCCCCAAATTTAATCAGCTGGTTCATCAGCTACGCATCTTGCCAGGAGTCGGACAAAAGACCGCCCAACGTATGGCGTTGTACCTGCTTACCCACAAGCGATCTGGTGGCATTGCCCTAGCCACCGCTCTAAACGATGCCATGCAAAACATCATTGAATGCAACCGCTGTCATGGCTTTAGCGATGAGCCGATATGTCATCTTTGTCAAAACCCAAGGCGTGATGACAGCGTGCTGTGCGTGGTGGAATCGGTTACTGACATCATGGCAATAGAGAGCAGTGGCGGTTATCAAGGCCGTTATTTTGTATTGGGTGGGCATTTATCACCCATTGACGGCATTGGTGTCGATGAATTAAATATCGAACAACTGCTCAAACGCCTACAAGACGAACCCATCAATGAGCTGATATTAGCCACCAGCACCACCGTTGAAGGTCAAACCACTGCCCACTTTATCTCACAAGTTGCCAGCCCCCATGTCAGCACCATCACCCAACTGGCTCAAGGCGTACCAGTGGGTGGCGAACTTGAATACCTTGATGGAATCACCTTACATCAAGCTTTTAATCACCGTTTAAAGCTATCATAACCATTGATTTTAAAGTAAAATCACTTAAACCTTATTGTTTAAATATTGTTATTTAAAGCTTGTTGTGTGCAAAAGGTACGTATATCATAGGTATTGGCATTGACATTAAAAGACATTTCAGATAAAAAAGGCATGACCCATGAAAAACACCAACAAAACAATGAACAACACACGGCTTGGCACAGCCATTTTATCAATACTCGTTTTATCACTATCGTGGTTACACACCCCTGCTCATGCAGAGCCAATGGGCATATCACCAAAGGGTGAAGGCGTCATTTATCAAAATGAATTGGGCATTCAAACGGTGCGTAAAACTTTTAGCAAAGACACCCCGATGAAGCGTCATAATCACCCAAACGACATTGTTACCTTGACTGTTACCAATGGTTTGGCACAGGTGTTATTAAATGGTCAAGAAGCACATACACTGTCTTCAGGTGATGTGCTTATTTTTGATGGCAATCATGACATTGAAGCCACCTTTTTAGCAACGACAACGGTGGTGGTAACCTTGGTATCCAAAGATAAAACCGCAAACAATCACTTAAAGCCAGCACATCACCATCATCACGCTCATTAAAACACACCATAAAAAACAGCAGTAAAAACACGCCAAGCTCATCAAAAGCTTGGCGTGCGTCTGTTATGACTGTTTATGGTTTATGACCGTTTATGGTTTATGAGTGTTATGACCGTCATTCAACTGGCTCATCACCATAATACTTAACCCCAATCTTAATGGGTTCTCGTCCTTGGCTGCGGCGAAAATTATTGGTATCACGCAGTGAGTAAGCACAGCCACAGTATTCTTGTTGATAAAAATGCTCTCGTTTGCTAATCTCAATCATGCGATTACTGCCACCGCCTTTACGCCAGTTAAAATCCCAATATTCAAGGTCATCATAAGGGGCAGCGGCACGATGACCACAATCATTGATTTGCGCCATGTTCTTCCATCGTGAAATTCCCAAAGAGCTGGTTATTACAGGAAAACCATTTTCATGGGCATACAAGGCAGTGCGTTCAAATCGCATGTCAAAGCACATGGTACAGCGGCGACCTCGCTCAGGGTCTTGCTCCATGCCTTTGGCACGGGTAAACCAGTTATCCATGTCATAATCAGCATCAATGAATGGTATGCCATGCTTTTGGGCAAAAGCGATGTTCTCGTTTTTGCGAATCTCATACTCTTTTTTGGGGTGAATGTTGGGGTTATAAAAATAAATGGTAAATTCAATGCCACTGGCAATCATCGCCTCCATGACCTCACCTGAACAAGGGGCACAACATGAGTGCAGCAGCACTTTTTTATGTCCGTTTGGTGGGGTTAAAATGGGGCGGTCAATGGGGGTGAGTGTTGGATAATCACAGGCTTTCGCAATTGCCACAGGTGTGTCTGTTTTCATGTCAATAGTACTCATTGATGTGTGTGATTGGCTGATTTATTTAAGTTTAGAGTGCTGAAGTTTAGGGTAAAAGGACTGACCAAATGCCCAATTTTGTTGTATTGTGCTGTTTTTTTGCCCATTAAGCAAGTTTTTAGTGGGTAGAAATCTTTGTACTCCACCATAAAACACCCATGGCAACAGTCATAAAAAAACAATCATAAAATAGACTTCCTACAAAACTGATGAGCAACAATCAGATTATTCTTATTGTATAAGGCTTTTGTAAAAAAGCTGAACCTAATAAAATTAGGGTTTTGCAGTAAGTTTAATAAAAAAAAGCATGGATAACCATGCTTTTTTATTGGTGGTCAATAAACTTATTTTAGGTTTTAGGTTTCAATTCTATTCATCTTGTTTTCTTAACCTTATTAAGATTAAGCTCTGCCTATTTTGGGTTGCAGTTTTTGAACAAAATTTTGTTATTTGGGTCGGTGATGGTTGCAATGCCCGCTTGATTGTAGCTTTTAGCATCGATATAGTCTGCGGTCATGGTATAACCACCAAAACCAAAAACTGAGCTTGTCATATCTGATGCGTTGAGATTGATGGGCATGCCCACAGTTTTGCCAGATAAGCTGGCAACGGCTTTGGTTGGCAAATCTGCGTCGTTAAATATGTATTTGACGTTTATATTTTTGCCACCTTGGCAAGCATATTGGACGGTTTTTGGACTCATGGCATTGGCAGAAACAGCCATCATACCAGCAGCAGCCACGATAAGACTAAAGGCAAGTTTTTTCATGAGATTTTCCTTGTGTGTCAATTTGTGTATCAGGTTTTTGTGTAAATTGGCATCAAATGATGCCCCATAATTGAGAATCATTATTAGGTGCCATTGACTGGGTGTCATTGAATAACGATATTGACGTTAGTTATTAGTTATATGATGGTCATTACAGCTTTTTAACATATCTGACATTGCAGTTTTTATAAGCCAAATCTCCAGCAGGGCTGGTGATGTTAATGCCCAATCTGTGGTAGTTATTTAATGACATGGCATCGGTCATTAAACTGTAATTATTTTCATCACCAAAAACGCTGTCAATGTTATCAGAACGGTTTAAATTAAGTGGCATAAAGCGAGTTTTGCCATCAACATAAGAGCTGGCATAGGTTGGCAGTCTTTGTTGGTTGAAACCATAAGTAACCGTCACTTGTTTGCCTGATTGGCAAGCATAAGTAACTTGGCGCTTTAACACGGCAGAGTCATGAGCTTGTTGAGCATCGTGAGCATGGGCAGTGCCAGTCAATCCAACAAGTGCCAAAACAGCAGCAGGGGCTAGGGCTAAAATTTTCATATAACATCTCCAAATGTTCTAAAAGTTTAAAAGAATGACGTTTGTTTGACAGCATATTAACCTAATTTACCCATCGCCAAATTTTAAGTGCATTTGCTTAGTTAATGAATGTTAAGCATCTCCATGCAAACAGCAAACGCAAAACCAAACGGTCAATGAATGAATGGGTAAGGATAATGTAAAATGATAATGTAAAAAAAAAATAATACTATAGTGTTATGGTAAAAATTATAATATTAAGGTAAAAAATTATTGCTATAATCAGCAACTGATGTCATTGGAGTTATCAACACCACCATGCCCCCATTACCCCCATCTGAGACCGTCAGCCACATTAGCCACGCTCTAAACAACCCTACCTTAGCCATGGATGTCATCTGTGCCACAAGTTTGCCAACAGTTTGGGTAGGACATGAGCAGGCTTTGCAAGACTTACTTGCTAAACTTATTCATGTGAGTATGGTGGCACTGGATACCGAATTCATCAAACGAGACACTTACTATCCGATATTGGCATTGCTACAAATCAACACAGGGAAGCGGATTTATCTGATTGATGCTCTAAAGTTTGATGACCTAATGCCACTTTGGCAAGCATTGATGGCATGTCCACTGATGATTTGGCATGCGTGTGGCGAAGATTTGGCCATCTTTTATCTGCTGGCAGATTGCCCTGTGTTAACCAATGTCTTTGATACGCAAATTGCTTTGGGGTTTTTGACCCAACAGCTAAAAATGGGGTATCAAAAAGCAATTGCTACCGAGCTTGGGGTGGACATTGACAAGGGCGAAAGTCAATCTAATTGGCTACACCGTCCTTTATCTGATGCCCAAATAAACTATGCCACTGATGATGTGCGTTATCTATTGCCATTATTTGCGGTCATCTGTCGACAACTAAACGATAAAGGCTTGATTGACATGGTCATCGAAGACTGCCAGCTTTATGCCCAAGAAGTCTATGATGCTCAAAATATGGAAGATGACCTGCTGTATCTGTCAGCGGCAGATTATCGTTATGATGGGGTGCAATTGGCATTTTTGCAAAGTTTGTTGGTATGGCGAGAAGAGCTGGCACGGCAGACCAATCAACCACGCCCCTTTATCATTCGCAAGCAAGGCATTGCTGAATTGGTAGAGCTATTACCAAGCACTCACAAACAATTATACCGCCAAACCAGTTTGCACCGACACATCATCGAGCAATATGGCTCAGAAATTATTAAGCTTGTGCATACTGCCAAACAATTGCCTGCCAGCAAATACCCCGCCCCCACGATACCACCTTACCGAAGTAAGGACAAAACCCTAAAAAATCAGTTAAATTCCATTTTGCAGGATTATCACACAAAAACGGGCATTCCCACCACCATACTATTAAAGAAAAAATGGCTCACAGAACTGCTTGAGCTGGTGGCATTAGAAATCATTGATGATGGTACTGGCATGACAGGCAATGAAGTCAGCCAATTACCATTGGGATTGCAAGGCTGGCGATTGTCATTAGTTACCAATCATATATTACCTGTGCTATTTTCACATAAAGCACACATTCAAGAAGCCATGGGCTTACAACACCCTAAGCATGCTTGATGGGGGGTAGGTTGTGTATTTATTGAAGGTGTCTTATTTATGGCGTCTTACTTAATTTAGGGTATCTTAATGGTTGGCATCGTAATTGGTATTCTCAAAATCGTCTGATAAATCGGTATTATCAAAGTCATCTAATTGTTCAGCCACTCGGCGTTTTTTGTCTTCGTACAAGGCTTGTTCAATGGCGGTACGGATAAGTTGCCACAAAAACCCCAAAAATAAACCCACCACAATCACCACCATGATGGGTAATAAGCTGGTTAATGCTGTGGTGTGGTCTTTGGTCAACAGCCCATATACCACGCCAATACTGGCAGGAGCAAGCTCAACTGAATCACCAGCGGCTGTCCCAGGGGTTAATAATACCGCCAATAACACCACCCAGCTCATGCCACCAATCGGCTTAGGCAACGCTCTTACCACCAAAATCCATAATAACAACACCAAAACACTGCCACCAACATACGCATATAGTGGCAATTGTTCTGCTGGCACTTCCTTAACAAAATCACTCCACCAAAACACAAAACGACTGACCCAGTTGCTGATGTCATCTAACGGTAAATTCAGTATGAAGTCTTTTAACCAATCCATCATATGTCCAATCTTCAACCTAGGCATGTCAATAGGGTAAAGTCAGATTTTAACATGCCCTGCCCATCAGTCATAGCGTTTATCTTGCATTTGCTTGGTACGATTTTTGGCGGTTTTAGTCAATATGTCTGTTGGTGGCATCTGCACATAATAGCCTTGTGATGCCAGCTTATCCAATACGTCAGCTTTATCTGCCCGAGCCAATTTATCGGTTTTGCCCAAATCTAGGTGCATCACAAACTCACTGCACCCCAAATTTGTCCGAAACGCCTTGGGCAACACGCCCAACCAATCGGTTAACGTCTCGATGTCGTCAGGATAATTGGGGCGAGCAACATAGACATACAAATCTTCATATTTGGGGAATTTATAGATATCGCAGTGCATGGGGTTATTTTACCTTACTTAACTGTGGCTAAAAATGTGTCTGAAAATGTATCTTGTGATGATTTGCCTTGTAATTTTGCCAGAAATTTTTCATAATGAAAGCATGTTTCAGGAGACGGCATAGTATAGCATCTATCTTGGGTACTGTTATCTTAGATATGTTTATCTTGGTGCTGTTGTCATGCACAAAATACTTTTATACTTTTGCCACCGAAGGCGTATGCACCCTGCCAATCGCTCAGGTAAAAGGACTGAAACACTCACACCCGTTTTGATGTGTCATATTGACTTATTGACTTAAAGCATGGTCATATTAACAAAAAGGTCGTGAAAAATCTGGAGAGCATGGCAAGCTGATAAGTTATCATGTCATATTGCCATCACCGAAGGGGAGAAAACAGCCAATCGGTTGGAGACATTCAACCATCATTGTCTGTTGAAAATCTCAGGTAAAACGGACAGATGGGGTAAAAATCAACGCCAAATCAGCTCATCACTCAGATAACAGCGTATTTCGATGCTTTGATTGTTTATTATGATGGTTGATTGCCTTCAACGTTTATGTTAACGGTTTGCTTTACCCTATTTGCTAAGGATTTTTATGACTGATTCACAACGCACTCCTTTTTATCAATCTCACCTGGATAACAACGGCAAAATCGTGGATTTTTCTGGTTGGGAGTTGCCCATTCATTACGGTTCACAGTTAGAAGAACATGATGCTGTCCGCACTGATGCAGGCATGTTTGATGTGTCGCACATGGTGGTCAGTGATGTGCAAGGCAAAGATGCCAAGGCATGGCTACAAAAGCTGCTCGCCAATGATGTTGCTAAGTTAAAGTTTGTTGGCAAAGCCTTATATTCTGGCATGCTTAACGAACAAGGTGGGGTGATTGATGACTTGATTGTCTACCGCATGAACGAAGATGAAACCCAATATCGCATTGTCTCCAATGCTGCCACTCGTGATAAAGATTTGGCACACTTCATCAGTGTTGCCCATGACTTTGATGTCGTCATCACCGAACGCCCAGAGCTTGCCATGCTCGCTGTGCAAGGACCTAACGCCATCGCCAAACTCAAACAAGCCAAACCAAGCTGGGCAGGTGTTTTAGATGGTTTAAAGCCGTTTGTTGGGGCAGATTTAACCAACATTGAAGGGGCAGATTGGTTTGTTGCTCGCACAGGCTACACAGGGGAAGATGGCGTGGAAGTGATTTTGCCTGGTGATGACGCATCAGCATTTTTTACCGATTTGCTTCAAGTGGGCATCAAACCTGCAGGTTTGGGAGCAAGGGATACCTTACGCATGGAAGCTGGCATGAACCTATACGGTCATGATATGGACGAGTCCATCAGCCCTTATGAATGCAATATGGGCTGGACGCTGTCTTTTAAAACCAAGGAAGCAGAAGATGAACGTGATTTTATCGGTCGTGATGCTCTGATTGCCAAGCGTGATATGTCCAAGGCTGATGGCACTGCCATGAAGCAAGTCGGCTTATTACTAGAAGGTAAAGGCGTGTTGCGTGAGGGCATGCCAGTCTTTATCAATCAAGATTTTAGTGAACAAACAGGCATCATCACCAGTGGCACATTTTCTCCAACCCTTAAGCAATCGATTGCCATCGCCCGTGTGCCTGATAGCGTGACTGAAGGTGATGTGATGTTGGTGGATTTGCGTGGTAAAGGCAAGTTCTCTGAAGTCAAAGTCATCAAACTGCCATTTGTCAGAAATGGCAAAAAGCAATTTGATTGATTGTACACCGAAAAACTGACCAAAAGCATCAAAGGTGCTTTTGGGTCTTTATGTTCGTTTTATTATGTTTAGGAATTGAAATAATATGAAATATCTATGTACAGGTTTGGTTATTTTATTATTGGTAGGCTGTGATGCCAAAGACACATGCTTAGATTATGGCGGTCATTATGATGAAGCAAACAAACAATGCGTCTATTAATAGCTTGACCAATCGTTGTACGCCGTACACCGCTTTTAAGTACACCCTTTAACCCATTAACCCCCATTTATTCACCAAACTCACAGGAGAAAACCATGAGTAACATTCCAGCTGAACTAAAATATGTCGCCAGTCATGAATGGCTACGCCAAGAAGATGACGGTACGATTACTGTTGGCATTACCGAACACGCTCAAGATTTGCTCGGTGATATTGTCTATGTGGAATTGCCAGAAGTGGGCGAAAATGTCTCTGCTGACGATGAAATTGCCGTTGTCGAATCAGTCAAAGCGGCATCTGATGTTTATGCCCCCATCTCTGGTGAAATCGTTGCCATCAACGAAGAGCTAGAAGACGCACCAGAAACCATCAACACAGACCCATATGGTGATGGTTGGTTTTTTCGCATCAAACCTGACAATGCTGAAGACTTTGATGGCTTATTAAGTGCTGACGACTATAAAAACGAGTTGTCATAATTAAAGTCATCATGGCTAAAAAATAGTTAAACAGTGGTTAAATAGTGGTTGGGCAATCATTGAACAATCATTAAGCAGTGGTATCTGACAAGCCATCTGTTTGTTTTAGCCCTTTGTGTCGGCGACAGCAAAGGGCTAAAAATAGCCATTTAAAATCCAGCTCATAAAATCCAGCTAAGCCGTGCCATCTCTGGCTTGGGCTGTTATGAATTTAAACGCCAACTCATCTATAAGGCTAAGCAATGGGACAACACAATTAAAGAGTTGGACGGGTTTTATCCAAGTTCTAAGACTTGCCACGCTTGCAATGATAAGTTAGATAAATTACCTTTAAATGAAACTGAGAAACTGACAATGGCAAAATTGTGGAAAAACTCATGACACAGACATTAATGCCAGTCTCAATATTTTAAACAACGCAATAAAAGTGTTAACTTTTACCTAAAAAAGTTTGTCGGTGAGTTCCACCGTGTCAGTCTATGGCGCTTATGTAAGACTTATGTGTAATCACAAAGTCAATCACCAATCAATGCCACTTTTAATGCCACTTTAGGAACGACTTAGAAACAGATTAGAAACAGATTAGAAACAGATTATAAACAAGTTAGGAAGGACACATGGCAAATAACAATAAAGAAAACAGCATCAAAGAAAACACCATCGCCACACCCAACCACACGCCTCATCTTGATGCGTTTAAATCAGTGGTCAGCTCAAGACGGTCAGTACGCATCTTTACTGACACACCCATTTCTGATGAGGTGTTAGATGATTGTCTGCGTTTGGCAATGCTTGCCCCCAACTCAAGCAATCTGCAACCTTGGGAATTTTATGTCATTGAGTCAATACAGAAACGCCAACGAGCCAATCAACTCTGTATGAATCAAAATGCCGCCAAAACTGCCAATAAACTCATTGCCATTGTCGCTAATACCCACACATGGCGTCAGCATGCCAAGCAAATCATTGAGCAATACCCCAGTAAGCCTGTTCCCAAGCTTGTCAAAGATTACTATGGCAAGCTTATCCCTGTGGCGTTCACCACAGGTCCTGCCAATGTGCTGACTCCGATAAAAAAAGCCGTCATCAAAGGACATCGTGCTTTTAAAGGTCCCATAAAAACGCCCATTTATGATGAAAGACAACGCAAGGAGTGGGCAGTGAATAATGCGTATTTGGCAGCTCAAAATCTGATGCTTGCGTTGCGGGCTTATGGCTTTGACAGCTGTGCCATGGGTGGCTTTGATGAACCAGCGATGAAAAAATTGTTAGGATTGAATGAACATCAACACATTGCCATGATGCTAGGGGCAGGTGAACGAAGTGAGAAAGGCATCTATGGCGAGCAGTTCCGTTTTGATGAACGTCGTTTTGTGCATAGAGTATGATGCTTTAAACTTAAACTTAAACTTAAACCAATCATCTATTGACCACCGTTTTGCCATTGTCAATCAGTCATCAGACAATCAGTAATAAATCAATCAGCCATAATCAACAATCAACTAAGCCAACACCACATAAGGAATGTCATATGAGCCACTCTCAATCAGCCACGCAAACATTTGCGACATTGTTTAACGAAAATGCTTTTATCCACCGTCATCTTGGTTCAGACAGCGACACACAAGCACAAATGCTAAAAACATTGGGTTATGATGACCTAGACAGCTTTATTGATGATACCGTGCCTAAGCCTGTGCGTATGCCAAACAAACTGCAATTACCTGCTGCCATCAGTGAACATCATGCGTTGGCAAAACTGCGCCGTCATGCTGATAACATTACGGTGAATAAAAGCTATATTGGACAAGGATATTCACCCACTCGCTTGCCAGCGGTTATTCAACGTAATGTGCTAGAAAATCCCGGTTGGTACACTGCCTATACCCCTTATCAAGCTGAAATTTCACAAGGTCGGTTAGAGGCGTTGTTGAACTTTCAACAAGTCTGTATCGACTTGACTGGGCTAGATTTGGCTGGGGCATCGCTGCTTGATGAGGCCACGGCAGCCGCTGAAGGCATGGCAATGGCAAAACGTGTCAGTAAATCTAAGTCTGAGCGTTTTTTTGTTGATGAACGAACATACCCACAAACGCTTGACGTTATCCGTACCCGTGCCAAATATTTCGGTTGGGACGTGGTGGTTGGTGATTTTACCAAAGCAACCGACGGTGACTATTTTGGCGCATATCTGCAATATGTGGGGCGTGAAGGAGATATGGTTGATTTAACCGACATCATCACCAAGTTAAAGAGTAACAAAACCATTTGTATCGTTGGGGCGGACATCATGAGTTTGGTGTTGTTAAAGTCTCCTGCCCAAATGGGAGCAGACATTGCTTTAGGCAGTACCCAGCGGTTTGGCATTCCCATGGGATTTGGTGGTCCGCATGCCGCTTATTTTGCTTTTAGCGATAAGCATAAACGCCAAGCCCCAGGGCGTATTATTGGTGTGTCAAAAGATGCTCAAGGCAACATGGCTTTACGCATGGCATTGCAAACTCGTGAGCAACATATCCGCCGTGAAAAAGCCAATTCCAATATTTGCACATCACAAGTCCTGCTGGCAAATTTGGCAGGCATGTATGCCGTTTATCATGGGGCGGTTGGGGTTAAACGCATTGCCAATCGCATTCACGCCATGGCAACTGCCTTTGCTGATGTTATCCGCCAAACAGATGGTGATAACAACGTGGTGCATTCGCTGTTTTTTGATACGGTGCTGATTGATTGTGGCAGTGAAAAACTGGCTCAGCAAATCTATGAAAATGCCGCCAACGTTGGCTACAACTTATGGCAACATGGCGATGGTAAGTTGTCTGTTAGCTTTAGCGAAACCAGCGATCAGACTGACTTTGAAGCACTCACTCAGCTGTTTGTCAATAAATCCCATCAACTGCCAGAGCAAGCTGATATTTGCCTGACCGATGACCTGCTTAGACAAAGTGACATTTTGACCCATCAAGTTTTTAACAGTCATCACACCGAACATGAGATGCTTCGCTACTTAAAGTCACTAGAAGACAAAGATTTGGCGATGAACCGCAGCATGATTTCTTTGGGCAGTTGTACCATGAAATTAAATGCCACCAGTGAGATGTTGCCCATCACATGGAATGAGTTTGCCAATGTGCATCCATTTGCCCCCCGTGAGCAAGTAACAGGCTATATCGCCATGATTGATGAGCTACAAAATCAACTTAAGGCCATCACAGGTTTTGATGCAATCTCCATGCAACCCAATTCTGGGGCATCAGGTGAATACGCAGGTCTGCTTGCCATTCGCCGTTATCATGAAGCCAATGGTAACAGCGAACGAAATGTTTGCCTAATCCCACGCTCTGCCCACGGCACGAATCCTGCCACCGCACAGATGATGGGCATGACCGTGGTGGTGGTGAATACCGATGAACATGGTAATGTCGATACTGACGACTTAAAAGCCAAATGCCAAGAACACACAGACAAACTTGGGGCATTGATGATAACCTATCCATCGACACATGGCGTGTTTGAAGAGGGTATCCGTGATATTTGCAACCTTATCCATGAACATGGCGGTCAAGTCTATATGGATGGAGCAAACATGAATGCTCAAGTTGGCATCATGCAACCTGCTGACGTGGGGGCAGACGTGCTACATATGAACCTGCACAAGACCTTTTGTGTCCCCCATGGTGGTGGTGGTCCGGGCATGGGACCCATCGGCATGAAATCACACCTTGCCCCTTATATGACCAACCACAGCGTAAGCCCCGTGCATAATGCCAGTCATCACACCAGTGCCGTCTCAGCTGCCCCTTATGGCTCGGCCAGCATTTTGCCTATTACTTGGATGTACATCACCATGATGGGGGCTGAAGGTCTGACGCAAGCCACCAAACTGGCATTGCTCAACGCCAACTACATTGCCAATGAACTCAAAGACAGCTACCCTGTCTTATACACTGGCAAAAATGGGCGTGTGGCTCATGAATGTATCATTGACATTCGCCCATTAAAAGAAGAAACAGGCATCAGCGAGTCGGACATTGCCAAACGTCTCATGGATTATGGCTTTCATGCCCCAACCATGAGCTTTCCTGTCGCTGGCACATTAATGATTGAGCCAACTGAATCTGAATCAAAAGCTGAGCTTGACCGCTTTATCGCCGCTTTAAAACAAATTAAAGCCGAAGCCATGCAAGTCAAAGAGGGCAAAGATGGCTGGACAAGCAATGATAACCCATTGGTTAATGCCCCACACACAGCATTTGTGATTGCCAGCAGTGATTGGTCGCACCCTTACAGTCGTGATACCGCCGCTTTCCCATTGGATTATATTCGTGGGCATAAGTTCTGGCCATCGGTTGGACGGGTTGATGACGTGTATGGCGATAAAAATTTAATATGCAGCTGCCCAAGCACCGACAGCTATGCTTAAAACCCTGTTTGATGCAAGCATGCTTAGCAAAAGGACTCGCCATGTCAACACTTTGGTACAGCACCAAAAAACTGATAAAAAGCCATGTGCTGGTGATTGGCTTACTGTTGGCATGGCAATTTTCGGTTCAGTTTGGGCTGTTGCCTGATTATTTATTGCCATCACCTTGGCAGATTGTGCTGGCGTTTGTGAATGACTTTGTTTTGCTGATGACCCATGCCAAATACACGTTAGCAACGGCATTTTTAGGCACAGGCATTGGTCTTGTCATCAGCTTTGTGCTGTCGATTGCCATGGACATGTCCAAAACCATTAAGCAAACCGTATACCCATTAATTTTACTTAACCAAACCATTCCCACCATTGCCATTGCTCCTTTGTTAATCATTTGGCTTGGCTATGGCATCACCCCAAAAGTGGTGCTGGTGGTCTTATCGGTATTTTTTCCCATCACCGTGGCATTGGTTGATGGCTATCAATCAGTCAGCCGTGAACATCTTAATCTGTTTAAGTCCATGCAAGCAGATAAAATAGATTTATACCGTCATCTTAAAATCCCTGCCGCCATGCCATCTTTTTTTACAGGGTTAAAGGTTGCGTTATCTTATGCCCTAATCTCAGCGGTGATTGCTGAATGGTTGGGCGGTTATTATGGATTGGGTGTATACATGACCCGTGTGCGTAAGTCTTATGATTTAGACAGCATGTTTGCGGTGATTTTTTTGATTAGTGTGTTAACTTTATTATTGATTGCTTTGGTAAAGTGGCTAGAACGCCAAGTATTAAAGCATGAGTATCAATAATTTGGTTTATCATGATTAACATTTTTTTATAAAAATTTATCATTAATTAAGGTTTAAGAAATTTAAAAAAAGAAATTTAAGGAAACGTTATGTACTCACCCTCTTTTACCCCCATGGCAATCTGTCATATTGACCACCGTTCACACACACCCATCAAGGTGGTGCTGATGATGACCATGGTGGCATTGCTGATGTTATTAACCGCTTGTCAGCCCAAATCTGACAGCACCGTCACCAATGATAAAACCGACAATCAAGCCAATAACGCCAATGACACCGCAAAAACTGAACTGGTCATCTCACTAGATTGGGTACCCAACACCAACCACACAGGGCTTTATGTGGCACAAGATAAAGGCTACTTTGCAGAAGAAGGGTTGGAAGTTAAAATCGTTCAGCCCAGTGAAGACAGTGCGTCCACATTGGTGGCGACCAACCGAGCAGATTTGGGCATTTATTTTCAACCCAATATGGTTAAAAAACTGGTCAAGGACGTACCCATCACCGCCGTTGCCGCCATTGCTCAGCATAACACCGCAGGCTTGATGTCATTAAAATCATTGGGAGCAACCAAGCCAAAAGACCTGAATGGTAAACGCTACTCCACATGGGAAGACCCCATCGATGATGCCACAGTTGCCCATATCGTGGGAGATGATTTGGTAAAAATCCCTGGTGAGACCACCGATGCCACGGCTGCCTTACGGTTAAACCAATTCGATTATATATTAGCCTATTATGGCTGGGACGGTATCCATGCCCAAATAAAAAATGTGGCAACTGATTTTTTCTTTTTAAAAGATTATGAACCCATTTTTGACTATTATAGCCCTGTCATTATCGCCAACAACACCACGTTGCAAAGTAATCCAGATAAAATCAAACACGCCCTAACTGCCATTAAAAAGGGCTATGTTTATGCCGCTCATAATCCAGAAGACAGTACCAAAATATTACTCAAATACGCCCCAGAAACCAACGAAGAGTTGGCAATGGCAAGCCAAAAATATCTGTCTGCTCAATATCTTGATGATAATGGCGATTGGGGCAAATTTGACTATGGTCGCTGGGATAAATTTTATGAATGGGTCTATGACAACAAACTGATTGATAAGCCCCTACCACCACAAGCTGGGGTGAGTAATGATTATTTACCATAAATATCCACAAAATACCTAATGAACAACACAACAGATGCCATGCTGATATTACAAGACATTCACCATGCCTTTAATGGGTTGCCATTATTTGCAGGCATCGATTTGCAAGTACAAAAAAAACAACTGGTCAGTATTGTCGGAGCAAGTGGTGTTGGCAAGACCACGTTATTTAACATCGCCGCAGGGCTGATAACGCCATCATCTGGTGATGTGTGGATCAACGGCAACAACACCACAGGCAAAGCAGGTACGGTTGGCTACATGCTACAAAAAAACTTGCTGTTGCCATTTAAAAGCGTGTACGACAACATCAGCCTGCCTTTGTTATTAAAAGGACAAACCAAATCACAAATTGCCCAAACGGTTAAGCCACAACTGCCTTATTTTGGGCTTGATGGGTTAGAAAACCAATATCCACATCATCTGTCTGGTGGACAAAAACAGCGAGCTGCCTTGCTAAGAACCTATCTGAGCGATAACCCCATTATGTTGCTTGATGAGCCGTTTTCGGCATTGGATTTTGTGACTAAAAATGAGATGTATCATTGGTTTCATCAATTACAACAACGGCTGGAGCTGACTTGCCTTATCATCACCCATGACATTGACGAAGCCTTATTTTTGTCTGATGAGATTTATGTGTTAAAAGGATTCCCTGCCAAATTCAGTCATCGGTTTGTTATCCCTAAATATGATGGTTTTTTAGACAGCCAAGCTTATATTAAACTTAAAAAAAGCATTTTACATGCCATTCAAAATAACATTTCTTAACTAAGATAAGCACAAGATAAACATAGGACACGTCATGCAAAGCATTCAAGTCAAAATTCTAAACCCTAAAGTTGGGCAAGACCCCAATTTTCCCATTCCCCAAAAAGCCACCATGGGCAGTGCAGGCATTGATTTGCGGGCTTGTATTGATGAACCCATTACCATACGCCAAGGACAGACCGAACTGATAGGGACAGGGCTTGCCATTCATATCGCTGACCCAAATTATGCAGGGCTGATTTTGCCACGCTCTGGTTTGGGGCATAAGCACGGCATCGTATTGGGCAATTTAGTGGGGTTGATTGACTCAGATTATCAAGGTGAGCTGATGGTGAGTATCTGGAATCGCAGTGATACCGATTTTATTTTACAACCCGCCGAGCGTATGGCTCAATATGTGGTGGTGCCAGTGTTATCACCAACTTTTGACATCGTTGATGAGTTTGGTCACACATCAATGCGTGGTGCAGGTGGTTTTGGACACACAGGGCGACAATAACAACCAAGACAATAATTAAGACAATAGTCAAGAAATAAAATGGTCAAAAAACAAAAAAATAACCAAGCAACAAAATGGTTAAGAGACAACCACCAACATCGCTAAAGAAACCAGCACATGGAAACCGTCAACTTACCTCACCCGTTCATTATTCAGTACCCACTGTTTAAAGCTTATGATATCCGTGGCAACCATGACCTGTTTACCGATGATTTTTTGGCAGTATTGGCTTATGTGTTTGCTGAGCATTATCAACAAGCAGGGGCAAGTACGGTGGTGGTGGGCTTTGATGCCAGACAATTTAGCCCAATCATTGCAGACAAGCTAACCCATGCCTTAATCACTGTTGGTATCAAGGTGCTGTCTTTAGGGCTTGTCACCACACCGATGATGGTGTTTTGTGCCGAACAGCAAGAAGGTCATGGCATCATGGTTACCGCCAGCCACTCTGCCAAGCATTATGCTGGCATCAAATGGCTCACCCATCACCAATCGCCAAACAGTAACGACATTGAGCATTTTTATCGACGCATGGCTCATGTTCACATCACTGGCGATATGGCGCATGGGCGTATGAGTTTAAATAACGGCACAGACAAGCAAAACCCACCAGCACAGTCTTTAGATATTTTTACCGACTATCAAAAAGCGATTAAACAGGTTTGTCAAACGTTGATTGACATTGACACCAAGACCATGTTGCAAAAACAGAATCAAGGTTTGGCAAATGGCAACTTAAATCACCACACTAAGCCTTTATTGGTGATTGACTGTCTCAATGGGGCAACCAGCGCCTATGCCCAACGGTTGTTTGATGAAATCATACAAATGACAGGCTTTGCCCAATCGGTCATTGTTCTTAATGACAATGCTGATGGTAACTTTCCTAAAGGCAACCCAGACCCCACCGAAGCAAACAGGCTGACAGAACTGGCAAATACAGTGGTTAAGCATCATGCCAAACTTGGATTGGCGTTTGATGGTGATGGCGATCGCTTGTGTGTGATTGATGAACAAGGACGGCTGTTTAGCCAAGACAATCTGTTGTATCTACTTGGGCATATTGCCATCAGTGACACACGCCTGCTTAATCAATCACAACAATATCAATCACAACAAGAACAGAACAAACCTGCTGTGCTATTTGATGTCAAATGTTCACATGTGTTGCCAAAACTGATACAACGTGATGGTGGCACGCCCATTTTAAGTAAAACGGGCAGCAGCCATCTGCGTCATGCGTTAAAAAACGAACATCGACACGCCCTATTTGCTGGAGAATTATCAGGGCATTTTATCTTTAATGATGGGCATTTTATCTTGCATGACGATGCCATGTATGCAGGGGTACGCTTATTGATTTGGTTAAGCAAACACGCTAAGAGCCTAGCCAATATCAGAGATTCCTTACCATCAGTGGTCAGTACTGGTGATGTCTATCTGCCTTTGCCAACAACCAACCGACCCATCATAGATGCCCTATTTGGCTGGTATCAGCATGGAAAATCATTTCTTACCAATACATCAGCAAAGTTGATACAATTAGACACCACCGATGGGCTAAGGTTAGAATATGAACATGGCGTGGGTGTGGTCAGAACATCAAACACCAGTCCAAGCTTGACCTGTCGCATTGCAGGTGATGATTTGTATCATTTTAATGCCATAAAAGCCCACTTAGTCACTTTATGCAAACAAGTAGACACAAATTTGGCAACACAAATCGCCAATATCAACATACATCACTCATGTCAGTAAGCCACATGCCACCCAAACACATGCTACCCAAACCAGCAGATGCCAAAAATACTGCCTTTTTGACGGCTTATCTTTTGCTCATCTAATCTTTTTTTCATCAAACATCAATCAAAAATCTTACCTTTATTCATAATGCCATTAGGGTCAAAGACTTGTTTAATCGCTTTTAGATAACCAATTTCTTCATCAGTGCGTGTGTAATTTAAATACGGTTTTTTGGTCATGCCCACACCATGCTCGGCTGAGATTGAACCATGATATTTTTTGACTGTGGAAAAAACATGATGATTGACGGTTTTGCATTTTTCAAAAAACTCATCTTTGCTTAAGTCATCAGGTTTTAAGATATTTAAATGCAAATTGCCATCTCCAATATGACCAAACCAACAAATCTCAAAATCAGGGTAATTGTTACTCACAATTTGCTCAATATCAGCGATAAAATCAGGCACATGACAAATCAGTACCGACACATCATTTTTATAGGGGGTGAAAACCGAAATGGTTTCAGAAATGTATTCTCGCAACTTCCACAGCTCTTGGGCTTGGGCAATCGACTGGCTCATTACCCCATCAATAATCCAACCTTGCTCCATACACTCTGAAAAAATCGCCATCGCCATGTCCATCATCGGCTCATAAGGTGCTTCAAACTCTAACAAGGCATAAAATGGGGCATCTGTTTCAAACGGTTTTTGTACATGTCCTGTGGCTAAAAGCTTGCTCACCGCCACATCATCAAAAAATTCAAATGCTGTCAAATCCATCTTGGCTTGAAAAGCAGATAATATTTGCATGATGTGGGCAAATTCTGGCACGCCCAGTACCATGACACTCAAATTTTTGGGCTGACGTTCAAGTCTGATTTGGGCTTCGGTAACGATGCCAAGCGTGCCTTCTGCTCCGATAAACAGCTGACGTAAATCATAGCCTGTGGCGTTTTTTGTCATGCCGTTGTTTAAGTGTAAGACATCGCCTTTGCCTGTTACGACGGTTAAGCCCAATACCCAATGGCGGGTCATGCCATAACGAATGACCTTAATACCACCAGCATTGGTACTGATGTTGCCACCAATTTGGCTTGAGCCTGCTGAAGCAAAATCCACAGGATAATACAAATCGTGGCTTTCGGCGAAGTCTTGTAAGGTTTTGGTGATGACTCCTGCTTGAAGATGCACCATGCGATCAGCAGGATAATAGTTGATGATGCGGTTCATTTTATCAAGGCTGATGACCACTTCACCATTACTGGCAACAGCCCCAGCTGATAACCCTGTGCGTCCACCACTTGGGGTGATGATGAGTGATAAGTCATTACATGCTTGAACAATGGTTTGTACTTGTTCGGTGGATTTGGGGAAGATGATGACTGATGCGTTGGGGTCAAAGTGTTTTGTCCAGTCTTTGCCCCAATGGTTTAAGCTATCAGGGTCAGTTTTAATTTGAGCAGGTTCAAAGCCGTGTTGGTTTAAGGTGTCTAATAGTTGATTAATTTTACTCATGGTCTTTGTCATGCTAAAAAGTTAGGGTTAAACTGGGGTTAAACAGTGATTTTAAGTGATTAGCTAACATGATACAAGACACACAAACAAATGATAAAATTATCATCACCCATCACTTCCCTGCCTTGTTACTCTCAGCACTTCTTCTAAGGTTGTCTTACCCGCCAAGACTTTGCTTATGCCATCATGCCTTATGGACGGTGTTTTACTGCGAGCATACCGCTCCAAGTCGTATTCTGCCACTTTTTCATGTATCATCTGTCGCAAGCCATCATCAATAGGGACAACTTCATAAATGGCAGTGCGTCCCTTAAAGCCTGATTGGTTACATTGCTCACACCCTTGGGGAATGGGAATTTTAACTTGTTGATGATTCAAATCTGTGTTTTGCAATAACTTTGCTTCGCTGACAGTGGCATCTCGCCATGTGTGGCAGTGTGGGCAAAGGGTTCGTACCAAACGTTGAGCAACTACCCCAATTAATGATGATGATAACAAAAACGGCTCAACTCCCATATCTTGCAAACGAGTCACTGCACCAATGGCAGTATTGGTATGCAAGGTAGATAATACCAAATGCCCTGTCAATGATGCTTGTACGGCAATCTCTGCCGTCTCTAAGTCACGGATTTCCCCCACCATCACCACATCAGGGTCTTGTCTGAGCATGGCTCTTAGGCTACGAGCAAAGGTCATGTCCACTTTAGTATTCACTTGCGTCTGCCCAATACCATCTAACTGAAATTCAATGGGATCTTCAGCGGTCAAAATATTGCGGGTCTGATCATTAAGTTCAGTCAAGATGGCATAGAGCGTGGTGGTCTTACCTGAACCTGTCGGTCCTGTTACCAAAATGATGCCATGTGGTCGATGGATTAGGCGTTGTAACTGAGCATGGTCAGCATCAGCAAGCCCAAGATAGCTTATGTTCAGTCGCCCTGCCTGTTTGTCTAACAGTCGCATAACCACCCTCTCACCGAAGCTAGACGGCAAGGTAGAGACCCGCACATCCACCTCACGCCCCGCCAGACGCAACGAGATACGCCCATCTTGTGGAATGCGTTTTTCAGCAATGTCAAGCTTTGCCATGACTTTAATACGAGAAACCAATAAAGGGGCAAGTTGGCGTTTTGGGCTAACCACCTCTCGCATGTCACCATCAACTCGAAAACGCACTGACAACCGTTTTTCAAAAGTTTCAATATGAATATCAGAAGCGTTTAGGCGAATGGCTTCTGACAGCAAGGCATTTATCAGGCGAATGATGGGGGCATCATCTTGACTGTCCATCAAATCTTCAGTTTCAGGCACACTGTCTGCCAAACTCATCAAATCTGGGTGGTCTTCTAGCCCTGCGGCGATATGTTGTGACTCACCTGTATTGCCTTGATAAAAAACTGCCAAACGCTTATCAAATTCATTCACACTTAAGCGTTCAAAGTAAGGCATTTGCTTATCACCTTGCTCATGAGCAAAGCGAATGGATTCATTGACAGCAGATAATGGAGTTTTCTCAGTCATCACAATGGTGGCAGGTTCACCCATTTGTGAAGCAGGAATGACCAGTATTTGGTAACGTTTGGCGAAACTGTAAGGAAGTTGAGTCATAAAAAATGGCTAAATTTAATGCTAAATTTAATAATGAACGGATATGATGACGTAAAATATCGTAAAAAGAAAGCAATCGGTTGATAAATTTTATTGTCAAAGTATGCTAATTTTTAGTACAAACATCACTCAAAAGCATGTTCTGATGACGTTTGATTGATTATAATATTGCATTATTTCAATATTCTTATTTTAATCTGTTAAAAATACCAAACACAAAAGGACAAGCGATGCGACTTCTCACCTTGGTTGACCAACTTTTTTTGTTGCTTGAATCACGCACGCAACCGATGCATGTCGGTGGTTTATTTTTATTTGAACCCCCAAAAGATGCAGATCATGACTTTGTCAAAACCTTAATGGAACAAATGCAAACATCAACCACACCGCCAAGCTTTCCGTTTAATCAAGTGTTAGATAGATTATTATTTTGGCAAAAAGATGATAATTTTGACTTAACTCAGCACTTTCGCCATATTGCCCTGCCACAGCCTGCCCGTATTCGTGAGTTACTTGCCTATGTGTCTGTGGAGCATGGCAAACTGTTAAACAAGTCCAACCCCATGTGGGAATGCCATATCATCGAAGGGATTGAACCTGAAACAGCCGAACGACCACAGCGATTTGCCTTGTATTTTAAAATTCACCATTCGTTGGTAGATGGCATCGCCGCCATGCGATTGGTCAAAAAATCCTTGTCGCAATCCCCTGATGAACAGATGACGTTACCATTATGGTCTCTGCTCACTCGCCATCGCAATCAGATTGATGCCATACTGCCAATCAATAAACCCATCAAACAAATCATCAAAGAACAACTTGGCACAATAAAACCTGTCGCTAACGAACTTATTAAGACCTTGAGTATCCAAAAAATTAAAGATCCTCATTTTATCAACACCTTGCAAGCACCCATGTGTATGCTCAATCAACGCATCACCCCATCACGCAGATTGTCCACCCAGTCTTATGATTTGTCTACCTTTAAACGCATTGCTGAAGGGTGGCAAGTGTCGGTTAATGACGTGGTGTTGGCAGTGTGTGCTGGGGCAGTGCGGCGTTATTTACTCCAAAATGATGCCCTACCAAAAAAACCACTCATTGCCTTTGTGCCAATTTCGTTGCGAACAGACAACAGTGCCAGTGGCAATCAAGTATCTTTCTTGCTTGCCAATCTTGGCACTCACTTACATGACCCCATTGATCGCCTAAAAGTCATCAATGGCAGTATGAGAGAAGGTAAAGAGCGGTTTGGGCGTATGAACCAAGCCCAAGTGATTAACTACAGTGCCATTGCTTATGCTTGGGCAGGATTAAATTTATTAACCAATTTATATCCAAAAAAACAAGCATTTAATCTCATCATCTCTAACGTCCCCGGTTCAAAACAAGCATTATATTGGAATGGGGCTAAGCTAAAGGCGTTATATCCTGCGTCAATTTTACTCAATGGACAGGCGATGAACATTACCTTGGCGACTTATATTGATAAGGTGGAATTTGGCATCATGGCATGTAATGATGTGTTGCCCCACACCCAAGACATGCTCAAATACATTGCTGATGAATTGTGTCTGCTAGATGGCATCACCAAAGACCATAAGGCTGGGGCATGTCCTTGAGTTGGTTCATGTTAATTTAATACAACGTTAATTTAATGCAACGTCAATTTGACATCACATCAATTTAACACAATATCAAAACCATCAAAACTCATCGCCCCACTCAGGCACAACAGCCTGCATCAACGACTTTAATAGTTTCACGTTACAGGCAAAGACCGAGCCTGTCTGCATGGCTTGATGTGCCCCTTTATGGTCAACAACCACACCACGAGCTTCATTCACTATCAACTCCCCTGCGGCAATGTCCCAAGGTTTTAACGACATTTCAAAATAACCATCAAAACGCCCTGCCGCCACATAGCTTAAATCCAACGCTGCTGAGCCTAAGCGACGTACTTGGCCACCCATCTCACAGATGCGTGCTAAGCTGTTAAAATGTTGGTGAATGAACGGATAAATCTCTTCACCTTGTTGTCGCTCCAATGGATGCCCAGTGGTGAACAAACCACCTGAAATCTCTTTACGCTCACTGACCTGAATACGGCGTTGATTTAGACGAGCCCCTTTGCCACGGCTGGCTGAAAATAACTCATCTCGCACAGGGTCATAAACCACACCATGTTGAGTAACGCCCTTATGTTGTACAGCAATGGACACACAAAAATGTGGCACACCATGGATAAAATTATGCGTGCCATCTAATGGGTCAATCACCCAACACCAATCGGCATCATGACCATGGCCTTCTTGCAAGCCAAACTCTTCTCCCAAAAATGAATGATTGGGATAGTTATTCTTTAAGGTGGCAATGGTCAGCTCTTCACTGTATCTATCAATGCGAGTAACCAAACCATCTAGCCCTTTTGACTCGATGTTCAGCTCGATTTTGTGGCGGTTATTGTGAGCCTTTAATATCTCACCACCAACCAGTTGAGCAGCTCGTGCTGCTATTTTAACCATAGGCTCCATAAATTTTCTCTCTTTGTTTTAGGGCGTGTTGAACATTGATAACATTGTATTGTATTAAGAATTGTATTGTATTAAGAATTGATAAGAATTTACAATTTTAAGAGTGATGTTTGAAAGTTGATGAGCATTACTTTGGCAGTTCATCATATTAAAGTTGGTAAAGTTTGTAAAATCTGAGCTTGAATGCCCATTGCATCTAAGCCACAATGTGCCAACTGTTGTTCATGACTGCCATGATGAATGAATCGGTCAGGAATGCCAATATTGCTGATGCTCAAATTTGACTTTACCTGCCCATACGCTGAATGCGTCAATAGATACTCATTAACCGCACTGCCAGCACCACCCATCACCGCATGTTCTTCTAACGTAACGACATGAATGGCATGGGTGGATTGATTGTGGCTGTCATTGATAAGCTTATCTAACATTTTTGTGTCTAACGGCTTCACCCAACGCATGTTTATCACCGTGATTTTGCCTATTGGCTGATTGGCTGGTTTGCGTATTGAATGACCGCCATCATGGTCATCATCATGGTCGTCATTGCATGAATCTGCCAACTGCTGTGCCACTTGTTTGGCGGTGGCAACCATCGTGCCAAATGCCAACATCACCACATGCGTGCCTTGTCCCATCTCAAGCACCATTTCTGTTTGACTTTTGCCAATCTCATAACACACTGCAGGACGCTGTATTGGCTCACCCAAGCCTTGCCCACGAGGATAACGAACCGCTGCTGCCCCTTGGTATTCATAGCAAGTATTAAGCAGTTGATAACATTCATTTTCATCTTTTGGGGTGGCAATGACCATATTAGGCACACAACGCATAAATGCAATATCAAACACCCCTGCATGAGTTGCTCCATCTTCACCCACCAATCCCGCTCTATCAATGGCAAACAAAACATCTAACTTCTGTAATGCCACATCATGCACCAACTGGTCATAACCCCGCTGTAAAAAGGTGGAATAAATCGCCACAATTGGCTTAACGCCTTGTGTTGCCATGCCAGCTGCCAAAGTTACCGCATGTTGCTCAGCAATCGCCACATCAAAAAACTGCTTGGGGTAACGCTGAGCAAATTCACTCATGCCAGACCCTTCTTCCATCGCTGGCGTGATTGCCATCAGCTTACTGTCAATGAATGCTTTATCACAAATAAACTGCCCAAAGACTTGAGAATATTTAAGGGGCTTGGGTGATGGTTTGGTGAGTTTGTTTTGCCCATTATTCTGACTGACAGATGACGATGATGGGACAACTGACATCTTAGGCAGTTTGGCAATCGCATGATAACCCACAGGGTCAGCTTCGGCAGGCAAAAATCCTTTACCTTTGACGGTATGCACATGCACCAATATGGGGCCTGATAACTGTTTGACTCGCCCCAACACTCGCATCAAAGTGGACAAATCATGCCCATCAAAAGGACCAAAATAGGCAAATCCAATCGCCTTAAACAAGTTATCAGGAAACATATTTTGGGCAATTTTAACGGCAATTTGTTCGGGTAAGCGTTCAAACTGACTGGGTGTTGGCAATAATTTTTTGGCAAATTGTTGGCTGATTTTCTCCCCCAGTTTTTTTGGCAACTTATTGGTAAAATCACCAATCGCATCATTGGTCATGTGCAGGTAATGCCGAAAACGGCGGTCATCACTTGACAACTTGCGACTGGTGATGATGGGCTTGCCATCAGCATCAATGTCCACTGCCAAGCCACGTTGCCAGAGCGATGCCAAATGCTTAGAAAAACCACCTGTTGCTTGTGAAATGGACATGTCATTGTCATTGAGAACCACCAACAAGTCAGCATGATTTTGCACAGCATCGTTCATGGCTTCAAACGCCATGCCCCCTGTCATCGCCCCATCACCCACCACACACGCCACTTTGGCATGTTTGCCCAAATGACGCATCGCCAAACTCATGCCCAAGCCTGCTGATATGGCGGTGGACGAATGCCCCACACCAAAGCTGTCATAGACCGACTCACCACGCTCTGGAAAAGCGGTTAAGCCATCTTGACTGCGAATACTGGCGATTTTGTCTCGTCTTCCTGTCAATATTTTGTGGGCATAGGCTTGATGCCCCACGTCCCACACCAGCTGATCTTGGGGCATATCAAGCAGGGCATGCAAAGCCACGGTCAATTCGATGACCCCAAGATTTGCTCCAAAATGCCCACCACTGATGCCAGAGGAATACAACATAAATGCACGCAACTCATCTGCCAGCTGCAACAGCTGTGTGATGCTCAAGCCCTTTAAATGGGCAGGGGCATCAATGGTATCTAACAAAGGGGTAAGCGGACGCTCGGTGGGAATGCTGGTAAAGGTTTTTGGCATATGGGTCATGTGGCGTTGACTGGTTGGACGTGGTTCATCTGGCGTATGCTGTCGGCATTGGTCAGTTGCGTGTCTGGTGTCAGAATAATCGTGCATGATGAGCTAAAACGCCTTATTGATAACCGTATTTATATTCATAAAATAACCGTTGCCAAACTAAAAAATGCACCAAAATATTCATCAAAGACATTTATCAAAGCAACATTGATGATTTGTGGCATAATAGCATTTTTTTATCCTCTCGCCTAATGCCATTGAGCTTAATTAAGCATCTCATGGCATAAAAATCACTCAAACTTTGTGAGGTATCGTGTCTTATCAATTCATCAGTCAAGCCAAACTGCCCACTCGTCACGGTATGTTTGACATTCATGTGTTTGAAAACGAACAACAACAAGAGCATGTCATCTTAAGTGTGGGTCTACCTATGCACATTCATCACGATGACCAACATCGCTTAGCCAATGACAAACTGCCCTTAATACGCATTCATAGCGAATGCCTAACAGGCGATGCCTTTTCTTCATTAAAATGCGATTGTGGGCCACAGCTCAACACCAGCATGCAGATGATACAGGCTCATGGCATGGGAGCGATTCTCTACTTACGTCAAGAAGGGCGTGGCATTGGTTTGGTGAATAAAATCCGTGCCTATGCCTTGCAAGACCAAGGGCATGACACCTTACAAGCCAATCTGATGCTTGGCTTGCCTGCTGATGCTCGCACTTATGACATGTGCCTGCCCATGCTCAAACACCTTGGCATCACAAGACTCAATCTCATCACCAACAACCCTGATAAGCTAAGTTATCTCAACGGGTTGGGTTTTGAAGTGGTTAAGCGTGTGCCATTATTGGTGGGCGTTAATGGACACAATACCAACTATCTTAACACCAAACGCAACCACATGGGGCATATGATTGAGCAAGACCTTCAAAAGCTGATATAGACCACACTCAAGGGTGTCTCACGTTGGGGACGATTCATTGGGTTGTCAATTTATTGGCCAGTTTGGTCACCGAATCATCGCTCATGTCCAAGGTGCGAATGGGGAATGGGATATTCACCCGTGCATTGTCCAAAGCAGATTTAATGGCTTTAATGACTTCGTGCGTTGATGCCACTTTGTTGGTTTGCGCCCCATTATCAATAAACCAGCGCACTTTTAAATCAATGCTTGAATCACCAAAACCAACCGCTATCACAGAAGGTTCTGCCAATTTTGAGACACTGTCGGCTTTTTTTAATGCTTGCAAAATCACCTGCTCTGCGGTATCAATGCTGTCTTCATAACCAATGCCCACGCTCACTTCCAGACGGCGGCGAGCATAAGCGGTATTGACCGTTAACACTGACGTGTACAGTTGAGCATTAGGAATCACCACTTGCCTACCATCATAAGTTTTAATGGTGGTGGCTCGCACCTTAATGTCTTCAACCGTGCCTTCATAATTGCCTGAGATGATTTGGTCACCAATGCGAAACGGCTCAGACAATAACAACAAAATACCAGACAACAAATTTTGAAAGATGTCTTTAAAGGCAAAACCAATCGCCACCGAACCAATCCCTAATGCCCCGACCAATTTGGCAGGGGTGAATCCCGGTACGGCAATCACCATGGCAACCATAAAGCCCACAAACAATATCAATGCCCCACCAACACGTTGAAACACTTGTATTAAATTGCGATGAGCCTGACGTGAACCCAGCAGTTTGTTGACTGTCTTTTTAAAAAAATAGGATAATCCCCAAAATACCGAAAACACCACCAATGCCACAATGAAGTAAGGCAACTGTTGCATGAAATCAACAAACATGGTATTGGCAGCAGAAGCGATGGTGGTGTATTCATCAACTTTTTGTACCACATTTTCAGTGATGTTTTGGGTTGCTTGCTGTACTGGCATAACCAACCTCAAACTAATTCATTTTGTCTGCTTGGACAATCTCTATCCAATACCCATCAGGGTCTTTGATAAACGCAATGTGCTTCATGTTGCCATCTTCTGGGCGTTTTTGATAAATGACATCATTCTCATCAAACCATGCAATGGCTGCGGTTAAATCAGGCACACTAAAACAAATATGCCCAAAACCTTTGGGGTCTTGATTGCCACTGTGATAGGCAAAATCGGCTTGACTTTCTGTGCCATAATTGTGCGTCAGCTCTAAAATGCCCCGTTGGCGAAAGGTATGAACCGCCAATTCTTCATCAGTACTGGGTAAATTGTTTCTTTCTTGCTCAGTAAGTTTTGCCAAAAAATACAAATCAAATCCCATGTTCGCAAAACGTTTGACATGCAACAATGTCATGCCCAATACTTGGGTATAAAAACGCAACGACACTGTAGGGTCTTTGACACGCAACATTGTGTGGTTAAAAATAAAACCATCACTTTGGGTGGGAATGGGCATCACACCGTCCACCTGTGGGGTTTGGGTGGGTTGGTTGATTTGACTTGGGTTAGCATCAGAACTTTTCATGGGTTTTCTCCTTTTTTGAGTGGGTGTGTTGAATGTTGGGTGTGTTGAATGTTGATGGCATGATAAACTAAAATTTTAAGCAGTTAAAGCGTTAATCCATCATTCACACTTTTTGGTCTTGTAAAAACTTGAATTCTTTTAAAAATTTTGGCCTTTTAAAAACCTCAGTCGTCTAAAAAATTCACCTGACCAGTGGTAAGGTCGTATTCGGCACCCAAAATTAACAAATCACCATTATCCACCATGTCCTCTAACATGCGTGAGCCATGCTTTAGCTGACTGACCGACATTCGCACATTGGCACGAATGGAACGTTTTATCAGCTCATTGGCATCAGCATCATTGCCTGTGGCAGTCACCAGCTCATGTAAGTTATAAACACTGGGGCGAATGCGGTCCACGATGGATTGTAGGTTAGGGGAATAATATTGCTCAGGATTGATTAAGGCTTCCACACAAGCAGTGACTGCCCCACAATGTGAATGCCCCAATACCACCACCAGTCGTGTGGCAAATTTTTCGACAGCAAACTCAACCGAACCGATTTGTGATGGTGCGACAATGTTACCTGCCACACGGATAACAAATAAATCACCCAACCCTTGGTCAAAAATCAATTCAACAGGGACACGGGCATCAGAACAACCCAAAATAATGGCTTTGGGATTTTGAATTTTGGTCAATTCTGGACACTTAACAAGGTACTGAGCATTGGTTAAGCTATCAACATAGCGCGCGTTGCCTGCTTTAAGTTCTGCCAGTGCTTGCCTGCCCAGCCCCAGCTGTTGTTGGTTTTGAGAAGTCATGATGATATTAATTTCCTTTGTTTTTGTGGGTGATGGGCGGTAATGATATGATGGTTAGGTTGTTAGATTAATGAGACACCGATTATTATACTGGCATACTAAAATTAATGACACTTAATGACACATGGGCGATTGATGACGAATGTTGATGAATGTGCTATGTTACCGCCTTAAACTTTATTAACGCTTGTCATTTAAGTTTTCGTTTTATTAACACGTGTTTTAGGAAGCATCGCATCATGTTGTATGTTTGGTTTATTTTGGCTGGGACATTTGCTGGTGTGTGTGCTGGCTTGTTTGGTGTGGGCGGTGGTTTGATTATCGTGCCTGCTTTGGTGTGGATTTTGGGGGCGTATGGTTTTCCATCTGAGTTTATCCCCCATGTGTCGGTGGGGACAGCGTTGGCGACCATCATCATCACCTCCATCAGCTCGATGACAGCACACAACAAACGTGGCGGAGTGCGATGGGAGGTGTTTAAAAATCTGACCTATGGTTTGGTGGTCGGCTCACTGTTTGGGGCGTGGGTGGCAACGCTCATTAAAGGACAGCATTTGCAGGGCTTGATTGGCGTGTTTGCCATCATCATGTCCATACAGATGTTCATGAAAAAAGCAGATGAGAACATCAAGCCTCTGCCCAGGCCATTTAGCCAGTGTGTGGCAGGTGGTGTGATTGGCATGGCTTCGGCGATTTTTGGGATTGGGGGCGGTAGCCTAAACGTGCCATACCTCACCCACGCAGGTCTGCCCATGAAACAAGCGGTTGGCACCAGTGCGGCATGCGGTCTGCCCATTGCCATCGCAGGGGCGTTAGGCTTTATGGTGTTTGGGCATCGCCATGTGGCAAACATGAGTGAGCCTGTGGCAGGCTTGGTCGGTTTTGTGCATTTACCCGCCTTTGTTGCCATCAGTGTGGCAAGTTTCATCACCGCCAAACTGGGGGCAAAAATCGCCCACAAACTGCCTGCTGGCACGCTTAAAAAAGCCTTTGCTTGTTTGCTCATTGTGGTGGGTTGTCAGCTCATTTATAAGAGTGTGGTTTAAAAAGTCATTGACATTCATGGCAATCCACTTGATGTTAAAGTAACATTAAGTGGTTATCCATCGCCATATTTATCATTGAAGTGAAGTAAAAAATAAAAATTTACTCAAAAACAAGAGCTTATTGTTATGAAGAGCTTATCGTTATGAAATGTTTCATGGATGCAAGGATATTTGTCCGAACCTTGCTACCCCTAACCATCTCTGATATTTTGGTGGATAAGAGATATTTATCCAGATGATTGGTGGTAAAATCAAAACAAAAGACAATTGATAGGTACAACTGTATTTATTACCATATTACATAAAAACCACACCAAACGATGATACTCCGACATATCATCATCTGGTGTAGTTAGGGCTTATCAGTATCAGACTGATGCTTTTTCACAATCAATAAAAGGAAAAAACTTATGAAAAAACTTTCAATCCTAGCACTAAGTGCTACCGTAGCCATCGCTCCTGCATTTGCAGAGACGACTTCTCATTATACCACACCGAGTGTGGATACACAAACAATCGTATTACCCCAAACAACTGTTTCCGCCACAACCCCACAAGCCGACCTATCTTTTGCTTTTGATAATGTAGAAAATCTACAAGCGACAGACATGACACTTGCAGAAATGCAAGAGACGGAGGGGGCGGCGTTGCCACTAGCGTATATGGGTGGTGCCGCTCTATTTGGAAGCATGGTTAATGTTAATACATATGTAAGGGCTGTACCCCAGTCTCAAAGAACTTTGGGTGGTTACGCTACTGCGATTGGTAGTGGGGCAGTAGGCGGAGCATTGACTGCAACACCAATAGGAGCTATGAGAGCTGCTTTTCTAGGTGGAGGTGTGGCACTTGCGGGGAGTGGTGTTTCTGTTACCATGAAAAAGTAGCATCCCGTAATATTATTTACAAGAAAGAAAGTGCTTTTGAATGATGTGCTTTCTTTCAGTGTTTTATGCCAACAATTACATAAATAATGATATGACAATTTTTGAAATTATATACTACATACTTCTGTTCTCAATATATCCTAGCTTAGTTTTCTTCTTTAATAGAGAAAATTTATCAATTAAAAAGATTGTTTTTTTTACGGCTCTCTTATGTATAATTGGTTTTATATTTGCAAAAATTATTTATGGTAATTATTCGATAGGATTTTTAATTTATATGGGAGTATGTCCTGCTTTTGGATTATTGGCATTTCATAAAATAAGATATGGTAAATAATTGTGTCAGTTAATAAACTAAAACTAAATTAAGATGTTGGCTATCTTATTCTGTTATAATTGAGATTAAGTAGGTTTTGTAATGATGTATAAACATATTATGATTGTATTTGGGTTGGTGTCATTTTCTTTAACCGCCCACGCCGACCTCCCTCTTACAGTCGATGACCTATTGGCAGACAAAAACCGTTTTAGACTTGATACTGATTTGAGCTATTATAATCATCATCGTTCATCTGTCGCCACACAGGATTTTGAGATGGTGGATTTAGGGCAGGGTCGCACGCTGTATATGCCATCCATCGGCGAGAGTAATGCCAATACCGATAGCCTGATTGCAGGGCTGGGCGTGCGTTATGGTGTGAGCGATAAGCTAGAAATAGGCGTAAAAACGAATGCCATCTATCGTAATGCACGCCACCAAAATGGTGCGGAATTGTCAAAGTCAAGCGACACCTATCTAAACGACATCAGTATCAGCACCCAATATCAGCTCACCAAAAATCATAAAAAATTCCCTGATAGCCTTGTGTTTGGCGAGCTGTCTATTTATGACAACACCCAAGGGCTAAAACGCAAAAACGCCAGCTCCGCCCTTATCGGCTTTACCACTTATACGGTCAATGATCCGATTGTGCTTAGTCTGACGGGTACTTATCAATATCAGCCAAGACGTGAAACCAATACAGGTGGTCATGTGGATTTGGGTGATACAGCAACCCTAAACGGCTCGGTGGGCTTTGCGGTCAATCCCGACATCACGCTGACAGGCGGGGTTGGGGTTCGCCATAAATGGGCGGATAAGGGCGAGCTTGGCAAGCTAGAAAATAACAGCACCCAAACCACGCTAAACCTAGGATTTGCCTATGCCATGACCGCTCGGAGTAACCTAACCGCCAATGTTCGTACGCCCATCTCAGGCGATGGTGGCAGTACATTGTCTGTGGGCTTGACGAGCAAATTGGGTAAATTGCCGCCGCCATTGTCTCAAAAATACCGCCAAATCAAATCAGCAGAGCCTACTGTATCTGCACCGTAAAATCTGTAAATGAAATCTGTCAAAGTTGCCATCATCACACTTGCTTTCATTAGCTCATCGGTTTATGCCAATGGGCAAAGCCTTGTCATCAGTCCTATCACGCCTAAACCCATCATGCTAGGTACGCACGCCACTTGGAAAGACAGTAGAGACAGCAAAATCACCAAACAAGATGTGGACTACTCATGTGGTGCGTCATCGCTATCCACCATCTTGACTTACTTTTATCAACACCCCAAAACAGAACAGCAAATCCTAGATGATATGGCATTAGATGATGTGATGGCATCGTTTGCAGACTTGGCAAGCGTAAGTGAAAAATACGGCTACACCGCTCGTGGTATGACGATGGATTATGACACGCTTGCCAAAATAAAAATTCCTGCCATTGTCTATGTCAATCACAAACGAAGCGACCATTTTAGCGTGGTGCGAGCCATTGACAAGCAAAATGTTTATTTATCCGACAGCAGTTGGGGCAATCGCACACTCACACGCAAGCAATTTGAAAGACTGTGGCTTACCACCGATAATCACACATCAGGCAAGGTGCTGCTCATACTGCCTACCACCCATCACCAAAAACAGATGAGTGATAAAAATTTTACCGCCGTACATGATACTCAGCATTTATTAAAACAAACTCCTGTGCTGTTTAGGCGGTTTTTATGAATATGACATTGCTGTCATTGGTTGTCTTTTGTTGGTGGTTTTTTTGTTGATGGGTTTGGTTAAAAACAAAACATCTCTAATCCCTGTCAAAATTTGCTATAATATCTGCCTTTATCCGATTACCAAAATCACACCATGCGTTTAAAATCTCTTAAGTTGGCAGGATTTAAGTCCTTTGCTCACCCCACGACGTTTACGTTTCATCATAACATCACCGCCATTGTTGGACCTAACGGCTGTGGTAAGTCCAATGTCATTGATGCCATTCGTTGGGTGCTTGGCGAAACTTCTGCTAAGCAGTTACGTGGTGGGTCAATGAGTGATGTGATTTTTGCTGGTACTCAACATCACGCTGGCAAGAGCATGGCAAGCGTGGAGCTGACCTTTGAGCATACGCAAGATGAGACCACAGGTATCCGTCACGAACTTAATTTGTATCACGAGTTGTCTGTACGCCGACAAGTCAACAAAGATGGCAAATCTGACTATTTTATTAATGGCACAAAAGCTCGCCGACGTGATGTGGTGGACATATTTTTAGGCACAGGGCTTGGCTCTGGCTGTTATGCGGTTATTGAACAGGGCATGATTGGGCGGATTGTGGACTCAAGCCCCAAACAGCTTAGAGAATTCATCGAAGAGGCCGCTGGCGTATCACGTTATCAAGCCAGACGGGAAGAAACCCATAAAAAATTGCAAAAAGCCCAAGAAAATCTTGACAGGCTAAATGACTTACAATGTGAGCTACAAAAACAACACAAAACCCTAAGCCATCAAGCCAAAACCGCTCAAAAATATCAAGCCATCAAAAACGAGATGAGCCAAATTGAAGGGCAACTTGCCATCGCTCAACTGTATGCCGCCAAGCAAAATGAACAAACCCTGACCAAACAGTACCAAACCCTAAGCCACCAAGCCAAACAACAACAAGATGTGCTGGCCACACTTAGCCAAAAAGTTGATAAATTAAATGAACGCATTGCCGAACAACAATGGCTAAAAGATGACAAACGTAATACCTTGCATGAACAACAAATGCAAGAACAACAAACTAAGCATCAGCATCAAATCTTACTTGACAAGCAAAATCAACTCAGTAACAACATCGAGCAACATCATCATCGTCAACAGCATCTTACAAACACCCTTGCCAAGCTCACTGTTGAACGACAACAAAAACAGCAACAGCTTGAAGCGATTGACCCCACTCAAAGCAAACATCAACAACAAATTACCGAGCTAAAAAACCAGCTTGCCCCCTTAAAACAAGCATGGCAAGATGCTCAACACGCCCATGAACAAGAACAACAAAAGCTTAACAATGTGGACAAACAGCTTGCCGTTAATGAACAGGCATTGAAGCAACTTAGCCACACTAAGAGCAAATGGCAACAACAACACCATCAATGGCAACAATCTTGGCAAGCATTGACAACACCCACCACATTAAAAATCTTGGGCATACCCAAAGAAGCATTGACCCTAAATAATCAAGATAACCAAGATGAGCAAGATAATAGCGACACTGCTCAAACCCATTTGCTTGACTTACTTAAACAAAAAATCGATAAGCAACACACTCTGATTAGCCGTTATGAACAGCAGTTAGATGAATTAGAAATAAAATACCAACAAGCCCAACACGAACAACAACAACATACTCGACAGCTTACTGAGCAACATCAAGTACTGATAAGCTTAGAAAAACGCCATGCCATGTTAGACAGTGAGTATCACACCTTATATGCCCTTCTTCACCCCAAGCCTATCTTGCACTCGGATAAACCAAACCATGTTCAATCATCAGCCAAAAAACAAACATCACCTAAAACCGCTGGTCATCACGACATCAGTACCCTTTGGCATCATTGGCAACAACGGTCATCACATCAACAACTTGGCCAATGTGTTGAATTAACCGAACTGGGTTTAGCGCATGCTGACGGATTGGATCAATGGTTGGCATTATGGTTAGATGCCATTGTGTTAAATTTGCCAAACGCTTTAACCCACACTGTGCCACAGCCATCAATCAATAACCTTGACATGCAAATATTGGCAACACTAATCAGCCAATCCAGTCCGAACAGTCAAATGACAGCATTGCTCAATACTCAACCAACACAGCAAAAAAATTTGGCTCAAGTAGACGGAATAAATGGGGCAAATGACACTCAAAATGACACTCAAATAGCAACCAAAGCAAACACATTAGCCACCCATGACAAAAAATCCAAACTGCTTACCACTTTGGCTGATGCACACCAACTGCCGTTATGGGCAATAGACACACTCATCAAAACCCCAACGCTAACCGCCTTATCTGGCTGGTATTATTGTTGCATCGGTGAACAGCCACACCGTGAACAACATGAAAACCTGCAAACATCAACAACCAATACCATCATCACCTTGCTATCACAAATCTTGTCATCAAATCAACCATTCACTCTCTGCACAGACACAGGTTGGCTTATCGGTCAATTTGGCATCATTCATTTATCAAAATTGGGACAAGACGGCAGGGGCGGTCACTTCTTAAAGGAACGTCATGCCCAAAGGCAACGGTTAGCACAGCTAGAAAAGATGCTAACCGACATACAAAGCGACATCAACCAACAAACCAAAATCCACAAACAACTCACTTCTCGCCATAAAGACGGGCAAATCACCCTTGAAGAGTGGACAGCACAACTGGCAAATCTAAAAACCGACCACATGCAAGCCAAAAATGACCTTGCCATGTGGCAAGGTGAACAGCATCAATTACAAAACGACCACCGCCGCCTAAACCAAGAAAAAAATCAACTCGATGCCGACTTTACCGAACAGCAACAACATCAAGCCCAGCTAGACGCTAAAAATATTGAGCTAACACAACAGCGACACCGTCATCTCACTGCCATTAAACAACTGGACAACACTAGACAACAACTGCAAACACAAAAAGACCACCTCCACACCACACTCAATGAACTGACCCAAGCACAACAGCAAGCCAGCTTAGCCAAACAACAGCTGGTCATGCAATTGGAGCATCTGCATGAGCAAAGTAAACAGTTACATACCCAAAGCGAACATACCAACCAACGCATTCATCAACAACAAAGTGAGCAACATCAACTCAAGCAACAGTTAGTAAAACTTGATGCTCTGTTAACAAAACAACAATCTGACATTGCTCACAGCAAAATTGAACTGGAAGAACATCAACATCAGCTCACAGAACAACAACGACAATACCAAAGCTTAAAAGATGCCAGCACCCATGCCCAGCAACAGTTAAATGACAGCAATGCGTATCTTGCCACCTGCACCACCGAACTTGCCATTGCCAAAGAACGCCTAAACGATGCCACCATTCGAGTAGATGAGCATGCCAATTTATTAAACACAGGCGTGAGTGCGTCATCATTGTTAGCGGACTTCATCGCTCATAACCGCAAAATTGACAATGCCGATAACCACGCCAAACAACAACGGCTACAACAAGACTACCAAAGCCTACAAATCCAGCTGGGTCGCCTAGGGGCGGTGAACATGGCAGCCAAAGCCGAACTTGATGCCATCACCGAACGCCTTACCCCTTTAACCAAGCAAACAGATGACATTCTTGCCAGTATTGACACACTCACCGATGCCATCAGCACCATTGATGACAAAACCAAACAGTTATTTTTACAAACATTAACAGCGGTCAATGATGATTTAAATAACCTGTTTGCCAACATGTTTGGGGGTGGGCAAGCCAGCTTAAGCTTGGTGAATGAAGATGGACTATCCACATCGGACGCATGGCGGGCAGGGCTTGAGCTGATGGCACAGCCTAAAGGCAAACGCAATAGCCGATTGGCGGTACTCTCTGGTGGTGAAAAAACGCTGACTGCCTTAAGCCTGATATTTGCCATCTTTAAACAACACCCTGCTCCTTTTTGTGTGTTAGATGAAGTCGATGCTCCCCTTGATGATGCCAATGTCGAACGTTTTACAAGCTTAATTAACGAGATGGCACATGAAGTGCAGTTTATCTTTATCAGCCATAACAAGCTGTCCATGCAAATTGCCAATGAACTCAAAGGCATCACCATGCCCAATGCAGGCATCTCCACTTTGGTGAATGTCAATTTAGATGAAGCCGAATACCATCTTGCGTACGAACTTTAAATCAAAACACATTAGCCAGTTTAATGATTGTTTTATTGATTGCTTCATGGATTGCTTCACTGTCCAAGCAACATCTAAGCGATGATGTGATGACGATAAAGGTCAAGCCATGCTAAAATAAAAGGATTTAATCCCTATCAGCAAAAAATGACCATGGTGGTTGCCATACCACAAACTTTATCAGATTGGGGAAGCTTTTAACTTTAAGGAATTTTCATGAACATCGAAAACTGTCTTATCATCGCTTTACCCCTATCGATGATGCTACTTGGGTTATATCTGTTTATTAAAGGCATACAAGACAAGCCCAAAGCCACTCTATCGAATGAGACGTATGACCAAGATGAGCATGATGATGTGCATGATAAAGATGGCATTCCCATCATTCCACGTCATTTACGCCAGCTGACACACCATGATACAGATAACATCTCTGATGACCAACCGAATGTACCACCCCATCACAACAACCAACATCAACCAACCACAAATAACGATAGCATAAACGCCATAGACACTGATAATGTCGCATCTTTTCATCACAAGACAGAGCTTACAACTCAAAACAAACAGCCTTCAGATGATGACTGGCTAACCACCCAAGTCAACAATGCAAGTAAAGAAATTGAAAATGAAACGCACATTGAGCCTAATTTTCTTAATATTGATGATGATGCAGACGACTGGCTAACAGTCAATCATGGCACAGAACAACACCGCCCCTATCACCAATCATCAGCGTATCATGAACAAACAATGCGTTTTAGCCAACACAACGCCCCCTTTAACACTCCCTTTAATGACACTCTCTTTAATGACACACCTAATCACACGCTTAGCAACGCATCATTGAACACGTCATTTAATGATGACATTCATGATGAAGGGGTGGACATTGAGTTTGATGATGATGCCTTGTTTGATGATGTCCATATCAATACTGACAACAATCAGTCCATAAACAGTCAATCTGTAGACAATCAGCCCATCACAGGTGATTTATATGACGTGGTCTACACATCAAAAACTTTAGATTTAGATGAGCATGAACAAGAGTTACCACAAACACAACAGCACAGCTCAGACACACAAGCACACTTAGCATCTGCCACATTAGCATCTGCCACAAAAAAATATCAGACAAACATACAGACCGCTTCTGTTCCTGAGTTTGTAGAAGCCAGTCCGATGCTTAATGAGCATCTGGCACAAAATAACGCCACAGAGCAAGACAGCCCCTTAACCAACGCATCAGGCAATTTAAACATCAGCATATTACCTGTCCATGAGTTTGGATTTTTTCGGGGGCGGACGCTACTTAATTTAGTGGATAAGTTTGGCTTTAAGTTTGGTACAATGAACATGTTCCACCGTTATCAAAATAAAGACGGTACGGGTATTTTGTGGTTTAGTATGATGGCATTAACGGTGAATGGGGTTGAGCCATTTGATTTAAACGAGTTGCCCCATACCCAGCTCAAAGGCGTGGTGCTGTTTTTATCCTTACCACACCCCAAGATTCTCCAAGGCTTTGATAGCATGATGAGCATTGCCAATCTATTGGCACGAGAGCTTGGCGGTTACGTGGTTGATGAGCATGGTGAGATGATGACCAAAGAATACAAGATTAGCTTGCGTTCACAGTTACAAGATATCGAAGAGTTAGAAAACCCATAAAAACAGGCGGTGTTTTTGATGCGTCATCATGAAGATAAAAATGAACATATTGTCAAGCAAATGCGTGCTTTAATAGATGAGTTAAAACAGCACAACCATGCGTATTATGTGTTAGATGAACCACAAATTAGCGACAATGAATATGACCAACTGCGTTATACCCTACTATCATTAGAACAACACCACCCCAAGCTGATACAATCCGACAGTCCCATCAACGAAGTGGGTGGTACTCCCCTGCCTGCCTTTAGCCAAATCACCCATACCATACCCATGCTGTCACTTGGCAACGTGTTCAACCAAGATGAGCTTGCCGACTTCATGCGTAAAGTCAACGAACGTTTACCCGAACCCTTACGACAACCTGAATACGAAATGGAACTCAAACTAGATGGTTTGGCAGTGTCTATTCTGTATAAAAATGGCACGTTGATGCAAGCTGTGACCCGTGGTGACGGACAAACAGGCGAAGACATCAGCCAAAATGTCAAAACCATTCATAACGTACCACACCATCTACCCCAAGCTGTCAACATTGACTTGTTAGAAGTGCGTGGCGAAGTTCTGATGCCAAAAGCAGGATTTGCCAAGCTTAACCGAGAGGCCAAAGACCGTGGAGATAAAACCTTTGCCAATCCTAGAAATGCTGCTGCTGGCAGTTTGCGTCAGCTTGACCCCAGCATTGCCGCCACTCGTCCTTTAGCATTTTATGCTTATTCGGTCAATCAAGGTCTGCCAATGGGCATCCATACCCAGTATCAATCCTTACAATGGCTGGGTGAGCTTGGGTTTACATTAGCCAAAACCGTGATTGTCAAAGACCTGACCGATGCGATGACGTTTTATCAACAAGTGTTAGATGAGAGAGATGCCCTGCCCTTTGAGATAGATGGCACGGTGATAAAGGTCAATGACTTGACCTTACAGGCTCGTTTGGGTTATTTAAGCCGTGAACCACGCTGGGCAATTGCTTTTAAATTCCCTGCCGAGACAGTCATCACCACTTTAAACGCCATTAACTGGCAAGTGGGACGGACAGGACAACTAACGCCAGTGGGCAAACTTGAGCCTGTGCAAGTGGGCGGTGTTACTGTCAGTAGTGTTACCTTGCATAACTTTGGTGAGATTGAACGTTTGGACATTCGAGCAGGGGATACCGTCAGTGTGCATCGAGCAGGCGACGTTATCCCCAAGGTTACTCGAGTTTGGCATGATAAACGAGCCAATGACAGCAAGCCCATCACCCTACCAACCCATTGCCCTGTCTGTGATTCGCCTGTGGCATTACCCGAAGGCGAAGCATTGGCCCGCTGTACAGGCGGTCTGTACTGTCCTGCTCAACAGCAAGAAGCCTTAATTCATTTTGTATCACGAAAAGCAATGGACATTGATGGCTTGGGTGAACGATGGCTGGTGAGTTTTTTTAAACAGGGACTGATAAAGACCGTGGCAGACATCTATCAGCTACATACCCATAAAGAGACTTTGATGGGGTTAGAAAAATTGGGCGAAAAATCAGTCGACAACCTGCTTTTTGCCATCGAAGCAAGCAAAACCACCACCTTGCCCCGATTCATCTATGCCCTTGGTATTCGTGGGGTAGGCGAAAGCACGGCACACAACTTGGCAAATCAGTTTGGTGAACTCACCCCTTTAATGAATGCTGACATAAATGCACTGCTTGCCACACCTGATGTGGGTAACATCACCGCTGAACTGATATATCAGTTTTTCCGTGCCAAACATAATCTTGAAGTCATCACCGCCTTGCTAGATGCTGGTATCCATTGGCAAAGTGTGCATGTTACTCAAGAGCAAAATCTGCCACTCACAGGTGAGGTTTGGGTGGTGACTGGCACGCTTGCCAGCATGAGCCGTGATGAAGCCAAAGAAAAATTACAAGCATTGGGGGCAAAAGTATCTGGTAGCGTCTCTACCAAGACCACCACCCTACTGGCAGGTCAAAAAGCAGGCAGCAAACTGGATAAAGCCCAAAAACTGGGCATTAAAGTGGTCAATGAAGAAGTGTTTTTAGCAATGACATCATCTTAGTGCATATTAGTGTTAGTGCAAGTCCCTAGGACGTGTCTTTAATGCCTATCTGCTTTAATATCTATCCGCTTGATTTCTTATTCCACGGTTTCAGCTGCCACTTTTTTATTGACGATGCGAATGGGCAATATCAACCCTCGTCCAATTTTATCAGCGATGACATAGTCATATGAGCTTGGAGCGATGGCATCGGTGGTGTATATGACCAAAGTGATTTTGTTACCATCAATCAATTCGTGCGTTTCATAAGCCGTACCAAGTTGGTCAAGCAATTTTGATAAAGGTTCATTACTTGCCATGCCAATGGTAAGATTGTACTGGGCAGTTGCCCTATCCACGCCAAAATAATCAGCATATGATTTTACAGGTGAGCTGTCTTTAGCAAAGACATAAGGATAGCTTTTTGGGTCAACAGGCTTAACCCCAGAATCTACTTTTGTCCAATCAATGGTGATTTGCTCGCCCACCTTATTGGTGTTATTTGTATTGGTGTTATTTGTATTGGTGTCATCTGTTTGTGATGTGGATATGTGTGTTGTATCAACCAAATTGTCTTCATTAACATCAGCCAAATGACTGGCATCGTTGATGCCATTACCGTTGCTGATTTGTTCGATTGGGGTCATATCAGTTGTGCTGGTTTGAGTTGTACTGGTTTGTTCCGTGTCTGTTGTGTCTGTTTTACCAGTGGTTTGAGTGCCATCACAGGCTGACAGACCCAATCCTAAACATAAAAGACACAGACTTAATAATCTCGTCATCGACAACGACTTGAGCGAACCATGAGATGAATTGTGAGGTGGATTTTTGAGCAGATGGTGCTGGATAAAGTGGTACTGGATAAAATGGCAATGGGTTATTTTATTTAAAATGTTCATACTGTCCTTGATACTGGCTTTAATGACTGCCTTTGTTGGTATGATGAATGTTGTTTTTAATTATAACGGATTTGTTGCGGACAGTCACAATATCTGTTTTAGGGGAGTTGCGTTTTAGGGGGTTAAATCATCTAAACTTTGCATATTAAGTTTAATGGCTTGATAACACACCCCTGCTTTAAATCCACGATATTGTAAAAATCGTAACTGCTTGGCTTTATCCTTGGGCTTGGTTGGAATGGCATTGCCATATTTCTTAACTCGTGCTTCTACTGCCAATGCCAACCAATTCACTTGTTCACCACCATCTGCCACATAATCGGCAAAACTTTGTGACTCGCTTTGAGCCAACTCAATAATCTCATCAATATTGGCAGGTAAATCAAGTTTGCGTTGGCGAAAGTCATGCTCAATACGGCGACGACCACGCCCTTTTCTGATGCTTTCTTTGATAAGCATGATGGCAGCTCGTTGCTCACTTTGATGGCCTTTTTCAGCAAATTCATCTAATAAGGCATCGACTTTGTCAGGATTTTGTTGTTTGGCGATAAGTTTGTCTTTGAGTTCTTGACGAGAATGCTCACGGATAGACAAATAATAAAATGCCAACCAGCGTAAACGACTGTCGGCTTTGATGTGTTCTCTTTCAGCTTCTCGTTGTTCTGGTGTTTTTAGATAAGCGGTCAATGCGGTGGGTAGGTTGTCTAGGACATCGTCATCGGTTGCAGTGTTGCATGTGGGTGTTTTTTCTTTGACCTGTTGCAAAATATCTTGAATACTCAGCGTAGGCTTTATGGTTGTTCGACTGTTTTTGGTATTATTTGCGGTTTGATTGTCTGATGGTTTTTTGGTTGACTGGCTTTTTTTTGCTCGAGTATTTTTTGTTTGGCTGTTTTTTGTTTGACTTTTTTCTTGGCTGTTTTTTTGAGAATTGTTGGTTTGAGAATTGTGGGTTTGAGCATTTTGGGTTTGAGAATTGTGGAATTGTTGCTTATCAGCCAAGATATCAGCAAGGGTTTTAATTTGCATAATAAATCCATGTGCCATCATGTGCAATAAAGTGTCCCAAAGATGAGCCACTTTATAGATGCACACTTGATGGATAATAGATGATGTCTAATAGATATGTCTAATTCACTTGCTTATTCGTTAGCCATATCATTGTCATTCATTTCTTGCTCATTTGAGTCATCAAAACTCTTTGAACCACCTTGATTCATTTTAACCGCACGAATTTTTTCTTCAATTTCTTGGGCAATCTCTGGGTGGTCTTTTAAATACTGCACAGAATTGGCCTTACCTTGACCAATTTTATCATGACCATAGCTGTACCATGCCCCCGCTTTACCAACCAAATCCATCTCAACACCCAAATCAATGATTTCTGCCAAGTGGTTAGTGCCTTCGCCATACATGATTTGAAATTCAGCTTGTCTAAACGGAGGGGCCATTTTATTTTTAATCACTTTGACACGAGTGTCAGAACCGATGATTTCATCACCATTCTTAACTGAGCCAAAACGACGAATGTCCAAACGCACCGATGCGTAGAACTTCAACGCATTACCGCCTGTGGTGGTTTCTGGGTTGCCAAACATAACCCCAATTTTCATACGCAACTGATTGATGAACACCACCATACAGTTAGAGCGTTTGGCGTTGCCTGTGATTTTACGCAAAGCTTGGCTCATCAAACGGGCTTGTAACCCCATGTGGCTATCACCCATTTCACCTTCGATTTCTGCCTTGGGAGTCAAGGCTGCCACCGAATCGACCACAATCATATCAATCGCCCCTGAACGTACCAACATATCAGTAATTTCTAAGGCTTGCTCACCATTGTCAGGTTGTGATACCAATAATTCATCGGTATTCACACCAAGTTTACGAGCGTAAATGGGGTCAAGAGCGTGTTCAGCATCAATAAAGGCACAAGTACCACCTTGTTTTTGACATTGGGCAATGGTCTGTAGAGTCAATGTGGTTTTGCCTGAGCTTTCAGGGCCATAAATTTCAATGATGCGTCCTTTTGGCAAGCCGCCGATACCTAAGGCGATGTCCAATCCCAGTGAACCTGTTGACACCACATCAACGTCCATGGCAACCGATTCATCTCCTAGGTGCATGATGGTATTTTTGCCAAATTGTTTTTCAATTTGCCCCAAGGCAGCTTTAAGGGCTTTGGCTTTATTTTCGTCCATAGTAGATAGTGTCTCCGATAGATTGCCATTTTATTGGCGATGGGTTTGGTGGCGATGTGTTTGGTAATAAAGTCTGCTTATATCAGCAAATTCTGCTTGGATTAAAAAATAACTGCTACAAAACAACTACGGACTCACCCACTGGCGGATTTTTTCTCGCTCATCAGGGGTGGCTTGTAACCATAACTGCATGAATTGGTCAAGGGTGCTGATATTGGCAGGATTAGCAAACGTTTGTTGTGTGCTGACCGTATTCATGCTGTTACTGGCTGGCTGATTGTCAATGGCAGCAATGGCTTGTGAATTGGCTTCTACCGCTGAGTTATTCCCAAATGAATTACCCCCAAACAGACCACCAATTGCTGAGCCTAATCCACCCAACAAGCCTGTGTCTTTCGTGTTGGCACTGACACTTTGACTTGCCACAATTTTGTTACCTTGCTTGATGGCAAGCTGTGGATTTTTGGCATACTCACGAGCATCACGATAACTCTCAGGCTGACCGGGCATGACCAACTGATAGTTTTGATTGTCTGCCAGTTCTGCGGTCAAAGTAACATGACCAGATTTTAAATAATCGTGGTTGTCTCCAGCCAGCTCATACAGGCGGTCATAACGAGCGGTGATGACGTGCTTACCAGGCTGTAGCGTATACAACCTTTGAATTTTTTGGAATGGACTGCTGTTATATGCCTGTCCGTTGATGGCGGTAACCTTGATGTTGTCATCGACAGCTAAGGTTACCGAAGCAACCGCTGACGTGGCAGCAACAGACACACTGATGATGACAGCTAATGACATGGGGGCAATCAGTTTCATAACCATTCTCTTCTTTATTTACTCACTTTACTCATTTAAATGCAGTTATATGGTCAATAATCCAAAATAAAGTTTTGATTTTGTATCGCTTCTTGTTGAGTTTGCTCATGAATGTCTTCAAGTTCAGCAAGCAAAGTCTGTTCATCAATGATTTTCATGGCTTCGGTAATGCTGGACTTAGAGATATTTACCCTAGGCATGTTGGCAAACATGGGTTGTAGATGACTAAGTACTCTGAGCATCGCCCCTGTGTTGTGCGGTCCTTCTGCCAATAAATACCCAGTGATGTCAGCATGAAATTGCCAACCACGACGACGCAATATCGACTCTAGCATCGCCTTGCGGTCTGCCAAATTGTGTCCATCAGGAACTTTAAAGCTTGGGGCTTGTGCCAAACGAGTCTTTAAATCCCTTAGACTAAAGAATAGCTGATTGGTAGGGCGGTCAGCAGCAAACAACAAACGCCTTTGCCCTTCATGGCTACGATTAATCAGATGAAATAACGCTTCTTGCCATTGCTCATGACCTACGATGGCATCGACATCATCGATGGCAATCAAGTCAAAACTCTCAAGCGACGACAGTACTTGAACATCAGTGTACAATAAGTCACTTAAAGACAGATTGATGGCTGTCTGTCCCATGTCGATAAACGACTCACAAATGGCAGAAAGCAGATGCGACTTACCCGTATCAGGGCTGCCAAAAATATACAGCTGGTGGATTAGGCTGACATGTAACTGACGCACCGCATCAATGATGGCAAGCCAACCTGGACCTGCAAAGTCACTTAGGCTAGCATCGTGCTTGACTTCAAGATTTAGATTAAGCTGGTTGTCAACCATGCGATTTACTCTTAATGGTACACATAATGCCGTATCTTGTGATATTAGCAGGCTATATATAGCATATTTTGAATAATATTGATAGTGGCATGATTATTGGCCAGTGGCATGTCATTTGCTGTCTTTAAAACTGATAAGAAACCAGCACCCAAACTTAGACGCTCAATTTAGATGCTGAATTTGGACACTGGTTTTTATCAGGACAATTATCCTTTTAGGCTATTTTGTCAGCACATTTGCCAAGGCTTCATTAAAGAGTTGGCTAGGACGCATCACCGCCTGTAACTTATCTGCATCTGGCTTATAGTAACCACCAATATCAACCCGCTGACCTTGCACATCAATCAAATCAGCGACAATTCTTTCTTCATTATCCGCCAATGATTTCGCCAGTGGCTCAAATTTGACTTTAAGCTCAGCATCTTCTTCTTGATTTGCCAATGCTTGGGCCCAATATTTGGCAAGATAAAAATGGCTGCCACGATTGTCTAGTTCACCTGTGCGTCTAGATGGTGATTTTTCATTATCAAGTAATTTACCAGTGGCTTCGTCCAACGTTTTTGCCAGTAACTTAGCTTTTGGATTGTTTTCTTTATCACCAAGTTCATCAAGCGACACCGCCAAGGCAAGCATCTCACCGAGTGAGTCCCAACGCAAATGGTTTTCTTCCACCAGCTGTTCTACATGCTTAGGTGCAGAGCCACCAGCCCCAGTTTCGTACATGCCACCCCCTGCCATCATGGGTACGATGGACAGCATCTTAGCTGATGTACCCAGCTCAAGAATGGGGAACAAATCAGTTAGGTAATCACGTAAAATATTGCCTGTCACTGAAATGGTGTCCAAACCACGACAGACACGCTCTAGCGTATAACGCATGGCACGCACTTGCGACATGATTTGAATGTCCAAACCTTGAGTATCATGGTCTTTTAGATAGGTTTTTACCTTTTTAATGAGCTCATTTTCATGTGGACGATAAGGGTCTAACCAGAACACCGCTGGCATTCCTGAATTGCGAGTGCGAGTCACCGCAAGCTTAACCCAATCACGAATAGGTGCATCTTTGGTCTGACACATACGCCAAATATCACCTTCTTCAACATGTTGCGACATCAACACCTCACCTGTTTCTAAGTCCGTGATGTTGGCAACCCCATTTTTACTGATTTCAAAGGTTTTGTCATGTGAGCCATACTCTTCGGCTTTTTTTGCCATCAAACCGACATTTGGCACTGTTCCCATGGTGCTTGGGTCAAAATTGCCATGCCATTTACAAAAATTGATGACTTCTTGATAAATCCGAGCAAAAGTTGATTCTGGCATCACCGCTTTACAATCATACTGACGGCCATCAGCCCCCCACATTTTACCGCCACTGCGTATCATCGCTGGCATGGACGCATCAACAATCACATCATTGGGTGAATAAAAGTTGGTAATGCCTTTGGCAGAGTCCACCATCGCCAACGATGGGCGATTTTCTTGGCAAGCGTGCAAATCTCTGATGATTTCATCGTACTGTGAACGTGGTAGGGTTTCTATTTTTTCGTAAAGTCCTGCCATGCCGTTATTGACATTGATGCCAAGTTCATCAAACAAATCACCCCATTTTTCAAAGGCTTCTTTATAATACACACGCACACAATGACCGAATACAATGGGATGTGAGACTTTCATCATGGTGGCTTTCACGTGCAAAGAGAACAAAATGTCCGCTTCTTTACAATCTTTTAGCTCTTTTTCATAAAACTCAAGTAAGGCTTTTTTGCTCATGAACATAGAGTCAATGATTTCACCTTTTTCCAATGCCACTTCAGGTTTTAATAAAATGGTCTCACCGTCGTCGCAAATCAGTTCCATTTTTACCTGACACGCTTTGTCTAGGGTCATGGATTTTTCACCATGATAAAAATCACCTTCATTCATGTGTGACACGTGCGTTTTTGACCACGGCTTCCATTCACCCATCGAATGCGGATGTTTTTTGGCATAATTTTTAACAGCGGCGGGGGCTCTGCGGTCTGAATTGCCTTCACGCAACACAGGATTGACAGCCGACCCTAAGCACTTACCATAACGGGCTTTGATGTTTTTTTCTTCTTCGGTGTTGGGATTACTTGGGTAATCAGGAATGGCAAATCCTTTGGCTTGTAGCTCTTCGATGCACGTTTCTAACTGTGCCACTGACGCACTGATGTTGGGTAATTTAATGATGTTGGTATCAGGTTCTTGAGTCAACTTACCTAAGATTTCTAGTGTTTTTGTTTGTTGTTGTTCTTCACTTAAATAATCAGGGAATTCAGCCAAAACCCGTGATGCCAGTGAAATATCACTTTTAATGATGTCAATACCCGCTGGTGTGGTGAATGTCTCAATAATAGGTAAAAAAGAATAGGTCGCCAATAAAGGAGCTTCGTCGGTTAGGGTATAATAAATCTTTGGCATAATCATGCAATCCTTTTGTTGTTTATCATGTGTGGCATCAAAATTGGTATGGCATACAAATCGGTAAAGAACCTGATTTGACCATATAAATACGCATTCTGCATCTCTATTTTATAGGACATGATGACCATTAAGCAAATTTAATGCACAGTCAATCTTTGATGATGGTATGCCCTAATGATAACCATTCTTAACCTTAACCTGATAGCAACCGTATGGCAACAAGCAAACACAGTTTTTAAGCAAATAATTGATTAAAATGCTTAAATAATACTTTGGATAACATGTGTTTCATCAAAGCCATGTTCAAAGATTTATTTTTAAAGATATTTTAAATTTATTTTTAACATCAATTAAGGAAAACCCATGAGCAACATCAAAGCTGACATTAACCTAAACCAAGACATTTTTACTGCCCTTATCGCCCGTCATGAAGTGCAACGTCAGTTGTGTCAACAGTTAGAGAATACCGATGACAGTAAAGAACAAGCCAAAATCTACCAGCAATTTAAGCTGGAGCTGACCGCTCATGCGGCCGCTGAAGAGCGTCATCTTTATGTGCCTGTTATGGAGCATGATGATGGTTTGGACATTGCTCGTCATGCCATTACTGAGCATCATGAAATGGACGAACTTATTGACACTTTAGACAATCATCAGCCTGACTCAGATAAATGGCAACAAGCTTTAAAAGACCTCATTCATAAAGTTCGTCATCATTTAGATGAAGAGGAAGAAGAATTCTTTAAACAGTCTAAAGACATTCTTGCTGATGATTTACAACAACGCCTTGGCTCACTGTATCAAGTCGAACACAACGAATTTGTACAAAATAATCAATAAACGACAAGATAACCACAAACAAGACAACCATCAAAGTGTCAAATAATATCAAAGTGTCAACATATTATTTGGCATCATTCATATAAAACTTATTTAACAGCCATCATGACCAAATCCAGTGAGCTGGACATGCAAACCTTTGACCAAGCTTTATTTAAGCTTTATGACGAAGGGGCAATCTCATATGGCCTTACCAAATCAATAATTTGGCACTGTCTTGGGTGATAAAACCATCAGGCACTTGTCCGCTATCCGCCTGCCATCTGGCAAAAGCTTTACGAGTATTGCTACCGATAACCCCATCAATACCATGAGTATCATACCCTGCTTGTGTCAAATGACGCTGTAAGTTGGTTACTTGCACGGTGGTGAGTGGTCGCTCATATTTGGGCCACGCTGTTTGTAGACCACCTTGTCCATTTATTGCTTTTGCAAGCAAACTAACCCCCAACGCATAGTTAGCGGAATTGTTATAGACCTTAATTACGTCAAAATTTTGACTGGTCAATAAGGCAGGACCTAACTTACCTGCAGGTAGCCACAGACTTAAGCGAGCATTGGCAGGCACATACCCCCCCAGCACTTGCACACCCAGCTGTCGCCATTCGTCATGGCTCATGGTGTCATCAAGATATCGATAATCAAAATAACTGGGCAAAAACACTTCATACACAGGGTCAACGCCACGCACCCAACCAGAATTTCTCAAATAATTGGCAGTGCTGTTTAACGCATCGGTCAAATTCCAAGGGTTTTTATGCCCATTGCCATCACCGTCCACACCTTGTGTCAACCAAGTGGCAGGAATGAATTGAGTATGCCCCATACCCCCTGCCCACGATCCATCTAAATTGTGCCAAGACACATCGCCACGGCTAAGTAAGGTCAGCAGAGACATCAATTGTTCTTCAGCAAAATCACGGCGACGACCATCATATGCCAAAGTCGCCAACGAGCTGACCAAGTTGGCATTACCCATAAAGCCACCATAAGATGACTCCATTCCCCAAATGGCAGCCACAATGGCTGGGTCAACACCATAGTGATTGCCAATGTCATCAAACAACCTGCGATGACCAATAAAATGCTTACGCCCATTGCTGACACGACTGTTGGCAACAGCAGATTCAACATACTCCCAAGGCATCTTGACAAATTCGGCTTGACTGCGGTCTTGGCTAACGACTTTTTGATTAAGATGGGCATTGCCCAGCAACCGCTCAATCTCAGCTTGAGAAAACCCTCTTGCCAACGCTTTATTGGTAAAGCTGACTTTCCAATCACCAAAACCATTAATCACTGTTGGTTGTGGTGGCACAACTGGACGTGTGGCAATGACTGATGGAGGAGTTACCACAATCACGTTTGGCATCACTTGTGGTTGTTCTGGCGTTGGTGCGGTTTGGAATGGTTGAGGGGTAAGCTGTGAGGCAGGTTGTGGTATAAGTTGTGGTATGGGTTGTGGACTGCTCACACAAGCTGACAGCATTGCCATTGATAGCATCGCCGTCATCACGCCAAGCAGAGCATCACAAGACTGATTGATTGCTTTGGCTTTAGGGACAACTTTGGGAGCAAATTGGTTTCGCTTTACTTGGGCTGATGGGTTTTGATGCTGTGAGTTCATGACAATCCTTTTAGTCTGCCTTTTAATCTTCTGTCTTGTGCCGTTTAATCTGCCTTGTAATGTGCTTTTAAATCTGCGCCTTTACATGGTTGATGGTGATTGAACCTATCACGCTGTGTCTAACTTAGCAAAACCTTTGACCAACTCATCTAATTGTTTTAATTGTGCCAAAAACGGTTCAAGCTGACTTAATCGCAACGCACAAGGCCCATCACATTTGGCTTGCTCAGGGTTAGGGTGAGCTTCTAAAAATAGCCCTGCCAACCCTGTTGCCATGCCTGCCCTTGCCAAAGTGGTGATCTGCTCACGGCGACCACCTGCACTGTCCGCCCTTGCTCCGGGCTGTTGCAAGCTGTGCGTTACATCAAAAAACACAGGCACATTCATCTGTTTCATGATGTCAAAGCCAAGCATGTCCACCACCAAGTTATTATAACCAAATGACGTACCCCGCTCACACAAAATAATTTTATTGTTACCTGCTTCTAGACATTTATTGATGATGTGTTGCATTTCATGTGGGGCAAGGAATTGGGCTTTTTTGATATTAATAATTGCCCCCGTCTTTGCCATCGCTGTAACCAAATCACTCTGACGACTTAAAAACGCAGGCAACTGAATAATATCCGCCACTTGTGCCACAGGCTTGGCTTGATATGGCTCATGCACATCAGAAATGATAGGCACATTAAAGGTTTTTTTAATGTCAGACAGCCACTGTAACCCCATCTCCATGCCATGCCCACGAAATGAATACAAACTTGAACGGTTGGCTTTATCAAAACTGGCTTTAAAAACATAGCCAATGTCCAATCTTTGACAAATTTCAACATAAGTTTCAGCAATTTCAAACGCCAAATCACGGCTTTCTAACACATTCATACCACCGAACAGCACAAAAGGCTGATCATTACCAATGTTCATGCCATTTAACTGAATATGAGATTGGGCTTTTTCACTCATCGTATTCTCCGTCATGCTGATTACTTGGGCTTTTGAGTGCTTATTTGCTAAAATCGAGTGAAAATTCAAGTCAGTGAATCATGACTTTTGACTTGTGTGATTTATTTTATGTCATTTTTGGTTGGTGCAGACATTATTAGTTTCAATAATGGCTTGCTCAATGATTTTTTCACTGACTCCTTTTTTACGTAATTTTTCAATAAAAGTTTCATCATGAGCCAAGGTGTATTTATCATTATCACGGTCTAACCCCTCACGAATATACAGGCGTAGTAAGCCTTGAATTTTTTCAAACCCATGTTCACGTGCCGTTTCTGTTAAAAGCTCAATCATCTCTTCTGAGAGACGAATACTGATGGGACGCATGACTTTTTGTGGGTGATCAGAAAATTTGTTTTTGACACGGACAGGTATCATAATCAAGCCTAGGTAAAAAATGATGGATAAAAGCTCAAATCCAAGGTGAAAACAAGTATAACAAATTTTACCAAAAAAACCTTAAGCTAGCCATAACAACAGGATAATCACAGGATAAGGATTAAATAGATGTCATCGAAACTGGCAAACATTCAAAGCCTGTTCAAACTTTGGCAAATATAAATGGTAGACATAAAAAGCATTTAGGTGAGCGCTTTTAAGATGGGATAGGTTGCTAATGTAATGATTTAACTGATTTAACCAAGCCAAGCCAAGCTTAATCTAAATAAACGGCTAAATAAAACAGCTGACTTAAAATGGTTAAGTTTGAGTGGTTAAGATGGCTCCCCAACCTGGGCTCGAACCAGGGACACACGGATTAACAGTCCGATGCTCTACCAACTGAGCTATTGGGGAATGGGCTTTAACGGCACTTGCATTGGAGCTCATATCGAGAATTGAACTCGAGACCTCTCCCTTACCAAGGGAGTGCTCTACCCCTGAGCTATATGAGCAAATCAATGTATGGAGCGGGTGGCGGGAATCGAACCCGCGCCATCAGCTTGGAAGGCTGAGGTTCTACCATTAAACCACACCCGCAAGTGCTTGGCAGATAAATATAAATGGTGGTGGGAGAAGGATTCGAACCTTCGAAGCTTTCGCGGCAGATTTACAGTCTGCTGGGTTTGACCGCTCCCCAATCCCACCGATAACATGCCCAACAATAATATCACAACGCCACATTATGAATCACATGAATGGCATGATGTTATGTTGGCAATCTTTAACAGATGGTGCCGGCTGCCGGAATCGAACTGGCGACCTACTGATTACAAGTCAGTTGCTCTACCAACTGAGCTAAGCCGGCGTGTCTGCTAAAGTGGCAAGTATTCTATCAAGTTTATTTTAAAATGCAACCATTATTTTATATTTTTTTGCATTTAATTCATATTAAATAGCCAAAAAGCCACGGCAACGATGATAATGGCGATGATTGACCACTTCACTGGGTTACTGTTGCCTTTTTTGGCTGGGTCATTCACCATCTCTTTAAAGACCACATCTTTAGAGAGGGTGGTTGGGTTAGAGGTTGATTCTTTTTCTGATTGGGCTGGTGTGTCTGTTTGAGCAAGCTCTATTTTTGTTAGTTCAGCCGTGATGGTTTTTTCTGATTGTTTTGTGTCTGGTTCTTTTATGCTTATTGGCTCTTGCGTGCTTGGTTCTGGCTCTAAAGTCGTTGGTGCGGGTTCTGCTTCATCTTTTACGGCTTCACTTTTTACCTCTTCATTTTTTATGACTTCATTGGTTTTGTCTGTGCTGACGGTCAGCTCTTGAGTGGTGGTCGTCTCTTGAGTGTTGTCAGTCACTTTAAATACCAAGTCGGCAAAAGCGATGACATCGTTATGATTGATGTGTTTGGATTTTTGTGGTTCAAGGGCTTTATCATTGACTGATGTGCCATTAGACGAGCCTAAATCTTTAATAAACAAGTTACCATTTTGGATACTAATCAACGCATGTTGGCGAGAGATGTTTTGGCTTGCCAACACCACATCACTATCAGGGCTACGACCGATGCGTATGTCATCATGGACTGGGATAACTAGTTCTGCTAAGACTTCGCTCACGCCTGTTAATGACCATTTGCTCATGTTGATAAGTCTCCCGCTGTTTTTTGGGTTATGTTAAACTTTTGGATTATGTTAAACGATGATGGTCAGATGCTTTAAAATAAAATACTTTAAATCCGTTATTATAGCGGATTTATCATCAATTTGTGTGTTAATTTTGCTAAGAACATATTTATTCATCTTAACAAGTATTTTATTTTATCGTACTAATCATCATCATCGGTTATCAGTCAACAATTAGTGGCCAGTGGCGTTTAATCAGAACGTTTAACTCATCGTGCGTAATTCTCCACCCATAATCTTTGATTTAGGTGGAGATGTAAGCACAGGCGACCTAATCAGGGCGTTGTTGTTTTTCGATGTCATAGACACTAAATAAAAACAATGCTAAATCATACCCATATTTCAAAAAATTAGCCGTTGCTCGTATTCATGAAAAAGTACGCAACCAGCGTTTAGACTGACACCATTTAAACTTACACCATAAAGTCACGCATAAACTGATTTGCGAAAACCAAGCTACCAGTCATGTGATTGAATATTTAGGTGTAAAAAACATGGTAAAGAACCATAAAAAGCAAGCATTAGCTGATGCACTAGGACTTAGTGTTGTATAAAGAGTTCCCTCATGCCGATACCATTCAGCGATGGTGGCATGACGAAAGGTAACAATTCAATCTAGGTTGGGATTGTTATGGGTCGCAAAGATTCCCCCACCATAACCGCTAGGTTTGGTGGTGGGAGTATGTCAATCAGTCAGTAACGTTGTCTGCGTTGAGTTGAAGAGCCAATGCCAAGCTGTTCACGATATTTGGCAACGGTACGCCTTGCAATGTCGATGCCTTGCTCAAGCAGATAATCGGTGATGGCATTATCGGATAGGGGTTTTTTTGGGTTTTCATCGGCTATCATCTGCTCTATCATGGCGGTGATGGCGGTTGATGATACGTCACCGTCCACGCCAGATACAGACGATGAAAAGAAGTATTTTAGCTCAAATAAACCTTGTGGGGTGAGCATAGTTTTATTGCTGGTTAAGCGTGAGACAGTGGATTCATGTAATCCCACTTCGTCAGCCACATCTTTTAAAACCAGTGGCTGCATGGCAGTCGCTCCATACAATAAAAAAGCCTGTTGGCGTTTGACAATACAACTGGCAACCTTAAGTAGATTGTTGTTGCGTTCTTCGATGCTACGGATAAATAGGCGAGCATCGCTAAAGTTTTGCTTTAAAAAAGCATTGTCATCACTGGCATCACCACGTTTGATAAGTTGGCTGTATTTTTGGTTGATGCGTAATTTGGGCAGGGTATCTGGGTTTAGTTCCACTTGCCATGTCATTTGTTGCAAGGCAAATTCATTCTCTTGATTGGGCTGAGCAGATTGGGTTGGATTGCTCAGCAATGTAACCAGCACATCAGCAATGTCATAGGTTTCTTTGATATTGGTAAGTTTGGGTTGAGACTTTCGGTAGTGTTCTCCTGGAGAGGGATTTAGGGTGCGGAGCAATTCCAAGGCTGGCTCTATGTCGCTGATGTCAAGCTGGGTTCGAATTAACAACTCGCTGATGTTGTTGGTTGCCAATAAATCAGAATGTTGCAAAATCCGTAGGGCTTCTTGGACAAAGGGAGTTTTACAGTTCATCTCATACAGTTGCAACTTTAAGCTTTCACTTAAATCTCTTGCTCCCACACCGATGGGGTCGCACTCTTGAATGGTGGTCAGCACCGATTCAATGTCTGACTTGCTGATGGCGTTATCCAACTGATAAAACTGACACACGGTTTGAAAACTTTGGTACAACCCTTCAATGTCCAACTCAATAAAACCATCATCATTCATTGCATCAATCAAATAATCTGCAATTAACAGCTCTATTTCATTGAGTTCTTCATTTAACTGTAATTGCCATCGCACATGGTCTTGAATGCTACTTTGGGTTTGTCCTTCGTGGTCATCGTAATCGCTGGTGTCAGGCGATGCTAAGACAGTGCTGTCCTGGCTAAAGATGTTGTCCCAATCGGTATCGATGGCAGTATCGTCCAGCCCACTTTGTGACAGTTTGTCAAAGCTGTCTTCATTGTCATAGTCATAGTCATAGTCGCCATCGTCATCAGTCATGCTCTCTGTGGGGGGCAATTCTGTTTTATTTGTCCACTCAAGGCTGTCTGTTCGCTCAGGGCTGTTTTCTGCTTGCTCAGGGCTGTCCCCTACTCGTTCAAGAAAGGGATTGCATTCTAATTGGGTTGCCACTTCCTGCTCAAGCTCTAGACTTGACAGTTGCAAGATGCGAATGGCTTGTTGCATCTGTGGTGTTAGTTTTTGGGAAGTCCCCAGTTTAAGGTTCGCCCCCAAACCATATGAAAAACTCATAATGATTAAAAACTCTGGTTGATGGTGATGTTGTTTGTTTTATTAATAACAATCAATATGATAAAGGATACTACATTATAGATAAATTGGGCAAAATTCTTTGGAATAACTGGTATGATATGGTGATGTGCTGGTGTGGTCTGTGAAAAATAAAGACCATCATGTGAGTGGTGCGTCAGTTGTCAGTTAAATGACACATCAATTGAATGACACATCAGTTAAATCATACGTCAGTTAAGGGTAACGCCATGACCAAGCCCATGATTGCCTGCATCGGCATGAATTCACAAGCCGATTGTGATGCCAATTTACAAATCGCCGCCACCGCCATTGATGTTGCTAAAGGGCAAGGGGCAGAGTTGGTGGTACTGCCTGAGAATGTTGCCAGTATGGGCAGACAGCATGCCACAGCACAACGCTTTGATGAACTTAGTTCCCACTTTGCTCATCTTGCCAGCAAGCATCAGTTGTATGTGTTGGCAGGGACATTGCCTTGCCCTTATCGCCCAGATGGCAGTGTCATCAATGATGGGCGACTTCGACAAGCCAGCTTGCTGTTTGCCCCTGATGGCAGTCAAGTGGCTCGCTATGATAAAATTCATCTGTTCCGTGCCACAGTGGCAGACAACCAAGGTGGCTATGATGAAGCTCAAACCTTTGAAGCAGGCACTCAAACTGTCACCGCTCATCTTGAGCTGGACCATACGACAGTCATGCTGGGCATGATGGTGTGTTTTGATTTGCGTTTTCCTGCATTGGCACAACGGCTACGACAGTCAGGGGCGAACCTTTTATCTGCGCCCAGTGCCTTTACTTATCAGACAGGAGAAGTTTATTGGCGGTTATTATTACAAGCTCGTGCCATTGACAGTCAATGTTTGGTTATTGGCTCAGCACAAGGGGGCAAACACATCATACCAACACCCATTAACGACACTCAACACCATCTGACAGACATTGACACCAACATGAGCACAACCACGTGTTCAACCATTCGCCATACTTGGGGGCACAGCACCATCACTGACAGCCGTGGTCAAATATTGACAATGGACAACACGTCTTTTGATGATTGGCAAAATGGTGAAAACAGCCATCATAAACGAGATTTTAGTGTGATTACTGCTGTTTTCGATGATGAACAACAACACCAAAATAGGGTAGATTTACCCATTTTTGAGTGTCATCGCTTGGCATAAGACATTTGGCATAAGAACCACAGTCAGATAAAATTTTGCCAGTAAACAACGTTGTCAGTGGCAACCTTCATCAGTCAAAAACAGTCATCAATAAAAAACAGTGCCATACTCTTAATATTCCTATGGACATTATCATGACAGCTCACATGTCTTTATACGAGTTATTAAAAAGCAATGTGGTGTTTCAAAATTTAGACCGATATCAGTTCGGTATTTTGGAGCAGTATTTGACCTTTCGAGGCATAGAAGCAGGTGAATATCTGTTTTTTGAAGGTGAGGTGGGTGATTATGTGGCGTTCGTGGTGGCGGGGAGCATCGAGATATTCAAACAATTACCAGACAAACAAGTGATGTTGGTAACGCTAAAACCTGGGGACGGTATCGGTGAAATGGCATTAATTGATGATTTGTCTCGTTCGGCGTCTGCTAAGGCCAGCCAAAGAACAGGTTTAATCGTGTTGCCCAAACGTGATTTTGAACGCATCTTGATTGACCACCCCAGAATTGGCATCAAAATTTTAAAGGCATTGGCGTCCATGCTCAGTCTTAAACTGCGTCACACCAATGAGGAACTGTCAGCAATGCGTGGCAGTGAGTTAAGTGGCAATGAGTCATCTACTTAGATTGCTTAGATGAATATGGATTTAGGTGAATATAAACACGTTGGCTTATGATTTTGCTGTGATGCGAACAGCCCTTGGGTGGGTTGTGTCATAGATTTGAGTAAGCTTAACAAAATCGACTTGCGTATAAATTTGCGTGGTGCTGACATCGGCATGCCCCAGCATCTCTTGTACTGCTCGTAAATCACCACTTTCTGATAACATATGTGATGCAAAACAGTGTCTAAGCAAGTGTGGATATAGATTTTGGTCAATGCCAGCACGAGTTGCCCAAACTTTTAAGCGTTGTTGCACACTGCGAGTGCTAAGCCGTCTGCCCCGTTGCTCACTGATGAATAATGCCATGTCTGCATTTTTTGCCCAAAGACAACGCTGGGGCAGATAGCGATGAATGGCATCAACACTGCCACTGGTCATGGGAACAAGTCGACGCTTTTTCCCTTTACCAAATACCCTAACCACTTTTTGCACCAAATCAACGTCATTAATATCCAAAGCAACCAACTCCCCCACTCGCAATCCACTGCCATAAAGTAGCTCAAACATCGCCCTATCTCGCCTCCATAAGCAAGCTTGCTTGGCATCTTCTGGCATGGCTTGGTCTAATAATTGACTGAGTAAATCAACATCAGCAATGGTTGGTAAATTGCGGACTTGGTTTTTGAGCTGATGCCCTGTGGTGGGGTTGATGGTGGCATGCCCCATATCAATCAACCAAGCATAAAAATGGCGAATGGCAGACAATTCATGTTGCATGCTTATTGGCTTGATGCCATGGTACTCCCTGCGTTCGCTGATAAAATAAGTCAGCAGTCGCTTGTCGCATTGATTAAACTGTCGTTGTCGTTTATGCAAAAATACCAACAAATTCATCACTGCCCTGCGATAAGCGTCTAATGTGTGGTGTGAGTAGTTTTGTTGTAATAATTTTTCAAGCCAAGCAGACACCAGCTGAATCTGATTGGCTGGCAACTGCTCAACTGGCATGTCTATGACCATGGTCTGGCGTTGATTTTGGCGTTGATTGTCGCCATTGATTTTGGCGTTAATTTTTGGCATAAGCATCGGCATCATCAGTCATCACAAGTCATTATCCCTAACGTCATCATTATCACTGTCATCAGTGTATGGTTTATTCACCTTAATGCCTGCTTGTGCCATTAAACCATCTGGGCTAAACACCCCTTCATAGACAAAAGCAGTCGGTCCTGTCATCATCATGTTATAACCTGGTTGCCATTTGACCAGCATACTGCCCCCGTATAATTGAGCTCGAATGTCTTCACCTTCATCTAACCAGCCTTCATTGATGCCAACTGCCACAGCAGCACACGCCCCTGTACCACAAGCTTGAGTTTCACCCACCCCACGTTCATAAACACGCAAGCGAATGTGCCGTTGGTTCATGATTTGCATAAAACCGACATTAACCCGCTCGGGAAAGGCTTCATGTGCTTCGATGGCTTTACCCAGCCTTTCAACATCAGCGGTCAACACATCATCAGTTTTGATGACAGCGTGGGGATTGCCCATGTTGGCAACATACAACTGCACAGGAGTGCCGTTGACATTGAGACGGTAGGTATTTTGGATTTTGGTGATGGCTTTTGGGGCAAAAGGAACATCAGCAGGCTTAAACTTGGGCTTACCCATATCGACTTGCACCCAACCATAGCGGTCGGTGGTTAATGTTAAGATGCCACTGACCGTTTCAACTCTTAAGCGTTGCTTAAAGGTAAGTTTGCGTGCTTGCACAAAGCGAGCAAAACATCTTGCCCCATTGCCACATTGTTGTACTTCTGAGCCGTCTTGGTTAAAAATACGATAACGAAAGTCCACATCCGGTCTGGTTGGTGGTTCAACCACCAATAATTGGTCAAATCCGATGCCAAAGTGGCGGTCGCCCAGTAATTTAATGAGTGGCGTGGTTAAATCCAAACGCTGAGTCACCAAATCGATGACCATAAAGTCATTGCCCAGTCCGTGCATTTTGGTAAATTCTATTAACATGATAATTCCTTTGGTTTTGTTTTGTGATTATCTTATCACGTCAACCGATAGCTTGCCATGATGGCTAAAAAATGATGGCTAAAAAAATCAGACAAAAAATCCAAAGCTTGCAATCGACAGCTTTGGATAAAAAATTAAAAAAAAAGAATGTGCTGATTGGGTCAAACGTTCATCAATGACTCGGTGGCAAATAAGTCTTCAATGCGTTCTCTGGCTCGAATTTGTTGCATTTTATCACCACAGACCATGACCTCACATGCTCTAGGGCGAGTGTTGTAGTTGCTGGACATGACAAAACCATACGCCCCTGCCCCTGTCATCGCAAGCAGTTGTTGCTCTTTTAAGTCAAGCAAGCGTGCCTTTGCCAAAAAGTCGCCTGTCTCGCATATCGCTCCTACGATGTCCCAAGCTGTCTTTGGCACAGATTGACTGATTGGTTCGTCTGATTGTTTGGCAAGCATCACAGGAATGACTGCCATTTCTGCTTCATATAAAGCAGGGCGGATTAAGTCATTCATGGCAGCATCAACAATGGCAAAGTTTTTGCTGTCATTGTCCAAAGACAGACTGGGTTTGAGTACATCAACATGAGTCAACAGCACACCAGCATTAGCAACAATGCTACGCCCCGGCTCTAAAAACAGTGTTATTGGTTTTTTAGCATTATCTAACAACTTTTTAAGCTGATTTGTAACAGCAACAGCAAAGTCTGCAACCGCATCAACCGACTCATCAATATACTGCACACCAAGCCCACCACCAATATCAATGTGAGCAAACTCAATGCCTGCACCGTTTAATTTCTCAATCAAATCAATCAGCTTATCCAACGCATGCAAAAATGGCTCAGTCTCAGTCAGCTGTGAACCGATGTGGCAGTCGATGCCTACGATGTTAAGATTTGGCAGGGCTTGAGCTTGTTGGTACACCGCCAATGCCTGATTATGAGCAATGCCAAATTTATTTTGCTTAAGCCCTGTTGAAATATAAGGGTGCGTACCTGCATCCACATTGGGGTTAATGCGTAAGGAGATGGGTGCTTTTACTTGCATCTGCCCTGCCACACGGTCAATCAATTCAAGCTCACTGACCGACTCAACATTAAAACAACCAATGCCTTTTTCTAACGCATAACGAATGTCACAAGCGGTCTTACCAACGCCTGAATACACCACTTTTGACGCATCACCACCTGCCGCCAACACCCGCATCAACTCACCCACCGACACAATATCAAAGCCACTGCCCAACTCACTTAGCACACCAAGCACTGCTAAGTTGGAGTTGGCTTTAACCGCATAACAAACTTGAGCAGGCACGCCTAAGTCTGCAAACGCATTGGCATACGCTAAATAAGCTTGCTTGATGGCGGTATGACTATACACATAACAAGGCGTGGCAAACTTCTTTGCCACATCGGATAATGACACTTCTTCAACATAAAGTTGTTCAGAAGCAAGTTGTTCAAAAGCAAAGGATTCATGGTCAATTTGCGATTGATGGTCTAAATGTTGACAAGGTCGATAAGAAAGATAAGGCAAACAATCAACCAACGCATGTGGATTGATGTAGCACCCCATGTCCGTATCATACCGAATGGCAGACCTATCAGCAGACAGCTCAGACAACTTATCGAACGAATGGGAAGAAACAACAGACGAAACAACAGACATAGACATTCCAACAAAATAGCCAAAACCAAACTAAATAACACCCAAGGAGAACTTAAAACGCTTGGTCAGGATTATCACTGATGACTTGCTCTTCTACTGAGCCTGTGCCTGTCATGGTGTCAGCCGTTGGCTCACCAGTCTGTGTTTCTTCTGACATCTCTTCGGTTGGGTCAACGGTTATCACATCTTCTGTTGCATGTTCAGCCAAATGCTCATTGGCATCATCGGTACTGGCAACCACTTCTGAACCTGTGGTGCTGTCCGTATTGGTATCGGTGGATTGACCACTTTGATTGCAACCAACCAAACATGAAGCAGCCAAAAATACCGCAACCGAAGTGGTGCTGACAAGGGCTTTATTGACATTAAAAACAGATAAAATACGCATAACATTACCTTAGTATGAATAAAGGGCAAAAGGGTTACTATTTTAACATGACCTTAAGTTAAAAAAAGTGATTTTGCGTAAGTAAAACCAATCGCAAATTAAATCAATCACATGTTAAATCCAATCAATATGCCTGCATTGGATTATCCTGCAATAGATGCAAATTGGTTGGGTCTGTGGACAGTTGGTGATGTTTATCATCAGCTTGCTTGCTGATAACGTCTGCCATGTTATCCGTGGTTTGCTTGTCTGCTAATGGCCGAGTTAATAAAAAACGGTCGTCAGCATCACCCTTGGCGGTGCCTGGCAAATACAAATCACCCTTTTGACCACACGCTGATAATTGCCCCATGACAACCAACAACAAAATGGTTAGGACAGATTTCGAGATATTCATATCAATGCTCTCTGTTATATCCATGTTTTTGTATCAATGTTCTTGTATTAATGCTCTCTTAGGATAAGAACATGCCTGTATTGTGGTGGTTTAAAATATGCTTAATATGCTTAATATGTTGTCGCTTAATACCGTCATCTTAATGTCTTAACATTCTAATATCTTAACTTAGGGCTATTTAGGATTGATTTTAACACAGTATTGCTCAGTCAATCATTTGATGGGTTTTGCTTTATGGGTTTATCTTTTATGCAATGGGTTAAGCCTTTCATGCTTTTGTTTACCCTTTTAACCGCAAACAACGGTATAATAAGCCCCTATTTTTGCGACTTGTTTTTGTGACTTGCGTTTGTTAATACTTGGTCTGCTTGTTTATTTCTTAACATTTCATTCATATTCATAGGAATTTGATTTATGACAATCATGATAAACCCCACTTTGGTATTAAACTGTGGTTCTTCTTCTATCAAATACGCCTTAATCAGTGAAGACAATCAAAGTCGCATCACAGGCTTGGCAGAAGGATTGGGAACACCATTGGCACAACTTAAACACACCAACACTGATGGTGATAAACAGTTGTTTAAACTCAATGGGGCTGACCACAAGCAAGCCCTGACAGAGATTTTACAGTTGTTAAAAGAGCATCAACCTGTGGCGGTTGGGCATCGGGTGGTTCATGGAGGGCGTCAATTTTCATCGGCCGTTAAGATTGATGAGCATACGTTATCAGAAATCAAACAGTTGACCGTATTAGCCCCATTACACAATCCTGCCAATGCTTTGGGCATCGAAGCGGTCAACACCCTTTATCCTAATTTGCCACAGGTGGCGGTGTTTGATACTGCCTTTCACCAAAGTATGCCTGATGTGGCGTTTCGTTATGCCATTCCCAAAGAGCTGTATGAAGAATATGGCATTCGCCGTTATGGCTTTCATGGCACATCACACGCCTATGTGTCGCATCGAGCCAGCAAGCTTAGCAACACACCAGCCCCACACGGTTGGCTAACTGCCCATTTAGGCAATGGTTGTTCAGCAGCAGCGATTTATGATGGCAAAAGCTTGGACACCAGCATGGGACTAACCCCACTTGAGGGCTTGATGATGGGTACAAGAAGTGGTGATGTTGACCCAAGTTTACACGCTCACTTGCACCGAACTCGAGGCATGAGCATTGAAGAGATTGATACTTTATTGAACAAACAAAGTGGCGTGCTGGGGGTGTCTGGCATCTCCAACGACATGCGCACCATTGAAGAAGCGGCGGCTGATGGCAATGCCAATGCCAAGCTGGCACTTGCCATGTTTGAATATCGAGTGGGTAAATATCTGGCGGCATTAAGCTGTGCTGTGCCAACGCTGACAGGCATTATCTTTACAGGTGGTATTGGTGAGAATGCTGCTGAGACTCGTGCCAATATTTTGGCGGTGATGCGTCATTTTGGCATTCACATTGACGCTGATAAAAATGCCAAGCTTATCCGTGGCGGTGAAGGCAGTTTTCACCACCCTGACAGTCGGCTTGAACTTTGGGTTATTCCCACCGATGAAGAGTATCAAATTGCCATGGAAACCCGTGAGGTGATTGGCAAGTAGCTTGGTCGGTCTTATTTTGGCTAATCTTATCTTGGTTAATCTGATAAAGAATTTACCCATTATTATTCTATATCATGATTGTTTTGTATCATGATTGTTTTGTATCACATTCATAAAAAGGGCAATTTATGCAAACCATTTTACTGATACCCACTCAAAGAGGCATTGGTCTGACATCTGCCAGTTTGGGCTTAATCAAAGCGTTAGACTACTCTGGCATTAAGGCAGGCTTTATGAAGCCATTTTTGCAGACTGATGATGACTCTAAACACAATTTAAATGCGTCTGGGGCGTTGGCGGAAAAAGCCTTTGGCATCAAATCCCCCAAGCCGATTAACCGTCATCGCATGGAGCGCATGATTGGCGATGGTCATTTAGATGATTTGATGGAAGAAGTGGTGGCAGGGCATCAAAACCTAAAAGATGACTATGACGTGATGGTGTGCGAAGGCTTAGTGCCGTCTGCTGATGCGTCTTATGCGGTCAGTGTCAATCATGCTTTAGCAAATGCTTTAGATGCTCACATCGTTTTGGTCAGTACTGCCGACTTACAAAACCCTGAAGCACTGGCATACAAGTTGGACGTACACGCCACCGAATTTGGTGGTCTGGCAAGTTCACGCACTTTGGGTTGTATTTTAATGCGAGTACAAAATGTGCCAAACGTCTTTGAAAATCAACCTGTCGCCCCAGGGCAAGCCAATATTGACTTAGATGATGCGTTTATCAAGGCAGTCAAAAAACTCTCCCCTGCATTTGCCACCGATAAGTTCCATCTATTAGGGGTTGTGCCATTTTCTAATAGTTTGTCTGTGCCAAGAACATGGGACATCGGTCGAGAGCTTGGGGCGTATTGGATAAATAAAGGCGAAGCCAAATCTCGCCGAGTGAATCGCACCACTTTGACTGCCCAAACGGTTGCCAACATTGGGCAGGTGTTTAGCCGTGGTAGCTTGATTGTCGCTCCTGGTGACCGAGACGACATCTTACTGGCGACTGCCTTAGCTTCAATGAATGGTGTGCCAATGGCAGGCATCATCTTAACAGGGGGCATCACGCCCAACAGCACCATCATCGACTTGTGTCGCCCTGCTTTAAAGACGGGCATGCCTGTGATGAGCGTTAAGACCAACAGTTATGATACGGTTCAACGTTTAAGCAATATCAGCAATGAAATCCCTGAAGATGACATTGACCGTGCCAGTGAAGTGGCTCGCTTTGTTGCCGCTCATTTAGATTTAGATTGGCTAAAAGATTACTTTAGTCGTGGACATGTTCCAAGATTATCACCGTCTGCGTTTCGTCATTTGGTGGTTAAAAAAGCCCAACAAACCAAAATGCGCATCGTCTTACCAGAAGGAGCAGAGCCACGCACAGTAGAAGCTGCCAGTATTTGCCAGAGCCGTGGCATTGCCAACTGTGTGCTGTTGGCAACCCAAGAAGAAGTGGAAGAAGTTGCCAAAAACCAAGGCATCGAGTTACCCGAAGGCATTGAAATCATTGACCCTGCCAGCATCGCCAACAACTATGTCGATGCCATGGTTGAGCGACGCAAAGGTAAACTGACCGAGCCAATGGCAGCAAGTCAACTTAAAGACACCGTGGTGTTAGGGACGATGATGTTATATCAAGGTGAAGTAGATGGGTTGGTATCAGGAGCGGTACATACCACCGCCAATACCGTGCGTCCTGCTTTTCAGCTGATTAAAACCTCACCAGATTATTCGCTGGTATCATCGGTATTTTTTATGCTATTGCCTGAGCAAGTCGTGGTGTATGGTGATTGTGCCATCAACCCCAACCCCAACGCCGAAGAGCTGGCAGAAATTGCCATTCAATCCGCCGCCTCTGCCAAAGCATTTGGCATTGAACCAAAAGTGGCGATGATAAGCTATTCAACTGGCACATCAGGCACTGGCGATGATGTGGAAAAAGTCAAAAAAGCCACCGAAATTGTGCGTAAACGAGTCCCTGACTTGTTGGTAGACGGCCCCTTACAATACGATGCCGCCTCTGTTATGAGCGTGGGCAAGAAAAAAGCACCCAACTCACCTGTGGCAGGGCAAGCCAATGTGTTTATATTCCCCGACCTAAACACAGGCAACACCACTTATAAAGCAGTACAACGAAGTGCCAACGTCATCAGTGTCGGACCCATGTTGCAAGGCTTAAACAAACCTGTCAATGACTTATCTCGTGGGGCATTGGTTGATGACATTGTCTATACCATTGCCTTGACTGCCATTCAAGCCAACAGCTCAAACGTATGATAAGCAATAAAATAACAAGTAATCGCTGAAGCAATTTGTTAAAATGCTTGTCATACTTGTGAAAATGCGTGTATGCCATGCTCGTGTATGCCTGTTTCTTGTATGCCATGTTGATGTAATCATGCGGAGTAGCCATGTCTGGATTTGATAAACCTGACAAAGACGCACAGCTTGCCTTGCTCATCGATGCTGATAATGCGTCAACGGAGCATTTAGACCGCCTGATGTCAGAAATCGCTGCCATTGGGCGAGCCAGTGTTCGCCGTGTCTATGGTGACTGGACAAAACCACAACTGGGTAGCTGGAAGGGAAGATTGCTTAACTACTCACTACAGCCCATTCAGCAGTTCGCCTACACCACAGGCAAAAATGCCACCGACTCTGCTCTTATCATTGATGCCATGGATTTGCTATATACAGGGCGGTTTGATGGCTTTTGTTTGGTTACATCTGACAGTGACTACACACGACTGGCTCAGCGTATGCGAGAGCAAGGTTTGCAGGTATTTGGCTTTGGCAATCGCAGTACGCCAAAAGCCTTTATGCAAGCGTGTGATAAGTTCACTTATCTTGAGATGTTTGACAACAACAAAGAGATGCCTAAGGTGGATTTTTATGACTCAGCGGACATGTTGTTCTCTATGGACAGCAATCAGTTTAAGCCTGTAGATGTGGCAATCACACTGGTCAAACTTGCCATTGCCAGCATGGCAGATGACCAAGGGTGGGCAAACATCGCCCCTGTCAAAAACTACATCTTAAAGGTTGAGCCAGACTTTGACTCTCGTCTGTTTCATTATGATAAATTTAGCGACTTTTTGCGGGCGTATCCCAGATATTTTGAGTTAGAAGAACGCTATCCCAATGACAATCAACATAAAGTCATCTTTGTGCGTAACCGAATTTTAGAAGCTCGCTAAACCGATTTTGGTTAAACCAATATTAGCCAAACTGATTTTATTTCACCCAAATTATTTCTGTTATCAAGGTAACCCAACACAATGACGCAATCGATAAGCCAACAAACACAACAACCTCAATCAACCGAACAACAAATCCAAACCCATATTGACGCTTGTCTAAAGCTTGTTACCGACGCATTAGATGATGTCAAAGCCAAAAACATCACCGTGCTGGACGTCACCAATTTGACCGATGTTGCCGACCGTATGGTCATCGCCGAAGGCACATCAAAACGCCATGTGCAAGCCCTTGCTGACCATGTGTCTGTTACCGCCAAACACGCAGGCTATCTGCCATTGGGGCGTGAAGGTGAAAAAGAAAGCGACTGGACTTTGGTGGACTTAGGTTCTGTGGTGGTGCATGTGATGATGCCCCAAGCTCGTGAATTTTATGATTTAGAAGGCTTATGGTCATCACCAGAACAGCTTGCCCAGCTTACCCAACCTATTCACGACAAACGCTCATATGAAAATCGATGACCAGTCTCCACTCAACCAGTCTCCACTCAACAAGCTGACCCGACTGACCCAATATGAACCATACTGATATGGGTCTGTTTTTTTAACCGATATTTTTTAACCGATATTTTTTAACCAATGTTTATTGCAGTTTAACTTAAAGGGCTTTGAAAGAGAAATTACTGTTTTGTCAGGCACGCCAGAGAATGCTGAAAAAATCAACGACATCATCAAGCGACTTGGTTCAGAACACCCTGATGATTGGTTGCCAGTCTTTTATGAAGAAAATGGTTATCGTGGTAGATAGAGTTGCTTATTTTAACCCTGCGGCAGCTGCCACATTTTCCTAACTAAGGAGTAATTTATGAAAGTAAATTTTACCAAAAAAGCAACGGCGGCAATTTTGTCATTGTCCCTAATCGCCCCTGTTGGGGTGGTTATGACCTCAACCATAGCTCACGCCATTACGGTATTTGACTCTGCTGTTTTTGCTCGTCAGCTATAACAGCTTAACGAGGCAAAAAGACAGTATGACCAAGCAAAAGCTACTTATGACCAATTCAGAGGTAGCCGTGATATTGGTGTATTGTTTAATCAATACGGCAGTCAAATGCCAAAAGAAATGCAAGATATGTACAAAGACTACCAGTCAGGTAACTGGGCGGGTCTTGCAGACAAGGTGGCTCGCTTAGAAAAAAGCCAGCAACTGACAGGCACACAAAAAGAGCAACTGTCTCAAATCGCCAATCAAACCAAAATGCAAGCACTTGGCAATAAGGCTGTTTTAGATGATATGTTTGCCAAGAGCAACCAGCGTTTTGCTCAAATTCAGCGTATGGCAAATTCCATTGACCTACAAAAAGACCCCAAAGCCGCTGCCGACCTATTAAACCGCATTCAGGTAGAAATTGCAATGATTCAGCTACAAAGCAACCAACTTCAAATGATGAATATGCTTATGCAGGCTGAGAAAGATATGCAGGAGCAAAGAGCGAAAGAACGGTCAATGAGATTTAATAGCAATGGCTCAGGAAATGCCGTTCAAAAGTGGCAGTAATTGTATTGATTAAGTGGTAAAATGTTTGTGTGCAGGGCTTATGTGTTATGGGTCTTGCACACAAATAATCAATCAATTTACACTTGGGGTCTTTTTATGAAAAGTTTAGTTATTTTTGTGTTAGTTTCTTTGACTGTTTCTTTATCTGCTTGTGGAGAAAAGAAAGCGGATTATACTGTTGATGAACTTTACCAAAACAAAGAATTGAGAAGAGAACTATTGACTACCTGTAAAGAAAAATTGTCTCAAATTGGTAATTATGAAAAGTTGGTTAAAGATGAGCCAAATTGTGGTGTTGCACAGGCAGCAGAGGAAAGATACTCAAAAGAATTTAATAGTAATAGTCCTGATAAGCAGGTTCAAAAGTGGAATTAGAAAATGGCTGAATATACTGGCGAAGGTTCTGGTTTTTTAAGTGTTAGTTTTGAAAAGGTAAACAGCTCTTTGGCGAGTTTTGCCAGTAGTTATTCTGACATTATCGCCAATGAAATTGCTCCATTGGTCGCTCTTGGTCTTACACTAACTTTTATTACATTGGGTGTTTTAGTGACCATGAATGATGTATCTAATCCCTGCTAGGTTTGTTGCCGATAATACCACTCAATATGTCTATCAAACCCCACCTTTAACAAACTGGCAATGATACGCCCTGTCAGTCCCCACACAGTTTCACCATCTACTTGCCAACATGGGGTAACCAGTTTCATACTCTGCCCTGCCACTTGTGTGATTAAATGATAATCTACCGTCGGTGCATGACGCAGATACTGCCAGTCTGCCCAAAATATCCGCTCAATCTCACCCTGCTCTGCTTGCAATGATAAATTTGGCGGAATAACCGCCACAATCGGACGCACGACCAACCCTGATTTGGACGTTTGGGTGGGCAGTTGTCCCAACAATCGCACCCCAGTTGGGTCAAGATTCACTTCTTCTAAGCTCTCTCGTAAGGCGGTAACGATGTTATTGGTGTCAGCAGGTTCGTATTTACCCCCAGCAAAGGCAATTTCACCAGCATGAGCGGTGATGTGTGATGCCCTTTTGGTCAGCAACAACATGGGGTGCCTCTCATTGGTCAGTGCCACCAACACACTGGCATGAGCAATGGGCGTTTGTATCAAGTCATCGATGGTTTGTGAATGACGGGTTTGTGAATGACGGGTTTGCAAGTCATTGGCAATGCCTTGAGCGTTGGCAAAGCGTAACCGATGCAACAGTTGACGTAAGTCGGCATGATTTAAATCATGGGCTTGAGCCATTTGTAGGGGTAATGTGTTCCATGTTGGATAAGACGTGATATGATGGCTGTTCATGATGTTATGTGGGTATGGTGGCGGTGGCAATGTGTGGCATATGATAATAATGTAACTGTTCTATTGTCGACAACTGCTCTATTATTAATCACTGCTCTATGAACTGCATAATCAGTAAAATATTTTTCTATTTGTTGGAGTTTTTTATGTCATTTTGCCAAAACTGTGGTCATCATGCCAAACATCAAATACCACAAGGCGACAATCGCCCACGACTGGTTTGCTCTTATTGTGGGCATATTCATTATGACAATCCTAAGATTATCTGCGGTGCGTTGGTGGTGCATGACGATAAAGTGTTGTTATGTCAAAGAGCCATTGAACCACAATACGGCTTGTGGACATTGCCAGCAGGATTTATGGAAATTGGCGAAACCACGGCTCAAGGGGCATTAAGAGAGACCCTTGAAGAAGCCGATGCCATTGCCATCAATCCCATGCTGTATTGCTTATATGACATTCCCAAGATTGGTCAGGTGTATGTGCTGTATTTGGCACAGTTGCAACATGGTCAGTTTGGGGTGGGCAGTGAGAGTCTACAATGTGGGTTGTTTGCTGAAACTGACATTCCTTGGGATAAACTGGCTTTTGAAGCGGTTAGACGCACCTTGCGTCATTATTTTGCTGACCGCCGTGCTTATTCTCAACAGATGTCATCAGCACCACCGCTACATCATGAACGCATAGACAAAGAGATGATGAAGTGATAAAGACATTCAACATGCCATCGTCATCAACAAAACCCTACTTGATAGACACCAAATATTAACTTGACAAACACAAAAACATCAAAATTTATCAGGGATTTTATGTTGAAAATGCCCCCTAAACACACAATATAGGACATCAAGTAAGGTCATACCAAACTTAAAGCCATATTGAACACAAAAACCATATTGAATAAAAAGGACAACAACATGAGATTTGATAAATTTACCCAAAAATTGCAAAAAACCGTCCAAAACGCACAAAGTCTGGCGGTTGGGCATGACCATACCAGCATTGATGCGGTGCATTTATTGGCAGTTTTATCACAAGATGAGTCCATTATGTCGCTTTTACAGCAAGCAGGAGGCGACATTAACAAGCTACAACAGGGCATCAAAAAAGCACTGGAACATCAAGCCACTTTAACCAACCCCACAGGTGAAGTTAATTTTAACCAAAATACCATTAAAGTACTCAACTTAGCTGACCGTTTTGCCCAAAAAATGGGCGATGAGTTCATCGCCACAGAATGGCTATTATTGGCATTGGCAGAACACAGTGACAGTCAAAAAATCTTACAATCAGCAGGCGTGGACACCACTCAATTAAACCAAGTCATACAAACCGTGCGAGGAGGTCAAACCGTGAACACTCAAAATGCCGAAGACCAACGAGATGCCTTAAATAAATACACCATCAACCTGACCGAGCGAGCAGAACAAGGCAAGCTAGACCCTGTCATCGGACGAGATGAAGAGATACGCCGTACCATTCAAGTGCTGTCACGCCGTACTAAAAATAACCCCGTGTTGATAGGTGAACCGGGGGTAGGTAAAACCGCCATTGTTGAAGGCTTAGCACTCAAAATTGTCAATGGTGACGTACCAGAAGGCATGCGTCATAAGCAAGTGTTATCACTGGATTTGGGGGCTTTAATCGCTGGGGCAAAATATCGGGGTGAATTTGAAGAACGCCTAAAAGCAGTACTCAGTGACCTTGCCAAACAAGAAGGCAACATCATCTTATTTATCGATGAGCTGCATACCTTAGTGGGGGCAGGCAAGTCAGATGGGGCAATGGACGCTGGCAACATGCTCAAACCTGCATTGGCTCGGGGTGAATTGCACTGTGTGGGGGCAACAACACTGGACGAATACCGTCAGTACATCGAAAAAGATGCCGCCCTTGAGCGTCGCTTTCAAAAAGTACTGGTGAATGAGCCATCGGTAGAAAACACCATCGCCATCTTACGAGGGCTAAAAGAACGTTATGAACTGCATCATGGTGTGGATATCCAAGACAGTGCCATCATCGCCGCTGCTCGCATGAGTCACCGTTACATCACTGACCGTAATTTACCTGATAAAGCCATTGATTTGGTAGATGAAGCCGCCAGTCGTCTGCGTATGGAAATGGACAGCAAACCTGAAGCTTTAGATAAGTTAGACAGTCGTCTTATCCAGTTAAAGATGCAACGTGAATCGCTCAAAGGCGAAGATGATGATGGGGCAAAATCACAAGTCAAACTCTTGGATAATGAAATTGAAGGGTTACAAAAGCAATATGCTGACCTAAATGAAATTTGGCAAGCTGAAAAAGCCTTGGTCAAAGGCAGTCAACAGCTCAAAGATGAGCTGGATAAAGCACGCATTGCCTATGATAAAGCCAGTCGTGAAGGTGACTATGAAACCATGAGCAAACTGCAATACGAGACCATTCCACAACTAGAAAAACGCATCAGCGAATCAGATTTAGCACAACAGCATGATAAGTCAGGCAACATGGGCAACACCAAACTGCTTCGTAACAAAGTTACCGACAATGAAATTGCTGAAGTGGTCTCTGCCGCCACAGGAATCCCTGTCAATAAAATGCAACAAGGTGAACGAGAAAAAATGCTCAACATGGAGAGCAAACTTCACGAACGGGTCATCGGACAAGATGAAGCCATCAAAGCGGTTGCTAATGCGGTGCGACGTAGCCGAGCAGGACTGGCTGACCCCAATAAGCCCTTTGGTTCGTTTTTATTTTTAGGGCCAACAGGTGTGGGCAAAACCGAGCTGACCAAATCGCTTGCTAATTTCTTATTTGATGATGAAAATGCCATGACACGCATCGATATGAGTGAGTTTATGGAAAAGCATAGTGTCAGTCGTTTGGTGGGTGCACCTCCAGGATACATTGGCTATGAAGAAGGTGGGTTACTGACCGAAGCGGTACGCCGTAATCCTTATGGTGTGGTTCTGTTTGATGAAGTTGAAAAAGCACACCCAGATGTGTTTAACATTCTCTTACAAGTATTGGACGATGGGCGATTAACTGATTCGCATGGTCGGGTGGTGGACTTTAAAAACACTGTCATCATCATGACCAGCAATTTAGGCAGTCACAAAATCCAAGAGCATTATCATGACGATAACTCAGATGGCTCAGCTAACCAAGACAGCAACTATGAACAAATTAAATCAGCGGTGATGGAGTCGGTCAATGCCCATTTTCGTCCCGAATTTATCAACCGCATTGATGAAATCGTGGTGTTCCACCCATTGGGTCGCCATGAGATGGCAGGCATCGCACAGATACAACTGGAGCGGTTGCGTCATCGTCTAAAAGAGCGTGAGCTTAACATTGAGCTGTCTGATGATGCCATGGAGCAGTTACTCAGTGTTGGCTATGACCCTGTCTATGGAGCAAGACCGCTTAAACGAGCCATTCAACAACAGATAGAAAACCCACTGTCCCTAAAATTGCTTGCTGGTGATTTTGTGGCAGGTAACATCATCAAGGTGGGGGTGGCTGATGACCAATCTGCCATGCTAACATTCGATAAGTTAAGGTTGAATTGACACCCCACTCACTGAATAAAAGACCAACAAAATACCCCTAATGGCAAGCATCAGGGGTATTTTTTTATCTTTTTTTTACTATTTATCATTTGCCTTTATGTCGTTTGCCCTTACTCACAGCGGAAAGTGATGGCAAACTCATAGTCTTCATCACTTGCCAAACTGGCTTTACCCAAACCCAACACACTGGTGGCAATTTGCCCTGCTTTTTGAATGACTCTGTCAGTGCGTTCGTCTAACACCCCATTGTAGGTGATTTTATCCGTTAAGATGATGGGGCTTTTAATGCCACAAGTTGATTTGGCATTAGCCAGCGCCATTCGTTGTGCTTTTACCTTACTGCTACCAAAACCTGTGGTTTCATAGACTTGATTGGCACGTTGCATCACAGGCGTGGTGGGCGTGGTCTGACAGCCTGCCATCATGCCTACAGTCAAAAGCAAGGCAAGCTTAATGTGGGGAGACTTAATGTGGTGAGAATAAATCAGGCGCATAAATTTAATTCCATTCATGAATAATAATTAATAGATAACAACCAAATTGATAACAATTAAATTATAAATTGATAACAATAAATAAAGACAGTCATTTAGCCATAATTTAACCAATAATAGTTAGTGGTTAGCCATGATAACACAGTAATCAACCATAGACAGGGCATTTTTAACAACACTGATAACATCGATGACATGCAGATGATTCATAGCAAGGTAAGGACAACAGACAACATATGATGACAAAAAATGATGATGAGAAAAAGACTTTAGGCTTAAACGTGTCAGGCTTAAACGTGGTATAAAAACCAAAGTGGCATAAAAACTTTATAAAACCCCATGCAAATTAAGGCTTAATTGGTTATAATGGCTTAACAATCCATGATGTTCGTTTTGACAGAATGTTTGATAAAATAATAACCAATCCATACGACACAATGACATGACTATGGGAGTGATTATGAAAAGCTACATATTATATGATGATGGGCGTCACAAGTGCGTCGCTTTTTCAATGCCAGAAGATGACGAAAGTGTCCCATCTAATCAGTTTCTTATCCTCGATGGTCAAGAAGCTGCCTTGATTGACCCGGGTGGTGATTTGACGTTTTCACCACTGACCATACAAATCACCAAATTTTTACACATGGAACAAATAAAATACATCATCGGTTCACACCAAGACCCTGATATCATCGCTTCCATGCCACGCTGGTTATTGCACACACCACAAGCCCACTTGATTATCCCTGTGCTCTGGGAACGGTTCTTACCACATTATAACTCCAGTTTTACTAAGGGACGGTTAAAAAAAGACATCTCAGAGTTTCTCATCACCATTCCCGACACAGGTGGCAGTTATCCTTTGGGCGACAGCCACATCATTGCCATTCCTGCGCATTTCTTGCATTCTGTGGGCAATTTTCAGTTTTATGACCCTGTGAGCAAAATCTTATTTTCAGGTGATATGGGAGCTTCTTTGGTTGGGAATTCTGGGCAAGTGGTTGAGGATTTTGATGCACACATCGCACAGATGAAAGGCTTTCACACACGCTATATGAACAGTCAAATTGCCACCCGTGCATGGGCTAAATCCATACAATATTTGGACATGGAAAAAATGGTACCACAACATGGCTGTCGCTTTGATGGTCAGCCAATGATTGGGCAATTCATCAGATGGATAGCCAATTTGCCCTGCGGTGTGGATCTGATTGATGATAAAACCTATGATTTTAGTCATTTGCTATGATAAATTCGTTGCCAATAAAACATAAAAAGCAGAGCATAAAAAACAGAGTTTAAAATAAGCAAAATTCACTGACAACACACCACTTATCGCAAAACAGCTTACCCAAATTGGATAAGCTGTTTTTTTTAGTGATTAAGATTTTTAGCAATCAAAACCGCTGTTTAAATTGCTTGGGTAATTTTGCCTGAATGTCATCAAACTGTTTTTTCAGTTCTTCTTGACTGGGTAAGGCATTGGCATTGATGTCAAAGTTGGCATTGGTATTGGTATTGGCATTCATAGCTTGATTGCCACCACCAAAGAGCGGGCCACCGCCCCCCATGCCCATGCCGCTTGCCAAACCTTGCACCGCTTTCATCATTTTGCTAATTCCTTCTGGTTTTGACAACATTTTCATCATTCTTGCCATTTGTTTGTGTTGTTTTAGCAAACGATTGACATCTTGTATTTGTTTTCCTGAACCTTCGGCGATGCGACGCTTACGACTGGGGTTAATTTTATCGGGATTTTGTCGTTCAAATGGGGTCATGGAGTTGATTAACGCTTCCATTTCCTTAACCTTTTCTTCTGGTTTGGCTTCTTCAAGTGCTTTTTGAACATCTGCTCCATTCATACCAGGCATTTTATCCAAAAATCCTGCCATGCCTCCCATATTTTTCATTTGCTGAAATTGAGTTAACAAGTCTTCAAGGTCAAAATCACCGCCTTTTTGGATTTTTTTCGCCATTTTTTCGGCTTTTTCTCGATCCACTTGTCGCTCAACCTCTTCAACAAGGCTTAGCACATCACCCATGCCCAAGATGCGTTGAGCAATCCGCTCTGGGTGAAAAGGCTCAAGAGCATCTAACTTCTCACCACGCCCCAAAAACTTAATGGGTTTGCCAGTGATGGCTCGTACTGACAACGCAGCACCTCCACGAGCGTCGCCATCCGTTTTGGTTAATATGACTCCTGTCAATGGCAATGCGTCATTAAAGGCTTTAGCGGTGTTGGCGGCATCTTGCCCTGTCATTGAATCCACCACAAACAGCGTCTCTGATGGGCTGACCGATGCTGTTAATGCCTTGATTTCATTCATCATCGCATCATCAATGTGCAAACGACCTGCTGTGTCAATGATAAGAATGTCTTGGTATTGAATTTTGGCCTGTTCAATGGCGCGATTGGCAATGGTAATGGGGTCTTCATCAACACTTGATGGCACAAACTTAGCCCCAGCCTGTTCTGCCACCTGCTCAAGCTGATTGATGGCGGCAGGGCGGTAGATGTCAGCTGACACCAGCATCACCTTTTTCTTTTGACGCTCTTGTAGATATTTGGCAAGCTTACCTGCTGTGGTGGTCTTGCCTGCCCCTTGCAAACCAGCAAGTAAATAGATGACTGGTGGCTTACCTGTCATCTCAAGTTGTTGATTGGCACTGCCCATCATTTCGGTGAGTTCATCATAAACGATTTTAACAAACGCTTGCCCTGGGGCTAGGTCTTTTAGCACCTCTTCACCAAGGGCTTGTTCTTTGACTCGTTTGACAAAATCACGGGTAACGGATAATGCCACATCGGCTTCTAACAATGCCATGCGAACTTCACGCAAGGTGTCTTTAATATTGTCTTCTGTCAGTTGTCCTGTGCCTGCAACATGACGTAGGCTAGATGATAGGCGTTCAGTTAGGGTTTCAAACATGGGCTACTACTCTACTAATGGTTATGATGAATGATGATGCAATTAACTTAAGCATGTGTATTGTGTATTATGTATTGTCAATGATACGAAATGATGGTTTTATCAAGGGATTGATGTCAAAGGATTGCCATCAAGCGGTTAAAACATCTCATATAAAGCATATTCCTTATGTTTTATCGCACAAGCCATTTTATCTCATCGCACAAACGACTTTATAGCATAAACTTGTTAAAAACTAAACACATCAGCAAATATCTGATGATGTTTATCATGATGTTTCTTATACCATGATGTTTCTTATGTTAAAGTTTCTTATGTTAAAATAGCCTCATTCATCTCATCAAATCACCCACCAATTGACCGAACCAATCAGCTTAAGACACATGTCATCAATCATTTTATTTAACAAGCCTTATGGCGTATTAAGCCAGTTTCGTGCTGATGACGCTAACGAGCATCAAACATTGTCTGCCTTTTTTACGGATAAATCGTTGCGTGTGGCAGGTAGGCTTGATGCCACCAGTGAAGGCTTGCTGCTGTTGACCGCAGACGGACAGATAAATAAAGTCATTACCCAACCTAAGCAAAACAAACTTGGCATGAAGACAAATGCTCTGGGCAAAACCTATTTGGTGCAAGTTGAAGGGCAAGCCACCGATAACCAGCTACATCATCTGTCTAAAGGCGTGATGCTCAAAGATGGCTTAACTCTGCCTGCAACCGCCAAACGGCTAAGTAAAGACACCCTACCCATGCGTCTATGGGATAGGTATCCACCCATTCGTCAGCGTCAAAGTGTGCCAACCAGCTGGCTGATGCTGACCATCTATGAAGGTAAAAACCGCCAAGTCAGACGCATGACCGCTCAAGTTGGCTTACCTTGCTTACGGCTTATTCGTTGGTCAGTGGCAGGGTTTGAGTTAGGGGAGCTGGCGGTTGGGCAGTTTGTCAGAGTGCATCTGAATGCCAAACGCCTAGCCCAACTTGGGCTGTCGCCAGTGATGGCTTAATGGTGGCCCAGTGATGGCTTACTGTCATGGTGGCTTAGCCAATGAATTCCCTTTTCTCTTTTAACCGTGTAACCGTGCCATCTTAAAACCGTATCATCAAGACAATTAAGCGTCTGGGTGCATTCTTACGTTCAGTTCATCAATGACTTCCACCCATACGGCATCACGATTCCACTCTTCTTGCAAAAATGCACGCTGTTTTTCTGTCCAAACTTTGGCATCTTTTAAGTTGGTGTCTTCAGCAAGCTGATTATCAGCGATAAACTGGTCAATGGCTTCATCTGAGCTGTCCAATCCTAATTGAATGAATAAATCATTTAAGGTGTAGCTTTGTTCGCCTAGCATAATAAGTTCCTTTTGTGTGTGGTTTCATTTTTTTAATTGATAAGATAAATAGCCCCAACCAGTTAAAAACCCAACCAATGACCCAAGGGTATGGATAGCTAATTAGTTGGGGCTTGATATGTCAATTGAATTAACAAGTTGCTTATTACTGATTATATGACTTAATACAATAATAAAGACATATTAACCAATAACGCTGATGCCAACACCAACTTATGGTAACAGATGGCTGACCGCATCACGCTCTTCTATCAGCTCAGTTTCGGTGGCTTTCATTTTTTGTTGCGAAAAATCAGACGACACATCTAAGCCTTCAACAATTTGCCAATCGCCGTTTTTGCAAGTACATGGGAATGAATAAATCAAGCCTTCAGTGATGCCATATTGCCCTTGTGAGTACACGCCCATAGACACCCAATCATTATCATCAGTACCCAATGCCCAGCTACGCATGTGAGCGATGGCAGCGTTGGCAGCTGATGCGGCAGAAGACGCACCACGAGCTTTAATGATGGCTGCCCCACGTTGCTGCACGTTGGGAATATAAGTGTTTTCATACCAATCACGCTCAACTTGCTCTAAAGCTGGCTTGCCATTCACGGTGGTAAAGGTCAAATCTGGATATTGTGTCGATGAATGATTGCCCCAAATAATCATTTTTTTGATGTCATTGACAGTACTGTTGGTCTGTTCCGCCAGCTGTGCCATGCCTCGGTTGTGGTCTAGACGAGTCATGGCAGTGAAATTGCGTGGGTTTAAATCTTTAGCGTTACGCTGAGCGATTAGGGCGTTGGTGTTGGCAGGATTACCGACCACCAAGACTTTAACATCACGGCTGGCAACGTCATTTAATGCTTTACCTTGGGCTGAGAAGATGGCAGCATTGGCTTCTAGCAAATCCTTACGCTCCATGCCCGGCCCACGGGGTCTTGCACCAACCAATAACGCATAGTCAGCATCTTTAAACGCCACGTTCGCATCGTCAGTCTGCACCACACCAGCAAGCAAAGGAAACGCACAATCTTCCAGCTCCATCACCACGCCTTTTAGGGCATCAAGGGCTGGGGTAATCTCAAGCAGTTGTAAAATCACAGGCTGGTCTTTACCAAGCATCTCACCAGATGCGATGCGAAACAACATGGCATAGCTGATGTTACCAGCAGCACCAGTCACCGCAACTCGAACAGGTTGTTTTGTTTGTGTCATATTGGTTTGTGTCATCAGTAATTCCTTTAACTTATAAAAAAATAATGCTTAAAAAGCAACTGAAATGGAAATTTTAACCACGTCATAAGATAACACTTTTTCACCCATTTGATAAGTGGCATTGACCAACCACGGCAAGTTAAAAGTGCAATGTTAAAAGTGCGATATTGTGTTAAAAGTGCGATATTGATTTGTATGGTTGTACTGGGTATTTTTGTTCTGGGTGTTGGTGTATTTCGTGTTTGTGTTAAATGTTATGGGCATTAGGCATCTGGTAGGCGTGCCATCCAAATGATTGTGAGCAAACAAATCGCACTGATGGCATAGGCAAGCCAAATCATCTCGTGAGACAATCGATAAAATAACATGGCACAGGACATCGCCATCATACCCCATGCCAAATATTTGGCATAACGAGGAATGGCTCGGCGTTCATGCCAATTTCTGATGAAAGAACCAAATGTCTTATGATTGACAAGCCACAGATGAAATTTTTGGGAACTTTTAGCAAAACAAGCCGTTGCCAGTAACACAAAGGGAGTAGTTGGCAGTACAGGCAATATAATGCCCACAATACCAATGCCCAAAAATAAAAACCCTAAGCACAAAAAACCCCCACGCACCACTTGTTGCCAAACCGTGTTCGATGTTGCTGATGGTACGTTTTTTGGGGCAGCTTGGTTTTGGGTGGCTTGAGTATCCAATAGGTCATCAGACATCGGAGACTTGTCCATAAACTTGTCCATAAACTCACTACCAGTAAAGACTGTTATCGTTAGCATTGACGTATGGGTTTTGCTTGTGTTTTGCATGTCTTGTTGGCTGTTAAGCGGTCAGTGGTGCTGTTTTTTATTTTGCTATTTTGGTCTGACCACGCCCATACGCTCACTTATCGGTTTGGGTTGACCAAGTAAGTATCCATAAAAGGTGGCATTTTCCATGACCTTTTTCACATAGTCTTTGGTTTCATAATAAGGAATGGTTTCAATGTATTGGTCAGCACTTAGGTTGCCATGGTTAGGTAGCCAACGTATGGCTTTGCTTGAGCCTGCGTTATAGCCTGCGGTGGCAACAGCAGGTTGATGGCCCACTTTTTGTAAATTATTGCTAAGATACCAAGTGCCATAGCGGATATTGGTATTGGGGTTGGCGGTGTTTTGTGGGGATTCACCCAGCTTGTGAGCGATGTGTTTGGCGGTGTTTGGCATGATTTGCATCAAGCCTCCTGCCCCCACATGAGAGCGAGCTGATTCATTGAAACGGCTTTCTTGACGCATGATGCCGTATGACCATGCAGGGTCGATGCCAACATGACGGCTATGACGTAATACGCTGTTACGGTAGGGTGTTGGGTGGGTGATGGCAAGGTTGGTAACCGTTTCGCTTGAATCAAGTGCATAGATGGCGCGGTCATGCCAGCCAAGTTCATGGGCTTGTAAGGCAGCTGCCATGAGCAGTCCATTATCTCGACGGTCACGTGCTTGCTTAACTGCCCAGTTCCATTCTCGTTTCGTGTCCGAAGGGTCGCCATTATGATGATATAACGCAAAGGCACGAGCAAAGTTGGCGTTTTGTTTGACACGCATGCGGTCTTGATGGCTGACTTGTGGTAAGCGACCACCCCCCATTTGGTTGATGTTCAGTCGTCTGCCCAGTTTGTCTTTGGCAAGCAGTCCATAATAGTCCGTGTGATTTGCCAATCGTTCATAAATCTGTCTGGCAATGCCTTGTTGTTGGTGGTTGCCATGTTCATAGGCTCTTGCCAACCAATATTGCCAAATATCATCACCTTGTATGCCTTTGTCCATATGGCTGATGGCATTAATCACATCTTGCCATTCACTGTAGCGAATGCTTGCTTGGGCATAGTCTTCTGCTTCTTCAAAGTTAAAAGGTTGCCCCATGCTTTGACGAAACCAATCCACCGCTTCATGACTAAAGCCGTCATCGGTATTCATGTTCATGCGTTTGACTGCAATGGTGCGGTATGCCATTTGTCGTGTGGCATCATCGAGCAGTTTGTTACGACGGTGAGCATCTTGACGCACATCATAAGCCAGTTGGGTATGGGCTTCACGATAAGATTTTGCGGTCAAGCGGCCAATGGCGTACAGATACAGATGGCGGTTTTTACTGCTGGGCGGTTGGGCGGCCATTTGGGTAAAAAAGGCATTGGGATTTTGATTGATACGAGTTAATTCTTCATGACTGATGGGCATTCCCAAAAGACGACTTAAAGCAATGATATCGCCGTTGTTACCCATACGTAACATGCGATACAGTCGCTGTTGGCGTTCATCTTGGCTGATGCCTTGGTAAGCATTTAGCTCAGTTGCCAACTGAGCACAAAGGGCGGGTTGCTTTTTGGTATTTAGCCATACTTTTTGTTTTTCTATCATGACTTGTGTTTGACCACCGCCATAAAGCTCACCCAAAGCCATGGCACAGCGTTCGCTGGTATCGGCATTTTTGATGTGGGGTGAGACTTGTTTAACCGCTTGGTAATTGCCTTGGGTGGCTTGGGCTTCAGCATAGTCAGCGACTAATTTTTCGCTCAATGCGGTATTGGGATATTGTTTGACAAAAGCAATGACGCTGTTGGGCGACAGTGAGCTTAGCTCATTATTGAGCCGCCAGTAGGTTGGATACATGGCAAACAAACTGCCTGCCATCATCTGCTCATACCGATACAAACTGTTTTGGTCGCCATTGTTGGCAGCACGTTTGGCAGATTGATAATGCTCAATACCACTGACGGTTGGCACAGTTTCTTCAATGGCATTTGACCCTTGAGAATGATGATTGGCGATGTTGCCATTGCGTCTGTTGGGTGCATAGTCATCGCTTGGTGGTTGGGGCATGACAAGTTGGGTTGTGGCAGATTGTTTTGAGTTGACATTGAAGTTGGCGTTTTGAGGGATATTAGGCATACCAAGCACAGCTGGCGTGTGTGTTGTGTTGGTCTCGCCCATACTTGAGTTCATGGCATTGGGGTTTATGGCAGGGTTTATGGCATTGGGGTTTATGGTTGTGGTACTACAGGCAGTTTGTAGCATTGCTAAGGCAACCATGGCACTTAAGGTAACTTGACCTTTGGTTAACGGCAAATAGGACATATTCGTAAGCTTTAAGATAAAAAAAGAGAACATGGCTAACTCACAAGCAAGATGATGTTATGGTCTGGCAAAATAAAAAAATAGAACGCCTACTGTCACCAATACCGTGATTAAGTCTGATAAAAGAATGCAAGTCTGATAAAGAAAGAATGCTCATATAAGATAAAGATAATAACAGAACGATAATAACAAGAATAATAGAAATGAAGATGATAACAAAAAAATCATCAAATGGTAAATCGACATAAGTTGATACATAAAACATACCAATGGGCAGGTATTGAGCAAGTATTTGTCAATTGATTGACGCAAATGTCTTAAGCGAATAAACCCAACAATGAATTTCGAACGTGGATAACAAATAACATGGACAACAGATAAAAGCGAAATAACATCATAACCATCATAGACCATTTCATTTAAAGACAGGGCATAATGACAAGTGATGCCAAGCATCACGTTTACATCATGTGCCATCAACATAATGTGCTATAATAAATGGTTAAAATCTTTGCATCTGTTATTTTGACATCGACTGTTTTTATACCCACTATTTTTATATCCACTGTATCCATATCCATTGTTTGCCTGTATTGGAAACCGCCACCATGACTGCCACGATATTTAACCCCCGCTCCACCCAAAACCATAACCTAGCCAATAGCATCGAACAGACAACCAAACAAGATAAATCTGAGCAACACAAAAAGGTCTATATCGCCACGCAAGGCTGTCAGATGAATGTCTATGATTCAGAAAAAATGGCGGCGGTATTGGGTGATTCGCATGGCATGACTCTAACCGATGACATCAACGATGCTGATGTGCTGATTATGAACACCTGTTCAATCCGAGAAAAAGCCCAAGAAAAGGTCTTTAGCGAACTGGGTCGCTGGCGTAAATTAAAAGAAAAAAATCCCAAGCTGGTGATTGGTGTGGGTGGTTGTGTGGCATCACAAGAAGGCGATAATATCCAAAAACGAGCCCCTTATGTGGACATGGTGTTTGGTCCACAAACCCTACATCGCTTACCAGAATTATATGACAGTAGCACCAAGCAACAACACACCCAACCAAAAAATCGCATCGGCACGGTAGACGTATCCTTCCCAAGTATTGAGAAATTTGACTTTTTGCCTGAGCCAAAAGTCGAGGGCTTCAAGGCGTTTGTCTCTATCATGGAAGGTTGCTCAAAATATTGTTCGTTTTGTGTCGTGCCTTATACTCGTGGTGAAGAGTTGTCTCGCCCACTTGATGACGTGTTGGCAGAGATTGACAGCTTGGCTGAGCAAGGCGTGCGAGAAGTTACTTTACTTGGGCAAAACGTCAACGGCTATCGTGGCGAAAAAGATGATGGTAGCATTTGTCGATTTGCTGAGCTTTTGCACTATGTGGCACACATTGATGGCATCGAACGTATCCGCTACACCACCAGCCACCCACTTGAATTCACTGATGACATCATCGACGCTTATGGCAAACTGCCACAGTTGGCATCACATCTGCATCTGCCAGTACAAAGTGGCTCAAATTCAGTTTTAGCAGCGATGAAACGTAACCACACCATCGACGTGTACATTAACCAAATCAATAAATTACGAGCAGTGCGTCCTGACATACACTTATCTGGTGATTTTATCATCGGCTTTCCTGGTGAAAGCGATGATGATTATCAACAAACGCTGCAACTGGCCAAAGACTTAGACTTTGACCATTCGTACAGTTTTATCTACTCCAAACGCCCTGGCACGCCTGCTTCTGACTTGCCAGATGACATTCCTTTACAAGTCAAAAAAAACCGCCTTGCTGAGTTTCAAAAGCTGATTGTGCAATCGACACTCAACAAAACCAAAAACATGGTTGGCACACGCCAAAGGGTGCTGGTAGAAGAGCCCGCTGACCGCCATCATAACCATTTGCTTGGCACAGCAGACAACACACGTTCGGTGGTATTTTTAGCAACTGACGCACAACAAGCATCGCTGATGGGCAAGCTGGTAGAAGTGCAAATCACCGAATACATCAGCCCACATATGGTTAAAGGTGAGTTACTGGACGTGTTGGGTTAACCAAGTTTTTTATTAAACAGATTTAATGATGGTTGTTTTTAATGACCATATTTTTAGAATATAAACATCAATCAAACTGATAATACAAGGTACTAACATGCTTGACCCAAAACTACTGCGTGGTGATTTAACTGACATAAAAACCAAACTTGCCACTCGTGGCTATGAGCTGGACGTGTCATTTTGGGAGAACATCGAAGAACAACGCAAACAACTACAAATCACCACCGAAGAGCTACAGGCCAAACGCAACGCAGGGGCAAAACAAATTGGAGAGCTAAAACGCCAAGGTAAAGATGCCAGTGATGTGATGCAGGCGATGCAGGCGATAAGTGGCGACATTAAACAAGCTGAAGACAATCTTCGTGCCTTGCAAGACAAAATCACCACTGCCTCTTTACAGATTCCCAATCTACCTGCCGATGGTGTGCCTGTGGGCAGTGATGAAACCGATAATGTGGAAGTTCGCCGTTGGGGCAATCCACGCCAGTTTGAGTTTGCGGTTAAAGACCACACCGACTTAGGCGAACACATGGGGTTGTTGGATTTTGAGATGGCAGCCAAATTAACAGGCAGTCGTTTTAGTGTGTTGACAGGGGTATTAGCACGCCTCAATCGGGCGTTAACGCAGTTTATGTTAGATACCCACACGCAAAAATATGGCTATACTGAAATGTATGTGCCTTATATCATTAATGCAGACAGCTTACAAGGGACAGGGCAGTTACCAAAGTTTGCAGAGGATTTATTTAAACTGACAAGCGATAAAGAATACTATCTGATTCCCACATCAGAAGTGCCACTGACCAACAGTGTGCGTGAACGGATTGTCAAACCAGAAGAATTACCCATCAAACTCACCGCTCACACGCCGTGTTTTCGCAGTGAAGCAGGGTCAGCAGGTCGTGATACTCGTGGTCTTATCCGTCAACATCAGTTTGAAAAAGTAGAAATGGTCAATGTGGTGCGAGCAGAGGCATCTGAGCAAGCATTAGAGGACATGACCGCACAGGCTGAATATATTTTGCAACAGCTTGATTTGCCTTATCGAGTGATGCAGTTGTGTACAGGCGACATGGGATTTAGTGCCAGCAAGACTTATGACATTGAGGTGTGGCTACCCAGCCAAAACACCTACCGAGAAATTTCCAGTTGCTCTAACTGTGGTGACTTTCAAGCTCGGCGCATGTCTGCCCGTGTCAAAGATGGCAAAAAAACCGAGCTTTTGCACACACTGAACGGCTCAGGATTGGCAGTTGGTCGCACGCTTTTGGCATTGATGGAAAACCACCAAAATGCTGATGGTTCAATCAACATTCCCAAACCCTTACAACCGTACATGGGTGGTGTGCAAAAAATCATTAAAAAAGACAATGATTAACGACAACAATTAACAACAATGATTAGGGCGTGTCCCTAAAGTTGAGTGAATGTTAAGGTTATTTTTGCTGTTTGTTATTCATCATACCGTTTTTTATTCATGACAACTGGGCATCTTATCTAAAAACCAGTATTTATAAACCATTGTTTAGGAATTATCATCATGCCTACCCCAATTAACGAAAGAGTCCTTGCCAATGCCATTCGTGTGCTGTCTTTTGATGCGGTACAAAAAGCCAATTCAGGTCACCCCGGAGCTCCAATGGGCATGGCAGACATTGCCGAAGTGCTGTGGCGTAAATTTTTAAAACACAACCCTGCTGACCCCAACTGGATTAACCGAGATCGTTTTGTGTTGTCAAATGGTCATGGTTCAATGCTTCAGTATGCGTTATTACATTTATCAGGCTATGATGTCAGCATTGATGACATTAAAAACTTTCGCCAGTTACATTCAAAAACGCCCGGACACCCAGAATACGGCTACACACCAGGGGTTGAGACCACCACAGGACCTTTGGGGCAAGGCATTGCCAATGCGGTGGGTTTTGCCATTGCCGAACGCACCTTGGCAGCTCAATTTAACCGTGATGGACATGCCATCATTAATCATCATACTTATGCGTTTTTGGGTGATGGTTGCTTGATGGAAGGCATCAGCCATGAAGTCTGCTCGTTGGCAGGCACGCTTGGGCTGGGTAAGTTGATTTTCTTTTATGATGACAATGGCATTTCCATTGATGGCGACGTGGAAGGCTGGTTTGGTGATGATACCAAAGCCCGTTTTGAAAGCTATCATTGGCATGTGCAAAGCATCGATGGACATGATGCCGATGCCATCACGGTTGCTACCCAAGCCGCCATCGATGAGACCGATAAGCCCAGTTTGATTATTTGTAAAACCATCATTGGGGCAGGTAGCCCTAACAAACAAGGTAAAGAGTCCAGCCACGGAGCGCCTTTGGGTGATGATGAAATCGCCCTGACTCGTGAAACTTTATCATGGAAACATGCCCCATTTGACCTAGATGATGCCATTTATGACGCATGGAATGGTAAAGCCAAAGGTGATGTGTTACAAAAAAACTGGCAAGCCAACTTTGATGCTTATCAAAAAGCTCACCCACAGCTTGCCAATGAATTACTCAGACGCTTACAAGGCAGATTGCCAGAAGAGTTTGAACAACAGTCTTACGCCTTTATCCAAGCTTGTCAAACCACAGATGCCAACATCGCCAGTCGTAAAGCCAGCCAAAATGCCTTAAATGCCTTGCAAAAACTGTTGCCTGAGCTGATTGGTGGCTCAGCAGATTTGGCAGGATCAAATTTGACTTTATTTGAAGGGGCAAAAGGTATCCAAACCGATGCTGATGGCAACTACATCTATTATGGCGTGCGTGAATTCGGTATGACCGCCATCGCCAATGGCATTGCCTTATATGGTGGTTTTATCCCTTACGTGGCAACCTTTTTGATGTTTATGGAATACGCACGTAACGCCGTGCGTATGTCAGCACTGATGAAACAACGGGTCATTCATGTCTATACCCATGACTCTATCGGTCTGGGAGAAGACGGCCCAACGCATCAACCTGTTGAGCAGTTAGCAAGCTTAAGAGCCACGCCAAATCTACACACTTGGCGACCTTGCGACAGCGTTGAGACAGCGGTGGCCTGGGTGCATGCCATTAAGTCAGCCAACACCCCATCAGCATTGATTTTTAGCCGACAAAACTTACCACATCAACAGCGTAACAACAACCAAGTGGCAGACATTGCCAAAGGTGGCTATGTGTTGGCAAAAGAGCAAAGCAAACTGGAAGCCATCATCATCGCCACAGGCTCAGAAGTACAGCTTGCCATGCAAGCCCATCAACAATTATCTGCCGACGGTCGTGGGGTGCGGGTGGTGTCAATGCCGTGTTGCGAAGTGTTTAGCCAACAAGAGGCAGATTATCGTGAAGCTGTGCTTCCCAGTAATGTTACCGCTCGGGTGGCAGTCGAAGCTGCCCATGTGGATTATTGGCATAAATTTGTTGGCTTAAATGGCAACATCATTGGCATGACCACCTTTGGTGAGTCTGCGCCTGCCAAAGACTTATTTAAAGAGTTTGGCATCACCAGCAATGCGGTGATAGAAGCAGTAAAAGCCTTGATTGATTAACTGTTTCATGTTGATTCTGTCATAGACAAAAAAGACATGCTCATATGAGCATGTCTTTTTGTTTGGCAACCATTTAATCACCGTTCTGGCTTAATCATCGTTTTAGCTTAACTGCCTTATCTTATTCTGCCTTGGCTTAAAGGTCTGATGACGTTTTATTTAAACGCCATTTTTTTTAACAACACCAGCACCGCCCCATTGCCACCATCTTTAGCAGGGGCAGACACGAATGCCAATACCTGAGGCAGTTGCCTTAACCAACCATTGACGCACGTTTTTAATATCGCATCACTGCCTTTGCCATGGACAATTTTTACCACTGTTTCCCCATTTTTTTGGGCTTGTGTTAACAAAGTCATCATGGCTTCACGAGCTTGTTCGATGTTACAACCGTGAATGTCCACCGCATCATACCAACGTAATTTGCCTTGTTTGAGCTGATTAAACACGTTGTTCGGTAGGGTCGGTACTTTGTGGCTCAGATAGGCATCAGCAGAAACAGGGTTTAGTAACGCTTGCATGTCGGACAACCCCAAACCTAAGTCCACATCATCAGTGCCTTGAGCGGCGGCACGTTTGGATAAGGTGGTGGCATCGGGTTTGTTGATTTTTGGGGCATGAACAGGTGAGCGGATATTTTTATCTTCTAAAGGTTGTACGCCTGCCATGGCTTGCATAAACAGCACCTTATCATCATCAACATGTTGGCTGTTTAATTGTTTGACTGCTTTTTTGATTTGCTTATGTGATGGCAAGCTCACAGGTTCAGTGGGTTTTCGGTTTTCAACATCGGTTGAGGTGGCATCACGTCCACGAGTGAGCTGACTTTTTAGCTCTTTTAACTGGTCTTGCATTTGTTTAGAAAATAAAGAGTTTGACATCGATAATCACCATTTGTCTGTCATGTTAAATTCATGTCATTTAAATTAAATCAATCAAACCAAGCTTAAGCCAAGCTTGATAATTGTGCCAACATCTCACTCAATGCGTTTGCTGGTTGCTCAGTTTTCATAAACTGCTCACCGATTAAAAAATGATGAATGCCATTGGCCTGCATTAAGCGTAAATCTTGTGCGGTTTGTAAGCCACTTTCACTGACCACAAGTGCCTTATCGCCGTGTTGTGCCAAGCGGTCTAATAGTTGGTCTTTTAGCCGAATGCTGTGTGCCAAATCCACGTTAAAAGTGTTTAAATCACGATTATTAATGCCATAAATATTGTGCTTGGTGAAGGGCAATTGTAATGCTCGTTCAAGTTCACTGGCGGTATGCACTTCAATCAACACGTCCATGCCAAAATCTATGGCCAAACCATGTAACTGATGCAAGGCATCATCGTCCAAACACGCCACAATCAGCAACACACAATCCGCCCCAAGCAAATAAGACTGATAAATGTGATACGCATCGACCATAAAATCCTTACGCAACACAGGCAAATCACACGTATTTTTTGCCACAATCAGATGGTCATCATGCCCTTTAAAATACCGCACATCGGTCAATACCGATAAGCAACTTGCCCCTGCTTGTTGATAACCTTTTGCGATGGCAATGGGGTCAAAGTTTGGGCTGATGATGCCTTTGGACGGTGAGGCTTGCTTGATTTCAGCGATGATGCCCACTTGATTCAACTGCCAAGCATGGCGTAATGCTTGGGCAAAACCACGGCTGAGATAATCACCACTGGCGTGTTGAGCCAACGCTTGCTCTTTTATCTCTGATAAAGATTGCTGAGTTTTAGCAATGTCAATCTCTTGCCATTTGCTGGCAATGATGCGTTGTAAGACTGATGGGATATTGGTCATGGCGGTTTGGCTGTTATGTTATTGGTTATGATTTGTTAATATTTTATTAAAAATTTGTTAATTATTTGTTAATTATTTGTTAATGATGATATCATTGGCATTATTTGCCAAATGATTGGGTAAACTTGGTAAAATTGTGCATTTTATGCAACGCATCACCACTTTGTATCACACTTTGGGCGATGTTCACCCCATTGGGCAAATTACTGGCAAGTCCACCAACGTATATCGCTGCCCCTGCATTTAGGGCTATCATGTCTCGAGCTTTTAGCACCGTTTTACTGTGGGTTTCTTCACCAGATAACGCCACTCGTATCAATGCCAAGCTTTGCTCTGATGTGGCAACTTCTAACCCAATTAGGGTCTGTGAGTCAATACCCACATCTTCTGGCATCAGCTCATACACTTCAATATGACCATCTTTGAGTTCTGCCACTTGAGTGCCTGCAGCAAGGCTAATCTCATCAAGCCCATCGTTAGAACCAACCACCATCACATGCTTATCACCCAATTCTTGCAAGACTTTCGCCAAGGGCAAACACAACTTGGGGGTAAACACACCAATCACAGCATTGACAGCCCCAGCAGGGTTGGTCAGTGGCCCTAAGATGTTAAATAAAGTACGCATGCCCAAAGCACGACGGACAGACATGGCATGACGCATGGCTGGGTGATGGTTGGGTGCAAATAAAAATCCTAAATTTTGTTGTTCAAGACAAGCCAAGGTTTCATCATGGCTTAAGTCCAGCTTAACCCCTGCTTGTGCCAACACATCAGAACTGCCTGATTTGCCAGACACACTTCGGTTGCCATGTTTGGCAACTTTTACCCCAGCGGTGGCGGCAACCAATGCTGATGCGGTTGAGACATTAAATAAGTTTGCCCCATCGCCACCTGTCCCCACAATGTCCACCAAACGTTCTGGATTGGTAGGCTCGATGCGTTCAGCAAGCTCACGCATGACAGCAGCGGCAGCGGTAATTTCATCGATGGATTCGCTTTTCATGCGTAAAGCAGTGAGCATCGCTCCCATGCGTGCGTCATTGCATTTGCCTGTCATGATAAGCAACATCACCTCTCGCATTTGCTCATAGGTTAAGTCAATGCGATCGATGGCGTTGTCTAATGCTAAGCGTAGTTTTTTATCGATTTGTTCTTCAGTTAGGGCATTGATTTGTGCTAAGGTTAGGGCGTATTGGCTGTTTTGCATGGGTAATCCTTTTTGTAGCTGACGTTTTGTTGCTATATCATGATAAAAATAATGATAAAATGATAAATAAAAACTGGTAGAAATTAAGTTACAAACTAAAGAGTGGTGGTTGGTAATGTTTGACTATCAATATCACTTAACCCATGCAGACGCAAAAAATTATTCAAAAGGAGCAATCCTGCTTGACTTAATATCGATTCGGGGTGAAACTGTACCCCATACAAAGGTAAACGATGGTGGCAAATACCCATAATTTCTTTTATATTAGCTTTACCATCTAGACCATCTTGCGTCCAAGCACTCACCTGTAAACATTGGGGCAAACTATCCTTATCCACCAACAAAGAATGATAGCGAGTGGCAAGAAATGGCTCAATAAGCCCTACAAACAAACCTTTACCATCATGATGAACCGCACTGATACGTCCGTGCATGATTTGCTCTGCTGGCACTATCTTAGCACCAAAAACTTGAGCAATTACTTGATGTCCCAAACACACGCCTAATATTGGATACACGCCTGCCAACCGTTCAATCACTGTTAAGCTAATTCCTGAACTATCTGGCGTGCCAGGACCAGGACCAATGACAATCGCATCTGGAATTATTGCTTGGATTTGTTCAATACTTACTGCATCGTTTTGCTTAACCAACACCGTCTGCCCCAACTGCTCAAAATACTGCACAAGGTTATAAGTGAAACTGTCAAAGTTATCAATGAATAGTAGCATGGTTTACCTTTTAACTTTTAACTTTGTCATCTAACTGTATCATCGTCATCATCAATCCAACCAAAAGTAACCATCACACCTAAACATCAATATCTAAAAAGCAATCTGGAGCAAAAGACACTTAAGATAACTTAACGATAACTATAACACAAACCGAATGTATCAATAAACCAGCACCCTGCTTTTACCATCACTTTTATCTCACCGATGATGTATGGTGGCATCATCATATGGTTGCTTATGTTATATGGTTGCATAGTCGGTCTCAACTGTGCCACAATCAACAATCAAATGCCCAATATGCCACCATCAATATGCCACAAGCAAACAATTGTCACAAACCAACACACCATCTTATCTCACCAACTTAATAGGAGACTTCCATGTCCAACAAGTTATTCGACCTTATCCAAAAAGCCAATGCCAAATGGGTGGATTTTCGCTTTACTGACACTCGTGGCAAAGAGCATCACATCAGCTATCCTGCTGACAGCATTGATGAAGATGTGCTAGAAGATGGTAAAATGTTTGATGGGTCATCCATTGCTGGCTGGAAAGGCATCGAAGCGTCGGACATGATTTTGCGTCCTGACCCTAAGACGGCGTTTATTGACCCATTTTTTGATTCACCCACGGTGGTGGTAACTTGTGACATCATTGAACCCTCTACATTACAAGGTTATGACCGTGATCCTCGCTCCATCGCTCGCCGTGCCGAAGAGTACCTAAAATCAACAGGCATTGGTGACACGGCATTTTTTGGCCCTGAACCAGAGTTTTTTGTCTTTGATGATGTCAAATGGTCCATCGACATGTCAGGGGCAAGGCACACCATCACGGCTGAAGAAGCCGCTTGGTCAACCGACACTGAATACCAATGGGGCAATACAGGACATCGCCCTCATGTCAAAGGTGGCTATTTGCCTGTGCCACCCATCGACAGCAGTCAAGACATGCGATCAGTGATGTGTGAGCGTATCGAAGAAATCATGGGCAAAGGACGTGTTGAAGTGCATCATCACGAAGTTGCCTCGTGCCAGTCTGAGATTGGCGTGTCATTTAATACCATGGTGCGTAAGGCGGACGAAGTACAACAACTTAAATATGTGGTGCATAACGTTGCCCATCAGTTTGGCAAAACCGCCACCTTTATGCCCAAACCCTTGGTTGGTGATAACGGTTCAGGAATGCACGTTCACATCTCCATCAGCAAAGACGGACAGAACACCTTTGCTGGCGATGAATACGCAGGTCTATCAGAAACCGCCCTATACTTCATCGGTGGCATCATCAAACACGCCCGCGCATTAAACGCCATCACCAACCCTGCAACCAACAGCTATAAACGCCTTGTGCCACATTACGAAGCACCCATTAAGCTTGCATATTCAGCTCGCAACCGCTCGGCATCCATTCGCATTCCACATGTCTCTAGCCCAAAAGCCATTCGTGTGGAAGCCCGATTCCCTGACCCAGCTGCCAACCCTTATCTTGCCTTTGCTGCCTTGCTGATGGCAGGTTTAGACGGAATTCAAAACAAACTGCACCCAGGAGACGCAGCAGACAAAAACTTGTATGATTTGCCACCAGAAGAAGAAGCCCAAATCCCAACCGTGGCAGAGAACTTAGAAGTTGCCTTGCAAGCATTAAAAGATGACATGGACTTTTTGTTAAAAGGAGATGTGTTTAGCAAAGAGATGCTAGAAGCTTACATTGCTTTAAAACAAGAAGAAGCACAACGGCTCAATGTGACCGTACACCCTGTAGAAATGGACATGTACTATAGCTGCTAATCAGTTACCAATCAGCCATTGGCAAACTGATTGATTAGAACACGTTTTAAAAACCCAGTTAATATCAATCAGCTGGGTTTTTAAATTGACTGACTATTGATAATATAATGACCATGTCAACAACATCTGTCTATTTTATGGTGATTTTATGCAACCCAATACCGTTAATACCGTTAGCACGTTTTCTACCACCTTGTTTTTTGCCTTAACCAGCATGGCAAGCCTAACCGCAACAGCGACCCCAATTTATAAAGTGACCGACAACAATGGCAAGGTCATCTTTACTGACCGCCCTAACCAGTACCAAGACACCGCCAGCGACATCACCAGCATCAGCATCAGCCCTACTTCTGCCACCACATCCACCTACACGCCTGCCCCTGCTTCAAGCCATCACACCAGTGCCACCGCCAATCATCAAAACAGCCAAACGCCCAAACGTTATCAGCTCACCTTTATCAGCCCAAGTGAGCCAACCCCCTATCGCCGTCCAGCACAAAACATCGATGTTCAGCTGAGCGTTACTCCCAGCCTAGATGCCACTGACACAGTACAAATATTGCTTGACGGACAGCCCATTACCCAAGGACTGACTGCCAGCATACCCACCCTTGAGCTTAACCCCGGTGAACACACGCTGACTGCTCAAATCATCAGTCATGGCGATGGCCACCCCACAAGCACGCTAAGCCAAGTGAATCAGACCATTTATGTCATTCAAAACAACTTGGCAGTACAAAATAAGCGTGCCTTACAACGCAAAAAGGCAGTTTATGACCGCCTGCCTTGGTATCAAAAACTGTATTTTAACCTAAGACAAGACAATCCATTTGCTGACGTGGCAAAAACGCCCTAACGAACCAGTTCAATCTTACCATCAGCAATCACACTGATGACGCTGTTACCTGATTCAAACTCTTGAGTAGGAACAGCGGTCAATTGTGCATCTGCCAGTGAATACATAGATCCAATCGGTATTGGCGGTTGGTGTGTGTTGCTGGTGAGAGTGACGCTAATCAGGCGATGGCCATTTGCCCCCCAAGTGTGTGCTAAGCGGCTGGCTTGCTCTTGAAATGCTTTTGATGCCCGTTCTTTAAGCTGAATTTCTATCTGATTTTGACGCTGTTTTGACACCGTAAAATGAATATCACCCATCAGTAAATTGTCTTGTAACTGAGCAATCAGCTGACTGACCGCATTCATGTCGCTACTTTTGATTTGTACATAAGCCTCCCCAGTCCAGCCAATGATTTTATGATTGTCATCATATCTTGGATAGGTATTTTGTTGCCCTGTGCTGACGGTAATGCTTGGGTAGCGTTTGGCGGTGAGCATGGCTTGGTTGATGGCAGTGTTCAGCTGAGTGGCAAGGTCTTTGGCAGTTTTGGCTTGGGCTTTTTTGTATAGGCTGGCTTGCACTTCATCATTGGCAATCTCATCACTGACTTGGGTGCTAAAACTGAGCTGGTCATAACCTGTTGGTTGGGCGTGAACAGCGGTGGCGATGCCTGAGAAAACTGCCAATGTTGTTAATATTGTCAATGCCATGCTACTGGCACGTTTGATATTTACTAGGGTGATTTTTTTGGGTGTTTTCATAACATACCTATAATATAAAATCGGTCAAAGTGTAAAATCATCATGACATGATGTGTCAATTTTAAGTGATTAATTGACACATCACCATTGCAATTTTGTCAAAATTATGTATAATACGTGTTTGGTGGCTCTATTGGTAGCCTCGCAACATTGTCCTATGAACCCCGCCAGGACCGGAAGGTAGCAACGGTAGTAGACACAATGTGTGCCGAGGATGTGCTGATAGAGTCGCTTTTTTTATGCCTTGCGGTTGCTTTTGACCGACAAACCGCCCACAAAAATATTATGTACCGCCTATTTTTCAAAAAAGTGATGGGTGTCTAGGTTAGTTTATTGCTTGATTTTGCCCCAAAATAGCTTTACAATGCAATTAAATTTATGTGCAATGTGAGCCTAAATTATGACAACTTCAAATCTAAATATCCGTATTGATGATGACTTAAAGCACCAAGCAAAGGCGATTTTGGACGGTTACGGCATTTCGCCAAGCCAAGCGGTCAAAATGCTGTTTTTGGAGCTTGTCGCCACTCGCAAGTTTCCCCTAAGCCTAAGCCATCAAGCTGACTATGAGCCAAATGCTAAAACCATTTCGGCAATGTATGAGCTAGACAATGGCGGTGGTACGCCATATGCCAATCTTGATGAACTTTTGGCGGAGCATGGCGATGCTACAAATCAAAACCAGTAAAGACTTTGACCGTATCCGTAAAATCAAGCTAACAACAAACTTGATTGAAGTTTTGGCCTGTCTTAGTCGCAGTGAGACACTGCCAGCCAAATATAAAGACCATGCACTGACTGGCAATTGGCAAGGTTGGCGTGATTGCCATGTGGCTAATGATTTGGTGTTGATTTACCGAAGTGATGGCGAAATATTATACTTAGCTCGCCTAAATTCCCATTCAGAAATTTTTGGCTAACCTACCGCCCAAACCCAAAGCCCTTGCTACTTGCTAGGGCTTTTTGCTGTTCTGCAACAAGCTCATTAGCCTGTTGTTCTCGTTGTTTAATTTGGCGTTCTGTGTCGTTAATTTGTCTATTAGCCCCTGTAATTGCTCGTTCTGCATTCTCAAAGACTGATTGACTGCCGTTAATTGCCGTATCTGCTCGCCCTGCGTTGCTGTGGTCGCCTGTAAGTCGTTTAACTGCTGTTCTAGTTCGGTTAGCAAGGTGTTGTAATCGTTCAAAAAGCTGTTGTGCATTGGTGAAAAAATCCTGTCTTTTTTGTTGAATGGCGTTTAAAGGCTCTACAATGCGTTTTAAGCGTGTTTTTGGTGCAGATGAGATGGTACTCTGCCCTACCATTTTTACTTTTGACAGGGATTGTAGGCTCTCTCATGGCGTTTATTTGCGTATTTTGATTGTGTACCCACCGTTTTTGTTGGCAAATACTTCCGCTTTCTTGTTTTTGGTCGCTATGTAGTAAAATTTCTCGTCTTGCTGTATGTTGAATTGGTTCAATACTTTTGGTGGCAGGGGCATTTGGTCTATGGTTGCCTGTATTTGAGCTTGTTCGGCTCTCATGTCTTTTAAACTCTTGTATGTCCATAGGGCGGCCAATCCCATGACTAAGATTATCGCCAACAGTCCACCAATGGTTATCATCAGCCAATTTTTGAATGCTAAGGCGGTGTTCAATTTCGCTTGTAGGTTCGTTTGGTGGTCGCTGATAGAGTTTGATATTAAACGCTCGCTTTCTCTCAATTTCTGCTGTAAGGGTTATTCTGGTGTCGTCAATTCGCTCTGTACGATTTGCTTGGTAGTTTTGGCTCGCTCGCTTTTTTTATGCCTTGCGAATAAAAAACCACGCCAAGACCATGACGTGGTTTTTTTGATGAGCTGATGCGGTCATGCCATTATTCAGTCATGCCAGGGTGTCATCATTCTTCCATCGGTAGGTCAGGATTTTTTATCAAATGCAAGGTGGCAAGTATCAAGCCTCCCCATATCAGTATCATGGCAATCAGCATAAAGATGATGGCAGTGGTGGACATAAGTTTTCTCCCTTTGGTATCAGTATCAATCAATATCGGTATCTATTTGATTTGGCCACAAAGTTAGGCTAATGGGGCAAGGGGCATCATCATGGTTAGTGATGCTTGCCTTTGATGCGACTTAAGACAAACGCACCGATGGCAAAAAACAGCACCACGCCCCAACCAAACAGCATCAATACAAGACTTGAATAGCCCTCGTATGGGGTCTTAATCAAGTCAAACAGCTTTAATGTCAAGGTAAGCAACAAGGCAATCGGTGTTACCACCGTGAGCATAAACACCCAAAACTTGCCCAATTTGATGCTTGAGATGGCATTAATGTGGTTAAGCAGCTCAGGAATTTTATGACGGTTAAACCAAAACACCCACACAATCGACATCAAACCACCCATGACGATGCCAATGTTATTGGAAAACTGGTCAATCACATCCACCAAAATCAACGAACTGCCCGTCGAGAATGCCAAAATAGACACCAGAGCCGATAATCCTGCCACGACAGTGACTGATTTGTTGCGAGACCAAGCAAATTTATCACGAAATGCTGACACTGGCACTTCTAAAATACTGACCAGTGAGCTGATGCCTGCCACAACCAGCGATCCGAAAAACAAAAATCCGATAAAATCGCCACTGTTGCCCATGGTTGAGATGATTTTTGGGAAGACAAAAAACGCCAACCCCACCCCGCCTGTGGCGACTTCTGCCACGTTTTGCCCTGTTGCTTGTGCCATGTAACCAATGGCAGCAAAAATACCAATGCCAGCAAGCAACTCAAAACCTGAATTGGCAAACGCTACCACCAACCCTGAGCCTGTCAAATTGGTGTTCTTTTTCAGATAAGAGGAATAGGTAACCATGATGCCAAAACCCACAGACAAGGAAAAAAACACATGCCCATAAGCGGCCAGCCAAACGTTAGGGTTTGCCATTTTGCCCCAATCAGGGTAAAAAAACGCCTCTAAACCGATGTTTGCCCCTGGTAGATTAATCGCCTTAAATACCATGATGCCAAACAACACCATCAACAAGGGAATGCAGATTTTGTTGGCAATCTCTAAGCCCTTACGAATGCCACCATACATGATGACCAATGACACCGCCCACACCAGCAGTAAGCCAAAAAACATCGATGGCACAAAGGTATGGGTTAAATCACCTGTGTGATGAATAAAATCACTGACAAAAAACTGGGTGGTATCATCACCCCATTTTTGCCCAAATGAAAACAGCATATAACTGCCTGCCCAAACGATGACCGCCGCATAATAAATGGCAATCACCAAACAAACCAAGGTCTGCCACCAACCGACATATTGAGCAGACCCAATCATGCGTTGATAAGCGATGGGAGCAGCACTTCGATATTTATGACCGACGATGTAGTCTAAAAACAGCAAAGGAATGGCAGCGGTAAACAGAGCAATGACATAAGGCACCATAAACACCCCACCACCATTGTCATACGCCACATAAGGGAAACGCCAAATGTTACCCAATCCAACCGCTGAACCGATGGCGGCGATGATGAACGCCGAACGTCCAGACCAGTTTTCACGTTGTTGATGTTGTTGTGCCACCCTCATCTCCTTTAAGCATTTAATTAACGATTATCCATGGATAGTATTCATTATGATAGGCAGTATTCATCATAAATGGCATCGATTATGAATGAAATAACCAAAAGTTATCAATTTAATAATTTTCCCTACTTTTTTATATAAGTAGTAGTGTCGGTTAATCTTGTATCGTTGTCAAGCTCTCACCAGTAAGACAACAAAAAAAAACATACAAATAGACCAAATAATCTGTTTCGGCAATTTATGTTAATATGTCAGTTAATATCTCGCTAATTGTGTTTTTTATTATTTTTTTATTGTTTTATCTGGTGGCCCATATGACCTACTCCATTTTTAACCAAAATAAAAACAACCCATTGACCGAGCCGATGTTCTTTGGCCAATCGGTGAATGTGGCTCGTTATGACCAACAAAAGCACCCCATCTTTGAGCAGTTGATTGAAAAACAGCTGTCATTTTTTTGGCGACCTGAAGAGGTGGACGTGTCTCGTGATCGCATTGACTTTGCTCATTTGTCCAGTCATGAACAGCACATTTTTTTGTCTAATCTGAAATATCAGACATTGCTGGACTCCATTCAAGGGCGTTCGCCCAATGTGGTGCTATTGCCGTTGGTGTCTATCCCTGAGCTTGAGACGTGGATTGAGACTTGGTCGTTTAGTGAGACGATTCATTCTCGCAGTTATACCCACATCATTCGCAACATTGTCAATGACCCCAGCGTGGTGTTTGATGCCATCTTGGACAATCAACCCATCTTGGAGCGTGCGTCAGACATCGCTGATTATTATGATGCGTTGTATCGTGATGCTCAGTTGTATCTTTTGTATGGCGAGGGGGTGTATCAGGTTGATGGGCAGTCGCTGACGGTGAGCTTATATTCGCTGAAAAAACGGCTGTATCTGTGCCTGATGGCGATTAATGTGTTGGAGGCCATTCGCTTTTATGTGTCGTTTGCGTGTTCGTTCGCCTTTGCTGAACGCAAGCTGATGGAGGGCAATGCCAAAATCATCAAATTGATTGCCCGTGATGAGGCGTTGCATCTGACAGGCACGCAGCACATGCTTGCCATCATGCAGATGGGCAAAGATGACCCACAAATGGCACAAATTGCCAAAGATTGCCATGATGAATGCGTGGAGATATTTCGTAAGGCGGCTGAGCAAGAAAAGCAGTGGGCGGGCTATTTGTTTAAAGATGGCTCGATGATTGGGCTAAATCAAGACATCTTAAGCCAATATGTGGAGTACATCACCAATTTACGCATGCAGGCGGTGGGCTTGCCAAGCTTATTTGCCGATGCCAAGTCCAACCCCATTCCTTGGATCAACACATGGCTGTCATCGGATAATGTGCAAGTTGCCCCACAAGAGACGGAAATCAGCTCTTATTTGGTGGGGCAGATTGATGCGGATTTGTCTGAGCATGATTTTGATGGTTTTGAGTTGTGATTTAAAATGGGCTTGGGCGGTGGCTGATGACTTGGGTGGTGACCAAACGACAACGTTTTTATCTGCACGAGGGCGAAAGCCTGCTCGATGGTCTCATCAGAACAGGGCATGATGTCAGTTATCAATGCAAACAAGGCTACTGTGGCAGTTGTCGCAGTCGGGTGATTGGTCATAGCCTGCCCATCAGCTACCCTACCCCACCGATGGCACATCTTAAAGATGATGAGCTGTTGCCATGTGTGTGTCAGGTGCAGGGGGTTGTATACTTGGATTTGGGTTGATTTTGGGTTAAGTGAAAGGGCTTTTGGGTAAAAAAGCTGGATCAATGTGGCCGTTGGGTGCTAAACAGCTCCAATAACCTTTGGCGCATTTGCTCTCTTTCTGCTTCTGACAGCTGGTTGCCCATGCCTTGACTAAAACCCTGGCTAAAGCCTTGATCTGAATTGTCTGCCAGAGTGTCCGTGTCGGTTGGCTCTTGTGGCAGGGTCTGGGGGGGCAGTTGGTTGGGCAGGGTAAAGCTGTTGGATAATAACTCTTGCTGATTGGGTCTTTCTGCTAAGGTCGTGGGCAAGCGTATGGTTTGACCTTGACGCAACACCTGCACATCAAGCACGGTGTTGGGCAATTTGCGCGCCACGTATTGGATAAGGCGGTTGGCATCGGTCATCTCAATGTCATCAATGGTTAAAATGATGTCCCCTGCCCTTAATCCTGCTTGGGCAGCAGGCCCACCTGGCACCACGTTCATCACCTGTACGCCTGTGGTGGTGTCTAATTGGGTGGGGTCTTTGATGTGGGATTGTACCTCGATGCCAAGCCAGCCACGGCTGACTTTACCGCTTTGGATAAGGGCGTTCATCACCTGCTCAACCAAGGCAATGGGAATGGCAAAGCCAATGCCCATCGAGCCACCAGAGCGAGAAAATATCATGGTGTTGATGCCAATCAGTTGCCCATAAGCGTCCACCAATGCCCCCCCTGAGTTACCGGGGTTGATGGCGGCATCGGTTTGGATAAAGTCTTCAAAGGTGTTCACGCCCAAGCCTGTCCGCCCTGTGGCAGAGATGATGCCTTGAGTGACTGTCTGCCCTACCCCAAAGGGGTTGCCTATCGCCAACGCCACATCACCGATTTGTATGGGCATTTCTCGAAATGCCAGCGGTTTTAAATCGGTCATGTCAAGGCGTATCACCGCCAAGTCGCTTTCAGGGTCTGTGCCAACCACCGTGGCACGCCCTTTACGCCCATCATTGAGCGCAACAATGATCTCATCTGCCTTTTCAATCACATGAGCATTGGTCACGATGTACCCATCTTCTGAGACAATCACCCCAGAACCAAGGTTGGTTGAGTTGTGTTCTTGGTTGGGCGACCCCCCATAAAACTCAAAAAAATGGCGTAAAATTGGATCGGCCATATATGGGTTTTGGCTGACATGCTGAGTGGTGTAGATATTGACCACGGATTGAGCAGCTTTTGCCACCGCATCATGATAAGACACCACCTTATCGGTTAGGTTTGGATACGCTTGCTCTGATGTGTTATTGGCGTTGTTGGGAATGGCAACAGGGTGATTGTTCAATGGCTCTCTTGGCGGTTGCCAATCAGTTGGCGATTGCCAAGGGTGTGCTTGGGTGGTAATGAAGTACCACAAGAACGCCATCAGCACCGCAACCAACAAGACCCATGGCAACCAAATCAACGCCTTGGATCGGTTGGGCGGTTGGGGCGTTTGACTGTGGTTGGGGGTTTGTGGGTGGTGGTTGCTTGCCATGTCGTTGCCATCTAACTTAAGTCGTTGCCATCTAAAAGGTTATGATGCTAAAAGGTTGTGACATCAGTGATATGAACAATGACCATATCAACATGATGCGTGATGCGTTGTGTTGCTCGCTTTATATGTTTTATATGTTACTCGGTTTGGCTCATCTGGTGAGCAAATTTTTACCATCATTTTGTATTAAGTTGGTAAAAAACTCAGTTGATGAACGCAGTTGATGACCATGTTAATAAGCACATGTTAACAAACAGAGATTGACAATTTTGCTAAAAGCTGATTGTGAAAAAGACTGGACAGTCAGTTTGTTCATTATTTTGTCAGTTGTGCAAATAATGGGCAAATTCGCTCATATTTTGTAACAAAATCGTCAAAAAAATACCGTTTAACCCTTTACAAACTTGATATTTACACTTTTTTATCCATAATGATTGCCAATATTCGCCAATATTCACGGTTTTTTATGACTATGGCTGATTTTTTTAAGCTGTTTGTTCATTGTTATTGGCAACGTTATTGTTAACTGTTGTTAACCGTCATTGTTAATATTGTCGACATCGTTATCAGTGTTATTAACCATTATTAACATGGTCATCAAGATTATCGACATCGTTATCAAGTGTTATTAACATGGTTGTCAATATGATTATCAACATTTGTATGGTAAATTAATGACTAAACCCATCACACGTTTTACCCGTTATTTTGCACATCTCACACCCCCACCCCCACCCCCACCCTCACCGTCATTGGCAACGTCTGGTTTTATCAAGACCAAAAAAGCGTTACAGATGGTTGCCATTGCGATGTTGTCATTGCCTGCCAAAAGCTTAACCACATTTGAGCATGGCATGGCAAATAACGCCACTTTTAACACCGCTTTGGGTGGCGATGCCAAAACTGCCCATGCCCACAATGCCCATACCAAAGTCATGATGCGCCAAGAATTGACCGTGGCGGCTGTGCATGGTGACAGTACGTTTTTTTCCATTGATGGCTTTGAGCATGGTTTTGGTTATGATTTGACTCGTGGTTATGCCAATGATTTGGGCGTTACGCTCAATTTGCTGTCTTATGATGATGAGCAAGATGCCTTAGATGCGGTGCGCTTTGGCGATGTGGACATGGCATTGACCGTGGCAAGCAGTCGAACGATTAATGACATGGGGTTGTCTGAGCTGAATTTAAGCTGTGGGCGTGATGCCACTTTGACCCGTTATGGGCTTAACCCCAAAATCAGCTGGACGTTTAAAGAGGGTTCTGATGCTTTGGCTTTGCATGCCAGCCATTATATTTGCGATGATGTGCAGGTGCTAAATACCGCCAAGATTGCTCATTTTTATAACCAAAATCTGCTCAAAGATGACTACAATCAGCAACATTTTGCCAAGGTATTGACAGAAAAGTTGCCAAATTATAAATCATCTTTTCAGACCCATGCCGATGAATACAACCATGATTGGGAGCTTTTGGTTGCCATGGGCTATCAAGAATCACACCTCAACGCCAATGCCATATCACCCACTGGCGTGGAAGGCATCATGATGCTTACCAACAGTACCGCCAAACAGATGGGCGTGTCCAATCGGGTCGACCCTGTCCAGAGTATCCGTGGCGGTGCTAAGTATCTGGAGCTGCTCAAGACTGAGTTTGCTGATGTGCCTGCCCCTGATCGCATATGGTTTGCGTTGGCGGCTTATAATATGGGTCCTTATGCCATTAAAGACATTCAAGCTAAGCTGAGCCAAGGGGGTAAAGATGCCAACAGCTGGAGCAATGTTTATGCCTATTTGGCAGACAATGCCCAAACCAATGGACGCTATGTGCAATGTATGCACTATGTGTCAAACATTCGCAGTTATCTTGAAGAGATAAAACTACAGAATATGTCGCTTAAGCGTGTGGAGCGTATGGCTTGACACACTCCCACCACCAAACCCAGCGGTAGGCGTGAGAATCTTTGCGACCCATAGCAACTTTGGTTGCCATCTTTCGTCATGCCACCATCGCTGAATAGTATCGGCATGAGGGAACTCTTTATACAACACTAAGTCCTAGTGCATCAGCTAACGCTTGATGGCGTATATTGCTTGCTGCATTGGCATCACGGTCATGCTGTGTTTGACAGCTAGGACACGTCCAATGACGCACCGATAACGGCAGACTGTCTAATTTGTGATGGCAATGCGAACAAATTTTACTACTGGCAAAGAACCGATTTACCTTTAGGATATTCTTACCATACCAATTTGCCTTGTAGGTAAGCAGGGTAACAAACTGCCCCCAACCGACATCATGAATCGCTTTGGCAAGTTTATGGTTCTTTACCATATTTTTTACACCTAAATCTTCAAGTGCATAACTGGTAGCTTGGTTTTCGCAAATCAGTTTATGGGTGATTTTATGGTGTAAGTCTAAGCGCTGGTTGCGTATTGTTTCATAAATACGAGCAACGGCTAATTTTTGTTTTTGATGGTTTTTACTTTGTTTTTGTTTGCGAGCAAAGATTTTTTACTGTACTGCCAATAGTTTACTGGCGTTGGCTAAATGTTTTGGGTTATCAAACTTGCTACCGTCTGATAGATTTAGTAAATGGCTGATGCCTAAGTCAATACCAACAGTTAGGCTAGGCTCTATTGTGGTAGGTGTTGGTACAACTTCATTGTTTTCTACCAACACGCTTGCATAGTATTTTCCCGTAGCGGTTTTGCTAATCATAACCGTTTTGATATTGCCAACAAATTCACGGCTAAATACGGTTTTGATGCCTTTGATTTTGGGTAGGTTGATGATGCCTTGTTCAAAGTTTATGGTGTAATGTTGGGGGCATTGATAACTTCGCTGTGGGATTTTTTTAGATTCAAAGCGTGGAAACTTGGCACGACTTTTAAAAAAATTAGTAAATGCGATATGTACATTGAGCAGGGCATTAAGTAACGATTGGCTATTGACTTCATTTAGCCATGCAAACTTGCCTGTTTTCTTTTTCTTAACCAACTGGCTTTGAATTTTACTGCGTGATAACGACTTGCCAAAGATTTTGTAATATCTATTTTGTAATGCCAATGCCCAATTATAAACAAAACGAACACAACCAAAGTGTTGTTCAAACGCTATGGCTTGTTCACTGTTTGGGTAAATTCTGTATTGGTAGGCTTTGAGCATGGCTTGTTAGTTGAGTGAATGTAGTTATAATTTAGCATTATTAATGCCATCAGACAATATATCGAAAAACAACAACGCCCTGCTTAGGTCGCCTGTGCTTACATCTCCACCTAAATCAGAGATTATGGGTGGAGATGTAAGCACAGGATAGGTTAAAAGACACATGGTTTAAAAGCTTACATTTCTTAATTATCTTTAACCAAAAAAATACGCTAAACTAGTGCATTTTATATAAACATATGATTGATGTGAACACTGAACACATGGTCTTTTACTTTATCATGCCATTGATTAGATTAAACTGATTAGATTAAGGAGTGGCCGTTGAACACTCGCCAACTGAAAAAATGGGGCATCATTGCCCTGACCTTGATAATCATCACCGCTTTGGCTTATTACTTTTTAAAACCAACGCCACAAGCCCCTAACCACATCACCGCCATCGCTGAAATTGGTGATATTGAACAAACCGTCATCGCAACAGGTAAAGTCAAGGCGATAAATACCGTTAACGTTGGCGCTCAAGTCAGTGGAGAGATTCAAACTTTGTATGTAAAAGTGGGTGATGTGGTCGAAAAAGGTGATTTAATTGCCCAAATCGACCAAGTCAATCAACGCACCAACTTGCAAAATGCCACTTCATCACTTTCACAAAGTCGCTTCGAGCAATCCAGTGCCTTAGCTGAGCTAAATAGTCGCCATGCTGCCCTAGAAAGTGCCAAAGCTGACCTACAATCCCAACAAGCATTAGCAAAGCAAGCCCGTACCAATCTTCAACGGCTCAAACCCCTGATTGGCATTGATGCCATCTCCCAACAGGAATATGACAATGCTGTCGCCCAAGCAGACACCGCCGATGCAGCCGTGGCAAAAGCCAAAGCCAATATCAGCCAAATGCAAGCTGCCATCGCTCAAGCACAAGCCAACATTGCCAACCAAAAAGAGAGCGTCAACAAAGCCAACAGCAACCTAAGCCAAGCCCAAGAAAATCTTGGCAAGACCACCATTCGAGCACCCATCTCAGGCACGGTTGTGTCTGTGGTTACCGAGCAAGGCAGTACCGTCAATGCCATGCAATCTGCCCCCACCATCGTTAAGTTGGCAGATTTATCACAAATACGCATCAATGCCCAAATATCTGAAGCAGACGTGGTCAATGTCTCTGCTGGCATGCCTGTGTATTTCAACCTAATTGGGGCACCTGACAAACGCTATGATGCCACTTTAAAAGGCATCGAACCTGCCCCTGAATCCATCAGCAATACCAGTGCCACCAACTCAGCAGTATATTATACTGGCTATTTAGAAGTGCCAAATCCAGAACATAAATTTCGCATTGACATGACAGCCCAGCTTAACATCATTGTTAACCAAGCCAAAAATGCCGTCCTAATACCATCAGCCGCTTTAATAGAACAACCCAACAAAACACTGGTCAAAGTGTTAGATGCCGATGGCAATGTCTTAGAAAAAGTGGTGAGCGTTGGTATTAACAATCGGGTACAAGCTCAAATTTTGCGGGGAATTAACCAAGGTGATACCGTCATCTTAAGTGAAGACAGCACTATAAATTCCATTGACGCAAGCACAGCACAAATACGGATGTGATGTCATGGTTGATAAACACTCAAACCACCATTTAAACCACCATAATCACAAAAACAACAAACATGCCGTGATTAAGATTGAGAATCTCATCAAAGAATTTAATGCAGGTGAACAGACCATTCGCATTTTACATGGCATCAACCTGACATTTTATGCTGGTGAAATGGTCGCCATCATCGGTCAATCTGGCTCAGGCAAATCAACCCTAATGAACATTTTGGGTTGTCTTGACCAAGCCACCGCAGGCACTTATCACATCTATGATAAATCAGTTGCCAAGCTGTCTGCTGATGAACTTGCCAAATTAAGACGAGAGCATTTTGGCTTTATCTTTCAGCGGTATCATTTATTGGGTGATTTGCCTGCCATTGATAATGTTGCCATTCCTGCTGTGTATGCTGGCATGGCAACCCAAACCCGAAAGCAACATGCCAGTCACTTACTGACACAACTGGGACTGGCAGACAAAATCCATAACCGCCCAAACCAGCTATCAGGGGGACAACAACAACGAGTGTCCATTGCACGTGCCTTAATGAATGGTGGCGACATTATTTTTGCTGATGAGCCCACAGGGGCATTAGACAGTGAATCTGGGCATGATGTCATGGCAATTTTGCACCAACTGAAAGAAGCAGGGCATACCATCATCATGGTTACTCATGACCCAAAACTGGCTGCTCAAGCTCAACGAGTCATAGAAATCAAAGATGGTCATATCATTGCTGACCATCGCAACACTCCCATAACACAGGATAATGCTGATGGTATTCATCATGCTCAAAGAACTCAAACTCAAAACTCATTTGGCTTAACAAACCCAGCTCATTTGACCGATGTCGACACACAGTCCACATCACAACCGACCACATCACCGCCACCCACATCAAAACCACTAACACCATCACGACTGCCTGCCCTAGATCGCTTCAAAGAAGCCTTTAAAATGTCTTTGTTGGCGATGACAGCCCACAAAATGCGCACCCTACTCACCATGCTTGGCATCATCATCGGCATTGCCTCAGTGGTCTCAATCGTTGGGCTTGGGCAAGGCTCTCAGCAGAGCATTTTATCCCAAATCAACGCCTTAGGCACAAATACCATTACCGTCATAGACGGCTATGAATGGGGCGACCCCAGACGTGCCTACCACAATAACAATCTCACCGCCGACGACGCTCAAGCAGTCGCTGCCCAACCTTATGTACAGAGCGTCAGCCCACAAGTTGACACCAACCTATCTAGTCGCCACAAACAAACACGAGAAACCGCCAGTATCAATGGCGTGGGTAAAGACTACCTTTCCGTTACAGGTGAAAACTTAGCGGCAGGTCAATCATTTAGCCAACACAGTATGGATAGTTTGGCACAAGACATCGTCATCGACCAAACTGCCAAAACCACTTTTTTTGGTGAAGGCACAAATGATGACGCAGTTTTGGGCAAAATCATTCAAGTTGGACAAGTACCAGCAAGGGTCATTGGCGTGCTTGCCAAAAATGACAACAACTTCTCACGCATGACAGACATTCCACAAATCTACATGCCCTATACCACCGTCATGTACCGTATTTTGGGCAAAAACAACATCGATAGCTTTGTTGTGCGTATCAATGATGACGTATCCACCAAAACCGCTGAAAATGCCATTTCTGACTTAATGAAAAGTCGTCATGGCACAGATGATTTTCGCTTACACAACATTGACTCACTAAAAGAAACTGTTGAATCCACCACAACCACCATGACCTTACTCATCTCATCCATCGCCATCATCTCCTTAATCGTGGGTGGCATTGGGGTGATGAACATCATGCTGGTGTCTGTCACCGAACGCACCAACGAAATCGGTGTCCGAATGGCAGTGGGCGCTCGCCAAAGTGACATCATGCAACAGTTCTTAATAGAAGCGGTGCTGGTATGTCTGCTTGGCGGCTTATTGGGCATTGGTTTGGCATTTTTGATAGGATTCATCATCAATAATTTAGGGTCAGACAACATCAAAGTCATCTACTCCACCACTTCCATCGTTACCGCCATCGTCTGCTCAACAGCAATAGGCATGCTGTTTGGCTTTTTACCTGCTCGTAACGCCGCTAAGCTTAACCCTGTCGAAGCACTATCAAGAGACTAAGGCGTATCCCCATTTAAACAGTGGCACAAAGAGACAATGGCACAAAGACCAACTTTCTAAACAAACCAAACAACACATGCCAAAAATAAGAAAACCAACAAAAAAACCCAACATAACCATGTTGGGTTAGAATCAATCAATATCAACGATAATAAAAGCAGATAAAATAATAAATGGTGGGTCGTGCAGGATTTGAACCTGCGACCAATTGATTAAAAGTCAACTGCTCTACCAACTGAGCTAACGACCCAAAATGCCAAATAAAAAACCCAATCATAAGACTGAGTAAAAAATAATTTTGGCGAATGGTGGGTCGTGCAGGATTTGAACCTGCGACCAATTGATTAAAAGTCAACTGCTCTACCAACTGAGCTAACGACCCTTGCCTTAACGTGAGAGCATATTATACGCATAAATATTTATTTTGCAAGCATAAATTTAACGATTTATTCATTATTTAGCTTTATTTAGCTTTATCTTCATCATCATTTAACTTCATTTAACTTCATTTAACTTCGTTCATCATTGAATCAGCCCACCACAAAGACATAAAAATTTATTGATAATGATAATTATCATTGATATGATAACACCCATGACACATCTCTTTTTTTTAAATATCAGTTTTAAAGGTCGGTTGCCATGCGTTTGTCTTTATTGCCCATCACGATACGCCATATCATCACCATAGGCTTGGTCTCAAGCTCAATATCAGCAATGGCGTCTACCCCCCCCCCCTCATTTCTTCTGAGCCATTGCCCACGGTCAGACTTGATGCCATAACAGTTTATGGTGAAACATATCGAACCACCGCCACCAAAACCACCCTACCACCCAGCCAAGCTCCGATGAGCTATCATCGCATTGAACAAAATACGCTTAAACAACGCCAAGCCGACAGTGTGAGCAGTGCATTACGCTATGAAGCAGGTGTTGATACAGAAAATCGGGGGACGGTCAGTATTTTTGATGAATACAACATCCGAGGATTTAAAAATTATTCAAATTTTTATGATGGTATGAGATTGCCTTATGACGGCACATGGAACTTGATGCCACAAGTAGATGCTTATGCCACCGAAGCCATTGAGATATTAAAAGGTCCTGCGTCTTCATTATACGGCTTTAACGAACCAGGTGGTATGGTCAATCAAGTTGCCAAGACCCCCAAAAGCTCGCCTCAGCATGAAATAAGACTGCGTACAGGCACACATAACCTAAAAGAAGTTGGCATTGACAGCACATCAAAGCTCAGCGATGACATCAATTATCGCATGGTTGCATTGGTTCGTAAAAAAGATGGACAAATGCAAGACACCAAAGAAAAACGGACATTAATCAATCCTTCGCTGATTTGGAGACCCAATGATGACATCTCGGTACTTGCCAGTGTTTATTATCAAAATGACCCAAATATGTTACCCTCCACACCATTGCCAAGTTTAGGAACGCTATACAACGCAAGCTATGGCAAGCTTGGTGCAAATGCGTATGCAGGCGACCACTGGAATCACTTTAGTAAAAAAGTCTTCATGCCAAGCCAAACCATTAACTGGCAAATTAACGACTCTTTAAAGTTCAAGCACATCTTACGCCACACCAACGCCAAAGCTCAACAAAAAAATACTTATCATCAAGGATTTGTACAAGGCTCAGACTCCAAGCTCAACCGTACAGCCTATACCACAGATGAAAATATGACAAACTGGTCAACAGACAACCAATTGGCCTATGATTTATTTATCAAGGATTCATCACACAACCTATTGCTCGGTGTGGATTATCAAAAAACAAACAGTACCGCCAAATATGCCGACGCCATGTATCAAGGCGTTCCAACCATTGACCTTGCTCAACCAGACCATGGATTATTTAGCAAAACCAATTTAAACTTGACAGGCTATCAACAAAAAGATGACATTAAGCAAAAGCAGCTTGGCGTATATCTACAAGATGAGATGCAATGGAACAACCTGACCGTTGTTGCAGGGCTACGCCGTGATAACTATGAAAGTGTAACCAATACCCAAACGGCAAATAACACCCATAAAACCACCATCAATCAAGCCAATAAAACTTCTGGTCGCTTGGCAGGGATTTATCATTTCAATCACGGTCTTTCACCTTATGCAAGTTATTCTCAATCATTTCAACCTTTGGTTGGCAATAATTTTGTGACAAACAAACCGTTTGAACCCACCACGGCCAATCAGTTTGAAGTTGGGGTAAAATACACCTCAACTGACAATAAAACCAAAGCAAGTTTGGTAGCCTTTGACATCACTAAGAAAAATGAAAAAGTGGCAACGGTTGATTGGACAAAACAGACACAAACAGGCGAAACCACCTCAAAAGGGTTTGAGATGTCAGCCGACCATCATTTTAACGACTGGCTTCATGCGGGTTTCAGCTATGGCTATGTGGATGCCAAAATCAGCAAAGATGAATTTAATCCACAATTGGTTGGCAACCGCCCTCAACAAGTCGCCAAGCATACCGCAAGCCTTTGGACAACCATCACACCCAATGATAAAACTTTGCTCAATGTTGGCATTCGCCATCAAGCAGGCATGCAAGTTGATAGACAAAATTCCGATACCTTGCCAAGCGTTACTTTGGTAGATTTGGCAGGCAGTCATCAAATCAGCCCCACACTCAGTGCAGGCTTAAGTGTCAGTAATTTGTTTAATAAAACTTATGTTGGCTCTTGCTATGATAAGATGAACTGTTGGATGGGTGCAGAACGCCAAGCCAGTGTCAGCCTGACGGCAAACTTTTAGTATTTTTAGATTGCTGATAAAAGATTGCTGATAAAACATAGCGACCCCAACAACAAATACCAAAAACATCATGCAAAAACACACTTTAACGCCGTTAAACGATGCTAAACTGGCTGATATCGTTAAACACATCAATGAAGATCACCTTGATGACATCAAAAGTATGGCAATCGGTCTGCTTGAGCTGACCCAAAATCAATGCAAAAACCTACAATCTGTGATGCTAAAACAAATTTATCAAGAAGGTTTTGTCTTGGATTTACAGTTTGGGCAAGACTGGTATCAACCCAATCAACAAGAACAACAAATTTGGTTTTTGCAATTTGATACCGCCATTCAATCCGCCGAGCAACTCAATGAGCAATACATCGCCCTGCTGCAACGCAGTGATCGCAAACAAGGTAAAAAAACCATCGAAATTAGACAACGCCACTTTGTTTTACAGGCGGTATCAGCAGTTAGCCAAAATATGTATCGCCTGACCTTACAGTCAAAAACAAATCTATCCCAACTGCCTGCTGGTTACGCATTTTTACTCAATCTTAGCTCATCTGCCACCAAGCAAAATTCCAATCGACCTTATCGCTACTATACACTTCGAAAAGCTTGGCAAGCCATATCCCCCCAAGGAGAGGAACAACATTTGGCATGGATTGACATATATTGTCATGGCAAAAAAAATGGTGAGTTTAGTCTTGGTGAAACATGGGTAAAGTCAGTTCAAATCAATGACATCATTACCAGCGAAAGAGAATTCCCTGAAAAAATTGAGCATCTACATGGTCAGAGTTTATTGATTGCTGATGAAACTTCTCTACCTACGGTAGCAAGGTTGATAGAACTTTGGCAAAACCCCCAAATGCCCATTGTGCTGCTTTTTTTACAAAATGCTCAGGAGCTGGCTTATTTAGATGAAGCATTACCATCATCTTGCATCACAGTTTTACCCGTGATTGCAAAGATAAATGACGCACCACACGAACAAATTTTTGCCCAATTAATCGATTTTTTACAGCACACGCCAATCAAAATTGATTCTATTTGGGGCGGACTTGAGGCAACCACAACCAAACATCTTCGATCAATGCTTCGCAACTTTTTGGGCTCAAATTGCGACATTGTGCTAAAAGTATATTGGCGAGATGAATAAGACTGATAAACACACCATTTTACCAAGCCTGCTTGGTTCATTTTGCCCCATGTTACTTTGTTTTGTCTGATTGGCTTAACAACTTGCCTTATTTTTTACCATGATTTTTTACCATTTGTTATCTTTTTTGATTAAGTTATCTTTTTTGGTTAATTTATGCTCTTTACTCAATCACTTACGGTTATTCGCCAAGAAAAAACCTTACTGCATGATATTAATATCACCCTAGAAAAGGGGAAAATATATGCTTTAATTGGGCATAATGGGTCGGGCAAATCAACACTTATCAAAACCTTAGCAGGTGAAATAACACCAACCAGTGGGCATGTGGCATTAGATGAATTGACAAATCAATCAATTTTTGATTTGCCGCCCAAAACGCTTGCTCAATATCTGTCCTATCTGCCACAAAAGTTGCCTGATGCCAGTCATTTTACCGTTTCTGAGCTTGTGATGCTTGGTCGGTATCCCCACCAAAAATGGTTACAAAAACCCACTTCACAAGACCACGCCATCTTATGCCAAGCAATGCAACACACTCAAATTGAACAATTTGCCAAGCAGTCGATGACAACGCTGTCAGGTGGCGAAAGAGCCAGAGCATGGCTTGCCATGTGTATTGCCCAAGATACGCCTTATCTTTTGCTTGATGAACCACTTGCTGCACTTGATATTGTATATCAAGTTGAAATACTTCGCCTAATCCAACACTTGGCAAAACAAAAAAACAAGGCAGTTATGATTATTATTCATGATATTAATCTTGCTTCACAATTTTGTGATGAAGTCATTGCTCTAAAAAATGGCAAACTGTGCCATATTGGTAATATTGCCAGCACAATGCAACCAAAGGTGCTTGAGCGTATCTTTGGCATTCATTTACATTTACTAAGCCACCCCATGAATGGCAAAAAGGTGGCGGTCATATGATGCAAAAAAGCTTACTGTTCGCCATCAGTTTACTGCTATCTGGCTGCCAACCACAAAACCATCATCAAAATACCCATCAAGCCACTCAACACAATCAGCAAAATACTTCTTCAACCACCACACAAAACCAGCCTCTTAAGATCATCACCCCTGATTGGGCGATTGCTTCCACATTAACCGCCATGGGTTATCCACCCATGGCTGTAGGTGATGTTAAAATTTATCCTGATTGGGTTGGCAAGCCTGAACTACCAAGCCAAACCATTGACTTGGGAGCAAGGTCTTATCCAAATCCCGAACGATTGGCACAATTACAGCCTGATATGATTATTGACAATGATTTTTACGCTCATTTGCGTCCCTTGTATGGCGACACTCCTCATACCAGCGTCTTTTTTGGTTCATACGGCGACATTGCAACTTGGCAAAATTATGCCGAGACAACCAAAAAACTGGGAGAAATCATCAATCAGCCCAAACAAGCTGAAGCATTTTTAATAGAATCTAAACAAAAACTGCATGAACTGGGATTAATATTTAGACAAAAAAATCCCGATATTCAAAAAATTGCCGTGGTGAATTTTGCAGATGCCAATAATTTACGAATTTATGCCAACAACAGCTTATTTAAACCTGCCACTCAAGAAATGGGGCTGAGTCTAATCACGCTTGAAGATAAAATGGGACAAGCGAACATGTGGGGATTTTTATCAATCACATTGGGAGATTTGGCAAAATTAGACCAACAGACTTGTCTGGTCGTGGTTGAACCTTTTAGCCCCATGCTTTACCAAGATCTCAGAGACACCTTATTATGGCAAAGGCTCGGATATGCAAACAATCTTTGTATGACGGTCATAAAACCACTGTGGGTATACGGTGGCATATCGTCCATGGTTACCTTCGGTGAACGGCTTAATGAAGCAACCTTTCAAGGGAAAATAGCCAATGCCCAATAAAATATCAGCAATAAAACAAGTCATCACCCCAAAAGCCCCTATTATTTTATGGTTTGTCTGTTTGTTATGTTTGGCAATGGTAAGCACAAGCTTGGTCATAAAAACAGCTTGGCATGACCCATTTGTATGGTTGTTTTTACCATCACAATCACTTAGCCTAAATCAGATGGTTGTACAATTACAACTCATACCAACCATATTTGTGGCAATGCTATCAGGTGGTTTGCTTGGCGTGGCAAGTGTGTTACTACAACAACTGGTCAAAAACAACTTAGCCTCAGATACCACGCTGGCAGTCGGATCAGGGGCTGAATTATCGTTATTAATTGTTGCCATCGTTGCACCAAGTTTTGGGCTACATGGAAGTTTTTGGGTTGCATTTTTTGGGTCGCTGCTGGGCATGGTGCTGGTCTTTGCCATTTCTACCAAAAGCCATATGAACTCTGTGATATTAATTTTAAGTGGCTTAGTGGTGAACATCTTATTTTTCTCCATTGCCCAACTGCTCATCATATTTTATCCTGATTGGACGATGGGAGTTTTAGTTTGGGGCAGTGGATACTTAACTCAATCAAGCTGGCAAACTGGTCAATTTTTATTAGCAATCAGCGTATTTTTACCCCCAGTGCTATTTTTATTGCTCAAACCATTAACCTTAATGGGCTTAGATGACCGACAAGCCAAAAGTCTGGGCGTGCCTGTCGCACAGGTACGATTGGCGGCAATAATTTTGGTCGCCATCATCACAGCCAGCGTGGTGAGTCGGGTTGGCATCTTAAGTTTTGTTGGACTTGCCTCAGCCAGCATGGTCAATCTATTGGCAATCCGCCATATTTGGCAGCGATTGTTGGCAGGATTTGGATTTGGTGCGGTCTTCTTATGGCTAAGTAACAACTTGGTTACACTACTCACAACATGGCTTAAACCCATGATTCAGCTTAATTTGCCTGTTGGTGCATTGACAGGTATTTTAGGATCAGGCATGGTTATTTGGTTGGTAATCCATCAAAGCAAACAGCAAATTCATCACGAAGAATCTTTCGCCTTTTTAACCATAAAAAGAAGTGAAAAAACACGCTTTTTTTGGTTTGGAATGGCACTTATATTGGTTATCATGGGCGGACTTGCATTATATATTGCCCCAAATGCCATGGGTCATTTAACCATTCAAACAGATGTTTATTTAATTGAACAATTTCGTCTACCACGCACATTATCTGCAATGGCAACAGGTACCATGCTCGCCTGTGCTGGTGTCCTATTACAAAAACTCACTTGCAACCCCATGGCAAGCCCTGAGGTGATGGGAATTAGCTCAGGTGGCGCATTAGGCGTCATATTGGCATTTTTGTTCAACCCATTATTACTGGCAATGCTGGGATTAGAAAATCAAAAAAATGCAGACATTACTGTATTATTGGTATCAGGCATGATTGGATCAGGCTTGGTGCTTCTTTTGGTCATATGGCTAGCCAGAAAATTATCACCTTCTTTATTGTTATTGGTTGGGGTTGCCATCTCAGCGATGATGACCAGCGTTTTAACATTGATTAAAATATCAGGTGATCCCAGATTACAAGCAATATTAAATTGGCTATCTGGCACAACCTATTACGCCAACCCAAACTCAGCTTGGTGGGTGGTCATAGCGGCATTGGTACTATTCATCATCAGCTTATTCATACTAAAACCACTGCAAATAATGAGCCTAAATGAGACCATGGCTCGCCATTTAGGCGTATCAATTAAACGCACCAAAATTATCACCTTAATTCTTGTTGCATTACTTAGTACCATCTCGACCCTTGTTGTCGGTCCTTTAAGCTTTATTGGACTGATGACACCGCATTTGGCAATGACGCTTGGAGCGGTACGCTTATCTCAACAGCTGGCATTGTCAGCAATGCTAGGAGCAGGGTTGATGCTTATCGCAGATTGGATTGGACGCTATGTCATTTTTCCATACGAAATCCCAACAGGTATCATTGCGTCAGTCATCGGAGGAATATATCTGTTATATCTAATGAGAATGATGTCCAAGGAATAGGTAAAAACCCCCCCTTCTATTGAAGGGG
>NZ_MUYT01000005.1 GCF_002014765.1 Lwoffella lincolnii
CAAGTATCAGAAGCCTTTACCCTTGCTGATGGTCTGAAAACCAGCATTAGCACCAATCGCCAAAATGGGAGATGTTTTTCAACCACTGGCGGTACTGCCACAGCTGAAGATAAACTTGACGGAAAATATGGTACAGCCACCATTCTTCAAGAAGGTGCTGATACTGCTGGTAGTTTAGTTTGTGGTATTCATTACGTGTTTAAAGACAATGGCGTATCCGATAAACTTAAATCAAAAAATATTGTTCTCAAAGTAACTGAAGATTCGGTATTAAAATTAGAAACTGTAGGTTCGAAACAATCAGATATTGATACTAAATATCTCCCAAATGCTTTTAAATAATTAAATATAACATATCTAAAACAGAAACAAGCTCTCACCATTCATTGATGAGAGCTTGTTTATTTTTCTCAGAAGTAACAATACCAGAAAACAATCTCATACGCAGGTTGTAACATCGTTTTCTATTGTGATAATGCTCCGAGACCATTTTAAACAGCTTGATTAACCCTATTTTATGTTCAATCAAGATACGTAACTTAGCCAAATACTGATTGGCTCTCTTTACTTCTTTAATTAAACTTATCACTTTAGGTTTCTTAAGATAGTATGAATGTTTGCTTATACCGCTTGCCAATACCCTGATAGCCATTGTCTACCATAATCAGTGTGTTGTATTCAAACCACTCAGGGTAGGTGTCTTTGTGCGGCTTAAAATCGTGTACTGAGCCTTTGTAAGTTTGTACGTCCAGTATCATACCTGTTTGCCAGTGAACGATGATTTGTGCTTTTAGGGTATGTTGTTTCTTTTTACCGTTGTCATATTGTTTTTTAGACGTTCTATTGGGGTTTCTGTGGCATCGACAATGATGGCTGGTCAGTTGATGTCATTATCTGTCCTGCTGGGAAGTTTTTTAGGTAATTCAAAATGTCCTGAGTTAATGAGTACGTCTTCGACTTTGTGAGCGATACGACTGGCTAAGGATTCATGTACGCCAAAGTCTATGCCAATATGGTATAAGGTACGATATTTACAACGCATAGCCAAATCATTCAAGCCATCAACGAAACCCATACTAAAAGCCGTAAGCAATTTAAAAAGGCTAAACTGGCGAACCAATAACCCCAATGCCAAGCGTAAATCGCTTGGTTGGCTACCGTTTAAACAATCTGCCATCAAACATATTGCCACGCAACAAACTGGTAAAAAAGGCTTAAAATCCACCATGAAACTCAACCTAGATAAAGGACAAAGACTCATCATGAACTATGGGACAATGATAATCTTTGCCTATACCAAATCAAGACACTACAAATCGTCTAGGCCAGCAATAACCATCGGCATGCTTGTATTACCGTTAAAGAGTACCCAAAATAAAAATGTAGTATTGGCAGTATTGGCAGATATTTAGGTTTAAAATAGTTTGTCACAACATCAAATGGCGATAAATCACATATCAAACAAATCCTAAAATGGGCTAAAAAACTAGCAATTGCCCAACGTGCTAAAAACAAACAACGTGTAAAAGCTATCCATGCTCAAATCAAAAACACACGCCAAGATTTAATTCATAAATTCACAGCAAGGTTAATCATAGAGACATTAATGCCAGTCGGAAAATTCTTGCGATCAGTATTGATTGTCTTATGGAAGAAATCCCCGAACGATAGGTATAAGAGAAAGTCAAATTTCATTGATTGATGTTTCATTTAACTCATCGTGGGTAATTCTCCACTCATCATCTTTAATTTAGGTAAAGATACAAATACGGATGACTTAATCAGTGTATCTTTCTATTTGCTCATCATTGATACTAAATAGAAATAATGCTAAATTACCTTATATTTTAACCAGTATTCATATCATGCTCAAAGCCTACAAATACCGAATGTACCTAAACAACAAACAAGCCTTAGTTTTTAACAAGCATTTTGGTCGTGACCGTTTTATATTTATTAATTGGATGCTTGGCTTACAAAATCGTTACTACAAAATATTTTGTAAAGGGTTGTTACACACTCAAATTCAAAGCCAGTTCGTCAGAAAAAGAAAACGGCTAAATTTGCATGGCTAAATGAAGTTAATAGCCAGTCGCTATTAAGTGCTTTACTTAAAATATTTATACCGCTTTTACTAATTTTTTAAAGGTTTGTAGCTGTTTTCCATGCTTTAAATCTAAAAAAATTCCCCAACAGAAATAACTAAAATATGACAATGAACAAGTAACGTGATGGCAGTGATATTTAATCATGTAACATTGAAAGACATGGCACAGCTTTCACTGATTATACTATTGATGGTTGTATTTGCCTATTATTACGCCAACAATCAAGCGCGCAATCAGTTATGGTTATCCACCTATCCCATTCGTGCCAAGCTGTCACTGACCAATCTGTCTTGTAGTGCCAATAGCCCAAACTGGATGGCAGAGGTGCTTAGGTATCAGACCCAACAAGGCGACGCTCCCAGCAATCAAATTGCTTATATCGACGCACAAGGGCAAACCCATCATTGTCATAATGGCTATGTTGATAAATACCCACTCATCTCTCAAGCGGTTACTGCCGACACTCGCTACCGCTATGCCAGCGTAACCAAGCTATGGACAGCCGATGCGACCCTAAGCCTAATCAGACAAGGCAAGCTGACGCTAGACACGCCACTGGTATCAATACTGACACAGATTGACCAACCCAAAGACGCTAGGGTTAATGACATTACCATCAGACAGCTGTTGTTACATCAAGGTGGCTTTGACCGTTATGGCATGTTTGGCAATGACATGTTTGGCATTGGTGAAGACATCTGCCCCAACCATATCGATAAGATGAATGACATCAAGCTAAACTTTGACCCCGGTAGCCAAAGCAGTTATTCTAACTTGGGCTATTGCTTGCTTGGTGAAGTGGTGGCAACGCTCAACCAACAACCACATCAAGCACCATCATATCAAGACAGCATCATCAAACAATATCAACTCAACCAAACCCACCTACGCTTTATCAGCAATGCCGCCATGGAAGATGAGGTATTTTATAATCATGTGGAGACGGGCATCACAGGATTGGGCGATATTTACACCGCATTTGACTATGATGGTTTGGCATCAGCAGCAGGGCTGTCTGGCAATGCCATTGACTTGGCAGAGCAAGTAAAAGCGATGATTGCTCAGCCTGAGCCTAATGTGTTGTCTACAGGCGACAATCACGCTTGTGAAGCCATCAAAACCAACTCACATCAGCCACATGGCTCACACAGCAACAGCCACCATGGCGATGATGAAAAATGTCATGGTTATGGTACGGTCGCTTTTCGTCATGCCCCAAATGGCTCAATCATGTATTATCGAGATGGGGCATTGCCGGGGTTAAGAACGTTGGTACTGATTGACCAAAAGGGAGCGGTGGTGGTTTTATTAAGTAATGGTAGGGGCAAAGAAGATGGATCACAACAACTCATAAAGAAAATTGTTAAAAACTTAGAGTAAAAAAATAAACACGCCTTTGCAAAAAAAAAGCTAAGTCAATAACAAACGCAACATGCCGTTTATTTTGGCAATTTGGTTTGGTTGATTGGCATTTTGGTTGATAAGTTGCCATACGTCAGGCTCAATCAGAGACGTTTGATGTTGTTGGTTGGGTGTGCGTTTGGCGGTTTGTCGCTGAGTGATTTGTGGCGGTATGCCACGCACGGCATCGGTCATATCAAAATTAAAATACACGTCGTCATCTTTATCCATAATAAAATTCCTTAATCTGGTCCTTACTTGCCAAAAATCCTGTAATTAGACGTATTTTATCGTAACGCTCAGTCCAAACGACGGTTAAAATGCGTGCTTTATCGCTACAACCTGTGCTAATAAAACGCCGTTCACCATAATCACGGTAATCTTGTTTGGTAATGGTGGTAGGGTTGAACAATATCGTGGCACATTCTTGAAACGTAACGCCATGTGTTTTTGATATCAATAGTGCTTTATTACTGTCCCATTCAAATGTGATGTCATTTATGATATGAGTTTGGTTCATCAAGTCCATTGCCTTGGCGATATTTGCGATATTTATAAATTTAGATTGTACTGATTGTAACATAAGTTTTTACTCAATCAACCTTTATACATATACAGGTTTCTTATCATAACCACTCTGATAACAACTTAGTAGTCAAAGACATCACCCCCACCAATTACCACCACCATGCCCATGGTTAAAGTGAACATGGGATAAGCGTGTGTTTCTTTGATGATTTTGGTGGTTTATCGGTCAGATATTCTAGATTGTCTATCATGGTGATAATTTTTTAAATTTATTTGTGTTTCTAAGATTGTAGCATTGATGCTGATAAAATAAAACCCACCAAAAAATGGTGGGTTTTGTGGGTAAGCTTGGTAGGATTATTGACAGCTCTTAGGCAGACGGCTTGAATCGATTGTGCCAGAACATGTCCATTTTGAGATTTGACCATTTGCAGCAGTTGGGGTCAAGGTAACGGTCTTGCCGTTATTAGCACCAGCATTAAATGTAACAGTGATAACACTTGGTTTGGTTGGTGTTTTAATAGCAGCTGCATCACCACCAGTTATTGTAACGCCACCTGCTGGAAAGTATTTACCAGCTAAGTTACCAACACCTGTAACTTCTGCTTGTTGTGGAAAGCGATTTTGGTCAGCAACAAACACGCCGATATCAGACTGTATGCCTGCTGTGGCTTTTAGGGCTTCGGTTGCCTGAGCACGAGCGGTGTAGTCTTGGTAAGCTGGAATGGCGATGGCAGCTAGGATACT
>NZ_MUYT01000006.1 GCF_002014765.1 Lwoffella lincolnii
TCGGTTGTGTTTGCGTAAGTCCTATAAACAACAAATGTATCACCCCAACATGCAAAAACGCACTGGTAAGCAGTCGCCATGGTTCATTTATCATGGTTAAGGGCAAGGCATTTGCTCCCCACGCTATCAGGTCTTGTGTGTTTGGCTCAGTGATGCTGGTGCCTGTCAGCACTTGCCAAATGAATAAGCCCACAAAGCTTGCCAATAATAAAGCGGTGCTGGGGGCATGTTGCCAAAGATTTTGAGCATTCATTGGCTGGTCTCACATTGACCGACTTTGTGCAAGCTTGTTTTGATGTGTGTCATCTCATCATCTCATTTAATAAGCTGTCGATTTTAATAAGCTGTCGATGCGTTCAATGGCATCATGGTTCTCTTCCATGCTTGCCACCAATGCCAACCTGACAAAACCTTGCCCCGGATTTTGCCCGCCCACATCACGAGACAGATATCGCCCTGCTAACGCATGAATGCCACACTGACTGTATAAGGACTTGATAAAACATTCATCATCATTATCAAAACAATCAGGCACTGCCACCCACAGATAAAAAGAGGCTTCAGGACGGCGTAGATTGAGTTTGTTACCCAATCTGTCTAACCATAAGTCAAATTTTTGGGCATACAAATCACGATTGGCTTGCACATGGGTCTCATCTTGCCAAGCGGTCATGGACGCATGTTGATGGTGCAGGGGCATGGCACAGCCGTGATAAGTTCGGTATTGCAAATAAGAATTTAACAGCTTGGCATCGCCTGCCACAAAGCCAGAACGCAACCCTGGCAGATTAGAGCGTTTGGATAATGAATGAAACACCACGCAGCGGTCATAGTCATCACGTCCAAGCGTGGCACAGGCTTGTAGTAGCCCAATGGGTGGTGTGTCAAAATACAATTCACTGTAGCATTCATCACTGGCAATCACAAAATCATGTTCATCTGCCAAAGCAAGCAAATGTTGCCAGTCATCTTGGTTTAATACTGAGCCTGTGGGGTTATTGGGGCTACAGACAAACACAAGCTGAGTGCGTTGCCATACATCTGCTGGCACATTGGCATAATCTGCTTTAAACTTTGTATCAGCAGTACACGGCACATAATACGGCTTAGCCCCTGCCAATAGCGTTGCCCCTTCATAGATTTGATAAAAGGGATTGGGCATCACCACATAAGGTTTTTTGATGTGATGGCGATTGATGACTGCTTGTACAAAGCTAAAAATGGCTTCACGACTGCCCATCACTGGTATGATGTGATGGTTTGGGTCAACATCAGTCAAATGAAAACGCTTGCTTAACCAATCAGCAATCGCTTGGCTCAGCTCTGGCATGCCGCCTGTGTTTGGATAATGTTGCACTTTGCCAACATGCTCTAGCAAGGCATCTAATACAAATTTAGGTGGTGGGTGTTTTGGTTCGCCAATGCCCAATTTGATAAGTGGCTGGTCTTTTGCAGGCTCAATACCAGCAAGCAATGTGGTCATCTTAGCAAAAGGGTAGGGGGGTAGTTGCTCTATGACTGGATTAATAAAAGCGGAATTAATAGAAGCAGAATTGATAGAAGCAGAATTGATAAAAGCTGAGTTCATGGCAATTTATCCTGTTGCTAAGCTGATTGAACTTAGCCATGTGAATGTCGATGACTGATTGTCCAGATGACTAATTGTCTAAAATGTCAATGATTGTTTGTGTCAGTGTGTTTAATTTATCATCGCTTAAGCGGTTGTCTTTACGGTCGCTGATATAAAACAAATCTTGTGCTTTTTCGCCCAGTGTGGTGATGCGAGCGGCATGCACTTCAATGCCATGTTGTAAAAACACTGCCCCCACACGTGCCAATAAACTCGGTTGGTCTAAGGCGGTCAGATACAAGATGTGTTGCCCAGTTTGAGCCACCGTCTCAAAACGGACTTGGGTTGGTACGCTAAAGTGCTTAAGCTGTCTTGGCAAGCGTTTGTGAGCAAGCTTGGGTTGGGTGGGGTTGGCAAACGCCGTTACCAGTCGCCATTTGAGTTCATCTTGTCGCTCAACATCAGTCAACAACGTGCCTTGATGGTCAAGCAAAACATAAGAATCTAAGGCAAAATCACGAGTGCCTGTGATGATGCGAGCGTCTAACACATCTAACCCCATTAAATCAAACACTGCCATGGTTACCGCAAACAGATTGTCTTGGTTTTGGGTATAGATAAACACCTGCACCGCATCAAGTGCCAAATCTCGATGTTCTCTTAGCACAATCAGCGGTTTACGGTTGATGTTGAAACTCTTATTAACATTGTCAACATTATCAACATCGTCAACAGGTGGCTGAGTTAAAATGGCGTGGGTGTGCCATAAGATGTCTTCAGGGATTTCTCGTAAAAAATACTCATCACCCAACTCGTCCCACAGCATCAAAACGTCCTTTCGGTCAAAGGCCAACACATCTGTTTGTGATGTGTTTAAGTCTTGTGATGTGTATAAGTCATCAAGTAATTTTATTGCCTGTTCTCGTGTGGCAGTTATCATCTCTTGGCGGTTGGTTGGTGCATCAATGTCGGCTCGCAAAATACTGCGAGTGCGTGTGTATAGTTGTTTCATCAAAGTGGCTCGCCAACTGTTCCAAAGCTTAGGATTGGTGGCAGTCATGTCTGCCACAGTCAGCACATACAGATGATTTAACTGAGTCACATTACCGACCATGTGGGCAAAGTTGGTGATGACTTGGGGGTCTAGTATGTCTTTTTTTTGTGCCGTGTTAGACATCAGCAGATGCTGGCGAACCAGCCAACCAACCAGTTTGGCATCGGCATCACTTAGCCCATGTGCCAAACAAAATGCCACCGCATCTGTCTCACCAAGCACACTGTGGTTACCACCACGCCCTTTTGCAATGTCATGAAAAATCGCTGCCAACACCAAAATCTCTTTACGCTCAATGCGTTGATAAATGCCACTGACCAAGCCAAACACTTCTTTATATTTGGGGTCAATAAAGCGGTGCAACACTCTGATGACCAACAACGTGTGAGCATCGACCGTATAACGGTGAAACAAATCATACTGCATCAACCCGACCACTTGCCCAAAAGCTGGTAAATAACTGCCCAATACACCATAGCGTTTCATGGTTCGTAATCGGTGGAACAGATAGTTTTGCTCTTTGAGATTGGCTAAAAACAGCTGTTGGTGTTTTGGATTGTCTCGATAGGCTTGGTCAATGCCACAGGCGGCGACTTTTAATGCCCGAAGTGTGCGGGTACGCACTTTTTTGATGCCGTGTTGCCCCATTAACAAAAACATGTGCAATATCGCCTCAGGGTACTGGGCAAACACTCGATGATGAGCGATGGCTATTTGGTCACCGATGCGGTTAAATAGGGCAGTTAAAGTGGTTTTTTGTGGTTTATCAGCGTCAGGCAGGCGTGCCTCAATTAATGTCTCATAATAATGATTGGTGAGCATCTCAGATAAGGTGGAAATGTGCATGGCACAGCGGTAATAATCTTTCATAAACCGCTCAACCGCCGTGTTGGCAGGGTCAGTAGCTGACTGTTGATAGCCCATGCGATTGGCAACCTCTCGCTGATGGTCAAACAGCAATTGGTTCTGATTACGCCCTGTTATCTGATGCAAATGATGACGAATTTGCCACAAAAACTCCTCCGCCTGTATCAGCTCATCATATTCTCGCTCAGTGATGAACGCTTGTTGCACCAAATCAAACAGCTTATTTACCCGAAAATAGCGTTTGCTGACCCAGCCGACCGTATGAATATCACGCAGCCCTCCGGGGGCAGATTTGATGTTTGGTTCTAAATTGTATTCGGTGGCGTTGTGTGCCAAATGGCGTTTTTTGCTCTCATTCATTTTGGCATGATAAAACTCTTCTTGCCCCCAGCAATCATTCACCACGTTATGGGGTATCTTGCCAAAATTAGCAGCAAGATTGCAGGTCAGGGTAGGGTCATTTGTGAGCAGACGAGCTTCTAGCAGTGCCGTGGCAACGGTGTGGTCATGGGCAGATTCCATTGTATCGCTAACGCTTCGCACCGCCAACGAAGGTTCAAGCCCGATGTCCCAAAGTGTGGTAACAAATTGCTCAACATGCTTATCAACACCTGTTGCCAGTTCGTTTTGATACAACAATAAAATATCCACATCTGAATGCCGTGCCAACTCACCCCGACCATAACCACCCACAGCGAAAAGTGCCAGCCCATGATTTTTCAGCTGATGATGCTCAAACAACGCCACCAACAAATCATCGACTGCCGCCACATGAGCTTGCACCACTTGACGAATGCTCACACCATTGGCTAAAGCGGTGTCCAATGTGGTTAAGGTTTGACTAAGCCACATGGACAATTGTTCGGACACAAGACCTCTGGCATCAGCATTGTCATTATCTAAAAGTGGCACAATCTTTGCCAATTTTGGCTTTGCCAGTTTTAGCACCGTTACATCATGGTTGGTGTTAGGAAGGTGATTTAAACGCATGATAAATCCAAGTTATCCTTTTTTAAGCGTGTTTTTATCGTTATCAATCAAATTTTTGCACATATAAAAATTTGCACATATGAACAAGTGTTAAAGTAACACTTGTCTATTTTATGATACCCACTTTTATGATACCCACTTTTATGATACCCACTTTTATGATACCCACTTTTATGATGCTCACTTTAACAAAAAAAACCGCCTAAAAGTAAGCGGTTTGTGTACTAAAACGTCTTATGGTGTCAAAAAACTTAAATCTTCTTCAGGGCGAGCGGTGAACACCTCACAACCATCATCAGTAACCACCAATGTATGCTCCCATTGGGCAGATAACTTACGGTCTTTGGTGATTGCCGTCCATTTATCAGGCATGATTTTGGTCTTCCAAGTGCCTTGATTAATCATCGGTTCAATCGTAAAGGTCATGCCCGTTTTAAGCTCAATGCCTGTGCCTGCCTGCCCATGGTGCATGACCTGTGGTTCATGGTGAAACTGATTGCTGATGCCATGGCCACAAAACTCACGCACGATGCTAAAGCGTTCTGGCTCAACCACTTGCTGGATTGCCGCTCCAATATCCCCCAAATATGCCCCATTTTTCACCATTGCCATGCCTGCGTACAACGCCCTTTGAGCCACATCACAAATGCGTTTTGCCATGATGGAACCCTCACCAACAATCCACATCTTAGATGTATCACCATAATAGCCGTCTTTGATGACCGTCACATCGATGTTGATGATATCACCGTCTTTAAGCAGTTTGTCATCGCTTGGAATGCCGTGGCACACCACATGATTGATTGATGTGCAGATGGATTTTGGAAAGCCATGATAGTTAAGTGGGGCTGGAATGGCGTGTTGCACATTGACGATATAGTCATGAGCGATTTGGTTAAGGGCTTCGGTGCTGACACCAACTTTAACATGGTCATCTAACATCACCAGCACATCGCTGGCAAGCTTACCAGCCACTCGCATTTTGGCAATGGCATCGGTCGATTGAATTGGGATATTGGGGGCATTATTGGGAGTATTGGACATAAAATGGCTCGGCAAAATGGTTTAAGCAAATGGCTTAAAAATGGATAATCATAAAAAATGGTATTGTATCATATTTTAAAGATGTCAATGACATGCACACATGCACAAGGGTGATGATGATTTTTTGTTTACTGATTGGCTAAAAATCACATCAATTGGCTTGCATTTGGTAAAAAATGCTTTATAATAGCCGTCCTATTGGAAGCGTGGCAGAGCGGTTGAATGCACCGGTCTTGAAAACCGGCAAGGGTTTATAGCCCTTCGAGAGTTCGAATCTCTCCGCTTCCGCCAAGTTTTTTATATTCAATGTCTTACATTCCACAGTTAAGTTAAGACTAAATTGCGAGTACGCAGTAACTTAACTGGTAAGACGTATCCAAACACACACTTAAGCTAATTCGTGTCTATGACAATCCTAACGGTAGGATTAGCTTAAAATAAGAACCTAAGATGTACGGTGTGTCGTACGGGCGGTTGCCACTATCTTAGGCTTGCGGTGGGGCTTCACCGTCTTGCAGAAGGAATCCCCGAACGATAGGGAGGGGAGGAAGTCAAAAAACCAGTGCCTGATGGTACTGGTTTTTTTGTTTAAACTCGCTCAAATCTTGCAATGCTCTCCACATGTCCTGTATGACAAAACATGTCCATCACACCTGCGTGTGTTAGCCGATAGCCGTTGTCAATCAATGCCTTAGCATCACGAGCAAGTGTGGTGGGATTGCAGGACACATAGACGATGCGTTTGGCATTAAAGTGGGGTAAATATTGCATCACTTCCCATGCTCCTGAGCGTGGTGGGTCGATGAGTAACGCATCAACCGCTTTTGCCCATGGTTTGTCTGAAAAGTCTTGCGTCAAATCTTGGCTAAAAAATTGAGTGTTATGTAACTTGTTGTGTTGAGCGTTGTCCTTGGCTCTTTGGGTCATCGCATCACTGCCTTCCACGCCAATCACTTGCCCTTGCTGGCCATCTTTACCACCAACCAGACGTGCCATCGGTAAACTAAAATTCCCCAAACCACAGAACAAATCCAACACCTGTTCGCCTACTTGCAAATCCAACAGCTCACATGCCAGTTGTGTCATCTGTTGATTGACCGACAAATTGACTTGGGTAAAGTCGGTGGGGATAAAGCGATAAATTAAATCATATTTGGGTAAACGATAATACAAATTGCCAAACTGCTGGTCATGGCGGTTGTTGGCGGGGTAACAGAGATGGTCATCGGTTGGTAGGGCGATGCGGTGGATGCTGTCAGCGCCTTTGGGCTGAAGATACAGTTGCCAATGACGCTGAGCAAAGAATGTCTTTAGCTTATCCAAATCAGCATCGGTTAACGGTTGCAAATGACGCACAATCAATGCCACGGGTTGATTGCCATCAGGTAAGTTGCTTATCTGCTCACCCATTGCCAACTCCAGCTGGGCAATGTGTTCACGAGTATCCAAAGAGCTGATGAGTGATTTTAACGCCTGCATGTCAAAGCCAATGCGAGGGTCTAGAACATGACATTCGTTTAGCTCGGCAAGGTAGTTACTGCTTCGTTCACGAAAGCCCACCAAAGCGGTGTCTTTTTTTGCCACATAGCGAACGCCTAAGCGTGCTTTGGTGCGATAACCCAAGCGATCGCCCACCACAGGAGGCAACCAGTTATCAGGCTGTACGCCTGCTTGATGTGCCAATAATTCTGCTAAGACTGACTGTTTAAAGGCAATCTGCCCATCAGGTTGCCAATGTTGTAGACTACAACCACCACAAACGCCAAAGTGTGGACAAGGTGGCAGTTGTCTTTCTGGGTTGGGGTTGGCAAGCACGGCAATGGCATCGCCTTCTTCAAAGCTGTTACGGCTGTTGGTCAGTTGCACTTGCACGGTTTCATGGGGTAGGGCAAAGTTGACAAACACCTTTTTACCATGTTTATCAGGCAGGTGATTAAAATCAATGCCCATATCGTCATTGTTGTCATTGTTATTACGGGTGTTGCCATATACTGCCACACCACGCCCATCATGTGATAAGCCATCGACCACAAAAGGCAGGGGGTGGGCATCTTTTAGACGCTGACGCACTCGTGCAGAGGGTTTGGATTTTTTTTTACTTGGTGGGTGAGTAAGGTTGTGTTCCCCAGCCGTTGCGATTTGATGAATGGCGACTTGATGAATTGGGTTATCTGGGGGGGTGTTGGCTTGGTTCATGGTTTGGCTCGTTAATTTGGTGTGTTAATCGGGTCGATGGTCTTGTGGATAAGTAACCTAAAAAAAGTGAGAAAAAAGTGAGATAACAAAGAGTGGCATCAAAATTAAGCTGCATGATAACGTAAAATTGCCCAATCACAAAACATCACAACCTGCCACGCCTTGCTTATCGCAAATCATCGGATTGGTTCTTGATGTGGTGGAGATTGCCAATATGTTCATAACGTATTATCATCGCCAAAATTTTTTTTGGTTTTTATGAGCCTTTTTTACCATGACACCATTAGTCAAAGAGCTGTTTGATTTACATACTGACCAAGCTGAGCCCAGCGTCATTGACCAAACCATCAGAGATAATGTTAGGGTGGTGGGTACGAATCTTTGGGTGCTTTTTTTTGCCATCTTAGTGGCATCTGTGGGGTTAAATGTCAATTCTACAGCGGTGGTCATTGGGGCGATGTTAATTTCGCCCTTAATGGGTCCTATTGTGGGCATTGGATATGGGCTGGGCATTAACGATGTAGACTTACTTAAGCTGTCGTTACGTAATTTGGGCATTTTTACTGCTTTGAGCATTGTAACATCGACCATGTACTTTGCCATCAGCCCCTTAGATGCAATACAACCTGAGTTGCTTGCTCGCACTTCCCCAAATCTTTGGGATGTGTTGATTGCCTTTTTTGGTGGCGCAGCTGGCATCATTGCCTTAACTCGTAAAAGCATTTCTAACGTCGTGCCGGGCGTTGCCATTGCCACGGCATTAATGCCACCTTTGTGTACCGCAGGATTTGGCATTGCCACGGGTAATTGGAGTTTTTTCTTTGGGGCGTTTTTTTTATATTGTATTAATAGCGTCTTTATTGCTTTGGCAACCTTACTGTTTGTGAAAATTTTTCATCTGCCTAAACATAAATTTTTAGATGAAATCACCGAAAAACGCACCAACATGTTGATTGCTGTTACTGCTGTTTTGATGATTGTGCCAAGTGGTTATTTGGCGTTTAATTTGGTACAAAGTACCCGCTTTACTCAAGCAGTAGATGCCTTTGTTGATGGGCAAGATTTTAATAATGAATTTTTAATATTGGCACATGAAGTGCGTCCACAAGCCCGTGAAGTGGTATTAACCGTGGGTGGTGTTCATTTCCCTACACACCTAGAAGACCGCTTAGCCCAAAACTTAGCTGGCAGAGGCTTTGCTAAGAGCAAGGTGGAGGTGCGTTATACAGGCAGTAACCAAGTGGACATCAACAGCTTAAAAACGGAATTGACCCAATCTACCTATCGTAACTTGGTTAATCAAATCGAAAGTCTCAGCAAAGAAAACGAACAACTGACACAACAGTTGGCAAGCAACTCATCGCTGTCTGAACAAACCAGCAGTGCCGATAAACAACTTTATAAAGAATTACTGGCTCAATATCCACAGATTGACAGTGTTACCATCACACGAGGGGATAGGTTCATACACGCTAAAGCCAACAAAACACCCAAACAGCCAATAAACGAACAGCCAAACATCACTGCCAATCACAACAATACGGTGATTGACGCTCATTCAAATCAAAGTGAGCATTCAAACCCAAGCGACAACATCGTTCAACAAACGCTCACGCAAGTGAACATTGACAGCAAACGACCTCTAAAAAATACTGATAAACAACGCATCACCGCTTGGCTTGATAGCAAATATGAGCAGAGTTTGCTCAGGGTGCATTTTAACAGCGGTGATACAGAGATTACTGAAATCTTACAAGAAGCTGATGCTCAACAAAATGTCAGTCAAGAAGCGGATACTCAACAGAGTCATTAACCAGCTTTAGCCAAAGATTTGATGGTAATGCTTGATTTTTAGCCCCATTTGATGGATTGCCTTTTGAATCATTCATCACAGCATCTTGTGATTCAGTCTGTAACTCAGTGCCATCTTGTGAGTCTGACCTAAGTTGCAATCGTACCGTATCCAGTGGCGGATTGGCAGATACCCCTGTGTTCGTTTGGGCTGGCACATGGACACAAATCAACTCATCACCACGGAACGCATGACAGCGTATGGTCAGCGTGCTGATTTGACTTTGCTGTTTTGCCACCCGTGCCAACTGCTCATTGCTGGCTTTGATGCCATCTATCGCCACGATGACATCGTTGGCAGACAGGCCTGCTTGGCTTGCCACGCTGTTACGTTTGACCTTTTGGATAAGCAGGCCTGCTGGAGAACTTTGGGTATGTATTCCCCAAGGCAGATGTTTGGGTGGATTGCCGTGTGGCTTGTTGTGTGGATTGCCGTGTGGATTGTCGTGTGGGTTTTCCATGCTCACGCCCACACTTGCCAACATGTCTTTGATGGGCAAGGGTTTGACACCATTAACATAATTATCCACAAACGCCTGCCACACCGATGATGGCAGATATTCGCACATCACTGCATTTAAGCTGTCCATGCTCATACCAATGCGACCGATTGGCTCACATTTGGCAAGTTGATAAAACTGCTTAATGACATCAAACAATCGCTTTTTGCCTTGAGTTTGCGTCAACAGCAAAATATCCAGACACAATGCCACCAATGCTCCTTTATTATAATAGCTAATGCCTGCGTTGGCGGTATTTTCATCACTGCGGTACAGCTTAATCCACGCATCAAAACTTGACTCTGCCACCGATTGCCAAGCTCGTCCATCGGTTTGCTGATGGCGATTGATTTGCTCTGTCAGCAGTTTAAGGTAACTGTCAGTACTGATGACCCCACTGGCTTGTAGCATAAAATCATCAACATAAGACGTAAAACCTTCAAATACCCATAGCAATGGCGTATAAGCTTCTTTGGTCAAATCCACCGCCATCATCACATCAGGGCGAATGGTCTTAACCCACCACGCATGAAAATACTCATGGCTACATAACCCCAAAAATCGTTGATAACCATCGCTTGGCTCGTCAGGCTCAGTTAAACTTGGCAAGTCTGCCCTAGGGGTTATCAATGCCGTGCTGTTGCCATGCTCCAACCCGCCATAATCATGACCACTGGCATGGGTTAAAAAATGATACTCATCAAATGGTGTACTGCCAAGCACATTGACATAACATTGGCAAATCCGTTGTAAATCTCGCTGAAGTCGACTCATGTCTGTGTGATGATGACCTGAAATATAGACATGATGCCAAATCTGCTTGTTAAGCGTGAGCTTTTTGTCTTGCGTAAGTTCTTCATCTTGAGCCGTTACCATAAACTGAGTATGGGTCTGTAACCCAAACTCAAATGGATAATCAATCAGCTCATCATAACTGTCTGCCACCAGTTCATAACTCTGATAATCTGTCGATTGACAGACGCTGGCAGACAAACCACATGCCAGCAATGCTTTAAACGCTTCACGTTGCTGAGTAAACGCCGCATTTGCTTTATTGGGTAAACGTTTGTCTGTTTCTGTTTTATTAAACTTGCTTTTGCCCAACCCATCAGCTAAGTCATCAATGACTAAGCCCATTAAACCATCAATAAAGCCCATTGGCACGTGTAAGCACACTTTGCACGCTTGTTGTTCCTGCCCCATCACCGCCAACGCCAATGACGAAAAATTCCCAAACAAACGACGCTGATCAACATAAGCGGTGCGAACCGACAAATCATAACAATACACTTCATAATGCACTTGCACCCATTGCCCTGTGGTTACGTTGGGTAATTGCCATTGGTTTTTACTTAATTTGATGGCACGGTGTTTGGTGGCAACAACATTATCCTGCTTGGCAACAAGCACATCACTGCCATCATACACATCATACGTTACCACCGTGATGTGCCGAGCAAACTCACGCATCAGATAACTGCCTGGTAGCCATGATGGCAACCAAAGCATCGGCTTATCATCATCAGCCTGCCAATACAGGCGCACATCGACCAAATGCTCACGATAACGGTCAAAGTTGAATTGGTATTGTACATATGTCATTAAACGGATTCCCCATAAACACGACAAATCAAATAAAAGGTAAATTAAATAAAAAATGATAAATACTCAAGTCATATGGGCTTAAGTCTATGGCAAAAGTGATGGTTATTCAAACCAATATTCAAACTCAAAAATTTTTACTGTCTTTTTTGAATTTTACTGTCTTTTCTTGAAAGTTAAGGTTATCATCACAATTAACCATTAACTTAAGATAAGCAAGATAATCTGCTGTTTTTTGTTTTAATCGTTATATTTTTTAAATTTCTTTTATTAGGATAATTATCATGACAGACATCAACAAAGCACCCATCAGTAAAGACAGTGCCGTTACCTTTCACTACACCCTAACAGACGATGATGGTCAGCTCATTGACCAATCACAAGAAGGTCAACCACTTGCCTACTTACACGGTCATCAAAACATCATTCCAGGATTAGAAGCACAACTTGAAGGCAAATCTGTTGGTGATAAAGTGCAAGCCGTCGTTGAGCCAGCCGATGCCTATGGTGAATTTTTAGAAGAAGCGGTGCAAGAAGTCCCCCGTGAGAACTTCCAAGGTGTGGATAACATCGAACCTGGCATGCAATTTCAATCACAAGCGGGTGATCAAGTGATGTTGGTAACCGTCAAAGATGTCACCGACGATATGGTCATCGTTGATGCCAACCACCCATTGGCAGGCAAGCGTCTACACTTCGATGTGGAGATTACCGATGTGCGTGTTGCAACGGCTGATGAGCTCAAACATGGTCATGTGCATGGCGTGGGTGGCGTACATCACTAAACCAGTTAAGCACCAGTACCTAAGCAATGCCACAATGCACAAATGCTTAGCAAAATGACAACAAATCAACACAATCACACACAATTTGTCAATAGAAAACAGCCATTAAAAGCGATATTGTAAAATAGGGTAAGTGTGTGAATTATTGATATTTGAATTAGATGATATTAGATTAATTATCTGCCTATCAATATGTCAATATGGCAAACAAACCCATAAAACAACCCTTTTAATCAACCAACCCATTTAAACAAGGAATATCCGTATGAGTAATGACGTCAATGACACTTTAGATTCAATCAAAAACACACTAGAAAGCAACTGGAAGCAACTGACTGGCTCAGTAAAAGAGATGTGGGGTGAGTTGACCGATGACGAAATCACCCAAATCGATGGTAGCCGTGAAAAATTATCTGGTCGTATCCAAGAACGTTATGGTAAAGCCAAAGACGAAGTTGAACAAGAAATCGACGCATGGACTGAGAAAAATAAACACACTTGGTAACACTTGGTAATTTGTATGCTGTTAACGTTTGCTAAATTTTGCTAAATTAAGCACGTTAAATTAAAAAGCCCCCCAAACCAAAGTTGTTTGGGGGGCTTTTTTTATGCACCTTTTATGTTATGCACCAATTTGATGCAGCAAATAAACCATCACCTCTTCCAGCCGTCTAAGAATGCCTGATGAATGCGTTGCCCTTGAGCATCGGTCAGGGTGTCAAGGTAGTTTACTGTGATTTGTTCTAACTGCTGGTGGGTAGTGGCATCAAGTCCACCCACCAGTAACTGCCATCGCAGATAAATGAGCCAAGTATTTAGCACGTCGCTTTCACAATAAGTGGTCAATTGTTGCCAGTTGCCAGCTTGTACAAGCCCCACCACTTGTGAGCCGTTCATGCCCCCTTTACCAGCAAAACCACAAACGCTTGCCATCACGTCCAGCGGTTGTTTGTTATGACCAGCAAATAAGCTCAGCTTGTCCATCAGGTCGGTGTGCCTATCGTGATAGCGATTTAGGTAGTTATTGTATTGAATGTCTCGGTTGGAGTTTTCGTCAAAAAACTCTGGGGCAGACAGTTTATGGTGCATGGCACGGTACATCAGCACAGGAATGTCAAAGCTTGAGCCATTCCAGCTGACCAAATTGGGCAGTCGGTTGGGGTGTTTATCAGCAAATATGGCAAAAAACTTGCTAAGGATTTGTGCTTCGTCCATGTCTGCTAGGCTAAATGATTTAAGTCGCATTTGTGCTTGATTTGGCTGTTGGGTAAAGCCAAACCAAAATAATGACAAACAGGCAACCTTATGCAAAGGTGGTCGCATAAAGTCATTGCCTGCTTCACTTTGGCGAATGGCGGTCAAAGCAGACAGAGTGTCAGCATCAGACAGCATGGCTAAGTTGGGGTACAGTCTTCTGCCTGTTTCAAGGTCAGGGACGGTTTCAATATCAAACACCAGTAACGATTGGGGAAAAGGCATTGATGGCATCCTATTTTATAAAAGGGATAAAATTGATGAGCCAGTCGTTATTGTGAATAAAGTCCAGTGGATAAATAACGGTCACCACGGTCACAGACGATAAACACAATCAGGGCATGTGGGTCATCTGTTGTGATTTGTTGGGCGATTTTTTGGCTTGCCCATGCTGCCCCACCAGATGACACGCCTGCAAAAATACCTTCGGTTTTGGCAAGCTGTCGCATGCTTTGTTCAGCGTCAGACTGTTTAATGTCCATCACCTTATCCACCAAAGACGCATCAAAAATACCTGGTAAGTATTCTGTTGGCCAACGGCGAATGCCAGCAATGTTTGCCCCATCGGCAGGTTGTAGGCCGATGATTTTAATGTTGGGGTTTTGTTCTTTTAGGTATTTTCCCACACCCATGATGGTGCCTGTTGTTCCCATTGAGCTGACAAAATGGGTGATTTTACCTTGTGTTTGTTGCCAGATTTCAGGTCCTGTGCTTAAGTAATGAGCTTGGGCATTGTCAGGGTTGTTAAACTGGTCAAGTACCACGCCTTTGCCCTCTGCTTGCATTTGCTTGGCGATGTCTCGGGCTTGTTCGATGCCATCACTTTCAATCAATGTTGCACCATATGCTGTCATGGCATCTTTACGCTCTTGGGTGGCGTTGGCAGGCATGATGAGCGTCATTTTATAGCCACGCATGGCAGCGACCATTGCCAAGGCAATGCCTGTGTTGCCACTGGTGGCTTCGATTAGGGTATCACCGTGTTTGATGTCGCCTCGCTGTTCGGCTTGATATATCATATTAAACGCTGGGCGGTCTTTGACTGAACCTGCTGGGTTATTGCCTTCAAGTTTGGCAAGCAAGGTGGCATTGGTGGCATGTGAGCCAAAGCGTTGCAGTTTGACCAGTGGTGTTAAGCCCACACAGTCGGCAAGCTGACTGGTTTTGGTGGTGAAATTGGTGATGGTTTGGTTGTTTAAAAGGTTCATGTGACTCTCTGTTTTGTATCAATGTTTGCTTTTGTTTGATTTTATCAGTGTTTGATTTTATCAATAAGTTGACTGTCCATTGTAGCGAATTTTGGCATAAAAACATAATTTGGTTATAATCCGTTTATCATAACCAAGGAACGCTTTTTGTGAGTTTAAAACAACGTTTAGACTTAACTTCTGCTTATGGGCAGTTAATTTTATTGGTGTTTTTGCCCATTTGTTTGTTGGCAATGGTGGGAGCGGTGTTGGTGTATACTGAGACCAGCCGTGCCAGTCGTAACGAACAGCAAGCCATTGCTCAAGCTTTGTTGTTGCGTTATGAACCTGCCATCAGTGAGCAGTTATCGGTTTTGGCTCAACAAGACACGCCCATTCATCAATCCTCTTCGTATCAATCACCCCCATATCAACCATTACATCAAACGCTGCTTAATGTCAAGATGCACACCCACGTACATCGCATTGGCATCATTGATGATGATGGTCAAATTGTCCATGCGGTTGGTTATCAAAATGATGTGGGGACAGAAGATGGGGGAACAGAGTACAAACGACAAATCATCGCTGATAACAATCGGCGATATTGGCTCATCATTAACATGGATAATGAGCCGATTGATAACGCCAATCTTAGGATTATGCTGGCATTGGCGGTAACGGGGCTGTTTACCATTTTGATGTTGTTGCTGAGCATCAATGGTTATGCCAAACGCTGGGTTGCTCCGATTTATGAAATGCGTATGTATTTACAAAGGGTAACGATTGATACGTTGTATCAGCCCATTGCGGTGCGTTCAGAAGGGGAGATTAATCTATTACAACAAGATTTGGTTTATACGTTAAGGCGAGTGTATTCAAGCTTTCAAGAGCTAAAAGAACATGCTGAACAGACTGAAGCGGATTTAAGGCAGGCCTTTGATGCCATGGAGATGCAAAACATTTCAATCCGTAACGCTCGTGATGCTGCCATCACTGCCAGTGCTGCAAAGTCCGCTTTTTTAGCAAACATCAGCCATGAGCTTAGAACACCGCTTAACAGCATTGATGGCTTTAGCAATCTGTTGGCACGGCATGGCAAGTTAAGCGATGAACAAGACTTATATGTGCAGACCATTCGCAAATCATCTGCTCATCTGTTGGCATTGGTGAATGATGTGTTGGATTTTTCTAAAATTGAAGCAGGTAAGCTGGAGCTAGAATATCATGAATTTAGTTTATACGATGTCATTTATGATGTTGCGGACATGCTATCGCCTTTAGCAAGCGAAAAGGGGCTAAGATTGGCGGTGAATTATTATCATGATGTGCCAATGCGAATGGTGGGCGATGCGTTACGCATCAAGCAGGTATTGACCAATTTGGTGGGTAATGCCATTAAATTTACCGATGTGGGGCAAGTGCTGATACAAGTGCGTGTCGATGAAGATAAAGACAATCAGCTTTTAATCGCCATTCAAGACACAGGGCGTGGGGTTGCCAAAGAAGACCAAGCCCATCTGTTCCAGTCCTTTAGTCAAGGCGACCCATCAACCACAAGGCAATATGGTGGCACAGGTTTGGGCTTGGTCATCAGTAAGCAGTTGACTCGGTTGTGGGGTGGTCAGATTGGTTATTGGGATAATGAACAGCATAACCTTGCCAAATCTGGCTCAACATTTTGGTTTGGACTGCCCACCCAAGTGAATATGCCAGATGTGCCATTGGCAGCAGACATGCCTTTGCCAATACTCAAGCCCATTAAGGATTTGCAAGCCAGTTTTCACAGCAAGCCATACCGTCTTTTGGCATGGCTTGAAAGTGATGCGGTCATGCACGCATTGACTGCCAGCTTGCAACCTTTGCCCATTCATTTGACACAAGCTTATGGTTTGGCGGAGTTGTTGACCGCCTTAAAAGAACATACCCAACCTTATGACTATGTGATTGTCGATACTGTCAATAATACCGACAGTGATGGCATGACTGCCTTACTCAAGCAAATCCGTCTGCATTATCAAGGTGATTTGGCGTTGTATGGTTATCAAGTGGCAATAGACATGGGATTGTTGAGCCGTTATCAAGCGGCTGTTTTATATGAACCTTTTGGCAAACGGCAATTTTATGGCTGGTTGGACTCACAAAAACGCCCAACTTCCAAGCCTGAGCATCTGCCATGGCAAGGCAAACGGGTACTGGCGGTTGATGACCATTTACCCAATTTATTGGTACTTGATGCGTTATTGGCAGAAATGGGCATCGACGTGGTAACCGCCACTAACGGCTTTGATGCGTTAGAAATCATCAGTAGCTTCCGTCAACCAGACATTGATTTGATATTTATGGACATTCAAATGCCAAAAATGTCAGGACACCAAACCGCCCAACAAATCCGTAAAATCGAAAGCAATGGCAAACGCCGCCGCACACCCATCATTGCTTTATCTGCTCACAGTGTCGCTGACGAAAAAGCCAACATGGCCACATCAGGCATGGATGACTTTATAGGCAAACCCATTAGCCGACCGCAACTACAACAAGTATTGCAACGTTGGTTAACCCCGCCAGCATCTGCCATCAATGACCCTGCTAAAGCCAGCATCAGCAGTGTTGACGACAAGCAAAGGCAAGCCAATACCAATCATCATGACAACGCTGATAAAATGACGGACACCCACACAGACAAATCAATCGACTGGCAAGATGCCTTAACTCGAGCGGCACATAACTCAGAGTTGGCAGTCAAACTATTACACATGATGCAAGATGGCATCAGCGACGATAAAGACAGACTACAACGAGCATGGCAAGCGTGTGATAGAGAAGAATTGGCACAGATAAGTCATCGAATTTTGGGAGCAAGTCGCTACACAGGTGTGCCAAAAATCCGCCAAGCCAGTCAAGATTTTGAAGACAAATGTTTGCTTAATGTTAAGCAAAATAACCCATCACAAATGGCGATGCTCTCACCCAACTATGAGCTGTTGCTAGAAGCACTTAAAGAGATGCAAACGGTTGACTTAGCCAGTGAAATTGCCCAACAGCAAAATCAATCATCGCATGAACCAGCAAATCACGCTTTGCCCAACCATGAACACCCATACACACAGGCAAACGATGCCAATGCTCAAGTGGATAAAGTGACTTGGAAAATGTTGTAGAACCTATTGTAGAACCGTTTAAAAATATTGCAAAACAATGTAACACGATTTAACAGTGAAATGACAGAATGTCGCATGGTTGCTGGTTGCTGGTTGCTGGTTGCTGGTTGCATGGCGAATGTCATTATTTTTTAAGCAGACAAAACTGTCATGATATAATAAGTAACATGATTTGAGTGTGCATCTATTTTTTTATTTTTTGGCGTGTACCTATTTTGGCGTGTATCATTAGCAATATGGTGTACATGTTGACAATACTGGTAATAGGGTAATAAAAGGGCTTAAATTGAAATCACATCTAAATGAAATCAAGGCTAGAAGAACATTTGCCATCATTTCGCACCCCGATGCGGGTAAAACCACCATGACCGAAAAACTGCTGTTATGGGGGCAGGCCATTCAAGTGGCAGGCGAGGTCAAATCTCGCAAATCTGACCGCCATGCCACCAGTGACTGGATGAGCATGGAGCAAGAACGTGGCATTTCCATCACCACTTCCGTGATGCAATTCCCTTATAAAGACCATGTGATTAATCTATTAGACACGCCTGGACACGCTGATTTTAGTGAAGACACTTATCGCACGCTCACTGCTGTGGACAGTGCTTTGATGGTGATTGATGGGGCAAAAGGCGTGGAAGAACGCACCATCAAACTGATGGACGTGTGCCGAATGCGTGATACACCCATCATCTCATTTGTCAATAAACTTGACCGAGAAATCCGTGATCCGCTTGAGCTGCTTGACGAAATTGAAACGGTTTTAAACATCAAGTGTGTCCCCATCACCTGGCCTGTGGGTATGGGGCAAGACTTTGTTGGCGTGTATCATTTGACCGAAAATAAGACTTACTTTTATCAAAAAGGGCATGGTGGTGAGATTGTGGACATCGAAGTGCGAGACGGCTACGATTATCCAGATGTCAGACAACGTTTGGGGAATCTGATGTTCACTGCCTTTGAAGAGTCGCTTGAATTGGTACAACTGGCACTAGAAAATTTTGATGTCAATGCCTTTTTAACAGGAGAAATAACGCCTGTGTTGTTTGGTACGGCATTAGGTAACTTTGGCGTTAACATGGTGTTAGATGTGTTAATCGAACATGCCCCCGCTCCCAAAGACCACCCCACCAAAGAGCGTGTGGTATCTGCCACCGAAAGCGACTTTACTGGATTTGTGTTTAAAATCCAAGCCAACATGGACCCTCGCCACCGTGACCGCATTGCTTTTTTAAGGGTTTGCTCAGGTAAATACGAAAAAGGCATGAAAATGAATCACGTTCGTATTGGCAAAGAGGTGCGTATCTCTGATGCGTTGACCTTTTTGGCAGGCGACCGTGAAGCCCTAGAAGAAGCCTACCCCGGTGACATCATTGGTTTGCATAACCATGGCACGATACAGATTGGTGATAGCTTCACCTCTGGTGAAAAGCTTAATTTTACGGGCATTCCACACTTTGCACCAGAGCTGTTCCGCCGTGTGGTGCTAAAAGACCCGCTCAAGTCTAAAGCTCTACAAAAAGGCTTGCAACAGCTGTCTGAAGAAGGAGCAACACAAGTATTTATGCCTCAAATCAACAATGATTTGATATTGGGGGCAGTTGGGGTATTGCAATTTGATGTGGTTGCTCATCGTTTAAAAGAAGAGTATAAGGTACAATGCAGTTTTGAGCCTGTATCCATTGCCACTGTGCGTTGGATACATTGCAATGACCCTGTTGTGCTTGCCAAATTTAAGAAAAAAGCCCATGACCAGTTATCGATTGATGGTGGTGGCTATTTGACCTATCTTGCCCCCAGCCGTGTCAATCTACAACTGATGCAAGAGCGGTATCCTGAAGTGGAATTTCGGGCGACTCGGGAGCATTGATTTTGTATTCAATAGTCGTCTCATCTATGGTCGTGTCATCTGAGGCAATGCTTGCACAGCAAACACAATAAACACCAAAAAATACAATAAATACCAAATGACCAACCAAACCCAGCAGTCATCAACTGACAGCCCCCACACATCTATCAACACACCTAGCCCCACCTTTGCCAAGCTATGGGTGATGATGTTGGGGATAATGGTTGCCATTGGTCCTTTATCAATTGACATGTATTTACCAGCCTTACCAGCAATGGCAGATGACTTTGGTGTGTCAACCGCTTTTATTGCCAATTCTGTGCCAGCGTATTTTGTGGGATTGGTGTTTGGACAACTATTTTATGGATCGTTTAGCGACCGAGTTGGGCGAGTATTGCCATTATACATTGGCATGACTTTATTTGTGTTGGCAACCTTGGTTTGTGTGACCACAAGCAGTGAGTATGTGCTGTTTATTGCTCGCACCATGCAAGCTTTGGGGGCATGTGTAACGTCGGTGGTTACTCGAGCTGCCATTCGTGATGTGATGAGCCCAAAACAGATGGCAAAGGCATTTTCTTTGATGGTGTTGGTGATGGGCATTGCTCCGATTTTGGCCCCATCTTTGGGAGCGGTATTTTTGCGGTTTTTTGATTGGCATGCCATTTTTTGGTTTTTACTTGCGTTTGGGGTACTCAATTTGCTTTTAACCAAGTTGTTTTTTAAAGAAACCTTACCGCCAGAATACCGTAACCATCATTCTATTAAGCAAGTGTTTAAGCAGTATTGGGAACTGTTGACCGATAAGCGGTTTAGCCTGCCTGCCATTGGCGGTGGTCTGTTGATGGGGTCGATGTTTGTGTATATTAGCTCAGCATCAGAGTTGTTGATGGAAAGCTATGGGCTGTCTGAGTCCACGTTTAGTGTGGTTTTTGGGGCGAATGCGGCAGGCTATATTGCCTTGACTCAACTCAATCAATGGCTGACCAACCATTTTCGCTTGGTGAGTATTTTGCGTTTTGGGGCAATGCAACAGGCCATCGCTTCTGCTGGGCTAATGTTGCTTGGTTTGACCATGGGGACAACGGCGTGGTTGCCTTTGGTGTTGGTGTGCATTTTTATGTGCATTTCTGGGCTTGGTTTGACTCAGCCCAACGCTGGGGCAATTTCGTTGGCGTTTCAAAAACATCGAGCTGGTATGGCAAGTGCGTTGCAAGGGGCATTGATGTTTAGTGTGGGGATATTTGGTGGATTTTTGCTGAATTTACTGCCCATCAATCCTGTGGCAAAGCTTGGCATGACGATGTTTGTGCTGATGTTAATTGGCACGGTATTGGTATGGAAGATTAACCCAAAGTTAAGTTTGAATTAACATTAAGCTTGGAATAAGAGGCTTAGAATAAAGTGATTAAGAATAAGATGGCTAAGCGGTGCTGTGCGTTTTGGGATTTGTCGTGCCATTAAAACCCCTAATCAAACCGATAAATGTCCATACCCAAACTATGATGTATCATGCTTTCATGCACCACTGACACTCGTTGCCCTGCTCCTAAAGCAAAAAATAACGGCAATAAATGTTCATCGCTTGGGTGTACTTGTTGATAATCCGTAAACGTCTGCCAGTCCAATGCACTTGCGATGTCGGTCTTAAGCTGGCGTAATAGCCATACTTTAAAGTCTTTGGCGAGTTTGTCTTCGGTGTCCGCTTGCCATCGTAAATGACTTAGATTGTGGGTGATACTGCCTGAACCGATTAGCAAGATTTGTAAATGACGCAAACCTGATAGCATCGCCCCAAGCTTATAGCAGGCATGAGAATCAAAGTGTGTGGGCAGTGATAATTGTACCACAGGCACGTCCGCTTGCGGGTATAGGTGCAACAAAGGCACCCAAACCCCATGGTCAAAAGGCCGCAAAGGGTTGGTACTGACCTTTGTGTTGGCGTGTGTTTTATCCTTTTGCTCATCAGAATCACTGGCAAACACGTCCCCATATTCTGCCAACACACCTGCCAGCTCATCGCTGAGCGTCTCTGCTAAGGCTTGTGCCCCTTTGGCAGGGTAGTTTATCTGATAAAGTGAGCGGTCAAACCCACTAAAATCATGCCAAGTGGCAGGGCTGGGGTTGTTGTTAATCTCCAGTTTGGGCGATTGCCAATGTGCTGACATGATGATAATGGCGACAGGCTTAGGTAGGTTTTGCCCCATTCGTGCCAATGCGTGGGTGGTGGCAGATTGCTCGGTTGCCAATGTTGGAGCACCATGCGAGATAAATACCGCTGGTAAGGAGGTCAGACTGCTGACATCAATGGCGTGTGGCTGTTGTTCGGTGAGCGATGTGGACAATGTGGCTAACGCATCATTTGCTTCATCATTTGGCTCACCGTTTCGTTTGCCGTCTGGCTCACTGACCGTGTTGCTTGCGTGTAGGGTCTTTAACACCGCTGAGCTGATACGCCTTTGTATCAGCTTACTGATGCCAAGTGGGGTGGATTTATCGCTGTTGTGCTTCATGCCATTGCCTTTTGAATTGATTATCAATATTGGCCAAACACCACATCAGTTGGTAAACGAGATTTTGCCAATTCGGCATTAAAATCATCATCAGTGGCATGGCGACCGTCTTGGGTTTCTTGCTCAATCACCGCTGTGATGTGTGGTCATTGGCAACTTGCTTTTTACCTTACCTATATCATCGTCAGCGACGATAAAATGCCACGGTTGCAACTTTGTGTGATATTTTGCTCAACGTTTTATGTGATGTCAATTCCGTTCTGAAAAACCTACCTAAACCTACTTAATAGCAAATTTAGCGTTTTCTTTCTACTTCACCGTTGTCTGCTCTCGCCATTGGGCTAAAGTCTTACATCAACTCCATAGACTGACACGGTGGAACTCACCGCCTTTTAACGACTAAATTGTCGTTAAAATTTTTGTGGCATGATTTAAAATATTAACACTGGCGTTAATGTCCCTGTCGTGCATTGTGTTGCAACTTGGGCATTGCCAATTTCTGATGTTAAGTGGCAACTCGTCTACTTTGTGATTACAACAGTGGCAGGTCTTGCTTGATGGATAAAACCTGTCCAATTCTTTGATGCTCTTGCCCCATTGGTTGGCTTTATAAATCAGTTGCCGTTTAAATTCATAAAATCCCAAATCATGGATAGACCTTGCAAGCTTGCGATTTTTAACCATGCCTTTAACGTTAAGGTTTTCAAGGCAAATCATGTCAAATTGCTTGACAATGTTTGTGGTAAGCTTATGCAAATAGTCCTTGCGAATGCAGGCAATCTTATAGTGTAGCCGTGATGGCTTGGTTTTCACTTTTTCACGATTTTTAGAGCCTTTTTGTTTTCTTGATAAAGATTTTGACAATCTTTGCAGTTTTTTAAGTTTGTTTTTAAGTGGTTTTGGGGCTTTGATTTTTGTACTATCTGAAAGCGTGGCAAGGCTTGTAATGCCCAAATCAATGCCAACGGATTTATTTGTTTTGGGTAAAGGCTTGGTTGTTTCTGACAATTCAACCGCAATACTCACAAACCATTTACTGCCCTTGGTAAAAACTTTGGCGGATAGGATTTTGCCATTGTATCTTAGATGTTCGGTCATTCTAACCAACCCCAGATTGGGGATTTGAATGTGTGGTTTGTTATTTTTACTTTTAAGTTTAAATTGGTCGTTGGAAAGAGAAAAGCGGTCATTGACGCCTTTTTTGCGAAATTGGGGGTATTTGCTTTCGCCTTTAAAAAAGCGTTTAAAGGTATCTCCAAGCTGCATAATGGCAAGTTGTGGACTGCACTTGGTTACTTCTAGCATGAATGGGTATTTTTCACGTTTTATGGCGTTAAGTTGTTTTCTTAGTTTGCCTTGAGATGGTTTGTGAAGTTTGGTTTCGTCAATGGTTATGCCTTTGGCTAGGCAGTCATCACGGTAGTTTTTGTCTTGTTCATATTGCTTTTTCCATTCTGCCAACGCCCAATTATAGGCAAATCTTGCAACGCCACATGCTTTTTTGAAATATGTTGCTTGGGCGTTGTTAGGTTTTAGCTCAATGATGTGTCCACGAATAACCGTCATTCCAATGCTACCTTAACGGCTTCAAGCAGTTTTTTATTCTTTTTACTTCGTGAGCCATATGGTCTTGCTGAAAATACCGTGATGATTTCTAGCACATCTTGAGCAAGCTCTTCTTCAAAGGATAGGTTTTCGCCTTGGTTGATGATGATAACTTCAACGTTTCTTGCTTCACAGATAGCAAAGACAAGTTCTGCACCAAAGCGTAATAGGCGGTCTTTATGGGTTAAAACCAATCTGCCAATTTTATTGTTTAATATGCCGTCAAGCAGTTGTTTAAGTCCTTTTTTATGGTAGTTCATGCCAGAACCTAAATCACCCACGATCTCATAAGTCCAGCCTTGTTTGGCACAGTAGAGTTCTAAAACTTGGATTTGACGCTCTAAATCGTCCTTTTGGTCGTGGCTTGATACTCGTGCATAGGCAATGGTTTTTCGGTCTTTGTTGCCTATGCCATGCAGTAGGTTTGGGTTGATTTTACTAATATCGTAACGTCTGTGTCCTTTAGGTGTTCTTTGGGCAACAAGCACACCACTTTCGTCCCATCTGCGTAATGTTGAGATGGACACGCCAAGTTGTTTGGAAGCTTCGTTGATACTAATTAATCTATTCATTTGGATATTATAAGATAGATTTAGTTAGATTTCAAGAAACAGTTCAATTCCCTCGATGGTACGGGTGGTTGTGATTGATGCTCATGGCACGGTACAGTTGTTCCATTAACACCACTCGCACCATTGGGTGTGGCAAAGTGAGATGAGACAAAGACCATTTAAAATCCGCTTGGGCAAGCACCTCTGGCGACACACCGTCCGCTCCGCCAATCACCAAAGCGATGTCGTTACCATCTTGCATGGCGGTTGCCAGTTTGCTGGCTAAGTGTTCTGTTGACAGCATCGTTCCTTTGATATCCAACACCCACAGTTTTTCTTGGCTGGCTTGGGCGTGTGTGTTTAAAATCGCTTCACCTTCAGCTTGGCGATATTGAACCACATTTGCCAAAGACGGATTTTTGTGGCGTTTGGCAGCAGCCAGCTCAATCAGCTCCGTGCTGAGCATGGGTTGTATGCGTTTGTGGTATTCTTTAAAACCAGTTTCTACCCAGTTGGGCATTTTTTGTCCGATGCTGATGATGCGTATTCTCATGGTTGATGCTCCTTTTTTTGTCTGTCTTATGTTACCTGTTTCATCTCTGTTTTATCTTATTTGTTTTAACGTCTGAAGTGAGGCAAAAACCATCATATTCAATCACATACAATCTTAGCATTGGCGGTCTTAGCATTGGTGGTCTTGTTTAGCATGGCTTTTCTTGCCGCTTTTCTTTATACTGTGCCAAGACAGGCTGGACAGTTGATGTATGGTGTGATTGGCATTTCACCATTGTATCATGTGCTGGCCTGTCTTTTTTTGGACTTACTTTTTGATACCTGTTTGGGTAAAATGGCAAAATTCATCATTATTCATCAATATAATGGCGTTATCGTATGCCCATTTTATTCAGCAAAATGCTCATAATTAAGAAAAGTTAACTTAACAATAAATATCAAGGTGCAATATGAATCATTCTTCACTTCTCAATGTGTTAAGCAGCCGTGTTTTAACAAAAAGTGCTTTCAGCAAATCCTTATTGACCAAATGCTCAGTCAAGCCATTATCTTTGATGTTGTTGTTTGCAACCGCCAGCCTGTTATCAGGGTGTGGTGGTTCGCCTGCTGATGGTTCTGAAAATGTTTCTGGAAGTGGCTCTGGCGAGACGCAAACGCATGCTTCACCTGATTTGACCGATGACCCAAATAATGCCAATACCACTGATGCTTCTGGCACAGACGCCACTTATAAAGTTTATACCGATACTGATGGTATACCCTTTACCTACCGTGATGAAAGCGGACAACCAGTAGGGTTTGACATTGATGTGATGAATGCCATTGCCCAAGATCAGCACTTTGCTGTTACCTATGACATATTGCCATGGCCATTGATATTGCCAAGCATGGCTGAAGGCAAAGCGGACATTGCCATTGCCCATATCAGTGCTTCCCCAGAACGTCAAAAAACTCATAATTTTTCTAACCCCTATTATGTCTCATACCAAGCAGCCCTAACCAAACCTGAGCTTGCCAATATCACGTCTTTTAAAGACTTAAAAGGTCATCGGGTGGAAGTGATGGCAGGAACAATACAAGAAGAAGAAATGCAACAGATGGGTATTGCCACCACAAATAAAGACATGGTGTTTCCGCTAATTAGAAGTTTGGTTAATGATCAAACCGATGCGGTGGTGCATGACAGTGGCATTTTGCAATATTATCAACAGCAACAAGCGGATAAAAATTTTGCCTTAATGATAGATAAAGAGTTTGGTGATGACCCTTATGGCATTGTGGTAAAAAAAGACAACACAGCACTGCTAAATCAAATCAATCAGGGGCTGGCCAACATTCGTCAAAATGGCAAATATCAGCAAATTGAGCAAAAATGGTTTGGGCAATAACGGTGTTTGGTTTCTGTTTGATTTAGATTGTTTTAGGTCATGTTAGGGCGTGTCTTTGATTTGGCTCATGAAGTCTTGTTGTGCCAAGCTTGATTTGGCCAAATGAGTGACACGCTTTCACCTTTATTAACGTGTGTTTTGTTTATCAGTCCTGCCGATATTGCACAAAATTATCTGCTGATAATGGCAATGGATTGTCCGTGTCAAACTGATAACACGTCAAATGCCCTGTCTTACTTGCTGCTGAATAATCCACACACACCACCTGCTCACTTAACGGCTTGGGTGTGCCAGTCAACCAATAATGCCCAACAAACACAGGCTTATCCGTCTTTAACCCAAATTCGATGGGTGGGCTAATCGCATCAATGGGAATGCTGGCTAAGGCGAAGTTAGGGGCGTGAGCTATCTGATGAATGGGACGGTTGTTAAGTTCATCTAGCCACCATTTGACTCGCACATTGTGGCGTTTGCCACCGTCTTTATCCAGCAGATACAAGCCATCAGGCAGGGGCGTTTCTACCCCTTTTAGCACACGCTCTAGGGCATCGTATTGTATTGAGTTTTTTTGTCCTGTCAGTTGTAAGGCATGTGGGGTAAGGCGGTTGTCATTGGTTAATAGCGGTGCTAATACCGCCATGCTGTCGGTATCCCAACACGCATGAACAAAGCAGGCGTGTGGTGTCTCAAGCCATAGAGGCAGCTCATAAAAGCGAGACAGCCAATAAGCGTGAGCATCTGAGCCAAACGGCACTTCTGCCAAAAATGCTTGATGCTGACGATGATGCACGTCCGAATGTGAGCGTAAATAACCCCCATCGTGATTGTCAATATTGTTGGCATTGAAAGCATCGTTGGCATTGTCAGCATGGTGAATTTGGTTTTTGGTGGCGTAGGCAAGGGCATTGTATTCATGATTGCCCATGACGATGTCCGCCACCCCCGCATCTTTCATGGCAAAGGCAATCTGTAGCGTTGTTACTTCTTGTTTACCCCTATCAATCAAATCACCCATAAAGACAGCATGATGACCCACGGGTGGTTGATAATAGGGGGTGGTGATGCCATTTTGTTCATCATTTTGTTCATAAAAGTGTTGCTGATAGCCAAGTTTGCCAAGCAGTCCTATCAGCTTATTGGCTTGTCCGTGTACATCACCAATGATGTCATAAATCATAATCGTTCCTAAAAACGTGGCTGTTTTATCTATGTGTGTATTCACTGTTTTGGGGCGTCATCATCTTAGCATGTTTTTTAACTCAGGTGATTGACAAACTTGCTTAAGCCAATAAGCAAACAAAACATCAGCAGATTTTTATCATGGTTTTGTTATAATAAAATCAACCACAATCAAAGAAAGCCAAAAAAGCCCAATAAAAAGCAAAGCCACAAAAGCCACAAAAGTAATGAAAAGGATAAATGACCACCATGACCACGATTTTATTTGAACTTGGCACAGAAGAATTGCCACCCAAAAACCTAAGACAACTGCGTGATGCGTTAAATGACAATGTCAGCCAAGCGTTGGCTGAAGCCAATATCAGTTTTGACAACATCAAAAGTTATGCTGCCCCACGCCGTCTTGCCCTACAAATCCATGGCATCAGCAACAAACAACCCGACCGAGTGGAACAAAAACGAGGCCCAGCTGTCAAGGGTGCGTTTGACTCAGATGGCAACCCCACCAAAGCCGCCCAAGGGTTTGCCCAAGGCTTAGGCATTGATGTCAATGACCTTATCATCATCAAGACCGATAAAGGCGACTATGTCGGTCATGAATTACAGGTGCAAGGTCAAGCCACCAACGACCTATTACCCACCATGTTACAAAAAGCCTTAGATGACCTGCCCATAGCCAAGCGTATGCGTTCAGCAGACAGCCGTGATGAATTTGTCCGTCCTGTGCAGTGGGTGGTATTAATGGCAGATGACAAAGTTATTGATGCCATCATTCAAGGACACCCAACTGGCAATCAAACCCGTGGGCATCGTTTTCATGCTCCTGAATGTGTGGCGATTGACCACGCTGATAATTATGAAGCAATTTTGGATAATGCCTTTGTCAAAGCTGACTTTGACCAACGTCAAGCTGACATTAAAAACCAAGTACAACACCTTGCCGATGAAGTGAATGCGATGCCCATCGTACCACCAGACTTGCTTGATGAGGTTACCGCCCTTGTGGATTTACCTGTTGCCATGAGAGCCAGTTTTGAGAAGCGATTTTTGGCAGTACCACAAGAAGCGCTAATCAGCACCATGCAAGCTGACCAAAAATATTTTTGCCTAACCGATAAAGATGGCAAACTACAGCCCTATTTTATCTTTATCAGTAACATTGATAGCAAAGACAAATCACAAGTCATCGCAGGCAACGAAAAAGTGGTGCGCCCACGCCTTGCTGATGCTGAATTTTTCTTTTTACAAGACCAAAAACAACCCTTATTTGCCCTGACTGAAAATCTAAAAAACCGAGTATTTCAAGAAAAACTTGGCACAATTTGGGAAAAATCTGAACGCATTGCCAAACTTTGTGCCTTTATTGCCAATCAAATCGGCGCTAATGTGGAATATGCCACTCGAGCAGGCATCTTGTCCAAATGCGATTTGGCAAGCACATTGGTGGGTGAATTTCCTGAATTACAAGGGGTGGCAGGCACTTATTACGCTCACTTAAATAACGAGCCTAAAGCGGTGGCAGATGCCATCAAAGAGCAATATTTGCCAAAATTTAGTGGCGATGACCTGCCCACGACTGACATTGGCACAGCATTGGCATTGGCTGACCGCATTGATACTTTGGTGGGTATTTTTGCCATTGGGCAAGCCCCAACAGGCTCAAAAGACCCGTTTAGTTTACGGCGAGCGTCCATCGGTATTTTGCGAATTTTAATTGAAAAAAAGTTACCGCTCAATTTGGTGATATTAATTGAGCAAGCCCTAAAAAATTATGGCAATAAAATTGACAATCTGAGCAAAACGTTCGCTGATGTGATGGACTTTATCAATGCTCGCTACCGTGCAATGTATGAAGACCAAGGTGTGGCGGTGGATACCATTCAATCAGTACAAGCGATAAATCCGCACATGCCATTGGATTTTGACGAGCGTATCCGTGCTGTGCAGGCGTTTCGTCGTTTGCCCCAAGCACAAAGCTTGGCACAAGCCAACAAACGGGTGGGCAACATCTTAGCCAAGGTTGATGGCAACATTAGCCAAACGGTTGATAAAAATCTGCTCACCGAATCTGCAGAAAAAGAGCTTTTTAAAGCGACACAAAACGCCCAAACAGCGACCAAACCGTTACAAGAAAATGCTGATTATCAAGGCATTTTAACCGCTTTAGCCAATCTTGCTGAGCCATTGACCGCATTTTTTGATACAGTCATGGTCAATACCGATGAGGTGAGTTTAAAAAACAATCGTTTAGCCTTGCTTAAACAGGTGAGAAATCTGTTTTTGAGTGTGGCGGATATTGGTGAATTGCAGATTTGATATGTTGATTGTTAATGTATTTAGGATTTGATATGGTAAATTGTGGTTTCTAAACATTTTAAACATTTAATAAAGGAATGCTATGAATATTTTAAAACTAATGATGGCTTCATCTGTCCTTATCATAAGCAACCATGCGAATGCTGGTTTTTTTGATGAGGTAAACAAAGCACTTGGGGCGGTTAATCAAGTATTAAATACAGTCAATACGACGACAGGTAATCATGATGCGTCAGGTAACGTGATGACAATGAGCAGTTCTGCCATTACTTCTCCAACCGAGTCTCAATTAGCAAGCATTGCCAATAATTTAACAATTCATACTGGAGATATAAAATTAGATAATGCGATTCTTGGTGCAAAGCACAATATTTCTCAGGTTCTATTAGTCGCTTCATGCCAAGTACAAGGTTATGATTTGGCAGCAGGTGATGCTTTATCACCCAATCATGGTGTTAATCATTCCATCATTCCCTTTATGGTGGGTGAGCCAAAAGATCAATGTTTGACGGTGAATAATGTCGGTGGTTGGCGTTTAGATGGAGAAAATACGTTGAAATTCAGTGCGGTATTTAGCTCTAATGCCACAGGAAAACCTGAGACAAGGCATTTCACCATGAAAAATGAATATGGTAAATGGTTACTTGTTTCAATATCACGTATCAAATCATAAGCCATGGCAAACAACCCCCATCAATCCAAAACAATAAAAACCCCAAGCCAACGCTTGGGGTTTTTATGGTGATTGTGCCAACACAAGAATGTGCCAACACAATCCATTATTCATCATAAAACCCATTATTCATCATAAAACGAATAATTGTCAATTTCCATGTCGGTCATGGATTGACTTGGGGCAACCATGCTCTCTGCTAACCCTGACGTGCGTGGCAAGATTTTATCAAAATAGAACTCTGCTGTTTGGATTTTGGCTTTATAGAACTCAGCAGATTCACTGCCACCATTTTCTAGCTTGTCATATGCCACGGCCGCCATGCGAGCCCAATGATAGCCCATCATCACATAACCAACATACATCAAATAGTCTTCGCTGGCAGCTGAGATGATTTCACGGTCTTTGCGTGCCATTAACATGATACGCACGGTTAGGGTATTCCACTCAGCACATAGCTTGGTCAACGCCCAAACAAACTTACGCATGTCTTTATCTAAGGCATATTCGCCACACCATTTCATGATGCCTGCTGTGTAATCACGCACCACCTTGCCTTTGGATTGCAAGATGACCTTACGCCCCAATAAATCAAGTGCCTGCACGCCTGTTGTGCCTTCATAAAGGGTGGCAATTCGTGCATCACGGGCAATCAGTTCCATGCCCCATTCTTTGATGTAGCCATGACCGCCATAGACCTGTTGACCATGTTTGGCAGCTTCAATACCAAGTTCGGTTAAAAAGCCTTTGATAACAGGGGTAAAAAAGCCCAATTTATCGTCCCATTTGTGAAACTCTTTGTCATTGCCTGTGGCGATGCCTTCAGCCATTTTATCGCCATAGCGAGCAACGTGATAAATCATTGAGCGACCGCCTTCGGCAAAGGCTTTCATGGTGAGTAACATGCGTGCGACATCAGCATGATAGATGATGGCATCGGCAGGTTTATTGGCTTCTTTCGTGCCAGATAATGCACGCATCGAGCGACGGTCTTTGGCATAGGGTAGGGCATTTTGGAACGCAAGTTCACAATGTGCCAAGCCTTGAATGCCTGTGCCAATGCGAGCGGTGTTCATGAAAGTGAACATGGCTTTTAGTCCTTTGTGAGGCTCACCAATCAAAAAACCGATGGCGTTATCAAAGTTCAACACACAAGTGGCAGATGAGCTAATGCCCATTTTATGTTCGATTGAGCCACAAGTAACGCCGTTACGCTCACCAATCTCACCGTTTTCATCTGGCAAAAACTTTGGCACAATAAACAATGAGATGCCTTTGGTGCCTTCAGGGGCATTGGGCAAGCGTGCCAATACGATGTGAATGATGTTCTCGGTCAGGTCATGCTCACCACTGGAGATGAAAATTTTAGTGCCATTGAGTGTGTATGAGCCGTCTTTGTTGGGGTCAGCTTTGGTTTTGACTTGTCCCAAATCTGTGCCACACTGTGGCTCAGTCAAGCACATAGTGCCAGCCCAAGTGCCATCAACCAGTTTGGGCAGATACACGTCTTTTTGTTCTTGAGTGCCATATTGCATGATGGTGTTGATACAGCCTGTGGACAGCCCAGGATACATTGCCCAAGGCCAGTTGGCAGTACCCATCATTTCAGACTTGATTAAGTTTAATGACATGGGTAGGTTCATACCACCATATTCTTCAGGATAAGACAGCCCTTGCCAGCCACCTTCAACAAACTGATCATATGCTTCTTTAAAGCCTTTTGGTGTGGTTACCTCACCTTCTTTAAAATGACAGCCTTCTTCATCAGCAGGCTGATAAAGAGGGGACAGCACAGTTTCGGTGAAGTCTGCCAAGCCCTGTAAAATCATATCCACAGTTTCGGGGTCAGCATTATCGCCATTTCTTAAGGTCTTAAAGTGTGAGGGATAATCAAACACATCATTTAGCAAAAATTTGATGTCACGCAAGGGGGCTTTATAAGTCAGCATGGAATTTCCTTATGTATGTAAATTGATAAGCAGGCATAACCAACTTCAGTATAACCAAAAGATTTTTATAAACCTATTAATAATAAAATTATTTCATATAATTGTATTATTTTAATAACTTTTATTTATAAATTTGGCTCGTATCAATAGATTTACCAGTCCACTGTTTAAAGCTTAACGCCGCCTGCCCAATCAACATGCCCATGCCATCACTGGTGTCTGCTCCTAATGCGTCAAAGTGTTGCAAAAATGGCAATTCTCGCCCATACATCAAATCATAAGCATGCTGACAACGAAGATGCTCTGATAAAGGCAAACGAGAATCTGATAACCCCACCGAGGTGGCGTTGATGATGAGATGATAATGCCCCGTCAGTGCATCAATGGCACAAGCAGATAATGACGCTTGAGCGAACAGATGTTTGATGTCATTGGGCATCTGTTTGGCTTTTGAATGCAAATCACAAATGAGCTGTTTGGCTTTATCCACGGTGCGATTGGCGATGTCAATATGATGAATGCCTGCTGACAGCAAGGGTAAAATGATGCCACGAGTCGCCCCACCTGCCCCAATGATGGCAACTTTTTTACTGGCAAAATGGTTGCTGTTAGAATTGTTATTGGTAGAATTGGTTGAACTCAGCCAGCCAAGTTGATGCAAATGATTGACCAAACCGTTACCATCGGTGTTATGCCCAACCAAAACGCCATCTTGTTGATACAAGGTATTGACCGCTTGTGCCAGTTCAGCTTGTGCGGTCAGTCTGCCTGTTTGTTGGCACAGCTGATGGGCAGTTTGTTTAAAGGGAACGGTAACATTTGCCCCAATACCACCCCCAGCAAAAAACGCCCCCACCACAGCAGTAAAGGCATTGGCATCATTGGGGCAGTACTGTCGTTGATAGCAGATGTCTAAGCCCACTTGCTTGGCAAACGCATGATGAATTTGGGGCGATTTACTGTGACTGATGGGATTGCCAATGACAATGAAATGTAAGGGCATGATGGGTGATGTTCCTATTGCTAAAAGCCAATCTAAAAACTGGTCAAAACTGACAAAAAAAAGTAAACTTAACGAAATGCTCATAAACATATTCATTAATAAACTTAGCCAACTTAATCAACTGAAGTTTTTTACTCAAAGAGTGCTTATATATGCCAGCCTTGCGTAACTTAACGACTTTTTTAGTCGCATCGTCTTTGTCGTTTACTGTGTTAATGGGGCTTGGGGGTTGTCAACAAAAAAGCAGTGAACAAGTGGTGGCAGACACATCTGCCAATTCTACTGATACTGACAAATCTGTGGATAAAGTCAAGTTAAAAAACACACAAAACAACGCCATTACCCAAAGCACCACCATCAATTATGATACCCCATCATGGGGCGGTGGTGATGTCAAACGCATTGCCCTTAGCGACACAGACGCCATTTTTTCAGTGTTGGGCAAGCCTAAAGACATTGACGAAAATAGTCTTGATTTTGACAGCAGTCCTGCCACCAAATACCGCCATATGGCAAACGATGAACCATATCTGGACATCGTGGATTCTGCCAATTACTTTGAAATTGACTGGTACTATGCCAACCCCAACGACAGCGACAGCGAGAAAAAAACCAGCATCAGCCATGCCAAAAAAGCGTATTTACTCGCTCGGCATGTGATGGGCGACCAAGGGGGCAATTTGGTGAAGCAAATGCTCAGTGGACAGACCATCAAAGATAAAGACGTCAGCGGTGTCAAAGTGGCGTTGGCAAAATGCCAATTTTATAGCTGTATGCTGGTGCTAGATAAACGAAACAGCTCATCATCAAAATAGTTGATTATAAAACCAGCATTGCTATTTGACACTTTAACACTCAAAAAACACTCAAAATCAAAACTAATCTCAATTTCATGACCATGACCATTCGCACGCAGGATTATTCCCAAAAATTACTGGCAGAACGTGGTTTTGCCTATGCAGACGGATTTTTTAGCACCATGGGGGTATGTCAAGGGCAAATTTTATGGGCTATCCATCATCGTCAGCGTCTGCTTAGTCATGCGATGGCATTATCACTGACTCTTGATGTGCCAATGCTGATGCAACAACTGATTGAGCGCGCTCTTGGTTTGGGTGATGGCATCATCAAGGTGGTGGTTAGTCGTGTATCACAGCCTGTTCGTGGCTATGGTTGGATAAATGGCGACAGTGTGGTGGACATTACAGAAACCAAAACCGCAATTTTTACCCAAACCAACAATTTACAGCAAAATTTTATTAATCAGTTGTTGGTTGATAAATTAATGGCAGGTCAATCGTTGAGCTTTGATGACTTACCTAAACAGCCCACAGGTGATGCCATGTGTATTCACCAACAGATAGCCTGTCTGCCTAAGCCACTGGTGGGATTAAAATCACTTAACCGTTTAGATAGCGTATTGGTTACAGGTGAATTAGAAAGGTACAGACAAAAACAACCAACATTGGTAGAGGGATTGGTGCAAGATGTGATGGGTAACTGGGTAGAAGGGGTGATGAGTAATGTGTTTTATCAATTGGCTGAGCCGATATCGCAAATTGACAAACAGCAATCTGATAATCAGCCACAGCATAAAATAAATGCTAACTTAAATTCCAAAAACAATGTCAGAACAAACATTAAATTAAATCATGCTCATTGGCATACTCCCCCAATCATTCAATCTGGTGTGTCAGGAGTGATGCGACAAGTGGTTATGGACACGTTACAATCGCAAGGGAAAAAGGTTAATGAACGTAGGCTTACCAATGCCGACTTGGCTAATTTATCTGCTTTATTTTTTTGTAATGCCGTGCGTGGGATTATACCTATTGCACGGCTATACATTGATGGGCGGTGGTATGAGCTAAGAGTAAATTACTAGAACATGTCATTAGCACTAAATCTACCGCTTTTGGCATGTATGAATAATCAATATTGTCTTGTGATTGATAAGGGCTTAAGCTAATGAGCTTCGTCCCAATTCTTACCCATTCCCACTTCTACCAAGAATGGCACTGTAAAATCAATGTCCCAACCTAAGGTTTTGGCGGTATCAGACAACACATTTTGCATGGCAATTTTGATGGCACTGGCAAATTCATCTGCCTTGTTGGTATCCACTTCAAATACCAACTCATCATGCACTTGTAGCAACATTTTGGCATGATTGGCATAACCATCTTTGATAATGGCATCGACCGCAATCATGGCAAGCTTAATGATATCAGCGGCACTGCCTTGTAAAGGGGCATTGATGGCACCTCGCTCAGCGGCTTGTTTTATCATACGATTTTTGTGATAAATGTCTGGGGTGTATAGCTTTCGCCCTAAAATTGTCTTCACATAGCCGTTATCATAAGCGTAGGCTCGGGTGTTTTGCATATAATCTTTAACAGCAGGATAACGGGTAAAATACACATCAATATACTCTTGGGATTCGACTCGGCTCATGGACAACTGCTTAGCAAGCCCAAAAGCACTCATGCCATACAGCAAACCAAAATTAATTGCCTTGGCATTACGGCGTTCAGTGGCAGTGACTTCATTCACCGTTTTACCCAGTACGTCAGCAGCGGTGGCAGTGTGAATGTCTAAGTTTTTGTTAAAGGCGCGAGTAAGATTGGCATCAGCAGAAAAATGAGCCATTAATCGCAACTCAATTTGAGAATAATCCGCTGCCATAATCAAGCGGTTAGCAGGTGCGATAAACGCTTGGCGTATAAGTCTTCCTGTCTTGGTGCGTATGGGAATGTTTTGTAAATTTGGATTGGTAGATGACAGTCGCCCTGTGCTGGTCAATGCTTGATGATAGCTGGTATGCACTCGTTGGCTGTCAGCATCTGCCACCGTTGCTAGGGCATCGGTGTAAGTATTTTTCAGTTTGGCAAGACTACGGTATTCCAGTGCCACGTCTGCTAATGGGTGGTCAATGGTGGATAAGATGGCTTCTGAGGTGGAATATTGTCCTGATTTGGTCTTTTTATGACCACTGATGCCCAATTTTTCAAATAAAATTTCCCCCAGTTGTTTGGGAGATGCCAGATTGAACGCTTCACCAGCCAGTTTATGCCCCTGTTTTTCTAACACAGCAATCTCTTCATCAAAACGAGCAGACAGTTTGGTTAAAAAATCAATGTCTAATAAAATGCCATCTGATTCCATTTGCGTTAGGATTTGGGCGATGGGAATTTCAAGCTGATGTAATAGGCGTTGGTTGTTGTCATCATCTTTTAGTGTTTGGGTAAACAATTCAAATAACTGATAGGTTACGTCAGCATCTTCACAAGCATAGCGACTGGCGATGTCAATAGCAACCTTATCAAAGCTGACCTGTTTTGCCCCTTTACCTGCCACGTCTTCGTAACTGATGGTTTGAGTGTGTAGATAGTGCCGTGCCAAGTTATCCATGCCATGGTGAGTGGCAGCTGCGTTGATGACATAGCTGGCAAGCATGGTATCAAATTGCCAATTATCAAAGTTGATGTTTAAGTTGATGCCATGATTTGACAGCACATGAGCGTCATATTTTAGGTGTTGCCCAATTTTGCCGATGGCAGGGTTTTGTAAAATTGGTGTTAGCTTTGCTAATACTTGCTCACGGTTGAGCTGTTTATTGGTGAGTGGGTCATCTTGATGGCAGTGAGCCAATGGCACATAATAGGCTTCATGAGATTGCAGTGCAAAGGATAACCCAACAATCTTGGCATGTCGCCAATCCAAATCGGTGGTCTCAGTATCAATAACAAACTGCTTGGCAGTGCTAAGCCGCTTAACCAAAGCATCAAATGCAGAGTCGTCCAGTATGATGTGCCATGCTTTATCCTGTGATGGGCTGGCTTTACTGGATTTGACATCATCGATGATGGTGTTTGTGAGTGTGTTGGCTTGATTTGGGGTTTTTTGTGTTTGGATATGATGGCGGTTGGCAGGGTGGTGTGGGTGTCCAAGTGATGCCAACTCACCTTTAAACTCAAGCTCACCATAAAGCTGTCTTAGCTCATCAACGTGAGCGGTGGGGTTGGTGTTAATGACCAAGTCATTCCAATCCAATCCTATCGGTAAATCGGTAACGATGGTTGCTAACTGGCGGTTTATGGGAATGTCATCGGCATATTCGACCAAATTTTTACCCACTCGTCCTTTGATGTTGGTAACATTTTGTAAGATGCGGTCTAAACTGTTGTGTTCATTAAGCAGTTTTTTAGCGGTTTTTTCACCAATTCCGGGTATGCCTTTAATGCCATCTGAACGATCACCCATTAAGGTCAAATAGTCTATCATTTGTCGTGGCTCAACGCCAAACTTCTCTTTTACCCCAGCGACATCGGTGATTTTTCCAGTAAAGCTGTCTTCTAGCAACACGCAGTCATTGACCAGTTGAGCCATGTCTTTATCCCCTGTGGAGATGATGACATGATGCCCTTCTTGACAAGCACGATGGGTCAGTGTGCCAATGATGTCATCGGCTTCTGCTCCTTCGATGTGAATCAGTGGAATTCCTAACGCTTGAATCAGACGATGAATGTAGGGGATTTGCTCAGCAAGTTCGCTGTCCATAGATGGGCGGTTGGCTTTATAATCAGAAGACAGCTTGTGGCGAAACGTGGGTGATTTGCTGTCAAATGCCACTGCCATGTGTGTGGGGTGATGACGACGCATCAGCTTGTTGAGTGCATTTAATGTGCCTTTGATGGCGTTGGTATGTAAACCTTTGCTGGTGGTCATCGGTGGCAGGGCATGATAAGTACGAAACAGATAATAAGAGCCATCAACCAACACAAAAGGTGGCTGTTCTTTATTAATGTGTGTGGTGTCCATGATTGCCACATTGGGCATGTCATTTAACTGATGCAGTTGGGCTGAAGAAAGTTGGGTTAGATTCATGGCAGAATGGTTGGTCATGGTGTTGTTGGTCATGGTCATGTGGCATCAAATAACAGAAAATGAAAAAACTAACAAAAAAACGATAAAAGCCCCAAACCATATTTGTGATTTGGGGCTTTTGATGGTAAAAAATGGCAATTATTGAACTTCTGATGTTACTTCTACTTTAATATTGCCTCTGGTGGCTTTAGAGTAAGGGCAAACTTCGTGAGCTTTTTCAACTAATTTTTGCACATCATCAGAAGATAATTCAGTGTCTTTTGCAATGACATGAATTTTGGCTGCCAACTGATAATCATGTTCATCACCTTGCAACAGCTCCACGGTGATTTGAGTGGTTGATGCAAAGTTAACGTTTTGTGATTTTTTAACCACAGATAAAGCCCCATCAAAACAGGCAGCATAGCCAACAGCAAATAACTGTTCAGGATTATTGCCGTCCTGACCGCTACCAGGTGATACCATGTTGATGCTTAAATCGCTGTCGCTCAGTGTTGCTTTACCAGTGCGTCCACCTGTTACCGTGGCTTGAGTTGAATATAATGATTTCATGAGAATGTTTTCCTTATTTGTTGATTGTGGTAGAGTAAATGGCGTATTTGTATTTAAGGTTCAATGTTACATTTTTAGTTACAATGTTAACATTTTTAGGTTCTATTTGGATTCAAGTTGGGTTTAATGACAAGTAACAAGTTCAATTCAAATTGGTACACTTGAACCTAGTACACTTGAACCATCATCGACTTTACTTAAACCGCTCTTAAACCGTTGTCTACTTTAGCACATATTGCTATAAATTGGCATGTTATCCTGTTGCTATGTGTGTGTTTTGTGCAAAAATTTGTTTAAATGGCATTTTACATTTTTTGCTTAACGTCTTTTGTTTAACGTCATTGGCACGATTAACAAGGGCATTGTGATTAATAAAGGCATTGTGATTAACAAAGGTATTGTGATGACCAATCAAGCTAACCACATCAATTTAATCAACTCATTAATCCACTCAGTTCACCCACCCGCCAACATTCACCCACCCACCAACATAACCACTGTGGTAACCGCACCCACACCGACTGCTGATAATCCCCCAGTTGCCACAGGACAACTTGTTGACTTACTGTCATTGATGGCACGGTTACGAGCGGATTGTCCATGGGACATCAAACAGACCAATCAAAGTCTGATTCCTTATGCCATTGAAGAAGCTTATGAGCTGGCAGAAGCAGTACAAGCTGACTTGCAAGACGGTGGCACAGATGATGAGGAATTAAAGTCTGAGTTGGGTGATGTGTTGTTACAAGTGGTTTTTCATTGTCAATTATATGCTGAGCAAGGGCGTTTTGGCATGGCAGATGTTATCCAAACCTTGCAACAGAAGCTTATCCGCCGTCATCCACATGTGTTTGATGCCGATAATCTACCCGATGAAGCCGCTGTTAAACAGCGTTGGGACAGCATTAAGGCTCAAGAATTGGCAGATAAACTGGCTCGTGGCAAGGCAGTCAGTCAGTTGGATAAGGTCAAAGCAGGCTCAGCATTGATGCAAGCCCAAGCTTTACAACACCATGCCAGCAAACTTGGTTTTGATTGGAGCGATGATGATGTGGGGGTGTTTGATGCCATTGACAAACTACAAGAAGAAATTGACGAATTAAAAGCCCTGATTAAAGATAGGCAAAGACTGAATCAAGAGCAGTGCGATAATCAACAGCAAGCGATGAACAAACAAGCGATGAACAAAGAAATGGGCGATTGCTTTTTTGCCTTGGTGAACATTGCTCGCAAATTGGGATTAGATGCAGAGATTGCAACACTTAGTTGTGTGCATAAGTTTCGCTCACGCTTTGCTTATATCGAACAAGAACTGGCTAAAATTGGCAAAACCCCTGAAAATAGCACCCTTAGCGACATGGATATTCTGTGGGAACAAGCAAAAGACCTTGAAAATCCTTAACCCAATCATGATACAGACCTCATAAGACAGACATCATGACACAAATAATAACCAAATATTGGCATCAAAAACAGCTAAAAAAAGGCTGTCGAATGTCTGCTTTTTATGTCTTGTTTGCCAATGTGTCATTTTTGGTTGTTTTGTTTCTATTTGCTTTGTTCATCACATTACCCATTGGTGCGTTTGCTGATATGGGCAAGGTTTTAGCAAATAAAAATCTGAAACATGGTGGTCATCATAGCAACCATCAATGCCATGCTGACATACACACCGCTTATGCTCACGTCATTGCTCAAGAGCGATTGCATGCAGTATGATGAACAGCATCGTCCGATGGTTAATATTAACCGTGCCGATGAAGCCACATTGACCACATTAGAGGGCATTGGCTCAAGCAAGGCTCAAGCAATCATTCTTTATCGTGAGATGTTTGGTGGTTTTGCCAATGTTGATGAGCTGGCGAAGGTCAAAGGCATTGGGCAAAAGACGGTGGATAATAACCGAGACAGATTAAGCGTGATTGATTAAGCATGGCTGATTAGCAATAGGTTCTAAGCTATTGGTGATGGATTTTTAAAAGTTCGCTGACCACTTGACGGTCATCAAAATCATGACGCACCCCTTGGATTTCTTGATAGGTTTCGTGTCCTTTGCCAGCGATGACCACGATGTCGTTTTTTTTGGCATGGCGTACCGCATATTCAATTGCTTGTCTGCGGTCAGCTTCGATGATGGTTTTATAATGTTGCTCACAAGTCATGCCTGTTTGCATGTCATTTAAAATTTGATTGGGGTCTTCATATCTGGGGTTGTCAGAAGTCAATACCACCTTGTCCGCCACTGCCAGACCTGCTTGTGCCATGAGTGGTCTCTTGCCTTTATCTCGATTGCCACCACAACCGAACACTGCCCAAAGTTTACCCATACAATGGGGTTTTAGACTGCTAAGCACTTGCGTTAACGCATCAGGTGTATGGGCATAATCCACAATAAAACACCCCATCGGTGATGCCATTGGTACTGACACTTGCTCCATGCGTCCGTCCGCCCCTTTGAGCTGGCTGACTTGTGTCGGTAAAGCATCTAATGACACACCCAAGGCAGTCGATGTTGCCATGGCTGCCAATAAATTGGCAACATTGAACCGACCCAACAATGGGCTGTTGACTGTCAGCTGACCAAAGGGGCTGTTAAGGTGTATTTGTGTGCCAGTCAGGCTTGGCTGAATGTCGGTAGCGACAAAGTGAGCATCTGTTTCTTTGCCAATGCTTTTGTCCTTGACTAAAGAATACGTCCATACCGTCAGTCCGCCATGTTTGGCAGTGTTTATCATCAAGTTGGCATAAGTGTCATCGGCATTGATGATGGCATGGGTAAGGCTTGGGAAATGGTAACGGTCAAACAACCGTGCCTTAGCGATGGCGTATTCGTCCATATTGGCGTGATAATCCATGTGATCACGGCTTAAGTTGCTGTAAATGGCAACTTTGATGGGCAGACCTTGCAAGCGGTATTGGTCAAGCCCATGTGAACTGGCTTCTATTGCCAAGATTGACACGCCATCTTGTGCCATTTGATAAAAAAACTGTTGTACCGCCAAGGCATCACCTGTGGTATGGGTGGCTTGTGTCAGTGAGCCAAGTTTGCCGTTACCTGCTGTTCCCATGACTGCACTGGTATTGCCCATGCTTTGCATCAGTTGGGCAACCAGCTGGGTGATGGTGGTTTTACCATTCGTACCTGTTACTGCCACCACAGTGGGTAAGGGGGTGCTTGCTTGGTTTTTAGTTGAGTGTTTGGTTGATAGAAAAACGGCCATCATACTGCCCAAAAATTGACGAATGTCAGGTGTGTGTACGATATGGGGGTAATCTGACAGTTGTGGACAATGTTTTACTAACAATATTGGGTCAATCTCGCTTAAAATAAAAGCGGTGTTTGGTAAGGCCTGTTTGGCATATTCAGCACTGCGTGCCATGTCTTGTGTGGTGCTGGCAAGTAAGACAAAAGCTGGCTTGTTGTCATGCTTACTGTCATCATGCTTACTATCATATTGTGGCGACTGACTGGGCAGTTGTCGTGAGTCCAAACAAAAGCCATCAAACGCCACCTGCCAAATGGGTGCTAATGCGTGTTGTAGGCCATCGGTATTCATCGCATGTAATGATGGGTGGTCAAAAAGCTGGGCAAGGGTGATTGGCATGATACGGTGTCCTTGTGGGGAATTTTTGTTGAATCATGATGACATTAAACAACCATATATTATATTTACGTAAATTTTTGCTACTTTTTACCAACAAGATGATTGCTTACTTTGGTGATGAAATCATCAATATTTAAATCCAAGCTCTCTACTTTATCGCCATTATTTTTCTATACAAATCATCAAAGGCTTTGATATTTTCTGAGCTTTCTGAAAGAGTACGCATATACAAGTCAACATCTTCATATTTAATTTTCAAAAACTCATCAAAAAATGATTTACCACGCCTGATGTTTGTATTTTCTGGAACATAAATATTTCCCTTCATTTTCTTGTTATTAAAAAAGAAAAGTATCGGTTTAATTTGTGTGTTTGGAAGTTCACGAACCAAATAAGCATATGTTTTAATGAATTTTCTGTTTATATCAACAAATTTTCCCGTATCGTGGTCATCATTGTATTTGACTTCCAAATAATAAACGATACCTGTTTCTTTATTTTTAAATAAAATATCAATATCATGACTGATTGAAGAAAGATTTAAATCATCATCATTTTTAATTTCATTTAAAAGTTTTAGAAATTCTTCATCAAGATTGATTATATTGCTATACTGGCATAAACTTATGAACTGGTCTATTCGATTGTCATTTTGTGCGGATAATTGAAATTTATTGCTTTTTTTGCCACTATAATCTTCTAGAATTTCATATCTACCGTCAGATTTTATTAGAAGAGTCATAAACTCTTCTAAAAAGTTCCCAAATTGGATATTCATACTTTGTAATATACCACCAAAAATACGGTAATTTCTTGGTATAAAATGTATTTTTAGTTCATGCTTTTTAATCAAATTTTTTAGTTTATTTTCACTACTGCTATTGATTAAAATATTAGAAACCGCTTGGTTTATTAGGTCTGAAATTTCATTATTCATGGGGTTTGCCTGATTGGTTGGTGTATTCATATCTTAAACTATCAAGGGTAATAAAATTACCATCTCTAAACAAATAAAAATAATCCCAGCCGTTATTATTTATTTTCTTTAGATGTTTGGCACTCATTTTATGTATTGACAAGGTTTCTTCATTATCTTTTACATTACCGTCTTGGGTAACAATACAAATTTCATTTTTATTTTTATCAAATAAAGTTTGTCCAACACTCAAAAAATTAGATTCAATAAGTGTTTTCATTGGTACTTTTGGAGGTTTTGTCTCCAAAGAAAGCAGTTCAATATCGCTAGGTTTTGGCTTGATTTCTCTAAGCCTTTTTTCGGCTATATCAATGTATTTTTGTTCTCGCTCAATCCCGATATAATTGCGTCCCAATGCTTTAGCCACCGCCCCAGTTGTCCCCGTTCCAAAAAATGGGTCTAGCACGACATCATTTGGTTTTGAAGATGATAAAATCACCTTGTAAAGTAGGGCTTCAGGCTTCTGTGTGGAATGGGCTTTTTTACCATCTTCCCCTTTAATTCTTTCACTTCCTGTACATAATGATATTTGCCAAATACTGCGTTCTTGCTTGTCATCATTTAAATGTTTCATTGTTTTGTAATTAAAAGTAAATTTATTTTTTTTGCCTTTTGAACACCATAGCATGGTTTCGTGAGCATTACAAAATCTTGTACCGCCAAAGTTTGGAACTGGATTTGTCTTATTCCAAATCACATCATTTAAAATCCAAAAATCTAAATTCTGCATGATATGGCCGATTCGATAAATATTCTGAAATGAGCCGATAACCCAAATAGAGCCAGTAGGTTTAAGGATTCTTTTGCATTCTTTTAGCCATGATTCACAAAAAGAATCGTATTCTGAAAAATCATTAAACTTATCCCACGCATCATCAACGCCTGCAAATTTATCCCCATTAGTGCGTAATAATTCACCCTCTGTCTGCATAAAATAAGGAGGGTCAGCAAAGATTAAATCAATACTTTCACTTGGCACAGTTGTTAATTGCTCAATACAATCGCCTTTTAAAATGGTATTGAGTAAATTATTAACAATTTCTTTTTTCATGGTTTATAAACTCTTAATTCTAGGAATGTTTTTTTATGCTATTATGGATTTAATTGCTCATCATGATGAGGTTGTGGCGGATTTTAATGGTTTGTCATATGGCACATCATACAGGCGTAAGGCTTCTTGCATGACGTTATGAAAGACAGGAGCGGCTACTTGACCTGCATAGTGTTGCTTTTGTGGGTTCTCTACTGAGATGACCACCGCCAAACGTGGGTTAGACACAGGAGCAACGCCAGCAAAAACGGTGCGATACTGGTCGCTAAAATACCCCCCTTTTGGGTTAACACGGCGTGATGTGCCAGACTTGCCTGCCACTCGATAACCATCAATGGCAGCTGATGTTGCTGTTCCTCCTGGTAGGGTAACTGCTTCCATCATATCAACAATGGCGTTGGCATCGGCACGGCTGATGACTTGTGTTGGGCTTAGTGCCATTTTGGGCTTGTCTTGTTTTGGCTGATATGGGGTTGTGTTCGATGTGTTTTGAGATGGGTCAGATTTAATCAGGCTAAGTGGCACTTTAATGCCACCATTACCTAATGTGGCATAGGCTTGAGCCAATTGTGCTAAGGTAACTTCTAACCCATAACCATAGCTGACTGTGGCACGGCGGGCGGTTTCGTTATCCTTGGGGATAACAACCGTGCCTTTTTGTTCACCAGGAAAGTTTAAGGCTGTTTTTTGCCCAAAACCAAATTTATGTTGCATGTTACTGATGGCATCACTGGGTAACGATAGGGCAATTTTGGTGGAAGCAACATTACTGGATTTTTGTAATAGTGTGGCAAAGCTGATTGTGCCAAGATTGCCATGATCATTAATCGTATGTCCTTTAATGCGAATAAAGCCTGGTGATGTATCAATCAGCGAATCTTTGTGATATTTATCTGACGCCAATGCCGCAGCAACAGTAAATGGTTTCATCACCGACCCTGGCTCAAAGCTGTCTAATAAGGCTCGGTTACGTTGACTTTCTCCTGTCATCTCAGATAAGTTGTTGGCATTAAAAGATGGCCATGACGATAACCCCAATATTTCACCAGTCTTGATGTCGACCACAATGCCCGTTGCCCACATGGCTTGCTGGTATTTGCCGACTGCTTCAAGCTCTTTATATAACAGATATTGTAAGCGAGAATCGATGGTTAAGGTAACATCTTGCCCTGCCACCTCTGGTTCAATCTGTGCCACTTCTTGCAACGTGTTGCGTTTGCCATCTTTGACCACCAATACCTTGCCTGCTTTACCAGCCAGTACGTCATCATACTGGCGTTCGATACCTGCCCGTCCTCGATAGCCACTTTTGGGATCGCTTGCACTTTCTGCCATAAAGCCTATGAGCTGTGCGTTGGGCTGTGATTGTGGGTAATAACGGCGTGTGAGCCTATCTTCATATACGCCATAAAACTTTAAATCAGTAACGCTTTTGGCAATTTCTGGGGTAACTTTGTTAAACAACAAAAAATAATGTGACCCTGCCCCTGATGGTAAGGCAGATTTAACCGCATCATCGTCATGCACATCAATGTCATCACGCAGATTGACGCTTTTTTTTAGGGCATTGACATCGACTTTGGCGGCGGTTGCTAAGTTGTTTAAATCCATCTGTTGCATTTTTTTGGCTAAGTTATTTTTGGTTTCGCCAGGTTTGCTGTCAATCCATTGTTTTTTGAGTTCATAAAAATCACGGGCATAGTCGTGGGGGCTAAAATATACCGTAGACAGTGGGGCACTGATTGCCAAAGGGTATCCGTTGCGGTCAACAATCATTCCTCGATAGACGGTTTGTGTGCTGACACTGTGAATAAGTTGGTTGCCTTTGTCTTGATAAAACTTGGGGTTGATGACTTGCAGATAAAATGCCTTGCTGATTAAGATGGCAAACAGCAACGCGCTGACTCCCCACATAAAATAAAAGCGGAATTTATCAGTTTGATGGTTGCCTAAGGTAGATGCTCCTGATGACTCATATATGAACCAACGAGCCAACCGTCCTCGCTTGTCATCAGCGTGCTTGTTTTTTTTACGTTTTGTCAGACGAGCGTCATTGGTTGGTTCACGTTTGACTTTATTTAGCCAAGAGATTTTTGTATTTGTCTTATTTTGAGAACTTGTCTGTGTTTGTTTTGTTCCTGTTTGTTTAGCCCCTGTTGGTGATGTTGATGGTGAGTTTCGCTTCAAAAGTTTGGTTACTTTGGTTGCTTTTGCTGTTTGGTTGGCTGGTTTTTTGTGGGTATGGCTTATTTTGCCATTTGGGTTTGTGGGTTGCTTTGCCATGGTCATTGCCCTGCCTTTGGTTTGTTGTTGATTGACTGAGCAATGTTTTGTTGATTTTGGTGGTGTTGGTTTTGGCGGTGTTGATTTTGGTTGGGTGTGGTTGTTTGTGGCATGCCTTTGATGCTGACGGGTTGGACGATGAGTTTTTCGGACAATTTGGGTGAATACATACGCAACTGGGCCACCGCACGGGCGGCGATTTGTGGGGTGGCACTGAAGGTTTGTTGTTCAATCAATAGGCGTTGGTGTTCGATTTGTAATTGACTGAGCGTTTTTTCTTTGTTTTTTAGGGTTTGATAATCTTGACGATATTGCATGGTTTGTTCAGCAATGTTGATGCCCGTGCCAATGATGCCAATGACTAAGGCAATCATTGCCACCAAATAAATGCTCACCCCCCGATAACGGTGTGACAACAAATCGGCAAGGTCAGAACCATCGTGTTGGGCGTTATGATGGGAGACTTGTGTGTGGGGTTTGTTTGCAAGCCCATCGTATTTAAATGAATGGGTGTGGTGGTGGTTGGTCATGGTGTGGGGTTACTCAATAACATCTCAACGGCTGTTTGGTTATTTTGAAAAAATGGGCTGATGGGCTGTTTTAAAAATGGGTTGTTTTAAAAAACTGTCAAATCACCCCATCTGATGGCGGACATCAGAACGCACCGCAAACCGCAACCAAGCACTTCTGGCTCTGGGATTGGTGTGCATTTCTTGGCGACTTGGGGCAATGCGTTTGGGTTTGGCAAAGTACTTTGGACGTTTTGGGGGTATGGGTAAGATGGTATCTTCAAGGTATTGCCCCTTGCTGTGGTTTTGCAAAAACTGCTTGATGCGTCTGTCTTCTAATGAATGAAAACTGATGACTGCCAGCCGTCCACCTGTGTTTAATGCCTGTATGCTTTGGTGCAAAAATGTGTCAATATCACCAAGCTCATTATTAATAAAAATTCGCATCGCCTGAAAACTTTGTGTGGCAGGGTGTTTGCCTTTTTGCCAGTTAGGGTGAACCTGTTTGATGACTTCAGCAAGCTCAAGTGTTGATGAATAGCTATCCATTTGTTTAATCGCTTTGGCAATACGGCGACTGTGGCGTTCTTCACCGTATTCATACAGTATGTTTGCCAGTGTTGTCTCATCTACTGATGATAGCCATTCTCCCACTGACTGCCCTTGACTGGTGTCCATTCGCATGTCCACCGCCCCATCACGCATAAAACTAAAGCCACGACTGGCATCATCAAGCTGGGGCGATGACACCCCCAAATCCGCCATGATGCCATCGACATGCTCAATGCCCAGTCGTTGTAACTGTTGGGTTAAATGAGCAAAGCTGTCATGTATCACCTTCACTCTGGGGTCATGACCAGCCAATGCCTGTGCCACTGCAATCGCTTCTGGGTCTTTATCAAACACCAATAAACGAGCATCGTCATGTAAATGCTTTAATAACAAACGGCTATGCCCACCACGCCCAAAAGTTGCATCAACAAATGTCCCTGTGGCTAAATTGGCATGTGCCAAATCATTCACCCCAAGCACTGCTGCCACCGTCTCTGACAACAACACACTTTTGTGCGTAAAATCTTTGTGAGCAAAATTGTGAACAAAATCATCGCTGACATCCTTGCCAGTCAAGCAGGCATCGTCAGTTAGGCAATCATTAGGCAAGTGGTCATTCATCGCAGAACACACATCAAAATCAGGCAGGCACATTTTGGCTAAAATTTATACAACCTACTATTATGACGCACAATTATCATTGGTCAAGAGTAAATGGTGAATTTTATGGTGATAATCTGAACAAAAACAGGTTTTGGCAAGCAAACATGAAATTATCTTACGAAACCAGTATAATAAAGCCATCACGCTTGTTTTTAACCAATTCATGTTTTTAACCAATTCAATGTCAGTAAACCAACTTTAACAACCCAATTTTAACAAACCAAAGAGCCATCATGTCCACACTTGCCAACCAACCCAATCAGCAACCAGCCACTGTCAATCACCGTCCTGTCCGAACCCGCATCGCCCCAAGTCCGACAGGATTTCCACATGTGGGAACGGCGTATATTGCCTTATTTAATTTGGTATTTGCCAAAGCTTATGGTGGTGAATTTATTTTACGCATCGAAGACACCGACCAAACTCGCTCAACCAGCCAATCAGAACAGATGATTTTAGATGCCCTAAAATGGGTTGGGCTTGAGTGGTCAGAAGGTCCTGACGTGGGAGGTCCACACGCTCCTTATCGCCAAAGTGAGCGTCGTGATATTTATAAGCAGTATGCCGAAAAATTGTTGAATGATGGACATGCGTTTCGTTGTTTTTGCACCCCACAAGAACTCGATGCCATGCGTGCTGAACAAATGGCAAAAGGTGAAGCCCCTCGCTATGACGGACGCTATGCCCATTTATCCAAAGAAGAATCGGACAAACTTGCCGAATCAGGCAAACCTTTTGTTATCCGTATGCGTGTGCCAAGCGAAGGCAATTGCACCTTTGATGACATACTCCGTGGGCAAGTAACCATTCCTTGGGAACAAGTGGATATGCAAGTGTTGCTAAAAACGGACGGCATGCCAACTTATCATCTTGCCAATGTGGTCGATGATTATTTGATGCAGATTAGCCATGTCATTCGTGGTGAAGAGTGGATCAGCTCTGCACCCAAACATCAGTTGTTGTATCAATACTTCGGTTGGGAAATGCCTGTTTTGTGCCACATGCCTTTATTGCGTAATCCTGATAAATCCAAGTTGTCTAAGCGAAAAAACCCCACATCCATCACCTATTATCGAGATGCAGGATTTTTACCACAAGCCTTGCTTAATTATTTGGGTCGTATGGGATATTCATTGCCATCTGAACAAGAAAAATTTAGTCTAGATGAGATGATTGATGGTTTTGATATTAAACGAGTGTCATTGGGTGGACCCATCTTTGATACTGACAAGTTAAGCTGGCTTAATGGCGAATATCTGCGTGAGCTGACCCCAGAACAGCTAAAAAATAAAATCCTAAACTGGGCAAATGATAGCGATAAACTGACCGCCATCGCCGCCGCCATTCAACCACGCATTCATTTGCTCTCTGATGCGGTTAATTGGGCAGGGTTTTATTTTCAAAATCTGCCGACCATCACAGCGGGCGATTTTGAGCATAAAACCTTAAGCCAAGAGCAAATTATGGACATCTTACAACTTGCCACATGGCAACTTGAATCCTTGCCAATATGGACAGAAGACAACATATTTGCCACCTTAAAAGGACTGAGTGGGGCATTGGACATCAAATTGCGAGACATGATGGCCCCGTTTTTTGTGGCGATTGCAGGCAGTGCTTCATCTACCCCTGTGATGAACGCCATGTTTGTCATCGGTGCAGACATGACACTGGTACGCTTGCGTCATGCCATCGACGTGCTTGGCGGGTTGGGTAAAAAGAAACTCAAAAAATTAGAAAAACAAGCAAGCGAGATGGGGACATTTGTGTGAGCGGACGTGATTGATGATAACAATGACGTGAATGTTAAAAACGTGAATGTTAAAAACATCAGATGGTCAACATAATCATAATAAGGACAATGCCCTATGACGAAAACCGATGGTCAATACGCCAATCAGCAACTTGCCAATCAGCAATTGAATGGTCAGAAACACACCAAACAAAACACCATGAACAGTCAAGGGTTGTATATTTGGCAAGCAGATAATCTACTCACTGCCACCAAAGCGATGAATGGCAAATGGCTGACTGCCGATGACACAATGCCATCTTTTGCCAGTGGTCGTATTTCAACAGACACTCGCACACTACAGACGGGTGATGTTTTTTTGGCGTTATCAGGTAATAACTTTGATGGGCATGATTATATCAATAGGGCAGTCAGTCTTGGGGCAGTGGCTGTCATTGTTGAGCGTCCGAGTTCCATCAATATTCCCCAGTTGGTCGTTGAAGACACTCGCATTACCCTAGGTTTGTTGGCGGCTCATCGCCGTATGGCTCATCGTGGTGTTACCATCATCGCCATCACAGGCTCAAGTGGTAAAACCACGTGTAAAGAGATGCTTGGTAGTATTTTTAGCCGTCTTGCTCCGACTTTAATTACTCGTGGTAATCTTAATAATGATTTGGGCGTACCCATGATGCTCCTAGAATTATCCGACCAACATAAATATGCAATACTAGAGCTTGGGGCAAATCACATTGGTGAGATTGCTTACACCAGCAATATTGTCCGTCCTGATGTGGCTTGTGTGCTGAATGTTGGGACGGCACATTTGGGCGAGTTTGGCAGTCGTCAAGGTATTTGTCAAACCAAAGCTGAGATTTATCATACTTTAAGCGACAAACAACATGCCATTGTCCCCGATAAAGATGACTTTAGTCATGAATTACGTAAAGTCGCTGAACAACATACCAGCCATGTCATCGGTTTTGGCAACACAGACATCAGTGCCAGTCACTTGGAAGTTGAGCCAGAACGCAGTGAATTTATGTTGCATTTTGGGCATTTTACTCATCACGTAAAACTGCCTTTATCTGGTGAACATAATGTCAATAATGCCTTAGCCGCTGCTGCTTGTGCTTATGCTGTGGGTATTGACATCGCAGACATCATCATAGGCCTTGAGCAGACCCGCCCACCAAAAGGCCGTTTAAGCAGTCAGTTACTTGGCAAACATCGCTTGATTGATGACACCTATAACGCCAATCCCCATTCTGTTCGTGTTGCTGCCAAAGTATTGGCATCGCAAACAGGGGATAAGATTTTGGTATTGGGCGACATGGGCGAGCTTGGCAAGGCAGCAGTTGCCGAACACCAAGCTTTAGGACGCACCATTGCCACTGTTGGTATTGATGCCTTATTTGCCGTTGGGGAATTTGCCCCATATACCATCAAAGGGGCAAATGAAGTGGGCGGTATCGAGGCGGTTGCTTTTGATAATAAAACGGATTTACTCACTGCTTTACAAGCACGCATCAACCAAGAAAAAACCAGCAAAGCCACCTTATTATTTAAAGGCTCACGGCATATGTGCATGGAAACCTTGATTGAATCACTGACCAAAGAAAGCGAAGCATGACTAACCCATGCTCACATTAAATTATCTGCCCATGCCCACATAGTCCCCCACCAACTGAGCAACTTGAGATGTGCTGAAACAATTTTTTGCGTCAAATACTGGAATCGCCACGTCATTGATGCGAGCCACTTGCACCGCCTGAGCGTTATCCCAGCTTATCACAAATAACGCATGGGCATCATTGATGCGTTCATAAGGGTGCTGTAACAACGTCAGTTTTGGCTTAACCGATTGTGGTTGATTTGGTTGTGATTGTTCTGATTGTAGATAAGTCAATCGCAATTCTTCTGTGGCTTTATCTGCATACACTAAGGTTTGAATGTCATACGACCATAATAAACGCAATAACGGATGAATGGCAGAGTTTTGTGTGCGTCCTGAGCCTGCTTTATAACTGCCACCCCAAATCAGTACGGTTTTATTATCTATCAAACCATCAAAATACTGCCAGAACTTGCGAAATATCAGCTCTTTTTGGTCTTCATTAATGGCATCTACTGCAGTGATGAGCTGACTGTCAGTGTGTGTCTGTGCAAAACTTTGCTTAATCAGCTGCATCTCGACAGGAAGCGTTCGCCCACCAAAGCCCCAACCAGCTTGTAAATAGCTTGCTCCGATGCGACTGTCTAATCCCATGATGTGACTGATGCGTGTGATGTCTACTTTATGTGCGTCTGCCAGTCTTGACAGCTCATTCATATAACTGACCCGAGTGGCAAGCATCGCCATGATGCCACTGCGAGCAAACTCCATGGTATTGATATCCGCCACTTCACTTTGTTTGGCATGATTTTGCAATAAAGTCAAAGAAGACACCCGTTGACCACTGTTGGGTGTTTTTTCACCCAATAGCCATAAAAATGGAGACAGCATTGAGTGATATGCTTGACCATCTTGTAAAAATACAAACGGCACATAATACACCCAAGGGCGGTGTAATTGTTGTGATAATTGATGAAAATAGCCGATGGGTTGTTTGCCTGATAACACAATGGCAACTGACTGGTGTTCGCTGGTGTTACAAGCCGTAACCATGGCATCTGTCCAGTCATTTTTTGTCCAATCAATGGCGTCGTGTTGAGCTTGTTTTCGTTGATTGACCAGCTGTTGATTGGCTTGAATGGTGTCATTCACAAACCACCAAATCGCTTCAACCTTTGATTGACAAATATTTTGCCAAACGGATATGTCAGCATCATCAGCATGAATTTTTTGGGGTAGCTGGGATAATTCAATACACCCTTTATTCACATACAACTGCCATAACGCCATCACCTGATGCTCAAAACTGTATTTTTCTAAGGTTGCTTGTAGTCGTTGTTTGTGACTGTAAATCTGCACTTGATGACCAAACGTTGCCAGTACCACAGCGGTGGTTACGGCATCAATGTCATCGCCCAATAAGATATCATTTGTCATGTTTTTGGTGGTTGTTATGGTCATGTGGTTACTGTTTATATGGTTGCGATGGTTTTATTTGGGGTGTATTTAGGGCTTGATTTTATCTCTCGTTGGCTCATTACTGGGATTAGCCTGTATTTCTAAGTCCTTGCGCCACTCCATTGATGGTTAATTGTGTTAATTTTAATAAACGCTCATCATCAAAACTTGCTCCTTGAGCAAATAATGATGATGGTTTTTGTTTACCCTGCCCTCGACGTTCTTTAAGTAATGATACTTGTAACCAGTTTAGGGCATTTAAATAAGGTAATCGCAACGCTAGTGAACGAGCAAGCGATCGGTTGCTGGTGAGTAGATGTGTTTGTTGGGTGATGTCTAATAAGGCTTGTTTGCTAAGGTTAAACTCATCGGTTATCTTGCTAAAGATGACTTTAGCATAGGCTTGGTCTTCTGATAACTCAAGATAACTTTCAGCAATGGTTAAATCAGCTTTAGCAAGCACTTGTTCCATATTAGATAGCATGGCATAAAAAAAAGCACTGTGCTTGGCATGATGTTGTAGTACTTGAAGATTATGAGCATCATCTTTTAGCAAGGTTTGTACTCCTGTACCGAAGCCGTACCATGCAGGGAGCATGAGCCGATTTTGCATCCAAGAAAACACCCAAGGAATGGCTCGTAAATCTTGAATGCAAGATAATGTTTTACGACTGGCGGGACGAGAGCCAATATTTAAGCTGGCAATTTCAGTGATGGGACTGGTTTGCATGAAATAATCAATAAACGCAGGATTACTGATTAATTCACGATAATGCACAAATGCCGCTTGTGAGAATGTTTGCATCAGATTATGGTCGGGGGTTAACGTGGTATTTGGCAATATAGTGGCTTTTAATGTGGCAGATACCAAAGCCTCAAGATTATGTTCGGCATTGGTGGCATCGGCATATTTGGCGGTGATGGTCTCCCCTTGTTCAGTGATGCGTATCTGCCCTGCTACCGATCCTGCTGGCTGTGCTAAAATTGCTTCAAATGATGGACCACCCCCACGCCCCACGCTACCTCCACGTCCATGAAATAAACGCAGTCGTATACCATGTTGAGCAAAGATATTCACCAGCTCTGCTTCAGCTTGGTATAATGACCACTGACTGGTAACATAGCCACCATCTTTATTACTATCTGAATAGCCAAGCATAATTTCTTGAATGTTATCTCGACTGGTTAATAGCTGGCGATACCATGGTATGGTAAAAAGATTATTCATGATGTGATGGCAGGTTTTAAGAGCATCAATGGTTTCAAATAAAGGCACAATGTTGATTCGACTGTGCGGTTTGCCATTTTTGATGATTAACAGCCCCGTCTCTTTCATCAGTAATGATAATGCCAACAAATCACTTAAGGATTCACAGTTAGAGATGATGCTTTGAGTAATGGCAAGCTCACCATAGTTGTCTTTTATGTTGCCAGCTTGCATAAAGATGGCAAGCTCTTTTTGAGTTTGTTTACTATAATTGAGATAACGATTATAAAGTGGACGGGCAGTTGCTAACTCTCTTAACAGTACTCGTTGTCGTGCTGACTCAGATAATGATAAATAATCTTCCAAGTCGGCTTTTTCAAATAACTCATGTACCGTCTGGGTGTGAATACCAGCGTGTTGACGTAAATCCAGTGGCATCAAATAAAAACCAAATACTGATACTGCACGGATAAGATTATCAAGATTTGTTTGTGCTAATTCGCCACTACCATGACTGAGTAAAGATGTTTTAATGCACTTCAAATCTGCCAAAAATGCTTCGCTATTTTGGTATCCTTGTGGGTTAGTTGCATTATTTGCTATTTCATTATTCTTGTTAACAGAATCATGATAAGACTTAAATTGATAGGTAAAATGAAGTGATAAGCCAAGGTTATCGGCACAAGCATTTAAGCGAGCAATCATCAACGCAATGGCACGGCGGTAAGGCTCTTCGGTACGAGAGATTGCCATATCAGGTGATATGGCTGCCATCTTTAAGACACTTTTATCTACTTGTACTCGTTTGATGGATAATGGTAACTCATCATACAATGACAATAATGCTTTATGATAAAAGCAAAATACGGTTTGAGCCTGTTTGGTAAAAGCTTTTTTTAAAATGTCTGCATCGACAAAAGGATTACCATCTCTGTCTCCACCAATCCAACCACCGATATTAATCATCTCTGGTATCCAAGCATTGGGGTAATGTTCATTCAACTGTCGCTGTAAATCTGCATATAAATTGGGTAGTGCCTGAAAAAAACTTAAGTCAAAGTAAGCGATGTCATTTTGAATTTCATCATCTACTGTGATTTTGAAATGGCGAGTTTCATTAGTCTGCCAAAGTGCCAATAATACAGTAGTTATCTTGTCTTTAATACGTTGTTGCTTGTTGCCTTGAGTGTGGCTGTGTTTGTCTAATAATTGGCGGATTTTGCGGTGCATTCCCAACACACTTTGTCGCTGAACCTCAGTGGGATGAGCCGTCAAGACAGCACTTACCTGCATTGTTTCTAACTGTTGTTGCAACTGTTCTGTTTGGACTCCTTGAGCTTTGATATCTGCTAATACACCAGCAAAACTATTGGGTGAAACAGTGTCCGCCAGTTCATATGCTTCACGACGACGTTCATGATGACGGTCTTCAGCGATGTTAAACATTTGAGCAAACAGCCCACACGCTCGAATTAAGTTTTCGGTTTGCGTCTCGTCCAGTTTTGGCAAAGCTTCGGTGATGGTGGTTTTGGGATTATCACCAGATAACAGTTGATGCACCAAATTAGTCACTAACTGAGAAGTTTGTGATTCAATGACTTTAACAATCAACTCACTTAACAGCTTAGTTTCTGCCAATAGCGGAGCATCTTTGTCGCTATCAAGCACCTGGTCTTGGGTAGGAACGTTATCTGTGGCATTGACCACATCGGCCAGGCGGTTGGCAAGTTGACTATTAGCAAGCTGATTATTGGCAAACTGATGATTACTGGTGGGCGACATAAAACCTCCTTTTGATTGCATCATAGTAATAATCATGATGGCAACAGTCAACATCAATTAAACCATCGCACACATACCATGATAATGATGGTATGCCATACACTGCCTTATCTGGTTAATGACGCTATCTAATTGGACAAAATGTTCAATAAATTACCCACTTTATCATGGCATTCTTGCCATTCCAACTCACAATCAGATGCCACAGTAATGCCACCACCAGCCCATAATTGTACAGTGCCGTCATTTTTTGCTTGTAAGGTACGTATCAACACATTAAACACACCCGTCCCATCAAAATTAAGATAACCCAATGTGCCACAATATGCCCCTCTAGGCATAAGCTCTAGCTGGTGAATAAGCTCTACCGAGCGTTTTTTTGGTGTGCCAGTAATTGACCCAGCAGGCAGGCTATCAAATAATACCCAAATGGGATGCACATCTTGCTTTAATGTGGCGGTGATGGTGCTGACCATATGATGAACATTACTAAAACTTTCTATAGCAAATCGCTTTGGCACAGTAACACTGCCAGTTTGGGCATATTTACCCAAATCATTACGCAACAAATCCACAATCATCACATTTTCTGCCAAATCTTTTTGGCTATTTAACAGCTCGTTGTACAAAGCTTGGTCTTCGGCTAATGTCTTACCTCTGGGCCGTGTGCCTTTGATGGGTTTTGTGGTAATTTTTAAAGGGCTTAAACCATCGAGCGTAAATTGAAACTGCACAAACAGCTCAGGCGAACAACTTAATAACTCAAAGTATTTACAGTCATGATTAAATGATGGCGTATTTGCCAGCATCAAATATCCTGCAAAAGGAGCGTGAGTGCTGCCATGCAGTTTAGGTAAGTATTCCACTAACTGACACAAATCACCATTGGCTTTTATTGGTAATTTAGCTTGCCAACATTGGGTTAAATTAATTTGATAACAATCTCCTGCGTGTAGGTGTGCTTGTACCTTATCAAAAGCATGTTGATAATCAGTTTTTGTCCATAATGGTGTGAGTATTAATGGTGGTGGGCTTGCTTGCTTACTTTGTTTAGACATGTTTTGTTCATGAGATGACAAAGTTGTCAAGATGGACGTTGATAAAGTTAACATGTCCTTTAGTAATTGCACCACATCATCTATTAAGGAAACTGCCCACGCATTTTGTGCATGCAGTTTCCATTTATAATAGGGGTGATTATTACCATCTTTTAAAGTCATTACACTTAAAAATAAAGGATAATGGCCAAAATATGCCAATGGTTGTGGCTGATTTATTTGCTTTGATTGTTCTGTAAAATCATTTGTCAAATAAATTACCGATGCGTCATAACTGATAAATCCCATCAACCCATGATGATAACCTGTGTTTGGTGGTTTATTTATTTTATTTGATGTGTTGTTTATTGATACATAATCCTGATGGCAACAATATGCCATTAAATAATCAGCAAACTGTCGATAACCAGCGTCATCATGGCTTAACTCAAATTTAATAATTTGTTGGTTGATTGACCTGTTTGATAGTTGCGATATATTTATTTTGTTATCTAATAAATAATGATGATAATCAGATGCCTGAGTAAAAGTTACCGTCTTTGCTGATTGCCATTGTTTTAAAGTTTGTATATTTGCATGACTATGGATAACGCATTTTGTAAATACCTGCATTTGCCTGGATATCTGTTTAGATAAAACTGCCTTAGCACAAAGCGTATCACACCGTTCATAAAGAAAACTGACCATGGGCAACAGACCAATCACCGAATGCGATTGCTGGCTTGCTTCATCTGTTGTGTGATGATTAAGCCAAATGGGTGTTATTGGTAAATTGTGGTAACGTTGATAAATCATTAACCGCTGTAATAACTTAGGCGCACAAAAAGCAGATAAAAACTCACACTCAAATGAATGAAGAAAAGTAGGTAGCATGTTAAGTAACCTAAATATATAGAGAGTTAAGTAGCAGTGCAGTATGATATGTTAAGCAATCTTGGTAAAAAGTTAATTTTGCTCAATCATGTTTGTGGCGTTTATATTTTGTGGCATTTATATAAAGAACAAACAAACAAAATTGTCATTACTCAAAATTTCGTTACTAATTATATGTGTTTGGTAACATACTCTGCCTTGCAATTATTGTCCTGAACTTATTATCATGACAATTATACAGACTAATTTCCATAATCAAATGGACTAACTGTGTTACCCTAATTTTGGAGAACCTTATGACCGATAATGACCGCACTGCCCAAACCGACAATCAGACCAACAACCTTGATAAAAAAAGCAAATTGGTAAATTTGGGTATGTTTGCTCGTGACCAACTAGAAAACCTAGGCTCACTCATTGAATCCTTTAACATCAAACGAGAAACTCCCCATAAATTCCATGCTGCCGATTTATCTGTTGATAAAGCTAACTTATTTCGTGACCAAACCATCAGCACATCAGCTCAACTGGTGGGTAACCGCTTTGCCAGTTATGGCAAATACATCAAAAAAGTCGTGCCAGACAGCACCTTTGAAAAAGCAGTTGATGCCATATTTTCGCAAATTGCTCACTTAGCCGCCAACTGGAGTCAGCTGGACTTAAACCAAGAACAGCGTCTAAACTCACAGCATCTATCAGACATTGACCGTCACACCTTGGCACGAGACATCGCTAATCAAAACCGAGCATTGGCAACATTGGGCGGCCTGACAGGATTGGCAGGACTGCCAGGCATGTTAGCAGATACCTTGTGGCTATTGCTTGTATCACTGCGCACCACCTATCAACTGGCGGCCGTCTATGACCAACCACTGATAGGTAAAGAAGGCATCAATAAAGCCTACGCTGTCATTGCTGCCAGTAATTTAAGCAAAATGCAAGAAAAACAAGCCATCTTAGCAGGGCTTGGTGTGGCAGGTAAAATGGTCGACAATGCTGAACAAAATGGGCTGCATCATGAATTAAAAAACCAAGCATTTGCTGGTGGTAGTGTCAGCTATTATGCCGAACAAATCGACCTGCTCATAGAAAAAATGAATTTAGATTTAGAAAACCTAAGCATGGGTTGGGCAAAAAAAATATTCCCCATGACAGCGGTTGTTGCAGGCTGTCACTACAATAGCCTACTCATTGAAGAAGTCATTGGCGTGGCTCAAGCCACCTTTGCTCCTGAAATTAAATTGGCAAGTTTAACCGATAAGCGTAACGAACAGATGGCAGATGACTTAAATGATGACGATAATGATGATGTCAACAGCGATGACAATGCGAACGATGACAATCGTGGTGGTGATGCCTCAACGTCTTAATCCAAGGTTGATAAAATAAAAGGTTGATAAACATCATTGACATCCTTATAATATATTGTCCTAAAAATGGGTGATTTTAGTTTAAATGAACATTTCAAGCCAATTCACCCAGTTTTTATTTCACTCAACGGGAGAAAGATGCCTTATGGCAACAACTAACCAATTAATTCGTAAGGGTCGCAAAACCATCAAGGAAAAGTCAAAAGTTCCTGCGTTGCAAGCATGCCCACAACGCCGTGGTGTGTGTACTCGTGTCTACACAACCACACCCAAAAAACCCAACTCAGCCATGCGTAAAGTCTGCCGTGTGCGTTTGACTTCTGGCTATGAAGTATCTAGCTACATTGGTGGTGAAGGCCACAACCTACAAGAGCACAGCGTGGTGCTTATCCGTGGTGGTCGTGTTAAAGATTTACCAGGTGTGCGTTATCACACTGTCCGTGGTGCTTTAGACTTAGCTGGCGTGAAAGACCGTAAGCAAGGTCGCTCTAAGTATGGAGCGAAAAAGCCTAAGGCATAAAATACCAATGGCGTATGTTTTTGTCCATCAATCACCCTATCACCGTCATCATTTGATGATAAATTTTTTTTTGCATATTTTTTTGTATATATATGCAGTTTTGTATATATATGCAGTAAGGCTGGCTGATAACCATCTTGCTTGAGCTTGATAAAGCCATCATCTTAACAACTTAATAACCAAGATGTTTGATAAGCACGATTTTGTGAATGCCAGACTGTCCTGAAGAATAAGGAAACTAACCATGCCAAGACGTCGTGTCGTTGCTGCCCGTGAAATTTTACCTGACCCAAAATACGGCAGCCAAACCCTTGCCAAATTCATCAACCAAGTGATGGTTGACGGCAAAAAATCTGTTGCAGAACGCATCGTATATGGTGCATTAGACACCGTTAAAACCAAGAAAAATATCGAAGACCCTGTTGCATTTTTTGAAGAAGTGCTAGAAGCTGTTCGCCCCATGGTTGAAGTTAAATCTCGCCGTGTGGGTGGTGCAACCTACCAAGTGCCTATGGAAGTACGTCCCTCCCGTCGTACCGCTTTGGCAATGCGTTGGTTGGTGGAAGCTGCCAAAAAACGCTCAGAAAAATCGATGGTACAACGTTTGGCGAGTGAGCTGGCTGACGCTGCCGAAGGTAAAGGCAACGCTGTCAAAAAACGTGATGAAGTACACCGTATGGCAGATGCTAACAAAGCGTTCTCACATTTCCGCTTTTAACATACCACTCTTAGGATAACACTATGGCTCGTAAAACGCCCTTAAAACGCTACCGTAACATCGGTATTTCTGCCCACATTGATGCTGGCAAAACCACCACCACAGAACGTATTTTGTTTTATACAGGTAAAAGCCATAAAATTGGTGAAGTGCATGAAGGTGCTGCCACCATGGACTGGATGGAACAAGAGCAAGAGCGTGGTATCACCATCACCTCTGCTGCCACTACTTGTTTTTGGTCTGGTATGGCAAATCAATTCCCTGAACATCGCATCAACATCATCGATACCCCAGGCCACGTTGACTTCACCATTGAAGTTGAACGTTCTATGCGTGTGCTAGATGGTGCTTGTATGGTGTATTGTGCGGTTGGTGGTGTACAGCCTCAATCAGAAACCGTATGGAGACAAGCCAATAAATATAAAGTACCTCGTCTTGCGTTTGTGAATAAAATGGACAGAACGGGTGCTAATTTCTTCCGTGTGGTTGAGCAGGTAAAAACTCGCCTTGGTGGCAACCCTGTTCCCATCGTTGTGCCTATCGGTGCAGAAGAGAACTTTGAAGGAGTTGTTGACCTCCTTGAAATGAAAGCCATCATTTGGGACACCGAAACCCAAGGCATGAAATTTGATTATCAAGACATTCCTGCTGATTTGGAAGAAACCGCCAATGAATGGCGTAATAACATGGTGGAAGCTGCCGCTGAATCTTCTGAAGAGCTTATGGATAAATACTTAGAAGAAGGTGATTTATCAAAAGAAGACATCATCGCAGGTCTTCGTGCGCGTACGCTAGCCACTGAGATTCAACCCATGCTATGTGGTACAGCCTTTAAAAATAAAGGTGTACAACGCATGCTAGATGCGGTAATCGAGTTTTTACCAGCACCCAATGATGTTGACGCCATCAAAGGCATCTTAGATGATAAAGATGAAACGGTTGCTACTCGTGAATCATCAGATGATGAACCGTTTTCAGCATTAGCCTTTAAAATCATGAATGATAAGTATGTCGGTAATTTGACTTTTATTCGTGTTTATTCAGGTGTTGCCAAGCAAGGGGATAGCGTATATAACCCTGTGAAAATGAAGCGTGAACGCATTGGTCGTATCGTTGAGATGCACGCCAATTCACAAAATGAAGTCAGCGAAGTGCGTGCAGGTGACATCGTCGCCTTTGTTGGTCTAAAAGATGTGACCACAGGTGACACCCTATGTGATGAAGAAAATGTCATCACTTTGGAGCGTATGGAATTCCCTGACCCAGTGATTTCATTGGCAGTTGAACCAAAAACCAAGGCTGACCAAGAAAAAATGTCAATTGCATTAAACCGCTTGGCAAAAGAAGACCCATCGTTCCGTGTACACACAGACGAAGAGTCAGGTCAAACCATCATCAGTGGCATGGGCGAACTTCATTTGGAAATTCTTGTTGACCGTATGAAGCGTGAGTTCAACGTAGAGGCCAATGTGGGCGCGCCCCAAGTTGCTTATCGTGAAACCATCCGTCAAACCGTCGAGCAAGAAGGTAAATTTGTGCGTCAGACTGGTGGTCGTGGTAAATTCGGTCATGTGTGGATACGGCTTGAACCACTTGATCCTGCTGGTGAAGTTGAGTATGAATTTGCAGAAGAAGTTGTTGGCGGTGTTGTGCCAAAAGAATACTTCAGTGCGGTTGATAAAGGTATCCAAGAACGCATGAAGAACGGCGTTTTGGCTGGATACCCAGTGGTGGGTGTTAAAGCCACTTTATATGATGGTTCATACCATGATGTTGACTCTGATGAATTGTCATTTAAGATGGCAGGCTCTATCGCTTTTAAAAAAGGCTTTATGAATGCCAGTCCTGCCCTGCTTGAACCCATCATGAAAGTTGAAGTTGAAACACCTGAAGACTACATGGGTGATATTATGGGTGACTTAAATCGTCGCCGTGGTATGGTTCAAGGCATGGATGACTTGCCTGGTGGGACTAAGCAAATTCGTGCAGAAGTGCCATTGGCAGAGATGTTTGGCTATGCAACCCAACTTCGCTCTATGTCGCAAGGTCGTGCCACATACTCAATGGAATTCCAAAAATACGCAGAAATTCCAAAATCTGTTGCTGATGAAATCATTTCTAAATACAATGGCAAAAAAGATGATGATGACGAGTAAGGATAAGAACAAGCCAGTTCATATCATTAATCAGTAGTAATTAATCATCTAAAAGCAGTAATTTGGCTTATCGTTTTAATATTGAAGCGATAAGCTTAAGTAAAAATTTTAATTTTATCTCTCACCTAACATCAAGAGGAATAGCCCCATGGCCAAAGAGAAATTT
>NZ_MUYT01000007.1:0-188768 GCF_002014765.1 Lwoffella lincolnii
CCCCTTCAATAGAAGGGGGGTGTTTTTTTGTTTTTTATGTTGTTTCTTTATCTTTTAAAGTTTGGTTGTTATTATAAGTATATGTCATATTATCATCAGTCTTTGCCAGTTAATTTGTTGCCTTATCTTTATGCTAAAGGTTCATTAACTGTTTTGCTTGAGCAGGTGGCTAATCAGCCGTTAAGGGTTGATAGGGTGTTTGAAGGCTTTGAACCTTTAAGTTTAATTCAAAAACGACAACTAGGATTTGTTGAGTCTGGTTTGCTAAGTCGCCCTATGATGGCTTGGAATAGACTGGTTTGGCTTTATGGTGATGATGATGAACCTTGGGTATCTGCACAAAGTGTTTTTCCTTTAATTGGCTTGCAGGGTGATGCCAAGCGTTTAAAGCATCTAAAAAATACGCCAATTGGTTATGTGTTGTTTAAACGCCAGACTGCTTTACCTAATTCTCGTGTGATAATGAATACCCAACAAGGATGGCAAAGACAGACAAGTTATGATTGGTATGGCAGGCCTTTATTGATAACAGAGACTTTTTTACCAGTTTTTCAAAAACGTCTGTTGGCAAGATAAAGCAGTCGAAAGCAGTCGTTTTTTGCTTGTTATTCGTGATACACTTAAATGCGAACGCTTCCCCACAATTTATCTCCCTTATTCATAAAAGGACATAAAAATGTATAATAATGTGAGTATTCAAGATTTTGACCCTGTTCTTGCTGAGGCAATGGGACAAGAAAGTCAACGTCAAGAAGAGCATATTGAGCTGATTGCATCAGAAAACTATTGTTCGCAAATGGTCATGCAGGCTCAAGGCAGTGATTTGACCAATAAATATGCTGAGGGTTATCCTGGTAAGCGTTATTATGGTGGTTGTGAGTATGTTGATGTGGTTGAGCAACTTGCCATTGAACGCGCTAAAGAGCTTTTTGGGGCTGAGTATGTTAATGTGCAGCCACATTCTGGCTCACAAGCCAACTCAGCGGTATTTTTGGCGTTGTTAGATGCCAATGATACGGTGCTTGGTATGAGTTTAGATGCAGGTGGTCATTTGACTCACGGTGCTCGTGTGAATTTTTCTGGCATCAATTATCATGCTGTGCAATATGGGTTAGATGAAAAAACTGGTTTGATTGATTATGAGCAAGTTGAACGTCTTGCTAAAGAACATCAGCCTAAGATGATTATTGCTGGCTTTTCTGCTTATTCGCAAATCATTGATTGGCAACGTTTCCGTGAAATTGCCGACAGTGTTGGGGCATATTTGTTTGTGGACATGGCACATGTGGCGGGTTTGATTGCTGCTGGCATTTATCCAAGCCCTGTGCCATTTGCTGATGTGGTGAGTACGACGACTCACAAAACTTTGCGAGGCCCCCGTTCTGGTTTGATACTTTCTCGTGATGACAAACTTGCCAAAAAATTAAATTCTGCGGTGTTTCCTGGCAATCAAGGTGGTCCATTGATGCACGTGATTGCAGCTAAGGCGGTCTGTTTTAAAGAAGCTTTGCAAGATGACTTTAAGGCTTATCAGCGTCAAGTGGTGCAAAATGCCAAGGCGATGGCATCTGTTATTCAAGAGCGTGGTTATGACATTATCTCGGGTGGCACAGAAAATCATCTGATGCTTATTAGTTTGGTTAGGCAAGGCTTAACAGGTAAAGAAGCAGATAAATGGCTGGGTGATGCGTTTATTACTGTCAATAAAAATGCCGTACCTAATGACCCACAGTCGCCGTTTGTAACCTCAGGCATTCGCATTGGTACGCCAGCGGTAACCACTCGTGGCTTTAAAGAAGCGGAAGTGACTGAGTTGGCGGCTTGGATTTGTGATGTTTTAGACAGCAAGGGCGATAAAGCAGTGATTGACACAATTCGTGAAAAGGTCAAAGTATTGTGTGCTAAGTTCCCTGTTTATGCCAAAAATCAATAAGCATTGATTTTAATTTATGAACGCTCTTTTTCATTTTTTTGAAACTCGCTTACCACCTTATCCAGACAATGACATTCCTTTGCCAATAGATGGATTGGCAAAGTTTTTATGGGCATGTACCCATGGATTAAGGGGTTGGTTATTGCTGTTTATGGTATTTACCGCTGGCGTTGGGGTGTATGAGGCGTTGCTGTTTGCCTGGGTAGGCAATCTGGTAGATTGGCTGGGTGAGTATTCGCCAAGTGAGCTGTGGCAAGCCAAAGGAGACATGCTGACACTGATGGCAGTGGTGTTATTGATAAGTCCTGTGTGGATATGGCTGAATTCTTTGGTGCATTTTCAGGTGTTGCAGGGGGTATTCCCCATGCAAATGCGATGGCGATTTCATCGGCACATGCTGGGTCAGTCCATGCAATTTTATCAAGATGAGTTCTCTGGAAGAGTGTCTGCTAAAGTCATGCAAACCGCTTTGGCCGTGCGTGATACCATCATGACCGTGGGGGACATGCTGATGTATGTCAGTGTGTATTTTTTAACCACTGGGGTGATATTGTTTCGTTTGGATAAATGGTTGCTTGTGCCGTTTATGCTATGGATTGTGATGTTTTCTTTGTCTCTGTGGTTTTTCATTCCCCGTTTAAAACTGGCCGCCAGTCGTCAAGCTGATGCTCGTGCGTTGATGACAGGTCGCATCACCGATGCTTATGCCAATATTGCCACGGTTAAGTTATTTAGCCATTCACGCCGTGAGCTTACATACGCCAAAGATGCCATGCGTCAATTTTTGCTGACGGTACATGGGCAGATGCGATGGGTTACTTGGTTGGAAGTGATTAACCATCTTACCAGCGTGGTATTGATAGGCAGTACAGCAGTGATTGGCATTTATCTGTGGCAAGACAGTCTGATAACAGTGGGGGCAATTGCCGCAGCAACAGCGATGGCATTGCGGTTAAATGGCTTGACCCATTGGATTATGTGGCAGACAGCAACGTTGTTTGAAAACATTGGTACTGTGCAAGATGGCATCAGCACTTTATCCACACCACATGCCATTATTGACCAGCCCAACGCCCAAGAATTAAAGGTGAATCAGGGTGAGATTGTGTTTCATGATGTTAAGTTTACTTATGATGGCATCAAGATGGAGAACAGTCATCTAAAAGACAATCAGGCTAAACATGACCATTTATTAAATGAGTTTAATCTGCACATTCAAGCAGGTGAAAAAGTAGGGCTAGTCGGTCGCAGTGGGGCAGGAAAATCAACCTTGGTGAACTTACTGTTACGCTTTTATGATGTGGATTCTGGGGCGATTTTAATTGACCAGCAAAATATTGCTCAGATGAGCCAAGAAAGTTTACGCCAACAAATCGGTATGGTAACCCAAGACACATCTTTGCTACATCGTACTGTGCGAGAGAATATTGCTTACGGTCGTCCCACTGCCAGCGATGATGACATTATCAACGCTGCCAAACAAGCTCATGCGTGGGAGTTTATTCAACAGTTATCCGATGCCAAAGGCAACACAGGCTTAGACACGCAAGTGGGTGAGCGTGGTGTTAAACTCTCTGGTGGGCAACGTCAACGCATTGCCATTGCTCGTGTCATGCTCAAAAACGCTCCGATTTTGCTTCTTGATGAGGCAACATCAGCACTTGATAGTGAAGTGGAACACGCCATTACTGATAGCTTAAATGACATGATGTCAGGTAAGACAGTGATTGCCATTGCTCACCGATTATCAACGATTGCATCAATGGATAGACTGGTGGTGATGGATAAAGGGCAAATTGTAGAGCAGGGTAGCCATGTGGAACTGTTGGCTAAAAATGGGGTGTATGCACGACTGTGGGCAAGACAAAGTGGCGGATTTTTGGGAGAAGAGGTGGCAGAAGACGAGTAACTGTCATAAAGGCAACAGCTCAGCACTGATTGGCAGATGGTCAGATAGATCTGACCACGGCTTACCTGTGTGTACCCACGCCCGTTTGACCTTAAGATGACGCACATAAATGCGATCAAGGCTCAGCATGGGCAAAATGGCAGGAAAAGTGGCGAATAGCTTGCCATGACAGGATAAAAACGCTTCGGTCATGTTGAGCTGATTGCCAAGTTTTTGGCAGGCGTTTTTTTGCCAATCATTAAAATCTCCTGCTAGAATTAATGGTTGCGTCGAATCTATCACGTCATTGACGTAGGTGGCGATGGCGTCATACTGGCGTTCTCGTCCACTTTCTAATAAGTTTAAATGGGCGCACAACACCACCACTGGCACTGACCAACCATCGGGCAACACTTCACAATGCAACACACCCCGCTTTTCCAATTGATTGACGGTGATATTGACGTTGTGCTTGGGGTCTAGGGGGTGGCGACTCAGTACGGCATTGCCATGATGTCCGTGGTTGTATTCACAATTTTTACCGTAGCTTTGTTGATAATCCAAAAATTCACCAAACCATTCATGCTGAGACTGCTCTGGAAATTCGTTAAATTTGACCATTCGTTTTAGGTTTTGCCCTTGTACTTCTTGTAGGCATAGAATGTCTGGGGCAAGCTGTTTTAGGGCATCGGCGATGCCGTCTAATTTGACTTGACGGTTTAAGGCGGACATGCCTTTATGAATGTTATAGCTGGTGAGAATGATGGGGGCAGCAGTTGACATGTGATATGTTTTAATTTGCCAATGACAATCTTGCTTGTAGATACTTAGAATCAAGTGGCGTAAATACAGGTGAATTTGGCTTATCATCTTTGAGTTTAGGTTCAAACTTCACGTAATGTCTCATTTTGAAAATGATGACGGTAAAGTGTGATAAAACCATTTTAGAAGTGGCTAGCATACCATGTTTTGATTAAATGGTGTGTAATTTCTATGATTTATCTTATGTTTTGCTTTGAGTATGAGTTAATGATAATCATTCACATTTTTATGTTTAAATCGCATAAAAAATGGTAAAATATGCTCGCTTTTTTGATAGGAGCTGTCATGACAATCACGCCTGTTTATACCACATTCACCCCCAGCAAAACACCCATAAAAATTTTTATGGCTGGCTTGACTTTTCTAATCGCTCATATCAGCCATGCCGATGATGGTCGCACCGACAATCAAGAGCCAATCAATCAAGAAATAACCGCCCTTGAACCCATCATTAACCATGCTCAGCCTGAACTATTGCCCCATGGTATATTAACACCAACAACAGAACCAACACTGGCACAAACGCCAAATCCTGACGAAGATACGCTCATCGCCGATGAGGCGTTACTGCTTGATAACCCCGATTTGCTCAATCACGCCCTAAATTCTGCTGTCATGACCAATCATATGGCAGGGGTTCACGCATTATTGCCCATTTATCAAAAACTGCCCAAAGACCATCAAAATGGCATTTTACTTGGGTATGCCAATGCACTGGCTGCCTTGGACAAAGGCAACGCCAAGCCTGCCATTCATGAACTGCGTCGCATCATCGCCATCATGCCTGAATATAATGTGGTGCGTTTTCATCTGGCAAGGGCATTATTTATGGACAAACAAAACGAAGCCGCCCTTGACCAGTTTAATAAATTACATGCTGACAACTTACCAGATGATGTGCGACAGGTTGTTGGGCAGTACAGACAAGCGTTAAAACAACGAGATTCATGGACATGGCAAGCAGGGATGAATCTGGCCAAAGAAGACAACATTAATCAGGTGCCCAAAAAAACCACGCAAGGTCAATGGACTTTTGACAAACCCATTGACGCCATCACTCTAAGCTATCAACTAGGGGCGGATAAAAAGTGGTCTTTGCCCAAAGGGGCATATGTGGGAGCAAACGCCCAAATCCATGGCAAACATCATCAAAATCACAAAAAATACAACGACCATTGGGGCAGACTGGGGGCAAATTTGGGCTTTGCTGATGCCAAAAAAGACCTTGGCATTGAGGCCTATGGTGAAAAAAGATTTTATGGGCATGAGCGTTATACCGACACCATAGGCATACGCATGTCAGCTGATTATAGAATCAACCCAAAATTTCAAAGCCTAAACGCCATAGACATATCACGCCTAACCAACCATCGGACGCCTAGGGCTGACAGTAACAACACTTTATACAGCACATCATTGGTTTATTACCCAAATGCCACACGCTATTATCTTTTGGGGGCAGACTTTTATGATGAAAAAGTGCCACAAGACCCATCTGACAGCTATGAGCGCCGTGGCATACGCACAGCGTGGGGGCAAGAATGGGCGGGCGGTCTTTCAAGCCGTGCCCAAATCAGCATCAACAAACGCCATTACCAAGGGGCAAACTTAACCAGCGGCGGACAAATTCGCCATGATAAACAGATGCAAGCGTCTTTATCATTTTGGCACAGAGACATTCACAAATGGGGCATCACGCCACGGCTGACCATCAGCACAAACATCAATAAAAGCAATGACATTAAGGCAAATTACCATAAAAATCAAATGTTTGTTGAGTTTAGTCGCATTTTTTGATGGGATAAGCACGCCCTGCTTTTGTTTTTTATAAAAAAAATGTACCATCATAGACAATATCAAGAAAAAATCAAGAAAAAAATCAAAAATATAATAGATAATTGTTATTGTTTATGTTATTATTTATCAATGTAAATTTGCCGTATTTTGTCCATCACAAACGCACTTATCATAACTGCTCAAACAAATACGCCAAATGCACATTATCGGCATGCCAAAACAGGCATCAACAGACTTGTTTAGATAATACCATCAACCCATCAGAGGATTATTTTATGAAGCACATTCCTTTAACCACACTGTGTGTGGCAATCTCTGCCGTCTTATTAACCGCTTGTGGTGGCAGTGGTGGTTCAAATCCACCTGCTCCTACACCCATTCCAAATGCAGGCAATGCAGGTAATACTGGCGGTACAGGAAATACAGGCGGTACTGGCAATACTGATAATGCAGCCAATGCTGGCAGTACTGGCGGTGCAAACTCTGGTACAGGCAGTGCCAACACACCAGAACCAAAATATCAAGATGTGCCAACAACGCCCAATAACAAAGAACAAGTTTCATCCATTCAAGAACCTGCCATGGGTTTTGGCATGGCTTTGAGTAAAATCAACCTATACGACCGACAAGACACGCCATTAGATGAAAAAAATATCATTACCTTGGACGGTAAAAAACAAGTTGCAAAAGGTGAAAAATCACCATTGCCATTTTCGTTAGATGTAGAAAATAAATTACTTGATGGCTATATGGCAAAAATGGATCAAGCGGATAAAAATGCCATTGGTGAAAAAATTAAGAGAGACAATAAACAAATCTCCGATGCAGAACTTGCCAAAAAAATCAAAGAAGATGTGCGTAAAAGCCCTTATTTTCAGCAAGTATTATCATCAATGCAAGCGAAAACTTCCCATTCAAATGACCAAACAACCAAAGCAACCACACGAGATTTACAATATGTTGATTACGGTTACTACTTGGTAAATGATGGCAACTATCTAACCGTCAGAAAAACAGATGATCCAAAACTTTGGAATTCAGGCCCTGTGGGCGGTGTGTTTTATAATGGCACAACGACCGCCAAAGAGTTGCCCACACAAGATAAGGTCAAATACAAAGGACATTGGGACTTCATGACTGATGTTGCCAACAAAAAAAACCGATTTAGCGAAGTGCAAGAAACCTATCAAGCAGGTTGGTGGTATGGGGCATCTTCAAAAGATGAATACAAGCGCTTATTAACCCAAGAAGGCTCTGCCCCTGATGGTCATAGCGGTGAATATGGTCATAGCAGTGAGTTTACGGTAGATTTTAGTAAAAAGAGCCTAACAGGTGAGCTGTTTAGTAACCTACAAGACAGCCATAAGAGCGAGGTTAAGAAAACCAAACGCTACGATATTCAGGCTAATATCCACGGCAACCGCTTCCGTGGCAGTGCCACCGCAATCAATAAAGATGATGCAAGCAAAAGCAAACACCCCTTTACCAGCGATGCTACAAACAAGCTAGAAGGTGGTTTTTATGGACCAAAAGGCGAGGAGCTGGCAGGTAAATTCTTAACCGATGACAACAAACTCTTTGGTGTCTTTGGTGCTAAACAAGAGGGTAATGTAGAAAAAACCGAAGCCATCTTAGATGCTTATGCACTTGGGACATTTAACAAAAATAAAGCAACCACATTCACCCCATTTACCGAAAAACAACTGGATAACTTTGGCAATGCCAAAAAGTTGGTCTTGGGTTCTACCGTCATTGATTTGGTATCTACCGATGCCACCAAAAATGAATTCACCAAAGACAAGCCAGAGTCTGCCACAAACAAAGCGGGCGAGACTTTGATGGTGAATGATAAAGTTAGTGTCAAAACCTATGGCAAAAACTTTGAATACCTAAAATTTGGTGAGCTCAGTGTCGGCACAAGCAACAGTGTCTTTTTGCAAGGTGAACGCACCGCTACCACAGGCGAGAAAGCCGTACCAACCACAGGCAAAGCCAAATATTTGGGGAACTGGGTAGGATACATCACAGGAGCGGACTCATCAAAAGGCTTTAATGATGCCAAAGATGTTGCTGATTTTGACATTGACTTTGCAAGCAAAACAGTTAATGGCAAACTTATCACCAAAGACCGCAAAGACCCTGTATTTAACATCACAGGTCAAATCGCAGGCAATGGCTGGACAGGCAAAGCCAGCACCGCCGAAGCGAACGCAGGGGGCTATAAGATAGATTCTAGCAGTACAGGCAAATCCATCGTCATCAAAGATGCCGAGGTTACTGGGGGCTTTTATGGTCCAAATGCAACCGAGATGGGTGGGTCATTTGCACACAAAAACAGCGGTGATGACGGTAAAGTCTCTGTGGTTTTTGGCACAAAAAAACAACAAGAAGTTAAGCAGTAATTTAAACACAATGTTTGTTTGGCTGATGGGGTGGATACTTAATCAAACATGAATGATTAAGATGATTGACCACTGAAAAAATCAAACTAGCCAAGTCGGTCTACGATGCAGGCTAGTTTGAGCTTAAACGATAACTGACCCATCAATGCAATGTGGGTTTGGGTTGTCGTTTATAGATTGTGGTCGTTTATACATCACATCGTCAATGAGAAATAATCTACTCAAACTTACCCTTGCTGTGATAATATATCCAGTGGTTCGAAAGGCAGACCAGATTTGGTAATGAGAGAATAAGTTTGTACATATGGCACATGGCATGATAAAGATATCAATGTCAGTAAGAACATTCTTGTGGTCAGGTTTGACCGTCTTGCAGAAGGAATCCCTGAACGATAGGCAGGGAAGAAAATCAATATTTAGGGCATCATATGAAGCAAAATTTACTTCCAATTTTTAAGCTAAGCACATTATGCTTATCATTAATGCTGGCCACTTCTGCCATGGCAGACACTGCCATCAAAGCCACCGATTTAAAGACTCCTAATAAAACCAACACTGCTCCCACCACAGAGCTTGAAGCCTTACGATTTGTTGCTGATAAACAACTCACTCGTAAAGCCAACGAAGTTACAGGGCTTGGCAAGGTGGTCAAAACTGCTGAGACCATCAATAAAGAACAAGTACTAAACATTCGAGACTTAACACGTTATGACCCTGGCATTGCTGTGGTTGAGCAAGGTCGTGGGGCAAGCTCGGGCTATTCTATTCGTGGTATGGATAAAAATCGCGTGGCGGTATTGGTTGATGGCATCAATCAAGCCCAGCACTATGCCCTACAAGGCCCTGTGGCAGGCAAAAATTATGCCGCAGGTGGGGCAATCAACGAAATAGAATACGAAAATGTCCGCTCCATTGAGATTAGTAAAGGTGCAAATTCAAGTGAACATGGCTCTGGGGCGTTATCTGGCTCTGTGGCATTTGTTACCAAAACCGCCGATGACATCATCAAAGATGGTAAAGATTGGGGCGTGCAGACCAAAACCGCCTATGCCAGTAAAAATAACGCATGGGTTAATTCTGTGGCAGCAGCAGGCAAGGCAGGTTCTTTTAGTGGTCTTGTCATCTACACCGACCGCCGTGGTCAAGAATACAAGGCACATGATGATGCCTATCAGGGCAGCCAAAGTTTTGATAGGGCGGTGGCAACCACTGACCCAAATAACCACACATTTTTAATGGCAAATGAATGTGCCAATGGTGATTATGAAGCGTGTGCCTCTGGCGGTCAAACCAAACTTCAAGCCAAGCCAACCAATGTGCGTGATAAGGTAAATGTCAAAGATTATACAGGCCCTAACCGCCTTATTCCAAACCCACTCACCCAAGACAGCAAATCCTTGCTACTTCGCCCAGGTTATCAGCTAAACGATAAGCACTATGTCGGTGGTGTGTATGAAACCACCAAACAAAACTATGCCATGCAAGATAAAACCGTGCCTGCTTATCTGACGGTTCATGACATTGACAAATCAAGGCTCAGCAACCATGCCCAAGCCAATGGCTATTATCAAGGCAATAACCTTGGTGAACGCATTCGTGATGCTATTGGGGCAAATTCAGGTTATGGCATCAACTATGCTCATGGCGTATTTTATGACGAAAAACACCAAAAAGACCGCCTAGGGCTTGAATATGTTTATGACAGCAAAGGTGAAAATAAATGGTTTGATGATGTGCGTGTGTCTTATGACAAGCAAGACATTACGCTACGCAGCCAGCTGACCAACACGCACTGTTCAACCTATCCGCACATTGACAAAAATTGTACGCCTGATGTCAATAAACCTTTTTCGGTAAAAGAGGTGGATAACAATGCCTATAAAGAACAGCATAATTTAATCAAAGCCGTCTTTAACAAAAAACTGGCGTTGGGTAGTACACATCATCACATCAATCTGCAAGTTGGCTATGATAAATTCAATTCAAGCCTTAGCCGTGAAGATTATCGTTTGGCAACCCATCAATCTTATCAAAAACTTGATTACACCCCACTAAGTAATCCTTTGCCAGATGAGTTTAAGCCGATTTTAGGTTCAGACAACAGACCCATTTGCCTTGATGCTCATGGTTATGGCAGTACCCATAACCATGCTTGTAACACCAACAACAGCACTTATCAAAATTTTGCCATCAAGCAAGGCATAGAGCAATACAACCAAAAAACCAATACCGATAAGATTAATTATCAAGCCGTCATTGACAAATATGATAAACAACACCCCAACAACACCCTAAAACCCTTTGAGAAAATCAAACAAAGTTTGGGGCAAGAAAAATACAACAAGATAGACAAACTGGGCTTTGATGCTTATGCAAAGCTACGCAAACAATGGGCGGATTGGGCCAATAAGAACAGCCAACAAAACGCCAAAAAAGGCACGGATAATATCTATGAGCCAAATCAAGCGACTGTTGTCAAAGATGATAAATGCAAATATAGCGAGACCAACAGCTATGCTGATTGCTCAACCACTCGCCACATCAGCGGTAATAATTATTTCATCGCTTTAAAAGACAACATGACCATCAATAAATATGTTGATTTGGGGTTGGGCGCTCGCTATGACAGAATCAAACACAAATCTGATGTGCCTTTGGTGGACAACAGTGCCAGCAATCAGCTGTCTTGGAATTTTGGCGTGGTGGTCAAGCCCACCAACTGGCTGGACATCGCTTATAGAAGCTCGCAAGGCTTTCGCATGCCAAGTTTTTCTGAAATGTATGGCGAACGCTTTGGCGTAACCATCGGTAAAGGCACGCAACATGGCTGTAAGGGTCTTTGGTACACCTGTGAACAGACTGTCCATCAAACCAAGCTAAAACCTGAAAAATCCTTTAACCAAGAAATCGGAGCGACTTTATATAATCACTTAGGCAGCCTTGAAGTCAGTTATTTTAAAAATCGCTATACCGATTTGATTGTTGGCAAAAGTGAAGAGATTAGAACCCTAACCCAAGGTGCTGATGCAGGCAAACAGCGTGGTAAGGGTGATTTGGGCTTTCATAATGGACAAGATGCTGATTTGACAGGCATTAACATTCTTGGCAGACTTGACCTAAACGCTGTCAATAGTCGCATTCCCTATGGACTATACTCAACACTGGCTTATAACAAAGTTGATGTTAAAGGAAAAACCTTAAACCCAACTTTGGCAGGAACAAACATGCTGTTTGATGCCATTCAGCCATCTCGTTATGTGGTGGGAATCGGCTATGATGCCCCAAGCCAAAAATGGGGAGCAAACGCCATGTTTACCCATTCTGATGCCAAAAATCCAAGCGAGATTGAGGCAGATAAGAACTTAGGTAATGGCAACATTCAAACAAAACAAGCCACCAAAGCAAAATCCACGCCGTGGCGAACACTTGATTTGTCAGGTTATGTGAACATAAAAGATAACTTTACCTTGCGTGCTGGCGTGTACAATGTATTTGATACCTATTACACCACTTGGGAATCTTTACGCCAAACAGCAGAAGGGGCGGTCAATCAGCATACAGGACTTAGCCAAGATAAGCATTATGGTCGCTATGCTGCTCCTGGACGCAATTACCAATTGGCACTTGAAATGAAGTTTTAACCTGCACTTTTAATCAGTGGCTTGGATGTGCTTGGATGTGATTGTGGCATGCCAAACCCCAACCAACCAATGAATAAAGCCCCCATTTACCATGAGGGCTTTATTTTATCATCGCTAAGTGATGCTCTTAGCGGTCATCATTCATGATTAGTCATTAATTTATTAGTAATTAATTTATTAGTAATCACGCTGCTCTTTGATGATTTTAAGTGATGGGTATTCAAGTACGATGTCATACTCAGCACCGTTTTTATAGGCTTCTACTTCAAAAACAGGCTTGCCCAAAAAGTCGTCAACTTCTATATCGCCGACTTGATAGCCACGAGAAGACAACATTTGAATGGCTTTTTGACGATTTTGGCTAAAGTTGCTATCGCCATAAGCTTGTGCTTTAATACGGTCGTTAGCAACCGCAGCGGTGGAGATGCCAACGGCAGGCAACAAAACAGCAGCACTTAGTACGCCAGCCAACAGTTTATTGGTTAAATTTTTCATAGTAGTGTCCTGATTATTGTAATTTACGTTCATACGTAAGCCACAGATGGGTGAATATGACTGTCAATTGACACGATGTATTACCATCAATGACAAAATGACAGAGCGGTTCGTCTTGTCAGACCATATGACCATATGATTGTCCATATACTTATGTATGGTCAGGACAAGCTGTTATATTATACTGGCATATTCACTGATGTCTGTAGCATATAATAGTTGATTTGTAAAATAATTGTCAGTCATTATGATAAATTGTAAACTGGCAACTTTTAAATTTTAACTAACCGATTTTTTAGACAACTGGTTTTAGACAACTAAGTTATAGATGCTGATGATGGATAATGTCAGCCATTTTACCAATCGATACAAGTAGATACCATGATAAATAATACCACGTTCAATAGCATTCCTGAGATTTTAGACGATATCCGAGCAGGCAAGATGGTCATATTGATGGATGATGAAGACCGAGAAAATGAAGGCGACCTTGTGATGGCGGCTACCCATGTGCGTCCTGATGACATCAATTTTATGATTACCCATGCTCGTGGTTTGGTATGTTTGACCATTACCCAAGAGCGTAGCCGTCAGCTTGATTTGCCCCTGATGAGCGATAAAAATGGGGCAAAATTTAGCACCAATTTCACGGTGTCTATCGAAGCTGCTAAAGGGGTAACGACAGGAATATCAGCGGCTGACCGTGCCAGAACCATTCAAACGGCAGTGTCTGCCACCGCCAAACCTGAAGACATTGTGCAACCAGGGCATATTTTTCCCATTGTGGCTCAAAATGGGGGGGTATTGCACCGCGCTGGGCATACCGAGGCAGGTTGTGATTTAACACATCTTGCAGGGCTTGAGCCAGCGGCGGTAATTTGTGAGATTATCAAAGAAAATGGTGAAATGGCTCGCCGTGATGACTTAGAAGCGTTTGCCAAAACTCATCATCTAAAAATTGGCACAATCGCTGATTTAATCCATTATCGCATGGCAAATGAGCAAACCATCAATGTGGTGGCAAGTTATCCGATGCAGACCGAATTTGGTGAGTTTATGGCGTATCGTTTCCAAGAGCAAAATTCCGATGACACTCATTTGGCCTTGGTCAAAGGCAATCCTGCTGATGGGGTCAATACGGTGCGTGTGCATGGGTTTGAGCCACTTAGAGATTTGTTTGGTGTGCAATCGCTCAATCGTGGTAAAAGTCATTGGAGCATTCAATCGGCACTACAAGAAATTAGCCAATCTGAGCGTGGTGTGTTTGTTTGGATTGGGCATAACCGAAACATCAATCTTGGTGAAGCGTTGGATAATTTCGTTGCTGACCGTGCTGATTCACCCCTTAAATATCAGCAACATCAACCTTATCGCAGTATCGGTGTTGGTGCACAGATTTTACGCCACTTAGGTGTGCGTGATATGCGGTTGCTGTCATCGCCGTTAAAGTTCAATGCGTTATCAGGGTTTGATTTAAATGTGCTTGAGTGTGTGGCAAATCCATAATGCCTGTTGATGGTCTTTTAACCGTCTCTTTTAACTGTCTCTTTTAACCACCTTTTGCCAATCAATGCCATCACTTGCCAATCAAAAACCCACAACTTTTATGTTGTGGGTTTTGTTGTGTCGCATTTGTTCTCAACATTCGGATATGTTCACACTTTGTGATATAAGTGTTTTCCTGTGTTTGCAAATTTTTGCTTCATCTGTGCCATGCCATCACGCACATCATCAACAGAGGCTTCGCCAACTTGTTCGGTCAGTTTGGTTTTGACCTGTTGAAAATCCAATCCTGCGGCATAATCACGCACATTTTGGGTGATTTTCATTGAGCAAAATTTAGGTCCACACATGGAGCAAAAATGGGCGGATTTGTGAGCGTCTTTTGGCAAGGTTTCATCATGAAATTCACGTGCCGTATCTGGGTCAAGTGACAGATTAAATTGGTCTTCCCAGCGAAATTCAAAACGAGCTTTGGATAACGCATTATCACGAGCCTGAGCTCTGGGGTGTCCTTTGGCAAGGTCAGCAGCGTGAGCTGCGATTTTGTAGGTGATGATGCCATCTTTCACGTCTTTTTTGTTTGGCAGACCAAGATGCTCTTTTGGTGTAACATAGCAGAGCATCGCTGTGCCATACCAGCCAATCATTGCCGCACCAATGGCAGATGTGATGTGGTCATAACCTGGGGCAATGTCAGTGGTCAATGGGCCAAGGGTGTAAAATGGGGCTTCTTGACACACATCAAGTTGTAAGTCCATGTTCTCTTTGATGCGATTCATGGCAACGTGTCCTGGGCCTTCAATCATCACTTGCACATCGTGTTGCCACGCCACTTGGGTCAGCTCACCTAAGGTTTTAAGTTCACCAAATTGAGCGTCATCATTGGCATCTTGGATACAACCTGGGCGAAGTCCATCTCCAAGGCTAAAGGTCACATCATAGGCCTTCATGATTTCACAAATGTCTTCAAAATGGGTGTATAAAAAATTTTCTTTATGATGTGCCAAGCACCATTGTGCCATAATTGAGCCACCACGGCTGACAATGCCTGTCAAACGGTTGGCGGTGATAGGCACATAACGCAACAACACACCTGCATGAATGGTGAAATAATCCACGCCTTGTTCGGCTTGCTCAATCAAAGTATCTGCAAACAATGACCACGTCAAATCTTCTGCCACACCACCGACTTTCTCTAACGCTTGATAAATGGGCACAGTGCCGATTGGCACAGGTGAGTTGCGGATAATCCATTCACGGGTTTCGTGAATGTGCTTGCCTGTTGATAAATCCATGATGGTGTCTGCCCCCCAACGGGTTGCCCATGTCATCTTAGCCACTTCTTCATCAATGCTTGAGCCTAAAGCGGAGTTGCCGATATTGGCGTTGATTTTGACTAAAAAATTACGCCCGATAATCATTGGCTCAGATTCTGGGTGATTGATATTACAAGGGATAATGGCTCGTCCTTTGGCAATCTCTTGACGCACAAATTCTGGGGTAATCAGTTTGGGTGTGTTTGCCCCAAAACTCATGCCTGCATGTTGACGCATGTCGCTAAGTTCGTGTTGCTTTTGATTTTCTCGAATGGCGACATATTCCATCTCTGGGGTGATGATGCCTTGCTTGGCATAGTGTATTTGGGTAACATTCCCTGAGAATGAACCACCACGTAATGCTCGTCTTGGCTTATCAATTTGCCCAAAACGTAAGTTGGCAGTGGCGATGTCATTGGCTCGCTCGATGCCGTATTGGCTAGAGAGTTGGGAAAGTTTTTCGGTGTCCCCACGCTCTTTAATCCACTTTTCACGCAATTTGGGCAAGCCTTTGGTTAAGTCAATGGTAACATTTGGGTCGGTATAAACGCCTGATGTGTCATAGACATAAAATGGTGGATTGTATTCACTGCCTGTTTGACCGTCTGTCAAACCAAGTGGCGTATCGGTGAGTGTGATTTCTCGCATTGGCACTTGAATGTCAGGGCGTGAGCCTTGCAGATAGACTTTTTTTGAGGCAGGCAAGGCACGTGTCAGGTCACGGGCTTCTTCTTCAAAGCGGTCATCGGTGAGATTTCTATGTGCGGGGGTTTTATGTGCAGGAGGTTTGTGTGTGTGGGTTTTGTGTGGGTTGAGTTCGTTCATGGCGAGTCCTTGTGATGGGCTTATGGGTAAATGGACTCGGTGGTGGCAAGTGATTTTGTGTCATCTTGATGGCAATTCATCATGCCAGCCATCATGCTTAACAACAATACATGCTCATAGCGACGCACAGCAACACAATGACAGCAACACAATGACAGTAAAACAATAAATGTCAACGACTTCCCTACGACGGTACTAACCGTATCAAGTTCTGCGGGTATGTCTCAGCCAAATTAACGAGTGAACATTTAACCATTGTCTCACTCCTTTAGCACCCCGAGTCTGCTCTAAGCATAACAAAATATGATGACATATGACAATGATAATCACGCCATTTCATTAAATTGTCATAATTGATGAGTAAACTAGGCAATAGACAGTTTTACTCCAAGGTAACCATTTTGCTCTAAGGCAACTATGAACCTTTAATAAATTCTCATCTCATAGGAGCTGTTTATGCAAAAGCTTTCTGTTTTAGTCTTAGCGGTTGCAACAAGCTTATCATTGATGGCTTGTAACCAAACCAAAGATGCCCCAGAAACTGCCGAAAAAATTGGTACAGACACCACGGTTGCCAATACACAAACTGATTCTGCCAACAAATATAAAGACATACAAGGCGTTGCCATGAACATCACTGGTGCTGGTGCGTCATACCCTGCTCCTATCTATGCTAAGTGGTCAGCAGATTATCACACCATCACAGGCGGTAAGGTAAATTATCAATCCATTGGCTCATCTGGTGGTGTTAAGCAAATCATTGAAAAAACCATTGATTTTGGTGCGTCTGATGCCCCAATGACCCCAGAAGAGCTACAAACCAACGGTTTAATCCAATTCCCAACTTTAATTAGTGGCGTTGTGCCTGTCATCAACATCGAAGGCATTGCTCCTGGTGAGTTAACCTTAGATGGTGGCACACTTGCGAACATTTATATGGGCAAAATTAAAAACTGGAATGACCCAGCGATTACCGCTCTTAACGAAGGTGTCACCCTACCTGACGCTCCGATTACCACGGTGTATCGCTCTGATGGCTCTGGCACAACCTTTAATTTCACTGATTATCTTGCCAAAGTCTCTGGCGACTGGGCAAATGATGTGGGTGTGAATAAAAGCATCAGTTGGCCAACTGCGTCAGGTGGCACAGGTGCAGGCGGTAAGGGAAATGAAGGCGTTGCCAGTACAGTCAGTCGTATCCCCAACTCAATCGGTTATGTTGAGTATGCCTATGCCAAGCAAAACAACTTAGCACACACCAAGCTTGTCAATGCCAAAGGTCATGCTGTTGAACCCTCTGCCGATACCTTTGCTGCTGCTGGTGATGTCGATTGGTCGCAAGCAATAGGATTTTATAAGGTCATCACCAACTCAGAAACCGAACAAGCATGGCCAATCGCTGCTGCCACATTCATCTTGGTTCACAAACAACCCAGCAACCCAGAACAAGTCGCTGGTGTGTTGAATTTTTTTAACTGGGTATATGACCAAGGTAATCAAGCTGCCATTGATTTGGACTATGTGCCATTTTCTGATAAAGCGATTGATTTGTTTAAAGATGAGTGGAAAAAAATAGTTGGGGCAGACGGTAGCCCTGCCTATACGCCACAATGAGTCATTATCCATGACTTGACTTTACCATTCCATGACTTACTTTTTGGTATCTAGTTTTTTGGCATAATGTCATTTGCTTTGGCTGTTTGTGATTTATTTTTTGAGATGGTTTTTTTAAGATTGTTCTTGGGGTCATTATGTCCATGTTAAAAGCTCAGCTTGCAAAACAAAAACGCAATGACTGGATATTTGTTAATTTGACTAAATTTTTTGCGTTATTGGTGTTGGTATTATTAAGTGGCATCATGCTGTTACTCATCTATGGGGCATGGCCAAGCATCAAGGAATTTGGATTGGATTTTTATGGCACACAGATATGGAATCCTGTTACCGATGAATACGGAGCAATTGCCCCCATTTATGGCACCATCATGACCTCTGTCCTTGCGATTGGCATTGCTGTGCCAGCAAGCTTTGGTATTGCTGTGTTCTTAACTGAACTATGCCCACCATTATTAAAAAAACCTTTGGGCATCGCCATTGAGTTGTTGGCGGGTATTCCTTCCATCATTTATGGCATGTGGGGTTTATTTGTGTTAGCTCCGTTAATGGCAAAATACATACAACCTTTTTTTATCAAATATTTTGCCAATTTGCCTTTACTTGGTCAGCTATTTTCTGGTGCTCCTTTAGGCATTGGTATGTTTACGGCAGCTTTGGTGCTGGCAATTATGATTATTCCGTTCATCGCTGCCACCATGCGTGATGTGTTTGAAGCAGTGCCTGATTTATTAAAAGAGTCTGCTTATGGCATTGGTGCAACCAAATGGGAAGTTATGTATAAGATTGTTTTGCCTTATACCAAGGTTGGTGTGATGGGTGGGGTAACTTTAGGATTGGGTCGTGCTTTGGGTGAGACCATGGCGGTAACTTTCTTGATTGGTAATGCCTTTAATATTAACCCCAGTATTTTTTCTTCAGGCGTTACCATCACATCAGCCTTGGCAAATGAGTTTGCCGAAGCATCGAATGACCTGCATTTATCATCGCTCTTACACTTGGGCATGATATTGTTCATCATTACTTTTGTGGTGTTGTCATTATCCAAGTTGATGCTGATGCGTATGGATAAACATTCAGGCAACCGATAAGACATGAAAATATTTTATTAATCAAAATATCGTTAATCAAAACATCATGACCATGATTTTAAAGTTTGATATTGCTTCGATGCTTGATATTGATAGAAAAACACGTTCAATGGTCGTTTTTAACGGCATTTCATTTAACGGTATTTAATGTGCAATTAGGATAACATCATGGCTAGCCAACAAGATACAGATTCTTCAGGCAGTTTTTCCCAACGCATGAACAAGTCTTTATATGCAAAACGTCAATTTATTAATAAGTTGGGCTTGGCATTCTCCTACATCACCATGGCATTTGGTTTGTTTTGGCTTGTTTGGATTTTGATTACCTTGATGACAAAAGGCTTTGGCTCTTTGGTGCAGATGCCTGTCTTTACGGCTGACACACCGCCACCCATGACTGATGGTGGATTAAGAAATGCCATTGTTGGGTCTGCCATGATTGCCACCACAGGTTTGTTGATTGGGGCACCTGTGGGGCTGATGGCGGGTATTTATTTGGCGGAATTTAGTCATGGCAGTTGGCTGGGTCGTGCCACTCGCTTTATGAATGACATTTTGTTGTCAGCACCGTCTATTGTGATTGGGTTGTTCATTTATTCATTGATGGTGCGTGGTCATGGATTTTCGGGCTGGTCAGGTGCAGTGGCATTGGCTCTCATCATCATTCCTGTGGTGGTGCGTAGTACCGAAAATATGCTCAATCTTGTGCCACACCAGTTACGTGAAGCGTCTTATGCCTTAGGCGCACCTAAATGGAAAGTGGTGACTTCGGTTACCATGAAAGCTGCCAAAGCAGGCTTAACCACAGGGGTGCTTTTGGGGTTTGCTCGCATCACAGGTGAGACTGCTCCGTTGCTATTTACGGCTTTAAATAACCAATACTTTAGCACCGATATGGGTAAACCCATCGCCAACTTGCCCAACACCATTTATCAATTTGCCATGAGTCCTTATGAAAATTGGCAAACATTGGCTTGGGCTGGGGCATTATTGATTACTTTTTCAGTATTGATTTTAAATATTATTGCTCGTTTTATTAGCCGTGATAAAAAGTAATCCCTTTATTTTATCCAACCATCACTGACCAACCTTTAACTTGTATTCATATTCACCATTTTTAGAGCTGATACCATGACAGACGTAATGAGAAGAAAACCCGCCGCACCCATGTCAACTCAGACCAATACTGACATCAATCCTCATGCTGGTGGCATGTCCCGTTTTGAGAATATTAAAAAAATGAATATGTCATATCTGAATTTGCCTCCTGCCAAAATCACCATTGAGAATTTGGATTTTTATTATGGTGATTTTAGGGCATTAAAAGGCATTAACCTACAAATTCCTGATAATAAAGTCACTGCCTTTATTGGTCCATCAGGTTGTGGTAAGTCCACCTTGTTACGTACCTTTAACCGCATGTACGATTTATATCCGGGCTTGCGTGCTGATGGTAAAATCATGCTTGATGGTGAAAATATTCTGGATAAAGGCGTTGACATTAACTTGTTGCGTGCCAGAGTGGGCATGGTCTTTCAAAAACCAACCCCATTTCCCATGTCTATCTATGATAATGTTGCTTTTGGGGTTAAACTGTATGAAAAGTTAAGTAAGTCTGAAATGGATGACCGAGTTGAATGGGCATTAAAAAAATCTGCCCTCTGGTCAGAGGTGAAAGACAAACTAAAAGCATCTGGGCTATCATTATCTGGTGGTCAGCAGCAGCGTTTGTGTATTGCCCGAGGAGTGGCAACCAAACCTGAAGTCTTGCTCCTTGATGAACCCACATCAGCACTTGACCCCATTTCTACCAGCTCCATTGAAGATTTAATCCATGACCTAAAAGAAGATTATACCATTGCCATTGTGACCCACAATATGCAACAAGCAGCTCGTGTGTCAGATTACACTGTGTATATGTATCTTGGTGATGTGATTGAAATGGGTGAAACCGATGGCTTATTCACCAATCCTCGCCAAAAAGCCACAGAAGACTACATTACTGGGCGTTATGGTTGATGATGGGACATGTTGATGATAAGAAACATAAGAAACACAAACACCATTTGCCCTATTTAAATTCATACGCATCTTCAGTTCATACGTAATAAAAAAGGCATTAACAAGCATAACAACTTAACAAGCATAATAACCAAGTATAATCAACCAAACATAAGCATCAATCCCAACAACCATTAACCACATGGGTCATAAAAATGGACAAACACACCTCAAAAGCATTCGATGAAGAATTATCAAACGCCATCAATCTGTTTTTAAAAATGGGTGAAATGGCGGCAAAACAGGTAGAAAAGGCGGTACAAGCCTTGACTGATGTGAATGAACAACAAGCCGAAGAGGTCATCATTGCTGACAATCAAATCAACCAGTATGAGCGTGAGCTGGATGAACGAGTGTTGCAATTGGTCATCAAAAGACAACCCGCTGCCAGCGATTTACGTCTGGTGATGGCAATGAGCAAAGGGGTGGTGGATTTAGAACGCATTGGTGATGAAGCCAGTAAAATTGCCAGAATGGCAAAAGACTTGGCATCACAAGGCAGCGCCCCAACAGGCTATTCAGAAGCTCAACATTTAAGCAACCAAGTGCGATTAATGATATATGAAGCTTTGGAAGCTTTTCGTAAATTTGATGCTGAAAAGGCCCTTAACGTCATACAACATGACAGTGCCATCAACCGTGAATATCAAAGTGCCATTCGCTCCTTGATGACTTATATCATGGAAGACAGTCGCTATGTCAGCAGAATGCTGAGTGTCATGTGGATATTAAGGGCGTTAGAACGTATTGGCGACCATGCCAAAAACATCGCCGAACTTGTTATCTATACCGCCAGTGGCACAGATGTGAAACATACCAGCTATGATGAAATGGAAAAAACGATATTAAACACACAATCGCATTAAAAAAAGAACAACAGCAAGAAGAACAACAGCAAAACAGCCAAATCAATCAGTCAATTGGCTGATAAACTTAAAATTTGTTTATGCTTGATGTTGCCTGACATGTCTTAGGTTGATTGCACATCAGCCACATCAAATTTTTTATACTTTAGGCGGTGTGTAGCCTGCTGGCTTTTCATAATCACCATTATCCAAAAACAGCTCTCGTTGTTCATTAAGGTATTTTTTGGCATCTGGGTCAATCATGCTAAGGTGCTTTTCATTAATCAACATGGTCTGTAACTCCAGCCATGCTTGCCATGCCTTTTGTGACACGGTGTTCTGTAGCTCTTGCCCTTTGGCATTGGGAAAAGGAGGGTTGGGCATTTTGGGTAGGTCTTTTTGGTATTTACGACAAAAGACGCTGTTGGCTTTGGGGTCAAAGGTGGTTGTCATGATTGTTCTCACTATATGTCTTATGTTTAAAACAGCATTATTTAAAATAAACGTTTAAAACGGATTTTAAAAAATCTTAAGCTAAGTGTTTTGGTAAATGCAAATCTACCCTTAGCTTGGGTAAAGGTGATAAAACACGCACGATGATGGGCTTAATGTCTTCTTTCCACCGCATCACAGGCACAACACCCAACTTAGCCATCTGTTCAGCCATGTGATGTGTTTGGAGCTGTTTATTGGCAAGTTCAGAGACCACAAGTTCTGGTGCCAAGCTGATGCTGTTTTTACCCTTTTTATGGGCATGATGGTCTGTGTATATCAGTGGCTGACAATGCATGGCGATGTGGCGTATGCCTTCGTATCGAATGGGTCGCATTAAGGCTTCTGCCAATGCTTGTAAGCTGGTCTCTAGCCACAGCCGTCGCATGGGGTGGTATGGGTGGTCAGACACCAGCAAATTGGCAATATAGTCAGGGTTGTTTTGGTTACTGGCAACCGCCAAACCTGAATGCTCACGTTGACGTTTGTGCATCAATAATGACCCTGCAGGTAACTCACCACGCTGACACGCCTGCCGATACGCATGATGGTTGTCAGGATACAAGCTTTTACAACGGTTAGATACCCTATCAAGCAGATTGCCTGTGCTGTTGACAGGCAAAACAAACACCTGTGCTCGACTTTGTAAAAATGGCTCTGTGCGTTCTTCAATCTGTGCCATTGTGCTGGTTATTGTGTTTTTTGTGTTTCTAGTTGAGCGATTTGTTTTTCAAGTAAAGCAATGTGTTCCGCTTTATCTTTGGTTAACGCTTCCATGTCTTTGATTTGCTCTTTAAGCAGTTCTTCTTGCTGACTGTACAGTTCTTCTTGCTGTTGTAATTTGTCAATCTCTTCTTTAATCAAGGCAGGGTCTTTTGGAATCTCAGCGGTTAAAATATCATCTGCCGTCAGCTTAGGCTTGGCAACAGCGGTGGTATTTTCAACTGATACGGAATCTGGCACATCAAGGGCATTACTGACATCATCTGCATTTGTGTCAGCTGTTACATCGGCTTGTGTTGTGGGTTGGGCTTGCTCGGCGGCAGCTGCTAGGTCAGCGGATTCATTGGGTGCTGGCGGGGTGTCTGGAATGACTGCCATAGGTTCATTGATGATGGGGTCAGTCGCCATGGGTTCACCTTGATTGCTCAAGAATAAAAATGCCAATACCCCCAATATCCCAAGGACGATTAATGCCATTACTGGCTTTAATAAGTTTGGTGGTAACTGTTTGGCAGATTTTTTCAGTGCTGGTTTTTTGTCGTTTGGTTTTTTGTTTTTTGGCTCTTTTTTACCAAGGAGTTTTGACATTTTATTAGCCTGTTTGGTCTGATTATTTTTATCAGCCACCTTGTTATTGTTGTCATTTTGATAAGTGGTTGGGGTGGTAACCGCTGTGGGGGCTATGGCTGATTCTACGGGTGGATTTTTTGGTGGTGTGTGTGGTTGTGTGTCGATGCTCTGAAAATCAGTAGAATGATGATTAAACGAACTGTCATTAAATGAACTGTCGTCATTAAATATGGGTGCTTCAGTCATATTTTCTGACTGATGATGTAAATGGCTGTCCATGGCGTTTGTGTCATCTGTGTCATTGACATCAAAACTGTCAACCTCAAAATCGTCAACCTCAAAATCGCCAACCTCAAAATCGTCAACCTCAAAACTGTTTATCTCAACATCATGGTCAAAATTGACATGCTCAGTAGATGATGTGTGGGCGTCTGGCTCATCTAAATGAAAGTCAATTTCTTCAAAGTCGCCAAAGTCGTCTGACGCATTGAATTCTGACGCATTGAAACTGTCCGTATGATTATCCGCATTATTGTGTGGGTTAAGGCTGTCAATATCATTCGTCTGATTGGCGTCGATGTCATTGAAATATGGATCATCAACGGCGAGATCAGACACATCAAATGCGTGATGACTTTGTGATGTGTCCAACTCTAAAGACGCATCGTCAAAATCTGCCAATAGGTCATCAGCATCAAAATCAATGCTACTGTTATCAAAGTCTACCTCATGGTTGACTTTATCCAATTTATGGTTGACTTTATCCAATTTAGGGTCATGATTACTCATAAGGCATCAACTTCACTTAACAGACAGATAAAAAAATAAACACGAAGAGTCGCACAATCCATATTTGCACATATTTTGCTTTTAATATAGCAAATTCTTACAAAAATGTCTGTCAATGTGTCTTAAAGTTTGGGTTAATTGTCTATTTTTTTGCTGATTACTCGGTTATGTTGGCAACAGCAATGCCAGCATCGACAATTATCGGTTTGTTTTGTGCCGATACGCTGGTGATGACGTTTGTGTTTTGCTCGTCATTTGTTTGGCTTTTTATCTTGCCTTTTAGGTCATTGGCTTGTGGGCGATGTTCGATGTGTCCACATTGGGTGCATTGAATGTATTCATCAAACTTAGGCTCAAAGACTTGCACCTGTACCACCACATCTAAAGTTTGGCACTGTGGGCAGGTTACGCCAGCCAAAAACTGACGTTTTGGGCGGTTAGATTGATACCGCATGGCAAGTCTCCTTGATGTCATTTGCCTGGATTTGCTGAGCTTGCCTATGACGATTGCACAGCCTTAGCATCATCAGACCCATTGTGATTAAGACCCATTGTCATTAAAACTCATTGTGATTAAGACGCATTGTGAATAAAACCACTGTGGCGAAGTAAGGCATCAATGGTGGCATCTCTGCCACGGAATTTCTTAAAGTTATCTTTGGCGGTATCACTGCCCCCAACCGATAAAATGTGCTGACGAAACGCTTGCCCTGTGTCTTGATTAAAGATTCCCTCTGCTTCAAACTTACTAAATGCGTCTGCTGACAGCAGCTCTGCCCATTTATATGAATAATAGCCAGACGCATAACCCCCAGCAAAAATATGGCTAAAGCCATTGGCAAAGCGGTTATATTTCGGTGTTGGCAACAGAGCAATGTCATCACGCACGCTGTCTAATGTTTGCAAAATGCCTGCATAATCAAGGGCGGGTACTTGACGATGTATTAATAAATCAAACAACGCAAATTCAATTTGACGCAAGGTTTGTAGACCACTTTGGAAGTTTTTGGCGTTGAGTAAGGCGTCCAGCTTATCTTGTGGCAAGGTTTCGCCTGTCTGTACATGACGGCTAATCATTTCAATGCCCTGTCTGTGCCAAGCCCAATTTTCCATAAACTGACTGGGCAACTCCACCGCATCCCACTCAACACCATTAACCCCTGCCACGTCCGTTATCGTTACTTGCGTCAACAAATGATGCAGTCCATGCCCAAATTCATGAAACAATGTCAACACTTCATCATGAGTGAGTAGGCTTGGTGTGCCTGCCTTGTTGTCAGCAGGGGTAAAATTACCCACCATAAAACACACAGGTAACTGATCGGCATTAGGGTGATTGGGATTGGCATATCTGGCTTGAAAACCATTCATCCATGCGCCACTCCGCTTGCCTTGACGAGCATACAAATCAAAATAAAAGCCCCCTATCAGATTGTCCCCATTTGTCTTGGCATCATCATATAATTGATAAAATCGCACATCTGAATGCCACAATGGCACTTCTTGACTGTGGTCAACGGCACTGATGCCATACAAACGCTTGACGATGGCAAACAGCCCGTTAATCACCGCTGGCAAGGGGAAATAAGGACGAATGTCTTCTTGTGATAAATGAAACCTGTCTTGTTTCACCTTTTCAGCAAGGTAGGCTAAGTCCCAAGGTTTTGGCATCTCACCTGCTGACAAAATACCCAACTCAATGCCTTTATCGGTCAGTAATTGCAAATCTTGTTTGGCGGTTGGTGTGGCATGAGTAGCCAACTGACGTAAAAACGCATTCACCTCATCAGCATTGTCTGCCATTTTGGTTGCCAATGACACTTGGGTGTAATCATCAAAACCTAACAGCTGAGCCTTTTGTTGGCGTAATTGTAAAATCTGAGCCATGATGTCAGCATTATTAAATGGCTCGTTCTGATTGTTGGTGTGCGTGTCTAACTCGGACGCTCGAGTCACATACGCCTGATACAACTGCTCACGTAACAATCGGTCATCGGCATGGGTCATCACCGCCAAATACACAGGAATGTCCAAAGTTGCCACATAAGTAGGGGTTGGCAAATCAACCAGCGATGACGCTTGTTGCGTTGATTGATTTTGCTTGGTTTGCTTAATTAATTGCTGACGATACGCTTCACCAGCCGCTGCCAGCATGGCTAATCCTGTTTCGCTAATGCCAGATAATTGCTCAGGCTCTAATGGCAACTTAAACGCTTGCGTGGCATCCAAAACATTATCAGCAAACTTAGCCGATAAGCTGGATAATTGACGCTCAATATCAGCAAAAGTCAATTGCTTATCTTTTGCTAACCCCACACCAGACAGCTCAAATCCTTGCAATGCCAAAAAAATCGCCCGTTGTCTGGCAGAATCAAGACTGGCTAAAAACTTTTTGTCTTGATAAACAGCTTGATAACGATGAAACAGCCCTTGATGCTGTCCCACTTTGGTGCTGTAAGAAGACAGCTTGGGCAACAACTCATGATGTACATGGCGAATCTCATCATTGCTCATCACAGCATTTAGATGCGACACCACCCCCCAACTGCGATCAATGGCTGTACCAATATGCTCAAATGTCATTATGTCTGTTAATGCCTGTTCCACATCAATGTGCTGATTAATGTGCTTATAAATATGTTTGGGGCTATCTGGGTTGTCTGGGCTTTTGTCTTGGTTTAAATCCAATTTGTTTAAATCCAATTTATCCAGCTGATCTAAATACTCATGGGCGTGTTGCAAAGCGGTCTCAACGTGCATTTGCAGTTGTCGTGGTGTGGCTTGGGCAAAGTCAACCAACATCAAACGGTCATCTAAAGCGGTTTTGGCACATAAAACTGAATCTGGGGAAACTGGGGGTAAAGAAACTGAAGACATGATAAACCTTATGTTAAAAACTGATGCTAAAAAAGCGAACCAAACCCATTGATGATTTGTCATCAATCAGATAACTTGCTATAACTTGCCATAAAAGGTTACAAACTGCCACACTATTTACAAATTTACCGCAAATGCTTGCAAATACCAACGGCATCTGCAACTGATTTTTTGCTAAAATAATAAAAGCTAGTCATGGCATTTGCCATTCATCATTTTATCATGATATTTTTTATCATTGTATTTTTGGGTATTTTTGGCTGTTCGTTCGAATATTTTTAGGACATACGACCAAATCCCAACCACAATAACATCAAGAACATAAGGAAAGTTATGAAAGCCACCTTAAAAAGCCTACGCCAAATCAAAGCCAATCCTGCCGTCAGTATTTTTGTTAAGACGCATCGTAAACATCCAGAAAACCAACAAGACCCCATTGCCCTAAAAAACCAACTTAAATTAGCAGAAGACCGTTTAACCAACGAATATGATAAGCGTGTCGCTGGCACAATTTTAGAAAAAATCCATGCCAAAACCGATGAGCTTGATCACAACTATAACTTGGATACCTTGGCCATCTTTGCCAGTGAAGATGATGTTCAGCTCATTCGTTTGCCATTAGATGCCACTGAGCGTGTCATTATTGGGGAGCGATTTGCCACTCGTGATTTGGTTAAAGACATGGCAGGAGCGGTGCATTATTATGTTGTTGTGGTTACCCGTGAGCATGCACGCTTAATTGAAGCCAGTAACGACCGTGTTGTGCATGAATTTGATAAAAAAGACGTGGCACGCACTGAATTTGACAATATCCCATTCCCCATCGAAAACACCACATTATATACCACCAGTGGGGCTGACCGTTCTGCCGCTTCCAATGAGGACAATTACCTTAAAGAATTCCTAAATCGTGTGGATAAAAGTGTGCAAGAGATGTGGGGCGAACATAAAATGCCCATCATCGTGGTGGGTGATGCTCGTAACATCAGTTTTTATAAAGAAGTGTGTGACCGCCCTGAGAACATCATTGGCAGTGTGGATAACGTTACCGATTTAGAAAATGGCAGTGCTGAACACATCGTTGAAAGTGTCCAATCTGCAGTTGAAGCTTATCGCAAAGAGTTGTATGAACAAGCTCAAGGAGAGATAGAAGCTGCCCGTGGTAATAATCTGCTGACCACTGATTTACAGTCTGCTTATCAAGCTGCCTATCAAGGTAATGCTGAACGTCTGTATGTGCAAGAAGGTTATATCCAACCTGCCAAAATTGACGAAACTGCCCAAACCTTAACTCCAAGCGATGACCCCACAGCTGACGGTGTGAACGATGATGCGGTTGGTGAAATCATTGAGCATGTGATGCACAATGGTGGTGATGTGGTATTCTTACCTAAAGGCGTTATGGCAGATGACCTACCATTGGCGTTGGTAAATCGTTATTAATTTTTGTGATTTAACCAATTTATCAGTGGTTAAAATTATCAGTGGCTAAAAATTGTCAGTAAATAAAAANNTTTTTATTTACTGACAATTTGCTCAAGTTTTTGTTTTTTAGTTTGCTTAAGATGACAGTTTTTAGCCTTGCTGTTGGTTTTTTAACCACTGTATATACGCAAAGGTGGCTTGCTCTTTTTGATTATCAGCAAATTCATAAAAGCGCGTGCTGACCAAATTATCAGGTAAATACTGCTGGGGATAATAATGGTTGGGATGGTCATGCGGATAGACGTAATTTATCCCATAACCTTGGTGTTTCATTAACTCAGTAACCCCCTGACGCAGGTGCAATGGCACAGCAGATTGGTCAGTTTTTGCCAGTGCCATTGCTTGATTAATTGCCTTATAACTGGAATTGGATTTTGGGCTGTTTGCTAAATACACCAATGCTTGTCCCAAAATGATTCGAGCTTCTGGCATGCCAATGGATTGCACGCTTCGTAAGGCGGTGTCTGCCATCAGCAACGCATTGGGATTGGCAAGACCAATGTCTTCACTTGCCAAAATCACCAAACGTCGAGCGATAAAGGCAGGGTCTTCGCCTGCGGTGAGCATGCGTGCCATCCAGTAAAGACCTGCATCAGCGTCCGAGCCACGCACCGACTTTATCATGGCAGACACCAAATCGTAATGCCCATCGCCTGACTTATCATAACGCACAAGGCTTGAGCCTGCCACTGCCAGCACCTTGTCATCATTAATGATGATTGGTAAGTTGTGATGGTTATGATGATTGGTGTTAAAATCAGGATGAGACTGAATGGTCAGTTCTAACAAATTCAACGCTTTACGAGCATCGCCTTGTGATAATTGCAAGATGGCTTGGCAAGACTGTAGCTTAATGTTTAAATTTTTAAACATATCATCTTGAGTAATGGCTCGTTGCAAAACGTGCTGAATGTCATCATCACTCAACAGTTCAAGCCGATATACCTGACAGCGAGACAGCAAGGCATTGTTAACACTAAATGACGGATTTTCGGTGGTTGCACCAATTAAGGTGATGTCGCCTGCTTCCACCGCACCCAGCAGGGCATCTTGTTGGGCTTTATTAAAGCGATGAATTTCATCGACAAACACCACAGGTGATTCACCAAACAACCCATCATCTTTTACCAACACTTCACGCAGTTCTTTCACCCCTGAGTTAATGGCGGACAGTGGGCGAAATGGACGGCCGATGGCATCAGCAAGTAGCATGGCGATGGTGGTTTTGCCAATGCCTGCTTCGCCATGCAAAATCATGGACGGCAGATAGCCTTGTGCCACGATACGGCGAATGGGGGCATCGTGTGCAAGTAGGTGGGTTTGCCCGATGACTTGGTCAAGTGATTTTGGGCGAATGCGTTGGGCTAGGGGGATTTGAGTCATGTGGCGTTGATGGGCTTGGGTGTTGGTGGTTAATAGGTAAAATGCTAATCAGCAAGATGTTAATAAGCAAGATGTTAATAAGTAAGCAGGCAAGATAATATGATAAGATGTGGTCATGCCATTGTTCTTATCATAGATTAACACATATTGAATTAAAAACCATTGAATTAAAAGCGTTTATTCATATCATTGATGATGTTCATAACAAAGATGATATTCATACCACGAAATGTGAGCAAACACTGATGTTTTCTTTAACCAGTCAGCAACAATCTTGTTCTAAGTCTCGTTCTTTGACCACAGGAGAAATTGCCATTGCCAAATCTGTATTTGGTGATGATTTAGATACGTCCAGTGTGCAAATTAAGACCGCATGGTGGGTACTTAAAAATTATGCGGTTTCGCCCAATGGCAATATTTATTTTCATCGAGATGATTGGATAGAAGATTTTAGCAACCAAAGTTTGAGTTTGCGAGCATGGTTGGTACATGAATTGACTCATGTTTGGCAAGTACAGCAAGGCATGGCAGTGTTTTATAAAGCGTTATTCAACCGAAAATACAGTTATGTGTTAAAGGCAGGTAAGCCATTTGTGAGTTATGGTATTGAGCAACAAGCACGTATGGTGGAAGATTTTTATAAAAGACGAGAACGCCAACAAAACTGTGATGATTTGTTGGCGTGTATTCCGTTTTTATCTTAAGGTTATTGACGGTCTTCGATGTTTATAAATTCTCGTTTGGTTTCACCCGTATAAAGCTGGCGAGGACGGCCTATTTTAAAGGGGGCAGATTGCATTTCTAGCCAATGGCTGATCCAACCTGCTGTGCGTGCCAAGGCAAAAATCACCGTGAACATTGATGTTGGAATGCCCATCGCTTTTAGGATAATACCAGAATAAAAATCCACATTAGGGTATAGGTTGCGTTCAATAAAATAGTCATCTTCTAGGGCGATTTTTTCAAGCTTCATGGCAAGCTCAAGTTTGGGATCATTGATGCCAAGTTCACCAAGCACTTGGTCGCAAGTCTCTTTCATGACTTTGGCTCGGGGGTCAAAATTTCTGTACACTCGATGGCCAAAGCCCATGAGTTTGACTTCTTTGCGTTTGACTTTTTCCATAAAGTCATCGACATTATCAACCGTACCGATTTCATCTAACATCTCAAGGACAGCTTCGTTAGCACCGCCATGTAAAGGACCCCATAGGGCGGCGATGCCCGCTGCGATACAGGCATAAGGGGTTGCTCCTGTAGATCCTACCAAACGCACGGTTGAAGTTGAAGCGTTTTGTTCATGGTCGGCGTGCAAAGTAAAGATTTTATCCATCGCATCAACCAGCACAGGGTTGACTTTATATTGTGGGTCAGCAGGTGTGGCGAACATCATGTATAAGAAGTTCTCAGCATAACTAAAGTCATTGCGTGGGTACATGAATGGCTCACCTTTTGAGTATTTATAACTCATGGCGGCTAAGGTTGGAATTTTGGCAATTAAACGAATGGCGGTAATTTCACGCTGACGTTCATCGCTGATGTCCAAATTGTCATGATAAAACGCTGATAATGCGCCCACCACCCCCACCATGGTTGCCATAGGGTGAGCATCTCGGCGAAAACCTTCATAAAACTTACGTAACTGCTCATGCACACCAGCATGGTGTTTGACTTTATCATAAAAATCATCTTTTTGTTGCTGTGTTGGCAGTTCACCATGGAGTAAGGCATAGCATACTTCTAGATATTCTGCTTTCTCTGCCAGTTGGTCAATAGGGTAACCACGGTGCAACAGCTCGCCTTTGTTGCCATCAATAAACGTGATTTTTGATTCAACAGGTGCAGTGACTTTAAAACCGGGGTCATAAGACCAATAGCCAGCATCTTGTAAGGCGGAGATATCAAACACAGGTCGCCCTAATGTGCCGTTAATGATGGGCAACTCATATTCGTTGCCATCGACCAAAAGGGTTGCGTTTTTTTGTGATGTATTTGACATGATGTCTTGTCCTTTTTTCCATGAAGTCTATGGCGTCTGGGTCAGACGCTTGCATGTTTTAAACACACATAACGCCTGACTGACGCACATTGATGAATAGTATCCCAATTTGCAAATGAATGGGTATGTGATGCTGGTGTTGATAACTGACTTTTTTAATGGCTGACATGCAAATGGCTGACTTGCAGAACTGGTTGTCATGATTGAATTTAATTAATTCATGATTGACTTTAATCAATAAAAGCTAATGATAATGGTTAATGCCAAACAGATGCAAGAAATTTATGAATCAGCATTAACTTCAGTCATTTTAACTTCAGTCATTTTAACTTCAATCAGTTTAAACCTTCAATCAGTTTAAACAACGTCATCATCAGTGATAAACGCACCATCATAACAAAAACTTGGCAATTTTGCAGTCATAATTAACCACCATTCTTGTTGTTTGGGAACAATTTATTTGTAATTATGGGGCAGGGCTTTTATAATAGCAAAGATTTTATTATCAGTGATCTGTTGATGCTGTTGATGACTTATCCATCGCTTGCCTGATAGCCTGCTAAGCTGTTTTAAGCTAAGTTGTTTTAATTAGTTGCTTTGTTTAGCCACTTTATTTGGTACTTTGTTTATTGGCGCTTTGTTTAGTTGTCTTGTCAGTTAAGTTAAGTTATTTTTATCAGCTGTTTTGCTTATCCATTTTGGCTGAGTTATTTTTAGCTGAGTCATTTTACTGGGTCACTGTTAACCCCATTTCATCATTACCATTTGCATCAAGTCAAAGATGCCTGTCTGTGTCAGAGATTGACATGTTGGCTGTCTTGATATTAAGCAAAAAGGATACCCACTGTGAAGAGTAACCGCCCCGTCAATCTCCAGCTTAGTCAGGTGATTAGCGTTAATGCCAAGTCTCCCATTGCCATCGCTTCTATTTTACACCGTATCTCTGGAATCATTTTATTTTTACTCATTCCTGTCATATTGGTGATGTTACAAAACTCTTTGGCATCGCCAGCTTCTTTTGCTGCCACGTTTGATAATGTGCTGGTGCGTTTTGTGGCATGGGTGTTTGTGGCATCAACCGCTTATCATTTTGTGATGGGCATCAAACATTTGTCGGCAGACATGGGCATGAACGAAGAGTTGCAGTCAGGACGTACTGCGGCGGTGGTGAGTTTTGTTGTTGCGGCCATTTTGATTGTGGCTTCATTTGTATGGGTGATGTTCTAATGATTAAAAATAATTCAGGAACCAAAAGTGCCACAGGTTTGACAGGTTCAGGTCTGCGTGATTGGGTGGTGCAACGTGTCAGTGCGGTGGTGTTGGCGGTATATGGCTTGGTGTTGTTGGGGTTTTTCTTGTTTAATGGCACAATTAGCTATCTTGATTGGGTGTCGTTTATGATGAGTTTGCCCATGCGGGTGTTTAGTTTGCTTGCGATTTTGGCTTTGGCAGGTCATGCTTGGGTGGGCATATGGACGGTACTGACTGATTATGTTAAGTCTTCAGGATTGCGTTTGCTGTTACAATCTTTGATGATTTTGGCGGTATTGGTTTATTTATTTTGGGGCGTTATGATTTTTTGGGGGTCAGGGTTTGTTGTTTGATTCGTCAAGCAAACGTGGTTTAAACATCACATTAATCATAAAAACTGGTTTAAATGCCTTAATCCAAGCAGCAGCAATCCAGTCAGGTAACTTTCCAAATAAGCTAACTTTGCCCAATCGGCTTTTTTTAAGCATTTGCTTTTTACAAGCTTTGGTTTTACATAGAATAGATTTGATAGCAGGAACATCATAATGGCGACAAAACAAGATAACACCATTGCAAATATCAAAACACTTAACTTTGATGCTGTCATCGTGGGTGGTGGTGGTTCTGGTATGCGTGCTTCATTGCAATTAGCCCAAGGGGGCATGAATGTTGCTGTCATTACTAAAGTATTCCCAACTCGCTCACACACAGTGGCTGCCCAAGGGGGAATTGGGGCAAGTTTGGGCAACATGAGTAACGATAACTGGCATTTTCATTTTTATGATACGGTCAAAGGCTCAGATTGGTTGGGTGATCAAGATGCCATTGAGTATATGTGTCGTGAAGCACCCAAAGTGGTGTATGAGCTTGAACATTTTGGCATGCCGTTTGATAGAAACGAAGACGGTACAATTTATCAGCGTCCTTTTGGTGGTCATACTTCCAATTATGGTGAAAAAGCCGTTCAGCGTGCGTGTGCTGCCGCTGACCGTACGGGTCATGCTTTGTTGCACACTTTGTATCAAAAAAACCTACAACAAGGCACGCAATTTTTTATTGAGTGGATTGCTCTTGATTTAATTAAAGATGCTGATGGTAACATCAATGGGGTGATTGCCACTGACCAAGAGTCTGGCGATGTGGCGGTATTTCAAGCACCAACAACCATTCTTGCCACAGGTGGGGCAGGGCGTATCTTTGCTGCTTCAACCAATGCTTATATCAACACAGGTGATGGCTTGGGCATGGCGGTGCGAGCTGGCATTCCTTTGCAAGATATGGAATTTTGGCAGTTCCACCCCACGGGAGTGGCGGGGGCTGGCGTGTTGTTGACTGAAGGTTGTCGTGGTGAAGGGGCGATTTTGCGTAACAAGGACGGTGAGCCGTTTATGGAGCGTTATGCCCCAACGGTCAAAGACTTGGCTCCCCGTGATTTGGTGTCTCGCTCTATGGACCAAGAAATTAAAGAAGGACGTGGTTGCGGCCCTGATGGCGATTATATCGTCATGGACATGACTCATTTGGGCGTGGATACCATCATGAAACGTCTGCCTTCGGTATTTGAAATTGGCAAAAACTTCGCCAACCTTGACATCACCAAAGAGCCGATTCCTGTGATTCCAACCATTCACTATATGATGGGCGGTATTCCTACCACCATTCACGGTCAAGTCATTGTGCCAGATTTACAAGCAGGCGTGAATGAAGATGGCTTGTATGCTCAAGGCAAAATCATCAAAGGCTTATATGCCATTGGTGAATGTGCGTGTGTCAGCGTACACGGAGCGAACCGTTTGGGTACGAACTCTTTGCTGGATTTGGTGGTGTTCGGTCGTGCGGCAGGTAAGCACATCATTGATGAATTTCATCAAAATGACCACAATTATAAGCCCATGTCCCCCAGAGTGTTAGATGATACTTTGGCTCGTTTAAATAAGCTACAGCAGTCCACTGATGGGCATAACGCTCAAGATGTTGCCGATGAGATTCGTCGTACCATGCAACGGCATGCAGGTGTGTTCCGAACACAAAAATTGCTTGATGAAGGGGTTGAGAAAATTTTGGCATTGGCCGATAAAGTCAATAACATTCATCTGGCAGATAAGTCGCAAGTCTTTAATACCGCACGCATCGAAGCGTTGGAAGTGTATAATTTATATGAAGTTGCCAAGGCAACCATCATTTCAGCATCTAAGCGTCATGAATGCCGTGGGGCTCATCATGTTGATGACTATGACCGTCCAGAAGATGACAGTTACGCACCAAACGGTCGTAATGACCATGAATGGATGAAACACACCCTATGGTACTCTGATGATAATAAAATCATCTATAAACCTGTGCGAAAAACACCATTAACTGTAGACTATGTTGAACCTAAGGTTCGTGTTTACTGATGTTTGACACTTGATTGATGCTGAATTAACAAAAGCTGAATTAACACAATCAGAATTAACAAAAGCTTAATGAGTAATAAATGTTTGACTAACAATGGCTAACCGTGGGTTGAAACTAGGTTGTTGAAACTAGGTTATAGGTAAACTAGATTAATGGGTCAACTGAGTGTTGACCACATAACGCCATAAACACATCATAAACACATAATGCCATAAAATAGACCGTCTTTGATATTAACCGACATGATGAATTTGTGCCATTGTCTGTTAAACCGATGCCACAAATGACAAAAAATGACAAATGGGAGTAAGCACCATGAGCCGAGGCACTCGCACCATCGAAATTTATCGCTATGACCCCGATAAAGACAAAGCCCCATACATGCAAACTTATACGATTGAGCTATTAGACTCAGACCGCATGTTATTAGATGTGCTGTTACGTCTAAAAAAACAAGATGAAACGTTGACATTTCGCCGTTCGTGTCGTGAGGGCATCTGTGGCAGTGATGGCATGAACATCAATGGCAAAAATGGTCTGTCTTGCTTAATTAACATGAACACATTGCCAAAAAAAATCATCATTCGTCCGCTACCAGGTTTGCCTGTGGTGCGTGATTTGGTGGTGGACATGAACCAGTTTTATGAGCAGTACGAAAAAGTGCATCCATTTTTAATCAATGACCAACCTGCACCCCCTGCTGAACGCCTACAATCACCAGAAGAGCGTGAAAAGCTTAATGGCTTATATGAATGTATCTTATGTGCGTGTTGCTCAACGTCTTGCCCATCGTTTTGGTGGAATCCAGATAAGTTCTTAGGGCCTTCTGCTTTGTTAAATGCGTATCGTTTTGTGGCAGACAGCCGTGATAATGACACACAAGCCCGTTTGGCACGCTTGGACGACCCATTTAGTCTGTTCCGTTGCCGTGGCATCATGAACTGTGTGTCAGTTTGTCCCAAGGGTTTAAATCCAACCAAAGCCATTGGGCATTTGCGTAATCTATTGCTTGAACAAGCTGGCTAATGCGTTTATCATCAACTAACGTAGATTGACGAAGGTAAATGCACACAGAAGACAAGACAGATGAATTTGTGTGCTTTTAATTTAAATCATTGAAGCCAATCATAAACACCTCTAAAAATCATCAAAAGTTGGAACTTATGAACACATCTAATCTCGATGTCTCACGTGGACACACTGAGCTGGCAGGCGATAATGCTGGCTACATCGAATATCTGTATGAACAGTATCTCAATGACCCAAACAGCGTTGATGCCGATTGGCAAGCATACTTTAAAGCGTATGACAGTGGCGAAGAAGCCCACCATTTGGCAATACAAGACCAGTTTTTGTTATTGGCACGCAACCAAACAGCCAACAAATCTGTTTTGGTAACCAATGACGGCGTGAGTGGTGAGTGTGTTGACCCCAATCAAATGGGGGTACAAAAACTCATATCCGCTTACCGTCGCCGTGGGCATCGTAAAGCCAAGCTTGACCCCTTGCATCTGCACCCCCGTGCTGAAGTTGAAGATTTGACTTTGGCATATCATGGGTTAAGTGATGCTGATTTAGACACGGTATTTCCAACCAGTGATTTGAACATTGGCAAATCTCAGGCGACTTTGCGTGAGATTATTGACGTTATGGAACGAGTTTATTGCAGTCACATTGGCGTAGAATACATGCACGTAACGACCAGTGCTGAGAAACGTTGGTTTGAAGAACAGCTTGAGAGCAATTTGGGGTTTATTTACTTTGATGATGATAAGAAAAAATCCATTTTAGAGCGATTGACCGCTGCCGAAGGTTTAGAAAAATACTTGGCACGCAAATATATCGGTGTCAAACGTTTTGGTTTAGAAGGGGGAGAAAGTTTTATCCCTGCGATGAATGAACTCATTCAGCGTGCAGGTGGCTATGGCACAAAAGAGATGGTCATTGGCATGGCTCACCGTGGTCGCTTAAATGTGTTGGTGAATATTTTGGGTAAAAACCCAGCCAGCTTGTTTGATGAATTTGATGGCAAAGTACAGCCTGAAAAAGGCTCAGGTGATGTTAAATATCATAACGGTTATTCGTCAAATGTGATGACTCCAGGTGGTGAAGTGCATTTGGCACTGGCATTTAACCCATCACATTTGGAGATTGTCTCACCTGTTCTTGAAGGGTCGGTACGGGCTCGTCAAATACGCCGTCATGACGAAACTGGCAATACCGTATTGCCGATTGTGGTGCATGGTGATGCTGCTTTTGCAGGTCAAGGCGTGGTACAAGAAACGTTCCAAATGTCACAAACTCGTGCTTATACCACAGGTGGTACGGTGCATTTTGTCATCAATAATCAAGTGGGATTCACCACATCACGACAAGAAGATGCTCGCTCAACCGAATATTGTACCGACATTGCCAAGATGGTGCATGCACCGATTTTACATGTGAATGGTGATGACCCAGAAGCGGTGGTGTTTGCCACACAGATTGCCTTGGACTATCGTCATACCTTCAAAAAAGACATTGTGCTGGATATTTTTTGCTATCGCCGTAACGGACATAACGAAGCAGACGAGCCATCAGGGACACAACCTTTGATGTATGCCGTCATCAAAAAATTGCCAACCACTCGTGAACAATACGCCAAAAAGCTGATTGAAGCTGGGGTGATTGATGCTCAAACCGAAAAGCAATATGAAGATGGTTATCGTGAGTCATTAGATGAAGGCGAATATGTTGCCAATTCTTTGGTGCGTGAGCCTAATGCTGATTTATATGTTGATTGGTCGCCATATTTGGGGCATAAGTTTGAAGATGATTGGGACACCAGTGTCGATATTGATAAGTTAAAAGCTTATGGACGACAAATGGCAAAACTGCCAGCAGGTTATCAGTTGCAACGCCAAGTACAAAAGGTGGTGGAGCAACGCCTTGCCATGCAAACAGGCGAAGAGCCATTAAACTGGGGTGCAGCAGAGACATTGGCATATGCCACTTTGGTAGAAGAAGATTATTTGGTGCGAATCACAGGGGAAGATGTGGGGCGTGGCACATTCTCACATCGGCACAGTGAACTTTATAATGTCAATACTGGTGAGATGTATGTGCCACTTGCTCATATGAGTGACTCCCAAGCACGTTTTGCCACTTATAATTCGCTGTTATCAGAAGAAGCGGTATTGGCATTTGAATATGGCTATTCCACCACCATACCCAAATCTTTGATAGTGTGGGAAGCTCAGTTTGGTGATTTTGCCAATGGTGCCCAAGTGGTTATTGACCAGTTTATTTCCAGTGGGGAGACCAAATGGCAACGTGTCAGCGGTTTAACCATGCTGTTGCCACATGGTTATGAAGGTCAAGGTCCAGAACATTCCTCTGCTCGCCTTGAACGCTATTTACAACTGTGTGCTGAAGACAATATGCAGGTCATCACACCCACGACACCAGCACAGATATTCCATGTCTTACGCCGTCAGGCCATTCGTCCAATTCGTAAGCCACTTATCGTCATGTCACCTAAGAGCTTATTGCGCCATAAACTGGCGGTATCTAACCTAGAAGAACTGGCAAATGGTAAGTTTGAAACAGTGATATCAGAGACAGATGCACTCGATACCAACAAAGTCACTCGTTTGGTTTTTTGTGGTGGCAAGGTCTACTATGACCTACTTGAAAAACGCCGTGAATTGGATTTAGAGCATGTGGCGATTGTGCGTATTGAGCAGTTATACCCATTGCCAGAGGCACGCATATTAGAAGAGATTGGCAAATATCCCAATTTAGAAGACATCTTATGGACGCAAGAAGAGCCACGTAACCAAGGGGCTTGGTATTATCTGGCACCACATATGTTCCGCCTGATTGCACCACCGAAGCCTGCAACACGCCCAACCAAAGCGTATTTGCGTGATCCAGTAGCACGCCCACCATCAGCAGCCCCAGCGACTGGCTCGCCAAAAATTCATGCTCAACAGCAGGAGGACTTGGTTCATCGTGCGTTGGGATTGGAGAAATCTGAATAAAGAAATCTGAATAAATTGGTATTTTTTAAATCATGACTTTTTAATTCGATTTCTTAATTCAATGGTGCTTGAAACGTATGGTCGGTAAATCAGTGGTCAGTGAATTAATAGACACAATCATTGAATTGACCAACAATCTTATCATTTAAAAAAATTTTCAAAGGAGCCTTTCATGGCAGATATCAAAGCCCCCGTATTTCCAGAGTCCGTTGCTGATGGCACGATTGTTGAGTGGCATGTCAGTGAAGGTGAGCAAGTCAATCGTGATGACGTATTGGCAGAGATTGAGACTGATAAAGTGGTCTTAGAAGTTGTTGCCCCTGATGATGGTGTGCTCACCAAAATCGTTAAAGGTGTGGATGAAACGGTACAATCAGCTGAACTGATAGCCCAATTTGAAGCAGGTGCAACAGGCTCTGTGCCCGATGACAGCCAAACTGAAGACAGCCAAGCAAAAGATACCCAAGCTGACAAACCAAAAGCCAACCAAGATTCTCCTGCCAAAGATGATGGCAACACACCCACAGACATCAATGCTGAAGGTAGCCCAGCGGTGCGTAAGGCCGCCCGTGAGACAGGTATTAACCCTGCTGACGTACAAGGCAGTGGTCGTGGCGGCCGTGTTACCAAAGAAGACATGAAATCACCAACCTTAAAAGCAGACAGCAACATCAAATCTGACAGTGGGCGTCCAGTTGCTGACTCAGTTGGTGAGCGTGTTGAAAAGCGTGTGCCAATGACTCGTTTGCGTAAGACAGTTGCCAATCGCTTGCTGGCCGCCACCAATGACACCGCCATGTTGACCACGTTTAATGAAATCAACATGAAGCCACTGATGGACATGCGTAGTAAATACAAAGACCAGTTTGAAAAGCGTCATGGGGTAAAATTGGGCTTTATGTCCTTGTTTGTTAAAGCCGCCACTGAAGCCTTAAAACGCTTCCCAGCGGTTAATGCTTCGATTGATGGTGATGATATCGTCTATCATGGCTATTATGATGTGGGTGTGGCGGTGTCATCTGACCGTGGTTTGGTTGTGCCTGTCTTACGTAACACTGATCGCATGAGCATGGCAGATGTTGAAGATGGCATTCGTCAGTATGCCAATAAAGCTCGTGATGGCAAGTTATCATTGGACGAAATGACGGGTGGCACATTCACCATTACCAATGGTGGTGTGTTTGGCTCTTTGATGTCAACTCCCATTTTAAATCCACCACAAACTGCCATCTTAGGCATGCACGCCATCAATGAACGTCCCATGGCGGTTAATGGTGAGGTAAAAATTTTACCGATGATGTATGTGGCGTTGTCTTATGACCATCGTCTGATTGATGGTAAAGATGCGGTACAGTTTTTGGTTATCATTAAAGAGTTGGTGGAAGACCCAACCATGTTATTATTGGACTTATGATGTTTGAGACTGATGGTACTCATGGCAATCTGGCAATCTGTTCATTGTAATGTGAGTAATGTGATTGGTCATATGTTATAGATAAAATAGATAATACGTTATTTTAAAATTTTAAGGAAAAACCATGAAAAACAGTTATGATTTGGTCGTCATCGGCGGTGGTCCTGGTGGTTATGAAGCCGCCATTCGTGCGGGTCAATTGGGCATGAGTGTTGCCTGTATCGAAAAACGAGTACATAAAGGTGAGCCTGCTTTGGGCGGTACTTGTCTCAACGTCGGCTGTATCCCATCAAAAGCCTTGTTAGACAGCTCACACCGTTATGAAGCCACTCAACATGAGCTTAGTGAACACGGCATCAGCACAGGTGATGTCAGTATCGATGTCAAAAAAATGTTGCAACGTAAAGACAACATTGTTAAAGGGTTAACTGGTGGGGTGGCTGCTTTATTAAAAGGCAACGGTGTTGACTGGTTACAAGGCGTAGGTACGCTTGAAGATGGTAAAGGCGATAGCAAAAAAATCACCTTTACCCCATTAGATGAGTCACAAGAAGCCCAAAGCATCACTGCCAAATACGTCATTTTAGCGGCAGGTTCTGTCCCTATTGAGATTCCTGTTGCCAAAACTGATGGCGAGTATGTCGTTGACTCAACTGGGGCATTAGAGTTTGCTGAAGTGCCTAAGCGTTTGGGTGTGATTGGGGCAGGAGTCATCGGTTTGGAACTTGGCTCAGTGTGGCGTCGTTTGGGCAGTGACGTGGTGGTGTATGAAGCCATGCCTGAGTTTTTGGCAGCAGCAGATGATGAAATTGCCAAAGAAGCTGGTAAATTGCTCAAAAAACAAGGTCTGGATATCCGTGTGGATACCAAGGTTACCAATGCCCAAGTCAAAGATGGCCAAGTAGAAGTAACCAGTGAAAAAGGTGGTGAAAGTAGTACAGACACTTTTGATAAACTGATAGTCTGTGTGGGTCGTCGTGCTTATTCAGAAAAATTGCTTGGTGAAAACAGTGGTGTAAAAATGACCGATCGTGGTTTGGTTGAAGTTGATGACCAATGTAAAACCAACCTTGACGGTGTGTATGCCATTGGTGACTTGGTGCGTGGACCCATGCTTGCTCATAAAGCCATGGAAGAAGGCATGATGGCGGTTGAACGCATTCATGGTGAGAAACCACAAGTCAACTATGACACCATCATCAGCGTGATTTATACGCATCCAGAGATTGCCTGGGTTGGCATGACCGAACAACAAGCCATTGAAAAAGGTCATGAAGTGAAGACAGGCACGTTTAGCTTGGCGGCAAATGGTCGTGCTTTAGCACAAGGTGAAGGCATGGGTCTGGTCAAAGTGGTGGCAGATGCTAAAACTGACCGCCTGCTTGGCATGCACATGGTTGGCGTTGGTGCAGGAGACATCGTTCACCAAGGTATGATAGCCATGGAATTTGTCTCTAGCATTGAAGACTTACAGTTGATGACCTTTGCTCACCCAACTGTCTCAGAAGCGGTACACGAAGCAGCATTATCAGCAGATGGCAGAGCCATTCATGCCATTCAACGCAAAAAACGCAATAAATAATGCCCAGCGCCTATCATGTCCATGTTTATCACACCAATCCTTATCATGATAGGACGCTTATCATCGTGGTTTAACTGTGTATGGAGTTTCATTAAAGCCACATGAAAACCACATGAATTAAAATCAAAAAGACAAAAGGACACTCTCAATGAATCTACATGAATATCAAGCCAAAAACTTACTAAAATCTTATGGCCTACCCATTCAAGAAGGCATCATCGCCCATAATGGTGATGAAGCTGCCGATGCGTTTGATAAAACCCCAACAGATGTTGCGGTCATTAAAGCCCAAGTGCATGCTGGTGGTCGTGGTAAGGCTGGTGGTGTAAAACTGGTCAAAAGCCGTGAAGAAGCCAAACAAGTTGCCGAAGAGCTTATCGGTAAAAACTTGGTAACTTACCAAACTGATGCTGATGGTCAACCAGTTAACTTTGTGTTGGTTGCCGAAGACATGTATCCTGTACAGACCGAGCTATATTTGGGTGCGGTGGTTGACCGCTCAACCCGCCGTGTGACTTTTATGGCATCAACTGAAGGTGGTGTTGAAATTGAAAAAGTGGCAGAAGAAACACCTGAGAAAATCTTTAAAATCAGCGTTGACCCTATGATTGGTCTATTGCCCTTTGAAGCACGTGAAGTGGCATTTAAGCTTGGCTTAGAAGGCAAGCAAGTTAATCAGTTTGTCAAAATCATGACAGGGGCCTATCAAGCGTTTGTGGATAATGACTTTGCCCTATTTGAAATCAACCCATTGGCAGTGCGTGAAAATGGCGAGCTTGCTTGTGTTGATGGCAAAATCGGTATTGATTCAAATGCCTTATATCGCCTACCAAAAATTGCACAAATGCGAGATACTTCGCAAGAAAATGAGCGTGAGCTTAAGGCTTCTGGATTTGAGCTTAATTATGTCGCCTTAGAGGGCAACATCGGTTGTATGGTCAATGGAGCAGGTCTTGCCATGGCAACCATGGACATCATCAAGCTTTATGGTGGCCAACCAGCCAACTTCCTAGATGTGGGTGGTGGTGCAACCAAAGAGCGTGTGGTTGAAGCCTTTAAAATTATCCTAGAAGATGACAGCGTACAAGGTGTATTGATTAATATCTTTGGTGGCATCGTTCGCTGTGACATGATTGCTGAAGCCATCATCGCAGCGGTAAAAGAAGTGGACGTTAAAGTTCCTGTCGTTGTACGCCTAGAGGGCAACAATGCTGAAAAAGGTGCTCAGTTATTGGACGAATCAGGGCTACAACTTATCTCTGCTCAAGGCCTGTCTGACGCTGCCCAAAAAATCGTTGATGCTGTCAAAGCCTAATGGTCATATGAAAGCATCACAAAACATCATCATGCAAAACGTCATCATACAAAAGAATGGGAGAAAATAATGAGTGTACTGATTAATAAAGACACCAAAGTGTTGGTACAAGGTTTTACTGGTAAAAATGGCACATTCCACTCAGAACAAGCCATCGAATACGGCACAAAAATCGTTGGTGGTGTTACCCCAGGTAAAGGTGGACAAACACACTTAGACTTGCCAGTATTTAATACCATGAATGAAGCGGTCAAAGCCACTGGAGCAAACGCATCTGTTATCTATGTGCCAGCCCCATTTGTGCTGGACTCAGCCATCGAGGCCATCGACTCAGGTGTCAAATTGGTGGTCATCATCACCGAAGGCGTGCCTACCATGGACATGCTGAAAGTCAAACGCTACCTAGAAAATCATAACGCAGACTTAGTTGCCAAAGGTGAAGACATCGTGCGTATGGTTGGTCCTAACTGCCCAGGTGTCATCACCCCAGGCGAATGCAAGATTGGCATCATGCCCGGTCACATTCACCAAAAAGGCAAAGTGGGCATCATCTCTCGTTCTGGCACATTGACCTATGAAGCGGTTGCTCAGACCACCAAACTGGGTTTTGGTCAATCCACTTGTATTGGCATCGGTGGTGATCCCATTCCGGGTATGAACCAAATCGATGCCCTAAAACTGTTTCAAGATGACCCACAGACTGAAGCCATTGTGCTTATCGGTGAAATTGGTGGCACTGCCGAAGAAGAAGCGGCTGCCTTTATCAAGGGTAACGTTACTAAGCCAGTCATTGGCTATATCGCTGGCGTAACTGCACCAAAAGGCAAACGCATGGGACACGCTGGGGCAATCATCTCTGGTGGCAGTGGCACTGCTGAAGAGAAATTTAAAGCCTTTGAAGATGCTGGCATCGCCTATACTCGTGACCCATCTAAGATTGGTGAAAAGGTGAAAGAAGTGACAGGTTGGTAGACAGATGTTTGTTTATCAATGTTATGAATGATAGGATTTTAGATTAGAGTATATCTCCATTTAAATAGCATTATTTGAATGGGGAATATGCTTTTTCAAAAGTATGTACTTTTCCAAAAATAAAATACCACATCATTACCGCTAAATTTGCTCTCAAGTAGATTTGGGTGAATTTCTTGGAGTGGTTATGCTAGTGTGGCATCTATTAGATTATAGGCATGGTAATGACAATCATTATACAAGCAGGACATGAATCATCATATTCACAAGAATTAATGGATAAATTGTATCAAGGAGGGTTGAATAAACCGCTCGCATCATTAAATCATCAAATCACTGCTCAATTGGTATCTGAATCATTAAAAAAAATCTCAGATAGACCAGGAATTTTATTAGATAACAATAAATTAGCAGATAACTTGGCGGTTGATTTGTTACTAAGTAATCTATCCCAAGAAGAATGGGGTTGGAATCATCCTGATAACCTATTCGCAATGAATTATTGGGCAAAACTTGAGCAAGATAGCCGATTTATTTTAGTTTTTGACCACCCCAAATATTTATTAGACGGATTAACGCAAAAAGAAATAACCGTTAGTATACTTGATAACCTGATAGAGAACTGGATTAATTACCATAATAAATTACTCATGACATATGAAAGTTTAGGTGATAATGCCATACTTTTGGAGGGTCAAGCTGCCACTAAAAGTATCGGTAACTCAAAAACACAAATCCAATCTGTTAATACAATATTACAACTTAAAAGTGCATGGCAATTACCCATAGAACGTATAGAAAATGGGGAAGAAAATATCAGCAGACGGATTTTGACCGAAGAAATCATCAAAGCATATCCAGAAATACTGATTGTATACGAAAAGTTACTCAAAAAAGCAAAGCTAAAGATGACAAAATCTGCTGTAAGTGACAGTCAACACAATCTGTCTAGGCTAGTAGCATGGTATAATGAAGAGCTTACTAAACAATCACAACAGACTTTAGCATTGAATTATAAAAATGAAGAGATACAAAAACAGCTTGAGCAATTAGAATCTCAAAAGGTTAATTTTTCCAAAGTAGAGCAAGAAAATCAACTGCTTCTTACTCAATTACATCAGGTTCAAGAAGAGCTAGAAAAATATTATTTAGAAAATAAAAAACAACATACCCAACTTATCGAAAACCAAAAAATTTCTGATGAACTTATCCAAAAACTAAAAAATACCGAACAGGCACAACAAAAGTTAGAAGAAATCAAAAAGCAAATTACCGAAAAGGATAAACAAATTGCCAATGCACAAGCTCAAGTTAGTGAAAATCAAAAGAAGACCAATGAACTGACTAAAAAGTTGCAAGATAACGTTCAACTTAACCAACAGCTCATGGAAGCAAAAAAACAAATTGCTCAAAAAGATAAACAGATAGCTGACGAGAAATCAATAATTCAGACACTAAATACCCAGTTAGCACAAAATAAAACAGCACAGACAGATACGGTACAAAGAGAAAATGAATTACTTATCACACAACTCCATAAAGTACAAGAAGAGTTAGAAAAATATTATCTTGAAAATCAGCAATTAAAAAAAAATACTTCAATAAATGAACCCACTGAACCTACTATGTCAGTGTATTATGGTGCAGTAGATAGAGTGAAAACTGATTTACCCTATCGCCTAGGTGCGACAATGGTGAGCCATTCTAAATCTGTTAAAGATTTAGCGGTTTTGCCATTAGCACTGGCAAAAGAATATCGTACGTTTCAAAAAGATAAGCCAGTTGACGAGTTGCCACCACTGGAAGCTTACCAAGATGCCAGTGAAGCTGAAAAAGTGAAAAAGCATTTATCGTATCGATTGGGTAAGACATTGGTAGATGGGATAAAGTCGCCAAATAAAACATTTAAATTACCTATCAAGTTGGTAGAAGAATTGATAGATTTTAGAAAATAAGATAAAAAACATCAAAAGAGGAAGCAGATAGAATGAATTTTTCAGATGCTAAAAAATTATATGATGATGGGAAATATGACCAAGCTTTAGAGGCTTATCGGAAAATAGGTACTATTTTAGGTGATAAAGTTGTTGAATTTAATATTAACAAATGTCTTGATAAAATACATGAAGATGAGAAAAATATTAACGTAAATACGATTTCAGCAAATACAATCTCAGCAGAATATGAGAAAAAAAATACGGTGTTTAATCTTATACAGCAAGTTAATGATTATTATAAATCGTTGCCAAAATTCCAAAGTAATACACTTGTTTCTGTTATCATGACAAGCCATAATTCAGAACAATATATAGAAAGTGCTGTAAATTCTTTGCTAGATCAGTCCTACCAAAATATAGAGATTATTATAGTTGATGATTATAGTCAAGATAATACGATTAAAATTTTACATAGATTAAGCACTACGCACAAAAAAGTTAGATACTTACAACTGAATAATAATCTAGGTACTTATTTTGCAAAAAATTTAGGAATTTTACATGCTAAGGGAGATGTGATATTTTTTCATGATAGTGATGATGTTTGCCATCGTAATAGGATTGAAATATCACTTCAAGCCTTAGAAAATAATCCTAATAAAATTGCTGTCAGAACTGCTTATGCACGTATAGACCCAATTAGTTGTAATATTATTAAAGTTGATGAATATGATTATAAGTTAGGTCTAATAACATTGGGTATAAAAAGATCTGTATTTAACAAAATAGGTTTTTTTAATTGTACTACCAAAGCATCAGATGATGAATTTTATAATAGAATGAAATCATATTATAAAAAACAAAACATAATAGATATTAGTCAGCCGTTATATTTTAATACCATGAGAGCTGGTTCTTTAATTTCAGATATGATAGAAATGGATGAGAAACAAGGGGGGGGGGGGGGTGGCTTCTTTCAGAAATATTCTAAATCAAGATCTGACTATATTAAAACATTTACACAGCATCAAAAAAGTAGCATGACTAAATTTGTTAATACATTTGTATTTCCTGTGATACGTGATGTATTACCAGTTTATGAGGATATGACTAAATTAGCAAATCCAACCATACCTGTATATATTAATATTTGCTCTATTCCTCAAAGAGAATCAAAGTTAAAACGGGTTATAGGCTCCCTAATAAATCAGTGCGACCAAATTTATGTTTATTTAGATGGATACGCCAAAATACCTGATTTTTTAAATCACTCAAAGATTACAGTAAACCAGTCAACTAAAAAAGGCATATTGCGTGATAATGGTAAATTTATCATGTTAGAGAAATTGGCTGCATCAAATAAAGATGCGTATTACTTTGCTGTAGATGACGATATAATTTATCCTTTAGATTATGTTAATACAATGATAAAAAAATTAAACTATTATGACGATAAAGTTGTCATTGGTATTCATGGAATGACTTTACCAAAAGATTTAGATAGATATTTTTCTAGCAGAAGAAAAGTTTTTTCTTTTTATAAGTCGTTAGAATCAGACAAACTTGTTCATGTATTAGGTACAGGAACAATAGCCTTTAACACTAAGTTATTTCATGGATTTCAATTAAATAGTTTTGCATGTACAGGTATGTCAGATATATTTTTTGCAATAGAATGTAAGAAGCGACATTTAGCACAAATTGCTATTATGCGTCATGATCGTTGGTTACAAGAGATGGAAAAGGATACTTCAACTTTATTTGAAGAATTTAAATTAAATGATTCTACGCAGACAAATTTAGCACATAAATATCGTTTAAATGAATATATTGATTATGGTGAGTTAAATTTTTCATCAGCTTTATTAGAAAAACTTCCGAAAATTCCAATATTATTATTTTATGATTCTTGATATGTATTTAATCAACCTTTGGTGATTTAAAAAATATACTAGCTAATAAACTCATACATTAAGGTCATAATGTCATATTCTATAGCTATTTTTATTCAAAACACAGATTTTGTTATTGGATAAACTTAGAAAATCTTATAAAAGGAGAGATGATTAATATGAGTTTCATACAAGCAAATAGACTATTTAATAGTGGTGATTATGAGCAAGCATTACAAATTTATCTTAAATTAGCAGATAAATATGACATTACGTTAGTTAACGCAAATATTCAAAGCTGTATAGATAGAATAGAATGTAATAAAAAAGAAGCAAGAAAATTTAAAAGATATTTAGACAATAATACAAAAATTTTGCTTGATAATGAGAATGCAACATTGCAAGCACAAGAAAGAAATGCAATACTTGAAAAAATATCTGTTATTAATCGCCAAATTTCTAAAGATGCTGCTGTAAAACCTGTTAAAATTCCAAAAGAATGGCCAAAAGATTTGATTTTACCTGCATTGCCTGATTCTACAAATGATTATGTATGGTATCAGTCTTATAAAAAAGATGGAAATAGAAAAAGTTATGATAAATCTAGGCAAGGATTAAGTGTTATTATTCCTACATTTAATCGTTCAAAAATTTTATCAATTACATTGGCATCATTAGTTAAGCAAAGAACACATTTCTCTTATGAAATTATTGTGGCAGACGATGGTAGTTCAGAAGACATCTCTAGGGTTATTAGAAATTTTGAGCATAAATTGGATATTAAATATGTACGCCAAAAAGATTATGGATATCAGTTATGTGCGGTTAGAAATTTAGGGATTCGAACAGCCAAATATGATTTTATAGCAATATTAGATTGTGATATGGCAGCGAATCCTTATTGGGTAGATAATTATATTAAAGCTTTGATTGATGATAATGATATTGCCTATATTGGTCCAAGGAAGTATATAGACAGCCATCATTTGGATATTAAACAAGTCCTTGAACATGAAAATATATTTGAAACTCTGTTACCTGTAAAATCGGATAGTATCAGTACATCATCGTCAGATGGTATTTCTAAAGATTGGCGTTTAAATCATTTTGAGCAAACTGATAACCTCAGATTGTGTAATACACCATTTCGATTTTTTAGTGGTGGTAATGTTGCATTTGATAAGAAATGGTTGTCTAAGTCAGGTTGGTTTGATGAAGAGTTTACTCATTGGGGTGGAGAAGATAATGAGTTTGGTTATCGACTTTATCGTGAAGGGTGTTTTTTTTGCTCTCTAGATGGAGCGATGGCATATCATCAAGAGCCACCAGGTAAAGAAAATGAAACGGAACGTTCAGCGGGCCAAGCCATTACCCGTAAAATTATTGAACGTAAAATTCCTTATTTTTATCGTAAGTTAGCCTCAATTGAGACAGCAGTGATAAAAACCATACCTCTTGTTTCGATATATATACCTGCATATAATTGCCAAGATAGTATTATTAGATGTGTTGAGAGTGCGTTAAATCAAACAGTTACGGATTTAGAAGTTTGTATTTGTAATGATGGTTCTACTGATAAAACATTAGAAGTATTAGAAAAACATTATACTGACCATCCAAGGGTAAGGTTTATCACTCAGGAGAACAGTGGCATTGCAAAAGCATCAAATACCGCAGTCAATATGTGTAGAGGATTTTATATTGGTCAGTTAGATTCTGATGATTATCTTGAGCCTGATGCAGTTGCATTATGTTTAAGAGAATTTTTTTCAGATAGAAATTTAGTTTGTGTTTATACCACCAATCGTAATGTGAATAAAGATGGTAGTCTTATAGCTGATGGATATAATTGGCCTGAATTTTCTCGAGAAAAACTGATGACGGCAATGATTTTACATCATTTTAGAATGTTTACAATTCGTGCTTGGAAAATAACTACTGGATTTGATGAAACTATAGAGAATGCAGTGGATTATGATATGTATTTAAAGCTTAGTGAGGTTGGAAAGTTTAAGCATATTAATAAAATATGTTATAATCGAACACTACATACAGAAAATACCTCTATTAAAAAGCTTGATATTCAAAAGAAAAATCATTTTTTAGTAGTAAATAATGCCTTGAAACGACAAGGTATGAATAATTACTCCTATGATGAAACAGATGATGATAAAGAGAGTAGGAAATTTCGTTTTTCAAATAAAAACCCTCTTAAAATCTTATAAATTGGCCATTGGTAATATTATATATGAAAAACGTTACTATTGTAGGTATAGGTTACGTTGGCTTATCTAATGCTGTATTGTTAGCACAAAAATATCATGTTATTGCGTTAGATATCAATGCTGATACGGTTGAAAAAATTAATCAACGTCAATCACCCATTGATGATGTTGAAATTGAGAGTTTTTTAGTAAATAAAAAGCTTAATTTAATCGCTACATTAGATAAACAGCAAGCCTATCAAGATGCTGACTATATTATAATTGCAACCCCAACCAATTATGACGAGCAGACTAATTTTTTTAATACTAGCAGTGTGCAATCTGTGATAGCAGATGTTTTATCAGTTAACCCACATGCTTTAATTATCATCAAATCAACTATTCCTGTTGGATTTACAGAGAAAATTAAGCAGAAATTTAATTCAGACAATATTATTTTTTCACCAGAATTTCTACGTGAGGGTAAAGCATTATATGATAATCTTTATCCTTCTCGGATTATTATTGGTGAAAAATCTGAGCGTGCTAAAGAATTTGTCCATATGATGGCATCATGTGCTATAAAAGATAATATTGATATCTTATTGACTGAAAATACAGAGGCAGAAGCCATTAAGTTATTTGCCAATACTTATTTAGCGCTTAGAGTTGCTTTTTTTAATGAACTGGATACTTATGCTAAGGTACATAACCTTGATACTGCTGATATTATTAAAGGAGTGTGCTTAGATAATAGAATAGGTGATTATTATAATAATCCTTCTTTTGGTTATGGTGGTTATTGCCTACCAAAAGATACCCAGCAGTTATTAGCAAATTATAAGGATATTCCTCAAAATCTTATTCAAGCGGTTGTTACATCTAATCAGACTAGAAAGCAGTTTTTGACAAAGTCTATCTTGGAAAGAAAACCGACTACTGTTGGTATTTATCGTTTGATTATGAAAGCAGGATCAGATAATTTTAGAGAATCTGCTGTAATAGACATTATTAAATCAATTAAAGCTGAAGGTGTTGATGTTATTATCTATGAACCCAATATGAAGGTAGATACTTTTTTAAATTCTAAGGTAACCAAAGACTTAATGAATTTTAAGATGGTTAGTGATATTATTATTGCCAACCGCTTGGCTGAAGAGTTGCAAGATAGCATAGATAAGGTATTTACTCGTGATTTATCAGGAAGTGACTTGTAATTTAATGGTTATTTAGTGGCTTTAATGCAGAAGTATCGATTGTATAAATATCTTAAGACACCGTGTTCACCAAGAGAGCTGTGGCGAATGAATAGGCTAGGTTTGTACCGTACGGTTGCTAATCAAGCTTGGGTTATTCCTCACCCTCGTAGTTGTGTGGTTATTACCATTGCTAAGATAAAACGTCGTCAGTTATCATCTAAGGTAGCATGCCGTCAAATAAGATACTATCTAACTATAAAAATATATAAGCCTTACCGACTTGAATTGATAAAAGAAACCATTGGTTTTTTTCCAAATTTTTATCGTTACTTTTTTATGGAGAATCCAAGGGATTTGGCTGACCCTGATTATTTATATTATTTTTTATCAGTTGCTTGTCAAGATGATTTATTCAAACTTAATCTATCAAATGAACAATTATTTTTATATTTAAATAATCATATAAATGGTATTTGTTTGTTAAATAATCTTGGACTATTATCTGATAAGTTATCGATATTTAATAAAATTTTATTAAATCATCAGTTGCATACTGTAAAACTTAAGACTTCTAGTTTGGGTTTTTCAGTATTTAATATAGTATCAAAAGAATTATCTAAAAATAATAGTTTCTGCCTGTTATCAGCCAATAATAAAGTTTCAGTTATTGTGACTTGTTATCAAGCTGAACAAACCATTGAAGCTTGTTTGGATAGTTTGATAAGGCAAACTTGGAAAAATATCCAGATTATTGTTGTTGATGATGCCAGTACAGACGGTACGGTTGATATGGTGCGACAGATGGCAAAGTTGGATTCTAGAATTTTGCTTATCACTCTGCCAGAGAATGTGGGTACATTTGTAGCAAAAAATATAGGTGCAAAATACGCTACTGGTGTGTTTCTAACATGCCATGATTCTGATGATTGGGCTCACCCACAAAAAATCGCTGAACAAGTTTTGCCATTGATTGAGAATTCACATTTGATGGTAACGACATCATATTGGCTTAAGTTTGATGATGGTGGGCTGTATTATGCTAGACAGTGTTATCCATTTTTTCGCCAAAATCCTGCTTCACCGATGTTTCGGTTAAGGCAAGTTATAGCAGATACGGGGTTATGGCATATGGCAAGGACAGGTGCAGATAGTGAGTTTTGGCAACGCCTAAAAATGATATATGGTAAAGATAGAATTTGTGTCATTAAAAAGCCATTGACCTTAGGCAGTCATCGGTGTGGTTCATTGATGAATTCAAGTACTTATGGGGTGTTTAATACAAATTCGGCATTAACTAGACTGGATTATTGGGAAAATTGGCGATTGTGGCACATTGAACAGATTAATCAGGGTAAATTTGTAAAAATGCCACCGATTGAGCAGCAAATTAAACAACAGTCCCCTTTTGCTGTACCTAAGTCTATTGATGTAAATCGTACAATAGTAAGAAAGTGCTTGTTATGATGATGTTCTATTCTAGGTGATTTTGGTTCATTTACTTTTTTATTTAATAAACCATAAACCTTTGGACTTCAAACTTTGGTTGGTTATAATGGGATAATTTATTTCATCTCACCCATCATCAAAAGAAGTCTTCTTTATGTCTAAAATTACCCACGCTGTCATTCCCGTTGCAGGTTTTGGCACACGTATGTTGCCCTTGTCTAAGTCCATTCCCAAAGAGATGTTGCCACTTGGGGATAAACCTGCCATTCACTATGTGGTGCAAGAAGCAATTGATGCTGGTATCAAACACATTGTGTTGGTTACTCACCCACAAAAGCAAGCGATAGAAAATTACTTTGATATGAACAGTGAGTTAGACAGTCAATTACGCCACAAAGGCAAAGACGCATTGGCAGATGGCTTAAACTGGTTGCCTAAAGATGTGCAGATTTCTGCCATCAGGCAAGGTGAGCCATTGGGGTTAGGGCATGCGGTATTACAAGCTCGCTCCATTATTGGTGATAGGCCATTTGCTGTGCTGTTGCCCGATGTGTTGTTAGACCCTTTTGTTACTGATATGACCAAAGACAATTTGGCTTATATGCTTAAAGTCTTTGATAAAACTGGGCAGTCGCAGATTTTGGTGAGTCAGGTGGCTGATGATGATGTGTCTAAATATGGCATTGCCAAATTGGGTGAGAAGCAACCTGACTTATCTACCGATGGCAATGGTGATGGCAACAGCAACATGAATGTCAGCTTTGCTGTGGCAGGGTTTGTGGAAAAGCCAGCATTGGCAGATGCCCCCTCTCGTTTGGCAGTGGTGGGGCGTTATGTGTTTACCAATGATATTTTTGATTACCTTGCTAAGACACAGCCGAGCGTTGGTGGTGAAATCCAACTCACTGATGCCGTTGATGCCCTTATTCAAACTCAAGGTGTGAGTGTAACAACCATGGTGGGTAAAAGCTTTGATGCTGGTGACATGCCAAGTTATCTACAAGCTTTTGATTATTTTTCTAAACACATATTTGCCAGATAGCCATTTCAAATGGTCATTTAAACAGCCATCCAAACATGATAAATAACGCAAATCGGACACAAGACCGTCAGGCAGTCATGTCTGCCATCGATGGTTTGCCTTGGCAACAGTTAGTGGCACATGCCAAACGCCCATTGAACCTAAGCAAACTATTTGCTCAAAACAACGTGTCAGCTAACACACCCGTGACTGCGCTGCAAAGCGACCGTGCCAAAGTATATTCAGCATCTTTGGCAGATTTGTATATGGACTACAGCAAGCAGTTGGTGGACAATGACATCATGAGTGCCTTGTTGGCATTGGCAGACAGTTGTAACTTACGTCAGCGTATTTGTGATTTGTTATCAGGTAAAAAAGTCAACTCAAGCGAAAACCGTCCTGCCTTACACACGGCGTTGCGATTACCCAAACAGCCCAATGCTGATTTGGTTAATGATGGCATCATTGATGGCATTACTGATGACGTGCATGACAGCTTAGATAAAGTGGCGGACATGGCAAACCGCATTCGTAGTGGCATGTGGCGTGGCTATTCAGGTAAGGCGGTAACTGATGTGGTTAATTTGGGCGTGGGTGGTTCAGATTTAGGCCCTTTGATGGTAACAACGGCATTACAAGAGTGGGCGGATACGGACATTCGTGTGCATTTTGTTTCTAATATGGATGGCAGTCAGCTGGAGAGTTTACTCAAACATCTTAATCCAGAAACCAGCCTATTTATCATCTCATCAAAATCTTTTGCCACAGTGGATACCTTATCCAATGCCAAGAGTGCTTTGGCATGGCTTTGCCAATTCACCACTGAAGCTGCCGCTTTACGTAGGCATTTTATTGGCATTTCTGCCAATTTATCAAAGGTCAGTGCGTGGGGTATCCACCCTGACAATCAACTTAAGTTTTGGGATTGGGTGGGTGGTCGTTTTTCTCTGTGGTCAGCGATTGGCTTGGCAATCGCAGTGCGTGTGGGTATGGAACAATTTCGAGCGTTATTGGCTGGGGCAAATGCAATGGATGAGCATTTTGCCAAAGCACCATTCACGCAAAACTTGCCTGTTTTGATGGGCTTGTTGGCCGTGTGGAATGCAACTTTTTTACGCATCAATGCTCATACGGTATTGCCCTATGATGGACGGCTAACTTATTTTCCCAGCTATCTTACTCAGTTAGAAATGGAGAGCAATGGTAAGTCGGTGAGCATCGATGGCAATCCTGTGAGTTTTGCCACTTGTCCGATTTTATGGGGGGAAATTGGCTCAAATGCTCAGCATGCGTTTTATCAGCTGTTGCATCAAGGCACACAACGGGTATCTTGTGATTTCATCGCCTGTGTCAATCGCTATGATGACACAGTCACGGATAACGTGAAACACCATGATGGACATGGTGATGATAACATGAAACATGCCAATCGTGTGAATCTAAAAGAGCAACATCAGTTAAGTCTTGCTAATTGTTTGGCACAAAGTCGAGTGCTGGCATTTGGTAATGCCGCCAATCAATCTTCTGTCATTCAAGATGATGATGTTACTCAAGATGAGGTGCAGAAATTTCGTCATTATCATGGTAACCAACCGTCCACAACGTTACTGATTGATAGATTGACACCGCATAATTTAGGCATGTTAATCGCTTTATATGAGCATAAAGTGTATGTGATGGCATCGATTTGGCACATTAATCCTTTTGATCAGTGGGGGGTAGAAATGGGCAAAAAAGTGGCAGATGACGTGTATCAACAGTTGATAACAAATAAACACAATCAAGTGGCTGATGGGGTGTTTGATGCGTCTACACAACAGCTGTTAAGCCACATCAAGCAACAACAATCACAAACAATAAAATAACATCATCAGTAAAATGATGATATTAACGATATTAACGACTTTGGAAATTTGTATATGCCCCATTTTTCTCCCATGACCATGTCATCTTTTAAAGCTTATGATATTCGTGGTGAGTTGGGTGTTAATTTAGACACTGGTATTGCTTATCGTATTGGAAGGGCATTTGCTCAAATATTATTGTCGCAATTTGACACATCACGACAACATGATGACAAGCTTATTCAATCCATCGTCATCGGCTGTGACATTCGCCCATCTAGTCTTGAGCTTAAGCAGTCTTGTGTTCAGGGCATTCAAGATGCGGGTGTCAACGTCATCGACCTTGGTATGACAGGCACAGAAGAGGTGTATTTTGCCACCAGTTATCATCATGCCATGGGTGGCATTGAGGTAACTGCCAGTCATAATCCCATCAATTACAATGGTCTTAAACTGGTGCGTGAAGGTTCTCGCCCCATCAGTGCGGACACAGGGCTTGTCGACATTAAAAAAATCGCTGAGCAAGGCGACTTTAAAACGGTCGATAAAAAAGGTGAGTATGCCCTAAAAGATGACAAATCCGCCTATATCGAGCATTTATTGACGTACATTGATGTTGATAACTTAGCACCATTAAAGCTGGTGATTAACTCAGGTAATGGCAGTGCAGGCCCTGTGGTTGATGCCATTGAAGCACGCTTAAAACAAACTGCCCATGTTCCCATTGATATCATTAAGGTGCATCATAAGCCTGATGGCAGTTTTCCCAATGGCATTCCTAATCCCATGATCATTGCCAATCGTAACAGCACCACATCAGCGGTCAAGGCACATGGGGCGGATTTAGGGATTGCTTTTGATGGGGATTTTGATCGGTGTTTTTTCTTTGATGAAACAGGTCAGTTTATTGAAGGAAGTTATGTGGTGGGCATGTTGGCACAGGCATTTTTACACAAATATGCAGGTGAAAGCATTGTTTATGACCCAAGAGTGATTTATAACACTCAAGCCATCATTGAAAACAATGGGGGGCAAGCGGTCATCAGCAAATCTGGGCATTCGTTCATTAAGCAAGTCATGCGTGAGCATGGAGCGGTATATGGTGGTGAGATGTCGGCACATCATTATTTCCGTGATTTTCATTATTGCGACAGTGGTATGATTCCTTGGTTGTTAACCATTGAGCTGTTATCGGTGTCAGGCAAATCACTGTCTGAGCTTGTCGGAGCGATGATTGAGCGGTATCCAAGCTCAGGTGAGATGAATTTTCGTTTAACTGACATTGACAGTGCCACCATCATTTGGCGTCTTGAGAAGCAGTATGCTCATGCCAATCCAAGCAAAAGCACGGTTGACGGCTTAAGCTTAGACTTTGGTGACTGGCGGTTTAATCTGCGTGTGTCCAACACTGAGCCATTGATGCGTTTAAACATTGAAACCCAAGGTGATGCTGCCTTATTACAAGACAAAGTGACTGAAATCAGCGAATGGATTGAAGGACAAGGTGGGGTGTTGGTTTAAGCGTCAGATTGATGTGACATTAAGCCAGTTTTGTCGTTGCTTTTTTGTGCTGTCAATGTGCATGATGAGCATTCATATCGAAGCTGTTGGTAAAGTCTGTTAAAATACAGCTTATTATTTTTTAATATCAGCCAATCAATATCAGCCAGTCGTGTACCAATGACCAACTCAAAAAAATACCCAAAGACCAATACCAATGCCAATGCAAAAACCATCTCTGCCAAAATACTGGGGATAAGCCAAGCTGACTTGCCCAACTCCATCATAGAAATCATTACCACATTGACAAAAGCGGGATTTGAAGCCTATGTGGTGGGGGGTGGGGTGCGTGATATCCTGTTGGGGCAAAATCCTAAGGATTTTGATGCCGTTACCAATGCCAAACCGCATGAAGTCAAAGATGTGTTTGGTAAACGCTGTCGCATCATTGGTAGGCGTTTTGAGCTGGCCCATGTGTTCTCTGGTCGTGATATGATAGAAGTGGCGACCTTTCGAGCACCACCCAAAGGCGATGCCCATACCACCGAAGATGGCATGTTGATGCGTGATAACGTTTGGGGCGACATCAATCAGGACTTTGCTCGGCGAGATTTTTCGGTCAATGCTTTGTATTACCAACCCCTTAAGGGTGAAATCAAAGACTTTTGTGGGGCGATTGATGATATCCAGTCTAAGACTCTAAAATTGCTTGGTCATGCTTCTGTTCGTGTGGAAGAAGACCCCGTGCGTCTGCTGCGTGCATTGCGTTTTAAGGCAAAATTGGGTTTTGAGTTTGATGATGAGCTGGCGAAACAATTTAACAACAAAAACTGGGCGTTGCTTGAACAGGTCTCACCCCATCGTTTGTATGATGAAACCCAAAAAATGTTCATAGGGGGTTACATTGTGCCACTGTTGCCGTTATTGTTTGAGTATCAAGCCATTGAACAATTAATGGTTTATCCACCCAATGCCCCAACCGCTTTGCTAAAGCAAGTTGCCATGAATACCGATAAACGCATCGCCTCTGGTAAAAGCATCAATCCAGCCTTTTTTTATGCTGCCTTACTTTGGGAAAATTACCTATATCAGTTGAACAAATTTAAAAAACAAGGGCATCATTTTACGCATGCTCAGGAAAAAGCCGCCAATAAAGTCATTGACCGTCAACGACTAAAAACCGCCATTCCAAGATTTGCTGAGCAGTTTATTAAAGACATTTGGTTACTACAGCCACGCCTTGCCAATCCCAAACATAAGCAAATCTTAACCATCAGCGAGCATGCAAGGTTTCGAGCGGGATTTGATTTTTTGTTATTACGAGAAATGGCAGGCGAAGATGACATCGCCTTTAGTGAGCCTACCAATGGCATGGGTGTATGGTGGCAAACGTTTCAGACCATGAACGACCGTGAACAGCGACACGCCATTGACCAATTGACCAATCAAGAGAGACGCAGCAGCAAACACCGTCGCCAACGTCTGCAATCATATGATATGGATGACCCAAGCGACCGCATGGCAACCGACACATTCGCAAATCATCAGTTGCACACTGGGTTGCATATTGGTGAGCAGTCAAACACACAGACCAATGCCAACCGTCATGCTGAGCACAACCACCGTCAAAAAGAAAAAGCCCAACTGCAACAGTTATCTTTATCCGAGCAAACTTTGAGCGAACAAGCACAGAAAAAACAGCCATCGCCTTTATTCACGGTGCTGACCAGTGATGCCACCCAAGAGACCCCAAAACAACCAACCATCAAAAAACAAAACAAACAACAGCAAAAAAGCACGCAAAACATAAGCCAACATCATAAAACTAAAGATGCCGTACAAAACGTTGCACAAGACACTATACAAAACACTGTACAAAACACGACAAGAAACGCTGTGCCAAATGCTGTGATACCTTTAACACCAAGCCAAGCTAAAAATGAGCTGAGTCATTACCTGCCCATACCCAATCAGCGTCGCCATAAAAAAATGTCATCAATGACATAAACAATAAAATCAGGTTAAAATCAGGTTTAAGAAGAGAATAAAGTTTGGTTCTATGAACACATCTGAGAATTGGATAGGTTGTTTTATTGGACTTGGTGGCAACATTGCCAATGAACTTGGCACCCCCACCGAGCATATCATCAACGCCATGCAAGCCTTCAAACAGTCGCCACATTTTACCGATGTGAAAGTGTCATCACTGTATCAGTCCAAAGCCTTTGGCATCACCGACCAACCTGATTTTATCAATGCGGTATTAAGTGCCAATACCAGCTTATCACCGCTTGAGCTGCTTAATTTTTGTCAAGGTCTTGAACAGACCGCCAAAAGAGTGCGATTGCGTCATTGGGGTGAGCGGTCTTTAGATGTGGATATTTTGTTATATGGTGATAAACGCATTCATCATCAGTGGCTGACCGTGCCACATCAAGGCTTATTTGAACGAAATTTTGTGTTAATCCCAATGCTTGAAATTGATGGGTGTTTGGTGGTTAATGGGCAAAAATTGGCGGATTTAAATGAAAGTAACAATTGGCAAGGTTTGAAGAAACTGACATGAGTTTGGATAAACTGGCATCAAAGGAGCAATACATGACCCCTGTTTTTATCAATCCATTTACCGATTATGGCTTTAAAAGACTGTTTGGTGAAGAAGCCAGTAAACCATTTTTAATTGATTTTTTAAACTCAATATTGCCCAAAAAACATCAAATTGCTGATTTAATTTTAAAAAACAGTGAGCGAATGGGCTTTACAGATTTTGACCGTAAAGCCATCTATGACATTTATTGTGAAAGCGTGGCAGGTGAAAAATTCATCGTTGAGTTGCAGCGTGCCAAACAAACCTTTTTTAAAGACCGAACGCTTTATTATTCAACATTTCCCATCATTGAACAAGCCCAAAAAGGCGATTGGAATTATGAACTTAAGGCGGTGTATTGTATCAGCATTTTGGATTTTTTATTTGATGAGCATAAAGATGACCAAGAGGTCATTTATAATGTTCAGTTAAAAGACCAAAACAATCAAATTTTTTATGAAAAATTCAATTTAATTTACTTGCAATTACCCAACTTTTGTAAATCAGAAGCGGAATTGAACACCAATTTGGACAGATGGTTATTTTTTATTAAAAATTTAGAAGACCTACAGCATATCCCTGCCATTTTTCAAAATAGCTTGATTGAACAAGCGTTTGATAAAGCAAAAATTGCCAATTTTAATCCCCAAGAAATGAGTAAATATCGAGACAGTTTAAAAATATACTGGGATAACTATAATGTGGTCAATACCGCCAAACAAGAAGGCATTGAACAGGGGCTTGAGCAAGGCATTAAGCAAGGCCTTGAACAGGGCATTAAGCAAGGCCTTGAACAGGGCATTGAACAAGGTAAAAAACAACAAGCCCTTGAAACCGCAAAGACCTTAAAACAACTAAATACCCCTGTTGAAACGATTATCCAAGCCACCATGCTAAGTGCTGAAGAAATTAAACAGCTATGACTGAAACGGTCATCACTTAATTAAACAGCCATTACCCTAAAAAGGCAATCCTATGAGCGGCCAAGCCCCATCATCATCAATCTCCCCCAAACCCAAAGCACCCATCACCCTATCTACTTTAAACAAACTAAAAGCAGAGGGTAAAACATTTTCTTGCCTAACTTGTTACGAGGCAAGTTTTGCTCACGCCATGCAGTTGGCAGACATTGACACCATTTTAATCGGTGATAGTCTGGGCATGGTTGTCCAAGGGCAACGCTCAACCTTGCCAGTGGGCGTTGGGGACATGGTTTATCACACTCAAAATGTGGTGCGTGGTAATTCTCACGCTTTAATCTTATGCGATTTGCCTTTTATGAGTTATGCCACCGTATCTGATGCCATTGCCAGTGCCAAGGCGGTCATGCAGGCAGGTGCCAATGTGGTTAAAATTGAAGGGGGCAGCGAGCTTACCGACATTGTCAAGGTCTTGGCAAACAATGGCGTACCCACTTGCGTGCATTTGGGATTAACGCCGCAGTCGGTGAATGTCTTTGGTGGCTATAAAGTACAAGGTAAAACGGACGCCCAAGCGGATAAATTGATGAAAGATTGTACAGCCGTGGTGAATGCTGGGGCGAGTCTTTTGTTGCTTGAATGCGTACCAGCATCGCTTGCCAAAGCTGTTACCGAGCGGTTCGCTGTGCCTGTCATTGGCATTGGGGCTGGGGTGGATTGTGATGGGCAAGTGCTGGTCATGCACGACATGCTGGGCGTTTATACCCGAAAACCTGCCAAATTTGTCAAAAACTTTTTGACCGATGACAGCAACCAAACCAAAGACATTGTTGGGGCGTTTAAAGCCTATCATCGTGCTGTCAAACAGCGTGCCTTTCCAACAGAGAAGCACAGTTTTTAGCCATGGATTTTAGCAATGGATGATGTTGGCAATTAAAGGTGTCTTGCATTGTATGACATCATACATTTATACTGTGGTGAGATTCATTGATTAGGAGCCACTGCCATGTATGACAGTTCTTTTAGTTTTCGCACGCATGAAAGCATTAAAAATCAAGCATTTGATGTCATCAGAAGTTATGGTTTATCGCCTGCTCAGACATTTAATATGTTTCTAACACAGATTGCCATCAGCAAACAAATTCCATTAAGTTTGGATTATCAGCCCAATACTGTGACCGCTGATGCCATAAAGGAATTGATAGATGGTCAGGGTGAGACGTTTGAAGCAAATGACGTTGCTGATTTTCAACAACATATGATGGCTTTGACCAATCCAGATGTGAGCGAGTAAATGAAGTATTCGCTCAGTAAAAGTTATAAACGTGATATTAAAAAACTGTCATCAGAAGTACTATCAAGCCCTGAGTTGATAGAAGTTTTATATTGTATTTTTAAGCAAAAACCCCTACCAGCACAGTATAAAGACCATGCGTTGACTGGAAACTGGCAAGGTTTTCGTGATTGTCATGTCAAAAATGATTTGGTTTTGATTTATCGCATGGTTGATGGTGAGTTGCAACTTGCTCGATTAAACACACATTCAGAAGTTTTTGGTTAACATCAGTTTTTGGTTAAATGAAGACGGTTAAATCACTGTCATTAAACCTTTAAACAGCACACCTTTACGATGGATTAGCATATTCATGGTAGAGCATACGCACGGTAAAGCATGGTCTTTAGAAAATCATGCACTTTAGGATAAAAACATGAAAATTTTTCACACCATCAAAGACTTAAAAAACGAATTAAACCCCTTACGCCACCAAAAAATAGCCTTAGTCCCAACCATGGGCAATTTACATGATGGGCATTTATCCCTTGTGGCACTTGCCAAACAACATGCCGATGTTGTGGTGGTGAGTATCTTTGTCAATCCCACTCAATTTGGGGCAGGTGAAGATTTTGCCAGTTATCCACGCACGCTTGATGACGATTGCCAAAAACTTGCCAAAGCTGGCGTGGCGTTGGTTTTTGCCCCAAGTGTGGACGAGATGTATCCTGTCTATCCGCCCAATGTTCAAATCCTGTCAGGCAGTATCAGCAAGATATTATGTGGTCAGACACGCCCCACGCATTTTGACGGTGTTGGGCTTGTGGTGAGTAAGCTGTTTAATATCGTTCGTCCTGATGTGGCGGTATTTGGTAAAAAAGACTACCAGCAACTTGCCATCATTGCCCAATTGGTGCAAGAATTAAATTTTGAGATTGACATTATTGGCAGTGAGATTGTCAGAGCCGATGACGGTTTGGCGTTATCGTCTCGCAACCAGTATTTGACCGAGCAAGAGCGTGCCATTGCCCCACGGCTGGCACAAGCCTTACAACAGCTTGCAGGTGAGTTACAGTCTGCCAGCGTTGCTGATTTTGATACGATGATACAAAAAACCAAAGACAAATTAACTTATGATGGTTTTACAGTGGATTATTTGCAAGTACTCAATCAGCAACTGCAACCTGCTAGCCGCCATGATAAGCATTTGGTGATTTTGACCGCTTGTTATTTGGGCAAGGCAAGGCTGTTGGATAATTTGGAAATTACCTTAAATCCATGTTAATAATTCATGTTAACAGTCCATGTTAATAATCCATGTTCATCTAAATCCATGTTAATGGTTTTGCTTATTTTGTTAAGGAAATATGATGCCCAAACTCATTGCCCCAAACTCAATCATTGTGGTGTCAGGGCGTTCAGGTTCAGGAAAAACCTCCGTACTCAACACCTTAGAAGATTTTGGCTATTATCCGCTTGACAATTTGCCTTTATCCATCGTGCCACTTGCCATAGAAAAATTGGTCAATGACAGCCAGATTCATCGCATTGCTGTGGGCATAGATGTCCGCACGCCCAAAGCGGATTTATCCAACTTTGGTCAAGTGTATGACAGCTTGATACAAACCTATGGCAAGACCGCTTTGACTGTGGTGTATGCCACCGCCCAAGATGATGTACTGGTCGCACGCTATGATGCCACTCGCCGAGTGCATCCATTGATGGCGATGGCTGGCAATCTGCCCAATGCCATTCAAAAGGAAATTGAGCTGCTTGAACCGATTGCCTGCCATGCTGATATTAAAATTGATACCAGTTTGTTAAACATTCATGAGCTAAAAAACAGCCTAAGACAACATTTGGGCGTGGATAACCACATCATCGTTCATGTGCTGTCGTTTGGGTTTAGGCATGGCACGCCCAAAGATGCTGATTTTGTCTTTGATGTGCGTACCCTGCCAAATCCACATTGGGAAGTGGATTTGCATCATCTGACAGGGCTTGATGGGCCTGTGCAGGAATTTTTTGCTCAATTTCCTGCCGTGTATGAACTGACGCATGACATCAGCACATTTTTATTAAAGTGGTTGCCTGATTTTATTGAGAACAATCGCCATTTTGTGACCATCGCCATTGGTTGTACAGGGGGTAAACACCGCTCGGTATTTGTCAGCCAAGCGGTGGGGGAGATATTAACTGGTCATTTGCCTGATAAAATGCAGGTGAATGTTAAGCACCGTGAAAAATCTTTTTGGTGAGTTTATGATTACTGGCATATGAATATGCACACAAATATTAAGGTATCTTATGATTGATTGGTCACAACATGACATGCGTGTTTCACGCACCGAACAAAAAAAAGCCCACGAACGCTTGCAACAACTTGCCCAACCGCTTGCCCATTTATCCAAAAAACAACTCAAAAAACTGACCGTCAGTGAATTCTTATTGGCTGAGCTTAATGCCTTAGCCAATCTGCCTGATGGCTCAGCACGTAACCGCCAAATTAAACGCATTAGCAAAATGATGGCCGAAGAAAATCGTGATGAACTGATAGATGGATTATTTGCCCTAAGCTTCTCGCCAGAGCAAGCGAACAAAATTGATGCGTGGTATGACCGCTTAAACATCAATGACGAATCCACGCTCAAGCAATTTAGCAAGCAGTTTTATGTGGTTGAGCGAAACAGCCTATATCAACTGTTATTATGGATTGAATATGCCAAGTACTTACAAGATGATGAGCTGTTGGCAGAGTCAGAAGCCGACTTAAAAAACTATATTCATGAAGTGGCGATATTGTCTAAATGAGGTTGTTTAAGTGGTGTTGTTTGAATGATGATGGCTTTAAATAACCCTTGTACGTATAAATAGTTGAAATTAACCATGACAGACACACAGCATCACCGTTCTCAAAAAAACGACCGTTCTCAAAAAAACACAGTTACCGATTATCAACCGCAATACCTTATCATTGGTCAAGGCGGTATTGGGCTGGCGGTAACCAATGATTTGGCAAAAAAAGGTTATTTGGTAACAGGGTTGGCACGTCGTCATCGTGATGATTATGAGTTGCATCAAAATGCCAAATACATTCAAGCCGATGCGTTGACGCTTGATGCCACGGTGCTTGCTGACTTTACCCACATTGCCATCATCATTACTCCTGACCGTTATGATGCCAATGCCTACCGTGATGCCTATCTTGCAGTCGCCAAGCATCTGGCAAACATGGCAATGGCATTGCCCAAGCTTGAGCAGATGGTGTTTATTTCATCAACAGGAGTCTATGGACAAGATGATGGTGAATGGGTTGATGTATTGACCACACCCAAAGTGCCTAATCATGCAGGGTCTATTTATATTTTACAAGCAGAACAGGCATTACAGCAGGCATTCAAAGACCAAGCCGTTATCATCAGACCCAGTGGCATTTATGGTAAAACAAGAAGGCGCTTGATTGAACAAGCCAAACAGTCACTCAATGACGAAAGCAATGGGGCAATTCATTGGACAAACCGCATCATGGACAGTGATTTGGTTACTGTGGCGGTCAACGTGTTAACCCTAGCCAAGCCAGAACCGTTATACTTGGCAAGTGATTATGCCCCAGTGAGTAAGACGGTGTTGATGACATGGTTAAAACAATTCTTGGCGAAAAATTCAAACACCAACCATTCAAACACTAACCATTTAAATACAAACCATGGCAATGACACAGACACAACAGACCATCAAATACCCATCCAATATCAAGACAAGACGCATCAAAAAATGACAGGAAAACGCATTCATAGCAACATTCCCAGAGCATGGCTACAATACCCTGATTGGCAGTCAGGATATACTTACTTGTTGGCAGATGATAAAACGAGATGATAAGACATTAGAAATCAGGTTTTGACTTTCTCCTCCTATCGTTTGGGGATTCCTTCTACAAGACGGTTAAGCCAGGCCGCAAAGAACGTTCTTATATCTATAAGTCAATTATCGTTTGAGTTCAAACCAACCTGCATTGTACACCAACTTGGTCAGTTTGCCTTTTTTGCTGTTAAATTGGGTAGCTTTTACATCACCGACCACGATTAGGGCAGTGTCTTTGATACGTCGCTTGAGTGTTTTCATGGGGTGGGTTTATACCGACATTACCTGTTATTCAATTATTCAATATTGTTGGTCTAATCAATGGAAAATAGCTTAAGATGTGATAGACACGTTGTCTTATATCCACTCTCTGACGTGGGTGGGTTTACAGTAACGAGTGATAAAAACCATCAAACATAAAAAAACTGCCAAGCATCACAAGATGGGCAGTTAATCCGTCTAATCATTTCATTGTCTAATCATTGTCTAATTGATGCTTACAAATGGCGCGCCCGGAGAGAGTCGAACTCCCGACCTTCTGGTTCGTAGCCAGACGCTCTATCCAACTGAGCTACGGGCGCATGTTTGTCAACATTCATAAATGATGGTTGGCAATTATAACGATAAATATGTCATTGTCAATCATTTTTTGGCAAAAATGCTGGTCTAACATGAATGGCGGTGAAGGAGGGATTCGAACCCTCGATACGTGTAATACGTATGGTTCCTTAGCAGGGAACTGGTTTCAGCCACTCACCCACTTCACCGTTTACTGATGTTTATGTCTTATTTTATGTTTTTATATAAAAATGTGTTTTATATAAAAACATTCAAACATAAAAATATCAGCCACACAAGAGTGATGCTTTTAAAAAACGGCATCATCAAATCTGTGCTAGGGATTTGCTCTGTGTTGTAGGGACGGTATTATAACAAATGATTTGATAATTGCAACAAATCACACAAAAAAAATGCCTTAATGGGGCAAATAAATATGTTAGGCTATGCAGGTTTGTTGATTGGGTGATTTTGGGTTACTTTGGTTACTTTATCACCCTTTGCTAATCATTTTTACCAATCATTTTTTACCCATTATTTACCTTTTCTTATCGTCAGTTAGGATATCTTATGTTACCCAATCTCATTCCTGTACAGTCCAATCCCCTTGATGTGCTACTTTATACCTTGGGTTGGCGACTACAAAAACTTAGCCAAGATTTTAGCCAAAACCCTGATGCCCAAGCAAATGATGAGCTTGCTGAGCTGTTGGCTGATGTGTCGCATACCATTGTGTTTAGCAGTGATGCCGATGGTGTGGCGCGGGTGTTTCGTTTTGAGAATGGGCAGGTCAGTCAGCAACAAGGCACAGCAGAAGATGCTGATTTGACGGTGGATTTTAATGACAGCATGACAGGTGTTAAGCTGTTGATGAAAGGTGATGTGCGTGCTTTTATGACCGCCATTGACAATGAAGATGTCAGTATTAAAGGTGATTATGGGCTGATGTTATGGTTCGCTAAGGTAACAAAACTTGCCATACCCGATGTGCCAGATGCTCTAAAACCTTATGTTGAGCAAGCCAAGCCACTGCTAGACCAAGCCAAGCCTTATGCTCATCAAGCAGGACAGATTGCCAACGATGTGTTGGGCAAATTGGTCAGTCACCTAAAAAAATAGACATCAAATCAGTGCTTTATAGGGATTTTTATAGGGACATCGCACAATGACCACCACTCAAAGCCAGCCAAAACAAGCGTCCATTCTTTCACGAGAAGAGATTGCTCAGTTGTTTGATTTGCCGTTGATGGATTTGTTGTTTCAAGCTCAGACGGTGCATCGCCAGCATTTTGTTGCCAATAGGGTACAAATCAGCACCTTGTTGTCGATTAAAACAGGCAATTGCCCAGAGGACTGTGGCTACTGCTCACAATCAGGACATCATCGAGACAGCACAGGTTTGGTGGCACAAAAACGCTTAGACATACAGACGGTGCTACAAAAAGCACGCCAAGCCAAAGCGTCAGGGTCATCTCGCTTTTGTATGGGGGCAGCATGGAAACACCCCAGCGATAAAGACATGCCCTATGTGTTGGAGCTGATTAAAGAAGTTAAAGCGTTAGGGCTTGAAACTTGTATGACGCTTGGCATGTTGAGCCAAGCACAATCAGAACAGCTTGCCACAGCAGGGCTAGACTACTATAACCATAACTTAGACACGTCTCGTGCTTATTATGACCAAGTTACCCGCACACGAAGTTATGATGAGCGTTTGCAGACATTAGATTATGTGCGTCAAGCAGGCATGAATGTGTGTAGTGGCAGTATTGTGGGCATGGGTGAGAGTCGAGATGACCGCATTGATTGGGTGCTTGAGCTGACAAAAATGCCAAAACCACCTGAATCTATTCCTGTTAATTTGCTTGTCCCGATTAAAGGCACACCACTGGGAGATAGGGTTTTGGTAGAAGGGCAGTTGTCGGTGATTGAGTGGATACGCACCATTGCAGTGACTCGCATTTGTTGCCCAACCAGTTATGTTCGCTTGTCAGCAGGGCGTGAGAATCTATCTGATGCTGAACAGGCGTTGGCATTTATGGCAGGGGCAAACTCATTTTTTTATGGAGACAAGCTATTGACCACGGGTAATGCCAGTCAAGCCAATGATGACCGCATGATGCGTGAGCTTGGGCTGGTTGCCATGCCTGTTAAACAGGTCACTGTCATTGATGCGATGGCAACATGATAATATGCTAGGCAACATAGCAGCATGGTTGAGTTGATATGCCTATTCACAATAAAAGAGACACCGCATTAGATTTACTCATCGTGTTATTGGTATCATATGGAATACTTTAATTGGATAAAAGCCTTTCATGTCATTGCCATGGTAACTTGGTTTGCAGGGTTGTTTTATCTGCCAAGACTGTACGTTTATCATGCCATGAGTGATGATGGCATCAGCCATGAACGATTTGAAATCATGGAACGCAAGTTGTATCGTGGCATCATGACCCCTGGCATGGTGATGACGTGGGTACTGGGTTTGTTGATGGTTTGGCTCGGTTGGGATGGCTATAAAACCCAATATTGGCTACATGCCAAGCTGACTTTGGTGGTCATGCTGACGGCGTATCATTTGGTGTGTGGTCATTATCGCAAACGCCTGATTGGTAACGCCCATCTAAAATCGCATGTGTTTTGGCGATGGTTTAATGAGTTGCCAACTTTTTTATTAATTGGCATTGTGATGTTGGTCATTGTTAAGCCATTTTAAAGTTAATCCATTTTAAAGCTGAGCTTTTAAAGCGAAAGCTTAGATGATAAATGCCAAGTCAGATGAATGATGGCTGTCAGTTCTGATTTTACCCATGCTGTTCGTCAGACTGCATTTTTATATTGACATGGCGTTTGTTGGGTTGTTGCCCTTGCAACACTTGTTGCATGACTTGGGCTTCTTTGGCATCGTCAAAGCCCATGACTTGGCATGCCAACCCCCCATTTGGCTCATAAATCAACAGCTGTTTGCCTTTTAGCATAATTTGGTCATCTTCTTTGACGAGAAGGCGTTTTCTTTGCCCTGCTTGCGTGTAGTGAAAGACACCGGGGCGGACTTCCAACATACCTTGACTGATAAGAATGTCTTTACTGACTTGCTGTTTTTGCCGATACCAATTAAACACAAAACTCCCCACCACTAAGATGGCCAGAGCAGTCATGGCAAGACGCTCTGGCAATAGGCTCATCGCCATGGCAACCGCCACCGCCCCAATCAGCAATGCTGATGCAAACCAAAATAACCCATTGCCTTGATGGTTACTTTGCCCTGATAGGGTGATATTTACCCCGCTGTCTGTGACTTGTAACACGATGTTTTCCTTAATCTTAGTATGAATTTACCAATGTACTGCTTTACCAATGTAACGCTTTACCAATTTAATGTTTGTTGTTGCAAGGTAATCAGTTGGGCGATGCCAGCTTCTGCCATTGTCAACATGTTATCCATTTGTGTGCGGTTAAAGGGTTTTTCTTCTGCTGTGCCTTGAATTTCGATGAACTCGCCTTTTTGGGTCATCACCACATTTAAGTCAGTCTCACAGGTTGAATCTTCTTCATAGCACAAATCAAGCAAGATTTCTCCGTCTTTAATGCCCACTGAAACGGCAGCAACCAAACCTAATAAGGGGTCGGTTTTGAGTTGTTTTTTGCCATCACGTTGTTGCATGTTTTCAATGGCATCAATCACGGCGATGGCCGCCCCTGTGATGCTAGCGGTGCGTGTGCCACCGTCGGCTTGAATGACATCGCAATCAACATAAATGGTGTTTTCACCCAATTTGTCCAGATTTACCATGGCGCGCAAACTGCGACCGATGAGTCGCTGAATTTCTTGGGTCCGTCCTGATTGCTTGCCATGGGTGGCTTCTCGTTGGCTGCGGGTGTGAGTGGCTCTGGGCAACATGCCATATTCAGCGGTTATCCAGCCTTTGCCTTGTCCTTTAAGCCAGCGGGGAACGCCTGTTTCGACGCTGGCGGTGCATAAAACTTTGGTTTCACCAAAGCTGACCAACACAGAGCCTTCGGCGTGTTTGGTGTAATTTCTCTCAAAGCTGACGGCTCGCAGTTGGTCGTTTTGACGGTCATCGATACGCATGAGTTATCCTATGTTGTGTGTTTAACAGGTTGTGTGTTTAAAAAAGATGTTGGGTTATATGTTGGGTCATAAAAGTGAGATGAATGGCTTTAGGGGTGGTAATAAGGTGTGCTTATCCTATCGATGGTTGATGCCAATAGCAAGGTAAAATTGACCATATCAGTCCTTGCTATATCAGTCCTTCTCGCTCACGCAATTCACGATGGCGGATTTTGCCCAACTGGGATTTGGGCAATTCATCAATCACCACAATATGGCGTGGGCGTTTGTAGCCTGTTAGGTTTTTTTTGCCATATTGTAGCAACTGTTGAAATACAGATGCTTCACCCTGTGTGTCAATGGCGGTTTGACCTTTGGCAGTCAGCACCACGTACAGTTTTGGGTCTTCACCACGTTCTTGACTGGGGACACCGATGGCAGCACTTTCAGCAATGTAGTCATGTGTGTTCATGATGTGTTCAATCTCACTGGGATAGACATTAAACCCTGATACCAATATCAAGTCTTTTTTGCGGTCTACCAGTTTGATAAAACCGTCTCGGTTCATGATGCCGATGTCGCCTGTCTTTAGGTAACCTGTTTGGGTAAAGCTGTCTTGATTTAAGGCAGGTGCGTTGTGATAACTGTGCATCACTTGTGGGCCAAAAACGCACACTTCCCCCCGTTCACCCATGCCCACGGGCTGTTCAAAATCATCTAACAACACAATATCAGTCGCCACCAAGGGCAAACCAACCATACCATTGTATGCCCCAAGCATGGGAGGATTGGCAGTTACCACAGGAGATGCTTCGGACAGTCCATAGCCTTCGATGATGGGCAGGCCTGTAACTTTGTGCCATTGGGCGGCGACTTTGGCATCGACTGCCATGCCACCACCCACGGTCATCTGCAAGGTTGAAAAGTCCAATTGGGCAAATTTACGATGATTCAGCAAGGCTTTAAACAGCGTATTAACCCCTGCCATCATGGTTGGCTGATGGCGTTTGATTTGCTTGATGATGGCATCTGTGTTAGATGGGTCAATGATGAGTAAACTGCAACCACCTGACACCATGCCAAATAGTCCCCCTATCATAAACGAAAACACATGATACAATGGCAATGCGGTGAGCATCAGATGACCTTTACCACCATGGTCAATCAATGTCGTTGCCACATCAAAATCTGATTGCACTTCAGGCTCAAAAAACGCATTATCCATTGACCATGCACTGCTCTCTGCAACAGTATTGGGATAAGCAGACTGTATCCATGCCTTTAACTGAACCAGATTGGCAAGCAGGTTATGATGGCTAAGCTGTGCTGCCTTGGCTCGCCCTGTTGTGCCACCTGTGTATTGTAGCAATGCCAAATCTTCACCGACAACCTCAGGGCGCTGATAACTGTACTGAATGCCTTGCAATCTGGCTTGTTGATAAGGCGTACTGCCATCAATGTGCCGAAGTGATTGCTTGTGGCGATACCCCACCAAATGCCGTGCCAACAATCCCTTAACCTGCCCCAAACTGTCCGATAAGCCACACACAATGACGTGTGGCAAGCGGTATTGGCTGGGCATGTCCACATAAGTTTTGGTGAATAAGTCAAAGATGAACAACACCTTTGCCCCACTGTCGCTTAGCTGATAAGTCAGTTCTGTTGTTGTGTATAATGGATTGACATTCACAATGACCAAACCTGCTCGCAAGATGGCAAAGGTTAAAATGGGATATTGTAAGCAGTTAGGCAGCATCACCGCCACTTTATCACCTTGGGTCAAGCCAAGCGACTGTAGATAACTGGCAAGATAACGGCTGTCAGCTTCAAGCTCTTGGTAGGTGAGTGGCACATTGGCACACAGATAGGCGGTGCGTTTGGCGTACTTACGACATTGACGCTCCATCACATCAATAAGACTGATGTGGGCATCAGGGAATGGCACATCATCGGTCATGCCATAGCGTTCATAGCTTGTTAACCAAGGCTTTTCGGTGTCATAAACCATACATTCAATGAGTGATAACGATGAATGATAACAACACCGAGAAAACATATGAATGTTCTGTCGGTGTGGGCGTTATGTTTGGGTTGTTTTATTATTTGAGTTGCTTAATTTTTTGGAAAATGTTAACCATTATTTTTTTAACCATTATTATTTTTTTCTTCTAATTTACGCAACTCTTTACGCAAAATCTTGCCAACAGGCGATTTGGGCAATTCATCGACAAATTCCACATGGCGTGGGCGTTTGTAGCCCGTCAGATGCTCTCTGGCATGTTTGATGACCTCGTTTTTGCTTAGGGTGTTGTCTTTACGCACGATGTAGATTTTGGGAACTTCACCGCTGTTGTCATCTGGCACACCGATAACCCCAGCTTCCATGATTTTGGGGTGATTGGTCATGACATCTTCCACTTCGTTAGGATACACGTTAAACCCAGAGACCAAAATCATGTCTTTTTTGCGGTCAACAATCTTAAAGTAGCCATCATTATCCATCACACCGATGTCCCCTGTGCGAAAATAACCGTCTTTGGTGGTGCAATCAGCCGTGTCTTCTGGACGCTTCCAATAGCCTTGCATGACTTGTGGGCCTTTGGCGGCGATTTCACCAGCCTCACCGATGGTCACTTCGTTGCCATCATCGTCCACTAAAATGATGTCGGTGGCAGGGGCGGGTATGCCAATTTTGCCTGTGTATTGAGTCAATGTGGGTGGGTTCATGGTCAAGACAGGCGAAGTTTCAGACAGACCATAACCTTCTAAAATGGGTGTGCCTGTGAGTTTTTTCCATTCATTGGCAGTATTCGACATCACCGACATGCCGCCTCCTAATGACACTCGAATGTTGGTTAGGTTAAGTTCACGGAATTTGGCATGGTGAGCCAAACCGTTAAACAAGGTATTGACGGCAGGGAAGAATGCTGGGCGATATTTATCAATGTCTTTGACCAAGCTGTCAAGGTCACGGGGGTTTGGCACAAGCACGCCAGCAAAGCCTTTATCCATTGCCAAAAGACCACACACGGTAAAAGAAAAAATGTGATACAAAGGCAGAGCAACCAAAATATATTGCCCTTGAGAGTCTTCACCATCAGAAAATATGGTTTCAACAAAGGCTGAAGATTGTAGCAAGTTGGCGACTAAGTTACGATGCGACAACATTGCCCCTTTGGCAACGCCTGTTGTGCCACCTGTGTATTGCAAAACTGCCAAGTCATCTAATGTCAGGTCATTGGGGCGTTTGTATTGGCTGGCTGGCACAGTTTTTAGGGCATCTTTAAAGCTGATGTGTCCTGCAATGTGCCAATTAGGCACCATTTTTTTGACATGACGCACCACGGTATTGACGATAAATCCCTTTATCATGCCAAACATATCACCCATGGTGGTAACGATGACATGCTCTATGTTGCCCTTATTTGATACGTTTTGATACGTTTTGGCGAAGTTTTCAAGTAAAATGATGGCACGAGCATCGCTGTCTGCCAATTGATGGTTAAGTTCATGACTGGTGTATAGTGGATTGACATTGACCAAAACCAAGCCAGCTCTTATCACCGCCAGCATACAAATGGGATATTGTAGAATGTTTGGCAACATCACCGCCACTTTATCGCCTTTTTTTAGCCCCAAAGATTGCAAATACGCCGCCATTTGCTGACTGTAAATATCCAGCTCACGAAAGCTTAAACTGGCCCCCATACAAACATAAGCTTCTTTGTCGCCATGATGAGCAAAGTTACGCTCAAAACAATCAATTAAAGAGGTATTATCCGCTGGCATGTTAATGTGGTCAACAATACCAATTGTGTCATAGGTTTTTCGCCAAGGACGGTTATCAGGTGAATTAAGGCGGTGGCTGGTGGTGGCATTCATGGTGGTTGTGTCGGTCATGTCATGTCCTTTTATTTTATCCATTCAATCAACATATCAATGATACATATCGGTGTTTAAAATATGTGTGTCGTGCTTAAAATATAGGCATTTAAAATTTAGGTGCTTAAAACCAGATGTTTAAAATTAGCCACTTAAAATCAGGTACTTAACAATGTCAGTGGATAAACAATGTCAGTGGCTAAATTGTTAAACCAATTAAACCACATTACTTGATAAAATACATCAACTAACCCAAAATCCACAAGAGAAAAAATCATTTTAGCCATTGATTTTACCGTTGATTTTAGCAACTGTGAGGCAACATGACCTTAGCCATTAGATTAACCAATTCTTTGGCGATGTCTTTTTTGGGCATTTTTGCCAATGAGGCTGATGGGTGTTGGTATTTGTCTGCAAAAAATACCGTCATCGCATTGTCATCACTGGCAAAACCAATGTCTTGGCGAGACACATCATTACAAGCAATCATGTCTAACTTTTTGTCTATCAGTTTGTTGTGGGCGTATTTTTCAACGTCTTGTGTTTCAGCAGCAAAACCAACCATAAACATATTAGGATTCTCTTTAGAAATGGTCGCCAAAATGTCGGGGTTTTTCACCAGTTCTAGGGTCATGGCTGGTTGGGTTTTTTTGATTTTTTGTGGGGCGGTGGTTTTTGTGCGGTAGTCGGCAACAGCGGCGGTGGCAATAAACACATCACAACCTGTATCTGCTGTTTTTTTGGCAGCCTGTAGCATGTCATCGGCTGATTGAACGGTGATTTTCTGCACACCAATGGGGGTGGTTAGTGTTACTTTTTCCCCAACAATTAAAGTTACCTCTGCCCCTGCATCACGGCAAGCAGTTGCCAACGCATAACCCATTTTACCTGTTGAATGATTGGATAAATATCGCACTGGGTCAATGGCTTCTAAGGTTGCTCCTGCGGTGATGACCACTTGCTTACCTGCCAGCAATTGGGGCTGATGTTGTTTGGCCAATGCCCATTGCACTTGCTCAAACAAGGCTTCTGGCTCAGGTAGTCGACCAGCACCCACATCGCCACAAGCTTGTTCACCGCTGGCAGGTTCAATGATTTGATACCCCAAATCTGTCAGTGTCTGTGTGTTTAAGACGACGGCAGGGTTTGCCCACATTTGTTGGTTCATGGCAGGAGCAACCAAGATGGGTGCTGTTGTGGCAAGACAAACGGTGGTCAATAAGTCATCTGCCATGCCCATGCTTAAGCGTGCCAAGGTGTTGGCAGAGGCAGGGGCAATGATGAGTAAATCCGCCCATTTGGCAAGCTGAATATGCCCCATGCCTGCTTCGGCAGTTTCATCAAGTAACTGGGTATGGACGGCATTGCCTGTTAATGCTTGCAAAGTCAATGGGCTGATAAAGGCGGTTGCGCCTTTGGTCATGATGACTTGCACGTTATGACCGTATTTAACCAATAGGCGAGCAAGGCTGGCAGATTTATAAGCGGCAATACCACCTGTGATGGCAAGAAGAATGTTGTTCATGATGAAATGTCTCTGCACACAACAAAAAATAAACAAGTTTGATAAAACCTTGATGTGGTAAAACTGAGAGATAGTAAAGCTAAGATGTGGTAAAACTTGAATGGCGACGCTTATCCCACCACCACATCAGTCACTTCTAATGGGTTTTTATCCACGTCTTTTTCAAAGCTGTCTAATCCCATGACGTGATACAATTCTGATAATGCTTGGCGAATATCTAAGGGCATCTTATGGTAACTGCCAATGACATATCGCACCACGTCCATGGCTTTTTGTTTATCCGCCTTGGTCTTAAGCAATGTTGGTAGGGTTTGTATGGCTTGTTCTTTGGCAAAGCGAACGATGATGGTCTGTTCATGCAGCAGCTCAGCAAGTTGTTGATGTGTCAGCTCGGTAAAGGGTTTGCTTTGTGTCAGTATTTCGGTGATAAGTATCAGCTTATCACGCTTAATGCCCCCTTGGCTCATGGTGTTGCTAAGCACCAATATTCTCACCACCGCTTCACAAAAACCACCTTGTTCCATGCGGCTTAATGCCATCTGTACGCTTGGCATTTCTTGTAGACGTTCTTTATCGGTTAAGCGACGAGAGGTCTCTTGTTGTCCATAGGCACGCAGCCACGGTAATGCCCACCAGCCATAAAACAGCATTTCGCTGGTCATGTCTTGCCAATCTCGCCATAAGTCAAGTGTGGTGTTAATGGTGGTTATCCATAAGCGTTCCATTTGCAAAAATAGGTTATTTTGTTGTAAAGATTCGGTGGCAGGTAGGGTGGGGGCGGCTTCTGAGCCTTGTAAGATGGCTTGTTGTTTTTTGACATCTGTTTCATTGATGTCTGCTGATGTGATGCTTGCTGATGGGGTGTGTGAGTCAGTCTTTGTGATGAGTGAGTGGATAGGGTCATCATTTTGATTGATGCTGGTGGCAACGGTTTTTATTATCATGGCAAAGGGATTGCGACTGCTCCACAGTTTGCGTTGTAGTCGTAATGGGTGCATGGCTCTCAACCATTCGGCACTGGTCTGTGTGGTCATCGCCTGTACCCACGGACGCATGTGTAAGTCATAAATGCGAGCTTGTGATTTAGAATAGCGATGTACTGCTTGAAAGGGTTTTTCGTCCAAACGGCCGTCATCAATCATCGCCAAGTCGTCAAAGGTGCGACTTTTGAACGTAACATAAAACTGCATGTCTTCACCTTTGCCTTGATAATCTTCGATGACCAATTCATATAGCCCTGGTGATAGGGCTTCAATCATCTTTAAAATAGATGCCATGCCTTTATGCTCACGGTTGGCGATTGATGAGCTGACAAAAATGCCCAAATGTCCCACTTTGTCATGCACCATATAAACGATGCGTTGTCCGCAAACTTCGATTTCTCTTTCATCACTGTAGGTGTCTAGTATCCAATTAATGGCTTGCTGAGGTGGGGTGATGTTATCGCCATGTGAGGCAAAGATGATGATGGGGGCTTTGATGTTACGCAAGTCAATGTTGGTGCCTTTTTCGATTTGGGCGGTATTGCGAGCGATGCGATTGCCAACAAAGATGTTTTCAACAATCCACTCAATTTCAGCATGATTCATCAAAAAGAAGCCACCCCACCAGCGTTCAAAGTTCAAAAACCGCTCACGATTTTTTGTGGGGTTTTTGTAAAGGTCATAATATTTGCCCACGTAGTTGCGTGATGGGTTGAGTTGCTCAAAGTTATGCACCAGCCATGCCCCATCAAAGATGCCATGACCCAAATCTGATGCCAGCATGGCAAGCCATGTGCCGCCTTGTGTGCCTGCTTGGTAACGCATGGGGTTGATGCCCACTTCACCACTCCATGCTGATACTGGCGAGCCGTTCATGACGATGGGTCCTGTGATGTCAGTGTTGGTGGCAGCTAAGATGAGTGCTGCCCAACCTCCTTGACAGTTGCCAACCACCACAGGAGCGTTGGAATTGGAATGGCGACGACGCACTTCACGCACAAAGACAGCTTCAGCAAAAGTCACATCAGCAATGCTTTGGTTAGGTTCTGGCATGCGTTTGAAAGCAACAAAATACACAGGGTGTCCTTCGCTTAATGCCACGCCGACTTGGCTGTCGTGCTTAAAGCCACCAATGCCTGCCCCATGGCCTGCTCTGGGGTCGATGATGATGTAGGGGCGACCGTTTTCACGGGTGGTGATGCCTTGTGGTGGCAGAATTTTCAGCAGCACATAATTGCTGGGGCGAGATAAGGTACTGCCGTCCATGATGACTTCATAATCATAGTCAAGCACTGGCGGACAGCCTGCTTGTTCATGTTGCAAAAAAATATCACCACGCTCACGCAAAATATCAGCGGTTTGCACCACACGGCGACTGGCATCGGTGGCATAAGATAACCAATCACGCCATAGGGCTTGTGGTGAGTTGACGTTTTGTAGGCTTTTGGTCAGGCATGTTAGATGCTGATTAAAGGCATCGGTATTATTGCTAAGTGTCTGTCTGGCGTGATTGTGATGCTCAGATTGGGCGTGCATTAACAAATCAAAACGGTCTGCCCAACGGCGGTTATTAAGATTAATCCAGCTCACCACATCATCTTGATGATGTTGGGCATTGACCAAAATATCTGAAGCGGTGGGTAAATCTTGGCTGGCATTTTTTTGATTGGGGTCTGTTTGCCAAAACTTGGCATATTTTTCTTGAGTATGGCTGTTTTGAACATGGCTGTTTTGAGTTGGATTTTGCTGATTGGCGGTGGTCATGATGGCTTCCCTATGATTGTCCGTATGATTGGCGGTGATGTTCAAGGCAATGCTGTCAGTGAATGTTGTCAGTGAATGTTGTCAGTGAATGTTGTCAGTGAATGTTGTCAGTGGCTTTGTACATAAAGGCAGTTTTGGCTTATAATGACAGCCATTTTATCATGAATGATGGTTGAAGTTTGACTGTCATCAACCTTTAGCCGTTGTCAATTGACTGTTCATCAGCATTCTTATCATCACCATTGTACCATCACAGTGTACCATCATAGTAGAAATCCGCCATGACCAATACCCTTAAGCCCATTGATTATAAAGACACCTTAAATCTTGCTGACACTTCATTTCCCATGCGTGCCAATTTGGCACAGCGTGAACTTAGCTGGCTACAAGCATGGGAAGAAGATGATGTTTATGGGCAAATTCGTCAATCTCGCCAAGGTTGTGAAAAATACATCTTGCATGACGGCCCTCCGTATGCCAATGGGCAAATACACCTAGGTCATGCGGTCAATAAGGTTTTAAAAGACATCATCATCAAATCAAAAACCCTATCAGGCTATGATGCTCCGTATGTGCCAGGGTGGGACTGTCATGGTTTGCCCATTGAGCAAAAAGTAGAAAGTGAACATGGTAAAGTAGGGCAGAAAATCACCGCCACTGAATTTCGTAAACTGTGCCGAGAATACGCCAATACGCAAATTGAGCTACAAAAGGCAGATTTTAAACGCTTGGGTGTGTTTGGTGATTGGGACAACCCTTATCTGACCATGAACCCTAAACAAGAAGCCAATATTGTGCGTGCGTTGGGCAAAATTTATGACAGTGGCCATGTGGTGCGTGGTATGAAGCCTGTCAATTGGTGTTTGGACTGTGGTTCGGCATTGGCAGAAGCAGAAGTTGATTATCAAGATAAAATCAGTGATGCCATTTATGTGGGCTTTGATGTTATTGATAATGTTAAATTGGGTGTGTCTGTTGATGATGTGGTGAAAGCGGTCATTTGGACAACCACCCCATGGACATTACCTGCCAACCAAGCCATTAGCGTCCACCCAAAAGAAAACTATAGCGTGGTTAAGACCGACAAAGGTTATTTACTGCTTGCCACTGATTTGGTGAATGATGCTTTGATGGCATTAGATTTGGATAATCTTGGCGTAATAAGCACCATAAAAGGCAGTGAACTTGAGTGGTTACAAGCACAGCACCCACTGATTGCCAAGCGACAAGTACCCATCATATTGGGTGAACACGTAACCACCGACAGCGGAACAGGCTTGGTACACACCGCTCCTGGGCATGGGGCAGATGACTATGTGGTTGGGCAACAATATGGCTTAGAAACCGAAAACCCTGTTAGTGGCAATGGTGTGTATTTAGATACTGCCAAGGTTTTTGCTGGCACACACATCTATAAAGCCAATCCGCTAATCATTGAAACGCTCAATCAATCAGGACATCTGCTTAAGCACAGCAAAATTGAACATAGCTATCCGCACTGCTGGCGACACAAAACGCCCATCATATTCCGAGCCACACCCCAATGGTTTATTGGCATGGAAGGGTTTATTAGCAAGGAAGAAAAATCAGCCAAGCAACAAAAAGGCTTACGAGAGCAAACCATGATGGACATTCCTAACGTCATATGGACACCTCAATGGGGACAAAATCGCATTGAAGCCATGGTGGGTAACCGTCCTGATTGGTGTATCAGCCGTCAACGTACTTGGGGTGTGCCCATTCCATTTTTTACCCATAAAGACACAGGTGAATTGCACCCTGACACATCATCGCTGATTGAAAAAGCCGCTCAATTGATTGAAAAAGGGGGGATTGAAGCGTGGTTTGATGCTGACATTAGCGACTTTTTGGCTGATGATGCTGACCAATATGTTAAGTCGACCGACACACTTGATGTGTGGTTTGATTCTGGCACAACCCATTTTGCGGTACTTGAGCAAACCGATGCACTGACCAACCCTGCTGATATGTATCTAGAAGGCTCTGACCAACATCGAGGCTGGTTTCAAACGTCTTTACTTACCAGTGAAGCCATTTACGCCCGCCCACCATTTAAGCAAGTGCTGACGCATGGCTTTGTGGTCGATGAAAACGGTCGCAAAATGAGCAAATCTTTGGGCAATATCATCACCCCACAAGATGAAATCAACAAAACGGGGGCTGATATGCTCAGATTGTGGATTGCGTCCAGTGATTATCGCTATGAGATGAGTGCAGGGGCAAAAGTTTTTAAAGGCACGGTGGACATGTATCGCCGTATCCGTAACACCATTCGCTTTTTATTGGCAAATACCGATGACTTTAACCCCATGACCGATGCGGTGGCAATCTCAGACATGGTCAGTCTAGACAAATTCATCATGCACCAAGCCATGCAAGTACAAAAAAGCATCATTCAATCGTATGACAACATGGATTTTCACCAAGTTACCCAAGCGGTAACGGCGTTTTGCTCGCAAGATTTGGGTGGGTTTTATCTGGACATCATCAAAGACCGTACTTACACCACAAAGGCAGATGGACACCCCAGACGCTCAGCCCAAACGGCAATTTATCACATCGCCCATGCACTGATACGTTGGATTGCTCCGATTTTGACTTTCACCGCTCAAGAAGCGTGGGAAGTACTAAAAGGCACAGATGGCTATGTGTTCACCCAACATTGGCATGAATTTCCAGCGTTGAATTTGGACACAGAATTGAATTTGGACAGCGTCAGCAGTGATGATTGGCAGCGGATATTATCCGCCAAAGACGTGATTAACAAACAAATTGAGCTGGCTCGTGAACAAAAAATCATCAACGCCAACTTATCTGCTAACGTCAAGATTTATACAGATGGCCAATTATATGACAGCTTAGCAAAATTAGGTGATGAATTGCGATTTGTGTTCATCACCAGTGATGCCCAGCTATATCAGCGAGATGGTGAAACCATCAATGTTGCCAATGCCACGGACATTGACAATCTCAACGTCAGCGTCAGTGTGGCACAAGGCACTAAATGCGTGCGGTGTTGGCATGTGCGTGATGACGTGGGCAACCACAGCGACCACCCAGACATTTGTGAACGATGTTATGTCAATGTGGTTGGTCATGGTGAGAGTCGCAAATTTGCCTAAATTTGCCTTAAACACAGACAGATTCATTCATTAAGTGAGCCATTTTTTGTGAACAAACATAACGATACGCATCAATCAACACCAGCCACAACAGCCCCAAAGGTTCTAACACCCAATGGTAACCGTGCTTTTGGGTGGTATGCTCTGTCATTATTGATAATTAGCATCGATCAGGTGAGCAAATTGTATTTTGAAAACCGTTTAGAATTGCATGAATCCATCTCCGTGTTTGAGCCATTTTTAAATTGGACATTGGCGTATAATCATGGGGCAGCGTTTAGTTTCTTGGCGGATCAAGGCGGTTGGCAAAAGTGGTTTTTTTCAGGATTGGCGGTATTGGTATCGCTGTTTTTATTGTGGTATGTCCGAGTCGTTCCTCGTCAGGCCAAACTGTTGTCTGTGGCGTTGGCGTTAATTTTGGGTGGGGCGGTGGGCAATTTAATTGACCGCTTGTTATATGGGCATGTCATTGACTTTATTCATGTGCATTATGCCAATGTGTGGCATTATCCTGTGTTTAATTTAGCAGATTGTGGCATTGTGATTGGTGTGGCACTGATGCTAATTGACATGCTTTTTTTAGAAAATAAGCGTCATAACATTTAAACGCATCGCATAAACGCATCGCATCTAAATTCATAACAGCCAAACCAATCACTTTCTAAACCAATCACTCTTTAAACCAAAAAATACAAAAGGTCGTTTTTATGAACACCCCCATCATCACCCCTAACGAACAAACTCGCATCACCCATGGCAGTCAGGTGGCGTTACATTTTGAGGTGTTTTTGGACAATGGCACGGTGATAGACTCCACCTTTAACCGTCCAGACCCTGTGATGCTCACCATTGGTGATGACAGCTTACTTCCGGGATTTGAGGCGGTGTTGATGAATCTCACCGCAGGCGATATCCGCACCGCTCACTTACCCCCAGAACAAGCCTTTGGTGAGTGGAATGCACACAATGTACAAACCTTTAGCAAATCTCAGTTTGCTTTGATAGATGGTGGGGCAGATGGGGGCAGGCCTGAAGTGGGCATGATGATGGAATTTGAAGATAAGGGCAAAAATACCTTACCAGGGGTAATCAGCCAAATCACTGATGACACGGTGGAAGTGGATTTTAATCACCCATTGGCAGGGCAGAGCGTTAACTTTAAAGTGCATATTTTTCGAGTAACCCCAAAAGGGGAAGTTGGGGTGGCGTTGCAGTAAGATTTGCTAAATCCGACTGTATCAGTCGGATTTCTATCTTTTGGGCTGTATCTGCCTTATAATAGACGCTCTTTTAACAGACCTGTTTTTATCATGTTTTTATCATGGCGTTCATACATGATTTTGAGTTCATCACTACTTTAAGTGCATCACCACTTTAAGTTCATCACGTCGAGTTTATCATGACCAATACTTCCGCTAGCCTAACCACTCGCTCCATGTTTCATGCCGAGCTGCTTTGTCCTGCTGGCACATTTAAGAACATGCAATATGCCTTTGCCTATGGGGCGGATGCGGTCTATGCAGGGCAAGCCCGTTATTCTCTGCGAGTGCGTAATAATGATTTTGATGAAGAAAACCTTGCCAAGGGCATTGCCTACGCCCATTCGCTTGGCAAAAAGTTTTATGTGGTGGTGAACATTCAAGCACACAACGCCAAATTAAAAACCTTTATTGCAGACATTCGCCCTGTCATTGAGATGAAACCTGACGCGCTTATCATGTCCGATGCTGGCATGATTATGATGGTGCGAGAAGCTTTCCCCAATCAAGTCATTCACCTGTCAGTACAGGCCAATGCCGTGAACTGGGCAACGGTGAAGTTTTGGCAGCAGATGGGCATTAGCCGTGTGATTTTAAGCCGTGAATTATCACTCAAAGAAATTGAGCAAATCATCAAAGAAGTGCCTGACATGGAGATTGAAGTTTTTGTCCATGGGGCGCTTTGCATGGCGTATTCTGGGCGGTGCTTGCTCTCTGGCTATATCAACAAACGAGATGCCAACCAAGGCACTTGCACCAATGCTTGCCGCTGGAATTACAACACTTATAAAGCGGTAGAGAATGAAACAGGTGATGTTGTTCCTGTAACCCCAGAGCTATTTGTACCAGCTCAGAGTGAGATTGCCAATGTCAATCTAAATGGCGATGTCGTCATGGACGATGATTATGTAGAAAAGCCGTCCGATGAGGTTGTACTCATTGAAGAACAAGGCCGCAAGGGTGAGCTGATGGCGATGTATGAAGACGAACACGGCACTTATATCATGAACTCAAAGGACTTGCGTGCGGTGGAGCTGGTGCCTGATTTGGTCAATATGGGCGTGCATTCTTTAAAAATTGAGGGGCGTACCAAATCGCATTATTATGTCGCTCGCACCGCCCAAGTATACCGCCAAGCGATTGATGATGCGTTGGCAGGCAAGCCTTTTGATACAGGACTCATCACCGCCCTTGATGGGCTTGCCAATCGGGGCTATACCGAAGGATTTTTACGCCGTCATGTCCATTCTGATTACCAAAATTATGAATACGGCTCATCAAAAACTGACCATCAACAATTTGTGGCAGAGGTGTTGGATATTTCAGATGATTTTTTGACCTTAGAGATTAAAAACAAACTCATGGTCGGCGATGACATTGAGATTATGACCCCAAAAGGCAATTTGACTTACACACTTACCAAAATGTGGGACAAAAAAGGCAATGCCATTGATGGTGCGTTGGGGTCGGGGTGGATTGCCAAAATCAAAAACCCATTTAGCGACATCTGTGATGATGAGCTAAAATTCGCCCTTGTGATGAAAAGTGTGAGTGAGGCGATTTATAGCTAAGCGGTGATTATGATATGCAGTTAAAATTTATCCTCCGTTGCCGTAAAACCACCGCCTGAAGGCGGTGGTTTTACGGCAATTGTTAAATGCGATAAGTTTTGTTATACTCATCTCACTATATTCAATGTCTTACATTCCACAGTTAAGTTAAGACTAAATTGCGAGTACGCAGTAACTTAACTGGTAAGACGTTTCCAAACACACACTTAAGCTAATTCGTGTCTATGACAATCCTAACGGTAGGATTAGCTTAAAATAAGAACCTAAGATGTACGGTGTGTCGTACGGGCGGTTGCCACTATCTTAGGCTTGCGGTCGGGCTTGACCGTCTGGGAGCAGGAATCCCCTCACTTTAGGGAGGGGAGGAAGTCAATGCAAAATCTTGCTGAATAGAAATTCAATGGGCATTGCCAGCATGGCTTTTTTTAATAAAAATTTAACAAAACACATTTAATCGCTTTGCCGCTCTCTCAATCACCTTGCCTTTATTATTTATTGTAAAATCATTGCAAACGTCATTGTTTTTTGGTAAAGTTTCAATTTCATGCTGTATTTATTCTGACTTGAGCTGATGCCACCGATACGAGACAAGGCAATATGATAAGACGATTTGCCATCGTGGGCTAATGCTAACAAAACAGCCAAGTCAATGTCCCCAATGTCTCATGCTTATTTAAGGAGCTTACATGCCTTCAGTTAAGGTAAAAGAAAACGAATCGATTGATGTTGCCATTCGCCGTTTTAAACGTGCTTGCGAAAAAGCGGGCGTTTTGGCTGATGTTCGTAAACACGAATTTTACGAAAAGCCAACCCAAGAGCGTAAACGTAAAAAAGCCGCTGCGGTAAAACGCTACAAAAAGAAACTGCAACGTGAGTCTGTCCGCACCACTCGCAAATACTGATGACCAATCAAACATAAGACACCAAAAAACAAGACACCACAAGATGTAAAGACACACGCTTTATCACAAACACTGTTATCTTGTGATATGAAAAACGCTGCTCTTAAGGTGGCGTTTTTTTTATGCTAAAATTTTTGTGTCTTTTATCTTATGAATATCATGACATTGGAGAAAATCATGACGAACCTAAAACAAACCTTAACTGACAGCGTCAAAACCGCCATGAAAGCTCGTGAGCTTGAGAAAGTCAAAGTCTTGCGTAACGTACAAGCGGTCATCAAGCAGATTGAGATTGACCGTCAAACCGAATTAGATGACAATGAAACGTTAGAAATCCTGCAAAAGCAAATCAAACAACGCCAAGAGTCCTTGGCAATCTTTACCGATAATGGGCGTGATGATTTGGCTCAAAAAGAACAGTTTGAGCTTGATGTCATTCAAAGTTTTATGCCTGAACAGATGAGTGATGACGAATTGGCACAGTTGGTCAATGCTGAGATTGCAGAGCAAGGCGCGACAGGCATGCAAAACATGGGCAGGGTCATGGGGGCATTAAAAGCCAAAACCACAGGGCGGGCAGACCCTGCAGTCATTTCACAATTGGTTAAACAAGCTTTGCAAGGCTGATGGTTGCTTTGATGATACTGTATCTTATTCCTTAATTTTTACCATCGTGAAAATGATGGGCATATATTGATGATAACGCACTTTTTAGATAAGCAGATTATACAGCTAAGACAGTACAGCTAAGACAGTGGTTTTGACCAAAGGTGTGTTGTCCCATTGAGCAATGGCTTGGTTCAACATGTCGCTGGGTGTTGCCATCTCTACAGGGGGTTGTTTGAGTAGGTGCAATGCTTGAGCCAGCAACTGTCGGCATTTATCATCGCCATGGGTGTCAATGGGGGTGGCAAGGTTTTGTTTGGAGAGTTTTTGCCCTTGGTCGTTGTGCAACAGGGGCAGGTGATACCAATGTGATACCGCAGGTAAATTGGCATATTGCATGATAGAGATTTGGGCAGTGGTCATTGGCAAAATATCTAAGCCACGCATCACATGGCTGATGCCTTGTTGTCCATCATCAATGCTCACCGCTAAGATGTAGTTATATAGACCATTGGCACGTTTGATGACCACATCACCTTGAGTACGTTGGGGGTTTTGCCATTGTACGCCTTGAATACCGTCCAAAAACCCCATACACACATCAGGCAGTTGTAGGCGTAGCTTGTGCTGGGTTTTATCTAATGATTGATGCAGGCATAAGCGTGGATACAGGTGGATGCTGTTTGGTTGTTGGTGCTGATATTGACTTAATTGTTTGCGTGAGCAGTCACAAGCATACACCAGTTTGGCAAGGTGGGTATCAATATACTCTTGGTAAATGTCTCCACGTTTTGATTGATAGATGATGTTACCGTCAGGCAATAAGCCCAGTCGGCACAAGTCATCAATAATATATTGACTGTGAGCAGGCTCACAACGCTGAGTATCCACATCTTCTATCCGCAGTCGCCAGTCACCGCCCAAAGATTTGATATGACAATAGCTGGCGACAGCGGTGGTCAATGACCCCAAATGCAGCCGCCCTGTGGGTGATGGAGCGAAGCGACCTATAGGGCGTGTCATGACACACCACTTTAATGATTAAGCATATGGTGATTAAACAGACGGTGGCTAAACATGACTAAGCATGCCCTAAAGCTTGGCGTTCTTTGATTTCTGACAAAGATTTACAATCAATACATTGGGTGGCAGTGGGGCGAGCTTCTAAACGACGCAGACCAATCTCAACGCCACAAGTTTCACAAAAACCATAATCACCGCTGTCAATCTCATCGAGTGATTTTTCTATTTTATGTACCAGTCTTCGCTCACGGTCACGAGTACGCAAAGCCAAGGCAAACTCTTCTTCTTGTGTGGCACGGTCATTGATGTCAGGCAGGGCGTTGGATTCATCATGGATATAAGCTTTGGTGCGTTCTGATTCTTCTAGGAGTTGATTTTTCCAATTCAGCAGAATTTGGCGAAAGTGTGCCAACTGCTTATCAGACATGTATTCTTCATCATCGCTGGGTTGATAAGGAGAAAATTGTACATCTTGGGCAGTGGTTGAGTTCATATTAACTTTCCTATATTAAGTCCCATATTAACTTTCCTAGCCATCATCCAGTGTGTGGGGCGAATGTGGGGTGGCAAAATATCATTAACGCAGTGTCAACATGATGTTAGGAACATGCCAGTTGGTTTTATTGCTTTGGTTTTATTGCTTTGGTTATGTTCTTTGTCCATGTCTTTTGGGCTGTTCGGTTAATTTACTGATAAAACCAACATGCCAATAAAACCAATGGCAAAAAATTCTGGCGATACTAGCCGATATTTGCATAAAATACAAGTCGAATTGCATTAAGGTGGGTCTGCATTAAGGTGGGTGCTGGATTGACAGACATTGTTGACAGATAAGATTGTGAATGTGAACTTTAGCCAACTCGCTGTACACGGCTACTAATCTGTCCATCATCATGCAAAAACAGCCAACGATAGCCTGCCGATTGATTGGAATCATAAGCAAAATCTTGGCTAAATGTTTTAAATTGATAGCAGGTTGCTGGTGTGCTTAACGTCAAAATACCATCACGTAAATGTGCCAAATCTTGATGAACATGCCCACTAAGCACACAACGAAGATGGGCATGTTTGCCCAGTATTTGCCAAAGGTTTTCTGCCCCTTGGCTGATTTGTTGATCAATCCAATCTGAATATACCGTATTGATGTGATGATGCAAGGCAAGTAGGGCGTATTTGTGATTATTTGTCAGTTGCTTATCCACCCATGATGCGGTTTGTGCGGTGATTTGTCCGCCAACTTTGCCCGCCACACTAGAGTCAATCAACAGCAGTTGCCAATGTTCTGATTCAATGACATGCTGATTCAGCAATCTTGTGTCAGGGGCATGAGACTTAAAAGTGCGTTGCTCAAAAGGCAGATGATGCCCAATTTCTTCAGTAACATCATGATTACCAGCAATGCAGGCAAAAGGAATGCCAGTCATTGCCAATCTGGCAAACAAACGGTCATAAATGGCGGTGTTCATTTCAGAGACCAAATCACCAGTTATCAAAATCAAATCACACCGCACATCGTCCGTTAAGGCATGGGTAAGACATTTTTCAAAACTTTGATTGACTGCCACGCTTTCGATATGCTCTTCATCAGTAAATAAATGTAAATCCGTCAGATGTAAGATATTTAAACTGTTAATATGACAGGTCGCATCGGTATATTTACCTTGGCTGACAGCATCGGCATTGGGTTGGTGAACAGGTGATGGGCGAATAAAGGTGGGTGGATAGATGGGGTTCATGACGGTAAATCCGAGAGAACAAAAAGAACAAGGAGAAAGCCAAAGAGAATCAAAAAAAGCAATGAGACAATTTTAGCAAAAAAAATGGCAAATATTCCAAAAAAAAGTTGATGGATATGCCATGTCATATGAATTTTTGAGCAAATCAGCCAGTCAGCCTAACTTTGGTAAATTTTAGCAACCACAAAACTGACAAAGAATCCCAATGCCAATACCAACACAATGGACAAACCCGTCTGTAAATTTAGCCAAACACTGCCCCAAACCCCAAGCGTTACCGCCACTTGAGCCAAGACACAAGCACCAATTAACATGCCTTTGGGTGAAGATGACCACAAACGAGCCGTCAACGCAGGCAATACCAATAGCCCACTAATCAGCAAACTGCCTACTGCTGGCAACGCAAGGGCACAAAATCCTGCCAACACCCCCATAAAAAATAATCGCTGGCGTTTTGGCTGTATGCCTTGTAGTTGAGCCAATGCCTGATGAGTGGCAAGTTTGATTTGTGCCTGCCAAATCACCATCAATAGCCCCACACCCATCGCAATGCCAACCGCTAATAACGGCAAATCCTGCCAATCGGTCTCCAATAAATTACCAAACAAATAACCCAACACATTTGCCTGTTGATGCGTCAGTTGGGTTAACAACACCAACCCAAGTGACAGCAAACTCACCGCCACCACCGCCAATGTGGCATCTTCAGGCAGGCGTTCATCATCTAGCCAAGTCAATATGAGCACCACTAAGGCACTGACCCCAATCATGCCAATACTTGGGGGAAATTGCCACCACAAAGACAATCCCACCCCCAGTAACGTACCATGTGCCAAAGCATCAGCAAAAAATGCCATGCGTCGCCATAACACCAAACAGCCCAATGGGGCAGATAATAATGCCAGTATACTGCCTGCTATCCAAGCAGGTGCAATGATGGGAAACCAAATATTTAGCCAAGTATTTAGCAGAGTCATCATGACTTGACCACCATCTTATCTGTTGCCAGCATGGTTTGCAGGTCATGTTGTGGGTCATGTGCGCAATGATGTGGTTTGTGGATATAAGGCTGTTGATATTGATGTCCAAACAACTGTTTAAATTCATCAGTCATGCCAATGTCAGCAGGTTGTCCTTGACAACAGATGTGCTTATTAAGACAAATGACATGACGACTGCCTTGCATCACCCAATGCAAATCATGCGACACCACCAACATGGCACAACGCAAAAAATCAGGCAAATGGTCAATAAACTGATACAAATCACTTTCCGTCTCTGGGTCTAACCCCTGCATCGGCTCATCAAGTATCAATAAATCAGGTTTTTCAAGTAACGCTCTGGCAAGTAACACACGCTGCATCTCACCGCCAGATAAATGGCTTAACTGCTGAGTTAATAACGGCGTAATGGTTAAAGCGGTCAATAACTGCTGACGTTGATTTTGGTTTAAGCGGTTTTTGCTGGCTTGCTGTAGCAGGTCTTTAACTCGTAAAGGTAAAATCTTTTCTACTGAGAATTTTTGTGGCACATAGCCAAGTTGTAAACCTGATGCTTTATCAATCTGTCCTGTGGTTGGTGTTAATAGACCCAAAATGAGCTTAACCAAGGTTGATTTACCTGCCCCATTTGGACCAATTAAGCTGATGACTTCATACTCATCAATGCTCATGTTCACACCGAAGACCAACCAGTCTTGCGTTAAGTGCTGTGTTGAGCGCTGTGTTGATAAACGGTTCTGTTTTGAAAAACGGGGCAAATTACCAACGGAATAACCCACATTTGATAAAGTTAACAATGACATTGATGACACAACCCACTTATTTCAAACACACTGCGATGTGGCGAAAATCCAGTAGCATCTTTGGTCTGTTCTATAAATGCTCTTAACGTCGCATGACTATATTCTTGTACTCGCCCACATTGCTTGCACATCAAAAACACCGCCAAATGTGGCTGTCTGGGGTGACAACACGGCACAAAAGCATTAATAGAGATAAGCTGATGAATGAATCCTGCCTTTAACAAAAACTCCAAGCCACGATACACCGTGGGCGGAGCGACCGATTTTTTACTCTTACTTTTACTTTGCGTCATCATGGACTCGTTGTGTTGCTGTTGCATCAGTGCCAAGATGTCATATGCCCCAAGTGGGGTGGTGGCTTCTAAGATATGGCGATATATCTGCTTACGTTGGGCAGTGAAGCGTAAACCCTGCTGTTGGCAGGACTCTTTGGCTTCTGCTATTTTTTGTTTAACATCAAAATCTGTCGCCACACTCACCGATAAACAGTTATGAGCCATATCAGACATGACATCGGTGGCGGTATCAGTATGGACAGATGAAGAAGGGGGTGAATTCATAGTATGCCGTTAAGCCATCAGAGAGTGACTAAAAAAATGAATGACTAAAAAAATTAATGATTGAAACAGTATAACCGAAAATGCTATTCTAATATAATTGTTATAGTATAACAATTCATCTTATCCATCGGCCATTCGCTGATTATTCATGTAAAAAACAAAATGTCCAAAATATTAAGGTCATCTATGTCTTTATCCCACCCTAAGCTTACCTTGTCTGGCGCTGTCTTATCCAGTATCTTAATGGCAAGCGGACTGTTTTTGACAGGTTGCCAAAAGACCACCACAGCCCAAACAGAGCAAACCCAAACCGACCAGCACAACCATAACCATGATGGTCATGCACATGACCATCATGACCATGGCGAGCATGACCACCATCATGACCACGACCACCCCATCAGTAACGTGGTCTTAGCCCCACCTCAGCCTGCTGATTTGGCATTGGTAACAGTCAGTAACTATCCGCTTTATTTGTTAAGCAATGCCGTTACTGAAGGCACACCTGTACAAGCCACCATGCTCCTTAAACCAGGCAACATCGGACATCATGGCAGTTTAACCCCTGAAGATAAAAAAACCGTGCAAGACAGTCACTATGTGGTATGGTTTGGCGATGCTCTTGAACATAATCTAACCAATACCTTAAAAAATAGCGATAAAGCCATTTCTTTATTAGACATGCCATCTGCCTTTGTACGTCATAACTTGCGTGATGTTCAAGCAAAAGACATTGGCACAACACAAGATCCGCACATTTGGCTTGACCCAAACAATGCCAAAGCCATTGTACAAGTACTGGTATCCACCCACAGCCAAGCCAACCCACAATACGCTGAGCAGTTTCAAGCCAATGCCATAAAATTTGCCAAAGAGATGGACGACTTGGCAAAACGCTATCATGGTGAACAAATCGCCAATTATTGGGCGTATCATGATGCGTTTCAATACATCGAAGATGCCCTAAATTTACAACTGGCAGGCACACTGACCACCGACCATGAAATCCCCATCAAAGCCAGTCAATACATTTGGCTAAACGAACATCGACCCAACGAACAAATGTGCCTACTTAGCCAAAGTACGCCACAAGATGGCGTTATCAACAAATTAAAACCTGTCCACCACAGCGTGCATATTGAAGACATGAGCGACAGCCAAAACTTCTTGCAAGCATGGGAAAATATTGCCAAAGGAATCAATGACTGTGTTAAAAGGACATAACTGTTAAAAGAGCAGACGTTAAGTTAAAAAGAACAGTTAAATGAGCATCACAAAAGTATAAAAAAAAGACACAGACACTTGCCAAATGTAACTAAGCTACCTATAATGAGTCGGATTAACAATGTATGACAAAAAAATGAATGTATGACAAAAAATCAATGTCAAAAAACAGCGTCAAAAACCAGTGTCGTGATAAGAGCCAATGTGAAAAGCCAATGTCATGACAAAAAGACCATGTAAAAACGAGTGTGCAGGATAAGGTGATGACTCAAATCGCCAAATCTCAGGTCGCCAAACGATGTTCCAAAAAACACATTATCATTGCATTAAAACGCCAATGTTGGCTGTTGTTTATTGCCATTATCCTGGTCATGATGGGCGAAAGCATGCTTAAGCCATTACAAGCATCGTCAGAGCAGGCAAGTGTGTTACTTTGGTCAAAAGGCTTTGCCCTTGGGGCGTTACTTAATTATTTGGGTACTTGGATATTTGCCGTTTTTACCTTTCGCCACACAGGCTCACAGGCACGACAACGCATCGTTTATCATATGTATTTGGGTGAAATGGCAAAATGGACCATTTCCTTACTGGGCTTTGCACTGATTTTTATCACCATAACCCCCCTAAATGCCTTAGCAGTGTTTATCGGTTTTATGGCAATGCACATTGGCTTTAGCTGGATATCATTACGAACTTTATGATATTGACACAGTCATCAGACGAACATTGTGATTTTAAGATTGTGACTTTAACATTGTGACTTTAACATTGTGATTTTAGTTGATTTGAGATAAGAAGTTACCCTTATGGCAGCCGAACAAATGACCACTTCAGACTATATCTCTCACCACTTAACCAACTGGACGTTTGGACGACATCCAGAACAAGGGTGGAAAGTGGCAGAAACTGCTCAAGAAGCTTCAGAAATGGGCTTTACTGCCATTCATTTGGATTCAATGCTCTGGTCAATCGGACTGGGGATAATTTTTTGTGGCCTATTTTATATGGTTGCTAAAAAAGCCACATCAGGCGTTCCAGGTAAATTGCAGGCCTTTATTGAATTGATTGTGGATTTTGTTGATAATAATGTTAAAGACTCCTATAACGGCACATCTAAGATGATTGCACCACTATCGTTGACCATCTTTGTGTGGGTTTTTTTGATGAACTTGATGGATTTAATCCCTGTGGATTATATCCCTTATTTGGCACAACAAATTGGTGCAGCAATGGGGCATGACCCACATCATGTGTACATGAAAATTGTGCCTAGCACCGACCCTAATATCACTTTGGGCATGTCGTTTTCGGTGTTTGCGTTAATCATCATCTATAGTATTAAAGAAAAGGGATTTGGTGGGTTTATTGCTGAGCTGACCATGCACCCATTTAGTGCCAATAACCCCATCGCCAAACTGGTTTTAATTCCTGTTAACTTCATTTTAGAATTTGTAACCTTATTGGCAAAACCCGTATCGTTAGGCTTGCGTTTATTTGGTAACATGTATGCAGGTGAGCTTATCTTTATCTTGATTGCTTTAATGCCATTTTGGATACAGTGGACACTGTCTGTGCCATGGGCAATCTTCCATATTTTAGTTATTACCCTTCAGGCGTTCATTTTTATGATGCTGACGATAATCTATTTATCATTGGCATCACAGACTGAACATTAATTTGTTTGTTAGATTTTTTCATCAATAGGTAAATGAGGATACATCAATGGATCCAGTAACATTAGCGACATTAAACGGTCAGACGGTTTTAGCAGTAGCAATCCTAATCGGTGCTGGTGCATTGGCAACTGGTATTGGCTTTGCTCTTTTGGGCGGTAAATTCCTAGAGAGCGTGGCTCGTCAGCCAGAGCTTGGTTCACAACTGCAAACTCGTATGTTCATCGTGGCAGGTCTTCTTGATGCTGTGCCGATGATTGGTGTGGGTATTGCCATGTTATTATTATTCGCTAATCCTCTAGCAGGTTAATGGCTTTCATCAGTCGTAAGCATTGACCGTTGATGCGTTGTGCGATATTAAAAATTTGGCTTTCGCTTACTCTTGGCGGTCAACCAACTGATAACATTAACGATGAGGTGATCACGTGAATATTAATTTAACCCTAATCGGTCAATCCATTGCGTTTGCAATATTCGTGATTTTCTGCATGAAATTCGTGTGGCCGCCTTTTATGGCCGTCATCAACGAGCGTCAGAAAAAAATCGCCGATGGTCTTAATGCAGCCGAAAAAGCCAAAGCTGAATTGGCTTCTGCCGAACAAAATGTTGAGCAAGAGTTAGGTCAAGCCAAAGCCAAAGCAGCGGCTTTAATTGAGCAAGCCAATAAAAGTGCCAATCAAATGATTGAAGATGCTAAATTGCAAGCTCAACAAGAAAGCGATCGTATCCGCCAACAAGCACAAAGTGCCATTGATCAAGAGATTAATCAAGCCCGTGATGCTCTAAGAAAACAAGTGGCAGATTTGGCAGTCATGGGTGCTGAAAAAATTCTGCAAGCAGAAATTGACAAACAAAAGCATGCCACCATGCTTGACCAACTGGCAGCCAAGTTATAAGTTACTGATAAGATAAGTCACTGACAAATAGTGACAAATAGTAAAATGCAACCATGCAGACGATGAGGAAATCATGGCAGAATTATCAACGCTAGCAAGACCTTATGCCAAAGCGGCATTCGATTATGCCAATGAGCATGGGGTCGTTGAGCAATGGGAGCAGTTCTTAGTGTTGGCAGGGCACATAGTAACAGATCCACAGTTTGCGACCATGTTAGATAATCCTGCCATTTCTAGTCCGCAAAAAGCAGATGTGCTTCTTGATTTATATGACCAACAAATTAAAAGCACAGATGAAAGCTGGTTACAAAGTTTGCTTGGTAAGTTGTTACAAAATGCCCCTTCTGTTTCAAACAACATCAAAAACTTTGTGTATCAATTATCCGAGCAACGCCGTTTGGGTTTGATGCCAGTGATTTTAACTCATTTTCGTACCCAAAAAGCAAAAGCACTCAAACATATTGATGCTTATATCACCACTGCGTATCCATTGACAGACATTCAAAGAGCCTTGGTGCAAGCACGACTTGCAACATCGATGAATGCAACCATCATCATGCACGAGGCAGTTGACCCAAGCCTGATTGCAGGGGCAACCATTAAAGTGGGTGATAAGTTGGTCGATGATTCGGTTCGTGGTAAATTAAAACAGTTAAGAACACAATTAACCGCATAGCTTAGCTTAGTCGATATGTGTATTGACATGGCTTGAGTCGATAGGGCTTGGCAACGGTTATCACCATTTGGTTATCATCATTTAAGGAAACAAGGCAATGCAACAGTTGAATCCAGCGGAAATCAGCAATCTGATTAAGCAGAGAATTCAAGACCTTGACGCAGGCACAACTGCAAAAAATGAAGGCACAATTGTCAGCGTATCTGATGGTATCGTGCAAATTCATGGTCTTGAAGATGCCATGTATGGCGAGATGATTGAGTTTGAAGGCGATATTTATGGCATGGCTCTCAACCTTGAGCAAGACTCTGTCGGTGCGGTGGTGTTGGGTGATTATCTACGCCTACAAGAAGGTCAAAAAGCCTACTGTACAGGTCGTATTCTTGAAGTGCCCGTTGGACCAGAGTTGCTTGGTCGTGTGGTTGATGCGTTGGGTAACCCAATCGATGGTAAAGGTCCTATCAATGCCAAACTCACTGATAAAGTAGAAAAAATTGCCCCTGGTGTTATTGCTCGTCAATCAGTTGACCAACCTGTGATGACTGGTTATAAAGCGGTTGATACCATGATACCCATCGGACGTGGTCAGCGTGAGCTTATCATCGGTGACCGTCAAACGGGTAAAACCGCACTTGCCATTGATGCCATCATCGCTCAAAAGAACTCTAACATCAAATGTGTGTATGTGGCAATTGGGCAAAAACGCTCAACCATTGCTAATGTTGTGCGTAAATTAGAAGAGACTGGGGCATTGGCTTATACCACCGTGGTGGTTGCATCTGCTTCTGAGCCAGCTGCATTGCAATATCTAGCACCATATTCTGGTTGTACCATGGGTGAGTATTTTCGTGATCGTGGTGAAGATGCCTTGATTGTTTATGATGATTTATCAAAACAAGCCGTGGCATATCGCCAAATCTCCTTGTTGCTTCGCCGTCCACCAGGGCGTGAAGCCTATCCGGGTGATGTGTTCTACTTGCATTCACGCTTACTTGAGCGGGCCGCTCGTGTTAATGCTGATTATGTTGAAGAGTTTACTCATGGTGAAGTCAAAGGTCAGACAGGTTCATTAACTGCCTTACCCATCATTGAGACACAGGCAGGTGATGTGTCTGCTTTCGTGCCAACCAACGTGATTTCGATTACTGATGGTCAGATTTTCTTAGAATCCAACCTATTTAACTCAGGTATTCGCCCAGCAGTAAACGCAGGTATTTCGGTATCTCGTGTGGGTGGTGCGGCACAAACCAAAATCATTAAGAAATTATCAGGTGGTATCCGTACTGCCTTGGCACAGTATCGTGAATTGGCAGCGTTTGCTCAGTTTGCATCTGACCTTGATGATGCCACTCGCCAACAGTTGGATCATGGTGAGCGTGTTACCGAACTGATGAAGCAAAAGCAATATAACCCAATGTCGATTGCAGATCAATCAGCGGTCATATTCGCTTCTAATGAGGGTTATTTGGCGGATGTGCCAGTAGATAAAATTGGTGCCTTTGAAACTGCTTATTTGCGATACATGAATGACGAACATGCACAATTCATGCAAGAAATCAATGACACTGCCAATTATAATGATGAAATAGCCAATAAGTTTAAAGCAAGTTTAGATGCCTTTAAGCAAAACCACAGTTACTAAGTTACTAAGTTAAGTTACTCATCTTGTACTGTCAATAAGCTAAAAAAAATGCAATAAGCTGGAAAAATAAGTTTAAGGCATTGGACCATCTCAATGCCTTAATTATCAGAATGGTCGTTATCAGCGTGATGGCCAACAGTATAGAGATAAGATAGAACAAGCAATGAAATAATTTTAAATCATCATCTTTTTTTTATTGTCTTACATTCCACAGTTAAGTTAAGACTAAATTGCGAGTACGCAGTAACTTAACTGGTAAGACGTTTCCAAACACACACTTAAGCTAATTCGTGTCTATGACAATCCTAACGGTAGGATTAGCTTAAAATAAGAACCTAAGATGTACGGTGTGTCGTACGGGCGGTTGCCACTATCTTAGGCTTGCGGTCGGGCTTGACCGTCTGGGAGCAGGAATCCCCTCACTTTAGGGAGGGGAGGAAGTCAATTGCATGGCACTGAGATAAAACATGCCACAACGTTTAATATAAGATGACATAAGATGATTTTGTTTTGCTACTTAAGTTTTGCTACTTAATAAAGTTATCAGTGATGAATCGAAACGGTTAACTTTTTTACATCACCCATTTATTTTGAGATATCTATGGCAAGTTTAAAAGAGATACGTGCAAAAGTAACGAGCATTAAAAGCACACAAAAAATCACTCGTGCCATGCAAATGGTCGCCGCCAGTAAAATGAAACGAGCTCAAGACCGCATGGAGACAGGTCGTCCCTATGCTGAGAGTATGCGTCGGGTCATTTCTCACTTGGTAAAAGCATCAAGCGACCATAAGCATCCGTTCATGTCTGATAGAGCGGTTAATACGGTGGGTTATATTGTGGTTACTTCTGACCGTGGTTTGGCAGGCGGATTAAACATCAATCTGTTCAAAGCCTTGATGCAAGATGTCAAAAAACAACAAGAGCAATCGGTTGCGGTAGAGTTTGCGGTCATTGGTTCAAAAGGTGTGTCATTTTTTAAAAATTTTGGCGGCAAAGTCACATCAGCGATTACAGATTATGGTGATAGTCCAACGTTTGAGCAGTTAAATGCCCCAGTACAAGCGATGCTTGATGATTTTAATCAGGGTAAGCTTGACCGTATATATGTGGTGTATAATCAGTTTATCAATGCCATGACCCAAAAGCCGATTGTCAGCCAGCTGGTGCCTTTATCAGAAGACACTTTTGCCAGCGATGGTATTCAGACCGAGCATAGTTGGGATTATATCTATGAGCCTGATGTGCAGACATTGCTAGATGGCTTACTAAGCCGTTATATTGAATCTATTGTCTATCAGGCGGTATTAGAAAACATCGCTTCTGAACAATCAGCACGCATGGTGGCAATGAAAGCAGCGACAGATAACGCTGGTAACTTAATAGACGACTTACAATTGGTATATAACAAGCTGCGTCAAGCTGCGATTACCCGAGAAATTTCGGAAATCGTCGGTGGTGCTGCTGCTGTTTCATAATTGATTGATAAAATTTTCAAGGAGAACGCAATGAGTAGCGGTCAAATAGTACAGATTATTGGTGCAGTGATTGATGTCGAGTTCGATAGAAAAAACGTACCACAAGTTTATGATGCTTTAAAAGTTGATGGCACTGAGACCACATTAGAAGTTCAACAACAGCTTGGTGATGGTATTGTGCGTACCATCGCCATGGGCTCAACCGAAGGGTTGAAGCGAGGACTATCTGTGAGTAATACTGGTGCTCCGATTTCTGTGCCTGTTGGAACAGCGACTTTGGGTCGTATCATGGATGTGCTTGGTCGCCCCATTGATGAGCAAGGTGCGGTCAATGCAGATGAGACGTGGTCTATCCACCGTCAAGCACCCAGTTATGATGAGCAGTCAAATAGTACAGAGCTGTTAGAAACGGGCATTAAAGTGATTGACTTGCTATGTCCTTTTGCTAAGGGTGGTAAAGTGGGTTTGTTTGGTGGTGCAGGTGTTGGTAAGACCGTTAATATGATGGAGCTGATTAACAACATCGCTTTAAAGCATTCTGGTTTGTCTGTGTTTGCTGGTGTGGGTGAGCGTACTCGTGAAGGTAATGACTTTTATCATGAGATGCAAGAAGCAGGTGTGGTGAATACAGAAGATTTTAGTAAATCAAAAGTTGCGATGGTCTACGGTCAGATGAATGAGCCACCAGGTAACCGTTTGCGTGTGGCGTTGACAGGTTTGACCATGGCGGAATATTTCCGTGACCAAAAAGACCCTAAAACTGGTAAAGGTCGTGATGTTCTGTTATTCGTTGACAACATTTATCGCTATACCCTAGCTGGTACAGAAGTTTCAGCATTGCTTGGGCGCATGCCTTCAGCGGTGGGTTATCAGCCAACATTGGCAGAAGAAATGGGCATATTACAAGAGCGTATTACTTCAACGCAATCTGGCTCTATCACTTCAGTACAAGCCGTTTATGTACCTGCTGATGACTTGACTGATCCGTCACCAGCAACCACATTTGCTCACTTAGATGCAACCGTGGTATTAAGCCGTGACATTGCGTCACAAGGTATTTATCCTGCGGTTGACCCACTTGACTCAACGTCTCGTCAGCTTGACCCACAAGTCATCGGTGAAGAGCATTATAACGTGGCCCGTGGTGTACAAGAAGTGTTGCAACGCTATAAAGAGCTTAAGGACATCATCGCTATTTTGGGTATGGACGAGCTATCAGAAGAAGATAAACTGGTGGTTTATCGTGCCCGTAAAATCCAACGCTTTTTGTCACAGCCTTTCCATGTGGCAGAAGTATTCACCGGTGCTCCAGGTAAATATGTGGCATTGCGTGATACCATTGCTGGATTTAAAGCAATCATCAATGGTGAGTATGATGACCTACCAGAGCAAGCATTCTATATGGTTGGTGGTATTGATGAAGTGGTGGCGAAAGCTGAGCAACTACAAGCCAAAGCATCATAAGCAACAGCATATCAGCCAAAGCATCATTTAGTGAAATAAGTTAGGAGTAAATCATGGCAACCTTTCAATGTCGTGTCGTAAGTGCTCGTGAGTCTTTATTTGAAGGAGACATCAGCATGTTGATTGCCACTGGCACGGAAGGTGAGCTTGGCATCATGGCTGGGCATACGCCATTGATTACTTTGTTAAAGCCAGGCCCCATGCAGGTTAAAACCGCCACAGGTGAAGATGAAATTATTTATGTCTCTGGTGGCGTGTTAGAAGTGCAACCTAAAGTGGTGACCGTATTGGCAGACACAGCACTTAGAGCAACCAATTTAGATGAAGCTAAGATTGCAGAAGCTCGCCGTGAAGCTGAGCAACAACTGGCAAACCAAAATGACAGCATTCAAACCAATGCTGCCTTGGCATCACTTGCTGAATCAGTGGCACAACTACAGACCATTCGTAAGTACAAAAACCGTGCCTAACCGTACTTAAAAATAAGATTAGCAATTGGTTTAAAGTTTTATGGTATTTTGTGTCGCTGATTATGATGGCTGATGTGATAAACGACACACCATGATATAAAATACACCACGATATAAAACAAGATAGGTTCTTAGATTAGTAAAGGAATTAACATGTCACAAGTAGAAGAAGACAATGCCCCAAGGATTTTGATTGTTGAAGATGACGAACGTCTGGCAATGTTGACGTTAGATTATCTACGTAAAAATGGCTTAGAAGTTGCCATTGAGATGGATGGCAATAAAGCAATCAGACGCATCATCAATGAGCAACCAGATTTGGTGGTGTTGGATGTGATGTTACCAGGTAGTGATGGTCTGACTGTCTGCCGTGAAGTACGACCACACTATTCTAATCCCATTTTAATGCTGACTGCTCGTACTGATGACATGGATCAGGTGTTAGGCTTGGAGATGGGTGCAGATGACTATGTTGCCAAACCTGCTCAGCCACGAGTGCTATTAGCTCGCATTCGTGCGTTGTTACGCCGTACAGAAAATACGCCGTCAGAAGAAGCGCCACAACGCCTTGAATTTGGTGAATTGGTGATTGATAATGGCGGTCGCTCGGTCAGCTTAAACGATGAATTGGTGGATTTTACCAGTGCTGAATATGACTTGTTGTGGTTATTGGCATCAAACGCTGGTCGCATCTTGTCTCGTGAGGACATCTTTGAGCGGTTGCGAGGCATTGAGTACGATGGACAAGACCGTTCTATTGATGTGCGTATCTCTCGTATCCGCCCCAAAATTGGCGATGACCCAGAAAATCCTAAACGCATCAAAACTGTGCGTTCAAAAGGATATTTGTTTGTTAAAGAAAGCAGTTGATTTGTGGTATGTTGACTTGTTTTTAACACATTAATTGTTTAAAAGCTAATTAATAGCTTTTAAACATTAAGCAATGATTTGAAGCATTAACCAACAATATTAATCAATATAATTAATGACTTAAAAATAGATTATTAAAAAATGTCAGTTTCATACTGGCATTTTTTTTGTCTGGCATTTTTTTGTGTTGTCATGTTACAAAAATTTTGAGATTTGGTATCATAATTTGCTGAAGACATTGTCATGTTACCACGACATACCAGCATAAAAATTCCTGATACAGTTAATTCCTGATACAGTTTTAGATAAAGTCAATTAGATAGAGTAAAAACGCATGCAAATCTATTCCACGTTAAAGCACAGCATATTTTTGCGGATTTATGCTGGGTTATTATTGGTGTGTTTGGTGGTGGTGGTATTTGCTCAAATACTGATGACCACGATTAATAAAGAGCGTGTTGGTAGCTATAGCGAACGTATGGCAACTGGGGCTTTTTATGTGGTGGCAGAGGGAATCGCTCACCATCCTGACCCAATAGAACGCCAGCATTGGTTGTCTGATGCCAGTAATTTATTTGGTGAAACTTTTCGTGTGATTGAGATGGATAAGATAGATTTTGCATCTACTGAACTTAAAAAGCTTAATAAGCAAAAAAGTGTGGTACGCACATCAGGCGGTAGGCAAGAGACGTATGTTTATTATCGTATCCCCGGAGAAAATAATATTGTTACGGTTAAAATCAAACAAGTATCTGAGCAACAAGTGCGTGCATTGGCGATTTTTTTGCTGGATGATTTGTCCAATTTTCGCACTTTGGAAGAAAAAACAGAACGTCTTGCCACCATTTCAAACCAGTTTGGCTTTCCAATACAATTCGCCAATATCAATGATGTTGATGTCGATGCTGACCAGCGAGTGAGATTACGCCGTAGTGAAGTGGTGGTGCGTTTTCGTGACAGTGCCAGTGTCGAAAACTCTGCTTTTATCATCTTAGTGCCTACAGAAATCAGCGATACGGTCATTCATGTGGGTCCTATACAGCTGTTTAATTGGTACCCTTTAAATTTAATCATCAGTGTGATTTTAATCAGCATGTTTTTGATCAGTCTTGGTGTGTATGCGTTGATTTTCCCATTAGAACGTAAGTTGCAGTTGGTGCAAGTTGGTCTAAATAACGTGACTAAGGGAAAATTGAACACTCGTGTTGAAGTGGTGGGGCAAGATGAAATTTCTCGATTGTCTGCAACTTTTAACTCGATGGTTGAGCATATCAAAAGGTTGATTGAGTCACAAAGAGAGCTTACTCGAGCAGTGTCGCATGAGTTGCGTACGCCTGTTGCACGCATTCGTTTTGCGGTGGACATGCTGGCAGATACCGATGATGCTGAATCCAGAGAAATGCAACGTGATTATATTGACAAAGACATCGAAGCATTAAATGGTCTGATTGATGAAATATTGACCTATGCCAAGCTAGAAGAAGGGTCGCCAAAGCTGGATTGGGAGATGGTGAATTTGTCAGAGCTAATCACTCAGATTGTCAAAGAAACCAATGCACTGGGTAAACCGATTGAAGTTATCTCTGAGATTAGTCATGCCAAAGCACGAGCCATGGCAGACCGTCGATATTTACATCGAGTGGTGCAGAATTTGGCGGGCAATGCTTTACGTTACGCCAATGGTAAGATTAAAGTGTCAGCAGGAGTCGCAAAAGGCAGGGCTTATGTAACCGTTGAAGATGATGGACAAGGCATTCCTGAAGCTGATCGTGATAAGGTATTTATCCCATTTTCCCGTCTTGACGACAGCCGTACAAGAGCATCGGGTGGTTATGGATTAGGGTTATCCATTGTCTCTCGCATTGCTTTTTGGTTTAATGGAGAAATCTCGGTTAATGAAAGCCCTGAGCTTGGTGGTGCGAAATTTACCATGACATGGCCAGTAAAGCAGTTAAACCAAACCATTGCAGCTGATGAACTCACACAAGAAGTCAGTGCCAAAAAAATCATCACAGACACAAAGTGATGGTTGATAAATAACGGTTAAACAATATAACGGTTAAAAGATATATAATAGTGGTTAAAAAATATATAAAATCTGATTTTATCTATAAAAAGGGTGATTAATCCGACATAAGGTTTGTCTTTAACAGCATTTATCGATATCATAGGTAATGATGGATAGGCGTTTGGCACATCATTTTCACCGATTTTCATTCATTTTTCATTCATATTGATGTTCATTAATAAAGGAGTGTGGCGATGCCATACATTTTTGGTCTGTTGGTGATAGCCAATGTGGCTCTGTTGGGGTATTTTGGTTTTGTATATGAGCCAAGTCATGCTGCTGATGTGTCTGAACATCAAGCTCAATTAAGCAAGCCCATCAGTTTTGAAAACACATCCATTCAAGCACCCCCTGTCATAGGTACAAAAAAATGACCCCTAAAATCCCGTAAGGTATGTTTTGCCTTAAGCCAATACCACCTTAATCATTATTTTTTGAACCAAAGTCATCTTAATCACTCAACCCCTTGCGACAACAACGGAATTAACACGCACACCATCAAGCCCCCATCAGGGTGATTTTGTGCGTGTACATGTCCTTGGTGTAACTTAGCAATGCGATTGACAATCGCCAATCCCAACCCACTGCCTTGCGTGGTGCGAGCAGTCTCCCCCCGTTCAAATGGTTGCATAATCCTTGCTAATTGGTCATCAGCAACACCTTGACCATGGTCATGAACACAAATCACCAGCGTATCATGCTCAGCAGTTTGATTAATCACCATTGCATCTGTCAAGTCTGTGGTCAATATAGAGGCTTGGTTAGGGGTTATTGTCATGGCAAATAACGCATCTGCCAAGTTGGCATCATGATGAATAATGTGGGTATCAATCTCAATGGGTGGTGTGCCATAGCGAGTGGCATTATTCACCAAATTAACAATCAATCGCTTGATGGACAACGGACGCAATGCCACCAATGGCAACGGCTTACTGGTATGGCGAATGTCTAAAGGAGCGAACTGCACAATAATTTCATTGATAATCACCGACAAATCGGTCAGACGCATTGGCTCATCTGAGCCATCTTTCATAAAGCTAATAAACTGCTCTAAAATAGCGTCCATATCTTCAATGTCATACACCAACCCTTCTTTTAAAAACTCATCAGGCAACATCTCAGCTGTCAGACGCATGCGGGTTAATGGCGTACGCAAATCATGTGAAATACCCGCCAACATGATGTTTCGCTCTTTTTGTGTTTGGCTTAACGTGGTAAATAAACGGTTAAACGCCATATTGACTTGGCGAATCTCGCTTGAGCCTTTAGCGGTGGGTAGGGTGGTCGCTTGTCCAAGCTGAATATAGTTGTTGGCCACTTTTTGCAATCTACGTAATGGACGATTGAGTTGTCGCACCAACAACAAAATGGTAACCAAAGCAAATATGGGAATGCCCAACAAAAACATCAACATCAACGTGGGGCTATATTGTGAATAATGAATGACCGATTCACGCATCCAATATTCTGGATAACGATGGTCTTGTATCCACAGCATGGCAGTGGGCTTAAATTTAAAATACACCTGTACAGGGCGACCAAGTTGGGCAGTGATTTCTTGCTCCATCAATTCTGTCAGATGGCTGACCACAAGCTTTTCTGTTACATCAGGAAAATCAGTGTCTTGATCAACATAAATTAAATGTATGGATGATAACAGCTGTTTTTTTTGTGATTCATTTAATTGCCATTCATCAGTATGAAGAATTTTTTCAACCAACATCAATTCAGTTGCCAAATAACGAGCGTGGCTTTTGATTTCTGGCAAATAAAAGCTACGCCAAAAAAACCACAGCGTCAGACACACACTCACCGTAACCATTGTCATCACCATCCATGTGGTTTGCCAAGTGTTGGAATGAAGCAAATGACGTAATTTAATGAGCATCGTTGGTAATGAGGTGTTTTTTTTCATAAGCCAGCAAAAACCCTAAAAAGATAACAACAAAAAATAATCTTACCAATCAATCATATTGTCAGTAAATCGCACCATGCACCATAAATAAACACATGGGAAATAAACACATGGATAGTCAGCAACGTATTGATGGTCAGCCAAACAAAAACATCGTCAGCAAAAATACAGTGAAATACTGGTTTTCTTTTAACAACAATTATGCTAAGATTATGCCCTTTTTGGTCTACTTGCGAAAGAGAGAGTTTACATGGTTGTTATTCGTTTAGCACGGGGCGGTGCCAAAAAACGCCCATTTTATCAAGTGGTTGTTGCTGATCAACGTCGTGCCCGTGACGGTCGTTACATTGAAAACATTGGCTTTTTTAACCCATTGGCAAAAGAGTCAGAAGAAGGCGTTCGCCTAAATATGGAAGCGTATAACGCTTGGATTGAAAAAGGGGCTCAGCCATCTGACCGTGTTAAGTCTTTGGCAAAAGAATTTAAAAAGCTACAAGCAACAACTGCCTAAGCCTTGATGCTCAGTTAACAAAAGCAAGTTAGCAAAACATACCAGCAAAGATTGACATGGCTCATTTTTTTGACAATACAGACGTTATGGACACAGACGTTACCGACGTTGTGTCTGTGCTGGCAAGCAATGCCAAGACAACCAAAGTCTTAGATGGCAGTTCTGTGCCACCAGTAGAAAAGCTGATAAAAATTGGGCAATTAAAAAAGCCGTATGGCATCAAAGGTTGGTTATGGGTACATAGTCTGACTGATGAACGTGGTGATATCTTTGCCATGTCCCCTTGGTGGATAAAGACAGCCACAGGGTTTAAACCCCTGACGGTTGTTAACTGGCGACAGCAAGGCTCTGGTATTGTCGCTCAGTTTGATGAAGTGCCAGACCGCAACGTCGCTGAGACCATGCACGGTGTGAGCATTTGGGTATCCTCTGATGCCTTGCCTAAGCCTAAAGCAGATGAATACTATTGGTCAGAGTTGGTGGGGTTAAGTGTGATAAATACACAAGGGGAAAACCTTGGTCGCATTGACCAGCTTATGGAGACAGGCGCTCATGATGTCATGGTTGTGGCTGCCACAGCCAATAGCATTGATGGTGAACAGCGATTAATCCCTTGGCATCAGCAAACCGTTCTTAAAGTCAATCAAGATGAAGCCGTGGTAACGGTGGATTGGCAAGCTGATTATTGATGTTGCCAAAAGTCGCTCAAATTGATGCCATGCTTGCTAAAATTAATGCCGTTGAGTCAGTTAGGTAAGATTGCATGTTTTTTGCCGTGATTAGCATCATGCCAGAGATGTTCACTGCCTTGAGTAATTTTGGCATTACCGCCCGTGCCATACATAATAAGCAAGCGGTGGTAGAGTACATTAATCCCAGAGACTTTACCCAAGACAATTACCGACGCATTGATGAACGACCTTATGGCGGCGGTGCTGGCATGGTATTAATGGCAGAGCCATTGGCAAAAGCCATCATGTATGCTAAGTCATTAGCAAGTGAGTATGGTTGTCAAGTTGATGCTCATCATTGTCCTGTAGTGTATATGTCGCCACAAGGACAGACACTTGATGAAAGTGTGGTTCGGTCGTTTGCTCCATTAGATGGCATGATTGTGTTGTGTGGTCGTTATGATGGCGTAGATGAGCGGTTACTTGAGCGGTACGTTGACAAACAAATATCCATCGGTGATTATGTGCTAAGTGGTGGTGAGTTGCCAGCAATGGTATTGATGGACAGTCTCATTCGCCGTTTGCCCAATGTGATGGGTGATGAGCTGTCTGCACAGCAGGATTCATTTGTCGATGGGCTACTTGACTACCCTCAATATACCAAGCCACTGGATTTTGAAGGACTCACAGTACCAGCAGTGCTGTTATCTGGGCATCATGCCAATATTGCTAAATGGCGATTTGTACAGCAGGTCAAGCGAACACAGCAGTTACGAGCAGATTTGTGGGAACAGTTTGTTCCTAATGCTCAGCAGAAAAACTGGCTTGTGGACAATTAATTGATAAGACAATTAATTGATAAGTTGATAAGTGAATTTATCGGTTGTTATTGTGTTTGGTTGTTATTTTGCTTTTAAGTGCCAAATTTAAGTGAATATCAATTTAAGCAAATATTTTTAGTTTTTATTTTAGCCTTGTGGTGGTTTACTTTACCATGGGTTATTATTTTTTGTCATTTTTTGCTTTAGTAGAAGATGATTGCCATAAAAAACAGGTGATAAGCGATGAGCCTCTATCACCTTATCATAAGGAATCAGTGCCATGAGCAACAAACATCCCTTAGTTCAATCAGTTGAAAACTCTCAGTTACGTGAGCATCCAAGCTTTGCCCCTGGTGATACGGTATCGGTTAATATTTGGGTGCGTGAAGGTGAACGCCAACGTCTACAGGCGTATGAAGGTGTGGTCATTGCCAAGCGTAATCGTGGTCTTAACTCTGCCTTTACCGTGCGTAAAATCTCCAGTGGTGTGGGTGTGGAGCGTGCGTTTCAATTACATTCCCCTTTGATTGACAGCATTACTGTTAAGCGTCGTGGTGATGTGCGTCGTGCCAAACTATACTATTTGCGTGAGCGTTCTGGTAAGTCTGCTCGTATCCGTGAAAAATTGGGTCGCCGTGAAGACGCATAAAGGGTGCATAGACTAAGACAAATGTTGGTGGAACAAGAAGCGATTTGGCTCACAATGCAACCCATGGGTTTTCATGTTATTTTTGGGTAGCCAATGCTCAAATCAATACTTAAAACCCCCAATCAAATTGATTTGGTTGGGGGTTTTACTTTTTTATCGTGTGCAAAAATGCCAATGATGCTAATTTTGTGATTTGCGTTTCATTTGGTCAAAAAATTCATCATTGGTTTTGGCTTCTTTTAGTCGATCAAGTAAAAACTCGGTGGCTTGACTCTCATCCATGGGTTGGAGTACTTTGCGTAAAATCCATACCTTGCGTAAGGTGTCTTCATCAATCAGACGCTCTTCTCGACGAGTGCCAGATTTTTTGATGTTCATGGCAGGAAAGATGCGTTTTTCTGCCAAGTCTCGCTCAAGGGTGATTTCATTATTGCCTGTGCCTTTGAATTCTTCATAGATGACTTTATCCATGGTGCTACCAGTGTCAATCAGTGCTGTGGAGATGATGGTCAAACTGCCCCCTTCTTCGATATTGCGTGCTGCTCCAAAAAATCGCTTGGGGCGTTCTAAGGCATTGGCATCGACTCCACCTGTGAGTACTTTGCCAGAAGAGGGTAATACGGTGTTGTAAGCACGTGCCAAACGGGTAATGGAATCTAATAAAATCACCACATCTTGCTTATGCTCAACCAATCTTTTTGCCTTTTCGATGACCATTTCTGCCACTTGCACATGTCGTTGTGGCGGTTCATCAAAGGTTGATGCCACCACTTCGCCACGCACGGTACGTTCCATTTCGGTTACTTCTTCGGGACGTTCATCGATGAGCAACACAATCAGATACACTTCAGGGTTGTTTTTGCTGATGGATTGAGCAAGAGTCTGTAGCAGAACGGTTTTACCTGCTTTTGGTGGTGCGACAATGATGGAGCGTTGACCTTTACCGATGGGGGCAATCAGGTCGATGATGCGTCCTGTCAAGTCTTCGGTTGTGCCATTACCAAGCTCTAGCTTGAGTTGTTCGGTGGGGAATAGGGGGGTTAGATTTTCAAAAATCAGCTTATGACGTGAGCGGTCAGGGGTGTCAAAGTTGATTTCTTTAACTTTGAGTAAGGCAAAATAGCGTTCAGAGTCCTTTGGTGGGCGTATTGTGCCTGCAATGCTGTCCCCTGTTTTTAGGTTAAAACGGCGGATTTGGCTGGGGCTGACATAAATATCATCAGGTCCTGCCAAATAAGAGCCTTCAGATGAGCGTAAAAACCCAAACCCATCTGGCAGTATCTCCAGCACGCCATCACCAAAAATCGATTCACCGTTTTTGGCATGTGTTTTTAAAATGGCAAAAATAATGTCTTGTTTGCGACTGCGAGCCATGTTGTCTAGTCCCATGTCTTGGGCAATCGTCAAAAGTTCAGCGATGGATTTTCTTTTCAGTTCGGTTAAGTTCATAAAATAGATCGTAGCTAGGTTGTGATTTAAGTGGTTATTAAATTGATGATGGGGTTTGATGGCATTTTTAATGACATGATTGTGATTGTGGCAACAATATTAATATGAGCGGTGATGACAAGGAGCATCATTAATAACAAGTGAACAAACATACATAAAGGTGAGAATGTCATCAATATAAAGGTGATTGGTTGGATTAAAAAATAACATAATCACCCATGCCTTGTGAGTAAGGGTTTGGGTAATAATTAAAAGAATCACCAATCAGAAGATAAACACAAGGAAGATGTGGTCAAACCACATGCTGTGGGGGTCAGCTAAAAAATGTTTATCAAAACGGCATAACTATTATTTATTGGTTGTATATTTATTGGTTGTAACTATTGGATATAACGGTATTGAGTATTTTGATTTTGGCGATTTTATCGTTAAGATGATGGCGTTGTCAATGCTTATCAATCATTTATGGGGCAATAAATGGACATTTTTTTGATAAAGTGGCAAAATTTGTATGTTGGACTATTTTAATTGGCTTGTTTTAAGTGGATAAGTTGTAAGTGGATAAAATAAATAAATGGCGTTTACGTCATCATATCCACTTTTGACATCATACCCATGATGTCATATCTAATTAATCATATTTAACCAATCGTTTCTAACCAATCATTCTTTAACCCATGGCATCTGAGACTTTATGAAAACTTTAAATATCTTAATCATCATGGACGATATTCGTCATATTCATTTTAAAAAAGATTCAACGCTTGCCATGATGTGGGCGGCGGTGGCTCGTGGGCATACATTGGCTTATGCACAAATTCATGATTTGTGGTTGGATAGGGGTGATGCCAAAGTGGACAGCCAGTTGCTATCTGTCAATGCAAAATCTGATAGCACGCCTGATGACTTTTATCAGTTAGGCGACAAAACCACGCATGGCATGACTGATTATGATGTGATATTGATGAGAAAAGATCCACCGTTTGACATGAGATTTATTTATGCCACTTATCTGTTAGATAAAGCCAAGATGGCAGGCGTGTTGGTGGTTAACAATCCCAGTTCTGTGCGTGATTGTAATGAAAAATTGTTCGCTACTTGGTTCAGTCAGCATATGACTCCCACCATTGTCAGTAGCCAACAACGCCATATTCGTGCGTTTATTCACGAACAGCAAGACGTGATTGTCAAACCCTTAGATGGTATGGGGGGTATGGGTATTTTTCGCTTGACAGCAGACAGTCCCAATATCGGCTCAACGCTTGAGATGCTAACTGAGTTTGAGACATTGCCCATCATGGCTCAAACTTATCTGCCTGCCATCAAAGATGGTGATAAACGCATTTTGATTGTGGGTGGTAAACCTGTTGATTATTGTCTGGCACGAATTCCCAGCCAAGGTGAAACTCGGGGCAATCTGGCGGCGGGTGGTCGTGGCGTTGCCATGCCACTGACAGCCCATGAGCGTGAATTGGCCGAGACAATTGCACCGATTTTGATGCAAAAAGGATTATATTTTGTGGGGCTTGATGTCATTGGTGGTCATATTACTGAAATTAATGTTACCAGCCCAACTTGCATTCGTGAGATTGATGACCAATGTGGCACAAGCATTGCGGTGGATTTTATTAAATTTATTGAAAACAACATTGACAGCCATTCAAAGACAGATATTTAGTATGGATTTGCTTGATAAAATTGCTTGACAAAATGTCGCAAAAAACCACTTGGGCTTGTGTCAAAAATCATCCAAAATAACCACTTTTATGCTTATGGATGTTTGGTTGGATAAGTTTATGTCAAAAAAAATAAATGTACTCATGATGGCAGCAGGAACAGGGGGGCATGTGTTTCCTGCCTTGGCGGTGGCAGATGAAATGGTGGCTCGTGGAGCTGTCATTCATTGGCTTGGCACGCCAAAGGGCATGGAAAACGAGCTTGTTGCCAAACACGGTCATACCATGCACCACATTGACATGCAAGGGCTTCGTGGTAAGGGGCTGGTGCGTGCCATTAAGTTGCCTTTTATGCTGTTTAAAGCGGTCATGGCAAGTAAAAATATCATCAAAAACAATAACATAGATGTGGTCATCGGTTTTGGCGGTTATGTAACCGTCCCTGGGGGATTGGCTGCCAAATTATCGGGCAAACCGCTCATCATTCATGAACAAAACGCCATCGCTGGCATGAGCAACAAAACCCTAGCTCCTCATTCAGCAAAAGTATTACAAGCCTTTGATGGGGCATTTGTTGGCATGGGCGATAAACCCATCACGGTGGGTAACCCTGTGCGTCATGAGATTATGAGTGTCAAACCACCAAGCGAGCGTTATAACGTGGCGGATACGTCGCCTTTAAAGGTGCTGGTGGTGGGCGGTTCGCTTGGGGCAAAAGCCATCAATGAAGCGGTGGTTGAATTGTTAAAGCTGTCCGATAAACCCCTAACTGTGCGACATCAATGTGGCAAGGACAACCACAACACCATGTTGGTCGCCTATTCACAAGCACAGATTGACACAAGCCGTCATGTCTTTGAGGTCATGCCATTTATTGATGACATGGCACAGGCATACAGTTGGGCAGATGTGGTTATTTGCCGTGCTGGGGCATTGACCGTAACCGAGATAGCCAGCGTGGGCGTTGCAGCGATTTTTGTGCCGCTACCACACGCTGTGGACGACCATCAAACCGCCAATGCCAAGAGCTTAACTGACAAAGGGGCAGGGATTTTGTTACCCCAACATGACTTATCTGGTGAAACATTGGCACAGATTTTAACTGGTCTTGACCGCCAAAAATGCTTAGATATGGCAAAAAAAGCACAAGAGAGTGCCAAACATCATGTCGCAAAGACAGTGGCAGAGCTGGTTTTGGCGTGTGTGAAAGGATAAGACAGTCATTTTTAAATAAATTGTAAAATTTTGTAAATTAATAAGGTGTGTATATACGCCATTGGAAGTTGTGAACAATGAACGCAGATAATGACGTTTTACAAATAGATAATATTCGTGAAAGATATTTTCATGATTTGATAATTAAAAGCCCTGATATTCAGGCGGATTTATTGTCGGCTTTAAATTTGCCAGCAGATTTATCAAAATTGCAACTTATTCATGAAGATAAATATATTAATGGCATTACTGCTGATTTTACTTTAATTTATGATGATTATATTTCAGCATTGATTGAATGTAAGGCAGGTGATATTGGTGTTACAGATTATGTGCGTGGTATTGGGCAAGTTTTGCAATATGAGTATTTTTATGAAAATCAAATTACGAAAAACTACCCTTATAAAAAAGACCATTTTAGCAGTGTTTTATTGATACCCTCATCGGTATTTTTAAATAGAAATTTTAATATTGCATTATTTAAGTACCCAATAACAACTAAAATCATTGAAATTAATGACATAAATCACGCTGTCCGCTTAATCAGCCAAAAAGAATTGGATAATTTTAGAGAACAGACTCAAAATAATTTAATGAGCATCTCACAATATTATATCAGAGACACAAGGCTCTTTGAATTATACATGTTATTACGTTATTTGTGTTTTTTAAGATTGAGAAATATCGCTTGTATCAATCGTAGAGAAGTAGAACAAGTTATGATGAAGACGAATACCATTAACAATAGAAATTGGCGTAATGTTTGGATTGGTTTATCATCACTTGGATTGATAGACAGTAATAATATGCCAACACAAAAAGGCATAGAGTTGGGCATGTTTGACATAAATAAATTTTTATTAGTTATGTATAAATCCTATGTTAAACCTTATGCAGACATGTTGATGAATTATTTTTATGAAAATCCTATAAACTTAAATAAAAGTTTAAAAGACATTAAGCAAGATTTTTTGAATATATATAATAATCATGAGATTTTATTTTTTACCCAGTCAGAAACTCGCTATCTGTCCTCTTGGTTGAATATTTTAAGAGATGATTTTGGTTGTCTTGATTTTCAGACAAGAAGCAATCATCGGATATTAAATTATATTCCGTCCATGTTAAATGATGATTTTTTATTAGGCAGTATCCAAAGATATACAAAGGCAAACCCTTATATCAACAATTTACAAGCCATTCTTTAAGAGTGAATTAGTTTAAGAGTGAATTAGAATGAATAAAATATACACCATTTTTGAAACATTTGTTGGTGCAGGTGGCTCACACATTGGGTTTAAACAAAATGGGTTTAAATCAGTTTATGTCAATGATGATAATAAAGATTGTATTGACACTTTATTGTTAAATAATCCTGAAATTAGACAAACTGCCTTTGTGGATTGTCGCAGTGTTTTGAATGTTGATACAGATAATTTATTAAATAATATCAAATTAAAACAAGGCGAATTGGATGTCATGTTTGGTGGCATTGTTTGTAAAGGGTTTAGTTTGGCAGGAGAGCGGTCTCCTAATGATGAGAGAAATTACTTTTATCATCAACAATTGAAATTGGTAGAAATTACCAAACCAAAAATCAGTGTGATTGAAAATGTTAAGGCATTTTCTAACGGTCAAGTGCTGTCTGAAAACACACCGAAAAAAATTCGTGATGAAGTGGATAGAATTTGGCAAGCATTGGAAAATTATAAGGGTCAAAAAGCGGAATTACGTAAAAAAAATAAAATAACCCCTGAATTTGAACAAAAAGGGATAGAATTACGCAAACAAAAAGAAAAATTATTGACAGTTTTAAAAGAAAATAATTATCTCATTTCTGTATTAGATGATTTGTATCAAATTTATGATAGAATTGGTTACCATGTTTCGCACAAAATTTTAAATACGGCTTGGTATGGTGCATCAACCAAACGAGAACGAATTATTATTGTGGCGGTACGTAAAGATTTGCCTAATAATTTTAAATTTCCATTTCCAATTTACCATTCTGATGAAATTTTAACAAAACTGGATTTTGAAAATATTGAAAACGCTCAGTTTTTAAAGCCAATTTCTATTGGTGAAGCATTGTCAAAAATTGATTATACCAATAAAGACGATGTTGATAATCACCCAATGAAGCATTCACCAAAAACAGTAGAGCGATTTAAATATATTAAAGCAGGGTCTAATATTCAAGAGACAATGCACGAAATTCCAGATGATTTAAAAATCAGTAGTTTTTATTCTCGTGGCAATACAATGCGATTGTCCATGCAATTGCTTGCCCCAACACTTGTTCCCGGACACAGTAATTTTCCTGTTCACCCCATTGAACATAGAAGTATTACGGTGCGTGAAGCGGCGGTTATTACAGGATTTCCAATGGATTATAAATTTGTTGGTAACCATTCAAAGCGTTGTGAGCATGTTGGTAATGCTGTGCCACCACCTTTGGCAAGTGCGATTGCAAAAGAATGTGTTAAATTTTTAGATAATATTAAAAAATAAATGTTATTTTTTTTAAACACTCATAAGTCATTTGATATATTAAAAACCCATTTGGGAAGTTTAAAAGTGAACCACACTCGTTTATCCAAATGCCTAATGGAAATCCCAGAGATACAATGTTTCAATATAAAATCAATGACACATTAAGCCTAACCTTAGTACATTCATCATTTGCCAGTCAAATGAATGATATTGTTAATGCCCAAAAAGATGATTTGGGTAAATGGCTACCGTGGGCGAATGATTTTAGTGAAAATAGCTATCGTGAATTTGTCAAATTTGCCTTACACCAATATGCCGATGACAAAGCCATTCATACCCATATTATTTATGATGATAAAATTATTGGGGCGGTGAGTTTAAATAACATTTATCATCATCTTAAAAAGGCAGAAATTGGCTACTGGTTACACCAAGACCATCGGGGGCGTGGTGTCATGACCTGTGCGGTGCGTGCAATTATGGACATTGCCAAAAACATCTATGGCATGAATGTGGTGGAGATTAAGGCGGGTGAGCATAATATTCCAAGCCAACAAGTTGCTAAGCGATTGGGTTTTGAATTTTGTGGGATTATCGCCAATAATGAAAACATTAATGGTGAAATTATTAATCATGCGGTTTATATGTATCGGTTTTAATTTAAACAATTGATGATTTAAACAATTGATGGGGTAAATTCTTTGCCTTGATTTGTCAAATTAAAATTGATTGATGTGATTGTCATTGTTTAAAAAATATCATGGCATATTTATCCACAAAACCAGTTTAATATCTAACATTTAATATTCAATACCCAACATTCAACATTTAATATTTAAAATATAAAATATAACACCCAAACAGAGAAACAGTCATGCCAAATTCAACCAAAGTCAAAACGCTCCCCAAACGCCTAATAGAAATTCCAGAGATGCGACGCATTCAAAACATTCATTTTGTTGGTATTGGTGGGGCTGGCATGTGTGGCATTGCCGAAGTGCTTGCCAATCAAGGCTATGTGGTTACTGGCTCAGACATTAAGGCAAATGCGATGACCGAGCGTTTAGAAAACTTAGATGTAACGGTATATGTCGGTCATGATGCCAGCAACATCAAAATGGCCGATGTGGTGGTGGTGTCATCTGCCATTGACCGACAAAACCCTGAGATTCAGGCTGCCTTAAAAGCCCACATTCCTGTGGTACGCCGTGCTGACATGTTGGGCGAGCTTATGCGATACCGTCATGGCATTGCGGTGGCAGGGGCTCATGGCAAGACCACAACCACAAGCTTATTAACCATGATGCTCACCGAAGCGGGGCTTGACCCAACTTATGTGATTGGCGGTAAATTAAACGCCTCGGGCAAAAATGCCGCTTTGGGTGCTAGCCGTTATTTGGTGGCAGAAGCCGACGAGTCTGATGCGTCTTTTTTATCTTTGCGACCCATGGCGTGTGTTGTTACCAACATTGATGAAGACCACATGGAGACCTATGAAGGCAGCTTTGATAAACTAAAACAAGCCTATGTGCAGTTTTTGCACAACATGCCTTTTTATGGGCTGGCTGTGTTGTGTGGCGATGACAAAGAGCTGTATGCCATGATTGATGACATTGCAAGACCTGTCATCACATACGGCCTTGAAAAACACAACGATGTGCAGGCGGTAGATGTGATTGCAGACGGCACAAAAACCCATTTCACCGTACTAAGAAAAGACAAAAAACCCTTACCCATTACCTTAAATATCCCCGGCATTCACAATGTTTATAATGCCCTTGGGGCAATTACCATGGCAACCGATGAAGGCGTGAGTGATAAAGCCATTTGCCAAGCGGTAGAAAAATTTGCAGGCGTGGGCAGACGCTTTGAAAATAATGGCAGCTACCCCCTAACAGATGGCAGCGGTGATGTGGTATTGATTGATGATTATGGGCATCACCCCACCGAAATCGCCATGACCATCAAAGCTGCCCGCCAAAGCTATCCTGACCGCCGTTTGGTGATGATGTTTCAGCCACACCGTTACAGTCGCACAAGGGATTGTTTTAGTGAGTTTGTCAATGTGTTGTCGCAGGTGGATAAGCTGATTTTGCTTGATGTGTACAGTGCTGGCGAGGAGCTGATTAAGGGGGCAACAAGCAATGATTTGGCGCGTTCATTGCGTGAGCGTGGGCAGGTTGAACCGATTGTGCTAAATATCAATGACAAAGAACAAATCACCCAAGTGCTTAAAATCACCCTAAACGCCAATGATTTGCTGATGACCCAAGGGGCGGGCAATGTGGGACAACTGTGTCAAGAATTGGTCAAAAATGGGTTGTTTTTGGGGTGATTTTAAAAGGGCTTAAAAATTAAAAAGGCAAAAACATGAGCAAACTTAATACAAAAGATGACCAAAACTTTGGCAAAGTGGCGGTTGTTTGTGGCGGAACAAGCACAGAGCGTGAAGTGTCGCTAAATAGTGGCATGGCAGTGCTAAATGCCTTATTATCAAAAGGGGTGGACGCCCATCATTTTGACCCTGCCGATACTGACATATCTCATTTGCGTGCCTATGACCGTGTGTTTAATGTGTTGCATGGCACTTTTGGCGAAGATGGCAGTTTACAAGGGGTGCTTGATAGCTTTAATCTGCCTTATACAGGCTGTGGTGTCTTGGCATCTGCCATCGCCATGGATAAATTTCGCTGTCGTTTGCTGTGGCAGTCGCTCGGGCTACCAAATGTGCCTTATGTGGTTTTGCATGATGACAGCGATTTTGCTGCCGTAGAGCGTGAATTTGGTTTACCGCTATTTGTCAAACCTGCTGCCGAAGGGTCTAGCGTGGGTGTGTTTATGGTTGAGCAAGCAGGTGATTTGGCAAAAATTTATCCCAAATTAAAGCAATATCATGGCGAGATTTTGGCAGAAAAAGCGATGATGGGCGGAGAATATGCCATATCACTGCTTGGTGAACATGTTCTGCCCAGTATCCGTATCATCCCTAAGGGCAAATTTTATGATTATGAAGCCAAATATTTGCGTGATGACACCATTTATCAATGCCCATCTGATTTGACGCCAGAGCAAGAGAGGCAAATGGGTGAATTGGCATTAAAAGCGTTTCGTGCGATTGGGGGGCGTGGTTGGTCTCGTGTGGATTTTTTAAAGGGGCATGATGGCAAGCTGTGTGTGTTAGAGATTAATACCGTCCCTGGCATGACTGACCACAGTCTTGTGCCGATGGCTGCCAAAGAAGCAGGGATTGGGTTTGATGAGTTGTGTGTGAAAATTTTGGCACAGACTTTGAACATATGATTGAAGACATGATTGAAAATATGGGTAGAGACATAGATAGAACCATCATTAGAAACATAAACAACAACTTAGACTGTCATATAGACAACGACTAAGACAGCAATCACTTATTTTGTTCCCAGTTAAAATCTATGATGTTTAATTGGAAGAACATTGGTAAATTGACAAAAATGTCAATACCATAGCCTATTGTTTTGACAAAAAATGCGGTATCATAAACATAAATAAGTATGTGCAAATTTTGTCTATTTTTGACTAAATTTGTGATTCATCAAAGTGGTTGATGGGTTGTTTAATGATTGGCAAATCTTTCGTTAAGTTATTTTTATTGGGTAGTTTTAGTAAGGGCGTGCCATGACTCAACAACACATGACTGATTTGCATGGTCGTTCATTGATGGACTGGCTTGGTTATGTGTTTGCTTTTTTAATGCTGGCATTGGTCATGATGATTGGGTATCGTTTGTATCAGCAAGCACCCGTTGCCAAAATTGTCGTTTACCCAACAGGATTAACCCAACAAGAACATCAACGTCTGTCTGAGTTATTAGCACAACAGACGGATACCTTTTTTGCCACCGATTTATCTGCCATCATTAAAGTGAGCCAACAGCTTTCTTGGCTTGATGAAGTGCGAGTCACTAGGGATTGGCAACAGGGCATTGTGGTGCAGGCATTGCCCAAGCAACCTGTGGCACGGTTTGGTAGTGAACGATTTATTGATGCTAAAGGTGAGGTATTCACGCCACTTGAGAAGCGTCGATTGACAGATGAGCATTGGCCGACTTTGCAAGGTGATCCAAGTCAAGCCAAGTCAATCATGCAACAAATGCAACAGGTCAACAGTTGGTTTGCCCCCTTAGACCTGATGGTTGAGGACATGATTTTGACCCCACGCATGACGTGGCTTATCCGTTTTAATACAGGGCTTAGAGTGGTGGTTGATGGTGAAAATACCACTCAAAAGCTGATGACCTTAAGTCATTTATTACAAACTGAGTTGTATCCACGATTAGATGAGATGCAAGCATTAGATTTGCGTTATAAAAATGGCATGGCAATTTCATGGAAAGTGCCTGAATCGTTTTAACGAATAACAGATTTTTAGAATAACAGATTGTTTAAAGTAACACACATCAGCCAAGACGGTTTATGATTATTTACCATTATTTACCATGAAACAACATGAAAATCTTGTCGTCATTCATTTAAGTGCCACTGCTGTGTATGCAGTGGTTGCTTGCGTCATATCAAAAGATGACATTCAAGTCAGAGGAATGGTCAAGGTAAATACCAACGAGTTTTATCAAGGCCGAGCGGTTCATTCAGAGCGACTTAAGCAGATTATTAACCAAGCCATTTATGCGGTTGAGACCATGGCTCATTGCCGTGTCCACAGTATTTGGTTAAGCTTTGCCACGCCTGAGATGAAAAGCAGTAACAGTCATGGCAAAGTGGTGATTGATGAAGAGACTGTATCCGTCAAACATATTGTGGAAGCGTTAGGAAAAGCCAAGGAGCAAGATATTGCCAATGACCATTATGTCATGCAATACGCCCAGCAAGGCATCTTGATTGATGATGATGATATGATGGTCAATGATGCCATTGGTACGTACGCCGATGGTATTAATGTGATGTACCATTTATTGTCTTTGCCTGTGGTAACACGACAAAACATGGAGTCGTTGTTTCGCTCCACCAACGTACGGGTTGACCATATGGTGTTTGATATGGTCTCGATGTCAGCGTATGCGTTGATGCCAGAAGAAATGAAGTTGGGGGTATGTCTGCTGGACATTGGCTACAGCACCACCAATTTATGTGTTTATAAAGAAGAAAAGCTGCTGTTCGCTAAGTGCTTGCCTTATGGGGCGGTTGAGGTCACCATGGACATCTCAGCAGAGCTGAATCTAAACATGTATGAGGCAGAAAGGCTCAAAAAGCGTCATGGTACTGTCGATACCACACAAGTCGACCCTGCCCAGTTTATTGAAATTAAGTCCAACGAAGACGAAGATATCAAGACCATAAGCCTGCATGAATTGGCTTTAATCATTGAAGCAAGATATCAAAGTATATTAGATCAGGTGCTGATGGCGCTTGAACAGGTGGGATTGATTGAGCATCTGACCCGTGGCTTTGTGTTGGCAGGTGGTGGCAGTCAGATGAATGGCATGGTGTCTTTTGCCAAGCGTTATTTACAAACCCCTGTGGTACATACAACGCTTAACAAAAGCATCACACCCCAAAAGCGGTTTGATAATGAAGATAACTATGCCCAACTTAAATCCTTGATTAAGGAGCGTGGCTTTCAAGTGGCATTAGGCACGCTGATATACAGTCAAAGCGAGCAGTTTGCTCACAGTCAACGTAGCTCACTTGAAGCGTTGAAACAAGAACAAAAAGAGCATGGTCTGATGTCCAGACTTGGGCGGTTTTTGCATGACTTTTTATGATGCTGATTGATTTTGATGTTAACGAATATGAATATCAAGTTGCCATCAGTTGATTGTTCACTGGCATATTTTTAAGGCTGTTTAAGTACAGTCAGGCAATGATACGAAAATGATACGGAGTAATGATAACATGACAAAGTTTTCTATGGCAGATAATACAGAAGAGATAAAGCACACAGGGGCTCGTTTTACTGTGTTTGGCTTGGGTGGTGGTGGCGGTAATGCCGTGGAGCATATGGTGCGTCAAGGCATCAAAAACGTTACCTTTGTGGTGGCGAATACTGACCGCCAAGCTTTAGATGGTCTTAGTGTTCCCAATAAACTACAGCTAGGAGCACAGACCAACCGTGGTCTAGGAGCAGGCGCTGACCCTAAAGTTGGACGTGAGGCAGCAGAAAGCGATGAAGATGCCATTCGTAAGTTGTTAGAAAACTCAGACATGGTGTTTGTTACCGCTGGTATGGGCGGTGGCACTGGCACAGGAGCTGCTCCTGTGGTGGCTCGTATTGCCAAAGAACTGGGTATTTTAACAGTGGCAGTGGTAACCACGCCCTTTAGGTTTGAAGGTGGTCGTCGCATCAAAGCTGCTCAAGATGGCATCGAACAGTTAACCAATTTTGTCGACTCCATCATCACCATTCCTAATGATAAGTTAATGAAAGTCTATGGCAATATTTCAATGGAAGAAGCCTTTAAAAAAGCTGATGATGTGCTGATGCACGCTGTGCAGGGCTTAGCAGAGACCATTGAACGCAACGGTAAAATCAACATTGACTTTAACGATATTCGTACCGCATTGACTGCTAAAGGTCATGCCATGATGGGCATCGGACGTGGTAGCGGTGATGACCGAGCTCGTCAAGCCACCGAAAAAGCCATTCGCTCTCCGTTATTAGATGACTTGCTGTTAGAAAATGCCAAGGGTTTATTGGTCAATGTCATGTCATCATCTTCGTTGACGTTAGATGAATTTAGCACCATTAACGAAATCTTAGAAAGCATTACCGACACAGATGATGCCCATATCTTCTATGGCTCAGTCATTGATGAAGATTTGGGTGATGACCTACATGTTACTGTCATCGCCACAGGCTTGACCTTAGATAACCGTCCTAAGCCCGTACAGCAACCCAATGCCATACCCAACGCCAACAGCAGACAAACCATTGACCCAAATAGCCATGCCAGTGCGTTGAGTAACCAAAGACGACCTGCCAGCTCATCACAAAGCCATTCATCACAAAGCCACTCACCACTAGGCAATGGCAACACTCAGATTGTCTCAGGTCAGCCCCAATCACAAACCCGCCCTCGCACCAACAGCATCACCGACTATCTTCGTAGTCAACAAAATAAATAACCTGTTGGTCAAATTCACTCATTAGAAATGTGTCCTAATGAGCTAAAAACGGCAATTCATTGCCGTTTTTATTTATGACAGACTTGATGTAAGACTTGATTGTCATGATAAATGTGTCAAAATATGACAAAAGGACATGAATAATGGCATAATGATGAATTGTTTGTAATTGAGAATGTTTATTATTGAAATATTGCCATGACTCATCAAAGAAAAAACCACCCATTATCCAAACTGCCATCTGCTTATCCCACTCATCAACATACCATTGCCAAAACTGTCAGCGTGACCAATATCGGATTACACAGTGGACAACCTGTTACTTTAACCTTGCAACCTGCCAAGCCAAATCATGGCATTGTCTTTGTGCGTACTGATTTGTCCGACAGACCTCATTTGCCTGCCCATGCTTCACTCATTACCAGTACTCATCTGTCTTCTAATTTACAAAAAGATGGTGTGCAGATTGCCACAGTGGAGCATCTGCTGAGTGCGTTGGCTGGCATGTGTGTGGATAATGTATTGATAGAGGTGAGTTCAGCGGAAGTTCCCATTATGGACGGCAGTGCAGCAGATTATGTACGGTTGATTGAGCAGGCAGGAAAAATGAAACAAAATACGCCCCGTCGATACTTGCGTTTGACAAACACCATTGAAGTGCATGATGATGACAAATGGGCATCATTGTCTCCGTATGACGGTTACCGCTTGGATTTTGAGATTGATTTTGCCCATCCTGTGGTTAATCAAAGTATCCAAACTGCCAGTATCGAAATAACCCAAGGTAATTATCGTTCACAAATCAGTCTTGCCCGCACATTTGGCTTCGCCAAAGACATTGCTTATTTGCAACAAAATAATCTGGCACTGGGTGGCAACTTAGACAATGCCATTGTGGTTGATGATGATAAAATACTCAATCCCACAGGATTGAGATTGGCAGATGAATTTGTCAAACATAAGATATTAGATGCCATTGGCGACTTGTCATTGATGGGTTATCCGTTGTTGGCACATTATCAGGCATATAAATCTGGTCATGGATTGAACAATCGGCTGGCAAAAGCAGTTTTAAATGAGCCAAATTGCTTTGAAATTGTAACAATATATGACATACATAAAAATTAAGAACATTATATTTTAAATAATCTAATTAATTAGATTGAGCGTAATTGATGATGGCAACATTCACGTAAGATTTATGTAGGTTGCCCTTTTTATTGACAAAATACAGTGGTGGCATCATTCAGCTTGCTTTTGATTTTATTGAACCTGTTGATATGGTCAGTAAAATCATGGCATTTCAACCTTTTATTGAAAATTGTCACGGTCTTAAGGCAAACACTCACCACAAATCACACATAAAAAAACAGCAGAACTTGACAAAATCAACAATGTTTTTTACATAACTTTACAATGTAAATTTTGTTGGGTTTGTGTGCGTGAGTAAAAATTCCCAAAAAAAGCCATCAGATGACAACTTAAAATGGCTATGTTATAGTTGCCCCATCTTTTGATGATGCCTTGATACATAAGGCTTTTACAGAAAGATAAGCGAAATATTAGTCAGTTACCAGATAGAATTGAGCAATACTTTCATCATGGACGACTTAAGTCCACGACCACAAACCTTAATGAATTGAGTTGTTTAAATGTAAGGGTTTGTGAATTTCCATGATGACGAACATGGTCATTTAATATGTCAATGAGTTGATGTTGTTGGTAGCGTAAATGATTGGCAGCGGTGTGCGACTTGACAGATAAGGTTAACGCATCATCTTTGATGTTCACCACATACAACTGTTCTAAGATACTGTTAGGTTGCCATTGGGCCAATATCTGTCTGATTTCTAAAGTCGCTTTTTGTAACTTTCTGTAGGTGTCTCCGAGATGACCAGAAACGGCAGATGAACCAATACGGGTTTTATCGGAGTAGTCTCCAAGGTGATTGGGGGTTTTTTTCATAAAGTTCATCAGGTTGTTCTCAAAAGACATTAAAGTGGGACATTTATTTTAATACATTCAAACAGTTCAGGGCATTGGTATTTGTTTTATGACAGATGACCAATGAGGTAAAACTTATGAAGCAAGCGTTATTGATGATTTCTGTATTTGGGTTTGGCATGGTGCAAGCTCATGCTAACATCACTGGCCATCAGGCAGACACGTTGAGCAGTTTTCACGCTTTAAGTGACATGGAATATGGTAGCGATGATGACGCCACAACTGATTTTGCCACCATCACCAGCTTTGCCACCAGCAATAATCAAGCCACCATGCGTGTGTATCATCAAAATCAGCTGGACAAACAAATTGATAAGCTAGATTTGTTGCGTCGTGACTTAGATGTCAATCAAGACGGCATAGAAGAGATGATTAACCAGTTGTCAAAACACAGAAACAATCAAATTGATGCTCAACGTGCTAAAAAAACTCGTGATGCTTTTTTAGCCGCTCAGACCCAACAACAGGGCAATATTTTATCGGCATTAAACATTGACAGTACGACTGCCCCATCGATTGCTGCTGCTCATGCGTCTCGTGCAGCAGGCTCTCGTTCTCGTAGCAGTGGCTATTGTGCCAGATATGTACGTCAAGCATTACAGGCAGCAGGATATCAGTTCACTCCCAACGCTTCTGCTTACCAATATGCCAGTCGTGGGACTTTGGCACAAGCAGGTTTTAGTAAAATCAGTAATAATAGCCGTCCACAAGTGGGTGATGTGGTGGTGTTTGACCGCACATCACGCTACCCACATGGTCATATCCAAATTTGGGACGGCAAAAACTGGGTATCTGATTTTCGTCAAAACGACATTAACCCCTATAGTGGGGCGGTCACTTATACCACATGGCGTGATAACCGTTACTTGAACAATGCGTCTGAATCTGGCACTTATCTGGCAATGGCAGAATAACTGACTGTCAAACCAGCCATGTCATCAATAATTCATCACAAAACTCATCACCAACCCCATAAGAAACTGGCATTATCGCCAGTTTTTTGTGTTTATTAATAAGTTATCAGTCATGCCATGTCTTGTTTGAATTTTCTCAATCTTGCTGATTGTGGTAATTATGCCAATCTTGCCAATATTGTCTGTCATGAAAATCAGGTGGACTGGCATGATGTGGGGCATAATAAATGGGTTGGTCATCTCGATATAAAATCACACAAGGGTGGATTTGGTGGAATTTGGCGATTTTATTTTGACGGGCATAAAGCTGGCGGTAATCGCCCAACTTGATGGCAACATGACGTGAATGCCAATTTGTTTGTTGTGATGCTTGTTGTGATGCTTGTTGTGAATGGTCATTTGGCATGGGTGTCATCGGTGTTGGTGTTGTTATTTGTGTTGGCAGTGCCATTGGTATCCATAAAGACGCTAATGTGTCTTGTGTGGGAGGCATGTTTTTGGGTGAGCGATAGTCATCAAAACGATAAATGTTATACGCTCCGTTTGGGCTGACATTCACTTCCAAATACTCGCTGTCTTCTGATAATGCCACAAAGCACTCTAGACAGTTTTTCTCCCATAGGTTATCTTGTCTCTTTATCTGAGTGGTTGATGGGTCATCTAGTGTCAGCCAAGGTTTTTTTTCAATAAAATAGCTTAAACACAGACAGTCCACCCTTTGGCTGATGGCAACATGGATATGTGGGTTTGTGGGTAGATGGTTATGGGGGTGTGGCTGCCGTAAGGTTATCAATGCCACTGAAGGGCAAAGTAAGGGATAAGACTCTTGGTAAAAGACAGACACATGAACTTGCTTGAACACAGCTGAACCAAATCTGACCGATGACGCTGTCATTATCCGCCAAAACGCACTAAGTTAGACAGTTTTGGGTTGGCTTGTGGGTTGTGGCGTAGCAACAGGGCCATGCGTCCCACATGGTGTATCAATAGGGCTTGGCTGTCTTTTGCCAGTTGGGCAGATAGGGCATCTCGTTCTTCTTTACTACCTGCTGGCAGACGGACTTTGACCAATTCATGATCGGTTAACGCACGTTCCAGCTCACCCAATACGCTTGGGCTTAGTCCTTGTCCGCCAATGCTGACAATGGGCTTTAGTTTATGACCGATGCCTCTTAGGCGTTTTAGGGTGTCGTTATCAAGTTTTTGGGTGTTGATGTTTGACATGATGTTTGACTGGTATCCTATGAGTATTTATCAGCTTGATGTTTATCAGGTTGGTGTCTATCAATGACTGTGTGCCATTATAAAGCACTGATGGTAAAAATCTAGCGGTAAAACCAGTTTTCCATCAATCATCAACCAAATCCATGTCATGCTAACATGTTAAAATGGTATTTTGGATTGGTATGTTTTAGTTGGTATGTTTTAAAGGAAGCGCCCATGGCAACCAAAATTAAAAATAAAAAATTGTCCAAAAGCAGTCGAGCGTGGATACAAGAGCATTTGGACGATTACTATGTCAAAAAAGCCCACAAAGACGGCTATCGTGCCCGTGCAGCTTACAAACTTATCGAAATTAACGACAAAATGAAACTGATAAAATCAGGCATGACGGTGGTGGACTTAGGCGCTGCTCCCGGTAGCTGGTCGCAGGTGGCAGGGCGTATCGTTGGTGATGCGGGGGTGATGATGGCATCAGATATTTTGCCAATGGATAAACTTGAAAACGTGACCTTTATCCAAGGGGATTTTCGTGAGCAGGCAGTGTTTGATGCGATTATGGCAGAAGTGGGAGGGCGGCAGGTAGATGTGGTGCTGTCGGACATGGCACCCAACACGTCAGGTAACTCAGCAGTTGACCAGCCACGCATGATGTATCTGTGTGAGTTGGCAGTGGATTTTGCGTTGTCGGTGTTGCCTGATGGCGGTGCGCTGATTATGAAAGTATTTCAAGGGGAGGGGGCACAAGAACTTAGACAACAAATGCAAAAAAAATTCAGTAAGGTTCGTAGCATTAAGCCTGATGCTTCAAGACCTCGCAGTCGAGAGATGTTTTGGGTTGCGATAAAGTAGATTGACATGCCCAGGTTAAGTTTAATCAGAAAAACTGATAAGAAAGATTGATAAGAAAAAATTGCCACATTGTCGTATGACTAATAAGGTAATCATATGACAAAAAGGTGGTCATATGACAAATAAGATGGTATTTAGTGAATTGTGAGTTAAGACTTGAATTGTGGCGATTTTGCTCGCATATCATGCTATATTAGTAAGATTGTCTATTTTGCTCTCCACTGGTTGCGATTGAGAGCTGGCATGATGCTGATGCAACATAAACCGCAACACAAACATATGTGGCATTCATACATGCCATCTAACACATGTAATACTAACACACATGTAATACTAACAAGAGTAACACCGTAAAGGACACACACTGTGAATGATATGGTAAAAAACACCCTACTATGGCTGGTGGTCATTGGCGTGCTGGTGCTGATATTTAGTGGTTTTGACCAAAGGTCAGAACCTGACACGATGAACTATTCTGAATTTGTAACAGCGGTATCAAATGACCAAGTCGTCAAGGTTAAGATTGATGGTGAGCAAATAAAGGGTGAAAAAAAGAATGGCTCAGAGTTTGAGACCATTCGCCCTGCCATTAGTGATAATAGTTTAATGCCCATGCTGATTGAGCATGATGTTGAAGTACAAGGAGCAGCCCCTGAACGTCAAAGTGTGATGATGCAGTTGTTGATTGCCAGTTTCCCAGTGTTATTGATTATTGGCTTATTTTTGTTCTTTATGCGTAACATGCAAGGTGGCGGCGGTGGGCGAGTCGGTGGCCCGATGAGCTTTGGCAAATCTAAAGCCAAAATGCTGACTGAAGACCAAATCAAAGTAACCTTCGACGATGTGGCAGGGGCAGAAGAAGCCAAGCAAGAGGTGGTGGAAGTGGTGGATTTCTTGCGTGATCCAGACAAATTTACCAAGCTTGGGGCGACCATCCCTCGGGGTATTTTGATGGTAGGACCACCAGGCACAGGTAAAACATTGCTTGCTAAAGCAATTGCTGGTGAAGCCAAAGTGCCATTTTTCTCCATTTCTGGCTCTGACTTTGTGGAGATGTTTGTTGGTGTGGGGGCATCACGGGTGCGTGACATGTTTGAAAAAGCCAAAAAAAATGCCCCTTGCATCATCTTTATTGATGAGATTGATGCCGTTGGTCGTCATCGTGGTGCGGGTATGGGCGGTGGCAATGATGAACGTGAGCAGACCTTAAACCAATTATTGGTTGAGATGGATGGTTTTGAAGGTAATGATGGCGTTATCGTGATTGCTGCCACCAACCGTGTGGACGTGTTGGATAAAGCCTTATTGCGTCCAGGTCGTTTTGACCGTCAAGTACAAGTAGGATTACCAGACATCAAAGGACGTGAGCAAATCTTAAACGTACATCTTAAAAAACTGCCACAAACGGTGGGCGTTGATGTTAATTCGTTGGCTCGTGGCACGCCGGGATTTAGTGGTGCTCAACTGGCCAATCTTGTCAATGAAGCGGCATTGTTTGCTGCTCGTCGGGATAAAACCCATGTGGACATGAATGACTTTGAAGAAGCCAAAGACAAGCTGTATATGGGCCCTGAACGTAAGTCAATGGTGCTAAGAGAAGAAGAACGCCGTGCCACCGCTTATCATGAAGCAGGTCATGCCTTGGTGGCTGAGTTACTTCCAGGAACTGACCCTGTTCATAAGGTAACAATCATGCCTCGTGGCTTTGCGTTGGGTGTCACATGGCAATTACCTGAGCATGACCAAACCAGTCATAATAAGTCAAAAATGCTCAATGACATTGCCATCTTATTTGGTGGACGTATTGCTGAAGAAGTTTTTATCAATCAAAAATCCACTGGCGCATCGAATGACTTTGAGCGTGCCACCAAAATGGCACGAGCCATGGTTACCAAATATGGCATGTCTGATGCGATGGGCATCATGGTGTATGAAGATGATGAACAATCAGGCTACTTTGGTGGCAGCTCACGCACCATCTCAGAAGCCACTCAGCAAAAAGTCGATGATGAAGTGAGACGCATGCTAGAAGAACAATACGACATTGCCCGTGAGTTGATTGAGGGTAATAAAGAAAAAATGCACATGATGGTTGATGCCTTGATGAAGTGGGAGACGATTGACCGTGACCAATTGCAAGACATCATGGCAGGTAATGAGCCTCGTGAGCCTAAGACTTATCAGCCCATCAATGTGCCTGCTGTTCAAGAAAATACCAGCGATTCAGGGTCATCAGGCAGTATGCCACCGCCTTTACCAGCGATGTGAATAAAAGCGATGTGAATGAATCTGTCAATACAGATTTTGCATCACTCATCATTGACATTGGTCATCAATGGCCCTTTATCGTGTTGGTATCTTGGCATAAAGGGCTTTTTTTGCATTGATTGACCAGCATCAGTCATCTTCATCGTTAATCATTGAATGGCTGACCATTAGCCAAAGTTAAAAGTTAAGTGTTATCCAGAGTTTTACCATGCCAGTTTCTATGCCATTTTTTATGTACCCATTGCCTAACCACACCCTCTGTTATCGTAATAAATGTCTGTCGCTGGCCAAACCGCAAATCATGGGCATACTGAATGTAACCCCAGACTCGTTTTCTGATGGTGGTGAGCATGACAGTGTTGCGTTGGCTGTCAAGCATGCCAAGCAAATGATGGCACAAGGGGCCAGCATCATTGATATTGGTGGGGAATCCACTCGTCCTAATGCTGATGTGGTGAGTACCGACCAAGAGCTTGAACGTGTTGTGCCTGTGGTACAAGCCATTCGTAACCAGCTTGGCGATGACGTGTGGCTATCGATTGACACCAGTAATCCCAAAGTGATGATGGCATCAATTGAGGCAGGGGCAGACATCATCAATGATGTGAGAGCGTTAAAGCGAGAAGGTGCGGTGCAAGTGGTGGCAGATTTGGCTGTGCCTGTGGTGCTGATGCACATGCGTGGTGAGCCTACCACCATGAATCAGTTAGCAAATTATGATGATGTGTTAACTGATGTGCTGACAGAGCTGAGCCAACGTGTCGATGCCGTGACCGCACAAGGGGTAAACCGCCATAACATCATCATTGACCCTGGTTTTGGTTTTGCCAAACATTATCAACACCATTGTCAACTGTTAAGGCAATTACAGGCATTTGGCTGTTTTGACTTACCGATACTGTTTGGGGTCTCTCGCAAACGCTTTTTGGGAGAAGTGTTAGACAACAGTGGCACACCTGCTTTTATTGGGCATACAGTGAAAGACCGTGACCCTGTGGGTGTGGCAGCAGCGTTATTGGCGGTGCAACAAGGAGCGAGCATCATTCGTACCCATAATGTTGCCATGACCTGCCAAGCATTGGCAATTTATGAACAGGTTTTTTTACAACAGACCCTTTAATGACGGACAGCAACATGACCACACAGCTTGAACCCACGATAGAGCAACGAAAAATCATCTACCAGGCCAGACGGGGCTTAAAAGAGCTGGATATTTTTATCGATCCGTATGTGAAACAGCATTACTTACACGCATCTGATGCTGAGCAACACGCCTTTGCAAAACTGTTAAGCCATGAAGATCCAGATTTACTTAATTTTTTTATGGACTTGGATAAGCCAGCTGAGACAGACGTTGCCAATCTGATTGCCAAGCTAAAACAGCTGGTGCAATCTTGATGTCTGATGATGGTTTGGACGGGTACTCGGACGCACACTGGCGGATTGACTGTGTCATCAGACCCAGTTGGTTAAAATATGGCATTGTGCTGATGGTCATGCTGTCGGTTGTGATGGTTTGTGTGACACAAAATTTGACTTTAATGGGTTGGCTGATACTCGGTGTGATGGTGGTTTTATTGAGTGTGTGGCAAATACGACAAGGCAGAATTAGCCACTTGACCGAACCGCCCAAGTCAGTGATGACTGTCAATATTTATGAACAAGCGACCCATCAGAATCAATCCATCGAAGCAACTTGGTTGATAAGACACCATCGCCAAAATACTGACCCTCAGCTATGGCAAGGTTATCTGTCAGAGTCTGCGGTTTATCCGATGGTGGTGCAGTTGCGGTTTAAGATTGTTGAACCATTTTCTAGGAATCTGACAGTCAATGTCTGGCAAGACCAAGTAGATGCAAGGCATTGGCAACTTATCAATGTGTTGGCTCGTTTGTGACGGTTGGTTTTTTAATAAATCTTGACACAAATTATGATAAACTTTGTACCAAATGGACAATGGACGCTGAGATTTTGCGGTAAACCAATCACAAGCAATCATAAGGAGAGACCACATGCCTGCCTTACGTACGGACATTGATGCCAATGGCTTACTTGAATATTCGGTGGTGTATACCGACCGAGCGTTAAATCACATGTCAACGTCCTTTCAACAGGTCATGCGTGACTTATCCACTGAGATGAAGCATGTCTATCATGCTGATGCGGTGGCGATTGTGCCGGGGTCTGGCACATTTGCCATGGAAGCGGTGGCTCGTCAACTGGCAAGCAATCAGCGGGTGCTGATTTTGCGTAACGGCTATTTTAGCTATCGCTGGACGCAAATCCTTGAAAAAGGGCACATCACCGATGACACAAACGTGTTGCCTGCTCAGCAAGTGGTTAATGAGAGTGAACCGACCACGGACAATCTGCCTTTTGCTCCTGTCAAAATTGAGCAAGCCATTGCCAAAATTGAACAATACCGTCCGTCGGTGGTGTTCGCTCCACATGTTGAGACTTCTTCTGGCATCATCTTAAGTGATGACTACATCAAACAGCTTGCCGATGCTGTGCATGCTGTGGGTGGGTTATTGGTGATTGATTGCATCGCCAGCGGTTGTGTTTGGCTAAACATGACAGCGTTAGGCATTGATGTCATCATCTCTGCCCCACAAAAGGGCTGGAGCAGTACCCCTTGTGCAGGCATTGTGATGATGAATACGCAAGCGGTGCAAGCGGTACATGCCAGTGAGTCGACCAGCTTTAGCTGTGATTTAAAGCAGTGGCTTGCCATCATGCAAGCTTATGAAAATGGCGGACACGCCTATCACACCACCATGCCCACTGATGGCTTACGTCAGTTCCGTGATGTGGTGATGGAAGCCAAAGCCATTGGCTATGATGAGCTAAAATCTCGCCAATGGGAGCTTGGTAACCGTATCCGTGATTTGTTAGAAGATAATGACATCGACAGCGTGGCAGCAGATGGCTGGCAAGCCCCTGCGGTGGTGGTATGCTATACCGATGATGATGCCATGCACAAGGGTCAGGCCTTTGCCCAAGAGGGGGTGCAGATAGCCGCTGGCGTGCCGTTGCAAGTGGGTGAACCAGATGGCTTTAAGACCTTTCGCTTGGGGTTGTTTGGCTTGGACAAACTTAAAGACATTGATGGCACGGTACAGCGGTTTGCTGATGTGTTGGATAAAGTATTGGCAAAAGGCATTGGCAAAAAGCAAAAATAGGTTGGCGATTATCTTTTACAAGAGTTTATTCCCAATAATCTGTATAGGGGGCAAAAACGGATAGAACCTGTTACCAAAGGTATCAACCCAACCAGCCCCCACCAGTTTTGAAAATATAGTCCTAATCCCAATATCACCACCCCAATGATGATGCGTAACGCACGTTCGGTTTGTCCGACATTGATTTTCATGATTATCTCCTTTGCTCTGATAAAAAACGTGTTGTGGTAAAAAACGCTTATGTGATTTGTTGATGTTATTTGCCCAACACATTTAACGGAATTTTAAGGTAGCGTGTGCCATTGTCTTCAGGTTCGGGCATCTTGCCTGCTTGGATATTGACTTGTATCGATGGCAATATCAAATGGGGCATCGCAAGGGTGGCATCACGCCGTTCACGCATGACCACAAATTCTTCTTTATTTATCCCATCTTTAACATGAATGTTGCTCTGTTTTTGAGCGCTCACCGTGGTGGAAGGGGTATAGGTGCGACCGCCACTGGGATAGTCATGGCACAAATACATTAAGGTGTCATCAGGCAAAGTCAGCAAACGCTGGATAGAGTCGTATAGCGTGCCTGCGTCTCCCCCCGGAAAATCACAACGAGCTGTTCCCACGTCAGGGGCAAATAACGTATCCCCCACAAACACCACTGTTTTTTCTTCATCAGTTGCCACATACGCCATGTCAGCAGGGGTATGCCCTGGTACGTGCATGGCGGTGATGGTGATTTTGCCTAGCTTAAGTTGACTGTCTTCGTCTGTCAAGACATCAAACTGACTGGCATCGGTCTTAAAGTGGGCATCTAGGTTAAACACTTCTTTAAAGATGGTTTGCACCCCAGTAATGTGCCTACCAATCACCAATTTACCGCCAAGTTCGGCTTTTATGTGTGGTGCGGCGGATAAATGGTCAGCATGAGCGTGGGTTTCAATGATGTAATTAACCTGCCAGTGGTGCTGTTTGATAAAATCAATCACGTCATTGGCACTGGTGGTTGACGTGTGCCCTGATTTGGCATCAAAGTCCAACACAGGGTCGATGATGGCACACACGCCAGCATCAGCATCTGCCAAAATGTGCGTATAAGTTTCGGTATCTTGATGTAAAAAAGAATGCACCTGCATAACTGTTCCTGCGATTAATTTCTGTCTTAAATATCTTAAGAAAATTAGCTTAGCATGGACATATCAATATGTAAATATATATAATGTAAAAAACGCAATAATATTGACACGCATCATGCGATTACTGATAATAAGATAAACCATCATGTAATTAAGATGATAAAACCGTCATGAATCAGTCAGAGACCCCCATGAATGATACCCCAAAGACATCTGCCATTGATGGTATTAATGGCATTCACTCATGCCAAGATGATGATTTGATGCGTCAGATGCAAGCCGTCATATTTGATGCCAGCCAACTGCTGAAGTCTTTATCCCACCCTGATCGCTTGCTGTTGATGTGTCAGCTGACCCAAGGGGAGTATTGTGTCAGTGAACTTGAGCAGAAAATTGGTTTGGGGCAACCCAACCTATCGCAACAATTGGGCATATTGCGTAAACAGAACATGGTGGCGACTCGTCGTGATGGTAAGCAAATCTATTACCACATTACCAATGATGATGCGATGGCGTTATTGCAGTTATTGTATCAGCGGTTTTGTCTGGAGCGTTGATGGTTTTTATTTATTGTCTATTTTTCTTCTATTGTCTATTTATGCCATCTGACGGTTGTCCATCATGTCTCGTTGTCCATTGACCAAATTGCCGTTAGTATCTTCGCTATTGTCCTTATTTTCTGTGTTAGCCGTACCTGTTTGGTTGCGTGAGTATCGACTTGCCAATCTGCCCAGTGATGTGATTGCAGGCTTGGTGGTGGGGATACTGGTCATTCCGCAAAGTTTGGGCTATGCAACATTGGCAGGGTTGCCTCCTGAATATGGGTTGTATGCTGCCATCGTGCCTGTGCTGGTATATGCGTGGGCAGGTGCCAGTATGGTACAGGCGGTCGGCCCTGTTGCCATTGCTGCCATCATGACTGCCAGTAGTCTTGCCCCTTATGCTGATAGGGGGGTGGCGGTTTATGTCAGTATGGCAAGCCTACAAGCGGTGCTGGTGGGGGTGATGTTATGTTTAGCAGGGTGGTTAAAGTTGGGTTGGGTTACCCAGTTTATCAGCCGTGGGGTGGCATCAGGTTTTATCAGTGGGGCGGCGGTGCTGATATTCATCAGTCAGCTAAAATACGTAACTGGCGTGCCTTTTAGTGGTAACACACTGTTGAGTTATTTACATGGGTTTATTGGTCATATTCACCAGCTTCATGGGCTAACCACGCTCTTAGGGGCAGTGGGTTTTGTGCTGTTATTGCTCAATCGCCATGCCAAAGGTTGGCTATGGGGCTTTTGGCTTAATCAAGCTGATACCAAATGGGCAGAGCGACTGTTTCCGTTGGGTTTGGTGGTTGTTTTTATCGGATTGAGTCATCTTTTTGGTTGGGGCAATCAAGGTGTTAAGGTCATTGGCATCATTCCTAGCGGTTTGCCCCACTGGTCTTTGCCTGCCATGCCTAAAGTTGATGAGCTGATGACGCTATTGCCCAATGTGGGGCTGATGGCATTGATTATTTTTGTGTCCAGTCATTCGGTGGCAAGCCATTATGCCCGTTTGCGTCGTGAGCGGTTTGATGCCAGTTTGGAGCTAAAGGGGTTAGGGCTTGCCAATTTGGTGGGAGGCTTTTTTCAGAGTTTTGCCATTGCTGGGGGGGTCTCTCGCACCGCCATCAATGTCGATTCTGGGGCAAAGTCCCCCATCGCCAGCGTGGTAACTGTGGGTGTGATGGTATCGGCGTTGTTGGTCTTAGGACCATTGATGTCGCCCTTGCCATATGCGTTATTGGGGGCAACCATCATGTCATCTGTCATTGGCCTGATTGACTGGCGAACCTTTATTCACGCATGGCGAGTGGATAGGCTAGATGCCATCAGCTTTTCGGTAACCTTTGTGGCGGTGCTGGTGTTTGGGCTAAACATGGGTTTGGTACTGGGGCTGTTGGCATCATTTGCCAGTTTGATTTGGCAGTCCAGCCAACCACACATTGCCATTGTTGGTGTGCTTGAGGGAACAGAGCATTTTCGCAACATCAACCGTCATGATGTGCAAACTTTTGACAACCTGCTGATTATGCGGATAGATGAAAGTTTATTTTTTGGTAACAGTGAATCGGTACAGATGCAATTATTTAGTGCCATTAAAACCAAGCCCCAGGCCAGCGAGATAATCATCATCATGTCAGCGGTCAATCACATTGATTTGACCGCTCAAGAGATGTTAATTGAGTTAAATCACGCTTTGGTCAGCCAAAACAAGCGTTTGCACTATGCGGTTATCAAAGGTCCTGTGATGGACGTTATCGAGCATACCGATGTCATCAAGCAGTTATCTGGTAAGGTGTATTTAAGCACGATAAAAGCGGTGCAAGAACTTAAAAAATAGCTTAATTAAAAACAGCTTAAAAACTCAGGCAGATAAACTCAATCATGTGCCATAATACAAACCATTGCCACACACCCAAAAAGGATACCCCCATACCCAAAATGCACACCCCAAACCTGGTGGATAACAACATTGACCGCATCTGTCAGCTGTTCCCCCACTGCATCAGCGAAAAAGCAAAAACCGACGCGAGCGGCAACATTATCAAAGACAAAAAAGGACACCCCATCATCGAGTAATGACGTGGTGGTGTATGCCAAATTGCCCAAAAACTTCACCATACCACCCCCATTTGGGAGCTATAATCCTGACTGGGCAATCGCTTTTAACCAAGACAGCGTTCATCATGTGTATTTTGTCGCTGAAACCAAAGGCTCAACCCATGCCATTGACTTACGAGAGCGTGAAAAACAAAAGATTGCCAGTGCTGGGGTGTTTTTTGATAAACTAAGGCAAAGTCAAACAGATGAGACAGCGGATAAACAGCCCATGCCCATCACTTATGCCGTGGTCAGTAACTTTGAGCAGTTGATGCAAATGGTAGGCAAGCCAAGTGCTAAGTTACCCACTTAGGGTTGTTTGGGTTTAAATGGCATCAATCCATGACAAAAAAGCGTCATCATGCTGATATGATAAGCTTTGCCAAACTTTGATTGAACTTTAATCAAACTTTAATCAATGAAATGCTTTAATCAATGAAATAAGGACATCAAATGACCACCACCATACAATTCTCCGCCCAAATCCAGCCACAACAAGTCAAAGACATTGCCAAGCAAGGGTTTAAAACGTTAATCAACAACCGTCCTGATGGTGAAGAAGCCAATCAACCCCACAATGCTGATATCGAACAAGCTGCCAAAGAAGCTGGGTTGGCGTATAAAGCCATTTTATTTGCAGGTGGGCAGTTGACTCAAACTCAAGTAGAAGAGTTTGCCAAATTTTATAACCAGTCTGATAAACCTGTGTTGATGTTTTGTCGTACTGGCAACCGCAGTAACATGTTGTATCAAACAGCTGAGCAGATGGATTTGTTGGACGATTAGCTGAATGTTGGTTAAACAGGTTGCTCAGAGATGAGCTGACCACAACAAAAAAATTTAAAAAAAATTTATTCATGGTTAAGCTATGAAAACTGGGTTTTTTTGGTAAAATGTAATAATATAACGTTTTAGTTTAATCATTTCATATTAACCAACCCATGTTATCCATCATAGACCTATCATCATGAAAAATTTTACCCATTTCACCCAGTCTTCTTTATCTCAAGCATTGTCGCAAGCATTGCCAAAAGCATTGTTTGCCATCAATGTCAGCATCATTCATTTGAGCATGGGCGTATCGTCAGCCCATGCAGCCACAGACCCAACCGCAACCACAGACTCAAACCATCACCCTTCTAATGCCAAACTGCCCTTGGTTCAACTAAATGCCTTAACATTTACTTCAGATAATAATGACACTGCCACCAGTCACTTATTGGGTGAAAGCCCTAATGTGTCAGGTGTTTTGATTCATAAAAGTGAGTTGCAACAACGAGCAACCACCCTAGGTGATGCTTTGGCAGGTGAGCTTGGTGTTCATTCTAACCATTTTGGTGGCGGTGCATCAGCCCCCATCATTCGTGGGCAGGAGGGTAAACGCCTTAAAATCCTACAAAACGGCTCAGAGGTTGTGGACATGTCTGGGTTATCGCCAGACCATGCCATAGCGGTGGATACCACACTGGCAAAACAGGTGGAGATTGTGCGAGGCTCTGGTGCCTTGTTGTACGCCTCTGGCAACTCAGCAGGCGTGGTCAATGTCGTTGATGACAAAATACCCAGCAAATTGCCCAGCAAATTACAAGGTGATGCGGCGGTGCGTCTTAGCAGTGCCAACCGTGAAAAATTAATCACCGCCAGTGCCGAAGCCCCACTGGGAGAACATGTGGCAGTGCGTGTTGCAGGGCTGTCCAAACAAGCAGCAGACTATAAAACGCCACGCTTTGACCGCCTTGTCTTTAACGAAGAATCTGAATACGATGACACTCAGCCAGAATTCATCTATAAAGACACCTTAAAACATCTGCCAGACAGCCATGCCAAATCAAACGCAGGAACGCTTGGCGTGTCATGGGTTGGCAATCAAGGCTTTTTGGGGGCGTCGGTGAACTTACGCCGAGACAAATATGGCCTGCCCAACCATTCACATGAATATGAAGAATGTAGCGTACATGGCATTTCTCAGTCCGCCTTACAATACAAGCCATATTTGCGTTTGTATCCTTTTTTGATGGAAAATGATGACTTAGAGTTTGACAATGCAGGGCTTGAATGCCATACACATGATGACCATGCTCATGACCACGACCACGAGCATGGCAAACCGTGGATTGATTTGAAAATGAAGCGTTATGATGTGCAAGGGCAAATCCATGCACCGTTTGCTGGCATTGATAAAATCCGAGCCAGCATGGGCAAAGCGGATTATCATCATGATGAGATAGATGGGGGTGAGAAGACCAGCTTTTTTGACAATCAAGCCAATGTGTGGCGTCTGGAAGCCTCACATACCCCCATTCATACGCCGATGGGCAAGTTTAGCGGGGTGTTTGGGATCGGTTATCTCACCTCAAAAAATAGCGGACTTGTGCCACCTCGTTATGAAGATGGCAATAAACAAGACACCCAAAACATCTTGCACAATAATAAAACCAAGACAAGCAGTGTGTTTTGGTTTGAAGAATACAAGCCCAATGACAAGCTGACAGTTGACGCCGCCGCTCGCATTGAGAAACAAACCATCACCATGGATTATGACAAAGACGCCATTTATCAGAGCTTGGACAAAGGTTTGGCAACCGCTCATGAACCAGACATACGCTTTAAACGATTGCTTGACAGTGGTACTTTAAACCCCCAAAAACAAACTGCACGCTCGTATGCTGTTGGGACGCATTTACAATTAACGCCCAAACATAAATTATCGCTGAATCTGTCGCATCAAGAACGCCTGCCCAATGCTCAGGAATTGTATGCTCACGGCATGCACCTTGCCACCAACTCTTTTGAAATTGGTAACCGCTTTTTAAACAAAGAAAAATCCAACAACATTGATTTGGGGCTGACATTTCAAGGTGATAAATGGGATTATCGCCTTGGGGGCTATCATTATGATTTTGATAACTATGTGTTTTTACAAACATTATCGCAGTATAAGCAAGGTTTGCGTGGCATGCGTCATGATAAAGACTTAAAAACCGCACGCTATGAACAAGCAGCGGCGAAATTTTATGGATTTGATGCCAACATCGGTTATCAGATTAATGATGTGTATCATGTGGCGTTATTTGGTGATTATATTCGTGGCAAACTCACCAATTTGCCTGACAAACAAGGCAGAACCGATGCGTATGGTAACCGTCCTCTCATCAAACAGCCAGACAGCCATACGCCAAGACTGCCACCAAAACGCCTTGGCATGAAATTAACCGCCAATGTTAATGCAAATTGGTCAGGGTCTTTGGAATATCGCCATACCTTTAAACAAGATAAATTGGCGAATTTTGAACGCCCAACCCCAGCTCATAACTTGGTGAATTTGGGGCTTAACTATCAGCACAAGCCAAGCCATCAAGCAGGCTCGGTTCAGGTATTTTTTAATGCCAACAATCTATTAAACGATAAAGTCTTTGCTCACGAAACATTTTTCCCAGACATGCCACAGATGGGGCGAAACTTTATGCTCGGGGCAAATGTCAGCTATTAAACGGTCAGCCATTAACAGTTAGTCATTAAGGGCAGTGGCTAATGGCTCATCTAAAAAAACCAAAAAAAACGCATCATGTTTTAATATGATGCGTTTTTTTACTCAGGTTACTGTTTGGTAGGTTGCTATTTAGGACATGTACTGCCCACCATTGACCGATATTGTCTCACCTGTTACAAAGATGGCTTCAGGGCTTATCAAATACATACAAGCAGCGGCAATCTCTTCAGCAGCTGCCAGACGCTCCATGGGAATGCTGGTGCGAATTTTATCAAGTATTTTTTCAGGAACTTTGGCAACCATGGGAGTCATGGTGTAACCGGGGGCAACCACGTTGCAAGTAACGTTGGATTTTGCACCTTCGTGTGCCAATGCTTTGCTAAAGCCAATGATGCCTGCCTTGGTGGCAGAATAGTTGGTCTGTCCGTATTGCCCACGTAAACCGTTCACTGAGCTTATGTTGACGATGCGACCGTGATTTTGTTCAAGCATGCGTAAAAAAACAGGGCGTACCACGGTATACAATGAAGTCAGGTTGGTATCAATGACTTCTTTCCACTGCTCAAAGGTCATTTTTTTAAAGGTACTGTCACGGGTGATGCCTGCTGAATTGATTAGAACATCGATGCTGTCATATTTGTTTAAGGTGGCTTCTAACAGTTGGGTGGCATCATCATGGTTACTGACATCTAAAGCGATGAATTCAAAATCATCAGGGTTAAAACCATAATCTTCACACCACTGTTGGATACGTTCTGGGTCGTGTTTGCTTAAAGTGGCAATGACTTGATAGCCGTTATCCACCAATTTGCGACAGATGGCAGTGCCGATACCACCCAATGCACCAGTGACTAAAGCGATGGGTTGTTTGTTTGTGTTTGGGGTGTCGTGATTCATGGTTATTTTCTCCATTGCATTGATTGCATGATGTGATTTAAAAACGATTACCACGCAACGCTTGTCCATGACCTTCCTGGCATCGGACAAACATTGCAAAATCAGGTGGTAATGTTCTCATATTAGCCTAAATTTTGCCAAATGCCTACTTTGTTATGTAAATTTGGGTAAATTTGGCATGTGAATTTAGCTTTTTAAAGTTTGACTAATCTTGTGAGCGTTTATTGCGTCTTTGTCGCATACGCATGTTTAAGATGTCCACCGCATCCATTTCACGCTCGCTTAATGGGCTGTTTATATGCTCATTGTCTTGAGATGGCTTTGCCTCGTCAATGGTTGGCTCGTCAATGGCTGCCTCGTCAATGGTTTGATGGGCATAATCGGTCAATGAGGGGTCATCTGTTAGCACCACAGTGGTGTTGCCAAGGTCATTATGGTTAATATGATGATTGTCATTGCCATCGTTATCATCATTGTTTGATATCAAAGAATGGTTTGATGTCAAAGAATGGTCAAAAGACGCTGATGTTGTTTGTTGTGAGTGTAACAATGCTTGTTGTGTTTGAATGGGTGGTTGGGCTTGTGGCGCTTGTGGCATTGGTTGACTTGGTGGTTGACTTGGTGGCTGATTTGATGCCATTGACGTGCCATCATGCACATCAAGGACTGGTGAGTTTGGGTCAGTGATTTGGGGTGATGTGGTTGTTTGCAGATTGCCCATGGTGCGTTTCATATATGCCGTCAGATTGTTGATGGCGTTTTCAGGGCTATGTGGGTTATGACGGTACTGTACTTGCGTGAGTGTCTCATCAAACACATCGGTTAACAAGCTGTCAAATCGCAAGCCGTTATAGTCAATTAAGGCTTCTGATTCTTCTTCGCTGATAAATCCTGTCTGCACCGCTGCTACCACATGGTCTTCAAAGCTGATGCCAGTAAATTGCCCTTTGCTTTCGGCTTTTTTAAAGCGTTTCCATAATGGTTCAATGGCAAGCAGTTTTTGGTAGGCGTTTTCTAAGCGTCCTGTTACGTCATCGGCGTCAGTTTGATAATAGACCATGGTTTTAAGTTGCTGACGAAAGGGATTATCATCAGCATCGGTCAGCCACAATGAGCCAAGTTGGCGACGCTGTTCATCGGTGGGTTTGGCAAACGAGCGACCAAGTGGGAAGGTCAACAACTTAACCAACGTGGCTGGTAGGCGGTTGGGAAAATTGGCAAACAAATCAAAACATGCTTCTTGAATGGCATATAATGCGTTATCCAATGCCAGCTTGGCATGTTGCTGTTCACTTTGGCTTTGTGAACCGTGGGCATAAAATTGTAGCACGGCTGTCATCATAAACAGTTGTGAGTGGATATCCGCCAATCGCCCTGATAGCATCTCTTTGCGTTTTAAATCTCCTGCTAAAATGCCCAACGCCATGTCAGCGGTGGTGGCAAAAACGGCACTTAGGCGGTTAATATGGCGATAATAAGGCTTGCTAAAATGGTCAGCAAATGGAGGACTGTCGTTTGCACCACCAAACAACCCTGCCACAAAAGCGGTGGCAGCACGGTTGGCACTGTAAGATAAATGTTGGGTTAACAGTTTATCAAAGTCAGCCAAGGTTTTGTCAGTTGGCTTGGTTTGTAGTAGTTGTAGTTCATCGTATAGGTATGGGTGGCATCGCATTGCCCCTTGACCAAATATCATTAATGAACGGGTCAAGATGTTTGCCCCTTCCACGGTGATGGCAACAGGAATGGATTGGTAGATATTTGCCAAAAAGTTGCGTGGCCCTTGTTGAATGCCACGACCACCCACGATGTCCATGGCGTGATTGGTTGAGACACGCATGGTCTCGGTGGCGTGGTATTTTGCCATGGCGGTCATCACCGATGGCGTACCGCCTTGGTCAAGACCGCAAGTAACCAAATGGCGAAAAGCTTCGAGTAGATACGCATTGGCAGCGATGTCACTGCTGACCTCTTGCACGCCTTCAAACTCACCAACACACACCTTAAATTGCTCTCGCACCTTGGCAAATGCCCCTGTGGTGAGATACACCATTTCTGCATTAGCGGTTGATAGGGCAGGCAGTGAAATGCCCCGCCCAACACCCAAGCACTCCATCAGCATTCGCCAACCTTTGCCAGCATTTTTCACCCCACCAATGATAAAATCCAGTGGGATAAACACGTGTGAGCCTGTTACCGTGCCATTCATAAACGGTGAGCCACTTGGCGAATGACGGCCCCCTATCACCACACCCTCATGATCAGCGGGGATTAACGCACAGGTGATGCCATAATCAACTTTATGCGCCTTGTCTGTGTCAATGCCATCTGTGTCAATGCCAAGCTCTTTGGCACAATATTTGGGCAACAACCCATCAGGGTCATATAACTTAAACGCCAAGCCCACCACCGTGGCAATGGGTGCTAAGGTAATCCAACGTTTGGAGAAGTTCATCATCAGCCCCAACACTTGCTTGCCTTGATATTCACCAAAACCAACAATGCCTGTGTCAGGGATTGCCCCAGCATCTGAGCCTGCTTCAGGGCCTGTCAGCCCAAAGCAAGGAATTTCCTTGCCTTTGGCAAGCCCTGGTAGCCATCGATTTTTTTGTTCCTCTGTGCCATATTTCATCAACAGCTCACCAGGCCCTAATGAATTAGGCACCATACAAGTAACGGCGGTGGTAACCGAACGAGAAGCGATTTTGCTCATCACTCGACTTTGGGCATAAGCAGAAAACGCCAAGCCGCCATATTCTTTAGGAATGATAAGCCCCAAAAACCCCTGAGATTTGATATATTGCCAAGCATCATCGCTTAAGCCTTTGTTTTGGTTAATCTGCCATTCATCGACCATGGCACATAGGGTGTTGACTTCATTATCTAAAAAAGCTTGCTCTTGTGCTGTCAATGTGGGGTAGGGATAATTAGCAAATGTCTGCCAATCTGGTTTGCCCATAAACAGCTCTTTTTCCCACCAACTGCTGCCAGCATCTAAAGCTTCTTTCTCGGTATCGCTCATTGGAGGCATGGCAGTACTTAAATGGTGATAGGCAGGCTTGATAATCCAGTTTTGACGAAGCGTATCAATGGTAATCACCAAGGCAGCCAGTAATAACGGTATGCCCAAAAGTAACGACCAAGGGGTCAAAAACCCCGTTACCAAAACCACCACGGCTAAGATGACCGTTGCCATCATACGGGGCGGTTGCCATAAAAATATCAATACCAATGCAACTAACTGTAGTGCAATTACCAACAGCAACCATATCCAAGCAAACATAGACACATTTTCCCAAAAAGCAATCAAATACAAATACTAAAATACCAAGCATTCAACCTTAAATGCTAGCTTAAAGGCTAGTCAGATGGGATTCAATACATACTGGGTAACAAAATGGCCAAATGACCACCAAATAACCAAATGACTACATAAACAGCCAAACAACTCGCCAAACCGCCAAATATTTCAAATAAAACTCAAAAGGGAGAATGACCGCTTTCGGCATAGCTGAAAGTGGCATTTTTGCCAACAATGATATGGTCAATCAAATCAATGTCAATTAACCGACAAGCCTGATACAAATCTTTGGTTAAGCTGTCGTCAGCAACAGAAGGTGTGGCATCTGCTTGGGGGTGGTTGTGAGCGATGATAAGTGATGTGGCAATGTGGCTTAAGGCGTGTTTTAACACTTGGCGAATGCACACCGAACAATGGGTAATCCCACCGACAAACAACACTTGATAATCAATCAGCCTTAACTCACTGTCCAAACAGAGCACCGCAAAAACTTCATTGGGTTGGGTTCTTAACTGTGTTGTTACATAATCTTTGACCAGTTGTGATTGGTTAAGTGGTTGCCCTGTTTTTAGCTGACTGTCCAGATAGCGTTTGCCCATCTCCAAACTTGCCATCATTTGGGCGTATTTGGCAGTGCCAATGCCATGACACCCCAGCACCGCATGACTGGGGGCGGATAACAGCTCTGCCAAACTGCCAAACTGTTCAATCAACCAACGAGCCAGCTCAATGGCGGATTGTTGTTTTGTCCCTGTCCGCAAAAATATCGCCAAAATTTCTGCATCACTTAAAGCAGACGCGCCCAATTTTAATAACTTTTCTCTGGGGCGGTCATCTTCGTGCCAGTCTTTGATTGCCATGAGTTTGTTTACCGTCAGTTTTATGTATGTCAGTTTTGTGTGTTTAGATGAACATGGCGAACACCATATAAAAATGGTACATTTCACCCATCTGAAATCATTATAGTCAATTTTCATGACCTATGGGAAAAATCCACTTTGGCACGGTTGTGCTGTTTCTGTTAGCGGTTGTGTTGTTGTGGCTGGGCATTTATTGGCAACGCCTAGCGGTGTATCGGCGATTAAACCGATGGGCAAATCGCTTATGGTGGCTGGCATGGATAGGATTTGTGGCTTGGGTGGTAAGTTTGGGGTTGTTTTTTGTTGCATTACAACAGCGAATGACAAGTGATGTGGTGCAGTCGCACACACCTTTGTCTGCCATCATTATTTTAGGCTCAGGCACGACAGAAGGTAAGCCCACACCCACGCTGGCAAACCGCTTAGACACCGCCGTTCATGTGTATCACACTCACCCTAAGGCGGTGTTGGTGGTCAGTGGGGGGGTTGCGCGGGGTAAAAACCAAAGTGAAGCAGAAATCATGGCAACCTATCTGACACGCATACATGGTGTGCCAGTGGCTGCCATTCATCAAGAAAGACGCAGTACCAGCACCGAAGAAAATCTAAAATTTAGCCAAGCGATTTTGCACCAGCAGGGCATTGGCTTGCATGACCACATTGCCATTGTTACCAGTGATTTTCATACCATTCGTGCATCTGCCATTGCTCATCATCAAGGCTATGAGCAGGTGAGCATGGTGGCAAGTGCAACACCGTCATCAATCCGTTATAATGCGTGGTTTCGTGAGTATTTTGCCTGTATTAGTGGCTGGCTTTTAGGAGAATATTGACATGGCATTGAAGATAACAACAGACTGCATTAACTGTGACATCTGTGAGCCAGAATGCCCCAATGATGCCATCAGCTATGACCAAAAAGGACAAAAAACTTACGTCATCAACCCTGATTTATGCACCGAATGCGTGGGCTTTTATGATGAGCCCACTTGTGATAAAGTCTGCCCCATTGATTGCATCATCAAAGACCCCGAACGTGTCGAAAGCCCAGAAGCGTTAGAAGCAAAATACCGTAAGATTTGGAATAAGTAACAAATCCCAAATGCCCTAAATAATTGAAATGCCCCAAATAATTGGGGCGTTTATCATGTGCTTGTGATGTGTGAATGCTTGTAATGTGCTGGTTATGTGGCTGTCATATGGAAGCAATGGGAAGCCAAGTTGATTTATTTGTTTTGCAGCCAGCTGGTTGCTTGATTGCGAGCGTTGGTGATGTCTTTTGAGCTTAGGTTGAGTGCCAGCTGACCAATTTTACCACGAGCCTTATTGCGTACTCGCTCATCGAGCATGCCATCACGAGCTGACAAATCATACCATTTATAGGCATCAACCAGTTTTTGTTGCTTTTCTTCAATCATGGCGAGCAGATAGCTGGCACGGTTGTCGCCGTGCATGGTGGCTTTTTCTAGCCAATAGCGAGCTTGTTGTTCATTAACAGGCACGCCTTGCCCCATGGCATACATTTTGCCTAAGTTTAGCTGAGCTGGGATAACGCCCTGGTTAGCAGCACGAGTATACCAATGCACTGCTTTGGCAGGGTCGGGGGTGAAACCTTGTCCTTTTTGTAGGCGTTTTGCCAAATAAAACTGAGCATGTTGGTTATTTTGGTTGGCAAGTTGTACCAACTGTTCAGCACCCATTAAGTCAAAACGAGAGTAATCCAGTGGCACATTTGAGATAAGTTCAGCTTGTGATACACTTGCCAAGCTCAGAACAGCGGTCATCAATACTGCCTTTACTGTCGTCTTAACGGTCATCTTAAAAAACGCCATAAAAATTCCCTATTATCTGTGATAAGCATGAAACGATAAATAAGAAGCTTAATAAACAAAAACTAACATTTGCTGAGCCAACATTAACTTGGCAAATCGATGACTTGGTACATCTAAACACACAATTGAGTGTACAAATGTTAGCCAAAACATACCCCTAGCTTAACATTCCCATTTGCTCAACTCAAACATTTTTTAACCTAAGCCATGCACAATGTTACAATCCATAAAACACCATGATGGCGTAAAATCATAGTGAAATCAACGACTTAGCATTTATTTTTCTCGTATTTTTATATTGTAACGACACAGTAAGATTGTAACCAATTACTACAGCAATACTTAAGTAAGAATGCCTTGACACTTAAGCAAGATTGGCTTTTAGTGTGATAAGCCAGCTGCGCATGTTATCCATTGTTATCCATGACCCAAACGCCCATTTTTATGATTTTAGGTTTTTAATGTGATGACATGTTGTTTAATGTGATGACATGCGATGGCACTTGTGTTTTAATGCTGCTTCAGCGACAATAATTTATCATCATAAACGACTGTCAATTATCGTATCATTGACAGCATAAAATATGGACATTCACCCGCCAACCATTCACCCGCTAACGACGTAAAAATCAATGACGACTGCCATGACTAACTTAATTACCCCAAGCACCATTGCCCCAAACACAAGCGCCCCAAGTACAAGTACCCCAAACACAAGCCCACACTCGCACCCCACTCACTCACGCCCCATTGCGTTACAGTTAGATGATATCCATAAAAGTTATGGCTCACTTGAAGTATTAAAAGGCGTGTCGCTGACCGCTTATGACGGTGATGTGATTTCGATTTTAGGTTCGTCGGGTTCAGGCAAATCTACCTTATTACGGTGTATCAATCTGCTTGAAAACCCATCGCAAGGCAAAATTCACCTAGGCAATGAAGAGTTGATACTAAAGCCAAGCAAATCAGGTGATTTACAAGCCGCCAACAGCAAACAGTTAGATGCTTTTCGTGCCAAAGTGGGCTTTGTGTTCCAAAACTTTAACCTTTGGCCGCACAAAACCATCTTGCAAAACATCATCGAAGGGCCAACTCAAGTCCTTAAAGTCCCCAAAGAGCAAGCCATTAACCAAGCCAAAACCCTGCTGGATAAAGTTGGGCTATTAGACAAACAAGATGCTTACCCTGGTAATTTATCAGGTGGTCAACGTCAACGGGTGGCAATTGCCCGTGCGTTGGCGATGCAACCTCAAGTGTTGTTGTTCGATGAACCGACTTCAGCACTTGACCCTGAGCTGGTTAATGAAGTGCTGGCGGTGATGCGTGAGCTGGCAGAAGAAGGGCGTACCATGTTGATTGTGACTCATGAGATGCGTTTTGCCCGTGAAGTGTCTAGCCAAGTGGTGTTTTTACACAAAGGGCGCATCGAGGAGATGGGGACACCACAAGAAGTTTTTGACAACCCAAAATCAGTGAGAGTACAAGAGTTTATGGCTTCGCATAGCTAACATTCGGCTATGCTAACCATAACGATTTATCATATAAAAGCGTTTGTTTTTAAGCCCTTGCTCAGTTATCATTCGCCTATTTTTTATGGATAATGACATCATATTGACATATGAATTAAGTCAGGGCAAAAAATGATGAATGTAGAAACTGTATCAACAAAAATCGCCAACGGTCTCAAACTTACTAACAGGCTTAAACTTGCCACATTGGCACTGATGAGCGTCATCGCACTCAGTGCTTGTGATGATGCAAGTCATGCCAACCCCACCAAACATACCGATAACAACAGCACAGATGTCAATACCAACCCCCCCACAGGCGTAACCATTCGCATCGCCACTGAAGGGGCATACCCTCCGTTTAACCATACCAATGCAGATGGCAGTTTGGGCGGTTTTGATGTTGATGTTGCCAACGCCATGTGCCAACAAATGCAGGCAAATTGCGACATTGTCGCTCAAGATTGGGACGGTCTTATCCCAGGACTATTGGCAAAAAAATACGATGCCATCATCGCAGGCATGTCTGTTACCCCTGAACGCCAACAACGACTAGACTTTACACAGCCTTATTTTGCCAATACCATGGTATGGATGGCTGCCAAAGATAAGGGGTTTGATGTCAATAACATCAATGGCTTTAATTTAGGTGGTCAACGCTCCACAACGCCGGGGGCATATTTGCTTGAGCATTATGATGGCAAAAATGGCAACCAAGTCAATCTTTATGATTCGTATGAAAATGCTTATCTGGACTTGGCATCAGGCCGCAGTGATGCCGTGCTTGCTGAAAAAGTCTCAGCACAAACATGGCTTAAAGACAATGCTCACTTCACAATCGTGGGTGATGAAATTGATAACAATGACAACATCGCTGTTGCTGTGCGTCAAGCAGATGCTTTAAAAGAAAAATTTAATAAAGCATTGACGGAACTTAAAAACAATGGCAAATTAGCACAACTTGAGCAGCAACATTTTGCTCAATGATTTGCTTACTTGCAGTCTGGCGTATGTTGCTATACGATAACAGCATCACATAAATGGTTTAACAATGAATAGGGAAATTTTATGACAAATTTATCTGGCGTATTGTCTCACAAAGCCTTCACACTGACAGCTTGCTTGGCAGGCTTGGTATTGGTTGGTTGTAACAACAGTCAAAACACCGCCACAGACACCACCAGCACGGACACCCCTGCTGGTGGTGATACCCAAGGTGAGGTTATCGGCGATGTTATCAAAGTGGCAACCGAGTCTAGCTATCCTCCCTTTAGCTATATAGATGCCAGTGGTAAAGAAGTGGGATTTGAGATTGACTTAATAAATGCACTATGTACCGAGATGAAGGCCACTTGTGAGATTCGCTCACAAGATTGGGACGCTTTAATCCCTGGGTTAAAATCTAAAAAGTTCGATGTTGCCATTGCTGGCATGTCCATTACCCCAGAGCGTTTGGAAGTGGTTGATTTTACCAATCCATACTTTGAAGCTGGCATTATTCTTATCAGCAAAGTGGGCAGTGGGATTACGTTAGATAATTTAGATGGTAAGGCAGTTGGGGCTCAGCGTTCTACCGTGTCATCTCAATATTTGGCGGATAAATATCCCAAGGCAGACATTCAATTATACGATACCCAAGAAAATGGCTTTATTGACATGACCAATGGTCGTTTGCATGCCATGCTTGTTGATCAAATCATTGGAATAAACTGGTTAGGCACAGAAGCAGCATCGGACTATGAGCAGGTTGGTGAAATTATCTCCACAGGTAATGACTCCATGGGCATTGCCGTGCGTAAGGGTGATCCGCTTAAAGGCAAGTTTGACATGGCATTAGATGCCATTCGTGCCAATGGAACGTATGACCGCATTAATAACGAATATTTTGGTGAGGCAGGTGCTGTGCCTACTCAATAATTTATAAATTTACATCAGATGCCGTTTGACTTTAGTGCAAATTGCAAATGGTGTGAATCCTTTTTTTGTTAGATATGTTAGATATAAGGAAATGTCTATGTCAAAATCCATACTAAAGCCAATATCCAGTGCCTTTTTATTGAACTGGTCAATGAAAGGTAAATCCGTGGCGTTGTTGACAACTGTTTTATTTGGCTTAGGCTTAACTGCTTGTTCGCCTAAAGACAATGCAAGCACAGGCGACGTTGCTGGCTCAACAAATGATGCTGCTGTGTTACGCATCGCCACCGAAGGGTCATATGCCCCCTTTAACTTTACCAATGCTGACGGCAGTTTGGGCGGATTTGACATCGACATTGCCAATGCCCTGTGTGATGAAATGCAGGTTAAATGTGACATCTCTGCCCAAGATTGGGAAGGTATCATTCCAAGTTTAAAAACAAAAAAATATGATGCCATTGTTGCTGCCATGTCGGTAACTCCAGACAGACAACAACAGGTGGATTTTACCCAGCCGTATTACACCAATAGCTTGGTGTTTTTGGCAAAAAAAGACAGTCATTTTAACCCTAATGATGCCAATGACATTGCCAATACCGAAATTGCTGCTCAGCGTTCAACCATTTCATCGCAGTGGTTAGAGCAGACACACCCCAATGCCAAAAGTCGCTTATATGATACCTTAAACAACGCCTTTATGGACTTAGGTAATGAGCGGGTTGGGGCGATGGTGTCAGATAAATTGCCTGCTTTGGATTGGTTGGCATCACCAAGTGCTGATGACTTTGAGCTTAAAGGTGGGGATATTGACATCAACGATAAAATGGCAATCGCTGTCCGCCAAGGGGATAATGAATTAAAGGATAAATTCAATGCTGCCCTTGCTGCCATTAAAGCCAATGGTAAATACGATGACATCGTTGCCAAAAACTTCCCGAAACTGGCAGAACATAACACGCACAGTGCCAATACACATGATGCCAATACACACAGTATTGAAGTTGAAGCAAACCCATCGGATTAAATGGCTGCCAAACCAACAGAGCCAGTAAGCAACTAAATTAAGCAATGAAAACAAGCAGCGAAAGTCAATACTGAGCTTGAATGACTGAGCCTGAATGTTTTTTTGGTCAGATTGTTCATTGCACAAAAAATCCCTACTTACATTAAGTGGGGATTTTTTGTGATAATAAGCAGATGGTTAATCGTCCCAAGCATCACGATTGGCTTCATGACGCAATTTTTTAAAGTCATTTGGGTCAAAGGTAGGGTGCTTACCCAATTTTAACTGTCGTTCATAATCTTTTAACACCCTAAAGGCAACAGGTGATAGCCAAACGATGGCAACCAAGTTGATTAATGCCATTAACCCCATGGATAAATCCGCAAAGTTCCATACGGCTTGTAGGTTGGCGATTGAGCCGATGAATATCATCGCCAATACTGCCACTCGCAATATCATCACTGCCACTTTAGCAACCTTAGGTCCTGCAATAAACTCAATGTTGGACTCACCATAGCTGTAGTTGGCAATGATGGTCGTGAATGAAAAGAAGAAAATGGCAACCGCAATAAAGTATACTCCCAAATTACCCACATACTGAGATAATGCCAATTGAGTGAGTTGAATGCCTTCTTGCTCGACATTGGGGTCAACCACGCCAGACAAAATGATGATGGAAGCGGTGGCGGTACAGATGACAAGCGTGTCTATAAACACACCAAGCATCTGCATAAAGCCTTGTGTGGCAGGGTGATTGGGATAAGTCTGAGCGGTGGCGGCAGCATTGGGGGCAGAGCCCATACCTGCTTCGTTAGAGAACAGTCCACGCTTGATGCCATTCATCATCGCTTGGGCGATGGTATAGCCCAATGCCCCACCTGCTGCCTGTTCAAGACCAAAAGCAGATTTAAAAATCAAAGTAATGGCTGATGGCAGTTGGGGTAGGTTGGTGATGATTACAAATACGGCTAATAGTAAGTATAAAATTGCCATCACAGGCACAATCTTACCAGCCACCCTTGCCACTGACCTCATGCCACCAAACACCACAGGGGCAGTTAACAGCACCAGCCCAATGCCAGTTACCCAAGTGGGGATATGAAAGGCTTCGTTGACTGCTTGGGCGATGGTATTGGCTTGTACACCATTAAAAGCCAGACCAAAAGCAGCCAACAAACTCAACGCAAACAAAATTGCCAACCAACGCTGACCAAGTCCTTTTTCGATATAATAAGCAGGGCCACCTCGATAGATGTTATCGGTGTGTGGTACTTTATAGGCCTGAGCCAATGCCGATTCCACAAAGCTTGTGGACATGCCAACCAAAGCGGTAATCCACATCCAAAAAATCGCTCCAGGTCCACCCAAATAAATGGCGATGGCAACACCCGCTAAGTTACCTGTGCCGACCCGTGAGGCCAGTGAAGTCATCAAGGCTTCAAATGAGCTGATGCCACCTGCACGCGCACCGTGGTTGGAGATTTTGAGCAGTTGCCACATATGCCCAAAGTGGCGAATTTGCATAAAACGGGTGGCGACGGTGAAATACAGTCCCACCCCAATCAATAAATAAATGAGTAAGTAGCCCCAAATAATGCCATTACCCCAATCGACAAAAGCATGAAACCAGTCAAACATGGTCATTCCCTAATATTTTAAGACAGATGATGTTTTAAGATGGCTGAATCAATCAAAGGTCTTTATGCACATGCCTTAAAATGCACAATGACACATTAGGGTGCCTAATAGAGAATGGCTAAAGACGCATGGTTGCAAATATTAACATAAAATGTGAGTGTCAGGCGTTATTTGTGTATTTATTTACTTATGTTGCGATATATTAACTTTATTGCGACATATTAAAGTTATTTTGCTGGTTGTTGGTAAATACACACATGGGTGATAAAAAATGGGTGATAAAAAATATTTTGCCAGTGCATATGTTTCCACTGGCTTTTTTGTGCATAATGGGCTAAAAGCAAGACATCAGAGACAAGACATCAAAGACATGGTAATAGAGTAACAGACAAGTCAATGCCCATGATTCGGTATGGACTTATCAGGAAACTTGGCTGAATTTTGTTATTTTTATTTTTACAAAATTTCACAGTGTGCTAAACTCATGTCTTATTTTACAAATTTGTATGGGCAAATTGTCATCTGTGACTTGACCAGTCTTAGGGAGGTTAATGATACAGGTAAGCAAAAATAAGCCTTATGCACTTTCCATGACTGCCACAGAAGAGAACGATTGTGTTTGATTTACAAGGATTTGGGCATTTATTATTTAACGGAGCATGGGTCACCATCAAGTTGGCATTGACCAGCCTCGCCATTGGTATGGTGCTGGGTTTACTCGGAGCGGCAGGTAAACGTTCAAATATTTGGCTGTTTCGCCAGTTTGCTAATTTGTACACCACGGTGATGCGTGGCATTCCTGAACTGCTGTTGGTGTTGTTTTTATATTTTGGCGGTCAGATGATTTTGACGGCTATCCTAGAGTCATTGGGTCATCATGACTATGTTGAGCTCAGTGCGTTTTGGGCTGGGGTGTTGGCGTTGTCGGTGGCATTTGGAGCGTATGCCACCGAAGTGTTGCGTATGGCAATCCAAGAGTTGGATAAAGGACAATGGGAAGCTGCCAAAGCAGTGGGCATGCGTCCTTCGCAAACGTTTTGGCGGATTATTTTGCCACAGGTATGGAAGTTGGCTTTACCTGGTTTGGGTAATTTGTTTTTGGTACTGATAAAAGACACAGCACTGGTATCAGTGGTTGGGCTAAAGGACATCATGTATCAAGCTTCTCGGGCGGCTCAATCCACTCAGCAGGCGTTTACTTTTTATATGGCAGCGGCATTGATTTATTTGGTCTTAACGGTGATTGTTACGGCGGTGATGATGTGGCTTGAATGGCGAGCCAATCCTGCCAAACGTTATCGTTATAGACAAAAACGGCTACAACGTCACTTAAAAAACAAAAATAACCAGCAAGCACAGGCATAGGAGACAGCGATGCAGTGGGATTGGAACGTCATCATCAATTCGATGCCAAAGCTACTAGAAGGTCTGATTATCACAGTTGAGCTGATGACCATTTCTGTGTTGTTGGGGCTTTTTTTTGGTTTGATATTGGCATTGCTTAGGGTGCATCATAGCCTTTGGGTAAAAACTTTACCATTTTTGTATATCTTCTTTTTTCGTGGCACACCACTGTTGGTACAGCTGTTTTTGATTTATTATGGCTTATCACAGTTTGAGTTTGTTACCAATTCGGTTTTGTGGGATTCGGTGTTGAAACAACCCTACTGGTGTGCCATTATTGCGTTTACCTTAAACACCAGTGCCTATGTGGCAGAGATTATCCGTGGGGCGATAGAGTCCATTCCTGACGGGGAATTAGAAGCGGCAGATGCCATTGGCATGTCACCCATGCAAAAGTTGACTCGAATCACCATTCCACGAGCGTTTGGCATCATGTTGCCAGCTTATAGCAATGAAGTGATTTTTATGCTAAAAGGCAGTTCGCTTGCCATGACCATTGCTTTGATGGACATCACAGGTGTGGCTAAGACCATTTCTGCTCGTACTTATACGGTGTTTGAGATGTATTTTGCTGCTGGGATATTGTATTTGATATTGTCATGGATAATTTTGTTTGGCTTTCGCTTGCTTGAGAAGCGTTTTAATAGGCATCATCATTATGTGCCTCCTGATGTGGCAACCAATACCATACCAAAAATTTGAACCAATTTTCTATCAGTTTTCTTCCGTCAACCCCATGTTGGCGGTTTTTTTGTCAAGGCACTTATCATCATTAAGACATTCATCATCAACCATCATAAAAGGACCATGCCATGAATGACATTCCAGACAGCAATCAACCTGCCAATATTGGCAAAGTGGTGTGTGTGGGGCGTAACTATGTCGCCCATGCCCAAGAGTTGGGTAATGATGTGCCTGACACGCCGATGTTATTTATCAAACCTGCATCTACCGTGCAATATTTGTCAGATGATGGGCGGATTAATGCTGTGTTTGATGATGTGCCGAGGCAACGCTCATATGCTGTGCATTATGAAACTGAATTGTGTGTACAGATGGCTCAAGATGTGTACCATGCTGATGTGAAGCAGGTGTGTGATGGCTTACAAAATGGTTTGCTTGCTGGCGTGACGGTGGGTTTGGATTTGACCTTACGTGAGTTGCAAACTGAGTTAAAGGCAATAGGATATCCGTGGGAGCGTGCTAAATGCTTTATGGGCTCGTGCGTGTTGGGTGATTGGTTGCCTATGGGTTTGGGTGAATGCACAGATGACTTTAGTCAACTGACATATCAGCTTTGGATTGATGATGTGCTGACACAGCAAGGTAATCCATCATTGATGATATTTGACTTGCCTAGACTTATCAGTGATGCCAGTCATGCGTTTGGTCTGCAATCAGGTGATGTGCTGATGACAGGCACACCGAGTGGGGTGGGGGTGTTGAAAAAAGGACAACGGTTAAAAATGGTGTTGCAAGATGAATCATATTTTGCTGATGTGGTTTAGTGTCATGTTTAAGTTTGATTGATTTAAATTTGATTGATTTAAGCTTTAATAACCAAGGTTGTTTATGTCGCTAATATCCATTGCTCATATCACTGCCATTGAGTGTGTTGCTCAGTATATTTTGTCAGAGTGTCATGAACATGTCACAAATTCGCTCTCTACCAACAGCGAACTGATTGAAAAACTGCTCAATGCAGGCCTGCCTGCCACACAACCAGCCATATTAACGGCAGACAGCCAGAGTGCTGGTCGGGGTCAGCATGGCAGAAGTTGGCAATCACCCAAAGGCAATCTGTATTTTTCTTTTTACCACCCATTAACCACCACAAAAACAACCTTTAGTGCCAACATTTTACCGCTCACTGCTCCCATCACAGGTCTGTTATCACTGTGTGTCGGACAGCAGTTGGCAAACATGTCCATCATTCGCCAACTCAATAGACACCGCCTATCACAAAGCTTACCTAACATTGGGGTAAAATGGGTGAATGACGTGGGATTTTATCATGTTGTCAAAAGCCATCAACCCAACAATATGCATACGTCATCACACTTTGATAAGGTGTTGCCATGTCATCAATCACCATGTCATCAATTACAGTTTTACAAATTAGCAGGCATTTTGATTGAGCCAGTACAGCGGGCAGGAAAACGCTTAGGTGTGGTCATCGGAATTGGCATCAATGTGCAAAACCCTCCAATGCTGACTTCAGCTCAGCAAGAAAACATGGGGCATCAAGCAGTAGGGTTAAATTCGTTGATTGACATGTGCAACCTGCCTAACTGTTTACCAGTCAGTTTTTTACCAGTCAGTCCGCAAGATTTGTACCGTCCTGTATTAATGGCGTGTCTCAATGCCTTACTCATTCATGACCAATTAATATGTGAATCTAAAGTAGGTGAACCTCAAGATGGGGGGGGATATTCTGATGAATTTTTGCGTGAATTTGCCAAGGTTGATGTGCTGGCAGGCAAGCGGATAAAGGTACGTTCAGACCGCTTAAGCCACTTTAATGGTGATAACGCCAATGATGATAACACCATGCTGACAGGTCGGGCAATTGGCATTGACCGTCATGGGCGTTTGCAGGTGATAGATGGTGGCGGTAAGATACACGCCTTATTGACAGGCAATATTCCAAACGCATTTGCTTGTGATGACAGCAGATAAGGAAAAAACACATGGCAAAACTTTGGCTGGATTTGGGCAACACCCGTTTAAAATATTGGTTGGTAGATGATGTTGGGCAAATCATTGAAGCCGATGCCAAGGAGCATCTGCTTGCCCCTGCTGAGTTGCTTATGGGTTTGACTGACCGTATCGAGCGGTATGCCCCTGAGTTCATTGGTGTGTCTTCGGTGCTTGGTGATGCCATCAATGCCAATGTGGCTGATACGTTAACTGGGCTTAGCATGCCTTTTGAATTTGTGCAGGTGCAGTCCAATCATCGGTTATTGGTCAGTCGTTATGACGCTAACCAATTGGGTGTTGACCGTTGGCTACAGATGTTGGGGGCGGTGGATTGCCGTCGTCGACAGTGCATTGTGGGTTGTGGTACGGCATTGACCATTGATTTGATTGATCATGCTGAGCATTTGGGTGGTTATATTTTTCCCAATTTATATCTACAGCGTGATGCTCTGTTTTCAGGCACAAGACAAATCAGCTCTTTGCTTGGGCAGTTTGACAGCATTCACGTTGGAGTTACCACATCTGAGGCGGTGCATCGTGGTGTCTTGCTATCAGTGGTGGGTGCGGTCAATGAGATACATCGCCGTCATACCAACTATGAACTGATCATCACAGGGGGTGATGCGTCATTGATTAGCCCATATCTGAACCAAACGGCACACGTCCGTCATGATTTGTTGTTAAATGGGTTAATGCGGTTTTTTGGCTGAATTATTTGATGGTTGCGGTTGCCACCACGTTTTGCTGATTGTCGATTTGTTCAAGTTTTAGACCGTCCATGTCATCGCTGACACTTTGCCAATGACCCCTACCATTGGGTGTGCCTGTGGCGATGATAGAAATGCTTTTGTTTTTTAGGCGTATCATCGGTGATTTGTGTTGATAGCCTGCGTGTTCATTGCCCAAGATGTCATCAGCGATGGTGGTCGCTTGCATTCTTAAAGGGGCAACATACCGACAAGCCACCCCACCGATGGACATACAATCACCAATGGCATAAATATCCGCCATGCTGGTTTGTAGGGTGGTTTCATCAACCACAATGCCTGTGCGTGGGTGATACTCAAGCCCTGAGCTGGCGATAAACTGGGAATCTACTTTTAGACCTGTGCTGACAATGACATGGTCAACTTGTAAGCTGACCATTTTTGTTGTATCACTTGTATGGCTGTCAAAGGGAATGAGCGTCAGCTGATAGGCTAAGTTGTTGTCATTGGCTTGGGTGATGTTACTGACCTGTTGCCCTAGCCATAGCGTAATACCACTTTTGCGTAACGCATCAGCAAGGCGAGTGGTGGCCATGGGTGGCAACAAACTGGCAAGTGGGGCTGGGTGTGTGTCAATCAAATTGACATGATGACCTGCGTTGTTTAGGTCTTCTGCCATTTCACAACCAACCATGCCCGCACCGATGATGGCAATGTGACTGGTGCCTTGACTTAAAGCGGTTTGCAACGCATCGAAGCAATCAAGGTGATTGACATGCCATAGATTCTGTTGAATGTCTTTATCAAATTTTGCAAAGTTAGGCGGTAAGGCAACCGAAGCGCCTGTGGCAATCACCAATTTATCATAGGCCAACGTGGTGTGGTGTTTTTCATCATGTTTTTGTGAACGTTTGGATAAGTTTGATTGTGAAGATGCTTGATTCAGCAAGCTTAACCGATGTTCTTTGGCATCAATGGCGGTAACCCATGTGTGCGTCATTAAGGTAATGCCTAAAGTTGCCGCCGCCTCTGTGCCTGTGTTACGTATCAGCTGTTTACGAGTTTTATTTTGGCTAATGGCAGTAGACAGCATGGGCTTATGGTAACGGTCTGCCGTATCTGCGGTGATGAGCGTAATGCCAATCTCTTTATCTTTGGCTCGAATGGCATCAACCACGCTCCAACCTGCCAACCCTGCACCAATGATGACGATGTGGTTTTGATGATTATTGGGTTTGCCGTCATATTGGTTGTTAGGTTGATGGTTTGCTGATGGTGTGTTGGCAGGTTTTGTGGTGTTCAAATCATTGGCTTGCATAAAGTGTCCCATTTTTTGTCTGCTGTCATTATGTGCTGATGGTGGTGTTGATTGTAGCAAAATTGTCAGAAAAAAAGTGGCTTTATCCGATGGGTTGGTGATAAAAACCACATTGCAATTTGTGTCAATGCCCCATATTAAAATGAAATGAAATAAAGTAAAATGAATACTCAGATGACTGCCAAACCCACAATACCCACAATATGAACAATCCGCAATGCCAGCAATACCAACAATGCCAATAGAGACAATTCATGCCCAATAAAAACCATCACCAAACCCCCATTCAACGCCCCATTTATGACATGACTGATTTGCGTCAACGTTTTTTTATTCAAAACTCGCCCGTGCGTGGTGATGTGGTGCGGTTAAAGTCCAGTTTTGCCAGCATCATTGCCCAAAAAGATTATCCAGAAGCCATAAAAAGGTTGCTTGGTGAGATGCTTTGTGCCACAAGCCTATTGATTGGCACATTAAAGATAAACGGTCGCTTGTCCATTCAACTGCAATCATCTGATGATAACAGCTTACTTAACTGGGCAATGGCAGAATGTGACCATCAAGGGCATGTACGTGGATTGGCAAGCTGGCAATCGCACACCACCGAACAACAACAAGCATGGAAAAATAAAATCAGTGCCAACGATGCGTTTGCCGAGTTAGGAGAGCAGGGCAAAGGGGTACTGTTTATTAACATTCATTCCGAAAAAGGTGATGTTTATCAAGGCATTGTTGAACGTAACCATGACAATCTGGCAGATTGTTTGGCACATTACCAACATCAATCTGCCCAAATTCCAACACTCATCTGCCTAAGCTGTGATGGCTTGCAGGCAGGGGGTATTTTGGTGCAGATGTTGCCATTAAATGAACAAGAACGACTGACAGCAGAGCTTGGCAATGATGATGACCTATGGTCAAGACTGTCTATTTTAACTGGCACAATTAAAGATGATGAATTGACCAAATTAGCTGCCAATGAAATTTTGTATCGCTTGTACAATGAAGAAGATTTGGTCATGCCAAATCCTGTGCCATTGAGTTTTGCATGTACTTGCTCTTATGACAAATGTGAAGCGGGTATTTTGCAAATTGGTGAACAAGAGGCACAAGCCATCTGCCAACAACAAGGTGTGATTACCATGGATTGTGGCTTTTGTGGGGCAGTGTATCAGTTTGACAAAGACGATGTGTCAGCACTGTTTGCTTAAAATGTATTTGCTTAATTAAAATGTGCTGACATGATTGACCGATTCATTTAAACAAACCAAACAAACCAAAAGGTAACATGATGAACACAACAATGACAAAAAAGACAACCAACGCATTGGGATTATCAATGGGCATGTTGTTGACAATCGGTTTAACCGCTTGTGGCGTGTTGCAACAAACAAGCCAAGCACATACAACAGATGTGCAAATCAGTAAAGACCCTGCTCAAGCGGTGGTATTGCCACTCAATGATGCCAAACTGCAACACCATGTGTGGCAACTGAATTCTGTTACCGACAGCAAAGGCAGTCCCATCTTGCCAGAGCTAAGCAATCACCCACAAGGGGCATTACAACTTAAATTTACCACAGATAAACAACTACAATTTTTAAATACTTGTAATCAAATGTCTGCTGCTTATATACTGACCAATCATGACATTGAGCTAAGCCCCATCATATCTACTCGCATGGCGTGCGATGAACAAGGGTCAGCGTTTGATGTTGCTGCCACCAAAGTGGTACAAGGACAGTTTAAGCTGACACTCAATCAGCTTAAACAACCCATCTTAACCGTATATGGTGATGGACTGACAGCCATTTTTTATCCTGTGAGTCACTAACGGCAAACCCTTATCAAACAACAGTTTACCCTTACCAAAAAATAAAGAATAAAAAACATCATATTTTGATTAGATAACTTATCATGACATAACCTATAATGGGTGTTGTTTTAGCAATATAGAATGGTCATTTTCACATCAAAGTACATTCAAGTGCATCAAGGAATCGAGTTATGAACAGCCAACAAATTTTAACACGTCTAAAACAGCGTTATCCCCATCAGCCTGAATTTCTTCAAGCAGTGGTTGAATTTTTAGAAGACATTGAAACAATTTATGACAATAATCAAACGTATCAAGCAGTGTCTTTGTTAGAGCGATTGACTGAGCCTGATCGCATCATTGAGTTTCGAGTAAACTGGGAAGATGATAACGGCAATCTACAAGTGAACCGTGGCTGGCGTGTGCAGTTTAACAATGCTTTAGGTCCTTATAAGGGGGGATTACGGTTTCACCCAAGTGTCAATGTGTCAGTGTTGAAATTTTTGGGTTTTGAGCAGATTTTTAAAAATGCTTTGACAAACTTGCCCATGGGTGGGGCAAAAGGTGGCTCAGACTTTGACCCAAAAGGCAAATCTAACAGTGAAATCCGCCGTTTTTGTTATGCGTTTATGCGTGAGCTTATGCCATATATCGGAGCAGATATTGACGTACCAGCAGGCGATATTGGTGTTGGTGGGCGTGAAGTTAATTATATGTTTGCCATGTACAAAAACATCACCCGTCAGTTCACAGGGGTGTTAACAGGCAAAGGTGTGGGACATGGAGGCAGTCTGATTCGTACCGAAGCGACTGGCTATGGGTTGGTGTATTTTTTACAAAATATGTTAAAAGCCAACAACGACAGCATGAATGGTAAAATGGTGTTGGTGTCAGGGGCTGGCAATGTGGCAACTTATGCTGCCAAAAAAGTGCTTGAGCTGGGGGGCAAAGTCATTACATTATCTGATTCTGTTGGCACATTGTACGACCCAAATGGGTTAACTCAAGAAAAAATTGATTGGGTGATTGAGTGCAAAGCTCAACGCAAACCTCTAAAAGACTATGTGGCAAAATTTGGTGGTGAGTGGCTAGAAGGGCAACGCCCTTGGCACATTAAAGCGGACATCGCTTTACCTTGTGCCACCCAAAACGAAATTAATGGTGATGATGCCAATAATATGGTGGTCAATGGTGTGCAATATGTGGCAGAAGGGGCAAATATGCCAAGCAACATGAATGCCATTGCCATCTTCCAGCAAAATAATGTCTACTATGCCCCTGGTAAAGCATCTAATGCTGGTGGTGTTGCGGTGTCTGGTCTTGAGATGTCTCAAAACTCAGCTCGCCAATACGCCAGCTTTGATGAGCTGGATACTCAGTTGCAACGCATCATGAAAAATATTCATGATGCTTGTGTGGCGTATGGTAAGACTGATACAGGTGGCATTGACTATAAAAAAGGGGCAAATATTGCAGGATTTACCAAAGTAGCAACCGCCATGGTCAATTATGGCGTGTTGTGATTTAGGTCTGTAATTTATGTTGTCATCTGATGTTGTTGTTTGGTTTATCGCTGGTTAATCACGCATATCAATAGCAATATTTTTTGGCTTAATTGTTTGTAAAGCACCTCCCTTTCTTATCAGAAAAGGGAGATAAGGCATAGACAACAATTAATAAAAGTCAATGTTTGGCAACTCGATACACCGCCACGTCTGCCAACAGATTTGGGGACTTTTTGATGAATTTATCAATGAGTTGCCACTGCCCAAAAGCAGAATCAGTGACTGCCACATGGTCTAAAATAATCAGATCATTATCATGGCATAGGTTTTCAAAGTCTTTAAAAGTGCAAAGATGGATATTTGGTGTATCATACCACGCATGGGGCAGGGCTTCTGACATGGGCATCATGCCTTTGATGCCTAAAAAAAAGCGGTTTTGCCAATAGGCAAAGTTCGGAAAGGTAACGATGACTTGTTTACCAACCCTGACCATATCAAGGAGTAGCTGGTCAGGCTTTTTTACCGCTTGTAATGCCCTTGCCATCACCACTGTATCAAAACTGGCATCACTAAAGTTTGCCAGCCCATCATTTAAGTCTTGCTCAATGATGTTCAGTCCCTTAGCAATGCCGGCGGTCATCGATGTTTGGTCAAGCTCAATGCCCAAACCAATGATACGGCGAGTTGTTTTAAGATGGTGTAATAACGCACCATCACCACAGCCCAAATCCAGCACACGGCTGTTAGGTTCTATCCATTGCTCAACAAGTTGGTGGTCAATACGCATAAAATACCCATATCGATTTGATGGAAATTTTTTCTAATATTTCTTTCTAAGGTTTCTTTCTAAGGTTTCTTTCTAATGTTCTATGGTTAACTCTTTACAAGGATAAATCTTATCCATGTGGGCTTGTGTCGCTAGATTTTTTATAAAAATATCAGTAAGATGATGAATTTGGTATTAATACCCATTTTATCTTTTGCCATATTGATTTTGGGTAACTGCATGGGCATATGCTTTTTATATGTCAGTAAATAGCTGTTCTTTAATTTCATTAGCCAACGCACGAATAACTGGTACAGCCACACTATTGCCAAATTGTTTATAGGCTTGCACATCACTGACTGGAATAACAAAACTGTCAGGAAAACCTTGTAGTCTGCCAGCTTCTCTTGGAGTGAGTTTGCGTGGATTTTTATCTGTTTGTTCAATCAGAATTTCTGAGCCATCTTTATGGTATCTTCAAAGCCTTTACGCAATCCTGCAACGCTAAATGCTTGACAAGGAAATCCTGCTAAAATGATGTCGTGTGTGGGAATGTCTTTGGCATCAATCTGGGTAATGTCGCCATGTGGCTGTTCGCCATGGTTGGCGTGATAAGTTTGCCCAGCAAATTTATCAAGCTCCGATGCAAAAACAAATTCAATTTTATCCTTAAACACTTGCTCAAAGCCCAAACGAATACCACCCACACCTGCAAATAAATCAATCGCTTTAAGCTTATGATAAGATGAGTGGTTTATTGTGGAGGGATTAATGTCTGTTTGATTAAAAAAATTTAATTGAATTTGGTTCAACCCATGACTCCCTTGTGATGACAATATTAAAATTAAAATTAATATGATTAAACTTGATGTGGTGATGCGATTGTCAATATGTCAGATTTGCCTCTAAAAAACCTTTAACAGCTTGGTGATAAGTGGGGATATCAAATAAAAATGAGTCGTGTCCATATGGCGCATCAATATTAATATAGCTGACAGGTTTTTGGGCTTTGATTAACGCATTGACAATTTCACGGCTACACTCTGGGGTAAATCGCCAATCGGTTGTGAATGAGACCAATAAAAATTGACATTGGGTATTTGCTAAAAGATGACTTAATTTTTCAAGGTCATTTTTTTGTGTGTCAGCATCATGATGACCATCATCATGAAGGTTGTTGGCATCATCAAAATTGAGTGTCTGATTGGTTGGGTCAAAATAATCCAATGCTTTGGTCATGAGTAAATAAGTATTGGCATCGAAGTTTTCACTAAAGCGTTCGCCTTGATGGCGTAAGTAGCTCTCGACTTGAAACTCCACGTCAAAACCGTATAAAAACTTGCCTGATTTTAATTCTCGACCAAATTTATGTCGCATGGCTTCATCGGTTAAATAGGTGATGTGCCCAACCATGCGTGCCAATATCAAGCCACGTTTGGGATAAGTGCCTGCTTCAAGATAACGACCTTGATGAAAGTCTGGGTCAGATAAAATAGACTGACGAGCCACTTCGTTAAAGGCGATATTTTGTGCTGATAATTTGGGTGTGCTGGCGATGATGACACAGCGACGCAATCTATCAGGATAATCAATCGACCATTGTAGTGCTTGCATGCCACCCATTGAGCCACCCACCACCGCATGCCATACTTCAATGCCCAAGCGGTCAGCAAGTAGGGCTTGAGTTGCCACCCAATCTTTAATGGTGATGAGTGGAAAATCTGGACCATAGGGTTTAGGGTTGCCTTGGTCATCGAGATTATCAGGGTTTGGACTGGTAGGTCCTGTTGAACCATAGCAACTGCCAATGTTGTTTAAACACACCACAAAATATCGTTGGGTATCTACCGCTTTATTAGGGCCTATGAAATTATCCCACCAACCTGCTTTTTTATCATCAGTGCTGTGAAATCCTGCAGCATGATGACTGCCTGACAGAGCATGGCAAATCAAAATGGCATTGGATTTATCCGCATTGAGTGTGCCATAGGTCTCAACCACCAAGTCATAAGCGGGTAACACCCGGCCACATACTAAGGTCAATGGCATGTCAAAATGATAAGTAATGGGCTTAACAAGCCCTACCGAGTTTTTGGGAAAAAATGGCGGTTTGGTCTTAGTGTTGGTGGCATTGAGCGTATCAGTGGCATTGGCAGTGTTGGACATAGGACTGGATAATCAGACAAATGGCGGAAAAAATGCGTAAAACACAATGGGTCATGATACCATAACCCGCTTCAAATCCCTATTGAAAGCGTTTGTTTTAGCCGTAAAAATTTGTTTTAGACTGTCAAAGTTTTAATAAAATGTTAGGGCGTGCCCCTAATTTAAAACACCAAGTTTTTATGGGCTAAAAATGCCAAAATCTGGCAAAACTGCGTTAAATTGTTTGACAATATTCCAATATTATCTGCACAATTTGCCTTGTTGGCTTACGATTTTATCTATTTTTAGCCACATTATCCAAATAGGGACACGCCCTAATCAAGAACAAAAAAATTTTTGGCAAAGGCACAAGCAACAAATCACATAAAAGCATGATTAAGAGAGAATTATGAAACCACACCACCGCCCTACGATTGCCGTGATATTGGTCAATCTAGGCACACCAGATGCGCCCACTGTTCCTGCTGTGCGTCGCTATTTGCGTCAGTTTTTATCGGATACTAGGGTGGTTGAGATACCGCCTTTGTTGTGGGCAATCATATTAAATTTATTTGTTTTACCGATACGCTCTAAGCGAGTGGCACAGGCTTATGCCAGTATTTGGGACGGTGATTCACCCATTCGTCGAATTTTGTTTCAGCAGGCATCTGCCTTACAACAGCGGTTTGATGAACAAGCAGAGCGGTTACCGTTTAAGGTACAAGTGTGTGCTGCCATGACCTATGGTAATCCTGCTTTGTCTCAGGTATTGGACGAATTGAGTGAGCAAGGGGTTGAACAAATGGTGATATTGCCATTATATCCACAATATTCGGCATCAACCACAGGGGCGGTGTTTGATGGTGTTGCTCGTTGGGGCATGGGTAAGCGTCATCTGCCAGCCATCAGTTTTGTGAAAGACTATTTTGCCCACCCAAACTATATCCAAGCGTTAGCAGACAGCGTGCGTCGCTATCAAGCTGAGCATGGCAAAGCAGATAAATTGCTCATGAGTTTTCATGGTATCCCTAAAGTTAACGAAGACAAAGGCGACCCTTATGCAAAACAATGTCGCTATGTGGCGCACAAATTGGCCCAGGCGTTACAGTTATCAGAAGAAGAATGGTTATGTGCCTTTCAATCACGTTTTGGTAAGCAGGAATGGGTCAAGCCTTATACCGATGTGGTGTTGACTGAATGGGGACAGCATGGCGTGGCATCGGTGCAAATCATCAGTCCTGCATTTTCATCAGATTGCTTAGAGACATTAGAAGAGCTGGTGGTCGAAAATCGCCATACTTTTTTGCATGCTGGCGGTCAAAGCTATGGTTATATCCCTGCACTGAATGCTGACCAAGCTCACATTGATTTATTGGTAGAGCTGACCATGCCTCATGTGTCTGCTTGGCAACAGACACTAACAGGGTGGGATGGTTGCCTTAATTCTTAATCAATATTATTTAAATAATAACTTAAATAATACTTAACTTTACGATGGTGTTTTATGGCTGTGCTTGATTGCATCATCATCAGCGATATCATGAATGGTGGGATAATCTTTATCGTCTAAGCTGTTTTCTACCAGCACTTCTTCGGCTCGTTGTTCGTCCATGTTCTGGCGGTGTATGGGGGTTAGACCTTGTTCATCTTGTTCGGTACTGAAATGTTGGGTCATAAAAATGTCCTTTATTTGTGGTAAATACGGTTTGTGGTAAATGTCAATTAAATACAGTGGTGAAATGTTTGTAGCAAAATACAATCATACAATGCCATAAATCATACAATACCATAAACAAATCATACAATGCCATAAACCCCCCATCAATACCAGCCATTGAGCGTGTCATTCTTGTGTGGCAAATGTTAATTAATAAATAAGCTTTCTTGCTATCGGCTGGCAAACCTGCCATTGATGACACGCACCATCGGCGACGGTATGATGTCCGCCAGCTGATACAACAGATGGCTGGTCAAACCAATGGGATAATGCACTTTGTTGATGTCTTGATTGGGAATGGTGGACAGTTGTGCCAGCTTTTTTGCCACGTCATCTGCCGTTAGCTGTAAGCCCAGACGGTCGATGCTGGTAACGGTGATGCCATCGGTTAAGTCAGTCTTGACCCATAAAGGCATGACGTCAATCACCTTAATGCCTTTAGGTTCGTATTCCAGATTGAGAGCTTCTGTCAAACCACGCACAAAAAACTTACTGGCAGAGTAAGGGGCAATCTCAGGTTGACCATAGATTGCAGATGCCGATGATAAATTGATGATTTTGGAATAAGGGCTTGGTGATGTTTGTAGCAGTTTGCCGACTTTGTGACAGCCAATCATCACGCCTTTGCAGTTGATGTCGATTAAGCTGAGCTGTTGCGTCAGTTTGGTGTCAGGTAAGTCGCCTGAAACGATGACTCCTGCGTTATTTATCAAAACGTGTATGTTACCAAAGGATTGTAAGGTTGTGGCAAGGGCATTATCCCAGTCATTTGGGTTGGTTACGTCCATTGTGCCTGTGATAAGGGCGTGTTTTTTGTTGAGTTTGGCAAAGGTTTTGTCTTTTGATATGGTGGTGAGGCTGTCTGTGTCTATGTCAAACAAGGCAAGGCGGTGTCCTTTTTTTGCTAAGCGTTTGGCGGTTGCCAAGCCGATACCTTTAGATGCCCCTGTGATGAGTATGGTGAGTGTGGTCATGGAGGTGTCCTTAATTGATTTTGATGGATTGATTTTAATCAAAAGTATCAAAATTGTGGGTGGCATTTTAACAGCCGTTTATTTTGATTGTTTGATTTAGCAGTAATCTTTGAATGTCTAAGATGCCAAATGGATGGCATAACATGCCTGATTCACTGACCAAAATAGGAATGGATTGAGCCAGTTGTTCTGGTTGAACATGTTGGTTATGCTTGTGCTTGTTATTTAAACCGTTATCTAAACTGTCATCTGGGTCGTTATTTAAGTGGTTGCTTGATACGTTGTTTGGATTGGCAAGTTGGCTGGGTAAATCAACACTCAATAAATCAACAATGTCTATTTGTTGATAGGTAAACACAATGACTTTTTGACACAGCTGAAGTTGTGCTTGGGCAAGCTCACAAAGATGACAATGGGACGTGCCAATGAGCCAAATGTTTGGCGGTATGACTGATAAATTGGCTGTGTTTTTTAGATGTTGATTTAATAATTGAATTAACAGACGGTGATTCATGATGATAAATGATGGTAATGATGACAATAGAAAAATAAAAAACCCAAACATAAAAAACCCATTAAGAAAATACTTAATGGGCAGAATGTTGTCAATAAAAACCTAACTGTGTAATCCTTTATCCTGTGTGGCATCTATCGTTACTTGGGCAGGTTTTATGGGCTTGGGGGAACTGACTAAAGCCACTTTTAGTACTTCGTCAATGCTGGAAACAGGCTGAATGGTCAGACCGTCTTTGACATTATCAGGGATATCTGCCAAATCTCGTTCATTGGATTCAGGTATCAGCACATGCTTGATGCCACCACGGTGTGCTGCCAATAATTTTTCTTTTAGACCACCGATACGCAGTACCTTTCCACGCAAAGTAACTTCACCTGTCATGGCGATGTCAGGGCGAATGGCGATGCCTGTCATTGCTGATACTAAGGCGGTGGTCAAAGCAATGCCTGCTGATGGTCCGTCTTTGGGAATTGCCCCTTCTGGCATATGCACATGAATGTCAGTGTTTTTAAAGGTGTCATAACTTACCCCCAGCAGTTCGCCACGAGACCGCACCACGCTCATGGCAGCACGTATGGACTCTTTCATCACATCGCCTAAGGAGCCAGTAAAGGTAAGCTCACCTTTGCCTGACATGGTGATGGCTTCGATGGTCAACAGCTCACCACCTACTTGCGTCCATGCAAGCCCTGTAACTCGTCCGATTTCAGCGTCTTGTTCTGCCAGACCATAATCAAATTTATGCACGCCCAAATACTCATCGATGTTGTCGTCAGTAACACGCACCAGTTTAGATGCTTGCTCTTCGTTCGGCGTTTTGGTTGGCTTTTTGCTGGGTTTTTTACCAGCTTTGCCGTATTTTTCCACCATTTCACGCACCACCTTACGGCTGATTTTATTAATCTCACGTTCTAGGTTACGCACGCCTGCTTCTCTGGTATAACGTCGTACGATGCTGTGTAAGGCTTCACCAGTGATGTCCAATTCATCGTCTTTTAGTCCATTGTCTTTGATGGCTTTGGGAAGTAAATATTTTTCAGCAATGTTGACTTTTTCTTCTTCGGTGTAGCCAGGTAAACGAATGACTTCCATGCGGTCAAGCAGAGCAGGCGGAATATCCATGCTGTTGGCGGTACAGATGAACATGACTTGTGATAAGTCCAAATCCAAATCCAAATAATGGTCGTTAAAATTGTGATTTTGTGATGGATCTAGCACTTCTAGCAGGGCAGACGCTGGGTCTCCACGGAAGTCTTGAGCCATTTTGTCGATTTCATCAAGCAAAAACAGTGGATTTTTAACGGCCACTTTTGCTAAAGACTGGACGATTTTACCGGGCATTGCACCGATATAGGTACGGCGATGCCCACGGATTTCAGCTTCATCTCGCACACCGCCCAACGCCATACGCACAAACTTCCGCCCTGTGGCTCGAGCGATGGATTCACCCAGTGATGTTTTACCCACCCCAGGAGGGCCCACCAAGCAAAGAATAGGTCCTTTGAGTTTTTTTACTCGTGATTGTACTGCCAGATATTCTAAGATACGGTCTTTGACATCATCTAGCCCATAGTGGTCAGTGTCCAGCACGTCTTGGGCTTTGTCCAAATTGATGCTGACCTTACTGGCGGTATTCCAAGGGGTGTCTAATATCCATTCAAGATAGTTACGCACCACTGAAGACTCACTGGACGCTGGTGGCATCATTTTGAGCTTTTTAAATTCTTGTTCGGCTTTTTTACGCACGTCGTCAGGTAAGTCGGCTTCTTTTAAGCGAGTTTCTAATTCTTCTAAGTCATCTTCTGCGTCAAATGTTCCATCATTATTTAAGTCAGACAATTCACTTTTAATGGCTTTTATTTTCTCGTTTAGATAGTATTCACGTTGGTTGTTTTCCATTTGCCGACGCACGGCTTCTTGAATGTCTTGTTCGATGTTTTGTTCGGCGCTTTGTTTGATTAAATATTCGGTTAAGGTGTTGATGTGGTCGGTTAAGTCATCATGCTCTAAGAACATTTGTTTATCACTGAGGTCCATTGCCACCCGAGTGGAGATGAAATACATCAGCTCAAGCAAATTATTGATGCGTTCGGCAACTCGAATAAGCTCTCGAGAGTTTCTAAGCCTTGCTTCAGCATAGCTGGCAAATAAGCCCACCAAAGCTTGTTTGGTGTTGCTACTTTGATTGCTGTTCATGGTCATGCTGATGTCTTGGCGTTCAAAGTCCGCCATCAACACATGACCATGGTCATACATGGCATCGATACGAGCCCTAAATTGTCCTTCTATCAACACTTTGATGCAGTTATCATCGCTGTCATGAGGCATGGTATTGACGATGCGACACACAGTACCATATTGATATAAGTTATCTTGGTCAATCTCTTCAGACAAAGAGTCTTTTTGTGCCACCACCAATATTTGTCCGTCATACTCGGCTTGAGCCAGCTCAATCGCCTTGACTGATGGGGCTCGCCCAACAAATAAAGCAATCTGCATGTGTGGATACACCACCACATCACGCAGTGCCAATAACGGAAGATGGGTGGGGGGATTTTTTTGTTGGCCATCGTCATAGTCATCAGCCAACTTTTGGTCATGGTCAAATGGAATGTCAGTCATAAAGGTGTTCTCTTGTTTGTGAGTCATGACCAAGTTAATGGTGGCAGGGTGGGTAAATTGCAAGGATTTTATGAACCCCCAATTCAAAGCCCCCAATATCAGAATGAGCACCTAAAAAGCCCAATTCTAAATAGTGAGTGCAGGACGATGATGTTATGACATCTACTAAGCATAAGGATTGCCTACTTTAACAGGTTCGTGCTCAATTTCTTGACTGATATTGCCATTACCGTCAATATACAAAGAAATCGTTACCCTTGTCTTATGCCAATGACTGGCAGGCATTCCCTTGGCAGGCATTGCTCTGCCTTGCTCCAACAACTGCTTAGGGTAAATGGTATAAGTACGCCAAGCAGATAGGGGTAGGGATTGGGCGTAGTTGTTTCTTAGTCTATCTTGTTCTGCTTCTGTAATTAAACTGTTATAATAAATATCGGGATTGATATTTATTGTGGCATATTTAAGGTTTAACTCTTTTGGTAATGAGTTGGCATTTATACTATCACTACGAATACCCCAAGTAATATATTTGGTGTTTTGTTTAAAAATTCTTTTAAGTTCAGGCGTGTTTTCAAAAATCACAACTCCTTGATAATTTTCTGGCAAGTTGCTACCAAGTCCAAGTGTCATTTCTGTCTTTGTACCAAACATTTCCGCAATAACGCATCCACATACTGACAATAATGCAAGTAGAGCGATAAGATTTTTTAAAATGAGATTATATGTCATAACTGTCTCCTATTTCTTAACTTGCTTATGAAGCGGTATGCCTGAACATAGTTGCTTATCACTTAAAGCTGTTTCGCTACTTTTGATTTTTTTATTAGTATATTTTAAATCTATCCCATAATGACATTTTAACCAATACAAGTAGTCATTGATGGCAATGATTTTATTTTCATCATTAGCCGCCATCAACACCGCATCTTTAACCAAATTGCCAACATAAGGCACACGCTCTTTTTCAAAAAAGCCTTTTTGTTTATTTTTTGCGATGATTTCAGTGGCATTTTGTAGCTTGTCTAATTTTTTATTTTTTGGATTTTCAAAGGCTTTGGTGTCATTCCAGTTTAATTCTAAATGTTTAAAGTTATTAAATATCTTGGTTTTGTCATAGTCTTTTGAGCTGTCAGTTGCCCATCTAAACTCACCGCCTAGACTAAAAAAAAGGGGGAGGGTAAATGAACTGTCGTGAACAATGGGGTTGTTGATTTGTTTGTATTGGCTATAATCTTTAAACTTGATGTTGCCTTTTTCTTGTGCCTGTTTTATCATCCACATCAAACTTGCGTTAGACAGGTCGCCATCTTTATACCCACCCCCAATATCGGAATGAGCACCTAAAAAACCTTTTTCTAGACGGTATTTGTCATTGATGGTTTTATCATTTTTACTGTTAGCCTCCGTTTGACTGATATAGATAGACCGTCTGGCAAATTCAGCACGGTTTTCATTGGTGGCAACAGCGTGGACGATGGTTTGAAAGTCGCTATTTGAGACATCTAAATTCATTCCAAAAGCTCTGATGTTTTGCATATCGTTATCCTGATTTGAGCCAAAGGCAGGGACGGTGTCGTATAGTCCCATAAAGTTGAATTTGAAGTTAATGCCAAAGAGATTTTTTTTGGTGTTTCCAATAATTGAGAATATCTATTGTGTGTTCCATTTTGTTGTCTATAACAACTGTATGAAATTTTAATTCTACATATCTGTCGTTTCTCTCTGTAAATTTTGATGAAGTAATATCAAAATTTTTCTCTTTGTTTCCGATGGGATTCTTGTCTTTTATGGAATTTTCAATAATTTCTTTGGTGTTTATGGTGTAGGTCTCCCAAGCATCTTGTGGAATTGTATTATAAAGGCTGTCAACATAGTCGTCCATTTTTGTACAAGTTTTCATTGTTTCATCATCAAGATATGCTGGGTCACAAAAAATTGTATTTCGCTTTCTTGGGATTGTTGTATATCTAAATGTTAAGTTTGGTATGTTGTTCCATTTTTTAATATTAAACAAGCAGGTTCCATAGTGAAAAAATCTATCATTATTTTTTATCCTATCATCTGGATTATACCCAATGGCTAGATAATAAAGACCACAATAGGATTTCATTGGTTCCAACAATTCATAAATAATAATTTGATCTCTTGTATCATCATTTAGACTGTGTGGAGAGTTGAATGTAATTGTACTAATCTCTGATTTTGGACTGGCACAGGCTGTTAATGATGTGAATAGATAAAACACTGTCATAATTTTTATAAATTTCATCTCTTATTCCTTATTGAATTTGAACAGAAAGACCATCAAGACTATAACCCTTATTTTTAAGCCAATTAATATAATCTTGAATGAGTATATATCTTTGATTATTGCCAATCGCACCCTTGCCGTACAAGATTGTGGGCTGACCCTCTCCATCAATACCTTTAAATGCCCTAATCTCATCAACTTCTGGACAATCATTAATAAAGGGTCCACAAGCCCATCTTTTCATATACTCACCACTAAGGCGACGTATGTCATCAAATCGGTTTACTCCCTTTGGTTGATAAGATCGGCTATGTTCCCAATTAAATTTTAGGTGCGGAATGCTAGTAAATTGCTCTACACTACCATTTTCAGTCCCTGCCCAGCGAAATTGACGACTTGGACTAAAAATAATAGTTCCAGCAGCTCTCTCCACTCCAATACTATCGTGAACGATAGGGTTGGAAATTCTTTTGTCATTGGTATTTAATTTAATCTCAGTTTTAGTGCCTTGGCTTTTATATAACTTATTAGCCTCATTCGCCATCCATACCAAGGTAACATCAGATAAGTCGCCTTCGTGATAGCCACCCCCAATATCAGAATGAGCACCTAAAAAGCCTTTTTCTAGGCGGTATTTGCTATCAGATTGTTCTATGCCATTGTTGCTATTGGCTTGGCTTTCTCCTGTGTAGATGGAGCGTCTGGCAAATTGTTTGCGGTTTTCGTTGGCTGCGACTGCGTGGACGATGGTGTTAAAATCACTGCCTGAGACATCTAAGTCCATGTTAAAATTTTCGGTGTTTTGCATATCGTTGTCTTGTTTTGTATTGATTGGAGATTAACTCCAAGGGTTTGTGTATGGTTGAGCCCAAGACAAGGTTTCTTGATAGTTTATCACTAGTATTTTATTTTCTTGACCGCATATAGATGAGCATTTTATGCTTTGTATATCTATTTTGTACTCCCATAATTTATCAACATTAAATGGGTTGGGTATTCCTATTGGGAACGCATAAATTCCAAAGTAGATAGGTTTTCTGTACCCAATTGGTTTTTGATGCTTGGTGTGCTGTATTTTGTGTGATAAATCTATATTTTGGTATTGCCAATCTTCTTCTGGAATTGTATCAATTTTCTGAAAAATCTTATCATAGTATTTTTCTAATTCATAATATTCTGTATTATTTGGTACAATATCATCAATATTGATCATTGAATAATAAAATCCGAAGAAACTAGAATGGCTTTTTTTAAGGTCATTATAGTTTATATCACAATTAAAACTTAATAAGTAGTCTGAATATTGATTGTTACCTTCAATCCAAGCAGAATCGTAACCTTGCTTGCATAGCTCAAAGTTGTCTGCTTTTTTAAATACAATAATATATTTTTTATCTAAATTTTCATTTTCAACAGATATATTTATGTTTGTTTTTCCAAAAAATGGACTAATTTCATAAATCATTTGGTATACAACAATCAGAAATATAGCAATAGTTTTCTTTTTGTGTTTATTGATAAATTTCTCTATTTTGTATAAGAAACTTATCAAAAAATTTAATTTAAATTCCATAACCATTACCTCTCAACCATTCTATATACTCTTTAATTTTTATTTGTTCATCTTTATCGTATAGAATTTCTTTGTCAGAATCATATTTTAGTTTCTTATAATCATTCATTACATCGGTTGCACTTCTAGTCGGACAAGTACCGTCTTTGCGACTACAAGCTGGTAATTGAGACAATTTAAGGTACTCTTCTGAGTATCTTTTAACTTTTTCAAATTTCTTTGATTTGTCATTTTCAAATTGTAAGGTGTCTTTCCAATTTAGTTTTAGATGACTAATTTTCTCAAACTGACTAATACTATTACCATCTTTTGCCCATAAGAATTGTCTTGATGGTTTATATTGGGATAAGGAATATACACCAACATTGTCGTGTACAACAGGATTGGTTGTTGAATGATAATTGTTTTCTGTAATCCATTTTCGGTCTATTGTGACATTTGATTTTTCAGCTTGTTTTATTATCCACATTAAAGCAGTATCAGACAAATCCCCATTGGCATAACCTCCGCCAATATCAGAATGAACCCCAACGTATGCCACTGGGAGTTACCACCATATCCATTGGCACGTCCCAAGGTTTTTTTGGCAACGCATCAACCACCTGAAAATCGTAACACCAACCAATGATGAGTGGCTTGGGCAGTTGCAAACGATGTGATTTACTAAGCGTGGCGTCATAATAACCACCCCCCATGCCCATGCGAGTGCCAACCTTGTTTACTGCCACCAAAGGACAAAACAGCACATCAAGCTGATGTGCTTCCAATAAATATTGCCCATGTTGTTGTTGCATGCCCAATTTATGTCGATAAGTTGGGATATTGATGAGTCGAGATGATGCAATGGGCGTAAATCGCAACCGCTTATAAGGGTTGAAAACAGATGACGGTGGTGTCTGTCCCCAAGAGCCAACAATCGGTAAAAAAGCCCTAAAGCCATGACGCTGACACCATGCCAACAATGGCTGAGTAGGCATCTCACCAAAACCATCATAATAAATACCCACACGAGCGTTTTTGGGCAGGCGTGTGGTGAGCTTGTGTAACCAAAGACTGGCATGGGCAGCAGCATGCTGACGCTGATGTGATGACAGCTGACGGCGTTGTTTGCCCATTTGTCGACGCAGTATGGGAGCGATTGTGTTGTTCATGCTGTCATTGTCTATGTTGTTGTTATCTATGCTGCTGTTATCTATGTTGTCGTTCATAAACAAAACCTTAAGCAAAATTGCGTGATGTTAGGTTGGGGTGTAAAATGCCTGATGGCACAACAACAATATGATGATTGGATTGTTGATGTTATTTGATGTTTCATATTTCAGTCATACCAACACAAGGAAAGACAGCAATGACCAGCACAACAATAACCACCCGTAGCGAAAAAGACACCATGGGTGAAATACAAGTCCCCGCTGATGCTTATTGGGGGGCTCAAACCCAACGTAGCCGTGAAAACTTTAAAATTGGCGGCGAAACCTTACCCAGACCCATGATTGAAGCCATGGCACTGGTAAAAAAAGCCGCCGCCATCACCAACGCCAGTTTAGGCCGCATCGAAGAGCGTCAATGTGACCTTATTGTACAAGCAACTGATGAAGTCATTAATGGCGGCATGACTGATCAATTTCCTTTGGTGGTCTGGCAGACAGGCTCAGGCACTCAGTCTAACATGAACATGAACGAAGTGCTTGCCAACCGTGCCAACGAAATTGCTGGCAATGAGCGTGGCAGTTATCAGCCAGTACACCCCAATGACCATGTCAACCATGCCCAATCAACCAATGACAGTTTTCCCACTGCCATTCGTGTGGCGGCTGCTCGGCAAATCAACAGCCTGCTTATCCCAGCAGTTACCGCTTTACGTGATACCTTGGACGCTAAGGCAAAACAATTTGCCAACATTGTCAAAATCGGTCGCACACATCTACAAGATGCCACCCCTTTAACCTTGGGTCAGGAGTTTAGCGGTTATGTCAGTCAGCTTGACCATGCTTTGATTCGCATTGATAACGCCTTGCAAGGTCTGTATGAATTGCCATTGGGTGGCACAGCCGTAGGAACAGGGCTAAATGCTCACCCAGATTATGCCATTAAAGTTGCCATTCAGTTATCAGAGCTGACGGGGTTGCCATTTATCACAGCCCCTAACAAGTTTGAAGCCTTGGCTGCTCGTGATGCTGAAGTGTTCGCATCAGGTGCTTTAAAGACCTTGGCAACCAGTCTGAATAAAATCGCCAATGACGTGCGTTGGTTGGCATCAGGGCCACGTTGCGGTATCGGTGAGATTCAAATCCCCGAAAACGAACCGGGTTCATCCATCATGCCAGGTAAAGTCAATCCCACCCAATCTGAAGCCATGACCATGGTGGTGGCACAAGTGTTAGGTAATGACACCACCATCAACGTGGCAGGAGCATCAGGTAATTTTGAACTCAATGTGTTTAAACCAGTCATTGCTTACAACTTGCTACAATCCATAAAATTGTTGGGTGATGCTTGTAACAGTTTTAATGATAACTGTGCGGTTGGTATTGAGCCAGTTAAAGAAAAAATTGATGATTATCTGCATCATTCGTTGATGTTGGTTACCGCCTTAAATCGCCATGTTGGTTATGAAAATGCCGCTAAAATTGCCAAAACTGCTTATAAAGAAAGCAAAACCTTAAAACAAGTGGCGGTTGAACTTGAGCTGATGACAGCAGAGCAGTTTGATGAATGGGTAATCCCAGAAGACATGGTATCACCTAAATAAGACGATGTTTTAGTACATGGTTTTAAGTACATGGTTTTAGTTTGTGCTTTAATTTGATAGAAAAATCCTGCCATTGGCACATGGCAGGATTTTTTAATAAATATCTTTTAATAAATATTTTTTAATTTTTAATAAATATTGTGGCAATGGGTCATCAGGGTTGATGGTCATGCTATGTTCTTGTTTAGGAATATGCCTTATCTTATCAAGGATAAAAAATTAAGGATAAAAAAATGATTGATTTTGCATTATTAACAACCTATGTGTTATCTATTGTGCTTTTTTTAGCAACCCCAGGACCAGTAACGCTATTGGTGGTTAATGCAAGCACTAAAAATGGGTTTCTTGCAGGGATAAAAACGGTCATGGGAACGAATACCGCCTCTTTGGTGTTAATTGTCATCTCTTTTATCATCATGAAAGGCGTGTTTTCTGTCAGTGAGGTGGCGTTAAATTGGTTAACATTAATAGGTTCTTTATATTTATTATATTTTTCAATAGGCATCATACGAGATAAAGTGGACATGCAAAAAACGATTGCGAATAACCAACCTAACATAAGCAAAAATCACGTTAAAGATGGTTTTTTAATCGGCATTTCTAATCCCAAAGACATATTATTTTTTATGGCTTTTTTTCCAATATTTCTGAGTGTTTACCCAAGCAACATCAGTATGTCAATGCTGATATTGGTGATGATTTGGATGATGTTTGATTATTCCATTCTTTCTATCTATTCTTTTATTTTTTCAAAAATAAATCATAATCAGACTGCTAACATGATAAATAAGTCATCAGGAGTGATGTTATTATTGGTGTCAATATATGCAATCAGTCAAATGACACATGCTTTATATGTTTTTTATGGTCATTAACTCTAAAACCATCATTTTAATGATTTTTTTTGAAATTAAAATCATCGCTTATGTCATACACCAATATTTAACCCATCAACCCAAAACAGCCAGCCTAAAATGGCACAGGACTTTGCCATTCCATCCATACATTTAAGGTAGGGTGTTTTAATCGTAATTTATGAGCATGTAAACACAATCTGCCTGCCAACTGCCGTGCCATGCCATCAGCATAAATGGGGTCACCCAGCATCACATACCCAAGGTGGGTCATGTGTACTCTTAGCTGATGACTACGCCCTGTTACAGGTTTGAGCGATACTCGAGTAACGGCCTGTCCTTGTCTTATCTCATGATGCAATACTTCATAATGTGTCAGTGCCGCCTTGTGCCAATTGGGGTCGGTGATGTGTTTGGGTTTATGGTTAGGGTCATAGCGGACAGGAATGTTGACACTGCCTTTTTTGCCCGCCACTGCCAGCACACCCATGACCACCGCTTCATAGTGCTTTTGGGGCAAGCGGTCAATGAATTGCTTGCTGATGTGGCTTTGGGCGGTTTTTGATTTGGCAAATATCATGATGCCAGATGTGTCCATGTCTAGCCGATGAATGAGCTTGACGTTTGGATTGACAAACTCAAGGCGAGACAGTAAGCTGACCTTCAGCTGACGACCATCGACACTCAGCAAACCAGCTGGCTTATCAACCAACCAAATGTCATCATCTTCAAATAAAGTGATGTTTTTGGCAAATTGATAAAAAAAATCTGGTTTGTTACGCAAGCGATGTTGTTCTTGTTGGTTAAGCTCATCGATGCGTTTTGGGCTTAGGTTGCCAGTTGGCTTATTTAACGAATTTTGCTGAGTTTGGGGCATGTTAGGCTCACGTTTAATAAAATTTATCGCAATCATTCACATCATTAACGCAGTATTACAAACAGACACACTAAAAAATGTTAAGATAATAGCAGTTAATTCACCAAAAACCTAACGTGCGTGCATCAAGTCTTTATGTGCGTGTCTTATGTGGGTGTTTTGGCTTTAACATTTGTATTTTTTAAATATTTTTTAAACAAAGGAAATGATTATGTCTGCCAATATCGTAAATGCCACCGATGCCACTTTTGAACAAGAAGTACTTAAGTCTGATCTGCCTGTGCTGGTAGACTTTTGGGCAACTTGGTGTGGTCCTTGTAAAGCAATCGCCCCAACCTTAGAAGCCTTATCTGATGAATATCAAGGTAAAGTGAAGATTGTGAAAGTTGATGTTGATGCCAATCCACAATCTGCTGCCCAATATGGCATTCGTAGCATTCCAACCTTATTTATGTTTAAAAATGGTGAAAAAGTAGACATGGTTATGGGTTTACAACCCAAGGAACAACTTGCTCACTTATTAAACAAATACGTATGATTTATCCCCATTTGGTTGTTTTACCATTGTCTTAATTCTTAATGTCATCTATAAAGTTATCTTAATAAAGCATGACTTTTACGGTCATGCTTTTTTGTTGATGAATGTGTTGACTCAGTTAACAAACACTCAGTTAACAAACACTCAGTTAACAAACACTGTTAACAACCGTCTTAAACCATTAACTTTAATACGGTACTTTGGTAATATGGAAATACGGCACTTTGATAAAATGGACAGTTTGGTAAAATGGATAATATGGCACGTTGGTTGTGGTTGTTTTGTGTTCAATCATCGATGACGTCTGATTGTCTTATGACGCATTTTTAATTGTCTTATGATGTCTTATGATATGGGAGTTGGTGGTGTACGGAGCATTGATGGTAGATGTGGCAGGGACACGTCTAAATAAAGCAGACATAGAGCTGATTGGTCAGATGCAAGTTGGTGGCATCATTTTATTTGCCCGTAATATACAAAGCCCAGAGCAAGTGCGTGAGCTGTGTGATGCCATTCATCAAGTTAAAAGACAAAGCATCAGTCAAAAAAGCACCCATCAAGAAACAACCAACGAAACAACAATCAACGAAACAACAACCAACGAAACAACAATCAATCAGCAAATCTTAGTGGCGGTTGACCAAGAGGGTGGTCGGGTGGCACGGTTACAAGAAGGCTTTAGTCCGTTGCCAGCCATGGGAGCCATTGGACAACGGTTTGAGACAGACCCTTGTCATGCCTTGCGATTGGCGTATCATGCAGGCTATCTGATGGCAGCTGAGGTATTGGCGGTGGGCATTGATTTTAGTTTTGCTCCTGTATTGGATTTAAATGGCATCAGCCAAGTGATTGGTGACCGCAGTTTTCATGCCAAGCCACAAGTGGTGACTGCCCTAGCAGGTGAGTTTATCCATGGCATGAAATCTGCTGGTATGGCAAGTACAGGTAAGCACTTTCCGGGGCATGGTTCGGTTGCCCCCGATTCGCATGTGGCGATGGCGGTTGATGACCGATGTTATGATGACATTGCCAATCAAGACTTATTGCCCTTTATGCGTCATCTGCCTTGGCTTGATGCACTGATGCCTGCTCATGTGATTTTTTCGCAAGTAGATGACCGTCCTGCTGGATTTTCTCGCATTTGGTTACAGCAGATAATCCGCCAAAAGTTAGGTTTTGATGGGGTGTTGTTCTCTGATGACTTGTCCATGAAAGCAGCTCATGTGGCAGGTGATGTTACCAAGCGAGTGCAAGCTGCCATATCCGCAGGGTGCGACATGGCGTTGGTGTGTAATGATGCTCAATCTGCCATGCAAGCAGCCCAATTTGCCACGTGTTTACCCATGCCCAATCAGTCACGCCTTGCCAATATGGTAGGTAATATCCCTGTTTGGCAAGGTTGTTTGGCAAGTACGGCTGCCCAATTGCCTTTGTATTCAGATGCCAAAGCATCGATTGCAGACTTTATGGCAAGCTTAACCAGCTAGTTTTTATCCATCTATCTGACCTGCACATGAGGGTTATTCATTGCCCGTTGAGACCTTTGCCATGACTGATGACCATAAGCCAACAGACAAGCCAATCGATGTTAAAACTGACATCAACCTAAGCACGGATAAAAAAGCCAAAGCCACTGATGTCTCTTTGGTGTGTGATTGCCCCAATAAAACTCAGAGTCAGCAAGATGACAATCAGCGGTCTTTCTTTATGATGAAAGGTTATCAGTGGTTACTGGCATTAACGCTGATATTGGGCGCATTATTGCTGGTGGTGTATCAGACCTTTTTGGGTCAATCCACACAGCCTGAACAGTTATTTACCGTGGAAAGTGGGCAAAGTTATTATGGGCTTATCCCCACATGGCAATCAAAAGTTCCCCTGTTTTCTGCCACGCTTGCCAAGCTTTATATCAAAACCCAAATTGATGCCCCTTTATACGCAGGCGTGTATCAACTGCCTGCTAACCCCACTTTTTTGCAAGTCATGCAAATACTTGAGCAGGGAGCTGATATTGCCATGGTCAAGGTGCAAATCATTGAAGGTAAAACTGCCAAAGACCTATATGCCACCATTAAAGACACCCAAGGCGTTGCCATTGAAATTTTAGACAAATCAGACGATTTAAATCGTTTAAAACAACGCCTTGGTATCGATGCCACCACACCAGACGGTAAATATGCCAATAACTTAGAGGGTTGGTTTGCGCCCGATACTTATTTGTTTGCCAAAGGCAGTAGTGATAAACACATATTAACCACGTTATATGACAAACAACGTCAATTATTAACAGACGCATGGGCAAATCGAGATGAGAACCTGCCTTACAAATCGCCCTATGATGCCCTAATCATGGCATCTATCATCGAAAAAGAAACAGGCATTGCTGAAGAACGAGAAAAAGTGGCAGCGGTCTTTATTAACCGCTTACGCCTAGGCATGCGATTACAAACCGACCCCACCATCATCTATGGCATGGGCGAACGATATGATGGCAACATTCGCCGAGCCGACATTAATGAAAAAACTGATTATAATACCTATCAAATTGATGGCTTACCACCAACCCCCATTGCCTTACCATCAAAAGCTGCCATCAACGCTGCCATGCACCCTGCGGATATTGATGCCTTATATTTTGTGGCGACAGGCACAGGTGGACACACGTTTAGCAACACCCTAAAAGAGCATAACCAAGCAGTACAAGAATACTTAAAAATCATCAAAAATCAGTGAGTAATGACCATGACTATCGCACAGATGACACCATTTATCAGCTTTGAAGGCACAGAAGGCGTGGGTAAGACCACCGCCATTAGCCATTTATGCAATCGCTTGCAAGAACAAGGCATTGATTTTGTGCGTACTCGTGAACCGGGGGGTAGCCAGTTTTCTGAGCGTCTTAGACAGATATTATTAGACTCACAAAGTCAGATTCATGATGACAGTGAACTTTTATTAATGTTTGCTGCTCGCAGTGACCATTTGGCACAGTTGATTTTGCCAGCATTGCACGAGGGCAAATGGGTGATTTGTGATCGTTTCACCGATTCAACCATTGCCTATCAAGGGTTTGGTCGTATGATGGATACGCATGACAATACGCATGATAATAATAGGAATGTTGAAAGCCATCAGCAACAATTGGCAAAAATCCAAACATTAACGGATTTATTTGTTCCACGATTACCAGACATGACTTTTTGGTTGGATTTACCAGTGCGTGATGGTCTTGCCAGAGCGTGTAAACGCAGTGTGGCAGACCGTTTTGAACAGCAGACTGTGGCATTTTTTGAGCGAGTATATCAAGGATATGATTACCTTGCTAACAAGTACCCCAAGCGGATTTACCGTATTGATGCCAGTGGGACATCAGAGCAAGTGGCGATGCGAATTTGGGCATGTATGAGCAACAGCAAGTTTTAGCAATGGCTTAAAACCCTAAAATACCAAGCCCATGCGTCAGCCCCTAATGAAAACATTGTCATTAAAACAGCATCGTCATTAAAACAGTGTCCATTGTTGATTGCCAAACAATATGCTATAAAATAATGCGAATGATTCACACCAAAGCAAACTTGTCAGCCATATTTTAAACAAAATTAAAAAGGAAGCTTTATGAGCCGTCGTGTCGCTAAGTCCGCCCAACCCTTAACCTTAATGACTCGCACCGCAGTAAGCTTGATGCTTGCCGTCAGTACAGCATTATCAGTCAATTTAACTGCCACTGCTTTGGGTGTTGGTATGGTTTCCCTAAGTTTAGGTACAACTGCTCAAGCCAAGGTTACCGCCACCGATTTTTCGGATTTGGTCAGTCAAGTTACCCCTGGCGTTGCACGGGTTAACGTTACCAAAGAAATCAGCCATGAAGAGCTGGCAAAAGCACAAACGGTTGAATTGCTCAGACAATTTTTTGGTAATCGACTACAACTGCCTGACACACCACCCATACCAGCGGTGGAACATGCGTATGGTACGGCATTTTTTGTCACCAAAGATGGTTATATGCTGACCAATCATCATGTCATTGAAGGGGCAGACACCATCACCGTTACTTTAAGTGACCGCCGTGAATTAGATGCTAAGCTTATTGGCAGTGATGAACGTTCAGACGTGGCGGTGTTGAAAGTAGAAGGTAATGATTTTCCTGCGTTGCCATTGGGGGACTCTAATGCCATCAAGGTGGGTGAATCAGTATTGGCAATCGGTTCACCTTTTGGTTTTGATTATTCAGCTTCAGCAGGCATTGTTAGCTCAAAATCTCGTAACTTTTCTCGTCAAGCCAGCGTGCCATTTATCCAAACCGATGTGGCACTCAATCCAGGTAATTCAGGTGGTCCTTTATTTAATCGTCAAGGACAAGTCATCGGTATTAACTCTCGCATCTTTAGCGGCACAGGTGGCTATATGGGGCTGTCATTTTCCATTCCCATTGATGCGGCGATGAATATCTATGCACAGTTAAAAGACACAGGCGAGGTCAAACGAGCTTATTTTGGTGTGTACCCACAAGACATTGACCGAAATTTGGCAGAAGCCTATGGCTTGGCATTGCCACAAGGAGCGTTGGTAACACAAGTATCGCCCGAATCACCTGCCAGTAAAGCAGGGCTTAAACGGGGTGATGTCATCATAGAGTACAATGGTGAACGGCTACAAAGTGCTGATGACTTTGTCAATAAAGTCAATCAAGCTCACCCAAATGACAGATTTGATTTGCTTATCCAACGTAACAAAAAACCACAACGAGTTTATGGCACATTAAGTGCCGCCCCATCTGACATGCAGGCTGATGACAATGGTGCGACTAACAACACCATCGCCTTGGGAATTCGTTTGCGTGAGTTGACCCGTGTGGAAGCCAAAGAGTTACAAGCCTTTAGAGTCGATAATGGCGTGTTGATTACTGCCGTAACACCGACAGGATTAGCAGCTCGCTCAGGATTGCAGGCTGGTGATGTGATTACCAATTTACACCAAAAACCAATAACAAGCATCGCAGATTTTATTTATGCTTTAGAATCACTACCAAAAAAAGGGGTGGTAACCATCGAAATTATCCGTAATGGCATTCCTGCCATCATTGGCTTGAGAATTGAAGACTAACTTAACTGACTTAGGGATACGCCCTAGGCTTGACATGCTGATTGAGCATGCCAAATCAGCATGTCAAATGAAATAAGCCAATGTAAATATAAGCCAATGTAAATAAAGGCAATCGCTGGAACTGGACTTATCACCATCAGTGGTGATGTGCTAAAATAACAAAATAGATGCTTTAATAAAATAGATGCTTTAATTTGGTGCTTTCATTTAACTGGGTGCTTTAGTCATGATAAGCACTGCCAGCAAGTAAATGATGAAGCAAGTAAATGATGATAAGCAAACAACGAACAAGCGGTAAAAAGGCAAACATATGACCACAGCGTATGATGACATCAAAGGTGTGTTGCAAGGCTCTATAGTGGCACTGGTTACCCCAATGTTACCCAATGGCGACTTAGACTATACACGATTGGCTGACCTAATCGATTGGCAAATTGAGCAAGGCACACATTGCTTGGTGGCGGTAGGGACAACTGGCGAATCTGCCACACTGACCGTCAAAGAGCACAGCGAAGTCATTGAATTTTTTGTCAAACAAGTGCGTGGCAGAGTGCCTGTCATTGCAGGCACAGGGGCAAACAGCACCCACGAAGCCATTGAACTGACTCGCCGTGCTAAGGTCGCTGGGGCAGATTGTGCTTTATTGGTTGCCCCTTATTATAACAAGCCCACCCAAGAAGGCTTATATCAGCATTACAAAGCCATTGCTCAAGCGGTCGATATGCCACAGATGCTTTATAATGTACCGGGGCGTACCGTGGTGGACATCACCCAAGAGACTTGCGAACGTTTGGCAAATATTGACAATATCATCGCCATCAAAGATGCCACAGGCAATGTTAACCGTGGTCAGTTACTTTGTCGTGCCTTAAGCGGACGCATGACTGTGTTGTCAGGCGATGATAATACCGCCCTTGAGCTGATGCGTTATGGCAGTAAAGGTAATATCTCAGTCACTGCTAACATTGCCCCACACGCCATGAGCCAAGTCTTTGCTGCTGCTTTACAAGGTGATTGGGACACTGCCCATCAGGTGCATGATGGCATTAAACATTTACATCAAGATTTGTTTGTGGAATCAAGCCCCATTCCTGTCAAATATGCACTATATAAAATGGGTAAAATCGATAAAGGTATCCGTCTGCCATTGGTATGGTTATCCCAACAACACCATGACAGAGTCGATGTTGCCCTAAAGCAAGCAGCTTTGATTTAACTGTCTTTAATATAACTGTCATTCGTTGACTTTATTATCATCAAGTTACCATTTGCAATCGTTTATGATTAGGACTGATTTGCCATGCCAACTTTATTTCACTTTGTCCGTACCGCTTTCATCGTGCTATTGGCAAGTATTGCCATGTTAGTAACAGGCTGTCAAAGCACCAAAAACTTATTTGCCCAATATGATAATGGCAGTTTGGACTATCAAAACAGCAAATTACTTGCCCCCATTCATCTGCCAGTCGAGCAAGAGACACAGCCATTTGTGCCACTTTATCCCATCATTGACTTAGGCGACAGTACGATTGATGTTAAGAATGCGTCAGGGAAACAATATCAACTGCCAACACCGAGCCAAGATTTAACCAGCCCATAAACCATCAATCATAAGCCATCAGCCAACCCAAGCGATTGTTTATTCATCTTTATTTGTCATCAAAATTTACTAAGGCTCTCATTATGCAAAAGCAACAATTACTTTATAAAGGCAAAGCCAAATCTGTCTATGAAACCGATGACAGTGATTTTTTGATTTTACATTTTCGTGATGATACGTCAGCATTCAATGGTGAGCGTGTGGCACAGTTGGCACGCAAAGGACAGGTAAATAACCGTTTTAATGCCTTTATTATGCAAAAACTGGCTGATGCTGGCATTGAGACCCATTTTGAAAAACAACTCAGCGATGATGAGGTGTTGGTTAAACGCTTACAGATGATACCTGTTGAATGTGTGGTACGTAATTATGCCGCTGGCAGTTTGGTTCGACGTTTGGGGTTGCAAGAGGGGCAAACGCTTAACCCACCAACCTTTGAGCTGTTTTATAAAGACGATGCCTTAGGTGACCCAATGGTCAATGAATCGTTGGCGGTGTCATTGGGTTGGGCGACCCAAGAGCAGTTGAATGAAATGAAAACACTCACCCATCGTGTTAATGACGTGTTAAGCGAGTTGTTTGCTCAAGGTGATTTGATGTTGGTGGACTTTAAGCTGGAATTTGGCGTATTTCATCATCGCATCGTATTGGGTGATGAGTTTTCACCTGACGGTTGCCGAATTTGGGATAAAGCCACTAAGAAAAAACTGGACAAAGACCGCTTTCGCCAATCGCTGGGTGATGTCATCGAAGCGTATGAAGAGGTTGCCAATCGTATTGGTGTGCCGTTATAAGCTGCCATCTGTTTTATCCTCCGTTGCCTTA
>NZ_MUYT01000007.1:188827-269287 GCF_002014765.1 Lwoffella lincolnii
AACTGGTAAGACGTTTCCAAACACACACTTAAGCTAATTCGTATCTATGACAATCCTAACGGTAGGATTAGCTTAAAATAAGAACCTAAGATGTACGGTGTGTCGTACGGGCGGTTGCCACTATCTTAGGCTTGCGGTCGGGCTTGACCGTCTGGGAGCAGGAATCCCCGAACGATAGGGAGGGGAGGAAGTCAAGTACAAACTCACCGTTTTTATCCCTGATGAACAGTTAGAATCTGTTAAGTCTGCTTTGTTTGCTGCTGGAGCAGGTCAGATAGGCAACTATGGTGATTGCTGTTGGCAAGTCAAAGGGGTGGGGCAGTTTATGCCATTGGCAGGTAGTCAGCCACACACAGGTCAGCAAGGACACTTATATCAAAATGAAGAGTGGCGAGTGGAAATGGTGGTGGCAGATGCTTGTCTGTCAGCAGTCATACAGGCATTAAAGAGCAGCCACCCTTATGAGACACCTGCATACGATGTCATCGCCATGATTGACGTTTGATTGGCATGTCAACCATTCATATTTAAATAAATTTAATATTCAAAACACTTTTTTCTCAACGATGGCAAAAAACAAAAAAATGTTCATAGTTGAGCCGCCAATACTGCCCCATCTCGAATGGCTCGCTTGGCGTCTAACTCACCTGCCAATTTTGCTCCGCCAATGATGTGATAGCGACTGCCCTGATAAAGCACTGATGGGGTGATGTCATCATCTGTATGAGCGAGATTCTTATTGCCGATGATTATTTGTGACAGTTTTGTGATGGGGTCTTTGGCGGTTTTTTTATGTTTTTTTTGCAGATTTTGGTCAGATTGATGATGGACAGTTGGCATCAGTTCATTGACTGATACTTGTCCTGCACACACCACGATGGTATCAACTCGCAATAGTTGAGCCTGACCGCTTGCGTTAATAAGCCAGATGCCTTCATCGGTGATTTTGTCGTACTGCACACCAGAGAGCTGATAAACGCCATGGTTTTTGACATGGGCTTTATGTACCCAACCAGTGGTTTTGTTTAAACCTTTGCCCAAGCGTCCTTTGGTGCGTTGCATCAGATATACTTGCCGATGTGGGGTGATGGCGTGTGGTTGAGTCAGACCGCCTTGCTTGGCATATTCTGCTTGTTGAGTAACCCCCCATTCATCTCGCCAATTGCTAATGGATTGTGGTTTGGGACGATGGGCTAGGTCATTGAGCTTGCCTGACTTGGCAAGACTGACCAAGTCTTGAGTGTGGGTGGCGGTCAAAAATTCAGCCACATCATAGCCAATACCACCCGCCCCAATCACCGCCACTCGCTTGCCTGCCACCACTTTACCAGATAATAAATCGGCATAGCTGATGACATTGGCACGTTCTGCCCCATCGAGCTTACCAACCAATGAACGTGGCACAACCCCTGTGGCAATGACCACATCATCAAATCTTTGTTCAGCCATCAGCTCTGGTGTAACTTGAGTATTCAGCACTATCTTAACCCCATGATGGTTTAACTCATGGTGAAAATAGCGAATGGTTTCATAAAATTCTTCTTTACCAGGAATGACTTTGGCATAGTTAAACTGACCGCCCAGTACATCTCGGGCTTCGTATAACGTCACTTGATGCCCACGTTTGGCAGCCACCAGAGCAGCACTCATGCCAGCCACACCACCGCCGACCACACCAATATGTTTGGCTTTTTTAACTGGTGGATAGGTAAGTTCGGTTTCATAGCAGGCTTGTGGGTTGACCAAACAAGTGGAACGTTTATGCTCAAAGGTGTGGTCAAGACAGGCTTGGTTGCAGGCAATGCAAGTGTTGATGCGTTCTGGTGTGTTTGCTTTTGCTTTATTCACCCATTGAGGGTCAGCCAAAAACGGACGAGCCATTTGTATCAAATCCGCCTGCCCACTGGATAAGATGCTCTCTGCGGTGCTTGGCATGTTGATGCGATTGGCAGCCATGACAGGGATATTGACCGCTTGTGTTATCACAGCGGTAAAGTCAGCAAAAGCGGCTCTTGGCACACTGGTAACGATGGTTGGCACACGAGCCTCATGCCAACCGATGCCTGTATTGATGATGGTTACGCCTGCGTCTTGTAAGGCTTTAGCAACAATCACCACCTCGCTCATGTCATTACCGTCTTTAACCAAATCAAGCATGGATAAGCGAAAACAGATGATAAAGTCATCACCCACCGCTGATCGCACTGCTTTAACCACCGCCAAAGGAAAACGCATTCGAGCATGAATATCACCCCCGTACTCATCAGTACGACGGTTGACGTGGCGACTTAAAAATTGATTGAGCAGATAGCCTTCTGACCCCATGATTTCCACACCGTCATAGCCTGCTTGCTTGGCAAGTGTGGCACAATCAGCAAAATCTTGCACGGTTTTTTCAATATTTGTGCGACTCATCTGTCGTGGTTTAAACGGTGAAATCGGTGATTTGATGACACTGGCGGACACCACAAACGGATGATAACCATAGCGTCCAGAATGCAAAATTTGCATCAAGATTTTGCTGTCGTATTGATGCACCGCTTGGGTAACTTTCTGATGATTAAGAATGTCTAGCTGATGATTTAGCGTACCACCCATGGGCAAAAGCCAACCTTGACGATTGGGCGAGATGCCCCCTGTTATCATCATCGCCACACCGCCTTTGGCACGCTCAGCAAAATAAGCCGCCAGCTTGTCATAATGATAAAAGCGATCTTCTAATCCTGTGTGCATTGACCCCATGACCACTCGGTTCTTTAGGGTGGTGAAACCTAGGTCTAACGGTTTAAATAAATTTGGGTAAGTACTGTGGTGGGTCATGGGTGTTCTCGCTAGGTTGTTGTGATTTATTAATAACCGCCAACAACCCAAAAGAAAAAAGAGAGAAAGACGTCAGTAATCAACCCAAAAATGCATTATACATCCATACTAACTTTTCTTGGGCTTGTACATAACCAATCACCAAATCGGTAGAACCTTGGTCATCGGCTTCTTCGGTTATTTGTGCCACTTGACGTTGCTCTTCAATCAATTCTTGCAAGCCTGCCACCAAGCCTTTGACGCATTGTTTACCATCAAAGACATTTTTATCTTCTTTAATGGCAGCATGCTTCGCAAAATCACTATAAGCATGCAACGGTGTGCCTCCTAACGTTAAAATGCGTTCGGCAATTTCATCAATCTGTAGTTGTAGCTCGGTGTATAGCTCTTCAAATTTGGTATGTAAAGAGAAGAAATGCTCACCTTTGACATTCCAATGATAGCCACGCACATTGATATAAAAAATGTGATATGAAGACAGCAATTTATTTAATTGCTCAATCACAGCAGACATGTCTTTTTTTTCTAAACCAATTTGGTTGGTGGTCATGATGTTATTCCTTATGTTGATAAAAGCCATGTTGATAACAGCTTGAATGTTAATGAAAGATGTTAACAAAAACTGTTAACAAAATTTGTGTTATTCCTAAAAATAGGTAATAGAGCCTAAAAGTCTAAAACAAAGTTTAAAACAGCATGCCCTATTACCATCTATATCCTAACAGAGATAAGGGAAATATAAACTCATTTTTACAATCAGAAAAATAAATCAAATAAAAATCTATATTTTATTTTTAGGGCTGACGCAGCACAGATAACTAAAACGTTTGTGGCAACGTATCGGCTTGAATGCCTTTGTTTGGTCTGACTTCCATCAAATGCGTTAGCACGGTGTCAATGGGGAATTTATCTTTTATCAGACGTTTAGGCAGGATTTGACTGCCATGCTGACCCTTTAACTCAAACAATATAAAAATAAACTCATCAGTCTCATCCCAACTGGTAACTGCTGACCAAGGAATGACCGCTTGTTGCACGCCAGAGCCACGCATTTGTAGACCACGCATGGCTTTATTGCTGGGTTGTGGTTGGTTGGGGGCAGGCATGGACATGATAAGCCCTTGTTTTTGTACCCCCAATTTGATTTGCTTCATTTCATCGGGCATTTTTTGAGTTGCCATTTGTTTTTCAAATTCTTTTTGCACATACCATTTAAAGCCAATGGTGCGTATGATGACATACAATGCCACACCAATGAGCATCAACCAAAATAACAGGGTTGAGTACCCTGACACCATGACCAGCCCCACGATTGCCAAAATGGTCATGATTGCCATGATGCTCCATTCTTTGGTCTTGATTTGTGCCAAGTCAAATGATGGGCTGCTTTTGGCAAATAATGCCAGTTGAGCTTGTTCAAACTCTTGTTTGGACATGTTTAATGGGACGGTCTGTAGGGTGTAGGGGTACAATGCCATGAGAAGTCACAACTTAAAAAAATAATAAAAAACTTGTTTATCAAAAATGGCTAACGCTTGCTTTATCAAAAATTTGCTGGATAGACTTGATGGAATCATTATCAATCTGTATTTTCCTTGCAAATCACCGACGATGATTATCAGGCAGATTGATGTTCATCTCAAGTACGTCTAGGCTATCTTCATGACGATGGTTGATATTCACATCATCAATTTGTACCCCATTGACGTATTTATTGACCACTTCTAAGATTTCTCGCTTCATTTTTTCGATACGGTCGGGGGTTAAGCGGTTATGTAAGCGGTTTTCGCTAGCAACGATGACTTTTAATCGCTCAGTCGCTGTATTGGCACTGCCAGTTGTGGGTGTGTCTAGACCAAATAAATTGCTCCAAAATCCTCTTTTTTTATTCATATTACCCTCCAAACCAGCGTTGCAAGAAGCTCTTTTTCTTCACGTCAATGTGGCGAAGTGGGCGCTCTTCTCCTAAAAATCTGGCAACGATGTCATCATAGCATTGCCCTGCTGCTGAATTGCTATAATGAATGACAGGTTGACCTTCATTTGATGCTTTTAGCACGGTTTGGCTCTCTGGGATAACACCCAATAAAGGCACTTTTAGAATGTCGTTTGAGATGGTGTCGATGTCCATCATCTCGTGAGCAGCAGCTCGCTCAGGGTTGTAGCGACTGATGACCAAATGTTCTCTGACTGAGCCAGTGTCTTCTACCACATGCTTGGTGCGGCTTTGTAAAATACCGATGATGCGGTCGGAATCTCGTACTGAAGAGATTTCTGGGTTGGTAACGATGATGGCTTCATCAGCATGATACATGGCAAGTTGAGCCCCACGTTCAATCCCTGCAGGTGAATCACAGATGATGTAGTCAAATTGCTCAGACAGCTCTTTCATCACCGCTGCCACACCTTCATCGGTTAAGGCATCTTTATCACGAGTTTGGCTGGCTGGCAAAATAAACAGATTATCCAACGTTTTATCTTTAACCAACGCTTGCGATAAGCGAGCGTTGCCAGTGATGACATCAACAAAGTCATAAACGATGCGGTTTTCACAACCCATGACCAAATCTAAGTTGCGTAACCCCACATCGAAATCAATCACTACGGTTTTATGCCCCCGTAAGGCAAGACCAGTAGCGACTGACGCACTGGTGGTGGTTTTTCCCACACCGCCTTTTCCTGAAGTGACAACAACGATTCTTGCCACGATGGCTTCCTCCTATGATGATAAAGCCTTGACGATGTCCTCGCCATGCTCTTATGCTAAACAGTCAAATCATGTTAAAAAATATGAGCCAAAAATATGAGCTTAGGGTAGCACAAAACACCCAAAACGCCTAGTGGCTGTTGAGTGTTCATTGACGTTTATGGCATGAAACTTTGACATTAATTTTTTAACATTAAGTTTTTAATGCTAAGCTTTTAATATTAAGCTTTGAGTCTTTAGTTTTTATGACTTGTTACTGCCGAATCCATGAGTGTGTAGACAATGCCATGCCCTTCTTGGTAACTCACCTGTACGGCTTTATCCAGATAATCTTTGGGAATGTCATCTCGAAGTTGCCATGTGCCAGCCACAGAGACCAGTGATGGATTGAAATTTTGGCAAAAAATCTTGGCATTTTTATCACCTGTTGCTCCTGCCACCAGTCTTCCTAATCCTCGTCCGTAGACGTGTAGATTACTGTCAGTGATGGCTTCTGCTCCATCATTAACGCTGTTGGTGATGATTAAATCACCACCAAGATGTTCGATGCGTTGTCCTGAACGTAAGATTTGCGTGACCACCTTGACCTGATTGAATGTGGCATCGGTCAAATGGGTGTTGTCATTGGATAAGTCCATGGCATCAGCTTGTGATGGGGTGTCTTGCGTGCCAATGTTCTGTATGTCAGCGGCTGGCTTGATGTCAGTTTTGCTGTTTTTTTGAGTTTTTTGAGATTTGGCTTGTGTCTCAACTCTGGCGATGCGTTTGCCATCATCTGGAAAGATTGCCAAACGCAATGTTTTGGCTTGTTCGGACAAGTTACCACCAACCACGCCAATCGGTTGTAGCCCCCATTGCCATAATATGTCCACCAATGCAGGCAAATCTTGTGACACATCGCTGTCGATGACCACAGGAATTTGGCTGTTTTTGTTATCGATGGTGTGTTTCAGTTGGGCATTGATGAGAGTCAGGTCATTGCTTTGTAAATGCAAACGAGAAAAGGTCAACATTTTGCCAAAAAAAGTAAAGGCATCATTTTTTTGGTTCATGGGGCTGGTGTTGGTCTCAATGTGGTTGTTGGTCTCAATGTGGGTTGGTTGATGGGTTGTGTTCATTAATGTTCCTTAATGCTTTTATATGGGGTGGTCATTATCAATGAAAACATGCCTGATGTTTTGCATTGTTCATTGTTGGATTTTGATTTGTTGGCAATATGCTGGCAACTGGCATCACCCATCTTTGTCAAGCTTCATATCCAACCTTTAATCAAATTCCGCCAACATCGATGTCATGCGAGTGTCTTTTTTTTGCCATAATTCATCTAACCAAGCATAAAATGCTTGTGTGGCATCGACATCATGAGAATAAGCACCTTGCTTGATTGCGTCAAATAACCCATCATTCATTGTCATGTGACGCACGTCCACCCCCAAACGTTGCACATTACCCAGCCATAAATCTGCATAAGTGGGGGGAGCATTGGGGAAATCAGGGTAGACCACCGTCATATCTAAGATGCCATCAATCTGCTGACCCAAAGCACTGATGGCAAGTGCCAGACCGCCTGCTTTGGGTTTTAATAAATGTCGATAAGGTGAATTTTGGGCTCGATGCTTGGCAGTGCTAAAGCGTGTGCCCTCCAGATAGTTTAGCAAAGTAAAGGGTTTGTGTTTTAACAAATCACACGCTCGTTTGGCTTCAAGAATATCTTTACCTTTTAGAGTAGGATTTTTAGCAATGGCTTGTTTACTGTGGCGTTTCATCATCGGAAAATCCAAAAAATAAAATGCTTGCCCAACAATGGGGATATAAATCAGCTCATATTTGGTAAAAAATCGAGTCAAAGGCAGGTAATTACGACTGACATACTGTATCACACTGGTATCAACCCAAGATTGATGATTGCACACCAGCAGATACTGTTTGTGTGTGTCAACATCATCAGGTAAGCTGATACGCCAATCTTTGTCAGGCATCAGGGTGTCGATGATGTTGTTATTGGTGTTAATCCAATGGTTGGCAAGCTTGATGACTGCTTCATCAGCAAAGGCGTTGCCACTGACGGTTTTAATGACACCTGCCAGCCACACAGGCACTGCCAACATCACTGAGTTGGCAGTGATGACAAATCCTGCTGTGGCAAGCGACAGACGGCTGGCAAATTGGGGGTAAGATTGTCGCAGACGTTGTAGAGCAGTTGGTTTCATATGATATTAACATTTCATAATTTTGGTAAAAGTTTGGCAAAAATTTGGCAACACCTAACACCATACCAGCCAAATAATCTAAGCCATTATGACAAAATAAGCCTTAATAAGCACTTCTCATACACAGATGTAACAAAATATTACAAATATTTTTGTTATCATATTTTTATTGATTCATTTCCCACAAACACAATAAATAAACCATTTAACAAACCAAATAAACGCACCATTGCCATAAACACACATTTAAACATAACGGCTAAACACACATTACCAGAACACAAGGATACCATTATGAAAACCACTTTAAACACCAAACTACTCATCACAACCTTAGCGGGTTCGATGGCGTTGGTCGGTTGTGCCGCTGATCCCACTGGACAAACCACCATTAATAAAACTGCCCTTGGTACATTGGCAGGTGCTACCTTAGGTGCTGGAGTGTCAAAGGCGACTGGGGGTGAAAGAACAGGTCGTGATGCTGCCATCGGTGCTGCCATCGGTGCTGGTGTGGGCTATTATATGCAACGTCAAGAACAACAATTAAAACAGCAAATGGCTGGCACAGGGGTGGAAGTTGCACTTGATCCACGCACCAATGATATCAATTTGGTCATGCCAAGCAACATCACTTTTGATACTGATAAAACCTATATCAAGCCCACTTTTACCAACACATTAGACAAGTTGGCAGCCACCATGAATGAATATGGTCAAACCACCGTTGTGATTATGGGGCATACTGACAGCGTGGGTGATGCAGGCTATAACCAAGGTTTGTCTGAGCGTCGTGCTTTCTCTGTTGCCAGTTATTTAAACAACCGTGGCGTGTCTTCTCACCGCATCAGCACCGTGGGCTATGGTGAGTCGCAACCCATTGCTGACAATAACACCGAATATGGCAAAGCACAAAATCGCCGTGTTGAAATCAAAATCAACGCCCCACAAAACATTCAGCAATCATCTTATTCTCAATCACCTTATGCTCAATCACCTTATGCTTATGCACCCCAAAATCAATATTATGATGACAATCGATATTATGACGAAGGTCGGTATCATGATGACAATCGGTATGATGATAATCGATACTATCATGAAAGAGAATATTATAATGGAGACCATTATCATGAAGGGGGCTATCATGATGGAAGTCATTATGATGGAAGTGGGTATTATTTATAATAAATACGCTTATAATTAATAAGCGTGGCTATTGATATTAATATTAAGCATTAAGGGGCACTGCCTAGACTTGTTTATGATTTGTTCAGAAGCTTAAAAATGATAAAGACAGCATTTCAACATTAAAAAAATAAATCATAACATTAAATTCTTTAAACTGGAGAAACGCTTATCCTACCATGATAATGATAAGCTCAAGTAATCAAGCAATAAAGCACTTAAATAAAGCACCTAGAATCCAGAAACTTTTTTAAGATGCTTGACTTGATGTTTTTATGTTAACAGCCATGTTAACAACAACCGATTAACCGATAACCGATAAGGAGTCATCATGACCGCCATCATCAACCAACAAATCCCAGAATTTAAAACCGAAGCTTTTGTCAACGGAGAATTTAAAACCATCTCATCTGACGATGTCAAAGGCAACTGGGCGATTTTTATGTTTTATCCCCATGATTTTACCTTTGTTTGCCCAACTGAACTAGAAGACATGGCAAACCATTATGAAGAACTCAAAGGCTTAGGCGTAGAAGTTTATGCCGTATCAACTGACACCCACTTTGTGCATAAAGCATGGCATGACTCATCAGAAGCCATCAGCAAAGTTAAATTTCCCATGCTGGGCGACGGCACAGGCAAAATCACTCGTGGCTTTAACATCATGATTGAAGAAGACAACGCTGCCTTACGTGGCACATTCTTAATTGACCCAGAAGGTTTTATTAAAGTGGCAGAAATTCATGATTTGGGCATTGGTCGCTCTGCTAAAGACATGGTGCGTAAAGTCAAAGCCGCCCAATATGTGCGTGAAAACGATGGTGAAGTCTGCCCAGCAGCTTGGGAAGATGGCAAAGAAACCTTAAAGCCCAGCATTGATTTGGTTGGAAAAATCTAAGCCCAATTCAAGCTTTTGATACAAAAAGCAACAACACAACAACAAAGGGCTGATGATAAGAAAGGGCTGATGATAAGCATGTCATCAGCCCTTTATGATGGTAATGGCAATTGTCTTGTTGAGATAAAAATTTTATGCCATAATGTTTTGTGTTAAAAATTAAGTTGTTTAATGTTGGTTAATCTTGTTTTGAAGAGATTTTTTTAATATGAATATGAAACTAAAATCGTCCATTGTGTTTGCCATGTTGACACTGTTATCATTGACTGCTTGTGATAACTCAAATAAAAGCAATGCCGATCAAAGCAGTACAACCCAACAAGCAACCCATGAAGAAGCAAGCACTCAAGCAGTTGAACAGCCTATCATCGACTCAACTGATGATGCTGTGGCTGACCCCATCGATGACGGTCAACAACCTGAAGTTACTGTTACAGATGGTGTGGGTGTGTTGCCTCAATCTGCTTATTCTGGTGTGTTGCCTTGTGCAGATTGTTCAGGCATTCAGACTGACTTGACGCTAAACGCTGATGGCACATTTGTGATGGAGCAAGAATATTTGGGCAAGCCTGATGGTCAAATAACAACCAAAGGAACATACGACATCAATGGTTTGGACAGTCGATATGTGTTGTTACATCCAGAAGATCAATCTGACATACCGCCTTATTTGATTTATATGGATAAAGACAGCGTGCAATTTCGTGATATAGAAAATGGAGAAGAGCCATCGCCTGACCACACATTGAATTTGGTGTCTTGATTGATTCGTCGTGTGTCATTGTCTGACCATCGTTTGTGATTTAGGTAGAGATGTCAGTAACTTTCGCCCTAATCAGGGCGATTTTTTTGAGACACTTCTTTTGAGACACTGTTGTAACTCACCCTTTTTGTTAAGATAAGTTAAAAATTTGGTCAGCTTGGTCAGTCTTATTGGGATAAGAAGATGGGGGTAAAATGGAAGCTGGCGTTATTCTACTACTGGCATTATTCCACCATGGGATAAAACGGTTTGTTTCATTGAGTTTATGGGTTATTTAGGATAATTTCAATGATGGGGAGATTGAATGATGGGGGGATTGATGGCAGAGATTAAGGATAACAAAATCTGACAGCCATCTTTGGATTTGTGGTGGTTTTACCATGAATTGACCATACAATCTTTTAAAAGTATTCTTTTAAAAGTATTGATGTCTCGCTTGCCATCAGCAAGGTTCAAGGTTGGATTTCCCAATAATTATTCATTATTGCTTTAGCCAAAGACAATAAAATAACCAAAGGTAATCACCACCCCGCCCGCTCACGAATGACAGTCAAATTGTCATCAATCAATAACTTACCATTGATAAACACATCTTGGAGCAGGTTGTTTTTATGATTGGTATCATTCCCCAATTCATCTTCTCGAATGGTGCGAATATGGCGAACATCATGGTTGGTCAGATTGCCATCATTTGTGCCATCAGTGTTTATCAATGCCAAACGACCTTTTTTGGAGCGTTTGGAATGGCTGGTAATGGGGTCTTTATACACATCATGCCACTTGCCATCAATGCAGATGCTACTGGCTTTCATGGCAAATCCTAAGGTGTCTCGGTTGACTTGTTGCAACAGCCCACCACCCATGCCAAAGGTAACGTTCTCAGTGCTAAAACCTGCGTCCATGATGGCATCTAAGATTTTGCTGATGCTGTGTGGATTAATGCCATCTCCTTGGATTAGGCGTATGTGGTCAGGTAATTGCTTATAGCCTTTGCTGTTTGTTTTAGAGCCAAATTTGGCAGCCAAACGTTCCAGTGCTTCACGCACCACTTTGGCAGGTTCGCCACTGTCAGGGCGAATGACCAGCGTACCGCCCATATTTTCGACTTTGTCTTTGAGTTCATCGCCCCAAATATTATCAATGGCATTCCATAAGTCATAGCTGTCTGATACCACTGAAAACGCCTTACCTTCACCGCCAAACCGCTCAATCATGTTGGCAAAAGCGGCAGGCTCACCGTCACGTCCCCAAGCGGTCATGGTGCTATGTTCAGCAGCTGGGATAGAAAAACCTGCCATCTCGTCATTCATACCATACCAACGGGTGGCTGCCACCAACGCAGTCAGACTGTCTGTACCAGAAAAATTGACCAAATGTGCCAAACTGCCCAATGCCACCGTCTCAAGGCTGGACGCTCCTCGTGAACCAAAATCATGTAATCGAAATGGCAAGCTGTCTAAGCTGTCTGCTGATTTTACCAAAGCGGATTTGATGATGCCCTTACAGTAATGCGATACGCTGGCGACTGTGGTTGGATACCATAAAGCACGCAGCAGAGCCGTTTCAATATAAGTGGTGAGCCAATAAAATTCAGGGTCAGTATTGACAACTTGACACAACACATTACCAGTAGGAATGATTGATCCTTCTGCCACTGCTTGAATGCGTAAGGGCAGGCGGCCTTGATGTTTGTCTAGCAGTCGTTGCCAACCATCACGATTAAATGGCAAGCCATGGGCAACTATCACCGCTTGGGCATCATCAATGTCTTTTTGGGTGATGGGGGTGATTAAATACTCTTTAACAAAGGCTTGTAATCCAAAAAAGACCACAGGATAATCACCACGGCGTGCCTCAACATAGCTGGACACGTATTCGCTGTTTGGTGGATATTGCAAATAATGCGACGTTTTGTAGCTATCGGCATTTAAGATAAGGTTGGTTAAGTTATTGGTAAACATAGTCAGAAATCCTCTGATGGCTGTCATCGACTGATGACGATAAGCCCAATCCGTCTATCGGAGTGGGGAAAGTGGTGGAAAAAATTAAGCAATTTTAGACCATTTAGGCACTATTATTTAAATGAGCAATACGCATAAGTAGGCAAGCCAATTTGTTACATTATCATTATCTATTTTTTCATAAATTTCTGTGAAATTTTATAAACTCAACTCACTATGGCTGCCAAGTCTTGCTAATTCTAAAACCTCAAGTATTGAATTGCCATTTTCTTTGTCAACTTTACGATAAATCAATACCAAGTCAGGTTTGATATGACGGTTGCAATTCTAATTTAAACTCTTCAAGTGATAAGGGTTTTAGTTTGCCTGAATTTAACTCTTCAATCGCTGCAAGCGTTTGTATATTGGGGGCTGATAAATAACTTGCTTCATCATTTGTAATGGTGTCTTTAAAGTGTTCAAAATAAAAATTGATGGTATCAATGATAAACGCATTTTTTGTTGTACCCATATCCTGTGATACATCAATAATTTTTTGCTCAAGATACACAGGGATATCCAAACTAATCATAATAAGCACCTTTAGCCTTATTTTTTATAACCCCACCATTTTGGTGATGATGGCATGATGGTCTTCAAACATTTTTTTGCTGTCCAACTCTGCCAATGGTAACCAAAATGCTTTTGTTGCATCATCACCCCCTTTGACTTTTGGTAAGCCTTTGGGGTCGTTTTTTAATTGAAAATAAAACACTTGCGTGATGGTGCGTCCCCGTGCTGAGCGGTATGGGTCATCAAACGTATGCTGACTATGGCGAGAGCCTTTAAGCACAGGCTCAGGCACTTTTAGGCGAGTTTCTTCTCTTAACTCACGGACACACGCATCAAACAGCGTCTCTTTTTTATTAATAAAGCCTCCTGGCAATGCCCATAAGCCCTTGCCAGGTAAACTGCGACGTTCTACCAATAAGACATGCCCAGACTGTACCACAAGGGCATCAGCGGTCATAAACGTGGGTGGATAGGGTGCATATTCCCATTGTTTTTTATAGCGGTCAATAAACCAAGCTTCTTCGTGCAATGTTTGATAATCATCGCTTTGTTTAAAATCGTTTAACACCTGTTGGGTGGATGTTGGAATACGCTCTGCTGTTGGGGTTGCTCCCATTAAAAAGGCATCTCGAATGGGTGTGGCAGACAGGTTGTGAAAATTTGGTACAGACACCGATGCCCAGTTGGGGAACAGCGACAGATAATAAGATGAGCTGTCTTTAGAATGTCCAATCAGACCAATGTTAGCCATCAAATTGCCTGTTACTGATTTGACGCATTTTTGCACATATTGAAGCCAACGAGTGTCATTATAAAGGGCATCGTCCAAACCCACGCAATGAATGCGGTCAGCGTCATCTTTAGGGTATGCCCCTTTTATCATCTGTGTGCGTTCTGTTACGGTAAAAGGGTTACGCAAACTTCTGGGTAAATTGGCAGAGCCAATGAGCATGATGACGTGATTGACTCGTTTTAAGGCTTGGTCAACGACAGACTTATGTCCCAAATGAAATGGCTGAAACCGTCCAATAAACACCAAATAATCATACATTTGATGGTCATCGGCTTGATGGTCATTGGTTGTGGATGGGGCGAAAGTTTGATTAGAAAAGTTTGCCACAGGTCACCTTGTGTTTTGTGATACGGTTAAAAGTTGCGTTTTATCATATCCTAAAATCATAGCCTAAAACCAAAATTTGGTAAATTGTTAAGGAATGTCATCATATCGATTTTGTAAGTGATGAGCGATTGTTGTCATGTGGTTAGGGCTGGCGTACTCCTAAAAGTAAAAAACAATTTTTTACAAAATCGCTGATGTGAGCGTCCTATACTGAACCATATGACAATGAACCACGTGGGTTAGATGGTGCGATTGTACCTTAAATTGGACAACAAAAGGAAATTGGATAGCCAAAGGACGCTTCTGTGGGTATGATTTTTTGGATAGCAATGTATCTATTGAGTAGCCTATTTTATAAATGGGTGCTTTCTTGGGGTGGGGCAAAAATCATTGAAGGTTGGAAGTCGTTTTTTTTAATCGGCTGGTTTGCGTTAGACTGGAATAGTGAACAAATTAGGCTTTATGCGTTAATTGGCTGGCTGGTTACTACTGTCATATTTATTATTGGGTGTTTTAATTCTCAATTTAGAGAAGAATATTTTTGGTACTAACTTGGTACTAACTTGTTGGGTTAAATTGACGTTTAAAAAACAGTTACCAACCAGCAGTTACAAAACCCCCACGATGGTTTGCATGGGGGCTGTTTGCAAAGGGTTTTGTTTATAAGGCAGATGAAATGACGCTTTTTCTCCTTATTCTTTTACATTCTTTTACTCTTCTTTTTTACTCTCTAAAATGCGATAAAGCTCATCTTTTAATTGCAATTTTTTGCGTTTCATTTTTTCGATTTCGTCTTCACGGCTGGCGTGTTTGACCACATCTCGCTCCAGTTTGTCAATTTGGTTATCTAAGTCATTATGCTCATGAAACAGCTTGGCAAAATGTGCGTCTGTTTGTTTAAGTTCGGTGATGAGTTCACGATGTTCTGGAAACATGATGGTTATCCTTATGTTGAATGTTGATGAATGTTATTGGTGAATGTTGGCTTGCCGTTGCCCCCAACATGGCATTGGTTTAAATCAGCATTGGTTTAAAGGGGGTTTATGCCATTCTACCTAAATTTGCTGACAGTAACCAGCATAATAACCACTTTAATAATGATAAAAAATAAATCAAAAATAAATTATTGATTAAAAATATAAAACATAAACTTTGATTTTCTAACATTGTCTAAAGGGTAGTCATGTCGGATAATGACATTATCCAAATCCAAAGTCACTCATCTGTGGCAAAAATGATGGAATAATCACGGAGACCCAACATGTTAGACCAAAGTTTATTAGACGCTGTTAAATCTTATGGCGAAAATATCGTTCGCCCCATTCGCTTTGTCATCGGTCAAGGCGAGCATGACAAGCGTCAAGAATTGAGTGAGTTTTTAAGTCAAATTGCCAGTAGCAGTGATAAAGTTGCCTTTGATGTCAATGACCCTGCATTTGTAGATGGTCATTTACCCAGTCCGATTAGCTTTAGAATTGATTACCAACAGCAAAATGATGCTCATCAAGATTTAGGCTATCAAGATTCAGGCATTGTGTTTAGTGGCATTCCGGGTGGGCATGAATTCAGTTCGTTGATTTTAGCAATGTTGCATGCAGGTGGACACACGCTGAAACTTGATGGCAGTATTCAAAAGCTGATTAAACGCATTGACAAGCCGTTAAACTTTCAGACCTATGTGTCATTAAGTTGTCATAATTGCCCTGATGTGGTGCAGGCATTAAATCAATTTGCTGTGTTAAATGACAACATCAGCAATGAGATGATTGATGGTGGTTTGTTCCAAGAACAAGTACAAGCCAATAACATTCAAGGTGTGCCAGCGGTATTTTTAAATGGTAAACCTTTTGTCAGTGGCAAGGTAGATACTGCCAAAATCATTGATAAATTGCAAGCTGAATACCCAGATTTGTTAAGTGAGATAAGTGAAGATGATGGCGAACAGTTAGAGCAACAAGATGTGACCATCATTGGCGGTGGTCCTGCTGGTGTGGCAGCGGCGATTTATACCGCACGTAAAGGCTTAAAGGTAACCATTGTTGCTGACCGTGTTGGTGGACAGGTCAAAGACACCCAAGACATCGAAAATCTCATCTCTGTGCCATTGACAAATGGCAATGAGCTGTCAGCCAACTTTAATAAACATCTAAAAGCATATGAAGTAACCATTAAGGAGCATGTCAGCGTTAAATCGTTGAGTGAAACGGTGGACGAAAATTACCGCATTCATCTAAACACAGGCGAAGAGTTTGATACCCGCAGTGTGATTTTGGCAACGGGGGCAAAGTGGCGGAAACTTGGCGTCCCGGGTGAAGATGACTATGTTGGTAATGGTGTGGCGTATTGTCCACATTGTGATGGTCCTTTCTTTAAAGGCAAAGATGTGGCGGTCATCGGTGGTGGTAACTCAGGCATTGAAGCTGCTCTTGATTTGGCAGGCATTGTGAAACATGTAACGGTATTTGAGTTTGCCGACTCGCTTAAAGCTGATCAAGTGTTGATTAATAAAGCCAAACAGAAGTCAAACATTGACATATTAACGTCGGTTGCCACGCAAGAAATTAAGGCCACCGATGGTAAAGTCAGCTCGATTGTTTATCAAGAACGGAACACTGGTGAGATAAAAGAGCTGGATTTATCTGCCGTGTTCATACAAATTGGGCTGGTGCCTAACTCAGAATTTGTGAAAGGGTTTGTTGATGTTAACCGCTTTGGTGAGATTGAAATTGATGAACGTTGTCATACTGACCGCAAGGGCATTTTTGCTTGTGGTGATGTAACCACCGTGCCATTTAAACAAATTAATATTGCGATGGGCGAAGGCAGCAAGGCAGCATTATCAGCATTTGAGTATCTGGTGATGCAGTGATGACATGCCTAAGTATTTGAATGGTCAATGTTTTAATTGTAAGTGTTTAATTAAATGCCAATTGAATGCCAAGTGTGTCATCAGTGACATAAACCACCCATACACATTCATGCGATATGGGTGGTTTGCTTGTCTAAGCCATTTGTCTAAGCCACTTGCCCACAAGCATGACCACTTGCCCATGCCCATTGAAAATTATAGCCTCCAAGCCAGCCTGTTACATCTAACACTTCGCCCACAAAATATAAGTTCTCTTGCAGTTGACTTTGCATGGTCTTAGATGAAATGTATTCGGTTGACACACCGCCAAGTGTTACTTCTGCTGTGCGATAGCCTTCTGTGCCAGATGGTTTTAGTGTCCAATCGTTGAGTGTCTGTCCGATTTTGTTTAACTGCTCGTCTTTGATGTTGGCAAGGTCGCAATCTTGATGTTCAGCCCATAAAAGTGCTTGCAAGGCTGACAGCAGGTTTTTGGCAAAATGGTCAGCCAAGGCGGTCTTAATTTTTTGTTTGGGGTGGCGGCGTTTGTATTGGCACAAATGGTCTGATACATTCAAATCAGGCAATAAGTTGATGTGAATGCTCTCACCGAGTTGCCAATAATTAGACAACTGTAACATGGCAAAGCCTGACAAACCACGATGCGTAAAGAGCATGGGACGAGCAAAGCTTATCCGTTCATTAAATGCCACCACGTCATGACTGATGCCTGACAAACTGGCGAACACATCTCCTAATTTATCCGTAAATGTAAAGGGTACTAACCCTGCTTGGGTGGGAATGATGTGATGTCCAAACTGCTCAGCGACTTGATAACCAAACCCTGTCGCTCCCATGGTGGGAATGGATAACCCACCTGTGGCAATCACCAAAGACTCACAACCGATAACGCCTTGATTGGTATGGATGATAAAATTAACCGCTGATGAACTGGCATGGTTATCGTGAACAATGTTTTTGCAAGCATGCACGGATTGCACCGCACAATTTAGGCGGACAGTTGCTCCCACGGCATCACATTCTGCCAGTAACATGGTCAAAATGTCCTTAGATGACTTATCACAAAACAGTTGACCATGTTCTTTTTCATGATAATCAATGCCATGATGTGCCACCATGTCAATAAATTGCCATGGGGTAAAACGGCTTAATGCTGATTTACAAAAATGTGGATTTTGGCTGATAAACTGCTCTGGCTCAACTGACAGATTGGTGAAATTACAGCGTCCACCACCAGACATTAAGATTTTTTTGCCTGCTTTATTGGCATGGTCAATAATCAGCACTGACCTACCTCGTTTGCCTGCGGTCAAAGCGGTGAATAGCCCTGATGCCCCAGCCCCAATGATCAGCACTTGAGTCAGCATTGGTTGAGTAATGACGGGTGTTTGGGTGGTCAGTTGGGTATTATCAGATGGGTTTGACTCAGAAGAAGACATACAGTACTCAAAATCAATGATAAATGAATGACAAAAAATCACTGCTTTAGGATAAATTGGTTTACAAATCGGTTTACAATGACAGCAAAATCTAGTAAAACTATCATAAGCCACTTTGCTTGCTAACTTGCCACCTTACTTAACCGCAGTTACCCATGGTCATGACATATTCATAAAGTGGGCCATCATCAAGTGGATTGAAAGTGAATTGGCAGAAAGTAAATTGGCAAAGTAAATGCACCAGATTCACCAAGCTCACAAGGACACGCAATTCATTTGTAGTGATGATGGTGATATTGGCATCGTTGACTCATCAATGCTAAAGAGTCATCAATACCAAATAAGTACTTAACCGAAAAGCACTCAACAAGGAGGTTATCATGGTAAAAACTTATCCCGCCAGTAACGAATTCAAAGCCAAGGCGAACACCACGCCTGAACAATATCAACAAACTTACCAACAATCGGTTGCTGATGCCAGCAGTAACGAAGCCTTTTGGGCAAAACGTGCTGAGTTGATTGATTGGATAAAAAAACCCACTAAGATTAAAAACGTCAATTATGACCTTGATAATTTTAGCATCAAATGGTTTGAAGATGGTGAGTTAAACGTGTCTGTTAACTGCCTTGACCGTCATTTGCAAAAAAATCCATTTAAACCAGCCATTATTTGGGAAGGAGACCACCCATCACAGCATAAAATCATCTCTTATAAAGAGTTGCATGCTGAGGTGTGTCGTTTGGGGAATGCCATGCGTAAAATGGGCGTGGGCAAAGGTGACCGTGTGACTTTGTATATGCCAATGATACCTGAGGCGGCAGCTGCCATGCTGGCATGTGCCAGAATTGGGGCAGTGCATTCGGTGGTGTTTGGTGGCTTTAGTGCTGACAGTTTGGCAAGTCGCATCATCGACAGTCAGTCAAAACTGGTCATCACCGCTGATGAGAGTGTGCGTGGTGGCAAACACACCCCGCTAAAATCCAATGTTGATAGGGCTTTGGACGTGGACGGAACTGATTGCGTACAAAAAGTCATTGTTGTCTATCGCACAGGCACGTCCATTCCGATGAGTGGTCGCCGTGATGTTTGGTATCACACCGTCATTGACAATGCCAACGAAGACTGTCCACCTGAGCCGATGAATGCTGAAGACCCTTTGTTTTTGCTTTATACTTCTGGCTCAACAGGCAAGCCCAAAGGGGTGTTACATACCACAGGTGGATACATCACTTATGCGCTGTCAACGTTCCGTGATATTTTTGATGTCAAAGATGATGATGTGTTTTGGTGTACTGCTGATGTGGGTTGGATCACAGGGCATAGTTATGTGTTATACGCCCCACTTGCCAACGGCACCAGTACGGTGATGTTTGAGGGTGTGCCACAATATCCAGATTGGGCAAGGATTGGTAACATTGTTGATAAGCATGACGTGAGCATTTTATATACCGCTCCGACCGCCATTCGTGCGATGATGAAAGAGGGCGATGACTACGTCAGACAATCTGACCGCTCAAGCTTGCGTCTGCTTGGCTCGGTGGGTGAACCGATTAACCCTGAAGCGTGGGATTGGTATTACCAGGTGGTGGGTGAAAGTCGTTGTCCGATTGTCGATACTTGGTGGCAAACTGAGACAGGTGGGGTGATGATGACCCCAATTCCTGGGGCAGTCGATCTCAAACCGGGGGCTGCCATGACCCCACTGTATGGCATTAAGCCTGCCATTGTTGATGGTCAGGGCAATGCCGTTCAAGGAGCAGGCGAAGGCAATCTGGTGATACAAGACAGCTGGCCTGGGCAAATGCGGGGCATTTGGGGGGATCACAAACGCTTTTTGCAGACCTACTTTAGTGCTTATCCTGGCAATTACTTCACAGGTGATGGGGCATTGCGTGATGAAGATGGGCATTATTGGATTACAGGGCGTGTTGATGATGTGTTGAACGTGTCAGGTCATCGATTGGGGACAGCAGAGATTGAAAGTGCTTTGGTGGCTCACCCTGCGGTGGCAGAAGCGGCGATTGTTGGCATACCACATGACATCAAAGGTCAAGGCGTGGGGGCATATGTCATCTTGCGAACAGGTGAAGAGCCAAGCGATGCCTTAAAAGGTGAGATTAACCGTCATGTGCGAGCTGAAATCGGTCCGATTGCCAACATTGATGCCATGTTTTTGGTTGATGCCTTGCCAAAAACTCGCTCAGGCAAAATCATGCGTCGCATCTTACGCAAGCTTGCTTTGGGTGAGTATGAAGGCTTGGGCGACACGTCTACCCTTGCTGATGCTGACGTGGTTGATAACTTAATTGCGGTGGTTAAAGCAGTTAAAGCAGAAAAAGGCTAGTCAAAACAAGGCTGGTTAAAAATTGGTCATGCTTGATGGCGACTGATGACGCCACATGACTGAATGAAACAACCAAACCAAATGACATCATCATAACCTTAGCATCAACCTTAACACCCCCCATAAGCCATGCTTAAGCATCTGATAACCGCTTGGGTGTGGCTTTTTCGTTGGCGTGTCTGTGTGAACATGTTAAGCTATGGCTAAATTGGCAACCTAAGACCCGTTATGACGGCATCATCTTCAAATCAAAGCATATTTAACTTACCCAATAACCTGACCATCGCTCGCATCATCATGATACCTGTGTTTGTGTTGATTGCTTATTGGCCCCCAGCCTTAGGGGTTGGTGTGCCTGCCATTCAAGACAACGCCATTGCTCGTATTGGCATGTATGAATTTAGTGACAGTTTGCTTCGGCATGTTTTATTGACATCTGTGTTTGTGTTGGCGGCGATTACCGATTGGTTAGATGGTTATTTTGCTCGTAAAATGGGCATTTCTTCTGCGTTTGGGCAGTTTTTAGACCCTGTGGCGGATAAGCTGATGGTGGCAGCAGCACTCATCATCTTGGTGCAGTGGCATGCCAATGTCATCATGGCAATCGCTGCCATTGTCATCATCTCTCGTGAGATTGCGGTTTCTGCCTTGCGTGAATGGATGGCAGAGCTTGGCAATCGCACCAGCGTGGCGGTGTCTTATGTGGGCAAATTAAAAACGACCTTTCAAATGATTGCCATCATTGTGCTGTTATTAAATTGGCAGTCGCTTGAGACCTTGGGCTATGTGCTGATGGTGGCGGCGGTGATATTGACGCTGTGGTCAATGTTGATATATCTTAAAGCGGCTTGGCCGTATCTTAAGCAAAATTAGAGCAATCATGTTTATCACATCATTTTATTAAATTGTTTTTATTAAATTATTGTTATTAAATCACTGTACTTTGTTAAATCATTGGAAGCACTTTATGACCTTCATCGCTGGACACCCATTTTTAACCGATTTTCAAAAAAATCAACTGCTTAATAACATCAACCAAGCCACTAATATCAACCAAGCCAGCATCAACCAAACCACCAACTGCCAACTGACCGACATCATCAGCCAACAGGTTTTTATTTTTTCCACCACATTGAGCAAGCAAGAGCAAAAAAAAGCAATTGATTTGTTAAACGATGGCAAAACGTTTGAGCTGATGATGCCTACCGACAGCCAACGGCAACTGATTGTCAGCCCCCGTTTTGGCACAATTAGCCCTTGGGCAAGTAAGGCGACTGATATTTTTAATAACTGCGACATCGCCATCGAACGGGTGGAGCGGTTAATGGTTTATACGTTGGTGGGAGAAAATCTGCCTGAAACACTGCCCCATGATGTCGAGATGATGTTATATGACCGCATGACGCAAAGTTTGTTTTATGATTTGACAAAAGCCCGTCATCTGTTTGATGACCACGAACCTGCCCATCTGAATCATGTTGATGTCATGGGGCTGTCATCTCAAGGGGGGCGTGAAGCGTTAGAGTCTGCCAACCGTGAGTTTGGCTTTGTGTTATCGGATCAAGACATGGATTATTTAATGAATGCCTATGTCAATGAGCTAAAACGCAATCCCACCGATGTGGAGCTGATGATGTTTGCTCAAGCCAATTCAGAGCATTGTCGTCATAAGATTTTTAATGCCCAATGGATAATTGATGGTGAAGCACAGCCAAAATCTCTGTTTGACATGATTAAAAATACGTTCCAACAAAATCCCAACGACATTTTATCAGCGTATAAAGACAACGCTGCGGTGATTAAAGGGCATGATGGACAACGGTTTTATCCGCTTTTAAACCGTCAAAATAACCATTTAGAATACGATTTTCATCAAGAACCGATTGATATTTTGATGAAAGTAGAAACCCATAATCACCCAACAGCGATTGCGCCTTATGCGGGGGCTGCAACAGGTTCAGGGGGTGAAATTCGTGATGAAGGGGCGACAGGGCGTGGCGGTAAACCAAAAGTAGGGCTGACAGGATTTCATGTATCACATTTGCATCTGCCTGACATGCCTGAAAAGTGGGAAGCCGATTGTGGACGGAGCGGAGTGGTTTCTACCGCTGACTATGGCAAACCTGAGCGTATGGCATCGGCGTTACAAATCATGACTGATGCTCCATTGGGCAGTGCGGCATTTTGCAATGAATTTGGTCGTCCCAATTTGCTGGGTTATTTTCGTTCGTTTCAACTTGACATGTCTAAAGAGCAGGACGGTAGCCAAATGCGTGGTTATCATAAACCCATCATGATTGCTGGGGGTTATGGCAATATCAAACGCAATTTGGTGGAAAAAAATGCCATTCAAGCGGGTGATTTGCTGATTGTTTTGGGTGGCCCTGCCATGCAAATTGGGCTTGGTGGTGGGGCGGCAAGCTCTGTGGATAGTGGTGAGTTTGATGAAGGTTTGGACTTTGCTTCTGTGCAACGTGATAATGCTGAGATGGAACGCCGTTGTCAAGAAGTGATTGACCGCTGTTGGGCAATGGCAGAAGATGGCAACGATAAAAACCCCATCGTGTCCATTCATGACGTGGGGGCAGGCGGGTTATCCAATGCCATGCCCGAGCTTGTCAACGACCACAAATTGGGGGCGGTGCTGAACTTGCGTCAAGTACCATCACTTGAAAAAGGCATGTCGCCGATGGCGATTTGGTCAAATGAAGCCCAAGAACGTTATGTGCTTGCCATTCGTCCAAACAGTCTTGAGCTGTTTGATGACATCTGTGAGCGTGAGCGTTGTCCGTATGCCATTTTAGGCGAAGCAACCGAAGTGCGTCAGTTGGTGGTTGATGACCCACTGTTAAATTCAAACGGTGATTGCCAACCTGTGGACATGCCATTACAAGTGTTGCTGGGTGGTACGCCAAAAATGCAACGTTCTTTTAACCGTAGCAAACCAAATTTAACGGCTTTAAACCTAGAAAAAGTTCAATTACGTGAAGCGGTCAAAGATGTGTTACGTCATCCAACGGTGGCGAATAAATCATTTTTAATCAGCATTGGCGACCGCTCAATCACGGGCATGGTGGTGCGCGACCAGTTTGTTGGGCGTTATCAAGTTCCTGTGGCGGATTGTGCAGTAACAGCATCAGCATTCATGCCCCTTGATGGCAAACCCATGACAGGCGAAGCCATGAGCATGGGCGAACGCACACCAGTTGCTCTTATCAACCCTAAGGCATCGGCCCGTCTTGCCGTTGCTGAAGCCATTACTAACATTGCAGCGGCAAACATCGCCAAGCCATCAGACATTACCCTATCAGCAAATTGGATGGCAGCATGTGGTGAAGACAAAGAAGATCAAGCCTTATACGATGCGGTGCATGCGGTGGGTGAAGAGCTGTGTCCTGCCCTTGGCATTGCCATTCCTGTGGGTAAAGACAGTTTATCAATGCGTGCCAATTGGCGTGATGGCGATGATAATAAGTCGGTGGTGTCGCCCATGTCGCTGATCATCACCGCCTTTGCCCCTGTACAAAACGTGGCAAAAACATTAACCCCAGAGCTTGTTAATACCGACAGTGCCTTATATCGCATTGATTTGTCAAAAGGGCAATTTCACTTGGGTGGTTCTATCCTTGCACAAACAATAAGCCAACTGGGTGATGATTGTCCTGATTTGGACAATCCGCAAGATTTAATCAAATTTTTTAATTTTATTCAACAAGCCAATGAAAAAAACTTAATCACAGCCTATCATGACATTGGTGATGGTGGCTTGCTTGCCACAGTTGCTGAGATGCAATTCACCAGTCGTCAAGGGGTAAAATTGGTGTTAAGTGATGATAACTTGCTGGGTCAGCTGTTTGCCGAAGAGCTGGGGGCAGTTGTGCAAGTCTTGCCTGAACATGTGGTGGATTTGATGGCACTGGCAGACACCTTAGGCATGAATGACTTTATCAGTTTGATTGGACAAACCACCGATGAAGACAGCTTAATTATCCAAAGCCCCACTCAAACGGTTCGTTTTGACCGAGCTGAATTACAACAAGAGTGGACAAAGGTAAGTTATCATATTGCTAAAAATCGTGATAATCCTGCTTGTGTCCAACAAGAATTTGACCTAATTGCTGATAAAAACCATCAAGGTCTTATCAGCTTTACCAATTATGATTTAAATCAAGCGATTGAAACGCCTTATATCAACAGCCGAAGCACACAACCCAAAGTGGCGATTTTGCGTGAGCAGGGTGTCAACGGTCATTTGGAGATGGCAAGTGGTTTTACCCAAGTTGGGTTTAATGCCGTTGATGTGCATATGAGCGACTTGCTCAAAGGGCGAGTAAACTTGCGTGATTTTGATGGTTTGGTGGCGTGTGGGGGGTTTAGTTACGGTGATGTGCTTGGGGCTGGTTCAGGTTGGGCAAAATCGATTTTGTATCATGATGAACTAAGAATGCAGTTTGTCCGCTTTTTTAACCGCCCAGAGACGTTCTCTTTAGGCGTGTGTAATGGCTGTCAGATGATGAGCCAGCTTAAAGAGTTAATTCCGGGGGCAGATAATTTTCCACGCTTTATCGCCAATAAATCTGCCCGCTTTGAAGCCCGTACTGTCAATGTCAAAATTGAACGCACTAAGTCGGTGCTGTTAAAAGGCATGCAAGACAGCATTTTACCCATTGCTGTGGCACATGGTGAAGGATTTGCCACCTTGAGCGACACTGACATCACTGGCATGACCGCCCATGGGCAAGTGGTGATGCGATATGTGGATAGCCATGGCAATCCAACCGAGCATTATCCGCTTAATCCGAATGGTTCACCACAAGGCATAACAGGCATTTGTAGTACCGATGGGCGAGTAACCTTGATGATGCCACACCCAGAACGAAATCTAAAAGCTTATAACCATAGCTGGAAGCCAAACGAATGGGACATCAATGGTGATGGGGCGTGGTTGAGACTGTTTAGAAACGCGCGGGCGTTTTTGCGGTAAAGACTTTGTTAATAAGACTTTGTTAATAAGATTTTGTTAATGGTTAATATATGAAACTTCGTCATCTCACCTTTATTGATTGATTTATTCGCAGGCATGGGCGGTTTTCACACCGCCTTGTCCGCCTATGGAGCAAAACGTCATTTCCTTGTTCAAGCTTGCACCATTCATCATAAAAAATCTTGGTAATCAACGAAAAAAACATATAAATTGATTGGCTTTTTGATAGTATTTTCTGTGTCTTTTTTATTTTCATTCATTCTAAGGTACAGATTTATGAATAATGACTGCATATGGTCACAAGTCAGTAAAACCAATCTTTCTTATAAATTTACACTAACAACCATCGTTGCCAGTATGTTATTGGTTGGTTGTGGGGAATTGAGTAATTCTACCAACCAAATTGTTACTTCAAAGACTGATGCCCCACAGATGCCAAATATCGAGTCGAATAACAAAACACCTGTTGTCTCTTCTGAAAAATCAGACTCAACAGCCAAATCCGATAAAAAACAATCAAACCCATCTGATGCCCCACAGATGCCAAATATCGAGTCGAATAACAAAACACCTGTTATCTCTTCTGAAAAATCAGACTCAACAGCTAAATCTGATAAAAAACAATCAAATCCATCTGATGCCCCTAAAAATACCGATAAGCCCAAAGACACCAACAAGCCAGTCAATCACGTCATCAAAAAACCACTTGTCGACAACAAGCCAAAAATTTCAGCAACAGAATCACAAAAAAACAGAATAGAGCAAGCATTGCGTACAGGTAATGCGTCATTTTTACAAAAACAAGACATCAGTGCTTTAACCACTCAAGCCATCGAGTTGCCCAAATCGCAACTGGCACGTCAGCAGGCGATATTAGCCAGTATCCTAAGTGATGATAAAAATCAGCCATTAGATCAAACCTTAAACATCGCCAACAATGCGGTAGCATACGGCAGTATCCCGATTAATACTCATGATGTGATGAATAACATACCACTTGCTCAATCAGACTCAGGTCTCACCATGTCTGCTTTATCTATTGCCCATAATGGTCGTGGTTTGATGTATGGTCGAGATGTGTTGGGAGACATTGTGAATGAAAACAAACATCTTGCCCACCGAGCCATCTTAGCAAATGCCCTACGCTGGGTAACCAGTGGCAATGCCAAAACCAACCCAACAGCAGTTAAGATTGCCAGCGTTCATTATGATGCCAAAAAAGCACAAAAATTTTATCAAACCCACATGAATGCCACAGCAAACATTGTTAATTGTGATGTGTTTGCCAGCAATAATGACTGTTGGAAATCGGTAGATGTGATTTTTTTGGGTGATAATGCTGCCACCCGTCCTAATGCCACCCAACGTATCAGCGAGTTTATGCAGGCAGGTAAAGGGGTGGTGTATATGGCAAGTGGTTGGTGGAGTAACCGACCTGAAGACGGTCTTAAAGCCAATACGCTGGCACAAGGCATGGGATTGTCTGTTGACGCTGGCAATGGTAATTATTGGGCAAGTGGCGATCATCTGCAAATCAAGACTCATCGTACCCTTAAGCAGAGTTTAAGCAAAGCGGATCGCTTAAGCGGCATTGTTGATGTGCTAACGGCACTCAATGACTCAAACCCAACCACTGACTCGACATTGAATGCAAATCATCCTTGGATACGCACCATCAACCAAACTTCTCACTATTTAAAAGTGATGAATGAAGCGGGTAAATCACCATTTGAATCCCAAGATATTGAGACTCTTAAGATTTGGCGTTACTTGGTGCTATTGGCTGACATGTACCGTCCTTCTGTGGTGTATAATAAGGTCAAACCCACAGACACCGCCACTTTTTTAACCATGTATGTTGCAGATAGCTGGCTGGATTATACACGTCAACACATCACTGCCTTGCCTAAAGGGGCTGGTGATTATATGCCAGCTGAAGCCATAACTATCCCAGTTAGCCAAGAGTGGGAAACCATCACCGTTACCATTCCGCAAACATCAGGGGTAACGCTGATTGGGCGTGCCAGCATTCCAAGCCAACCAATAAGCATACAGGTTGTGTCAAACACCGCTAATCAAGACAATGCCAATGCCAAATTGAGAGTACAAACCAGCTATTTGCGTGCAATGGGCAACCCATTTGAAGGTTATCAACGCCCACGTCGTCCACAAAGCCATAGCTTACCCATCAATGACCAAAATGAAAGCGTACTCAATAGTCCTTTTGGTGGTCCATTGATATTAAATTATAATAATGCCACTGCTGGTTCAACCATTACTTTACGTATCAAAGGCTCAGCAAAATACGCTCACTATGATTTTACTCAGCCCATCACGGATGCTCAGATAAATGAAGCAACCACTTCGCTACAAAGTCGTAAGTTTGGCTGGAACACCTTTAAATTCACAGGTGGCGACATTCAGCAAATCACCCCTTATGCTTTAAAATCAATGGGCAATGACCCACGTAAATATGTTGATGACATCAAAACGTTTGTGTTTGAAAGCAACCACATCGCCAATGGCTACAACAACATTACCATTGCTCCAACCACCAAACAATACTGTAACACTTTGGGTTGGGACTGCACGGGTACTGTTCACAACGCGCCGAATGTTCAGCATTTTATTGGCTGGATTGCTCAATGTGGTTGGTTGTGTTCTGGCAACCCCACAGATGCTTTTACAGGCGTTGATACAGGTTGGGGCTGGGTGCATGAGTTGGGGCACAACACCGTACAACGTGTGCTGACTTTATCTTTCAAAAGCTCAGAAAATGGTCAGCAAATTGGCTGTATGGTGGAATGTGATAACAACCATTTAGCGGGTTTGAGTATGTTGCGCAAATATCAGTTATCTGGCGGTGATTATAATACCGATAACTTTGCTCATTGGTTGATATATCGTCAACTTCAGCAAGCTCGTGCCACAGGCAAAACAGGCAAAGAGCTACGCCTTGCCACCGAAAAAGCAATTTGGAATGGTGATGGTTATGCCAATAATGGTGGTAAACGAGCCTTTGCCATGCAACAAGCCTTTGCTTATTCTCGCTTGCATCTAAAACAAGCACAACCTGACTTACAGGGTGTTTTTGAATATTTTAAATTGTTAAATATTGGCAATCGTTTGGTTGACAAACTGGATTTAACCAAAGCCACCGCAGAACAAAAAGCCAAATATGGGGTAGGGGCATACAACCAAAACAACATCAGCAATATCGACCTAAACTATATTTTGACTTCCAAAATTATTGGTCATGATATGAAAGATGTTTATGAGGTTTATGGTCTGCCAATTTCAGAACAAGCACATCGGTCAGTTGCCATGCTAAACTTACCCATCGCTCCAGTGAACTTTTATGCCATTGCTAAAAACCGCACCAATCATCTTAATGAAGGTCGCTGGATAGATAAACTGCCTGTAACAGGTGCATTACCATCATATCCGTTCCCAACCAATTAATGTCATCAATACTTAAGCACCATATCTGCTTGCCACCATAAATATTGAGTGCCATGAATGTGATTAACAGCAGTAAAAAAGTCCAGCAAGTTAATGACTGTTGGGCTTTTTTGATGACTTAAACCCACCATAAATCAAAACACCTTGATTCAACAACAAAAAACCAGCAGAATTAACAAATGGAAGAAATGAAGAAATATGGTTAAATCATGATTAATTTTTTTTAAATTTTTTTAAAATTGTTATTAAGACAATGTACTTCCGTTTACGGTAAGTTTATTGCAAAAAGTTAAATTGCAAAAAGTTAAAACAATGACAAAAGCAATCCCTTAAAAGCAATCCCTTAAAAACAATCTCTTAAAAGCAACCCCTTTAGGACACACCATGCGTATTTTAACCAGCCAATCAGCCACATTTGAGCAAGAGCTTGATGATTTACTTGCCTTTGAAACCGTCAATGACCCCAAGTTGCTTACGACAGTCGATGACATCATTGCTCAGGTACGCCAAGGTGGCGATGATGTGGTTTTGAAGTTAACTCAACAATTTGACAATCACCCTGGCAAAACTTTTGATGAATTAATCATTGCTCAAGACACGCTAAAACATGCTTTTGATAATCTGTCATCAGAGGTGAAAAGTGCATTGGAGCTATCAGCAAAACGCATTCAAACTTTTCATCAACAACAAGTTCAACACAGTTGGACATACCAAGATGAGCTGGGTAATACACTGGGGCAACAAGTCACTTCATTAGATAAGGTTGGAATCTATGTGCCAGGAGGATTGGCAAGCTATCCGTCAAGTGTGCTGATGAATGCCATTCCTGCCAAAGTGGCAGGCGTGGGTGAGATTATTATGGTTGTGCCAGCCCCAAATGGCAAACTTAATCCGTTGGTGTTGGCAGCAGCCTATTTGGCAGGGGTGGATAAGGTGTTCACCATTGGGGGAGCTCAAGCGGTGGCAGCATTGGCGTACGGTACGGACAGCATTGCCAAAGTGGATAAAATCACAGGGCCTGGTAATAAATATGTTGCTGCTGCCAAACGGGCGGTATTTGGGCAAGTGGGTATTGACATGATAGCAGGGCCATCAGAGGTGTTGGTGTATGCTGAAGGTGAGGATAACGACAGAGCCGATTGGCTTGCCATGGATTTATTAAGCCAAGCTGAGCATGATACAGTGGCACAGGCAATTTTTGTTACCACAAGTGAATCTTTGCTCAAAGAGGTGGCACAACAAATTGATAAAGCTTTGACTGTTTTGCCAAAGGCAGATATTGCCAAACAAGCCATTGCCAATCGTGGGGCATTGATTTTGGTAAAAAATCGGACAGAAGCCATCACGGTGATTAACCGCATTGCTCCTGAGCATTTGGAGTTATCACTTGATGAACCTCAGGCGTTGCTTGCAGACATTCGTCATGCAGGTGCAATTTTTATGGGGCGGTTTACCCCTGAGGCGATTGGCGATTATTGTGCAGGAGCAAATCATGTGTTGCCAACATCAGGAACGGCAAGATTTAGCTCACCACTTGGGGTGTATGATTTTCAAAAAAAATCATCGCTCATTCATTGCACCCAAGATGGCAGTCAGTTGCTTGCCAAAACGGCAGATATTTTGGCAAGGCAAGAAAACTTAGATGCCCATGCGTCATCAGCTCGTTATCGGCTTAAAAAAGGTTAAAATTGCGTGGTATATTAATTCAAGGTTAGGTGTATTAAAAAATAAATGTGCTTGAAATTGATAACCACCATACCTATAAAGAAAGCTGATAAACAATCTTGATAAACAATCTTGATAAACAGCCCCCATATCCCAGCAAGTTTTTACCTAACTGATGAATAAGACCTAAGCTATGACCGTTGTGAATTCTGAATTTTCCATTGGACAACGATATCTATCCGACACTGAAGCCGAGCTGGGTCTGGGCGTGGTGGTGGCAGTAGATGACCGTTGTGTGCATATCTTGTTTGCTCAAAGTGAACAGACTCGTGCCTATGCCAAAGCGACTGCACCACTATCACGAGTGACGTTTAAGGTGGGCGATACCATCACCGATCAAGATGGCAATCACCATACGGTAACGGGCGTTTCTGATGTCATGGGTGTGCTGAAATATGATGTGGCAGGACAAAATAAAGGCATCATGGAAACTCGTTTGTCCGCCACCATCACGCTTGCTAAGCCCTTAGAGCGATTATTGGCAGGGCGTGTGGCACGCAGTGATTGGTATGAGTTGCGTCAAGACATTCTAAGAATGCAAACCGCCATCAATGCTCACCCGCTAAAGGGCTTGATGGGAGCAAGGGTAGACATCATTGAACATCAGTTATACATTGCTCATGAAGTGGGCAAACGCATCGCCCCACGGGTGTTGCTTGCTGATGAGGTGGGTTTGGGTAAGACAGTGGAAGCAGGGCTGATTATCCATCAACAGTTATTGTCAGGCAAAGCTGAGCGAGTGCTGATATTAGTACCAGACAGCTTACAATATCAATGGATGATTGAGCTAAAACGTCGGTTTAATCTGGATTTTGCCTTGTTTGATTTGGTGCGTACCGCTGCCATCAAAGAGCATGATGCAAAGCAGAATGTATTTTTGACTGAGCAGTGCATCATCGCAGGGATTGATTTATTGCTTGACCATCATGATTTGTATGAACAGGCAATGATGGCAGGGTTTGATTTGTTGGTGGTGGACGAAGCCCATCACTTACATTGGGACTCAGAGCAAGGTGGTAATGATAAATATGAGCTGGTTGCTGATTTTGCCAGACAGACCGCAGGTGTGCTTTTGCTGACTGCCACGCCTGAACAGTTGGGGGTGCAGAGCCACTTTGCACGATTGCGATTACTTGACCCAGACCGTTTTGATGATTTAGATGATTTTATCGCAAGCTCCGATGCCTTTGCCAAAACCGCTCAAGTTGCCCATGTGCTGATGAGTGATAAGGTACTTAATGACGCTCAGATTGGGGCGTTAGAAAGCTTGCTTGGGCATGATTCTGGCAAACTTGCCAACATCAACCATGATGATAACCTAAAAACGCATGTGCTAAACGATTTGTTAGACCGACATGGCACAGGGCGTGTGTTGTTTCGCAACACACGTGACAGTGTGCAGGGATTTTATGGACGTTGTTGCCAGTCTTATCCGTTGCCATTACCAAATGATTGGCAAGGCAGTTATCAAACCACAGGTAAGCTTAAAGAACAGCTTTGGGGTGAAGAAAATCAGCCAGATGGCAGTTGGTTGGAAACTGATCCCAGAGTACCTTGGCTGATTGATTTGCTTAAAACCACCTTAAAATTTGATAAAGTGCTGTTAATTGCACGCAGTGGGGCGACCATCGAAAGCCTAGAAGCTGTGCTTAGATTGCATGCAGGCATCAAAACCGCCATCTTTACCGAACAGATGAGTTTGCTTGAGCGTGACCAAGCGGCGGCATTTTTTGCTGATGAAGCAGGCGCTCAGATTTTGTTGTGTTCTGAGATTGGCTCAGAAGGGAGAAACTTTCAGTTTGCCAGTCATTTGATATTGTTTGATTTACCTGCCAACCCAGATACCCTAGAACAGCGTATTGGTCGCCTTGACCGTATCGGTCAGCGTCAACGCATCACTTTGCACGTTCCGTATGTGCAAGGCACGGCTCAAGAGCGATTGTTTCGCTGGTATGATGAAGCATTAAATATATTTAACCAAATTTCCCCCACCGCCCAAGCGGTACAAGAGCGGTTCATTTATGAGCTAAAGCCACTGTTAGAAGGCAAATTACCCAACAATCAACAAGTGCCAGATGGTTCACATCTGACAGCGGTTAATGAAGCGGTCAATAAACAGCTAAGCGAGCTGATAGACGATGCCAAGCACACCCGTCTGCAGTTAGAAGCCGAACTGCAAGCAGGGCGAGATAAGTTGTTGGAATATAACTCTTGCCGTCCCAAAGTGGCTGGTCGCATTGTGGCTGCCATGCAAGAGCTTGATGATAATAACGTGTTGCCCATGTTTTTTGAGCGGTTTTTATCGGTGGCGAACATCGACCACAGTGAACAACGTGATGGCACTTGGGTGTTACATCCACCTGAAAGTGATGGCAAAGAGTCGGGCCATTTTGACGGCTTGCCCATCAGCGAAGATGGCATGACCATCACCTTTAATCGTAACCAAGCCTTGATGCGAGAAGACATCACCTATTTGACCCATGAGCATCCTTTGATGCAAGCAATCTATGAAATGGGCAGCACCAGCAGTTTTGGCAATACTTGTGTCGCCATGCTACATACCAACGCCATGCCAGAAGGCACATTGATGTTGGAGGTCAACTTTCAAGTGCATGCCATCGCCCCAAAACTGTTGAATCTGATGGCAGTGTTACCCAAACGCACCTTGCGAGTGTTCATCAGTGAGCAGGGCAAAGACTTATCTGATGCCATTTCTGCTGAGGTACTGGCTCCTTATATCAGCAGATTGGATAACAACCGAGCCAGACAAGTGGTTAAGCTTCGTAGTGAGGTCATCAATAACCGCTATCAACAAGCACAAATGTTGGCACAAAGTCAGCTTGATGGCATCAGTTGTACCGCCAAAGAACGCTTTAGTACCCAATGGCAGCGAGAGATTGACCGCTTGAGCCAATTACAAGCCATCAACCCCAATGTGCGTGACCAAGAAATCGAACGGCTAAAATCGCTAAAGGCCCAAGGTGAACAAGCACTTGGTGCTTTATCGCTCACACCTGACAGCATTCGAGTACTGGTGGCGGTAAAACCGTCTTAAACTTCAATTACTTAAACTTCAGTTACTTAAGTTTAAATGCTTATGGTTTAAATACTTATGTTTAAAAATTTAAGCCACTTAAGAATAAAATACTTAAGCCTAAATAAGAGAAAAAAACAATAAGAGAAAAAATACCGTGCTTGAGCCAGACATCATCACCAACAGCGATAACCCCCCTTTGCTTAGCTTAAAACAAGTCGATGTTGGGCGTGGTGAGTTTATGCTATGTCAAGGGGTTAACCTAACACTGAATGCAGGTGATATTTGCCATCTGATTGGGGCGAACGGCACAGGCAAAACCACCTTACTCATGCAGCTGGTTGGTATGCTACCAACCATCAATGGGCAGATACATTGGCACAGCGATATCCCCCCTTTATTTGTGTCGCATCAGCTTGGCATTCACCCCAATCTTACTGTGGCGCAGAACTTGAACTTTTTGCTCAATTTATATGGCATTGATGCCAAAACTGACACCAAAACCCATGCACAAGCCCTTAACGCAAACCTTTTATCTGATGCTTTGGCATGGGTGGGTTTATTGGGGTATGATAATTTTTTGTGTCAGCAGTTATCAGCAGGTCAAAGTAGGCGAGTTAACCTTGCACGGTTGGTGGTGATGACCCCTAGGCATACCCCCGTTTGGCTGTTAGACGAGCCCTTAACCGCCTTAGATGTGGCAATGGTGGCAAAGCTTGAACAGCGTCTACAAGCGTTTAGTGAACAAGGCGGAGCGGTGTTGATGACCAGTCACCAAGCGTTGAATGTGGCAAATAAACAACTGGACTTAAGTGAGTATTTGCCATGACCCAATATTCCCCCACTGGGCCTACTGCCCCTACCGCCACAACTTCCCTGACGGCCAAACCCACATTCAATCATGGCATCTGCTTTACCCAACTTTGGCAACGAGAGTGGGCGGTTAAGCGTCAAGGGGCGGTACAGTGGTTGTATCCGTTGGTGATGTTTTTATTAATCATTACCTTATTTCCGTTGGCGATTGGCAGTGAGCCGATGTTATTGAAGCGGTTGGCTGTCCCTGCGGTGTGGATAGCAGCATTGCTGTCATTGGTCATGGGCGCTGAGAACATTTTTAAGCCAGCGTTGGACAATGGCACATTGGCACAGTTGGTAACGGCAAACGCGCCACTTGCTTTATGGGTGCTTATTCGTTTGGCATTGCATTGGCTGTTTGGGGCAGGGTTGGTGGCGATGTTAAGCTTACTTGCGGTGGCGTTGTTTGGCTTGCCTTGGGGTGAAGCGGGTGTGTTGCTGGTATCCATTTTGGTGGGTAGTCCGATGTTGCTCATGCTCTGTGCCATTGCCAGTAGCCTGACACTGTCGCTAAAAAATGGGGCGGTACTTGTGCCACTTATCGCCTTGCCATTACAACTACCGATTCTGATTTTTGCCACAGGAGCGGTTGATCTGTACGCCACGGGCATGAATGCGTTGCCGATATTGGCGTTGTTATTGGCTGGCAGTATCCTTGCTGTGTTGATTGTGCCTTGGCTGGTGGGATATGTGCTAAAAATGGTGTGGATGAGTCATTAGGTTTTTTGGGTCATTGGTGTTACGTGGAATAATCTTATTGAGACAACAATAGCAGATGAATTTTATGTAAAAATTGAGTAAAATGTCAGACCATCACTTATCACAAGTAATTTTTAACAATGAATGTTAACTTTTAACAATGAATGTTAACAACCAACCAATTTTAATAACCAACAAGGTTTTAATTATGGCAACTGCCAAGCAATCTTCTGGTGTGTTTAATCGACTGTGGCAAGGCTTTTTAACCACAGTGGGAACACGTCAGTTTTTTGCCATTTTTGCCCCTTGGGTCAAGTGGTTAGCCATCTTAGGCAGTATTTGCTTGTTTATTGGCAGTATTTGGGGTTTGGCGTTTGCACCACCCGATTACTTGCAGGGCAACAGCTACCGCATTATTTTTATCCATGTGCCTACTGCCAGCCTTGCCATGTCAATATACATGGCAATGGCGGTGCTTGGGGTGATATTTTTGGTGTGGAAAATCAAGACTGCTAACCTTGTTGCTCAGGCCATTGCTCCCATTGGGTTTTTATTGTGTGTGTTGAGCCTTTTAACAGGTTCTATTTGGGCAAAACCAACATGGGGGACGTTTTGGGTGTGGGACGCTCGCTTGACCAGCATGCTGATTTTGGCATTTTTATACGCAGGGGTCATGGCGTTATTTGCTGCTTTTGAGCATACTCCAAACCGTGGTAAAGCCGCTGCCATTTTATCCATGGTGGGAGCGGTTAATTTACCGATTATCAAATATTCTGTAGAATGGTGGAACACCTTACACCAAGGAGCGACATTCACCTTAAGAGATGCCCCTAAAATGACCGCTGATATGTGGTTACCATTGCTATTGATGCTGATAGGCAGTTATCTGTTGGTGGCAGCATTGGCAATCTATCGCACCAACACATTGATACTCAAACGTGACCAAAGCAAAGCATGGGTGCAAAATCTGATTCGGCAAGAATCTTAAACCAATCAGTAAGATAAGACAATCAGTAAGATAAGAGGTGATGCGTATGATACAGCCCTATTTTTATAGCATTGCTGAGTTTATTGCCATGGGTAAGCACGGTGTGTATGTGTGGTCTTGTTGGGGCATTACGGTATTTATGGTATTGGGGCTGATGTGGTTTAGCCGTCAGCAACGCAAGCAGTTATTACAACAACTAAGACAGCAATCATTACGCCGTACCAATGTTAGACGTTAGGGCTAAATGTTAAAACATCAGACGTTAAATTCAAACCATCATTAAATAGGGTGCTTTTAGCACCGCCAACACACCTATTTCATTTTGAGAAACACGATGAACACCGTACGGCAAAAAAAACTGATGTGGGTCATGGCAACCTTGGTTGGGGCAATCATCTCCGTGGTTTTGGTGATTTATGCCATTGGGCAACAGACTGACTTTTATTTTGACCCCACGTCCATTCAAGCAGGACAAGCCCCACAAAACAAACGAATCCGAGCAGGGGGCATGGTGGTCGCTGGCAGTGTTAAACGTGATCCAGCCGATCCGCTTAATGTGCAGTTTGCCATCACAGACTTTAAAGCAACTGTGCCTGTGCGTTATGAAGGTATTTTGCCAGATTTATTTGCTGAAAACTCGGGTGTGGTGGCAACAGGTGAGCTACAAGGTCAAACCTTTATCGCCAGTGAAGTACTGGCGAAACATGATGAAAATTACATGCCACCAGAAGTTGCCAAATCACTCAAACAAGACCATGCCAACCGTGGGGTACAACCCAGCTCCGAGCAATTCACCCCAGCCAGTCCAGTCAATCAAACCACCACGTTAGAATAAAAACATGCGTTAGAATAAGAGTTATTAGAATAAGAGTTAACTGGTGTTTTTGAAGAAAATGCGTAAAAAACTTGCAAATTAAAAAAAGGCATGTATAATAAACCCCCCATACAGGGGTATCGCCAAGTTGGTAAGGCATCAGGTTTTGATCCTGACATGCGTTGGTTCGAGTCCAGCTACCCCTGCCATTTCTCTTTGAATGGTAAGACTTCATCTTAAAAAAGAGATTTTTAACGATTTTTAACTTTTAACGATTTTTAACAATGCACCATCTGTTAAAACAGACAAATTATTGATCGTTATTTATCAGCCAATACATTGACAATTATCCCCTTTTTTCGGTATAGTTTGCATCATTGTTGTGGTTATGATATTCAGCTTATAATAAACCACCCATTATCTAGGGGTATCGCCAAGTTGGTAAGGCATCAGGTTTTGATCCTGACATGCGTTGGTTCGAGTCCAGCTACCCCTGCCATTTTTTTCTATCTTTAAATTCTTATTGTGGTATGCCACTGCTGACGTCAATTCCCTGACGTGTCTTTTCATGGTTGCGTCATTTTTTGATTGGGTTTTGTTCATTTTGTCAACGGCTTGGATGCTCACTTATCAATTTATAGGACGTGACCCATGCCTTACTTGGCGATATTCACCGGCAATGCCCACCCAGAACTTGCAAAAACCGTCGCTGACCACTTACACATTCCTTTGGGAAAAGCAGATGTGGCTCGCTTTTCAGACGGTGAAATTGCCGTTGAAATCAATGAAAACGTGCGTGGCAAGGACGTGTTTATCCTACAACCCACCTGTGCCCCCACCAATGATAATTTAATGGAAGTCATGATGATGGCAGATGCGTTGCGTCGCTCCAGTGCTGGTCGCATCACCGCTGTCATGCCTTATTTTGGTTATGCTCGTCAAGACCGTCGTCCCCGTTCGGCTCGTGTGCCCATTTCTGCCAAAGTGGTTGCTGACATGATGGACATTGTCAGCATTGACCGTGTCATGACCGTGGATTTGCATTCTGACCAAATTCAGGGATTTTTTGATATTCCTGTGGATAATTTGTATGGTACGCCAGTGTTGCTCAAAGATTTGCGTCAACAAGGCTATGAAAATCTTATGGTGGTCTCGCCTGATGTGGGCGGTGTGGTGCGTGCCAGAGCCATGGCAAAAGTGTTGGGAGATGCTGACTTGGCAATCATTGATAAACGCCGAGCACGTGCCAATGAAGCTCAGGTGATGCACATCATCGGTGATGTCAAAGACCGTGATTGTGTGATTATCGATGATATGGTGGATACCGCTGGCACACTGTGTAAAGCTGCCGCTGCCTTAAAAGAGCATGGAGCAAGACGAGTATTGGCTTACATTACTCACCCTGTGTTATCGGGTAATGCCATCAAAAACATTGAAGGCTCTGAGTTAGATGAGATTGTGGTTACCGACACCATTCCATTACGTGCTAATGCTCAGGCGTGTGATAAAATTCGCCAAGTTTCCATTGCTCCGATGTTGGCAGAAAGCCTACGCCGTATCAATAATGAAGAGTCTATCAGTGCGATGTTTGATTATCTCTAAGTATTTTACTGATGATTGCCCTAGCATTTAGCAAAAAAAATGGCTACAATAAGCTGTCTGCATTTTTTGTTCTAATGACATCATATCAATGGCATATCAATGTCTCAATTTAGCAGATTGATATGTCAGTACAAACAAAATGCCAGCACAAACAAGATGGGATAAAACAGGGCAGTTAAGCAGTCGCAGTATGGGACTGGGCATGATGGTGGGTTGGTCGCAAACCCACTTTTTTTATCCATGTTTTATCCTTATTTTATCCATGCGTTTTTTATTCTCCCTATTTAGGAAAATCCCATGAGTAACAATCAATTTCAATTAAATGCGGTTAATCGCAGTGCTGAACAGCAAGGCAAAGGTGCGAGCCGCCGCTTGCGTAAGCAAAACTTAGTTCCCGCCATCATCTATGGTGGTAACGAAGAACCAACTGCCATCGCTGTTAAATATAATGAGCTTATTAAGGCATTGGAGAACGAGGCATTTTTCTCACACATTTTGACCATCAATGTTGATGGTGATGAACATCAAGCGGTTATTAAAGACCTACAGCGCCACCCTGCCAAAGGTGTGCCACTACACGCTGATTTTATGCGTATCGTTAAGGGTCAGAAGATTCATATGAATGTGCCTGTGCATTTTGAGGGCAAAGAAGACGCTCCAGGCACTAAAGAAGGTGGCATCTTATCTACGTTAGTCACTGATGTCGAAATCATCTGTTTACCATCGCGCCTACCAGAAAGCTTAGTGGTAGATGTGTCTAAGATGCAAATTGGGGATACTTATCACTTGTCAGACATCGTGTTGCCTGAAGGCGTGGTCATCTATGAGCTTGAGCAAGAAGATGGTACTGACCGTACCATCGTTAATATGCAAGCACCAACAGTTGAAGAAGTTGATGAAGTGAAAGCTGAAGATGCTGATGTTGCTGTCGATAGTGATGACATACAAGCACAAGCATCTGATGATGACAATGATGAAGCCTAAGATGATGATGATAAGTAATCCATTATTATCAGCCAATTTAGGTCATTCATTCCATGTCCCAACTTAAACTCATCGTTGGGCTTGGCAACCCAGGTCAGCAATATGCTCAAACTCGGCATAATGCTGGCTTTTGGTTTGTGCATCATTTGGCAAAAACGTATGGCATCAGCATGAATATGGATAAAAAGTTTCATGGTCTTGTTGGTCATGGTCATATTGAAGGGGGTAATGTACGGCTGTTATTACCCCAAACCTTTATGAATGGCTCAGGACAAGCGGTGATGCCCTTAGTGAATTTTTATGGCATCGTTGCCAATGAAATTTTGATTGCTCATGATGAGTTGGATATTGATGCTGGTGCCATCAAACTTAAGACAGGCGGAGGGCATGGTGGTCATAATGGACTAAGAGACATCACCCCACACATTGGCAATGATTTTCATCGGTTGCGTATTGGCATCGGTCATCCTGGGCATAAGTCAAAAGTGTCTGGGTATGTGTTATCTAAACCATCATCTGATGAGCAAATTGCGATAGATAATGCGTTGCAAGCCAGTTATGATGCCCTGCCTTTATTGATGCTGGGGAACATTGAAAAAGCTCGTAACCAAATTAACAGCTTTAAGCTGTCTTGATTAAAACTGTCTTGATTAAAACTGTCTTGATTAAAACTGTCTTGATTTAAACTGTCTTGATTAAAACTGTCTTGATTTAAACTGTCTTGATTTAAATCACCTTGATTAAATCACCTGATAACCATTCATAAAAGCCATAGAGGTAAGCGTATGCAGCTTGAATTACTCAAATGCAAGATTCACCGTGCCAGAGTCACTCATGCTGACTTGCATTATGAAGGGTCGTGTGGCATTGATGGTGATTTGCTGGATTTGGCAGGCATGCTGGAGAACGAATCCATTGATATTTACAATGTTACCAATGGCAAACGCTTTCGTACTTATGTCATCCGTGCTGAATCTGGCTCAGGCATCATCTCCTTAAATGGAGCGGCGGCTCACATGGCTGATTTGGGGGATATCATCATCATCTGTGCCTATGCTCGCATGAATGAACAGCAATCCAAGCAACACAAGCCTAAGCTGGTGTATTGCAATGAAGATAATACGGTGAAAGACACTGCGAATGTGATTCCTGTGCAGGTGTTGTAGGTTAAGGTTAAATCGGTTGGTAACTTTAAGTTGCTCTAAATTTGAGTTGCTCTAAATTTAAGTGGTTCTAAACTTAAAATTTCCCAAACCGAATAAAGCAAACCAAACCGAGTCAATGGCATGACTCGGTTTTTGTTTGTTGGTGATGTGATGAATGTGCATGTCATGTGCTTTTATTGGCGATACACTGTGGCTGGTGCAGACAGCGGTTTTATTGGTTGGTCATTTGTGGAGGTTGGCTATTTGTTGTGGCTTTTGTGCTGTTTTTTAAAAGATTGCCACAGGCTTTTGTGTTGGATTTTGGGCATTTTTAGGGTTAAGGTTTGTGACAGCAAGTCATGCACTGCCAAACCACGGCGGTTTAGCCAACAAAAACCATAATTAAACAGCAAGCCCAAAAATGCACTGAATACCATCGCCATGCGTGAACCATACAACAACCAACCAATGAAGCCACAGACGAATGGCAACACACACGCCGATAAGATACGCATAAAACTTTGTTGCCATGACAACAGCTGGCCATCAGTGCCGACGGTCTTTAACCGCCATGTCTGCATGCCCAAAGTCTGCCCCGCTCGTCGCCAAAATATGCCATAAAATCCCACCAGCGTTAGCACAAAACTGGGGGTCAATATCAAGTTTTGATACCAATTTGGTAACTTTTGGGCTTCTTGTGATGTTGTGCCAACTGGCAGCAGCATCAGTGTGCCAATCACTGACAACACCGTTCCCACCAAAAACAACAATGCCAAAATTAACATGCCGTCATAAATGATGGCAATCAAGCGAGTGGTTGGTTTGGCAATGGTGGGTTGTCCGTTGGTGATGCTGACAGTTTTTATGCCTGTGGTATTGGCTGGGTGTTTGGGGGGTAAGGTTGGCATAAGAAGAGAATGAATTTAATGACATTAAATAAATATATGGTACAAATATATGGTATAAGTACATGGGACAATTCAACGTGAATTATATCATATGGTGTTTGAGTATGAATGGCAGATGTTGTATAGTCAATTTTTTAAACTCTATTTTTTTTAACCCAGATGACCATTTAACTCAAATAAACCCTAGAAATTTGAACAATCAAGGACATTTGAACAATCAAGGACACATGACACATGACAAACAAACCCACCGTTGCTTTAATAGGTGCCCCAACCGATGTGGGCGCAGGTGTGCGAGGCGTGAACTTAGGGCCTGATGCTCTACGCATTGCTGACATTGATAAAGCCATTGAACAATATGGTTTTACTGTCATTGACCGTGGCAATTTGCAAGGCCCAGCCAATCCCAATCAGCCCCCTGTGAACGGCTACCGTCATTTTGATGAAGTGGTTGCATGGAACAAAATGGCACACGATGCCGTTTATGATGAGCTGAAAAATGGCAACTTCCCCATTTTGATGGGGGGAGACCATTGCTTAGGTTTGGCATCATTAACCGCTGTGGCACGCCATTGCCGTGAGCAAGGCAAAAAATTGCGTATCCTTTGGCTTGATGCTCATGCTGATTTTAATACCAGCGAAATGACTCCATCAGGCAACATTCATGGCATGCCTGTGGCTTGTGCTTGTGGCTTTGGTCCTGATGAGTTAACCACCATTGGTGGTATCAAAGGAGCGATTAGCCCAAAAGATGTGTATCAAATCGGTATCCGCAGTGTGGACGCTAAAGAAAAATACTTCATCAACGAAAAAGGCGTCACCGTCTTTGACATGCGTTATATTGATGAAAATGGCATGCGTCATACCATGGAACAAGCGTTAAAAGACTTGGATAATGACACCCACTTACACATCAGTTTTGATGTGGATTTTCTTGACCCAAGCATCGCCCCAGCGGTTGGCACAACGGTGATGGGCGGGCCTACCTATCGTGAAGCGTCATTGTGTATGGAGATGATTGCTGATACTGGCTTAATGGCATCTTTGGACATCATGGAGCTAAACCCAACCCTTGATGAACGCAATCGCACAGCGGTCATCATGGTGGATTTTATTGAATCCTTGTTTGGTAAATCCACCCTAGTCAGGCCTGACACAACCCAATAATTCAAATCATTCATGGACATATTTTTTTAAGGACTTCACTATGAACACCACCAACCAACCATCAAACAGCCAAGCTTATATTGACCGTGAAGAGCAATACGGCGCTCACAACTATCACCCTTTGCCTGTGGTATTAAGCCGTGGCGAGGGGGTGCATGTTTGGGATGTTGAGGGCAAACAGTATTATGATTTTTTATCTGCCTATTCAGCGGTCAATCAAGGGCATTGCCACCCCAAAATCATCGCCACTTTAACCGAACAAGCCAAAACGCTGACCTTAACATCAAGGGCATTTCACAGTGATAAGCTCGGTGAGTTTGAAGCCTTTGCCTGTGACTATTTTGGCTATGATAAACTTTTGCCGATGAACACGGGCGCAGAAGCGGTAGAAACCGCCATTAAAATTTGTCGAAAATGGGCATACGAGAAAAAAGGCATTGATGAAAACCAAGCCAAAATCATTGTCTGTGAGAATAATTTTCACGGTCGTACCACCACCATCATCTCATTTTCTAACGATGAAAATGCTCGTAAAAACTTCGGCCCTTATACCCAAGGTTTTATTAAAGTTGAATACGACAATCTTCAAGCCTTAGAGCAAGCGTTAACTGATAATCAAGATGTGGCAGGGTTTTTGGTTGAGCCAATCCAAGGTGAAGCGGGTGTGTATGTGCCATCTGAAGGTTATCTTGCCAAAGCCAAAGCCCTTTGCGATAAGCATAATGTGCTGTTTTTAGGCGATGAAATCCAAACGGGCATTGCTCGCACAGGCAAATTACTTGCCCTTGACCATGAAAATGTGCGTCCTGACATCTTAATTTTGGGCAAAGCCGTCTCTGGTGGCGTTTATCCTGTGTCAGTGGTCATGGCAGATGATGACATCATGAATGTCATTCGCCCAGGACAGCATGGCTCAACTTATGGCGGCAATCCGCTGGGGGCAGCGGTTGCCAAAACCGCTTTAGAGGTGGTGCGTGATGACAACTTAGCGGACAATGCTGATAAGCTTGGGCATATCTTTCGGGAAGAGATGCAAAAGTTGGTGGATAAGCATGAGCTTTTAACCTTGGTGCGTGGTAAGGGATTGCTCAATGCGGTGGTCATCAATGACACCGAAGACAGCAGTACGGCTTGGGACTTATGTTTGGCACTCAAAGAAAATGGACTGCTTGCCAAACCCACACACGGCAACATCATTCGATTTGCCCCACCGCTTGTGATGACTGAAACCCAACTGCGTGAGTGTGTGGACATCATCGCCAAAACGGTCGCCAAGTTTGAAGCAGACAGATGATATGATGGTTTTAATGGGTCAGTTTGTCATTTAAGCCCATTTATCATTTAAGCCCTTTTTATGGTTTAAAACTTAAGCCGTGTTATGCCTTTTGCTAACACGGCTTGTTTTTTGACCTGCCTTTAATGAGCTAAATTAAAAGGGTGTTTGAAGGCCGAAAGCCATAAGAACTAAAGCTTTATTTTTAAAACATTATTTTTGGTTTTTTTATCATTTTATATTATAGCCGCTGGAAATCACAGGTTGGATAGATCAAAAAGAAGCCTATCTATTAATATGTTCAATAGATTGATAAATATAGGCATAAAAAATAAATAAATATTATGAAATAGCAAAAGATAGTATTTTTGCTGGACTAATCACATTAATTAAGAGTGCAACATTAATAACTCAAACTCCTTGGAATGCAAAAAGTAAACAATTATAAGGTTTTTAACTAAATGGCGATTTTTAAATATGTATTAAGTTTTTATTTTAAGGTTATTTTTTTAATATCCATATCAATATTTTTGGCATACTTATTTCTAGCAAAAGAAACAGCTTATTATTACTGTGATGAAATTTGCATAACAATAATACAACACCATCAAGGTAGGGATACTTTTTTTAGAGTTTATGATGGAATTGTATTAAGCAGATATTCATATTTATTTTTTTCTTATGCTGAGTATCCTCCTGAGACATATGTGTATATAAAAAATAAAAAAATGAACGGAAAAATAGTTGTAGAGAATTTTATTGAACCGATTCGATATAAAGGCATATTGAATAATACAACCTTCCATGTAGCACCTTATGACAGTGAGGAAATTAAATATAGAGATCTAAGATACTTGTATTTATTTTTTTGATAAAGCCAAAACCATGTCAATGATGTATTCTTGGATTGAAGTTTGGCTTAATTTGGTCGGATTATTTAGTCGGGTTATGTTGAAGCGTTTGCTGATATGCCGTATCCAACTGCTTGGTTGTCAACAGCTCTTGTATGACTGGAAAAACCTCTCGCTCTTCAAAGCGGATATGGTCGTATAACGCTTGTGCCAAGGCATGTAAATCATCAATGGTTGGGTGGCTGGCAGACTCAGTCAGCTGACTTAATGTGCGTAACTGCTCATGTTCGGCAAGCAGCTGCTTACCAAGCGCCATCACTTTGGGGTGGTTGCCATGATTTGCCAATAAAGGGGCAACCAAATATCTCTCTTCAATCGCAAAATGTGCGATTCGGTCATCATGAACATATGCCACCAATGCTTGCCAATGCCTAAAAATGTCATCAGTCGTGCTGTCTTTGGGGCATTGCATGGCTTGACGAGATAGGCTTAAGCCAAGCTGATGCTGTCGAGATAAGGGGCGAAGCTGTTCTATGCGGTACATAAACGGATGTCCTGAGTTAAAAATAGATATAATAAACCATGAAATGCAGTTTGTTTGATTGACTGGTGATGATAAATGAGTACCATACTGATTATTTTTAGAAGTTACGTACTTTAACCTTTTAATTTGGTGCATTTGCTTTAAGTGTTTAAGTATTCACATATTTTTAGTACTTAAGTAGTATTAGGCATTGGGAGATATTATGCAATCATCTTCTGGGGCAACGCAAACGACGCAAGTTGGTTCTTTTAAGGTCAATGTGGTGTTTGCGGCAGTGTTGATTGGTTTTACGCTTTATTTTATTTGGTGGGGATTGGGCTACACAAATTATAACAACACATGGTTATTTATTATTGCCACATTATTCGCTGTCTTTATGGCGTTTAATGTTGGGGGTAATGACGTTGCCAATTCATTTGGCACATCTGTTGGGGCAGGTACGCTGACCATTCCACAAGCATTAGGTGTGGCAGCGATTTTTGAAGTGTCTGGGGCGGTGATTGCTGGCGGTGAAGTGACGGACACCATTCGTAAAGGCATCGTGGACTTAGAAGCGATGCACATTGAGCCGTTACAGTTTGTGTTTGTCATGATGGCATCTTTGGTTGCAGCGGCATTTTGGTTGTTGTTTGCGACCAAAAAAGGCTGGCCAGTTTCAACCACGCATTCCATCATTGGTGGTATCGTTGGTGCATCGGTTACATTAGGCTTTATGCTTGGTGGCAGTGATTCAGGGCTGTCATTGGTTCAATGGAATAAAATAGGTGGCATTACTGTGTCATGGGTGTTGTCTCCTGTGCTTGGTGGCATTGCGTCGTATGTGCTGTTTTATCACATCAAAAAGCACATCTTAAGCTATAATGACTCAGCTCAAGAGCTTATCAGTCAACTTAATCAGCAAAAAAAACTGACTTTAGAAGAAGATAGGCAAGCCTTTGAACGATTGAGTGATTTACAAAAGTTATCTTATACAGGGTCATTGGTGAGAGATGCCCATTTATTTACGATAAAAAATGTAAATGTATCAGAAGCTGATTTCAAAACCCCTTATTACAAAAAGTTGTATCAGATTGAGCAAAAAAAATATCAGCTACAAGCCTTTAAAGCACTACAAACTTGGGTGCCTTTGGTGGCAGCGTTGGCTGGTATGATTGTCTCAGCAATGCTGTTGTTTAAAGGGTTAAAAAACTTAGATTTGGGGATATCCATGCTTGGCAAATTTTTGCTGATGGGCATGATTGGTGTGGCGATTTGGATGGCAACTTTTGTCTATGCCAAAACCCTAAAAACAGACGAAAATCTTGATAGAGCCACGTTTGTTATGTTTAGCTGGATGCAGGTATTTACCGCTTCTGGCTTTGCTTTTAGTCATGGTTCAAATGACATTGCCAATGCCATTGGGCCTTTTGCCGCCATCATGGACGTGATACGCACCCAATCTGTACAAGCTCAAGCGGCTGTGCCGATGATAGCGATGGTTACCTTTGGGGTGGCGTTGATTGTGGGGCTGTGGTTTATTGGTAAAGAGGTTATCCAAACGGTGGGTAAAAACTTAGCAGAAATGCACCCTGCTTCAGGCTTTACAGCTGAGTTGTCTGCCGCTGGCGTGGTGATGATGGCGTCATTTTTGGGTTTGCCTGTGTCTAGTACGCACATTTTAGTGGGTGCGGTGTTGGGCATTGGTTTGGTCAATCAAAATGCCAACTGGGGCTTGATGAAACCCATTGTATTAGCGTGGGTAACTACCTTACCAGCCGCTGCAATCATCTCAGCGTTGAGTTTTGTGTTGTTTCATGCAATCTTTTAAGCTATGAGACAGTATCTTGGTAAAATTGATAAAAGGCAACGACTTGGTGATTATAAAGGTGATATGGTTATTTATTGGATATGACCATTTGAACAATCGCCCTAGAACAGTGCTAAGATTTAAACTGTCTATTTTTTTATTAAAATTTTATCTATAAATAAATATTAAATTTTACAAATGGCACTATCAAATAGTGGGAAGTTTCAACACCATGATACTGATGCTTTTTGTACCAAGTCATGTCTTGTTGATAAAACAGGGTTGTGGTAAACCCTGCCAACTGTATGGTTGTGATGTTAAGTTTCGCCATGTTAAGTTGTGCTGTTAAATAACGAGAAAACTGACAAATAAGTTGGTTTTTTGGTGAGTAAATACCATCAGGCACCCTGTTTTTTTGCCAACTTTTCACCAAAAATTGATTAAAAACATTATCAAGCTTGCCCCAGCCATCTTTAACAAAAATTTGAGTAACAAATTCTCGCCCTTGTTTACTCACTAAAGCTTTTGGTGTCAGTACGATTTCTTCAAGTTGTAAGTAACGGTGGAAGCTTAGATATTTTGGCTTACTGACTGTTTTAATGGTGCATAGATGACCTTGTTTAGCCAATAAGTCAGCTAAGCGTTGATGGTGATTATATTGATGTTGCAAGATGGTCAGTGATTGCTTGGCTCGTGTCAGAGCCACATATAAAGGTCTGACCGTATCTTGGCCATTTTCCTGATGGCTACTGATTTGGTTACTGATTTGGTCGATAACATAGACATGGTCAAATTCCATGCCCTTGGCACTGTGATAACTGAGTAAATAAACGGCTTTTTTACTGTCATATTGTGCCATTTCAAGCCGTTGCAATACTTGTTCATAGGTAACATCAGCCAAGTCTGAAATGCTATTTAAGATAGCCTGCCACGCCTTATCTAAAGCGGTTAAATGTTGTTCTTCTCGCCAATTTTCTAAAAATATGGTAACTTGTCCAGTGATTATTGCTAAGCGTTCATTATCTAAGAACTGGCACAAAGCCTGCCCAATAAAGCTATTTAACGGAATTAACTGCTCGCTTTCATTGTAGCGTTGGCTGTTTATGCCTAAAATTTCTAAATAATGCTGTATGGCATCAAAGCATTGCCATTTGGGGGCTAAAATGGCAATGCTTGGTTGATGCTCTAAACTTTCAAATTCAGCCAGTTTGGCTTGAATATCTTGAGCAATCCAACTTGCCATATCAATACCTTTTGGCTGATGAAATGTGCCATGGCGAATCGGTAAATCTGGGTGAGTATGAGTGGGCTGGACGCTATTATCAGCATCTTTTAACCGCTCTTCATTAGGTAATGACTGACTGATAAAGTCATTGGCAAGATTCACGATATTATCTGCACTGCGGTAATTATTAAGCAAATAATATTTTTGTGAAACATCAATATGATAATGTTGTTCAAATTGCTGAATGAATTCAATACTTGCCCCACGAAAGGCGTATAAATTTTGGTCATCATCGCCCACAACCATCAGATAACCACGCTGTTCATAGTTACTTAATGAACTGTTACTTGATGAACTGTTATCAGTGATGTCATCTTTAACTTCTTGTAAATCGGCTAAAAGCCCAATCAGCTCATATTGATACTCATCAATATCTTGAAACTCATCAACCATGATATATTGAAAATATTGGGGAGACTCTTTAAGCTGGGCAATTGCTTGCTCAATGAGCCATTGATAACGGGCATTATTTCGCCGTTTGTCATCATTTTTTTCTTCATTTAGATGAGCAATTTTAGAACAAATTTCGTCCAGTTGTTCATTGGTGGCATCTTTTTCTGACAATCCTGTGATTTGGCGGGCTAAGGCATGGAAAGTCAAAATCGTTACGCCATTGGCATTATTCCCCACTAAGGCTTTTAAGCGGCCTTGCAATTCACACACTGCCAAACGGTTATAAGCTAAAATCAATATTTTTTCAGGTCTAATCTCTTCAATCATCAACAGATGAGCGACCCGATGCACGACAACCGTGGTTTTACCTGAACCGGGTCCTGCTAAAATCATAGATGCACGGCTTTTATCTTCAATGATTTGCTTTTGTACATTACTTAAATGGCTGGGTAAAATCAGTTTTTTATAATCTTTGAGATAAGGGCGAGTAACATCGGTGTCTTTGGGAATATATTGCTTAACCACGTGAGCTAACGGATATCTAAAGTAGTCTTCCATCAGTGAGCGTTTGGTGTTCATGTCGCTATTAAGCCAATGATTTAACACATGAATCCGCATACAACGGTCAGTATAATGTTGTTGTAAGTAACGATAAGCAACGGCGTTATATGGTTTTTTGGTTTTATTCGCACCAATAAAGAAAATCGCATTGGCATCATCATCAAGGCGTGATAGCTCGATGATGCGTAATCTTTGTAGCTGTTCAAGTTGGTGCAAAATGGTTATTGGTGAGCGATTGAGTTGCTCAGCAATATCGTCCAATGAGAAATTTACCCCCACTTCTTTCCCCTTGCCATCAAGCTTGGCAAAAATATACTCATCAAGCAGTGGAGCAAGTTGATTGATTTGCTGTTCGGCAAGGTTTCGCCAGTTGTGCCAATCATCGCTAAGCTGTTCAATTGCCAGTTGGTTTTTAGTTTCAATGGTTGAGCTGACGGTAAAATAATGCTTTGAGTGATATCGTGTGGCAATGATATTTAACGCTCGCAACATTGGAAAAATGTCTTTAGCGGTGCGGAATTGATACTGATGAGCCACAAGCCAATTATCCAAGGCTTTGCCATCAAAACGCTCAAACCCATCCACACTATCCATCTGTTGATAATGTGCTTGAAAAAAATCGCTATTAATAAAGGCTTTTAGGGCATCAAGGATACGTTTTTTCTTATTAAACTCACTTTTTAGATGCCTGACAGTATGGTTTAGGCGAATATTAACCACAATTTCCCATTGAGCAAATCCCAGTTTGACCAGTTGACGCAGTAGGTCTAGTAACTGCTTGACCGAATAGCCTAACGCCACGGCAAGCTCAGGCAAGTGGTAGCGAGTGGGCTGTGTTTCTGTGGTTTTATAAATACTGGTCTGGGTCGGTAAATTGTCGTTAATTTGCTGTAATTGGTGATACAGTTTAAGTAGTTTACTATTATGCTCTGCTGTGGGGCTTTGCAATGGTTTAATGGTAATAAAAGCAGGCTGTTGTTCTTTTTCAATCAATAAGCCGTAGCGTTCTAATGCCAATAGAGCCACACGAATTTGGGTGTTAAGTTGTTCCACATCATCATCAATGCCTAAAATTGGCAACAACAAATTGCCTGCAAACCATTGGTCGCTAGGCTGTCTGCCTAGAATCGGTCTGATTTGCTCCCAGCAGTTTTTTAGAGTTTCGGTATTGGGAATACGAGAGAGGCGTTCTTGTTTAAACTGATTTTCGATGTCGCTATTGTCCCATAGCATGTAGGCGTGAGCATGCTCATGGGATTTTCTTGCCCCACGCCCAATTTCTTGGACATACGATTCAAGATTATTTGGCACACCACTATGAATGACGGTATGAATGCCTGCTTTATCAATGCCCATGCCAAAGGCATTGGTACAAACAATCACGTCCAGTTCATTGTTTTTGAACTGTTGTAAAATTTGCTTTTTCTGTGATTCATCCAGTTTGCCATGATAGGCGACCGCTTTGAGATTCTGTTCAGCAAAGTGTTTGGCGTATGCTTCACAAGCTTTGCGGTTTCTCAGGTAGACAAGAGCGATACCTTGTTCGGGGTTTTCAAGATGGTTTTGCTCATACCAAGCTTGACGTTCATGCAAGATTTGATAAATTCTTGTCATGCGGTTGTCTTTTGCCACTTGCTCAAAATGTGGGGTAATATTCTCACGCCAAATTGTTAGGTTATCGATAGGTGTACCATATTGCACCAAAGGTTTATTATTCGTTAAAGTAACCAGTTTATTGACCAATTCTTTATCCAAATCTTCTTTGACACGGCTAGAAGCAGTAGCGGTTACAAGGCTGACTCTTGGGGCAATAAATTCATATTCTCTAGCAGGTTCATTAACGGTTTTGGGCGTATTGCCTGCTAGCAAATCAAATTGATTGTCATTTTTACTGGGCTTTTTCGCCATTGCCTTGATGTCATTCTGCACTTTTTGGGCAATTTCGGAACCATAACAGGCAATAATGTGGTCAGCAATCCGTAAAAAATCAGGACGAAAATCTGTGCCCCATTGGCTTAAGGTATGAGCCTCATCGAGTACCCAAAAGGCAGGCGTACGATTTTTAAGCAGTTGGCGAATGCTGTATGTACGTAAGCGTTCTGGGCTTAAATACAGGATATCGATATCACCTTGCCACACGCCTGTGATAATATTCTTTTGAGTCTCAGGCGTTTGCCCTGATGTCAGATAGGCGATACGGCTTTTATAGTTGGGCAGTTGGGTATGAAGATTAATGACTTGGTCTTCAATCAAGGCTTTTAGTGGTGAAATAATAACGGTGAGCTGGCGTTGGTACTTGCTAAAAATAAGCGCAGGTAATTGAAAGGTGAGACTTTTACCACCCCCCGTTGGCAAAATTCCTAATGGAATGTCTTGATTGGCGAGGGTGGCTTTGACAATTTGCATTTGTCCATCACGCAATTTGTCAAAACCAAAAAATTCTTGACATTGGCTGTTAATCCAATCTTCATTAGTGGCATCAATCTGCCAAAAGGTGTCTTCAGCGTGTTGAAAACTCTGCTTATAAATCGGGTGTTTGGTAATCCACACAGGGCGACGGGCTTGTGGTTTATCAAAATAGCGTAGCCAATTAACAAAACATGCCAAACCTAGATACTGCCAAGAATGGGGAGTTTCTTTAAATATGCCTTTTTGCTGTTTGATTTTTTGTTTTTTAATTGTGTTACAAGCTTGCTGTAGCAATGCAACCAGTTCGGATTGATTGCCTTTAGGCATTTCACTTGTTATTGAATCCCAATCGAAGATGCAATCATCATCAATACAAAAATACTGGTTATTGGATAATTTCTCAAGATTGGGCAGTAGTTGATGGTATAAGAACTGACTGTCTAACGGTAAATTGTTCCATGCTGTCAGACAAAGTTGAAAAATTATCTGACTTTCAACACAGTCCAACACAGGATTGTTATGGGTGGTATTGGCTTTATATAGTTTGGCTAACGCATGGGTAGGTTGATGTGGAATCAGCAGGCAACTTAGAATAAGCGTATCCCATGTTTTGACTTGCCATTGAGACAGTGTATCATCGGTAACATTCAATTTCTCAATAGCCTTAAAAAAATCCACCAGTATTGGTAAATCAAATTCAACCAAATTATGCCCAGCTAAATGGTCAGCAGTTTGAAAAATCTCAAAAAATAGACTTGCGTAACTGCTAAATAGCGTCTCATCAAATTGCCAATATAAATGACCAACGACAATCGCACCATCGAGTAGTTTTTGAGTGCTTGGTTCAATTTCTAGGTCAAGCCATACGATGGTATTTGGCTTTGATTGAACTTGCGCTAAAATGGTTTGAATGTCGCTAACTGCGGTTAGATTCTCAAAATATTTGCTAAAATTTACCTGTAGATATTCGCTTAAGCCTGCAATGGGATTGGGTGCTTTTGGGGGGTATGAAGCAGGTTCGATAAGCTCGGGTATATTTAACATGATTTAACTCTGAATGTTTGAATGATTTAATTTTTAAGATAGATTGAGATAAGCCAAATCAATATAAGTGATATTGGCATTATTTACAATTAAACTGTTTCTTGAAATTTAATTCAATCTGTTTCATAATATTTATGATGACTGAGTAACAAAAAAATGAATAAGTAACAAAAAAAATATCTTATAATATCCTATTAAATTAAAACTTGTGGCGTGTGTTAGTTAAGCGTCATTCAAGTAAAATCAGGACATGATTTAAACATTTAAAATTGTTCAATTACTTCACATGTTAAAGTTCAATAAATTCACCCTTTTACCACACATGGCATTTTCTTATGAACTTTTGGCTGTTGTTATTACATATTTTAGGGGCGTGCATTTGGGTTGGTGGGCATTTATACCTGTGTTTGTGTGTATTGCCCAAATCTGTGCGTGAGCAGGACAGTCGACTTATCTTAAACTTTGAAGGCAGTTTTGAAAAGCTTGGTATGACGGCTTTGCTTGTGCAGGTACTGACAGGCTTTTATATGGCTCATAGATACTTGCCCCAGTTTGCGATGCTCACCAATCATGACAATCCGATAGCGGTGCTTATCAGCTTAAAAATCACGTGGCTGGTGCTGACGGCACTCACGGCATTATCCGCTCAGCTTATCGTCATTCCACGGTTAAAAAAGGATTTAGAGAATGCCAAATTACGCCACTTGTTTATTGGGCATATTGTGTCAGTAACGTTGTTGTCATTGGCGTTTATGGTAACTGGGGTATTGTTCCGTACAGGGTTTTAAATGGTTGGCATGATTATGATTTATCATGATGATTTATCACAATGATGATTTGGCATAATTGCCACAATCATGATTATCTATGAATTATGAATATTGTGAATAATGATTGCCTGTCATGGTCATGTCAACTTTATTGGCATAAGGACACAGTGTTAAAGATGCAGTGTTAAAAATGCAGTGTTAAAAATGCAGTGATTAAGGAGACAATAATTAACTTTCGTTTATCCATCTTACCGACCTTGTTTGGTTTATTAAAGTATCTTTTGTTGTTTGTGGTCATTTATTTACTGGTGAATTGGTGGCGACAGCCTGTCATGCCTGCTCAGCCAAATTTACATTTGATGGATTATCAAGGCATGCCTGTTGATGTGTCTGCCATCAGCCAAAATTCCCCTGTGTTGGTGTATTTTTGGGGCAGTTGGTGTGGCGTGTGTGCGGTAACATCGCCTAAGGTCAGTCAGCTACATCAAGATGGCTACCCTGTGGTCAGCATCGCTGTTAAATCAGGTGATGATGCTGAGTTGGGTCAATATTTGCAACAGCATCATTATGAGTTTATTACCATCAACGACAGTCATGGACGGATATTTGCTGATTGGCAGGGGCAAGTTACGCCTTCATTTGTGATTTTGCATCAAGGAAAAATGACTCAAGGCATGACAGGCATTCAACCGCTGTGGTCGTTAAAGTTGCGATTGATGTTACACAATTATTTGCCTGCTTGGTGAATGGGTGGCAAATTACTCCGCATATAAGATAAGATTTGTATCAGCTTTTATTTATTTAGTTGGGTCAATCAGCCACATGATAAAAATTATGCTCAAGCCTATGAAGTGGCTCATATTCACCGCCATCTTGCTGGTCATTGCTTTTCATGTGATGGTGGCAGGATTGCTTGTGGTGTGGCAAACTCAGCCCATTACCAACAGCATGTTTATGTTGACACATCGTCTACAAGGTGGACAAGTTACCCAGCAATGGGTAGAGTATGATGACATCGCTAAGAGTGCCAAACAAGCCGCCATTGTCAGTGAAGATGCTAAGTTTGTCAGTCATCATGGCTTTGATATGCAAGGCATCGAAAAGGCATTAGAAAAAAACCAAAGTTTGGGCAAAGTGTCAGCAGGTGGCTCAACCATCAGCCAACAGTTGGCAAAAAACTTATTTTTAACTTCACAAAAATCCTACATTCGTAAAGCAGATGAAGCACTCATCACCATGATGATAGAACATATGTGGGATAAACAGCGTATCTTGACAGCGTATCTTAATGTTGCAGAGTTTGGTAATGGCATTTATGGCATTCAAGCGGCGGCACTGCATTATTTTGATAAACCTGCCAGTAAACTCAACCGTGATGAAGCAGCATTGCTCATTTGCTTATTGCCCAATCCCAAATATTATCAAGACAATTTAAATAACAAACGCCTACGAAATAAGCAACGCATCATCATGAGACGCATGCCATCTGCCCAGTTGCCTTGAGTTGGCAGTGCTTTATTTACCCATAGACGACATTTTCACATTCTGTGGTTCACCATTGTGTGGTTCAGCACCTTGACTACCTTGTCTCAATCTAAACGTGCAGAATTAAATTATCACCCTTTGTCAGGTTATGGGTCGATTTTTTTGGCATATTGGCGTATATTAGCCAGTTTAAGCCAATTGTTAACGCTTGTACACCAAATGGGGCGGTCTTAAGTGTTTTTGTGTGTTAATCATGTGTGTCAATCAGTCAAATGGTCAAATGGTCAAATGCTAATGTTTTAATCATTTTAATCAAGCATGTTTAACCAGCCCAGCCAAATTTTAGATGTTTAAGTGAGTCAATCATGTCAAAAATTCAACAAGTCTTTGCTCAGTTACAACAAAAGCAAAAAAAAGCCGTTATTCCCTATGTGATGGCAGGTGATCCCAATCCAACAGCAACCGTGCCATTGATGCATGAGTTGGTGGCACATGGTGCGGATATCATTGAGTTGGGTATGCCGTTTGGTGATCCAATGGCAGATGGCAAGATTATTGCCACTGCTGCTGAGCGAGCTTTGGCACAAGGCACAAATACTCGCCAAGCCATTGAGATGGTTAAAATTTTTCGCCAAGACAATCAGCACACTCCTGTTATCTTGATGGGTTATCTTAATCCCATTGAAATCATTGGTCATCAAACTTTTTTGTCTGCCTGTCAAGATGCGGGTGTTGATGGTATCTTAATTGTGGATTTGCCACCACAGGAGGCAGGTGATTTGCTGGAATTATTGGCAGAGCATGACATGGATGAGATATTTTTGCTGTCCCCAACCACCTTGCCAGAGCGACGTGAGCAGGTGCTAAAATATGGACGTGGTTTTATCTACTATGTGTCATTAAAAGGGGTAACAGGGGCAAGCAATTTAGATGTGGGCGATGTTACCGAGCAAGTACAACAAATAAAAGCCATGACTGACCTGCCCGTGTGCGTGGGCTTTGGTATCAAAGATGCGAAGTCTGCCAAATCCATCGGACAGATGGCAGATGGCATCATCGTGGGCAGTGCATTGGTTAACCACTTTGCCAACATTGATGTTAATGATGCCCATGCGGTCAATCAAGCCAAAGATAAGCTGTTGGCGACGTTTGACAGCTTGGTTAAAGCGGTTAAATGATATTTAAACACACGATCCTTTAGGAACATGCTCTGGTAGATTTTGACTATGGGTCGATTGTGAATATAGATTGCCAATAAGGACAGCCATGAGTTTGACACAAAACACTTCAGACATCGCAACGCCAACCATAACCGACACGGTAAATGGCAATACCCAAACCAATGCTAAAAACGATGCTAAAAACAATGCCCAAAACAACCCAACCAGTACCGTGTCCGATACCATGTCTGTGTGGTTAGACCGTCCTGTCCCCAGCGTGGATTATCATAATGTCATCGCATTGACCGCTGTGGAGACCGAGCCGTCAACCCAATGCAGTCACTGTCATAGCATGATAACCAACACCGCTTTACGTTTTAATGACTTTGTGTGTCCACATTGTGATCACCATTTGACATTCACGGCTCGTGACCGCTTGATGTGGTTTTTTGATGATGTGACAGGTGAGCTTGGGCAAGACTTTAGCACCACTGACCCATTGGGCTTTAGTGATAGCAAGCCCTATCCTGAGCGGTTAGCCCAAGCCCAAGAAAAGACAGGTGAGTCAGAAGCCTTAGTGGTGATGCAAGGGCATGTTAAGGATTTGCCAATGGTTGCTTGTGCGTTTGACTTTGCTTTTATGGGTGGCTCTATGGGATCGGTGGTGGGAGACCGATTTGTGTTGGCGGCCCAGACTGCTCTTAGCAATCGCTTGCCGTTGGTGTGTTTTGCTGCTTCAGGTGGTGCTAGAATGCAAGAAGGGTTGTTGTCATTGATGCAAATGGCACGTACCGCTGCTGCCATAGAACGGCTAAAACATGCAGGCGTGCCATATTTGGTGGTGCTGACCAATCCTGTGTATGGTGGCGTGACTGCAAGCCTTGCCATGCTTGGTGATATTCATCTGGCTGAACCAAAAGCAATGATTGGTTTTGCTGGCAAGCGTGTCATTGAACAGACCGTGCGTGAACAGCTAGATGAGCCATTCCAGCGAGCAGAATTTTTGCTTGAGCATGGGGTAATCGACCAAGTGGTGCATCGCCATCAGCTCAAAGACACCGTGCATCGATTATTGGCAAAGTTAACCCATTAACTTACTTGCATGTTAACTTTTAACATCGCATTTTAATGGTGTTGCCTTTTGGCATTTTGCCATCTCGATTTTGCCAGTATTTGGTTATATAATTGGTGTTTTATTGATAGTGAAGTTACCGTTCATGCCATCTTTAAGTTCTTTTGACAATGACCAGCCCAATGTCTCACTGAATCCTGCCACGTTTCAGACACTTGATGACTGGCTGACTTATATCCATGGCATTCACATGTCAGCGATAGACATGGGGCTGTCACGAGTGCGTCCCGTTGCCGACATGTTGGGCATCACCGCATGGGGTAACAACAGAGATGGCGACAATGCCAATCAACAAATCACTGCTCATGTTTTTATGGTTGCAGGGACGAATGGAAAAGGCTCTACCACGGCCACCATTGCTCAAATTTGCCAACAAGCAGGCCACAAAACTGCACTGTATCAATCACCACATTTGCTTAAGTTTAATGAACGGGTACGCATTGATGGGCAATCAGTGAGTGATGAATGGTTAATTGATGCCTTTAAACGAGTAGAAAAAGCTCGCTTGGCGTGTCAGGTCAGTTTGTCATTTTTTGAAATGACCACGTTGGCGGCGTTGTTGATTTTTGCTAATGCCAATTGTGATGTTTGGGTATTGGAAGTGGGCTTGGGTGGTCGCTTAGATGTGGTCAATTTGATAGATGCCGACGTGGCAGTCATTACTAATATTGGTATTGACCATGTGGACTGGTTGGGCGATAACCGTGAGTCCATTGGTTATGAAAAAGCAGGCATTTTACGACAAGGCATGACGCTTATTTATGGTGAAGCAGACATGCCAGCATCAGTTGCTAAGCAAATCGAGCAGTTGGACGTCACTGTTTATCAGGCAGGACGGGATTATGGTTTTTATCAACATGATGCTGATATGGGTGCTAATAAGCTAACTTGTGGTCAACAGTGGCAATACAGCAATCCTGCCATCACGTTAAACTTACCATATCCCAGCTTATCTTTGGTCAATGTTACTAATGCCATCAGTGCGGTGCTGGCAAGCGGTTTGAGCATTAGCGATGAGCATGTTCGTATGGCGATGCCACAGGTGCGTATGCCAGGTCGATTTGATTTGCGTCATATTGGAGGACGACAATGGCTATTTGATGTGGCACATAACCAAGAAGGCATCAATTTTTTATTAGAGCAGTTACAACAGCGATTACCAAGTATGGTACGAACGTTGCCAACCGTTCAAACCACTGATGCCAATAAGGGGCAAATACGCTTATTATTTTCGATGTTGGTGGATAAGGACATTGATAAGGTGGTTACGCATCTTCAACAGGCAAATTTGCCCATTGTCAAATGGTATGTGGGAGTTATCAACCATGCCAGAGCTGCCTCAGCCGACACATTGCAGCAAGTGCTTAGCCAACACTTAACAAGCGATCATTATCATATCTATGATGACATGGCAAGTGCCACCCAAGCAGTACAAGCGGACAGTACCGCTGATGAGCTGATATTGGTGTGTGGGTCTTTTCATACCATTGCTGAGAGTTTGGGCTATTTAGGAGCATGAAAGCCATTGAAGCAGTTTGCACTTTAAGCGGTTTGCATGGGGTAGGATATGTAGTAAAATTGGCAAACAAATTTAAGTCATGGGTGTGTATTAGGGGAGAGTGGGCATGAGCTTATCACGACAGGGCATTTTAGGTGCGGTGCTATTCATCGGTGGTAGTGTCATGCTATATGCCATGGTGCAAAAAGTCAATGACAATACCGCTCAAACCACTGATATTACCGCAAACTCCGTACAGATGAGTGATGTGCAAAGCAATGATGTGAAAAGTAATCAGCATCATCAAGGTTCAAGCCAAAATTCAAGCCAAAGTATCGAAAGCGATTTGATGGTTGAGCCTTTGACCACCGATATTGAAACCGAAAAACAGATATTGGCAAAAAAACAACAGCAACGCATTGCCAATGTCAAAGAACAAGAAAGGCGAACGCAAGTCTTTTTGGAAGAAAACCAAAAGGCCGTCGATGTTGCCTTAGCCAAAGCTCGTGCTGAAAGTGAAATTTATGCCGCCAAAAATAAAGCCAAAACCGATAATGGCACTGAACCAGTTGACAACCTAACCACGGCAGAACAAGACAACATCAGCCGTCCTGTGGTAACCGCACGTCAAGCTCCCAAACAGCCCCCTGCCAAAAATCAACAACAAGCCAGTGCATCACAAGCAACCAATAACGCCAACGGAACAACACAAAATACCCAAGCCAACAGCACCCAAAGTAACAACACCCAAACCCAAGCCAACAACACCCAAGCCAACAAAGCCCCGCCAAAAAGCCCCATTAACCACACAGTCAAACGGGGTGATGGTTTGATAAGGTTGGCACGGCAATATAACGTTAGCCTAGAAGCCTTAGCCACTATGAATAAATTGGCAACCGATGCTGAGCTGACTTTGGGGCAACAATTAATCATTCCATCAGGCAAACAAATCGCCCGTTTAGAGCGTGAAGCCAAAGAAGCCGAAAAAGCCAAAGAGCTTGCCAAACAAAAAGCCCAGCGAGAAAAACAGCTGAAAGCTGAACAAGAAAAACAAGAAAAACGCCAGCAAGAACTGCTGGCACAAAAATCTGCCGAGGCCAAACGAGAATCGCAACAAAAGCTAAAAGAAGCCCGTCAGACCGTCAAAGAAACAGATGCTAAAGGCAACTTTGGCGTACAAGTGGCGTTAGCAAGCAATCAACAACGAGCCGATGAAGTGGCAGCCAAATTTAAAAAAGCAGGTTATCAAGTCAGTACCAGCCAGACCAGCCGTGGCGTGCGAGTCATGGTCGGTCCTGAACGTGGCAAAATAGCTGCCATTGCTCTAAAAGACAAAATCAACAGTGACCCCAATGTTGGTACAACAGAAGCATGGGTACTATATTGGCGATGATTTGCCCCATTGGCGATGATTTGCCCCAATTTTTACCCAATATTTTTATTCATGTTTTTATGAATTAAGCCTGCCTTATGAAACAAAGCACTGCCCTAGATATTTTAAAAACTGGACATAATGTCTTTTTGACAGGATCGGCAGGGGCTGGCAAAACTTACACGCTGAACCAATATATCCATTATCTACAAGCTCGACAAGTGCCTGTTGCCATCACTGCCAGTACAGGCATTGCAGCCACCCACATGAATGGCACAACCATTCATAGCTGGTCGGGCATTGGCATTCGCATGACCATGGAAGATAAGCAAATAAGCCAGCTTAAAAGCAAAAAATCCCTAAAAGAACGGCTGGAACAAACGCAAGTGCTTATCATTGACGAAATATCCATGTTGCATGCCAAACAGCTGGATTTGATTAACCAAGTGCTAAAAGTGGTGCGAAATAATGACAAGGCATTTGGTGGTATTCAGGTGGTGTTATCTGGCGATTTTTTTCAGTTACCACCAGTGGGTGAGCGAGGTGAGAGCAACCGAGATAAATTCGCCTTTATGTCCAAGGCATGGCTGGAAGCACAACTGCATGTTTGCTATTTGACCGAACAGCATCGCCAACAAAAAAACACGTCAAATTCACTGAGTTTAAATGACATTTTAAACCAAATCCGTCAAGCATCGGTTACTCACGATGCCATCGAAGTATTACATGACAGTCAGCACAACCACATTGGTCAAATCCGTACCCGTCTATATACCCATAATGTCAATGTCAATAGCATCAATGACACGCAACTTAGCCATCTGACTGGAGAGGCGCAAGTCTATCATGCGATGGCAAATGGCGACCCTAAGCTGATAGACATGCTCAAAAAAAGTGTCCGTACCCCAGATGAGCTGACTTTAAAAATTGGGGCAAAAGTGATGTTTGTGAAAAACATTCCTGATTTATCGGTGTGTAATGGTACGATGGGTGAGGTGGTAAAATTTGTAACCACCAACGATAAAAATGAGCCCATGCCTAAGCACGACGCTTCTCAAACTGATGCTTCCTTAACCGAAAATCTGACCAGCAAACCCAATGATGAACTGGCTAAGCAGACCGAAGATGATGCAAAAGATGATGATACAAAAGATGATGAAAAAATAATCAAAACCAAATATCCTGTGATACGCCTAAATACAGGACGAGAAGTCATCGCCACCCCAGAGCAATGGGTGGTAGAAGATGAAATTGGACTGCCCCTTGCCACCTATTGGCAAGTGCCATTGAGCTTAGCTTGGGCAATTACCGTGCATAAATCGCAAGGCATGACTTTAGATGCCGCAGAAATTGACCTTCGCAATACCTTTGAGTTAGGGCAAGGCTATGTGGCACTGTCTCGCTTAACCGATTTGTCTGGGTTAAAATTGCTTGGTTTTAACCAAACCAGTCTTAATCTTGACCCTTTGGCTCGTGGGGCAGATAAGCGGTTTTTAGAGCTGTCAGCAGAAGTGCAAGCCACCTATGATGAACTGGATAAAGATGCCATTACCCAAGCACATCAAAACTTTGTCATACAGTGTGGTGGCACAAATGACTCAGCCGTCATTGCTGACCATCAAAAAAAACAAGAACAAAAAAAGCAACAACAGCAGAAAAAAGAGCATCTGAGCAATCAAAGCATCATCACCGACAGCACCATTGACATCACCAAACGTCTGCTTGCCCAGAGCCTAACCATTGCTGAGACAGCTCAAGAACGAAAGTTGGCACAAGCCACCATCATGCGTCATCTGCAAGCCATCAAAGAAGAAGACCCCAACTTCCCTTGTGAGCACCTAAGACCAAACGATAAGTTGGTTACAGACGTTTATCAAGCCTATGATGCCATTATGGCCATCAATGATCCCAATGATTTTGACCAGCAAGGTAACATCAAACTAAAGCCCATTTTTGACAGGTTGCACGAACGTGTGTCTTATAATGACATTCGTTTGGCTCTAATCTTTAAACCATAAGTCATTTAAACCATAAATTGCCATCATCATGACTCATTCATACCCCAAACAGCCACCCTTAAAAATCGCCATCAATGGTTTTGGTCGTATTGGGAGAAATGTACTGCGTGCCTTGTTGGAGCGACAACTGCTATCAACCGACGATGCCAGTTGTCCATTGGAGTTGGTTGCCATCAATGACTTGGCAGATGCCAACACCAAACTGCATTTACTCAAATTTGACAGCACGCATGGACGGCTAAGCCAACAAGGCATACATGCCAGTCTAAGCAAAACAGGCAACTTACACCTACAAAAACTGGACAAACAACATAGGCAGTTTAACCATGCTCATGGCATTGTGAACATCATTGATATCCCACTGTTGCAACACGCCAGCCCAAAAGAGTTGCCTTGGCAACAGTTGGGAGTTGATGTGGTGCTTGAATGTACAGGACAATTCCGTTCTTACGCTGATGCCAACTTGCATCGACAAGCAGGGGCAACACAAGTTATCGTAGGTGCTGCCCCCTTTGATGATGTCGATGCCAGTGTGGTCATGGGCATCAATGAGATGATTTTAACCCGTCAACTGCCCATCATATCCAGCGTATCTTGCACCACACAAGCCTTAGTGCCATTGATTGACACTTTGCACCAAGCCTATGGCGTAACAGCGGTCATGATGACTGAAATTCATGCACTTACCGCTGACCAAAATGTCTTAGACCAAGCCCATCGTGATCTAAGACGGGCTAGGGCATCAGGGTTTAATATCATACCGACCACGTCCAGTAGCCTTGCCGCTACTGAGCGAGTATTGCCTTATATGGTGGGCAAAATCAACGGGCATTCTATCCGTGTACCCACCATTGATGTGGCCGCCATTGATGTTACTTTTCAACTGGCACAAATAAGCACGCCAGATAAAATTAACCAAACACTAAAATCAGCCAGCCTTGATAAACTATCAGGTATCATGGGTTACAGTGATGCACCATTGGTATCCAGTGATTTTTTTCATCAGCCTCAATCATTGATTGTTGATGCCCTACAGACCATGCAAGTGGGGGATATGATAAAGGTATTTGCTTGGTATGATAATGAGTGGGGTTATGCCAACCGTTTGGTGGATATGTGTGTGTATTTGGCGTCGCTATCGCATTAAATGGCTGTTGTTTGAATGGTAATCTTATTGTCAGCATTGGTTTGGCAATCGTAAACTTAAATGAATCATCTGAAAAATAAACGCAACAAACCCACATGACAGGGCAGGTCATGCGGGTTTGTTACAAACTGTCCTTAGTTTAAATCACCATTCCTTGGTAATTTTTGGGCTTTGGGGTGGTCTTAACGCTCATGGGGGTGAGCATCATGTTCCTTGACCGTTATTGTCTTCCTTGTTCATTCTTCCTTAAATTGGGCTTGCTTCCTTGAATTGGGCTTGGTAGAACCAAGCTTAACCCTTATTGGTTTAACAGCACAACATCACCACGTCCATCACGTTTTTTAACGGTCATTCCTTGCCTTGCGAGCATTCCTTTGCACCGTGTGGCTGTTCCATGTGTCTGTGTCCATGTGTCTGTGCCGTGTGACCATAATCGCAAATTTTACCCTGTCATCATAGACGCATAAATCGTCAATGATTGTAAGCATATGCTTACAAGATGACCATGGAACAACAACACCATGGAACAACAACAATGATGTTAAAGAACAATGACGTTAAGGATTGTTCTGAGCGTTACTGGCATCTAGCATCAACTGAGCCGCTTCCAATACATAAACTTCGCTCTCAGGCTCTTTGGGACGCTCTTTTTCTTTCATACGGCTAAGCTCTTCAAACTTAGCATCCATCGCTGCTTGATACATGTCCCAGCTGGCATAAGGTTTTTGTCCTGTGGCTTTGCGTCGGGCATTTTCAGCAGCCAACGTTTTTTGCTCCACTTCTTTCATGTGGTTACGGCGGTCATCAATATCAAGTTTGATGGGTTTTTTATCATCTTCCATGTTGCGAATGGCATTGATTTTAGACAGATACACAAATTGTGGGTTGCTCTGTTGGCGTATTTTGGACTGTTGGTTTAAAGTGGCAAGGGTGTCGCTGGTGAACTTGCCTTCAGGCTTAAATGGCGCGGTCTTAATGGTGTCCCATTTTAGGGCATACTTTTGTGAGCGTTCACCAAAAGTTGCCCCATCAAAGATATTGACCAACGCCACATCAGGCACAACCCCTTTGTTTTGCGTACTGCCACCTGTGATGCGATAAAATTTTCGTTGAGTTAAGGTGGCACTGCCTAACGCCAGATTGTCCAGCTGAATTTGGGCTGAGCCTTTGCCTGTGGTCGTACTGCCAACCACCAAGCCACGCCCATAATCTTGAATGGCAGCGGCAAAAATCTCACTGGCAGACGCTGATGCTAAGTTGGTAATCACCACCATGTCGCCATCATACAGCTGTTCGCCATCATCACGGTCGGTATAGACCTGCACATTGCCTTGATTGTCACGGATTTGTACCATGGGTCCTTTTTTAATGAACAAATCAAGCATGTTGGCAACTTCATCTAAAGACCCCCCTGGATTGTTGCGTAAGTCCACCACCAAACCATCAATGTGTTGTTTTTTAAGGGCTTTAATGGCATTTTCGGTATCAATGCTGACACTGCGGTATTCCATGCCATGACGGCGAGCTTGATAGTTTAGATAAAAACTGGGAATCTCAAGCACCCCAATACGTTGGTCTTTGCCATTATGTGACATGGTAATGACACGGTGATTGACACCACTGTCTTCTTGTTTGATGACATCTCGCTCAATGGTAACAAGACGAGCAGAAGAGTCTGGACTGCCTGCTTGCTTAAGCTTTAACGTAACGGGCGTGCCACGCTTACCACGGATAAGAGCCACCACTTCACGGGTTGACCAACCCACCACATCTTGCATGTTTTTACCATCGCCTGCCACACTCAAAATCACATCATTGGGCTTGACTTGACCAGTTTTTGCTGCAGGCCCACCTTCCACTAAAGTAACGATGCGAGTATAGTCAGGATTTTTTCGGTCTGGACGAATGGACACGCCAATGCCTTCTAGTTGCAAATTAGATTGAATTTGTAGTTCGGTGGCTTGAATGGGGGCGTAATAATTACTGTGTGGGTCATAGGTTAATGCCGCTGAATCCAAAATGGTCTGCATGATTTCATCATCTTTTAAACGCTTTAGTTGCCCCAATTGTCGTTGCATTCGTTGTTGCATGATTTGTTTTGGTGTGCGCGCATCATTACGCAACAAATCTTGTCCTAGGGCAATGTCAGGATTATCAACATAGATTTTCTCTTTGGCTTTTTCTTCTTCTTGTCCTAAGGTGATGCTAATCAAGTCAAAAATCAGTTTGCGTTGCCAGTAGTTTTGTTGCTCTTTGACACTATTAAAGCGTTCTGCCTTTTCTCTGTCTAATATGATGCTGTCTTTGGTTTTTAGATTGATGTTATCTTTGGATAAAAACTGTTGTGCAAAATCATAATACTCAATCGAACGGTCAAGATATCGCTCAAAAATTGCCACACCAGCAGACAAATCACCTTGCTTTAAACGAATGGCATAATCATCGTTGTACTTTCGCTTAAACTCGTTAATATCTGACTGCAAAAACAACGTGCGACTGGGGTCAAGCGTGTCTAAATACATAGATAGCATCTTTTGCCCCATTTCTTTATCAAGAGGTTGATTTAAATAATGACTGCGGTCAAGTAATGTTGCCACTTGTCTGGCGGTCAACCGTTGTTCAGGCGTGATGTTAAAGTTACTGGTGGGTTTGGCAATGGCAGTTTGATGACCTTGTGCCACCAAAATACCCACAATGGTGATGCTGGCGATGCTTAGTAACCATTGAGAACCTTGATAAATGGTTGGAATTTTTTGTGTCATAACAAAGTTACCTTTTTAAAGCGAATATTGTTTTAAAGCGAATGTTTTAAAGCGAATATTGTTAAACCTAATCATTTTTAAACCTAATATATGTCATTTGGTATGTATCATCTAGACTTAAGCCAAAATCGTCTCAGTTTAACAGATTGGGAAGAATGGTTTATCACCATTTTATAGCCATATTGTATGGCAATTCTGTTTAAATTCTGACAAAACACGCATAATCACCACATATCATCACTTTTTTAAGTTGTCAGGCTGATGACAGTCATCAATCAAAGCCATTAAAATAAAAAAATAAAAAAAATGCTTGCTAAATCGTTTTAAATGGCTATAATAGCCAAACACTAACACGCAAAACCATTAGGGGCTGTGGCGGAATTGGTAGACGCACTGGATTTAGGTTCCAGCGCCGCAAGGTGTGAGAGTTCGAGTCTCTCCAGCCCCACCATACATTACCAAATAAAATCCACCGTACTGATGTTTCTAAACGCATCCCACCCATCTAAAATACTTGCTTGCATTGGATTACCCCCTAAGCGTAATAACACAGACGCATCCATCACCCCTTGAGTGTCCAAATACTCCGTCATTAACGTACTGGCTACCAACTGAGCAGGTCTATCACGCAATGTCTTATGTAAGTATTTTTGGATACGGAATACAAACTTAGTAAAGCGTAAAATACCCACTCTATTGGCATAATCTATGGCTTTACTGGTGGGTATATCAAAGTTAATAAACGCTTCTTGAGCTTCACTCACCGCATCATCAAACCCCATGCCTTGTTTTTGTAAATGCTCTGCCAACACAAACTTGGCTGCAAAATCACTAAACTGAGTGGCATCAGCCATCAGCTTATACAAAGGCGTGTTCTCTGACATAAACAACCAATCCACCCCAATCTTTATTGGCTTAGGTAATGCGTCATATACTCTGTCTACTTGTTTCTCAAGGTCTGTTCTGTATTTATTACTTTGATTTTGTAAATCCACATCATCAACAATGGTACTCTTTAACCCAACCTGCATGTATTTATGAGTTGGGTTATTCTCAAGCTCTTTTAACAAAGCATTGCGTTTTTGGCTTAATCCCTTCTCACCATTGGCAATTCTAAGATTGATTTGGGTTAATTGATTGTGCAATTTAGCGTATCTATTACCATTACGCCATGCAGACACATACCCTGTGATGAGCTGAGTGGGTTTGACTCCACGTAATAACAACAGCAGATTATTGGTCATGATGTTGCCTATTAACACATCATAATTTCTAATCACAATGAACGACTTAATCCGCTTTTCAATTTCTTGTACCCATTGCTCTGCTTTATACAATCTGTACTTGGCTTTTTCTCCCCCCAATAAAAACTGTGAAATGCCCACAACGACTTTTTCAAAAGCATTACGCTCACCTGCTAATTTATCAAACATGTCTTTGATGGAATGACTTCTAAAACCAAACACCATGTTATACACATCATCTCTTACCATGATGGGTTGTCCACCCCCATACAACTCCTTGGCTCTTTCACGTGCTTCATAAGGCAACATACGCCATTGTTGCATCACCTTAGGGTCATCACTGTTTGGGTCTAAGGCAATGAACTTATGGGGTTCACTGGCATAATTGGTCATATAATCTTCATGCAAGGTTTCTATGATGGTGCGTTGGTTTTCTTTGACTTCAGGCTTATAAGCCAAGTCCCCTGACCATTTACCCATCAAGGTAAAGACATCATTATCACGCTCTAACAAACTGTCTCGTACCACTCCTGTCATCTCATAATGATAATCTAAGATGCGTCCATCTACCCCAAAGTTAATCACCATGCTACTGGGTTCATTTAAAGGATTAAAGTCTTTATAAGAGATGTTTTGATTGCGTTTTTCTCTTGCTTGAGCATTGGCTTTAGCCACTCTTGATAGCTCTTGTGGACTGGTGTCATCATAAATCACTGTTCCCCTTGAATGACTGTCATACATGTCCAATGCCCCTGAAACATACTTTTGCCGTTTAAAATTACGGTTAAGCAATAACGTCCTTGCTCCTGTGGTGTCTAATTCATCTTGAGACAACTCCTGACTGATAATCTCATACCCATCTAACTGTAACTCATGAAGCTTATGAGCATAATCAGCATCATCTTGTGAGACAAACTCAAAGTTACGATAAGGGTTATATATTTGTGGGGTGTATCCTTTGGCATAGTTATGAATGTTAAAAGCAAAGTCAGCTTTGGATTGATTCACCATCTGCTGATGTTGTTTAAGCAGATACTTCATGCCTTTATTTTCACTTTCAAACAGTTGTTTTACCCCATCTAACACGTCCTTATCTGTGTACTCCAACGCATACAAACTGCTGAGAATGTCCACGTCTTGAAACACAGCCATGTCCATATTGTCTAAGCTTATCTCATGCTTTGTGCCTAAACCAATGGCAATGGATTGAGCATTCTTTAACAGATGCCGTGGGGTAATCTCTCTTGCCATGTATGCCCCAAGTATCTTACTTTGCATCACCATGTCATTGCCATTGATGTGTTGGCTTAATCTGTTTTCAAGCTGGCTTATCTTATCTTGACGCTTAGCATCATTGACAATCAATGCCTGTACTTGACTGATGGTTAAATGATTTAACAATGCTCCCATGTCTGTCTTTAAGATGGCTTGAGTGATGTGTTGTCTTTGCTTTTGGTCAAGGGTGTTTGTAAACTGCTCCATTAACAGCTTTTGGGTCATGTGGTCAGTCTCTTTACGCACCCCTTGAGCAACATTACTTAAGCGTGATAACTTCTCAACCGCATCATACAACTTACCCCCTTGAGCCACTTCATTGAGTGTTTCAGCCACCACATTTAACTTACTGTTGGGTTTGCGTTCACTGAAGCTGTCCACAGCCCCTTGAGTGTATTTGTCCAAATTCACTGCCACATCAGAAGCCTTTGCCATTCGTCTTAAAACATCATACTGACTGTTTTGTAAATCCAATTTAACATAAGCGTGTCTGATGCCTTGAGTTAACTTATCATTGGCATAATTCACAGGGTTACCTGCCAGTTGCCAAGTCTTATCTATCACGTTGTCTTTTTGGTTTCTAACCTTGTTATCCACACGCTGTAAGTTATTTAACAACCCTGCCACTTGCACATTGGTATGTCCACGTTTGGTTCTTTGCACCAATCCTGTAAACCATGACCAAATGCTTTCAGCCACACCCATAACAGCATCAAACCAACTGTCTTGATTACCATGTTTTTTTACTCTTGGTTTGTTGATGATTTGATTAAACTGCTCACTTGCCACAGACAAACCAACAAACCTTACTAAGAACTCAGTATCATTTTTACCCTTATTGGCAAAGACATAATCTTTTAAGTTTTTAGCATGTTGCTTTTCTGCTTGACTGGCTTGGTCATAATTGGCAATAAAGTCTTTGACCGTTAATGTGTCAGACAACTCATGATAAATGTCATACAACTCAGAAACACTCAAATGCCCTGCATGTTGTTTGATGTAAGTTTCTATGATGGGCATTAATGCTTGGATAGTATGGGCTTCTTTATCACTTAATTGATACCCTGCTTTCATTGCTCCTGTGGCGTGATTTAAGGCGTGTTTGATGCTGTCTGCTCTATTGGTATCAGACGCTTCATAATCACCCACCACACGCTGTATGAGCTTATCTAAGTGGGTATTAAACCCATCTGATACCTTGCCTTTATCCAACCCCTTAAGTAGCTCTGTGGTGGTTTTAGGTAGGGTGGAATACCTTGGTTGGTTGAAATGTTTGATGTCTTGGATTAGACTGTCTTTATCAGATGCTCCCACATTAAGACGTGTCATTGTAGGCTTAGTGTGCGTAGGGGTAGAAGTATATCCACCTACTCTACTTTCACCATCTGATACTTTATCAGATGCTCCCACATCAGTACGAGAACGTATAGGACTGATTGTGCGTAGGTCAGAAGTGGTCGCACCCCCACTCTGATTCACCATCTGATTGTCTTCATACCCACTTAGCAACCAAGCATTAGAGCCTGCATTTTTTATTAAATGAATAATAATATTGGCATGGGTAATCGTTAAGCGTTGGGTCGTTTCCCTTGTAATCTCTCTAATCACAGAACCCTTAGCAATGATATTCATCACATCTTGAGTAAGCATCTTAACCACATCAGCATAACTCATCTTATCCTTACGCATTCTTGCTTCTATGATATGACTGATGCCTTTAGCTCCTTTGGTTTTACCATTGGTTTTGATGATGCCTGTATCACCCCACACAAAGTCAATCCAACCAATGTCATTGCGATACATGGCACGATGCACATCTGCTTTAGTCAATAAAACATCATTCATGGCTTTAGTGCCACGTTTGATATTGGCTTGAATGTCTTTTATGGCACTTTGACTGTACTTGGTTTGTCCATCAACAATGTCCTTATCATACTCAACCTGCATGACTTGTTCCACAAGACTGGCAAAGGTCTTATAGTTACTGCTTTTATGTAAACCAAACATAGAAAAGACAGCGGTTAAGAACTGATTTAACCTACCTTTTTTAGCAGGTATCCCCAATGCCTTAATGTCCAACTCTTGGGTAATAAACTCAGCAAATGCCTTATCTGTCATGCCATAAGCAATGAACTCATGAAAGGTCTCTAGCTGTACTGCATAAATGCCTTTATCTTTGGCTTTAAGCTGAGCATACATGTGTTGTAAATCATCTACCGCTTTACCCCCTTTGGCTAATCCAGTCTCTGTTAAAGCATGGATAAGCTCATGATTAATGGCAGTGAGTTTATCTGTGTCATTGATGGCATCATTGTTAAATACCTGAGTATTTAAGGTGATGGTATTGGTGTTGTCATATTTACCATGATGTCTGTCCCCCATGTTATCCATGACAAATCTTAAGTCTTTGTTATGACTGCTAACCTGCTTAACCAATAACTTATAGAAGTCTTTTAATGGTTTGGGGGTATTGAGTTTATTGACAAATTCGTTGATGGCTAAAATGGTGTATTGTTTTGGTGTTGGGTTTGTACCATTTCGCTCCTGTTGTGTATCAGAACCTGTATCATTGGCTTGACTGTTTTGTTGGCTTCTGACAGAGTTGTTGCTTGCCGTAATTGCTGTGGAATTTGTTGAAACTGTCTTTGTTGCTCTGGTGTCAACTCCGTTTGATACAGTTTGAGATATGTCTCTTTCTTGGACATGAGCATCTCTTGCGTTGTTGCGACCATTGACAAGCTCCTTATCTCTTTGATTGGTATCTAAGACTGTTTGCTCTGTTGATGTACTTGACGATACAGATTGACTACTTCTGCGACTGTCTTGGCTTGGTTGATTTGGTTGACTATCCCTTTGAACATCTGACGCTGTTCTACTGGAAGTTGCATAAACTTCTGTACTGTCATTTCCTTGTGATTTTCCAGTATCTCCTGACGAGTCAGTTCTCTGATTGGTTGTGTCATTGTCATCTCCTATAAACAGTTCTCTAAAAAGACTGCCTATTTGATTTAAAGTGTCTTGGCTTAGTAAGTTACGTACATCTTTTTCAGATATCAGCACTGAAAAGAATTCATCATTAGAATACATGGCATAAGACAATCTGTCCTGAAGTATTTGATGCACTTCATTTTGACTATCTAAGTCATGTAAGACATTCCACAGTATTTCATTGAATGCTTTAATTTTTTCCTTGGCTTGATTTGACAAACCATTAGCAATCACATCAGCCGTAATGCTGTGTACCAGTTTATGATTAATTAATTCTAATAATCTGCCTTGCCAATCTTGAGTACTGGGATTGATGATTATCTTATTGGTTTTAGGATAATACATACCACCTGCTTTGATGTCGCTTTGAGTTTGGTTGTCCAATGTACTCACATCACTGACAATCTGTATCTGCACATCAGGATTTATCTGAGCAATACGTTTGGTTAAGTTAATGCTGTAATTTTGATTATCTAAACCAATAGTCAATAAGGCATCTAACTCATCAGATAATTTAAATGGTCTGTCTAATAAGTCAGTGGGGATTTGATGGTTGTTTATTAAATGATTTAACGTATCAGACGCATATGCGGATAGGGCGTGCTGATGCCAGCGGTGTCTAATGCTTTTTTGATGGTTTCTTGTAGGTCTTCTTTAATGGCTGGTATTTTAGCAACGTGGGCAGGTGTGACCCAAAAACGAACGATAAAATACACTCCGAAATCTGCCACTTCTGCCACCGTAATGCTCGGTTCGGGGCGTTTGAGTATGCTGTCGCTGTCTTCTAATACCTTGGCAATCACCGCTTTGGCGTTGTCCATGTCTGCTTCAAAGGCAATGCGTACTTTGATGTCAAAGCGAATAAAGTTTTTGGACGTTAGGTTGGTAACTTCAGAAGACGCAACGGTGGCATTGGGTAAAATGATGGTCATGTTATCACGAGTAAGAATGTGCGTGGTACGTAAAGAAATCAGCACCACACGCCCTTCTTTGTTGTTAATGTGTATCCAGTCACCCACTTGAAAAGATTGCTCAACCAAAATGGTCATGCCTGCAATGAAGTTGGCAAGCGTAGATTGAGCGGCAAAGCCCACTGCCAAACCCACAATCCCCAAACCTGCCACCAGTGAGACGATGTCAAAGCCGAACTGTGCCATGATACTGGCAACGCCCATGACCACAATCAACACAGAAAAGACATTTTTAAGTAACTGTTCAATCGATGCATTTAGCCCATAATGCCGTAAGATTTTGTTAATGACCTGCCCTGAGCTTGCCCATAACATATAATAGATGCCTGCCCAAATGCTGGCCTTGGCAGTGGCTTTAATGGTGCTTGGGGTGATGGTCATTTGGCTCATGATGCCTATGATACCAGCAGTTACCCAAAAGTAGCGTAAAACAGAACGGATAAGTCGGTAGTTTTTATGATTGAGATGTAGGCGTTGGCGATTGTGTTTGAGAATATAAATAGACAACCAATAAGTAAAGCACAAAATGGATAAGAGAATTAAGATTTTGATGCCTGTACTGGCAAGTTCAACCCCTCGAGATGTCCAGTCTCGGGTTTCTTCTTCTAATGACCCACCAATTGCCAAATAAAGGCTATCATGTAGGTCGATTAAAATATGAGCAAAAAAATCCTTAACCGATTCCATGACGGCAACCGACTAATCCGAAGCTGATGGGTTATCAAAATACGGCAGCTGCATCTGAGCTTGTGCCTCTCTTAAAGCGGTGCGTAAGCCCTCTAAAATGGTTGGGTGATAAAATGGCGTATTCAGTAGGCTATATAAACTCAAATCATGGTTAATGGCATAAGTGAGCAGGTGGGCGATGTATTCTGCATCAGGGGCGACCATGCTTGCTCCCAACACACAATCACTTTTTTTGCACACATACAGCCGAAGTAACCCACAGTTTACACCCATAACACGGCTACGCCCTTGATTATTAAAGCTGACTTCACTGACCACATACGCCAGATTTTCATCTTCTATTTCTGACAGTGATTTGCCCAGTTGGGCGATTTGTGGTTCACTAAAGACAATGGAGATGGGGGTATCAAGTTTGCTGATGGTGTCTTTTTGTTTTGCCAAATTATCACCATCATTCTTTTCTTTGTTGATGTCTGCCTTGATTTGTAGCCCTGCCATATAGCCTTCGGTAGATGCCACATGTAACAATGGCAGATAGCCATTGGCATCACCGATGACATAAACAGGTAAGTTGGCAATTTGTCCTGTCAGTTTGTTGTGTTGTTTGGGTCGTCCTTTATCGTCCAGTTCTACGCCTAAATGTTCTATGCCCAGATTTGACAGCTGATTACGTCGCCCTGTGGCTGCCAATAGATAGTCACAAGTGAATTGCTGTTGGTCGCCGTTGGTGTCAGTGTAATCAATCTGTACCTGTTTTTGTTCTTGTTCATCAATGAGCTTGACGGCTTGAATGTCGCTATTTAATGCCATGTTCAGCTCTTTGCTCAGACACGCAATCGCTTTGGCATTGACTTTATTATCCTGTAGGCCGCCCAAGTTGTCAGTGCGGTTAAATAAGCGTACCGTTACCCCCAAACGATGAAAGGCTTGTGCCAACTCCAAGCCAATCGCACCAGCACCGACCACTGCCAGTGATTTTGGCAAATCGGACAGCTCAAACACACCATCAGAAGTTAGTAGACGTTCACCCAAACTCTCTTGCCAACCATCAGGAACAAACGGTGTTGACCCTGTGGCAATGATAATGCGTTCAGCTTGGATACGCTCATCATTAACCCGTATCAAACCATTGGCATCAATACTGGCATGACCATTGATTTTGTGATGGTTATCCCAGCCATTCACGTTGTCTTGGACAAATTGAGCAAAACGGTCTCGCTCTTTTTGTACTCGTTGCATCACCGTTTTACCATCAATTTTAACATCAGCAATCACCCCAAATTCGTTTGACTGTTTGGCGTAATAAGCTCGCTTAGCAGCAGCGATTAACAGCTTGCTGGGCATACAACCAACCGTGGCACAAGTGGTTGTCCAATAGCCTTCATTGATGATGACGATGCTGTCGGTCTGCTCACGCAGTTGTCGATAAGCTGAATTGCCTGCTGTTCCTGCTCCGATGATGGCAATCTCAACATGGCGAGTGGCGGTGTTGGTATGATTGTTGTTTGTATTATGGCTGTTGTTTGGGTTATGGCTGTTGTTTGGACTGTTTGAGCCATTTTTTTGGGAGTTGGTCATATGGATTACCATGATGAATGATGATGTTTTAAATAAGATGGTTGCTACTGATGTTTAAGCGTTACTGATGGTTAAGTAAGGGCTGATATTTAAGACTGATGTGTGGAACTGACGCATGGTGTGTGATGCGTCAGCCCTCTTGGGGACATGTCCTAAAGTGTGCGATGTTAGGTTTGTGCCAATGTCTTATTTTGTGCCAATGTCTTATAAAGGCGCTCGGCGTGTCCCGTTGCTTTTAGATTGCGTTGGGCGTGGGTCAGATTGCCATTGGCATCATAGACAAAGGTTGAACGTACCAAACCGATTGTTTTTTTACCGTAGGTGTTTTTTTCACGGATAACGTCAAAGTACTGGCACAGTTTTTCATCTTCATCGCTGATAAGGGCGATTTGTAGGTTTTTTTTATCGATGAAATTTTTGTGTGAGTCGATGCCATCACAAGACACGCCAATCACGTCATAACCTAATTTGTCAAATTGGTGTTGCATGTCGGTAAAATCAGTGGCTTGTGTGGAACAACCGGGGGTGTTGTCTTTAGGGTAAAAGTACAAAACCAACCCCTTACGGCTATTTTTTGACCAGTCAGCAAGGCTGATGTCATCGGTGATGAAGTTATCATCAAATTTGCGTACCATTGGCACGGAAAAATCAGGCAAAGGTAAGATTTCGCTGGTGGGTTTGGCCATGTCATGCTCCAAAAGGGTAATAAAAAATCAAGGTTAATAAAAAAGTCTGTCGTTGTCTATATAAAAAACGGCGGTTAATTACCAGTACTTTGCACAAAGAATGTCAATGATTTGTTTGTTCATTTATCCGTTGGTTTGGGCGGTTTTTTAATTTTCTTCAGGAGCAAGGTCTTTTTCTGCTTTATGTTTGGGTTTTCGGCTAAAGGCTTTTACTCGCCCTTGCTCATTTTCTAACCATAACGCATTTAAGATGGCAAGTAATACCGCAAATCCTAGCCCCAAAATCCAAGCAAAATACCACATGATTGTCTCCAAGTGCATTGGCTAATAACCCATCTATTTTATTAAATTATGGATATTTTTAGATGGGTTTGCAAGTGTTGGTTAATCGTTCCGTTTGTCTTTATTTTTATCCTCCGTTGCCTTATATCCACCGCCTTCAGGCGGTGGATATAAGGCAATTGTTAAATGCGATAAGTTTTGCTATACTCATCTCACTATATTCAATGTCTTACATTCCACAGTTAAGTTAAGACTAAATTGCGAGTACGCAGTAACTTAACTGGTAAGACGTTTCCAAACACACACTTAAGTTAATTCGTGTCTATGACAATCCTAACAGTAGGATTAGCTTAAAATAAGAACCTAAGATGTACGGTGTGTCGTACGGGCGGTTGCCACTATCTTAGGCTTGCGGTCGGGCTTGACCGTCTGGGAGCAGGAATCCCCGCACTTTAGGGCGGGGAGGAAGTCAATGGGTAGGTAAGATATTGGGAATGCGTTTTAATGGAATACGCTCTAATACAGCGTATGTTCTTGTTCTCGTATATACGCTTTAGTAACCTTACCACGCATCACCGCATATGCCCAGCTGGTGTACATCATCACAAGGGGCAGTAGCAATACGGTTACATACAGCATCACCATTAAGGTGAGATGACTAGACACACCGTCCCACACTGTTAAGCTGGCATTGGGCTGGCTGGATGACGGCATGATAAAGGGGAACAGTGCCACCCCAGCGGTCATGATTACCCCAAGTACCGCCAGACTAGAGGCAATGAATGCAGTTAAAGTATGTTTAAGTCTTAATAAAATCATGCTTATCAATGGCATCACCACACCCAGCATTGGGAATGTCCATGTTTGTGGGTGGGTCATAAAGTTATGTAGCCATGCCCCTGTTTGAGTCATGACCGTTTTATCTAATGGATTGGGCAATGCGTTGCCATCTATCACAGAGACGATAACATAACCATCAAGTGAACGAACCCATACCCCTGCTAGCACAAACAGCATCACCATGACCACAGCAGACAATTGAGTATGGCGAATGGCACGAGCTTGAATATCACCAACAGTACGGTGAGCCAGATACACACCGCCTTGCATGATAAGCATACTGGCACTCACCAAACCACACAGCAGGGCAAATGGATTAAGCAAGGCAAAAAAAGTGCCAGAGTATTTAGACACCAAGCTGTTATCAAACTCAAATGGCACACCCAAAAACAAATTACCAAACGCCACCCCGAAAATCACCGCAGGCACAAATGACCCCACAAATAATGCCCAATCCCAACATTGTCGCCATCTGGCATTGGCAATCATGCTTCGGTATTTAAAGCCCACAGGGCGAAAAAACAACGCCCACAGCGCCGCCATTAATGCCCAATAAAAACCACTAAACGCTGTTGCATATACCAACGGCCAAGCGGCAAATATCGCCCCACCCCCTGTGATAAACCACACTTGATTGCCTTCCCAATGTGCCCCAATGGTGTTGATGATGACACGTTGTTCTTCATCGTTTTTACCCACAAACGGCAACAAACCACATACCCCCATGTCATGACCGTCCATAATCGCAAAGCCAATGAGCAACACACCGATGAGTAGCCACCAGATGATTTTTAACGTTTCATAATCAAACAGCATGGTCGGTCTCCTGCTTATTGGTCAATGTATTGACTGGGTTAAAAGCTGAGTTAACAGCAGGCTTGTCTTCCCCATCATAACGCCCTGTGCCTAAACTGGCAGGACCTTTTTTGACGTATTTAATCATTAAATACATCTCCACAATCAACAAAAACGTATAAAACAGCACAAAACCTGCCAGCGACAGATACACATTGGTTACGCTGATATTGGACACAGAAAAATGTGTGGGTAACATGCCATATATCGTCCACGGTTGTCGCCCATATTCAGCAACAAACCAACCCACTTCAATGGCAATCCAAGGGGCAGGTAACATCAACACTGCCCATCTTAGTAGCCATTTATTTTCGGTGAATTTACCCTTAACGGTATGCCACAGGCAAATGCCAAATAATATCAGCATTAAAAAGCCCAAGCCTACCATGATGCGAAAAGCCCAAAACATGGGCAATACTCTAGGAATGGTATCTTCGGTGGCTTTGGCTATCATCTCAGGCGTGGCAGTGCTGACATCTTTGGTGTATTTTTTGAGCAACAGACCAAAGCCCAAGTCATCTTTAACTTGCTCAAACTCTAAGACCAAAGAGGCATCATTGGGATTTTGTCGCAACTGCTCAAGTAGACCCACCGCATGTTGCCCATTGATGATGCGTTCTTTGTTGATTTCTTTAATTTCTTTAATGCCAAGAATGGGCTTGTCTAATGAACGTGTGCCAATGATGCCCATGACATAAGGGATTTGTACCGCCCAATCGTTGGTTTGTTTTTTTTCATTAATTTTGGCAATTAAGTTAAAATTAGCAGGGGCAGGCTCAGTGTGCCACACAGCTTCCATGGTGGCGATTTTGGTCTGTTGTGCCAGACCAATCGAATAGCCAGATTCATCTCCCAACACAATCACACTACAAATTGACGCAAAGCCAAACGCTGCTGCCACCTGAAAACTGCGTTTGGCAAATTCCACGTCTCGTTGTTTGAGTAGATATAATGCTGAGATAGATAATACAAACATTGCCCCAGCGGTGTAGCCTGCTGACACTGTATGCACAAACTTATTTTGGGCATCAGGATTGAATATGACATCAAAGAAATTCACCATTTCCATACGCATGGTCAGATAATTAAACTCTGCTCCCACAGGGTTTTGCATCCAGCCGTTGGCAATTAAAATCCATAAGGCAGATAGGTTTGTTCCCAATGCCATCAATATCGTTACTAACAGATGTTGAGTGCGAGACAGCTTATCCCAACCAAAGAAAAATAACCCCGCCATCGTGGATTCTAAGAAAAACGCCATCAAGCCTTCAATGGCAAGTGGTGCTCCAAAAACATCACCCACATAATGCGAATAATACGCCCAGTTAGTGCCAAATTGAAACTCCATGGTAATGCCTGTGGTTACCCCAAGTGCAAAGTTAATCCCAAATAACTTGCCCCAGTATTGGGTCATGTCTTTCCAAATCGTCTTGCCTGTCATCACATACACCGATTCCATGATGACCAACATCCACACCATACCTAAGGTCAATGGTACAAACAAAAAATGGTATAACGCTGTTACCGCAAACTGCAATCGAGACATATCGACCAGATGTTCTGTTATCACAACCCACCCCCAAACCGCCATAAAAGATAAAAATCAAAACACGACCAACAACCTAATTTTAAATGACTGCTGAATGACCCTAAATCACTGCCAATATGTTTTGGTGCAATGTCCACCAGCCCCACACAAATCCTACCGACAATACCAGCACGCCCAACGCAAAGCCAAAGCGTTGCAGACCGAGTGATGTTCGCCATGTTAACCCCACCAACAAAGCCAACACCATGCCTGTCAATGCCCCACCAATATGACCAGCATTATCAATGCCAGGCACAACAAAGCCATACAGCAGATTTATCGCCATTATCCACCCTAAGGACTTTGGATTAAGCTGAACACCATTTATCCTTATCTTAAACAGTGCCAGTATCAACAGTGATGCACCAATTCCCATGATGCCACTAGATGCACCTGCCATCACACCGATTGCTTGCCTTTCATGCAGTACTTGATGCCAAGTCACATAACTGCTTAACAGATTGCCACCGATGGCAGATAAAACAAACAAGCACAAAAATGCCACAGAGCCAAAGATTGGCTCAGCCACCCGACCAAAGACCAGCATGGCAAAGCCATTAAACTAGGACTTACGCAAAAGCCAAAAATGTTGCGTAAGGTTATCAAAATATAGTAGCATAAAAGAATGCAAGCAAAAGCCATCACCCGACTAGACTACTGCCAATACTTACTGGTAAGCCAAAATAACTACACACTTACCCACTATGCCGAGCATCATCCTGAAGAAATAAGCCACGACC
>NZ_MUYT01000008.1:0-99067 GCF_002014765.1 Lwoffella lincolnii
TTACCAGTTAAGTTACTGCGTACTCGCAATTTTGTCTTAACTTAACTGTTTTATGTAAGACGTTGAATATGGTGCAATGAGATAAATTCCACAGACTGATACGGTGGGACTCACCGTCTTGTTAACTACCTAGACAGTCAACCTTTTTGTTGCGTTGTTTAAAATACTGAGACTGGCGTTAATGTCCCTGCCGTGCATTGTGTTGCAACTTGGGCATTGCCAGTTTCTGATATTCAAAAGTAACTCACCCACTTTAAAACCACAGTTTGAGCAAGTTTTAGAACTGGAATAAGGCCTATCTACTTCCTTAATGTCTTTATCTTTCTTAATACTTTTGTCCCATTGTTCTGCTTTATAAATCATAGCGGTAATGTGTTGTTTTCAGTCTGCCTTGCGTATAAGTCAGTGGTTTTATGACAATGGAGAATAAAGTGTGTCCAAGACAATTAATTGTATGCCTAGATTACTGCCGATATCTAATGGTTAGATAAACGAACTACATGCTCACTTACTATGTAGATTATCATGCCAAATAAATAAATCAAGACCGCATTTATCATTACCGACGAAATGACAAAATAATCAAATAATCTGAAGATAGAACCGCCACAGACCAGATGGATATATTATCTTTACCTTTGATGACAGTAAGATAGGGATTTTTTAATTGAATCATGATATCTGTGGATAAGCACATTGCTTTTGGAGAAATTTACGTCAGTCCTATGATAAAAAACCCATCATACCGCCTTGCCAAGTTCTTTTGCTTTTTGGCGTTGCTGACTTTGTTTGGTGGTTTGCTCATTTTGGGTGTTGTTTAAAGCGTTGTTATCGTTGTTTAGGCTGTCGCATTTGTTGGGGTCATTGCCACAAAATTGACAATATTCATCACCCATCAAGTTCGCCACACCACCGCAAGACCCTTTTAACGGTTGCTTTTTAACCATGTAGCCGATGCCCATGAACAAAAAAAACAACACAAACACGGCAAAGGTGATGGCAATAATGGGCAGTAGTTGACTGAGCATGATGATTCCTAAATAGTCTTAAATAAGATTATACGGCGTGTTGGCTTATCAACACACCCTGACAAGTTTATGTTTCATGTCATTTATGTTTTATCATAACAGAAATGACATGGCAAACTTGACAAAAGCATGTTTTAATTTTGCAAAGAGCAGCAAAAATCCTGATGACAGGCACAGCTAGCAAAACACAGTTAAAACGTCTGTACTTGGGCGTGTTCGTCAATCATCATCGCACATCTTCACAAGATTCTTCATAAGCTTATTCACAAGCTGCTTACAACATCACATGAATGACCATATAAACCCCTGCCCCAGTCAGATAACCCAACAACGCCAGACCGCTGATGCGTTTTAGATACCATGTAAAGGGGATTTTTTCCATACCCATGGCAGCAACCCCAGCCGCTGAGCCAATAATCAAACAGCTACCTCCAGTCCCTGCACAATATGCCAAAAAGTGCCAAAATGCCCCATCTTGTACAAATTGACTTTGCCTTACCAATTCAGCACCTGTCAAGCCAGTCAAATCTGCCGTTGTCAATAAAGGATACATTTTCATTGCCCCTGCCACTAATGGCACATTGTCCACCAAAGATGACAACAGACCAATGAGTATGTTAATCACGTATAAATTACCAAAGTTTTGATCCAACCACGCCCCCATATGCCCCAAATGCCCTGATGTTGCAAGGCTAGACACCGCCAACAAAATACCCAAAAAGAATAAAATGCTTGCCATATCAACTCGAGACAATACCCCCACCACGGTAACTCGTTTTTTCACTTCCCAAGAGTGATGGTGATGTTTAATTTCGGTAAAAATCCACAATATCCCCACACCAAATAAAATGCCCATATAAGGGGGTAAATGGGTGATGGTCTTAAACACAGGCACAAATGCCAATGCCGACAAACCCAATGCCAATACCGATTGACGCATGGCAGGGCTGATGGGGTTATTGGTTGATAACTGGGCTTGTGCGTTAATGGTGTCATCAGATTTATCGGCTGAATAAGATTGTGTGGCACGATCAGCTTGATGATGCAAATCAGCTTGATGATTAACAGCGGCTTGATGGTTAACAGTGGCTTGATGATTAACAGCCATTTGGCTCATGCCATCAGCAACAGCAGGACGACTGACCTGCTTGCCCCTGAGCATCATCGACAGCACCGCCAAAGGAACAATGGCTGCAACAAGGCTGGGCAAAATCAAATCCATAATGATGCGATTGGCACTGATTTGATGCCCAATCCACAGCATGGTGGTGGTAACATCACCAATGGGCGACCATGCACCGCCTGCATTGGCACAAATCACCACTAAGCCCACATACCACCAACGCATCTGTTTGTCAGCCACCAGTTTACGTAATAGCGATACCATCACAATGGTGGTTGTCAAATTATCTAACAGTGCTGATAAAAAGAAAGTCAAACCGCCAATGGTCCAAAGTAGGCTAACAGCACTGGTGGTGGCAATGCGTCTGGTAATCACTTCAAAGCCATCATGAGCATCTATCAGCTCCACAATCACCATTGCCCCCATTAAGAAAAACAAAATCTCAGCAATTTCTGACAAATGATGTCTTAACTCCACATTGAGCAAGGCACTGACATCAAGACCAGCACCGCCATGACCACCGTGAGCCATGTTGGTCATGGTAGCAACATCGCTAGCTACATCACCACCTGCCAGTAAAACATCTGCCCCCAACATCAATAGCGTCCATAATATGGCTGCGGTCAACAATGCTGATGCTGCCTTATCCACATGAATGTTATGCTCTAACGCTATCGCCAGATAACCCAATATAAACACCACCACCATCATCACATACATGATTTTCTCCTACGTATCATCACCTTCTGACTGTCCATCAATCATCTGCTCACTTTGCCACCTGCTCTTAACGCTTGCATGACAGGGGTTTGGGTAATTTGCCAATCATCTGGCTGATGACTGTCAGCATTGATGTCGCTGTCATTTTTAGGTATCACAAATAAGACTGCCAAGCCCTGCTCATTTGCCAGTTGCCACGCTTTATCATAAGGCATGGCGGTCAATGCCGTTGCCCAGCCATCTGCCAACGCCACCGATTTAGCCACCACCGTTACTGATGACGCACCGCCAACAATGGGTTTGCCTGTCGTTGGGTCAATGGTATGACTATGACGCACATTATCATACACCACTGAATTGCGATAGTTACCTGACGTGGCAAGGTGCATGTTGCCTTGTTTTTGTTCATTAACTGGCTGTTTGATGGCAGCCAAAGTCTGTCGGTTGTTAACTGATGAGTGCAATATTGGCGCATCTATGCCAATCTGCCAACCCTGCCCTTGCTCGTTGATGCCTGACGTGGCAACTTCCCCACCTATCTCTACCATATAATTATCAATATGAAAATCAGTTGCCAACACATCAGCAATCACATCAACCCCATAACCTTTGGCAATGGCAGAAAAATCCAACGCCACACCATCTTGATTTTTGCTAAGCTGGTCTTGCTTTAGGGTGATACCATGAAAATTCAGCAAGCTTTTGGCAGTGGCAATGTCCGCATCGCTTGGGGGGTTTTGTAGTCTGTCAATTCGCCTACTTATGCCAAATCCCCATAACTCAACCAATGGCATGATTGTGGGGTCAAATGCTCCCTGCGAGTCTTGATACACCTGTTGGCTGTCAGTCAATACCTTGATGAAATCAGCATCAACAGTCATGGGAGTGTTGGCAGGCAGTCGGTTAAACTTGCTGATTAAGGAGTCTTGCTGATAAGTGGACATGCTGGCATTGACCTGCTCAAGGCGTTGGTCAACAGCTGTCTTAATGTCCACATCGGTGGCTTGGGCAGTTTTGGGTAATTGATAACGAATGTGATAGCTTGTCCCCATGGTCTCGCCTTGAATATCGCCATATTGTGGCGGCTGGCGACAAGCGGTCATGACTGCTGTCATCAGCCCAATGCCCACAAAGGATACGCAAGCCCAGCGGGTTGTGATGTTCTTATGAAACGTTTTGGGCATTTTAGGCATTATCCAACTTGATTTTTTTTATCTTAATGTGGGTCAAGCCTTGCATTTGGGTCAAGCCTTGCCACTTTAACGACAAACAGGGTAATGGCAAACATGGTAACAACAAGAATTTTCTCCTTAAAACAATGGATTGATGACACAGGATTGACGGACTTGCTGGTAAAGTCATTCTTGCTGATAAAATAATTAAAAAAATGCTTGCGAAGTATATCACAATACTGTTACATTTTTGTGATATGTCAGCATTCATTGACATTTTGTAACTGAATGATTTTTGACGTCTTCTGTGATAAAAAAGGCTGATAACGAGTCATCGTTAAAACATCGCAATGTTTAAACATCGCAACGTTAAACCTTAGCATTTACTTTGTCTGCTCTGCTTTGTCATGGACTGACCATTTTTAACTCAAGGAATTTATATGAGCCGCCTTTCTTCTTTGATGCACTTAGCCTTACCCACAGCGGTTGCTTCTGCTCTTTTATTAACCGCTTGTGGTAACAGCCCCACAAACACCACCGACACACAAGGCAATGCCACTTCAGACACCAGCAATATTGACCCCAATGTTTTGGCAGACACCCAAGCCATCACCATCAATAACGGTGCAGAAGTTGAGTCACTTGACCCACATAAAATCTCAGGTGTTCCAGAAACCAATCTGATACGTCAAATGCTGGTTGGTCTGACCACCACCGACCCAGATGGCAAAACCATACCTGGCATGGCAAGTGAATGGAGCAGTGAGGATAACAAGGTATGGACATTTAAGTTGCGAGATGCCAAGTGGTCAAATGGCGATGCTGTTACCGCCAATGACTTTGTTTATAGCTTTCGCCGTGTGGTTGACCCAGCAACCGCATCACCTTATGCCAGTTATCTGGCAGATGTTAAAGTCATCAATGCCCAAGACATCATCGATGGTAAAGCCAAAATCGACAGTTTGGGGGTAACAGCCATTGATGATAAGACACTACAGATTAGCTTATCTGAGCCTGTGCCATATCTTCCTGACGCCCTATTTCACTCTTCTGTTGCACCAGTGCACCAAAAAACAGTAGAAACATTTGATACCAAATGGACAGACCCTAATAATATTGTGGTTAATGGAGCATATAAACTCAAAGAGTGGAAGGTGAATGACAAGGTTGTGCTAGAGCGTAACCCCAATTATTACGATAATGATAACACCAAAATTGACACCGCAACCTTTTTGCCAATCCCTGAAGCCACCACAGACGTGGCTCGCTATAAGGCAGGGGAAATTGACATGACTGAAAAGTCATTACCACCTGAGCAATTTAATCAGCTCAAAGCCGAATTTGGCAGTCAGGTGCATATCTCGCCATCTTTATGCACGTACTACTATGAGTTCAATACGGTTAAGCCACCATTTAATGACGTGCGTGTCCGCCGTGCCTTGGCATTGGCACTTGACCGTAATACCATCACGGATAAAGTGTTGGCTCAAGGTCAAACGCCTGCTTATCAATTTACCCCACCTGCCACCAACGGCAATGTGAAGTTTTCACCTGATTGGGAGACGTGGGATAAAGACAAACGTGTGCAAGAAGCCAAAAAACTATTGGCAGAAGCTGGCTACAGTGATGGCAACCCTTTGACGTTTGAACTGCTATATAATACCAGTGAAAACCACAAAAAAATTGCTGTGGCGGCGGCATCACTTTGGAAAGAAGCTTTAGGCTCGGTGGATGTAACCTTAACCAACCAAGAATGGAAAACTTATCTTGATGCTCGCCGTGAAGGCAATTATCAAGTTGCCCGTGCTGGTTGGTGCGGTGATTATAACGAAGCATCAACTTTCTTAAACATTTTAAAATCTGGCAATACCAATAACCACGGTAAATACAGTAGCCAAACCTTTGATAACATCATGACAAAAACCTTGGCATCAGGTGTGAATGATGCTGACCGCACCCAACTGTATAACCAAGCAGAAGCTCAGCTAGATACTGACATGCCATTGCTACAAGTCTATCACTACATCAATCCACGTATGATTAAGCCGTATGTGATTGGCTTTACAGGCAATGATGCCCTAGACAACTGGCAAATCAAAGACATGTCAATCGCCAAGCATTAATGGCTTTGGTTGGCATGGCTTAAATTGGCATGACCTTAATCAGCTTTTAGTCAATCAACCGTCAGTAACCGCAACCACAATGGATTTGCGGTTGCTTGGTTGCTTTACTGATGGTTTTTATTGGTGGTTTTTAAGCCATTTAGCCACTTTTTTGCTCTTTTGATTTGCTCTTTTGATTTTCTTCTCCTTTAATTTTTTTGCTCTTTTTTTAATGTTAATCAGCATTTGTCAGCCATCACAAGCCACGCCACGAGACACATCATGTTAAAACTTATTTTTCGCCGTCTGCTTGAAGCCATACCCACCTTGTTTGTGTTGATTACCGTGTCGTTTTTTATGATGCGTCTGGCTCCTGGCAGTCCATTTAGCTCTGAGCGTGCCTTACCACCAGAAGTGCTTGCCAATATTGAAGCCAAATATCATTTAAATGACCCACTGTGGCTACAGTATCTTAATTATCTTAAGCAGTTGATGATGGGAGATTTTGGCCCTTCATTTAAATACAAAGATTACACGGTCAATGAACTGTTGGCTCAGGCGCTGCCTGTGTCAGTGGAGATTGGTTTGTATGCGTTTATCATTGCGGTGGTGCTTGGGGTAATTTTGGGGGTGATGGCGGCTTTAAAACAAAATTCATGGCTGGATTATGTGCTGATGACTTTGGCAATGACAGGGGTGGTTGTGCCAAGTTTTGTCAAAGCACCATTGCTTGTGCTGTTATTTGCCATCACGCTAAAATGGTTGCCTGCTGGGGGTTGGAATGATGGTGCGCTGCATAATTTGATTTTACCTGTTACTGCGTTGTCATTGGCATACATTGCCAGCATTGCTCGCATCATGCGTGGGTCTATGATTGAAGTGTTAAACAGTCCGTTTATCCGTACCGCCAAAGCCAAGGGGTTACCAACCAGTCATATCATCAAAAAACACGCCTTAAAACCTGCGTTATTGCCTGTCATTTCTTATTTGGGCCCTGCATTTGTGGGCATCATCACAGGCTCTATTGTCATTGAAACCATTTTTGGCTTACCTGGAATTGGACAGTTGTTTGTCAATGGGGCATTAAACCGTGATTATGGCATGGTGCTAAGCTTAACCATTTTGGTTGGGGTATTAACCATCACATTTAATGCCATTGTGGACATCTTATATGCCGTCATTGACCCAAAAATCAAATACTGAACTTTGCTAACTTTTTGTGGATAAACCAACCTTTTGACAATCTGACCTTTTGTTAAATCAACTTGTTAAATCAACAGCCACCAGCCAATAGGACAAGCACTGACCATGAGCCAAGCCATCACGTCTACTCAACCAATCTTAAAAAAAGAGATAAAAAGTCGCAGTCTGTGGCAAGATGCTTGGCGACGCTTTTATCGCAATAAAGCGGCTGTTGCCAGTATGGTGATTTTGTTATTGGTGGGTTTGTTTGTGGTGATTGTGCCAATGCTTGCCCCATTTGGCTATGCTGAAACTGATTGGAGTCATATGCAATCTGCTCCGTCCATGACAACTCAGCATTATTTTGGTACAGATGCCTTAGGACGTGATTTGTTGGTAAGAACCGCCATTGGTGGACGTATTTCTTTGATGGTAGGCATCGCTGGGGCGTTGGTGGCGGTGCTGTTTGGTACTGTGTATGGGGCGGTATCTGGCTATTTGGGTGGTAAAGTGGATATGGTGCTGATGCGGGTATTGGAGATTTTAAATGCCTTTCCCTTTATGTTTTTTGTGATTTTGTTGGTTACCATGTTTGGGCGTAATTTGATTTTAATCTTTGTCGCCATTGGTTTGGTGTCGTGGTTAGATGTGGCTCGTATCGTGCGTGGGCAGACTTTGGGGCTAAAACGTAAAGAGTTCATTGAAGCGGCCCATGTCGGTGGTGTGTCGAACTGGCAGATTGTCATGCGACACATCATTCCCAATGTGCTGGGGGTGGTGGTTGTCTATGCGTCTTTACTCGTGCCGTCGATGATTTTATTTGAGTCATTTTTAAGTTTTTTGGGGCTTGGGGTGCAAGAGCCAATGACCAGTTGGGGTGCATTACTACAAGATGGTTCAAAGACCATGGAAGTTGCTCCTTGGATGATCATCATTCCGTCATTGTTTTTGGTCATCACTTTATTTTGCTTTAATTTTTTGGGCGATGGTCTTAGAGATGCTCTAGATCCCAAAGACCGCTGATCAAACCATTTAAAAATCAACATCAAGATTAACGCATGACTGACACATCATTAGCCACCACATTGTTAATCACCACATTGTTAACCACCATATTGTTAATCACCACGTTGACACCGATTAGGACATCATCATGAGTTTATTAGCCGTTAAAGACCTAAAGGTCAGTTTCAGTACAGAAGAAGGACAAGTCATTGCTGTCAATGGGCTAAACTTTGACTTACGCAAGGGTGAGACGCTTGGCATCGTGGGCGAGTCAGGCTCTGGCAAATCACAAACCGCATTTTCCATCATGGGACTATTGGCAAAAAATGGACAAGCATCAGGGCAAATTGAGTTTGAAAGTCAAGACCTTTTAACGCTAAAACCAAAAGAGCTGAACCGAATTCGTTCTAATCAGATTGCCATGATATTTCAAGACCCCATGACATCACTCAACCCCTACATGAAAATCGGTGAGCAACTGGCAGAAGTGTTGATATTGCATAAAGGCATGAGTAAGCAACAAGCTTGGAATGAAGCTGTTACCATGCTAGAAGCGGTGAAAATCCCTGAAGCCAAAAAACGCATCAGCATGTATCCACATGAATTTTCTGGCGGTATGCGTCAGCGAGTGATGATTGCCATGGCACTGTTGTGCCGTCCTAAGCTGTTGATTGCTGATGAGCCAACCACCGCTTTAGACGTAACTGTACAGGCCCAAATCATGACCCTGCTCAATGAGCTAAAGCGAGATTTTGGTACAACCATCATTATGATTACCCATGACCTGGGTGTGGTTGCTGGCATCTGCGATAGGGTGTTGGTCATGTATGCTGGACGCACCATGGCGTATGGACCTACCGATGAGATTTTTTATCGCCCCAGCCACCCTTATACGATTGGGCTATTGGGCGCTGTGCCAAGACTTGATCATAACGAACAAAAACTGGGGACGATTGAGGGTAATCCGCCCAACTTGCTTGACTTACCCATCGGTTGTCCTTTCTCAGAGCGGTGTGCTTTTGCATTGCCTGAGTGCATCAATGTACCACCACCGTTGGAGTTTTTGCCCAATGACCGACAGCGAGCCTGCCACTTATCCCCAGAGCATATTACTACCCAATCTTTGGCATCATAGCCCGATGGTTTTGTTGATTATTCATGTTTAAACAGTCAAAATAACTCAGAGAATCTCATGTCTTCTAATGCTTACCCTGATAACCACACAGACACTCAGCTCAATACTCAAGCGACCAATTCCGCTAAAGCATTGCTCAGCGTGCGTGATGTGGTAACCACATTTAACATTCATCAAAAAGGGGGGCTATTTGGTAAATCTGCCACCCTAAAAGCTGTCAACAGCATATCCTTTGACCTAAATGCAGGTGAGACCTTGGGCGTGGTTGGTGAATCAGGCTGTGGCAAATCCACTTTGGCACGCACCATCATTGGTCTGGTTAAAGGACAATCTGGCAGTATTTGCTTTGATGGTAAAGAGTTGATAGGGCTGTCAGAACATGCCATGCGAGAGGTGCGTAAAGACATACAGATGATATTTCAAGACCCTTTAGCGTCATTAAACCCCAGAATGACGGTGGGCGACATCATCGCTGAACCACTTCATACCCATTATCCCAAGATGAGCAAGGCTGAACGCTTTGAGAAAGTAAAAGCCATCATGCAAAAAGTGGGCTTATTAACCAATCAAATCAACCGCTACCCACATGAGTTTTCAGGAGGTCAGTGCCAACGGATTGGGATTGCCAGAGCCTTGATATTACGCCCAAAACTGATTATCTGTGATGAACCTGTGTCTGCCCTAGATGTATCTATCCAAGCTCAAGTCATTAACCTGCTACAAGAAGTACAAGAAGAGATGGGGCTGGCATTAATATTCATTGCTCACGACTTATCCGTGGTCAAGCACATCTCTGACCGTGTGTTGGTGATGTATTTGGGCAATGCAGTGGAGCTTGGCACAGACAAACTGGTCTATGATAATCCATCGCACCCTTACACCCAAGCGTTGATGTCAGCTGTGCCACTACCTGACCCAAAAGCTGAACGCAACAAAACCATTCAATTATTAGAAGGTGATTTACCCAGTCTGATTGACCCACCTTCTGGTTGTGTGTTTCGCACTCGTTGTCCCATTGCAGATGCCAATTGTGCCAACACCAAACCAACCCTACAAGGCACACCGCATCATCAGATTGCCTGTCTTAAAAATGCGGTATGAGCCATGCAATCACCACTCACATTGGCGTATGACGTTTACCATCAACCCCCAATATCTGCCAAATCTCCTTTATGTTCAAGCCACATTTTACGGTCGCCTGCCCGTTTTTTTGCAAGCAACATGTCCATCACATTGTCAGTGGCGATGGGGTCGTCAAGGTCAAGCTGAACCAGCCGCCTGGTATCAGGGTTCATCGTCGTGTCTCGAAGCTGTTCAGCGTCCATCTCTCCTAAGCCTTTAAAACGAGTGATTTGGGCTTTTTTGCCTTTATTTTTTTGTAAAATGGCTTCCAACTCTTCATTATCAAGGGCATATGCCACCTCTTTACCAATATCCACCCGATACAATGGTGGCATGGCAACAAATAGGTGTCCTGCTTCCACAACGGCTTTAAAGTGTTTGACAAACAAGGCACACAACAAGGTTGCGATGTGCAAACCATCTGAGTCAGCGTCCGCCAAGATGCAAATTTTTTCATAACGCAATTCTGACAAGTCATCAGAATCAGGGTCAACCCCAATGGCAATGGCGATGTTATGAATCTCTTCACTTGCCAAAACGGTATCAGGCGACACTTCCCAAGTGTTTAATATTTTGCCTCGTAACGGCATAATTGCTTGAAAATGGCGGTCTCTGGCTTGTTTTGCTGAGCCACCTGCCGAATCTCCTTCCACTAAGAACAGCTCTGCCCCATCTCGTAAGTTGCCCCGACAATCCGCCAATTTTCCTGGTAAAGCAGGACCTTGGATAATTTTTTTACGCTCTACTTTTTTGGCAGATTTTAAGCGTTTGCCCGCCTTGATGATGGCAAGTTCAGCGATTTGTTTGCCAATGTCTGGATTTTGGTTCAACCATAGGCTAAAGCCATCTTTGATAAGGGTTTGTACCATCGACACGGCTTCTCGGCTGGATAAGCGTTCTTTGGTTTGTCCACTAAATTGTGGCTCTATCAACTTTAACGATAAGATAAAACACACATCACCCCAGATGTCTTCGGCAGTGAGTTTGATATTTCTGGGTAATAAATTATGCAATTCACAAAACTCTCTTAAGGCTTCTAGCAATCCTGTTCTTAAGCCATTGACGTGTGTGCCGCCTTGTGCCGTGGGGATAAGATTGACATAGCTTTCTTGAACAGGCATGCCCCCATCAGCAAGCCAACACACTGCCAAATCCAGCCCTGCTCGCTCACCTTGTTTTGCGGTGTGATTAAACACATAGGGCAACTCTGGCAGAGTGATGTCTTCTGCCAACTGTTCAGATAGATATTGCGATAAACCATCGGTAAATTGCCAAATGTCTCGTTCACCATCAATCTCATTGATAAAGGTCATGATAAGACCTGCCGATAGAACAGCTTTGGCCTTTAGATGGTGTTTGAGTTGTTTGATGTTAAATTTTGGGGTGTCAAAGTATTTGCTGTCTGCCCAAAACTGCACCCTTGTGCCACGCTTTTTCTTGTTGCTACTGGGAGCAACCGCCAATGGGGCAGTCGGTTCACCATGGGCAAAATCCATTGTAAAGGTTTCGCCATGTCGCCAAACGGTAACGTTCACTTTGTGCGATAAGGCATTAACCACAGAAATGCCCACGCCATGTAGACCACCTGAGACCTGATAATTATCGGTGCTAAATTTACCCCCTGCATGTAAGCGGGTGAGTATCAGCTCAATGCCTGATTGGTTAAATTCTGGGTGAATGTCGGTGGGCATGCCCCGTCCATCATCTTCCACCGACAGAGAATTATCAGCATGCAGGGTAACGGTGATGTTTTTGGCATAACCTGCGAGTGCCTCATCAACCGAGTTATCAATGACTTCTTGGGCTAGGTGATTGGGGCGTGTCGTGTCGGTATACATTCCAGGACGACGGCGGACAGGTTCAAGACCTTCTAAAACTTCTAGGTTTTGGCTGGTGTAACTCATAAATTTTGATAACCATCATCATTAAAGACAAATTATTAAAAATAGTTTAAAAAATAGATTATTGAAGATAAATCATAAGAACGCTAATAAACTCACAAAACCTTTAATGGATTATCTCCAAACACAATGTCTTCATAAATCGCTTCAATCGGCACAACCAAATCAAGGCTGGCAAACGCCACCGTATCACCTTTTTGATACGTTTGCCCCTGCCATTGTTGATGACGGCGATAGATAATGACTTTCATCATGGTTTGTTCAATCAGCACATATTCTTGTAGTGATATAATCTCTTGATAATCCAAAAGCTTTTTGGTTCTGTCTATAAAAGCTGTGGATTTTGATAACACTTCAATTATCAGCAAAGGCTTTTCTGCGGTCATGCGATTAATATGGGTTTGCCCACAATCCACCACCACATCAGGATAATAATAGTTGTTACTGACATTCACTCGCAAGTCATTCATATAAGGCTTGCACGGCTTATCTTTTAAATTTTGTTTTAAGGTGCTGGCGATATTGAGACAGATTGTGGCGTGATGACTACTTGCTCCACCCATGGCATATACCATGCCGTCCACCAATTCCCATTTTTCATAGGTATCATTGGCATATTGAGTTAAATATTGTTCAACGCTGATGTCATTAGACTGTGGCAATTGACCCATGTCTCTCTCCTTTTAGCAAAGCCATGTGATGCTTTTTTAACCCAAGCCTACCCAAACAAAAACTGCACCACTTGAGCCAATTTAGTGTCAAAATCGCTCATTCGATGGTCGCCACCTTCTTCAATAATCAGTTGGTGTTTATCGACACCTTGTTGACTAAAATAATCCACTGTCTCTTGATAATTGAGCAGTTCATCGCCTTTTTTAACGATGACCAATAAATTTTGGGGGTATGATGATGTTGTGGGACGATTTGCCATCAACCAATGAATGTCTGATTTGGTAACTTGCCAACCGTCTGGTGTGGTATGCCCCACATAATCATTGGACAAGCTGTCAAAATCATCGGCAAAAAAGCGTTTTAAGCTGTTCCCACTGTCGATGCTGGGATTGAGTAAGACGGCTTTTTTTCCTGTGAGATTAACCAATAAATTGGCATAAAATCCCCCAAGTGAACTGCCAACCATGCCTATGTTTGGATATTGATTGATGAGCGTTTGTAGCTTTTGTATGGCTTTATCAGGCGATAAATTCAAATTGGGACGATGCACGGTGATATGTTGATGATGCTTTTGGCAATAGTCATCAAGCAGTTGCCCTTTTTGAGCATGCTCATTGCTATTCAATCCGTGTAGGTACACAAGATGTTGGGGCTGTTTGAGATGTTTATCATTGGACATAAGTTAACCTCTGTTGTGTGAATGTGTGAATGGTCGTTAGGTTGTTTACATTGGGTTTTTTATATTAAGTTTTTCATGGTTAGTTTTTCATGGTTGGTTTCTTGCAAAACCCATCTGTTGATGACTGTAAATGGTTTATACTAACAAAAAAAAATGACCGATGATATGGCATTGTATGGGACATTGTATGGTATGGGGCATTGTATGGCATTATGCCTCTGGTGTTACATGCGACATCTTTACATGGTCTGCACATGATTTGCACATCGTCTATCGGCAAAAACACCCAAAGGATAAAAAACATGTCAACCGATGACTTATCAACTGATGATGACCATAGGGCAAACAACGCACCAAGCACCAAACCAACCAAAAATGAAACAGGCAAACATAAAATAGGCAAACAATCGCCCATACAAGAACAGTTGACCCCCTCTTTGATGAACGCCCAACCACATTTGATGATGTTGGTGGGTTTTTTACTGCTTTTAGGGTTAAGTTTTGTTTATTTAACCAATGTTTGGCTGATTGTGTTTGCAGGGATTTTGCTTGCAGTGCTGATATTAAGCCTTGCTGATATGATAAAAAAAATCCCCATCATTGGTGATGGATTTGCCAAGTTACCTCATAAACTGTCCGTAGGCATGGTGGTGGTGTCATTGTTTGCCAGTTTATTGGGCATGGCGTATTTATTTGGTGATAAACTTGTGTCACAGTTAGATGAGCTACAACAGGCTCTGCCCACCGCCATAAATAAGCTTAAAGCTTATCTGGAGAACATGCCCATCATCAATGATTGGCTACAAAATAACATAGACACCACGGACATCAGTGAGCAACCCATCGATGCCATGATACAGTCGATGTCAAGCTTATTGCCCACATCATTTTCAGGTTCTGTGGCAAGCTGGTTACAGCATACGCCTGATTTGATTGGTGGCATGTTAGGGGCCATCACCACATTCATGGCGATTGTCATGATGGGCTTATTTTTTGCCATCTCACCATCTGTCTATAGTCGAGCCTTTTTACGAATGATACCACAGGATAAACGTCCAAAAGGCAAATACTTGCTGACTCGCTCAAACGAAGCATTAAAACGGTGGCTATTAGGACAGTTATTGACCATGAGCTTTGTTGGGGTGTTCACCGCTTTGGCATTGCATGTCATGGGCGTACCATTTGCAATGGCGTTGGGTTTTTTAACTTTTTTATTGGATTTTATCCCTGTTTTAGGTCCTTTTTTAGCAGGCGTGCCTATTTTATTGGTCACTTTACTGTTCACTCCTGACATGATTATCTGGGTCATGGTGCTTTTGGTGGTGATTCAACAAGTTGAAAGTATGGCAGTATCGCCTTTGGTGCAGAGTCGTTTGGTGGATTTGCCACCTGTGACTTTATTGGCATCACAGCTTATCATGGGGGCGTTTACGGGCATTTTAGGCGTGGCATTGGCAACGCCTTTGATGGTATTGACCATCGTATGGGTGCAGGTATTATATGTGAAATTTGTGTTAAAAGATTATGGGGTCATCATTTTGGGTCAATCAAAAGATGACATCATGGCAGACCCTTATAATGCTTTACCAGACCATGAGCTTAGAGTCGATGAGATTAAAATAGACATGACTTATGTGGATATGAAAAAATGATAAAACCACACTCATCAAAGGCGTGGTTTTACCAAAAGACAGCTTGATTAAACACAAGCTTTATTAAGCATAAGTAAGTTAAATCCGTTTAATCCTGTTCAATGCCTTTCATGGTCAATTTAATACGCCCACGGTTATCCACATCTTGCACCAAGACTTTAATCGTTTGCCCCTCTGACAGGTGGTCAGAGACATTTTCGATGCGGTCATCGCTGATTTGTGAGATGTGTACCAAACCGTCAGTATTGGGCAAAATGGTGACAAACGCCCCAAAATCCACCACACGGGCTACTGTGCCTTCATAGACTTTGCCCACTTCCACTTCAGCAGTCAATGCTTCAATCTCACGTATGGCGGCTTTGGTGGCGGCTTTGTTTTCACCAAAGATACGGATAGTACCGTCATCTTCAATGTCAATCACTGCCCCTGTGTTTTCGGTTAAGGCACGAATGGTTGCCCCACCCTTACCTATCACGTCACGAATTTTATCTGGGTTGATGTCCATCACCGCATAGTTAGGAGCATGAGCATTGATTTCTTTTCGGCTGGTCGAAATGACTTCATTCATCGCATTTAAGATATGAATGCGACCTGCATGGGCTTGTTTAAGCGCCTGTTCCATGATATCAGCGGTAATGCCCTCAATTTTAATGTCCATCTGCAAGGCAGTGATGCCGTCTTTTGAACCTGCCACTTTAAAATCCATGTCACCCAAATGGTCTTCATCACCTAAGATGTCTGACAACACAGCAAAGCGATCACCTTCTTTAACCAGACCCATGGCAATACCAGCAACTGGGGCTTTTAATGGCACACCAGCGTCCATCAACGCAAGCGATGCACCACACACAGATGCCATTGACGATGAGCCGTTAGATTCAGTGATTTCTGATACCACACGGATAACATAAGGGAAGCGGTCACTGTCTGGCAACATGGCTTGCACACCACGGCGAGCCAAGCGACCATGACCGATTTCACGGCGTTTTGGCCCACTTTCACGCCCTGTTTCACCCACCGAAAAATGCGGAAAATTATAATGTAGCATAAAGTGGTCTTGCTTAGTGCCAGCCAATGTGTCCACCAAATTGACATCACGGCTATTGCCCAAGGTGGTGGTTACCAAAGCTTGCGTCTCACCACGGGTAAACAACGCAGAGCCATGGGTATAGGGCAACACCCCCACTTGAATATCCAATGCCCGCACCGTATCCAACTCACGACCATCAATGCGAGGTTTACCAGACAAAATATTATCACGCACCGTACGGTATTTTAACTCTTCAAACAACTCTTTGACTTGGGCTTCTTTATCAGCGAAACCATCAGCGTTACCATCACCTGCCAAAGCATCAATGGCAGCCTGCTTGATGTCATCAAGTTTGGTATGGCGGTCTTGTTTATCAGAGATGCCATAAGCTTCCGCTACTTGGCTGGCAAATCGCTCTTTGATGATGCCATCAGCCAAAGCTTTATCAAACTCTGGGGCAGTGAATATTTGCTTGGTTGTGCCCATCTCTTCTGCCAATGCCACGATGTTATCGATGACAATTTGTTGTTGTTGATGACCGTATAATACCGCACCGAGCATTTGGTCTTCTGACAGCTCTTTGGCTTCTGACTCAACCATTAACACAGCAGATTTTGTGCCTGCCACCACAAGGTCTAAATCACTGGTTTTGAGTTGTTCATGGCTTGGGTTGAGCACGTATTCACCATCAATAAAACCCACACGAGCAGCACCAATCGGACCATTAAACGGCGCATCAGAAATTGCCAACGCCGCTGACGCACCAATCATCGCTGCGATGTCAGCGTCTTGCTTTTTGTCAGATGAAATGACGGTGGCAGTGATTTGGATTTCATTGACATAACCTTCTGGAAATAAAGGACGTATGGGCCGATCAATCAAGCGTGATGTTAACGTTTCCATCTCGCTTGGACGACCTTCACGCTTGCCATAGCCACCAGGAATTTTACCAACAGCGTACATTTTTTCTTGATAGTTGACAGTCAAGGGAAAAAAGTCCTGCCCTTCTTTGGCATCGGCTTTGACCACCACTGCAACCAACACACTCACGCCACCCATGTGTACCAACACAGAATTGGCTTGACGAGCGATGCGACCAGTTTCTAAAACAACTTGTTGATTGCCATATTGAAATTCACGAGTAAAGGTATGAAACATTGACATAATTTTTCCTAAAATGATGAATAAAAAGTATCAGATGCGTTCTGCTTGCAACGCTGGGTTATGAGTTTAAGGCGATTGCCTTCTTGTTTATGGCTTATGGTTTATGGCATGTTTGCATGGCGATGAATCCACTGGCAGCCTCTAACGGTTGTCCGTCTGTGTCCAAACGCCCAAGCGTTAGAAGCCGTCTTATCACACACTCACACAAACAGCGTATGAACACATGCCACAGTTATTTTACAGGGAATCACAATGTTTGACCAACCTGCTGTCAAAAAAATTAGCCAACAAAAAACGGCAAGCCATCAGTTGCCGTTTTTTGTTAAATAATAACCCACTTAAATCATTAAAAAATTAACGACGCAAGCCCAATTGACCAATCAAAGTGGCATAGCGGTCAGCATCTTTACGCTTTAGGTAGTCAAGCAATTTGCGACGTTGGTTAACCATTCGAATCAAACCACGACGGCTGTGGTGGTCGGCTTTATGCTCTTTAAAATGGTCTTGCAAGTCATTGATGCGAGCAGACAGCAAAGCCACTTGCACTTCTGGTGAACCAGTGTCATTTTCACCACGTTGATATTGAGCAATGATTTGCTGACGGTCAGTATTGGTAAGCATGATATTCTCCTGCAATGCTAGGTTAGATACAGGTCATCCCTGCATTACTAGAGATGACTTAAACCAAAGATAATTTAAACCAAAGATGTCTAAACAAAGACGCCTAAAGACGGCGAATGATAACAAAAAAGCATTGGAATGACCAGTGCTTTTTGGCTTTTTGTTAACGATGCTTTATTATGATAAAGCCCCATGATGACGATGACAGTGGGTTATCTATTTATCCACTTTTTGTTCTGCCATATTTTCGGCGATGTCATCAGCAGTGCCATCGGTCAAGTTATCTTCAACTTGGTTTTCAAGCCCTGCTATTTGTGAAGGTGATTTTTGTTGTTCAAATTTGTTGTCGTTTGGATTGGATTGTCCCATCATACATTCCTCTTTTGTGATATTTGTGATAGATATTTTCAATGATAGATGATAAATAAATAATTGGTGATAGGCATTAAGGCATGGTGATGCCATACCATTAAACTGATGTCATGACAGCTTAAGCCGTTAACGCTTTATCAATGGCATCAACAAAATCATCGATGTCATTGGGATTGCGTGAAGTGATGATTTGACCATCTACCTGCACAGATTCATCGACAAAAGTCGCCCCAGCATTGACCAAATCTGTCTTCACCGATTGATAAGCGGTCAGCGTTTTGCCTTTTGCAATTCCTGTATCAATCAATGCCCAAGCAGCATGACAAATGGCAGCTAACGGCTTGTTTGTGGCATAAAAATCTTTAATCAATTGCTTGGCAACATCGTTATGGCGTAAAGTATCTGAGTTAACCGTACCACCTGGCAAGACCAAAGCATCATAACTGACAATATCTGCATCTTTAGCAAACAAATCAGCAGTAAAGGTTTGGGATTTATCAACATCGCCTTGCATGGCTTGAACTTGCTTGCTATCGTTGGTTGTGATTAAGGTGGTTTGGTGTCCTTTTTGCTCAAGTTTATTTTTAACTTCGTCGTATTCTGATTGTTCAAAATGATTGTGTAATAAAAAAGCAATGTGGCTCATGTTTCGTCCTTAATGAATGGTTGTTAACTTAAGTCAAACCCATACTAGCGTAATCACTCATCGATTACCGTCAATGGCTTGAAATAAAATGTGTGCAAACGTAACAAGTGTGATGATTTGTGAATTTTTTGGTTGGCGAGTGATGGCAATGCCCCTATACTAGATAACCCACACCAGATAAAATGAACCAGATGAACTCTTTATACTGGATAAGACAAATCACCCCCAACATACAAAACAACATCTTAAAAACGTCTTAAAAACATGACACAACCGACAAAACCTACGCCCCCTTATTCAATCGTCTCTTCAACTGCCACTCCAAAAGCACGCCTTGCTTATCTGACACACTTGATTAAACGCTTACCAAATTTGCCTGGCGTTTATAAAATGCTCGATAAGCATGGCGGTGTTTTGTATGTGGGCAAAGCAAAATCGTTAAAAAACCGAGTCAACAGCTACTTTGCTAAGACCATTGACCACCCTAAAACACGGGCATTGGTCAGTCGCATTCACGACATCGAGACACTCATCACCCGTGGTGAGACAGAAGCCTTATTGCTTGAGCAAAATCTCATCAAAGAACACCGCCCACCTTATAATGTGGTGCTAAGAGATGATAAATCTTATCTGTATGTGTTCATCTCTGCCGATAAGCCTTATCCCCGTTTGGCATACGGCCGTGGCAAGGGCAATCACCAAAAAGGGCGATTTTTTGGTCCTTTTCCATCTGCTCATGCCGCTAAAGAAACCTTGATGATGATGAAAAAAATGTTTCAGATGCGTCAATGCACCAATACTTTTTTTCGTCAACGCCAACGCCCTTGCCTTGAATATCAAATCAAACGTTGTAAAGCCCCTTGTGTGGGGTTAGTAAGCCCAGAAGAATACGCCGATGACGTACAAAATACCATTCGGTTTTTAAATGGTGAATCCAGTGATGTCCATGACACTTTAATCACAAAAATGGAGACGGCCGCCAATGCCTTAAACTTTGAGCAAGCAGCCAGCTACCGTAATCAGCTGTCCATGTTAAGAGAAGTGCAAGCCCGTCAAGCCGTCTATACCATATCAGGGGAAGCGGACATCATGGCAATCATCACCAAGGCGGGCATTGTCTGCGTCAATGTGCTGACCGTCAGAAATGGGCGAGTGCTTGGTGGTAAAAACTACTTTCCTGATTTGAACAGTCAAAATGACATTGCAGAGAATTTATCTGAATTTCTGTTGTCATTTTATTTTCAAGTCAGTGATGACCTGCCAGCAGAACTGATTTTAAGCCACATTTTACCCAACCAATCAGCGGTACAAGAAGCATTAATGACCCATTTTAACAGCAAAGTCATTATCAAAACTGCCGTGCGAGAACACCGTGCCGAATGGCTTGAATTGGCTAAAATCAATGTTAATAACGCCATTAAAACCAAATTAGGCGACTATCTGGAGCTAAATACTCGCTTCGCTCACTTAAAAGAAGCCTTAGCAGAAGTGAGCAGTCGGTCCATTGAACGCATCGAGTGCTTTGACATTTCACACACCATGGGGGAAGCAACCATTGCCAGTTGTGTGGTTTGCGACACTGGCGGATTGCGTCAACGAGATTATCGTCAATACGCCATTCATGGCATTCAAGGCGGTGATGATTATGCCGCCATGACCCAAGCCCTAAACCGTCGTTACAAAAAACACCCCCTACCTGACATGCTGTTGATAGATGGTGGCAAAGGGCAATTAAATATGGCAAAAAATGTGCTAAAAGAGCTGGGCAAGTTATCAGACACACTGCTTGTGGGGATTGCTAAGGGTGAAGGGCGTAAGGCAGGGCTGGAAGTGTTACACTTTATCGACCATGCACCATTAGATTTACCTGCCGACAGCAAGGCGTTGCACTTGATTATGCACATTCGAGATGAAGCCCACCGCTTTGCCATCACCGCTCACCGAAAAAAACGAGACAAGCGACGTAGCAGTTCAGTATTAGAAGCCATTCCTGGATTGGGAGAAAAACGGCGGCGGGATTTGTTAAATCACTTTGGTGGTATGCAAAAACTGCTGGGAGCATCACAGCAAGAATTGGTGGCGGTTAAAGGCATTGGCGATGTGCTTGCCAGCACCATTTATAAGGTGTTGCATGAATGAATGACATCAAAAACGTCCTTGATTGCTGATGCCAATGGTAATGGTAATGAAACGTTGCTCGTCATCGTCAAACCGATTATCCGCCATGGTAAATTCGTTATTATTCAAAAATACCGAACTTACTTTAGTAAAGTAATCCCATGTTTTTGCATGACTTATGATGGTTTGTCGCTATCCCATATTACGACCCCATGATTACGACCCCATGCAAAATTTAATCCGAATAAAGCCATTGTTACCGTTGGCATAACAGACACCCAGATTTAAAAAATCAAGTTGACCCTTGCCTTTTTACTTCTTCTGTTACCCATGCTTTTAGGTCTTTAGATATCAGCGATAAAGTCTCTGCCAAATAATCATCAATGCTCATCTCAAGCGACTGTATCAGCTTTTTTTGCTTATCAGACAAACCAAAGTCATCTTGTTCGCCATCACTTTGGCAAGCAAGCTTAATGGGTTCTGGCATTACCGCTGTCATACTGGCACGCAATTTTTGCTTGGCATCTTGTAAATACAACGCTTCGATGTGGGCAGTGAGATTGCTTTGGCTAAACTTAAAATCTGCCAAATCAACATCAGGGTTCAATAAGGTAACAATGTCATCTAACTCTTGATAAATGGCAACTCTCACCGTGTCAGGAATCTGTGACCAACGCTGACGAAATTGTGTAGAAAACGAAAAACCCGACATAAACCAATCACCCACTTAAAATGACTTAAATGACTTAATTGTGAAGCTTAACTATGAACGTTGTTTAACAAACATTTTTAAACGCAATCTAATCATTGGTGATTAGATTGCGTCATTATCATAGCTTGCCTTTTGGTAACTGACAACCGAAAAAATCAGTCCAGTGCTGTCAACAATGTTCATCACCATCTTTCTAATCATGTTGTTTCCATGACTGTCATGCACCAAGCCATTTTGCCAACACAAGAGAGCCATTTGTACCCCCAAAACCAAAACTGTTGGAGATGGCGTATTGTAAGTTTTGTACCGCCCTTGCGGTATGGGCAATATGGTCTAAAGCACACTTAGGATCAGGGTTATCTAGGTTAATGGTTGGTGGCAATTGTTGGTCTTGTAAGGCTTTAACGGTGGCAATGGCTTCAACCACCCCTGCCGCTCCAAGTAGATGTCCAGTCATGGATTTGGTAGAACTGACCGCAGGCATTCGTTCACACTGAGAAAAAACACTGGCGATGGCTTGACTTTCTGCCACATCACCCACTGGAGTACTCGTGCCATGAGCGTTGATATAACCTATTTGATAAGGTTCAATGCCCGCATCGTTGAGTGCTGCCATCATGGCTCGAGAAGCACCTTCGCCATTGTCTGGTGGCGCGGTAATGTGGCTGGCATCATCACTCATGCCAAATCCTGCCACTTCTGCCAAGATGACGGCTCCCCTAGTCTTAGCATGGGCAAGGCTTTCTAATACCATTGCTCCTGCTCCGTCCGACAGCACAAAACCATCTCTCCCAACATCAAACGGACGGCTGGCACAAGTCGGTTCATCATTACGAGTTGATAAGGCGTGCATGGCAGCAAACCCTGACATACCCACAGGCGTAGAAGCTTTTTCACTGCCCCCCACCACCATCACATCAGCATCACCATAAGCAATTAGCCGTGCTGCCACACCGATGGCATGGGTTGATGTGGTGCAAGCGGTCGATGTGGCAAGATTTGCCCCTTTTAAACCAAATTGAATGGCAACCAAACCCGCTGGCATATTGACAATCGAACCTGGAATGACGAAGGGGGAGACTTTTTTTGCACCTTTGTCAGCTAAGGTTAGGCTGGTGTCTTCTATCGTACCAACACCACCAATCCCAGAGCCAAACACCACCCCCACTCGATGAGCATCTGCCCCCACCAAACGAGCTGTTTTAAAATCATCTGTTTGGTCAAGCAATCCTGCATCTGCCAACGCCATGGCACAGCTTGCTAACCCATAGTGCATAAAAGTGTCATAACGTCTGGCATCTTTGCTGGTCATGTACTCATGCACATTAAAATCAATCACCGTACCAGCAATTTGTGAACGAAAATCGCTGACATCAAAATGCTCAATACGGCGAATGCCACTTTTACCTGCCAGCATGGCTTGCCAGGTGTCTGCCACCGAATTTCCTAATGGCGTGATTGCCCCCATGCCTGTGATGACCACTCGCTGATGGTCAGGACGTTGATGGTGTGGCAAGCGGTGTGGAGCGTTGCCAGTGGTGTTGATGTTATGGTTATCTGCTGCATTAAAATTGGTGTGGTCGATGCTCATACATTATCCATTAAATTGACTGTCCATTAAATTGACTATCCGTTAAATTGACTGATGCGGTCTGATGCTCTTTATCATAACACGCCCCCAGAAAAAACGCATCAGTTTACGAATGTAAACTTAAAAAATCCCATGCCATGACAATGCACTTGACCCAATCACGCAAAACACACTTGCCCCAACACCACTGCTTTTTTTGCCCCTGTAACGCTGGGCAAATTGCCTGTCTGTCCCATCAGCGTCTGCCTAGCAAGCCACGCAAAGGCAGTTGCTTCTACCCATATGGGCGGTAAGCCCAACTGCTCGGTACTGACGATTTTGCCACCAAGCAACTGCGGTATGTGCGACGCCATACGCAAAAGCAAATAATCATTATATGCCCCACCACCACAAGCAAAGACAGCCACTGGCGTGGTATCAGATGGCACGCTGGTCTTTTGAGTATTGGAATTTTGAGTATTGGGCTTGTGAATGCGGTTGATTTCGTTAGCGACACTGATGGCAGTCAACTCAGTTAAAGTATTTTGCACATCAGCAGGAGAATATCGCACATCGGGGTAATGTTGAGCAAAAGTTTGTAACTCATCATCTAACCATGGCAAATGAAACTCTTCTCGCCCTGTGCTTTTAGGAGTGGGTTTGGCAAAGTATTCATGGGCAAGCAGTTGCTTAAGCAATGGTTCAATTAATTTGCCTGATTGAGCAAACTGACCACCTGCATCATAACTGACATCACTGTGGCGAGCCACCCAAGCATCTAACAACAAATTGGCAGGACCTGTGTCATAGCCATAAGCAACCTGCCCCAGTTTCAGCGGTGGCAAAACGGTGATATTGGCGATGCCACCTAAGTTAACCAGTACCCGCCACTGCTCATCATCAGCAAACATGGCATGGTGAAAGGCTGGCACAAGCGGTGCTCCTTGCCCACCGACCGCCATATCACGGCGGCGAAAATCACTCACCACATTGATGCCTGTCCGTTCTGCCAAAACATTGGCATCCATTAATTGGGTACTAAAGCCAAGTCGTGGACGGTGGCGTACCGTCTGCCCGTGACAACCAATCGCCATGACGGCATTGGCAATGTCATCATCAACACAGCCATCATTGACGTTATTGATATTATGTTTATGGTCATGACCATCATACGCTTGGATTTGCCTTTGGGCTTTATCTAGCAAAGTCTGAACCAACTTACTGGTCTGCTCAGCATATGTTCGGCTTGCCCACCCTGCCCAATCCAACTCACTTAAAGCATCGATATCAACATCAGCCAAATAATCACCTAATGACTTCTTTTTTGGCAACATGGTTTGTGTTAGTGTGGTTTGCGTTAGCGTGGTTTGTGTGAACATGGTCATGTCCACTGGCGGTATTTGCTTAAGCTTATTGGCAAGTTGAACACAACCATTGGGCTGACATAAAGCAAGCAACACTTGCCGTAAGGGTTTGGGGAAACCCATGCTATGACTGGCAATCAGCCTAACCGCTGATTTGGTTGGCAAGCTTGTGATTGATGAGCTGGCGATGGCTTTGGTTTGTTCAGTTTGCTCAGATATGAACTGCACCAACACCGCATCCATCGCATCTAGGCTTGTGCCAGACATAATGCCAATATACAAACCATCAGCACACAGGTTTTTATTTAACTGCTTCAAACGCTCATTCAATCCAAACTCAATCCAAGATTACAAAGGTTTGACACCTTGACCAATGCCCCAAGATTGACTGCGTGAGCTATTTTCAGTAAATTCATAGTCATGAACAACGCCACGCTGATTGATATAAATAATCAAAATTTGTTCTTGTTTGCGAGCAGTAACCGCATTTTCAGATAACGCACCGCCGATACCAGCCCCTGCCACGGTTGCTAAAGCTTGACCTGAGCCACCACCAACTTGATAACCCAACACCCCACCAAGCAACGTACCACCTGCACCTGCCAAGCTTTTCATGATTTGTGAGCTATTATCGTAACGATAAATCAAGCGTGTCAGACCGTTGCTAAGGCGTTGTTTTTCCACAGGTTCACCAAACATTTGGCGAATTTGTCCTTCGCTGGTTACTCCTTTATGAATCGATGTGATTTGTTGGGCAGTCATTTGTATGCCATGCGTAACACTGCATGCAGTTAATTGAAATAATCCCAAAGTCATCACCAGCATCATCACTTTTTTATTCATATTCATTCCCATCAAATCAGTTGACAATCAATTAACGACAATTAATTAACATTAGTAGCTAACATTCTAACATTGTGGCGTGTGGATTAATCCATTCCCATCACCAACCAAAGACTTTTAGCCATCATCGTATGGTACATTAACCACCATCATAAGACAAGATAAGACCATTAAGAATGCTGACAAGCAACAATCACCCATAAAACAATCACCCATAAATAGCCATAAACAATAAAATCAAAACAACACAGTAAAAACAACGCATTTCAGTCAAGTGGCTTCAATCTTGATATTATTTACTTGATGTTATTTAGATGTTTTTTGCTAAGATGATGGGGGGCGATAAGCCGTTTTTAGGGTTCTGACGACATCATTTAGAAGTTGGTCATCACCTTGTTCTGCCATGTGTCGCATCAGTTTTGATGGGGCATGGGTGAGGGTTTGGGTAAGGCGTTGGCTAAAATCGGTGAGTACGTCTTCGGCGGTGGTGTTGCTTTGCTTTAGTTGGATAAGGGCTTGCTTTAGTAAGGTTTGAGCGTGTTGCTCTGCCATTTGACGATAGGTGTGAATGTCTGAGCCAACACGACGCACCGATAACCGCCGTTCAATGTCCAGCACCAACTGCGACACCAGCATCTCAGCATCAACAGCGGCTTGACGACGTTGTTCTAGGTTACCTGCGATGACATGCTGTAAGTCATCAACTGAATATAAGTAGATGTCATCAAGTAAACTGACTCGCTCATCAATGTCTCTAGGGACAGCCAAATCGACCATAAGAATGGGGCGATGTCGCCTTATCTTTAGGGCTTGTTGAGTCATGGATAAATCAATGAGCGTGTGCATACTGCCACTACAACTGCTGACAATGTCCGCTTGTGCCAAGCCATTTGCCAATGCGGTCAATGGCTGTGCGTCTATTTGGCAATGTGGGGCAATGCTTGCCAGCTCATCTGCCAACAGCTTGGCATTGTCAACACTGCGGTTACAAATGATGATACGCTGTACACCCAAACCTGCAATATGACTGGCAACCAAACGATTCATTTCCCCTGCTGCCACCACCAGTAAGGTACATTTGGACACATCATGAAATATCTGCATTGCCAGTTTGGCGGCGGCAAACCCTAAGGTAACGGCTTGTGAGCCAACTTGGGTGTTATGGCGGACATTTTTGGCTGCCCAAAACACTTGGTCAGCAAGCCAACCAAAAGCACTGCTGACATATCCAAGCTCAAGTGATTGGCTAACAGCTTGCTTAATCTGCCCCAATATCTGCGGTTCGCCCAATATCATCGAATCTAGCCCAGCACTGACTCGTATCCAATGGGTCATGGCTTGGGTATTTTTGTGGCTGTACAAATAGGGGCTTAAACTTGTGAGTGATATGCCTTTATAATCTGCCAACCATTGATAGATGGCGTTTAGGGTTTGGGTTAGCCATGCGTCGTTGATTCTATTCACTTGATTGGCTTGATTGCTGGTTTGGTTATTGGGGCTTATGTGGTTTGGCTCTTTGGCAAGGGCATAAATCTCAGTGCGGTTGCAAGTGGAGACAATAACGCTGGCGGCGGTGATGCCAGACAGTTGTGCCAAAGCTGTTGGCATGTCGTCAGAGGCAAACGCCAATTTTTCACGCAAAGCAATGGGAGCAGTTTTATGATTGACACCAACGACCACAAGTTTCATGTATAACAGAACCGATAATTAACCGTTTAAGGGTTTATGATTAAATAAACGGCATATTATAGCATTGATAACGCCCCATGTTCATAAGCGATGTTCACGAGTCAAAAAAGACGTATTTACTCAGCATCGCCAAACACATAAGCACAATCACGGGGCGGATAAGTTTACCACCACCTTTAACAACCATGTGTGAGCCAAAATACGCCCCGATACTTTGCCCCAAAATCATGGCAAGCCCCACTTTCCATAGGACATTTCCCCCCACAATAAAAAACATCAATGAAGCGGTGTTGGTTGCCAAATTCAACACCTTAGCCGTCCCAGTTGCCACGATGATGTGTCGTCCACGCAACGCCACATTGCCAAGAGCAAAAAACATGCCCGTGCCTGGACCGACATAACCGTCATACATGCCAATGATTGGCGTTATGATGCGTTGCCATGTGCTTTCACTGATTTTTGGTTGGGGCTCGACATCACCAAGACTTGGGGCAAACAAGGTATAAATGCCAATGACAGCAATCAAAAACGGAATGAGCGTCTTTAACCGCTCTGGCGATGACAATTGAACGGCCATCGTGCCTAAGCTTGAGCCGATAAAGGCGGCGATGATGGCAATCGTCAGCTCTTTTGGCTTCACCATGCCTTTTTTTATCATGGTGATGGACGCTGCCAACGCCCCTGAAGTGGCTTGCAGTTTGTTTGTTCCCAACGTCATCACAGGCGGTACATTGGCAAGCAATAATGCAGGAATGGTCAGCAAGCCACCACCGCCAGCAATGGCATCAATAAATCCTGCCATACCTGCCACCATCACCAATGCCAATATCATTTCTATCGACATGTCTACCATTCTATCGACATGTCTACCATGCAAACTTATCCCGTAAAGCCACTGGCTTAAATTAAAAGTTCTTTAATATCATATCTTTTATTAAAATGTCTTCATAAAAGTGCTTTAAAAAGCATTACGCTTTTATTACATTTAGCTACAGTTAATTACCTAAATTAGGTTTAACATACAACCATGTTTGTTTAACTCATCGTGCGTAATTCTCCACCCATAATCTTTGATTTAGGTGGAGATGTAAGCACAGGCGACCTAATCAGGGCGTTGTTGTTTTTCGATGTCATAGACACTAAATAAAAACAATGCTAAATTATACCCATATTTCAAAAAGTTAGCCGTTGCTCGTATTCATGAAAAAGTACGCAACCAGCATTTAGACTGACACCATATAAACACCATAAATTCACGCATAAACTGATTTGCGAAAACCAAGCTACCAGTCATGCACTTTAAGATTTGGGTGTAAAAAACATGGTAAAGAACCATAAAAAGCAAGCGTTAGCTGATGCACTAGGACTTAGTGTTGTATAAAGAGTTCTCTCATGCCGATACTATTCAGCGATGGTGGCATGACGAAAGGTAGCAACTCAATCTAAGCTTGGGTTGTTATGGGTCGCAAAGATTCCCCCATCATAACCGCTAGGTTTGGTGGTGGGAGTATGTCAATCATAAACAACGTTAACCAACAACTTTAATCATTGAGGTCATTATGATGAAAAACTTAACCAAACTTATCATCGCCACCCCTGCGGTTGCTTTATTAGCCGCTTGTGCCACCACGCCACCTGTTGCCACCACGGTTGGTCAAATAGAAAGTTTCACTTGTGAAAACGACGCTAACGTCAACGCTCAATATGCCACCAATGGCGACTGGGCAAACCTGACCATCACCATGCCAGAGCTAGGCTTAGACAATCAAGCCGTTACTTTAAAAAATGCCGTTACTGCCAGTGGCATGCGTTTTGTCAATGACACCAACCCCAACTCTACTTATGAGTGGCACACCAAAGGCGACATAGGCATTTTAAGCATCGTTGCCACTGATGGCAACGAGTACTCAGTCTCTTGTCAAAAATAGCCTTATGGTAAAACCTTATGGTAAAAATAGCTTCTTGGCAAAAATAAGCCAAAAGCAATGACTGATAAAGCCCTAGCCAAGTGTGGTTAGGGCTTTTTTTACCATAACGTTGAGACGATAAAAGCCAACTTCAAACGCCATACTGCTCACGATATGCCAGCATCTTTTGTAAATGCTCAGTTTGTTCATGGGTTTGTAGGTGGTTTATTAAGTCATCAATGCTTACCAATGCTTGTACAGGCACATTCAGCTGTTGTTGCAACTCAAGCATGGCAGATGTGTCCGTTTGTCCTTTTTCTTTGCGGTCAAGGGCGACAATGATGCCCGCCACACTTGCCCCCACGCCATCTAATAGTGCCATCACTTCACGCATTGCTGTGCCTGCGGTGATGACATCATCGAGTATCCAAACTGATTTGCCTGTCAAATTCGCCCCCACCAAATTGCCACTTTCGCCATGCGTTTTGGCTTCTTTGCGGTTGTATCCCCATTGGGCATTGATGCCATGGTGTTGCCAAAGTGCTTGGGCGGTGGCAGCAACAAACGGAATGCCTTTATATGCCGCTCCGAATATCACCAACTGTTTTGAGTCTTGTGTAACTTTGGCTAACGCATTGGCATAACCTTGAGCCAATAGGCTTAATGCTTGTCCTGTGGCAAGCAGTCCAGCATTAAAAAAATAAGGGCTAACTCGCCCTGATTTTAAAGTAAACTCACCAAACTTTAACACATCATTGTCTAGGGCAGTTTGGATAAAAGCAGATGGGGTAAAGTCTTGTGTGGTATGGTCAGCTGATTTGGTCATGGGTTTTCCTATCTTTTTGCCATGGGTCTTTGCCATGGTTTTTCTATATTAAAATTAAAGTGTGTTGATATGAAAGCGTGTTGATGATTCATCATGGGTAGTCAGACAAATAATGGTATGGCTGTGGTGATTGTGCCTTGCTGCTTGTATGGTATCATATCACACACCAATCTTGGCAATCGATTGCCAATCTGTCGCCCTAAATGTGGTCTGCCACAATTTTGTTGTTATCTTAACATTTGTTGTTACCTTGACACCAATCATTAACACCAATCATTGACACCAACAAGGCGATGATATCAGGTGATTGTGGCTCAGCAAATGATGACAAACTAAAAAACGCATGTTTAGGATTACAAAACTTATGTCTATTATCCATATTGAAGATGGCATCATCAGCACCGCCAAACAATTGCCGTCCCCCAACCACAACGACCGCCCAGACAATACCTGTATCCGAGCCATTGTCATTCACAACATCAGCCTACCACCAGATGAATTTGCTCAAACTGATGCCAACGGTCTGCATCATGTCAAGGCACTGTTTACCAATCAGCTTCATTGGGATTCCCACCCTTATTTTAAATCCATCAAAGGCATACAAGTATCTGCCCACGTGTTTATTGAACGAGATGGCATGATGACTCAGTTTGTCAATTTGGATAAGCGAGCATGGCACGCAGGACATTCCGCTTATCTTGGGCAAACTCAGTGTAATGATTTTAGCATCGGTATTGAGCTTGAAGGCAGTGATTATCAACCATTCACCCCCAAGCAATACGATGTGCTGGCCCAGCTGATTGTGGCGATATACGACAGCTATCCTGCCACACGCCGACATCTGACAGGACATAGCGACATCGCTCCCAATCGCAAAACCGACCCAGGGGAACATTTTGATTGGGGGCGGTTGCGTCAGCAAGTGGCAAAAAGGCTGGCTGCCCAAACTTCAGATAAACAGCCAAATGAAACCAAATCGCACCACCCATAGAAATGCTATAATCACCTAATTTTGAACAAAAAAGGTCATCATGGCAAAAAGTCATTTATTCCGCTCAACTATGGTCGTCAGCTCCATGACCATGTTATCACGTATCCTAGGGCTGGTCAGAGACATGGTGCTGATGGGTGTGTTTGGAGCAGGTGGCTTGATGGATGCGTTTTTGGTTGCCTTTAAAATACCCAATTTTTTGCGACGTTTGTTTGCTGAAGGGGCATTTAGCCAAGCCTTTGTGCCAGTACTCAGCGAATATAAAGAAAAATATAACCTAATCGAAGTGCAACTGCTGATTAGCCGTGTGTCTGGGGCGTTGATGTTGATATTATCCCTGTTGACGGCAGTGGTCATCTTGCTTGCTCCTTGGGTGATTACCTTATTTGCTCCTGGATTTGTGGCTGAACCAGATAAATTTACTGCCGCCAGTCAGCTTTTACGGTTGACGTTCCCCTATTTGTTGTTCATCTCCATGACGGCGTTTGCTGGCAGTATTTTACAAAGTTATGGGCGTTTTGCTGCTCCTGCCTTTGCCCCTGTGTTGCTTAACTTATGTATGATTGCAGGGGCGTTGATATTTGCTCCGATGTTTGCCACCCCCATCATGGCATTGGGTTATGCGGTTGCCGTTTCTGGCTTGTTACAACTGCTTATCCAACTGCCTCAACTTTGGCAACAACAGTTGTTGGTCGCCCCTAAAATTAACTTTCAACACGAAGGGGTCAAACGCATCTTAAAGCTGATGTTGCCTGCCATTTTTGGTGTGTCAGTAACCCAGATAAATCTGTTGTTAAATACCGTGTTTGCGTCTTTGATGGTGGGTGGTTCGGTGTCGTGGTTGTATGCCGCTGAGCGAATGAGTGAGCTTCCACTTGGGCTAATCGGTGTGGCGATAGGCACAGTGATATTGCCAAGCTTGTCTGCCAGCGAAGCCAAAAAAGACGATATGAATTTTAAAAAAACGCTGGATTGGGCAGCACGGTTGATTGTGCTGGTGGGGCTGCCTGCCAGTGTCGCCATGTGGGTGCTGTCAGATGTGTTCATGCAGGCGTTGTTTTTGCGTGGTGAGTTCACCTTGCACGATGCCAAGATGAGTGCCATTGCCCTAAAAAGTCTGTCAGGGGGTATTTTAGGTTTTATGCTGATTAAGATTTTTGCCCCTGCATTTTTTGCTCGTCAAGACACCAAAACGCCCGTCAAAATAGGCATCGCTTCAGTCTTTGCCAACATGCTGTTTAGCGTGCTGTTCATTGCGATTTATCATCATCTCAAACTGCCACTACATGGTGGATTGGCGTTAGCAACCACAGGTGCATCGTTTGTCAATGCTGGGTTGTTGTATTACTTTTTACATCGGCGTGGGGTGTTTTGTTTTGAGCGTCATTGGTATAAATTATTTGCTCAATTTGCTGTGGCGACATTGGCGATGGTGGGCAGTCTGTATCTGTTGATGCCCTACTTCCCAACCCATGCGATGCAGTGGCAACGCTTACTTGCGGTACTTATCATCAGTGCCTTGGGGGCAATGGTGTATGGGGTGGTGCTACTTATCACAGGCTTTCGCCCAAGACATCTTAGACATGGCTAGTTAGCACAAGTTATCCATCTAAGCCATCGCATCTAAATGAACTAAAAGTTTGCATCAACCAAATTCATCATTATCTGCGTTATTCATCGCTTTTTTCATCGCTTGTACGGCTTGGCTAAGTCCCATAAATACCGCATCAGCGATTAACGCATGACCGATATTCAACTCATTAATGCCATCAATTTGGGCGATGGCGGTTACGTTATCTCGAGTTAACCCATGCCCTGCATTCACCAACATGTTAGGGGCAATCTGTCTGCTGTGGTTGACTGCATTGATGATGCGAGTCAATTCAGCTGTCTGTAAGTGCTGATTACCTGCCAGCCCTGCTTCGGCATATGCCCCTGTATGAATTTCAATCGCATTTGCCCCTATGGTTGCGGCAGCATCAATCTGAGCGATATCAGCATCAATAAATAAAGACACTTGGCAACCGACTGCTTGCAAATTTGCCACATAGCCATGCAAATACTGTAACTGCCCCACCACATTCAGCCCCCCTTCTGTGGTCAGCTCAGCTCGTTTTTCTGGCACCAGACACACCCAATCGGGCTGGATTTGCTTGGCGATAATCAGCATCTCATCAGTCGCCGCCATTTCAAGATTCATGGCAATGCTAATGGCATCTTTTATGCGTTTGACATCATCATCTTGGATATGACGGCGGTCTTCTCTTAAGTGCAGGGTGATGCCATCTGCCCCTGCTTGCTCACAGATTAATGCACCTTGTACAGGGTCTGGGTAATTCACCCCACGGGCTTGGCGTAGGGTGGCAATGTGGTCGATATTGACACCAAGATTGGGGCTGTTCATAACAAATCCTTTTTTTATACCAAGATGATTTTATAAAAGAAAATTAGGGCGATAAAAAACGGCGTTGCTGTTGCCAGAGTTTGCGACTTTGCAAAGGCTTATCATCTAACAAACTGTCCACCACTTGCCGATGCAGTTGTGTCCAAGCAGGCATCACTGGCTGTATCAAGGCAAACCAAGCATGTAACATCTCGACAAATTGAGCGTCTATCATCGCATGACTTGGCACATCATCACAACCAACATCATCACGACCAAAGTCATCAACATGACACAAACGAAAATATGCTAACTTCTCGTTAACCATTGCCAACTTCAAGACATCTGCACCCAGCCAAGCTCTTTGGCAACTGCCAGATGATGACGCTTCAAATTTGGTCAATCGCACCCAGCCTTTATTCACATGATAGCAATAATGTTGTGTGGGTAAAATGGCATTGTCTTTTTCATCAATCACAAAACTGATGCCATAGCCCAATTCAGCAAACAACAGACTTTCAAAACAACGTAATATATACGCCAATGGCAACAGTGTGTGGCTGTTTTGACCGTTATGGTTGTTTTGACTGTTATGGCTGTTTTGACAAGCATTTGCCAATAACATCAGCGTCTGTTCATAAGCCCACCACAGCATAGGCATGGGGTCTTCTACAGTCAATACTCGCCAAAGCAGTTCATTGACATACAACGCTCCATACAGATTCTGCCCTGTGATTTGCCCTAAGTTTGTGCGGTTGTGTTGTGGTTGTGGCTGACTAAACGTTTTAAGTCCACCTTTGCCAGTGGCAAACAAGGTCATGCGAGTGAGTAAAGGCATGCCTTTTTTGCCCACACCATGTACCACCCCATGCGTTGGGGTAAATAGGTGATACAAAGCACGCTTTTCTTGATAAGCCTTATGATGCAACACATAGCCGATGAGTGCTTGATGACGCATGGTGTGTGATGATGCTAATAACCCAAACTACTCAAGGCTCTTTCATCATCAGACCAGCCACGTTTGACTTTGACCCAAAGGGTGAGCATCACCTTTTTGTCAAACATCTTCTCCATGTCTTGGCGTGCCTCAATACCCACTTGCTTGATGCGACTGCCTTTATCACCGATGACAATGGCTTTTTGCCCTTTTCTCTCAACAAAAATGGTGGCATCAATAAAGGTCACTGCTTGACGCATTTTGCCTGTTTTGGCATCTTTATGGGCAGGTTCATCTTTAAAGATGTCAATCTGTACCGTCAAATCATAAGGCACTTCATCGCCTGCTGACCGCATGATTTTTTCTCGGATAATCTCACTTGCTAAAAACCGTTCCGAACGGTCAGTAATCTGCTCGGTGTCATAAATGGGAGCAGACTTAGGCAAATGGCTTTTGATGATTTGTACCAGACGATTGGTATTTTGGTTTTTAAGGGCAGAGACAGGCACAATGTCAGCAAAATCAAAGCTTTCTTGAAAAGTATCCATCAGTGGTAATAATGCTGATTTATCGGTTAAGGTATCTACTTTATTAATCACCAATACCACAGGCAGGTCAGTATTACCAATTTTTTGTAAGGTGAGCAAGTCATCTTCTCGCCACTGGTCAGAGTCCACCACAAAAAGCACCAAATCCACGTCCACCAACGCCGACACAGCCGCTTGATTCATGCGTTCATTGATGGCACGAACTTGGTTATGATGAATACCAGGTGTATCAACAAACACCGCTTGCATGTTGTCGGTTGACAAAATGCCGTGAATGCGATGACGGGTGGTCTGTGGTTTACGAGACGTGATGGAAAGCTTTTGCCCAAGCAAATGATTCATTAAAGTCGATTTGCCCACATTCGGTCGACCGACAATCGCCACATACCCTGCACGAAAGTCGTTATGATTGATTTGATGATGTGTTTGTTGAGATTGGTTAGTCATTGGCTGATGGTTTCTTGTATGGGAATAAAATAAGCAATCACAAAGATAAGTTTAAATTAAAATTTTGGACTTGGCATTTGAATTAAGTAATGCCTTAGGTAATTTGTTAAGCTGGTTAATCATCAGCTCAGCTGCTTTTTGCTCAGCAATACGGCGACTTTCACCAGACTGTACAACATTTGAACAGCCCCTAATGCCCACTTGACAACTGACCAAAAACACTTGATTCGGTGCATTGCCTTGAGTTTCTACCAACTCATAAATGGGCAATGGCATTTGTTTGGCTTGTAACCATTCTTGTAAACGACTCTTGGCATCTTTAAGCACTTTTTGTTCGCTGACGCTGTCAATCAAATCACCATACCACTCAAGCACGCACGCACGCACCACATGAATATCCCCACTGTCAAGATAAATCGCCCCTATCAGTGACTCAACCACATCTGCCAAAATAGAAGGACGCTTACGCCCACCACCTTTACGTTCACCCACGCCCAAAATCAAATGGTTAGGCAGACACAACCGATGAGCAATCTGTACCAGCGTCTCTTGACGCACCAAAGTGGCACGCATGCGGGTGAGTTTGCCTTCCTTATGCTCAGGATAACGCTGATACAAGGCTTCGCCGATAATCATGCCCAACAAAGCATCACCCAAGAACTCCAACCGCTCATAGTTATGAACAGAATCATAAGAGCGGTGCATCAAGGCCTGATATGGCAAGGCTTGATTAACAAATTCATAACCAAGTTTTGCCATCAAAGCAGACAGATTGTTCACAAACTCTTTGGGTATTTTATCAGGCGATTTATTCATAAAAACAACGATAACAAAAAAATTTGATAACTCATAAAAAAATCAGCACCACAAATGCGTTATCATATTTAGCTAACCATGGACACTTAATTAGACGCATCGGCAGCGGTGATTTCACCTTCAAAATGATTCACAATGTCCACATTGGCAAAAAAATTATTCACCACGGTATAGTCTTTTTTGATTTTTAGATTACCTGGCTTATCGCTGATGAATTTAATCACATCTTCAGCCTTAGTATCATAGTTGGCGTTGATTTGTAACTGTCTTTGGATATTGGTTAAGTATTGCTGTTTGGTTTCTTTGTTATCATTGGCTTTTTTTAGCTCAATTGCTAAGGCTTTGGTGAGTTGATAATCACCAATATGGGCAGGAATGATTGCCATGCCCAATTTAACAAACACCACAACAGCAATGATGCCAAACACAACACCAGTCACACTTGCTCCTTGCTGTTGGCTGGGCAATTGTAAATTAAAATTTGCATTCATGGCATTTTCTCCCCTTTATCAAACATATCGTTAAAATCAATATTTGCGGTTGCTGTCAATGATACGCACTGTGGCGTGTCTCTCAGTCAATTGCAATTTTAGTCTCTTGATGTTTCAGCCCATTGCACCTTTATATGATATATGATGATACCTTTTATGATTGCATCTTTTATGCCATTTTTATGCAATTGCTGGTTTGCCTGTGCCAAGCACGCTCTTAAGCATTTCCTAATCAATCTGCCCATTACGAGTAAACGTTGGTAAGTTGAACCCTGGTTTTTTGTGCATCCAGACATACACGGCTTTACCTGCTAAGTTAGCATCAGGCACAAATCCCCAAAAACGCCCATCTTGACTGCGGTCTCGGTTATCACCCATGACAAAATAATGCCCTTCTGGTACGCTAATTTGCCAACTCTTACCCCCACTGGCAAGCACCTCTGGCGATGCCTGCTGTAAAAATTCACCATATTGTGAGCTATTAATACCCTCTAAATAGCGTACTCGGTAACCATGCTGACCAAGTTTTTCTGTTTTATATTCAGTATGTGTTTCTTCTAATACACCCAACTGAACCGCTTCTTCTTGGGTTAATTGATGACCTCCCATGTCTTGACCTGCAGGATACAGTTGTTCAGTCAGCTCAGTTGGTGGCTGATGACTGACCGCTTGCGTTGATAAAGCAGTGCCGTTGATGCTTAGCACGCCATTGTCATAACTCACCGTATCACCTGGCAAACCAATCACACGCTTGATATAGTAAATACTGGGTTGTTCAGGATAGCGAAACACCACCACATCACCATGCTCAGGGTTGCCTGTCGCCATGATTTTTTTGTAAATAAGTGGCAATCTGATTCCATAGGCGTATTTATTGACCGCAATAAAATCCCCTGTGTATAACGTTGGCACCATAGATGATGATGGAATGTTAAACGGCTCAATGATGAACGAACGCACCACCAACACCACCGCCAATACAGGAAAAAAATCATACGCCCAAGTGATGGCAAAGTTTTCATTGCCTTTGCCTTTTTGCTGACGTTGTTTAAAAATCAGCTTATCAGCAAGCCAAATTAACCCCAAAATTAAGGTGACAGGCACCAATATCAGATTAAAATCAAAATCCATAACCAGCCTATGTTATCATTGGGTTAAAGTATGTATGGCATCACAAACCATCAACCATCTACCTTTAACACTGCCAAAAACGCTTCTTGGGGAATTTCCACACTGCCCACTTGTTTCATGCGTTTTTTACCCTCTTTTTGCTTGGACAGTAGTTTTTTCTTACGAGACACATCACCACCATAGCATTTTGCCAACACATCTTTTCGCATGGCCTTGACGGTACTGCGAGAGATGATTTGACTGCCAATGGCGGCTTGAATGGCAACATCAAACATTTGCCGCGGGATAAGCTCTTTCATTTTTTCAACCAGCTGATTGCCCCGATAACGAGCATTGTCATGATGACAAATCATCGCCAAGGCATCGACTTTATCGCCATTTATCAGCACATCCACACGCACAAGTTTGGCAGGTTCATAGCGGTTAAAGCCATAATCAAGTGATGCAAATCCCCGAGATACCGATTTTAAACGGTCAAAAAAATCCATGACCACCTCACCCATGGGAATATCAAAAATCAGTTGCACTTGTTTTCCCATAAATTTCATGTCTATCTGCACACCACGACGCTCAATACATAAAGTAAGCACACTGCCCAAATAATCTTGTGGCACAAGTATCTGACAGCGAGCGATGGGCTCACGAAATTCATCAATCACCCCTGTATCAGGCAATCTTGATGGGTTATCCACATGGATAATGTCACCATTTTTCTTTTTAATTTCATAAATGACCGATGGGGCAGTGGTGATTAAATCCAAATCGTACTCACGTTCCAGACGCTCCTGAATAATTTCCATGTGCAACATGCCCAAAAAGCCACAACGAAACCCAAAGCCTAAAGCATCTGATGTGTCTGGCTCAAAAAACAATGCCGCATCATTGATTTGTAACTTTTGTAAGGCATCACGGAATTTTTCAAAATCACTTGAGTCAACAGGAAACATGCCTGCATAGACTTGAGGTGTGGCTTGCTTAAACCCTGGAATACGGTCAACATCTGGCGTTTTTTCATGGGTGATGGTATCCCCAACAGGTGCTCCATGAATGTCTTTGATGCCTGCAATCACAAAGCCCACTTCACCTGCTTCTAAGACATCAGTCTCAAGCGGTTTCGGTGTAAACACACCGATGGACGTCACAGGGTGAGCTTCTTTGGTCGATTTAATATAGATTTTATCGCCTTTTTTGACCCGCCCCTGACGCACACGCACCAACGACACCACACCCAAATAATTATCAAACCAAGAATCAATAATCAACGCCTGCAAAGGCGCATCACGATCACCCACAGGAGATGGAATAAAGTCAATCAACCGTTGTAACAGTTCATCAACCCCCACACCAGATTTGGCAGACACTCTTGGGGCATCGATGGCTTCAATACCGATGATGTCTTCAATCTCTTGAATGACTCGCTCAGGCTCAACTTGGGGCAAATCAATTTTGTTCAGCACAGGCAATACTTCAAGCCCTTGTTCAACTGCCGTGTAGCAGGTAGCGACTGATTGAGCTTCAACCCCTTGAGCGGCATCAACCACCAACAACGCCCCCTCACACGCCGCCAATGAACGTGACACTTCATAAGAAAAATCCACATGCCCTGGGGTATCAATAAAATTCAGCTCATAACGTTCACCATTGGGATGATTGTAATACAAAGTTACTGACTGTGCCTTGATGGTGATGCCTCGCTCACGCTCAATGTCCATGGAATCGAGTACTTGAGCCTGCATTTCACGGTCTTGTAATGCCCCACACATCTGAATAAAACGGTCCGCTAATGTGGATTTACCGTGGTCAATATGGGCAATGATAGAAAAATTTCGAATATGAGCTAATGCGGTCACGGATACTGCCTAATCTGTTGATAAAGTACATTAATCAAGTACTGTGGGCAAACGCCCAACAAAATAGGCATGATTATAACAAGGAAAAAGATGGCTGGGGAGAGATTTTGTACTTAATCACCGCTAATATTCATTCAAGATAGTCATTCATCCAAACAGAACGTCCATAAAATGAGCCGTTTAACTGAGTTTCTTGAATAAGATATGCACGAAAATACAAATAAAAATTACCATCAGGAGGAGTAGGGTATTGCCAAAATTTATCTAAAGACTGCTGATCAGTAAGCTTAGGTATATTATAAATGGCTCTACCCATCAATTTGGTAGGTTTTTTATGATAAATGGATTGTAGCCCCGTGGTACTATTAACTGTTACCATACCAATGCTGTGCTTAATCAAAGTTGGCAAGTGCATATCACAACCATAAAATACCCGACCCATCAATCCATGTTGTTTAGCCAAATTATCAATAAATATCCGATAATTGCGATGCCCACGGTCTAGCGGGTGGTGCTTAAACACCAAACTGTGTTTGGCATCGGCATGGCTGGCAAAACTTGCCATCACCTCGCTTATGAATTCATGAACATCATCATAATCGCTGTGATGAGTAATTTGTGAATCATTATGTACTTGCAAGGTAACCAAAAAATACGCATGACTTTGCTGACTTTTTAAATATCTTTGTAAACGTTTGTCATGAGCATAATACACAAGCTTACGCCATAAAGCCTTCAGCCAAGCAGTGGCTTCTTGCCACACAGTCATATCACGGTAATGATGATAGTGTGGATAACGCTGTTGCCTAAAATACACCAATATATAATACAAAATGGCCGCCATGATGAGCCGATAAAAACAATTATTTGTATAGATAGGAGATGGATATTTGATTTTTGATAATTGCTTTACCGAATTGACATCAAGTTTAGAATATCCATTGATGCCATGAGCTTCAAAGGTAATATAATCAGGACGCAAATAGCCCTCTTCAAATACAAAAAAAGACACACCAGATTGCCGACAGAATTGGGCAGCTACTGCATGACGAGGACGACAATCGCCAAAACAGACAATGGCATCAATCTGTTGTTCTGCCACTAACCGAGCCAACCAGTCACCAAACTCTGCCACAGTACCAGTATAATCATAAGCAGGTTTGTGCCGATAAAAAAACGCATCACCTGCATTAAAATTAACCTTGCTCACTTGAATGTGCTGGGTATGCAAGAAACTGGCAAAACGATGAAAAAAAATGCCCATCTTACCCTGCAATAATAGCACATGCCGATGGGTTAATAAGGCCTGCATGGCGGTTGTCTTCATTAGATACTTTTGTTATAGAAACATGTAAGTTATATTAGCAGACATACATTTTAAAAATACACGTATGCCTAGAACAGGAGAACAGGAGAAATTGTACCACATATTAATATCATTAGATGGCATTATTTACAGTTAAAATACACAATACACATACAACTCAGATATCTTTAATCAGCAATCAGTAATCAGCTAACGCAAACGTTGGCGTAATATCATCAATTGGGTTGCAACTGAGCGCATGGCATTGCGTGATTTATGGGTGGTTGTGCTGATGCCTGTCTTATGCAACGCATCGGCATTATGAGCATACAAATAAGCAATAACTTGCTCTACCTGTGCCAATCCGTAGCCATTTGGCAGTCGATATAAAGGATAATCTATCAGTACCGTATATAGCAGTTGCTCCATGGTCAGTATGGTATTATTGCATGCTTTGTCTCGTTTTTTTTGTCGCCTTGCCAGATAGGCACATTTTGGTGATTGATTGATGTCTTTATCTACCGTTAACCCCCACCCTGCATAAAATGGCAAGCCATAACACACCACTGTTTTTCCACGTAATAACGCTTCAAATCCTGTTTGTGAGCTGATGGTATGCACCTCATCTACCCACATCAAGCAATCATTAATAGAGACATCTGTTGCTACTGCATCTACCAATGACAGCTCTACCTGATGAACCTTTCCCATACGCAACCCCATCTCCACATCAGGATGCGGTTTGTATAATAAATAAGCTTGGGGATTATCTTGTCGTACTCTGGCTATCAAATCTTGATTGGTAGTAATGACTGAGCCACAGTATTTAATGGATAAGTCATCTTCTACCTGTCCAACAATAAGCAGCTTTTTTTGCTTGCTTTGTTTAAGTTGTTGAACCCAAGTATGTTTACTGCCAAGCGATTGCCCCACATTGTATTTGCTCACTTTTTGCTCAAGCAATGTTTGCCAAAGTATCTGTACTCTTGCGGTTTGGTGAGGTGTTAATGGATTACAATTTATTAACAACTCTTCTAAATCAGAAGCAGTGGTGGCATTGTAATAAATACCTTGACCATCAACCACCACAGATAAAGGAGCAAGCAATGTTGCTCCCAGCCCATTGGAGCGGATAAAGCCATCTTCCATGCAATAAATAGTTAATTGTTGGTGGCCATCTTTTGGTTTGATATTTTGTTTAATATTCGCCACTTGTAACCGTTTCTCCATACCCCATACCACTAACGCATCGATATGCTTTGACGACAGAAAATTTATCAATTTTCTGATTATATTAGTGATTGACTGATGTATTAATGGGATTTGCAACATGCTGAATTTGGGGCGATCATGCCACATCAGTTGCACTTGAGTAGAGCAAAAGAAATCCTGAATAAATGGCTTTTTCCATCGGCTAACATGATAGACCAACACGTTTTTTGTTGTTTTTTGAGGTGAAATACGTTGCCATTTGAATTGCCATTGTCGGTTGGTGATTAGCCATGCCATAACTTCCTCAATGCCACATGCTTGAAAACTGGCAGGGTCGGCATATACACTGTAATCTACATAAGCAGCGTAGAATAATTGTTCAACACTCACACTTTGATGATATAAGTTTGGTGTATATAAAGCCGTCCATATTTTTTGTCGCCTTTGTATTACTTCTGCTAACACCACTTGGTTAATATGGCTATCATCAGTCAACCCCCATCCTGCATACCACGCCATGCCATGACAATGTACGGTTTTACCTAACATTAACGCTTCAAAACCCATGTGTGAACTGACGGTATAAACATCACTGACCTGCTCTAACAAGGCAATCGGATTGACTGTATCAGTGATGAGTCTGACCTGTTTAGGTAAATTTTGATTAGCAAAGTATCCACGACCAGCAGGGTGAGCCTTTATCCAAATATGGGCATTGGAATGACGCTGTATGGCGGTGGTTAACATCTTAGCAAAATTATTGGCATCAGCACTTGCCCCAGTAACGGAGGCATCACCTTGCACTTGATCAATCAACAAAATATGACGAACGGTACCAGCAGAATGCTGAACATTGACCAAAGTATCAAGATTGGGGCAAGATAATGTATGGTTATACTTAGATAGCTGATAGGAACAGACAGTTCGAATAAGCTGTTTAGCATATTGCTGATGCTTTTTATCAAACTGATGCAGTCGCTGGACAATAAGCTTTTCAAGACGAGATGATTGGGTTAAATCAAAATAGATGCCTACGTCATCGACCACAAAGCTTGCCCCATAGCGACTGCTAACACCACCATCAAGTGAGCGCAAAAAACCATCTTCAATACTGTATACAGGCATTTGCATCAAATTGGCAATGGTACTGGCTCTCTGGAAACTTTTTTTTCTTCCCCAACCAATAAAACCTTGTGGCTTTGGATTGATCATATGCCAAGGATACCAGCGTTGCAATCGACATCTTAACGCAATGGGCAATAGGACATTATTTTTTAAAATACCATCACCAACCACCGCAAGACACGCTGGTAAATTCAGCTGATGGGTTACATTATAGTCAGTCATGGCATCATTTCTAATGGCAATCACAGGAATAAGCTAACACCATGTTACAAATTTAAGATGACTTTAGCTGCCACTGCCATTTGATAAATAATTTGGGTAATGCCTCGAGCAATCTCCACATGTTTGGTTTTTACTTTTGGTAAAACCATGATTTGGTCGCCTTGTTGGATACGATAAGCAACATTCACTACTTGATTTTCACCATTTTGGTGAATGACTAAAATCTCTTTGGTATTTGCATTATCATCAAAACCACCAGATTTAGCAATATAATCCCCCACTGTTAAATCAGCGTTAAAAGTTAATGCCCCTTGCGACCTGACTTGACCATTGACCATGATTACTGATGTTTGTTCAGGAATTTCGATGACATCACCTTGCTGTAAAATAATATCCTGCCAAGAGTTTGGGACAACCACAACACGCCCATCTGGCTCTATGGTACGTGCTTTAGCAATGAACTGCTTAATCAAATTGGCATCATCTTGTCTCAGAGCCGCTTCTTCTCGAGTGGTTGATTGAGTCGCTAATGTTATTTGCTCTAAGCGGTCTAATGATTTATTTAACAGCCGTTTTTGTTCCTGTTTAACCGACTCACGATAGATAGTTAAATGTGATAGATTAGCCAATGAATTAGGTTGTAATTGTGGCACAACATCTTGTAGTTTAGCCCCATATGGCAGAATCATTGCCCCATTACCCGTATGAGCCCCTACCACTTGTACGGCAATGCTGTCTACATAACGATCAGACGTAATCACCAATTCATCACCATCATAAACAGGCACATTTTTAGCTTCTTTTAAGCCATAGTACTCAGACTTTTTAGCCTTGCCTGAACTACGAGTAATGGCAACATTAGTAGCAGTTGGCTTAGGTTTGACAACATTTAGCACATTATCGATAGTTAGATTATCTAAATCAAACTCAAAAGTATAAGGATTTTGCACTTCACCTAAGACTGTAAACGTTTTATTTTGTGCTCCCACGGTGATGACATCACCATCTTGGAACGAAAATGGCAACAAATTACCCTCTAATAAAAACTCATATAGATTTACCTGTTGCATAACTTGTCCATTACGGCGAATTTGAATATCAATATAGCTACCACGTTTGGGGTCAACGCCACCAGCACGATCAAGATATGACAGCACCGAGTCTGCTGCCAATCCTCCATAATAGCCAGGTTGATTGACAAACCCTGTCACAAACACCTTAACAGGTTGGGCTTGCTCAAGTGATGCATATACTCCTACATTCGCTCGGTAAATACGACTGACAGCGGTATTAACTACCTGTTGTAAGTTACCATTTTGTACCCCTGCCACCTTGACAGGTCCAACATTAGGTAAAAATATGTTACCCTGTGGGTCAACCGTCATGGTTGATGCAAACTGATAAGCCCCCCACATACGCACTTGTACATTATCACCAGGATTGATGACATAACTATTATTAAAAGTAGACCCTGATGTGGTGGCAAATGCCCCACGAAACAACTGCTCACCAAATACCTTGTCTTCAATGCCCACCGTTTGATAAGGATAAACCGTGTTGATTGTTGACTGCGATGGTAAACTGGTAGCACCAATCGCCTCTTGAGAGGCTATTTGGGTTGATACGCCGCTGGTGTTTGGCACAACACTGGCAACATCATACTGACCTACCTGACCATTTTGACGCATATGGTTAGCAAAAGTAGCATAATTAGCACTAGTATAGTTATTAGTGGCTGCTATTTGAGTAGCTGTGGTAGCATTTGCACTAATAGATGGCAGTATCATCAAAGTAGCTGTCCAAGTAACCGCCAATGCCAACGAATAAGAAAAGGTAGTTTCCATAACAATCGCTCGTATGATTAAAACTTTATTGTTCATCAGTTACTATGGTCTCGTATTACCGCCATTAGCAAGCGTACAAACCCATAAAATATTAATAATAAGACCAATGATATCCAAACAATATAAGCTTGTCTGGGATATCGTGCTTCTTGTGCTTCATGCGGAGCAGATAAAACAATGAGATTTTTCATTTTTCTAAAGGCTTCAAGACGTGATTTTTCAAGAGAAGACAAAGCAATTTTGTACAATTCAGCAGCAAACTCAACATCTGCCTTAATACTCTCAAACTGTATTGCCTGACGGTTAAGCTTGGTGGTACTAGGCGAAGTTAGTTTGGCTTTTTCTTCTTCAATCTGTGTCTCAACAGAACTGATTTGACTGCGAATGGATACCACTTGTGGGGCATCTGGATTAAGATAACTAAGCAGTTGTCGTTCTTCTGTACGCAAACTTGCCAGCTGTGCCTGTAGCCCCCCAATCAGCTGATTGATGGTTTGCGCATTAATTTGTGGGTCAAATATTTGGTTTTCATTTTGATAAGTAAGTAAAGCTTGTTTGGATTCATCAAGGCGTTCTTTTGCTTCGTCTAATTGGTCTTGAGCAAATTTCAACTGCTCTTGAGCAATATCTTGAGAGATGGCATTCACAAACTGCTCAGATTCCGATAAGATGGCTTGGTTTAAATCCAATGCAAATTTTGGATTAAAGCCTTCGGTACTGACAGTTAGTATATGAGTTTGTTCATCTAAATCAATATGTACTCGACTTTTAAAGTACTCAAGCAACTCTTCTTGGGTAGCATTGGGGTCAATTTCATAGATAGGATCTGAACCATCGATAAAATATGTCTCACGAAAATGAAAACGACTGTCTAACTTTTTAACCATGTCATTGGATAAGATGAACTCAGTCAGATAATTGGCATCTTCGACACTGGTATTATTCGCTCCGAGCAATGCAGCAATTCCTGTACCCATTGGTACTTGTGCCTCGCTGACTTGTTTAACCACTACATTAGATGTGGACACATATCTTGGATGAGCCATCATCAATACATAAACGATGATGAACACCCACGGAATAATCACCAAGCCAATAAATATAGAGAAGCTGATGATTTTTTTATTTTTTGGCTTGATGGACATGATTTTGATACACCTCTATGGCCTCTTTTGTGTCAGTAAATACCTGTGCAGTTTGGTTCATAAGGACAATGCCGATATCACAATTACGTTCAATATCACCTAAGTTGTGTGATACCACCAAAAATCCAGCTTGCTCTCGTCTGGCTTGTAAAATCTCTTCACTGCGTTTTCTAAAGGCGGCATCACCCACCGCCCCCACTTCATCTAGCATATAATAATCAAAATCAAACGCCAAGCTTAAGCCAAAAGTTAAACGGGCCTTCATGCCCGATGAATAGCTCTTAACAGGCATGTCAAAGTACTTACCTATATCAGCAAACTCTCGCACAAAGTTGATTTTTTCGTCAATAAAATCACTGCTGGAATATAAACGGCATACAAACATCACATTTTGGCGCCCTGTCAAACTGCCTTGAAAACCACCTGCCACGCCCACAGGCCACGAAATGGTTGAGTTTGTCCACACCTCGCCACTATCAGGCTTGTCTAAGCCACAAATGATGCGCAACAAAGTAGATTTACCTGCACCATTACGACCGAGCAAACCCACACTTTGTTTATCTTCAATAACTAAGTTCAAATCTTTAAACAAATAATGGCGACCTTTAGAGGTCATAAAAGATTTGGTGATATGATTAACTTTTATCATAAATTACTACTATTGATTTTATCGACTTCTAATCAAATCTTTTTCACATGCTTTATATAACAATAAACCAGTAAAGTTCATACCAATCATCCATTTTAAGAAGTACACCATATCAATATGATAAGCAGGATAGCTTGGAGATATTGCATGACGCATCATTTCAATATTATGAATAAATGGATTCCACAATAAATAATTTAAATAGGGCTTTGGCACAATATGAATAGAATAAATAATACCAGATGCAAAATAAAGAACTGTAAATATCAAGCCAATAATTTTACTAATTTCACCACCATAAAATCCCACAATCATCAAAATCAATGCCAAACCAAACGAAAATAAAAATAAGCTTAACCAAGCAAACAAAACCATATGTAAATTTGCCAAACTAAATGACACACCAAAAAAAGCAAATATCACAAGCAATAATACAAATGTAAAAAAATAAATGACCAACTCAAGAAAAGAACGGGCAAATATTACATCAAAATGCCGAATATGACGATACATAAGTAGACCTTGATTGGCATCAGCCGCCCCCAATGAGCGATTAGCAATACGCAACATCATTTGAAAAGGCACTAAGCCTACTACCAAAAACTGTTTATAATCCATGCCTGGCAATACCCGTTGCATTAATGTACCAAATATCACAAGATACACCATGACTTGAAACAATACTTCCAAAGGTGCCCATAGATATCCCAAGCGGTAACCACCGAAACGAGTCTGCAGCTCACGCATCAAAAGAGCATGGAACGCTGCACCCATGACCTTTAAGCCACTGCGGTGTTTAACAGGACGATAAGGCGGAAGTTGCACAGACATGAATGGCATCTCATCAACAATGGGTAAATTGGCTCAGTATCATAGCATATTTAACCAAAGCTTTTTAGCCATAAATAAAAAAACCTTTCATTTAGAAAGGTTTTTTACCCATTGACTGATTTACTGATGACATCAAACGTTTACTGTATGACGCTTTGTCATCAATGTATCATCAATATATCATTAATGTGTTTCACGACGTGCCACTAATGGTGACGTCAAGCGATACTTGGTGGCAGCATTTTTTGCGCCTGTGATGCTCATCACAAAGGTCAAAATTGTGCTGATCAACCAAAATAAGCCACCATAAAGAGCGGTTTTGCGCGCAGTGTCTTTTGCTGTTTCAATCGCTTGTGACACTTCTGCTTTAGCAGTGTTAATTTTTTCTTCTGTGCTGACACGCACATCGTTATAAGCTTCCACTGCCGTTTGGCGTACATGCAAGGCCTTTTCTTCACTTAAGCCTTGTGCTTGTAATTTGGCAATCAATTCATCACCTTTTAGCGTCTCTTCAATAGACGCAGCACGAGACTTTAGATGCTCATCAAGATTCTGCCATGTGTCAATGTTCGTAAAATCCATTGCTGATAGACTTTGTACTTCACGATTAACCATTTGCTCAATCACACTGGTGGTGGCATCAATCTCAGTATTATCAAGTTCGGTATTTTTAGCAAGCCAGTTTTGAATGTCTTCACGGCTAACCTTACCCATGGCACTTTGATAAGCAGATTCAATGCGAGAGCTGACTTCATTATTTTGTGTGGCTGCTGTACCACCTGCCACTGCCAAACCACCCACACCACTTGCAACTGAACCTACCACACTGGTCGCACCCGATGCTGTACTGGCCACGGCACTTGATGCCCCTGATAAAATATTGGTGGCACTGTTCATCGCACCATAACTGGTCAACAGCACGATACAGGCTGCTGTTAACATGCCTGTTAGTGCCGCATCTTTTGGCAAAATATCTGTGCCATCGCCAAACAGTGCTTCAGGTGCAGATGCTTTGACAGCAAAAAAACCTGCCACATAAGCACTAATCAATGCCGTGATAATGGCATAAATGCCAGCAGCAATGCCTGCACCACGCAAATCAAGGCTTAAAAAAGACCCAACGATAAGCGATATTGCAAGCATAATCATCGTTACCACAAGTCCCATAATAAGACCTGCAAAAATACCCCGCCATGATGGGCGACGTGCTGGAATGGTCTGTATACTCATATGTGATCATCCTTTTGATTGTTGAGTGACGTACTTCCCTTGCTCAAGCAAGGAGCTTCCTACCGCTAGCGTCTGACGTTCCAGACACAAAATACTCTTGGCTGTATTAAGCCAAATTAAGCTACATTGACTATCTTCTGTCATACGTGGCGTTACAAGCACCACAAGCCCATTGTCTTATTTTACAATTTACTCTATCTTTTGGAATACTGTCGGTTATTTTCCACAGCACGAACAAGTTAAAGTTGGTGGAGAATAACGACCTAATTTATATTTTATTTGTTGCCCAAAAAGCAAATTAAAGTAAATCATAAGCGTTGCTTATCATACTGATTAATTTTGATTTTCTTGTTAAGATTTAGCCAATTAATTGTATGTTAAATATTAATGTATGTTATGTTAAGTAACTGGTCAATTGCTGTGCATACAACAACAATTGACGATGGCCACTTACCAAAAGCTTATGATCAAAAATCTTATGATAGAAAATGATGGGCATAAAAAACCACCCTACGCATAGGATGGCACAATAATAAAACAATGTTTAAATAACACAATCAATTTAAATAAAATAACATCATCAATAAAATCAATATGCTGACTGATATGGTGGCGATGGAGAGACTTGAACTCTCGACCTCACGATTATGAGTCGTGCGCTCTAACCAGCTGAGCTACATCGCCAAAAATCTGAGCAAATTCGCTTCACTTTTAATTAAGGTGGGTATTATGCCCAAGCCATGCCTGTCCGTCAAGCCCAAACTGGCATAAATTCCAAAATTAAGTTTCATGATAAATAATTGGTTGGCAAACCGATAAGCCGGGTTCTGTCATGGACGAACATTCATCTAGGCGTATCGTTACCAATACGCTCAAGCAACCTACCCGTGTCCAACGCGGGCAACGCCATACGGACACCTATTTGGTCTTGCTACGAGTGGAGTTTACCTTGCCATGAGCTGTTACCAGTCATGCGGTGGGCTCTTACCCCACCCTTTCACCCTTACCCCGCTACGTCACAGACATGGCGGGGCGGTCTGCTCTCTGTTGCACTAGTCGTCGGCTTACACCGCCCAGCCGTTAGCTGGCACTCTGCCCTATGTAGCCCGGACTTTCCTCCCTACCGCTTGATGTCATCGTACGGCACAGCGTTCGTCTGGTCTGCCAAGACATCTATTATACTGGCTTTAACACTCACCGTCATGCTTTATTTGCCAGTCGGCTTTATTTGCCAGTCAGTCGTTTAAATTTTGCCATCAGCTCATCTTGAGTTTCAGCATAATCAGGGTCTTTGGGAATACAATCAACAGGACAAATCAGCGCACATTGTGGTTTGTCATGATGCCCAACACATTCGGTACACAGATTGGGATTAATTTCATAAATCAGCTCACCCATATAAATGGCATCATTGGGACAGACAGGCTCGCAGACATCACAGTTGATACATTCATCAGTGATTTTTAATGCCATAGATGACCTCTTATAAAACACGATTTAAAGCATGCTTTTTGTTCAGATGCTTTTTGTTGTTGAGACATTTTTTATTCAGACATTTTGCGTTAGGTTGCTTATTGTTGCAACTTTTGGGCAAATGCCATTTGCACACAGTCAGGGACAAATTGGCTCACATCACCGCCAAGTTTTGCCACTTCTCGCACCAAAGTAGATGACAAATATGAATGGTCTTGTGATGGCATTAAAAATACCGCTTCAAACTCATCATCTAGCTGACGGTTCATATTAGCAAGCTGAAACTCATATTCAAAATCAGACACTGCCCGCAACCCTCTTAACACCGCTGTCGCTCCCTGCTCACGCATGAACGTCACCAACAGCCCTTCAAAACCCACCACCGACACATTGGCATACTCGGCAAACGCCGTATTCACAAATCCAATGCGTTCTTCTAAGCTAAATGTGGGGCGTTTATGATGCCCTGCTGCCACCGCAATCACCACTTCATCAAACAGTTTGTTGGCTCTTAATACCAAATCGATGTGCCCATTGGTAATGGGGTCAAACGTGCCTGGATACAGCACTTTGGTATAAATAGGCTTGGTATCATCATTGGTATCATTATCATTGATATCATTGCTGGATTGGTTCATACAATGGCTCTGCTAAAATGGCTCTGCCTAAAAATAAAACACTTCAACATGCACAACACAACAACAAAAAATGGCGTTGTCGTTAAAACATGCCATGACAATTTGCAAAATTATAGCAAATATCACACTGGCGGTCTTTTTCTGTTATGCTATTAAAAAACATCGCATTAAAACGCATGATGACACACATGGCCACCATAACCACGTGGTGGCATTGATACGTTTGATTCCACGTTGTTTGATGCCACATTTTAGTCATTATGTTTGTGCATCATTTTTATCGTTTATGTTTATCGTTCATTGTGTTTAGTCATCGCCATAAAAGGAAAGGTATTTTATGGGTCTGTGGATCAGCATTGGCATTGTGCTGTTTGTGGTTGGTAGCATCATGGCACTAAAACCCAGTGGCGTAGAACAACGCCTTGATAAATTGCGTATGGGAGCAAGACAAGTTGGGTTAAACCCCAAATTGGTCGCTTGCCCTAACTGGCTGAGGGGGAGAAATGACGAGCTTGGCAAGGGCATGGTGGGGCAATATGGTTTATTGATAGACGGCGTTACTTTGCCACACAGCCGTTATCAAAACATCGACGGACAATGGCGAGTACTGATTGACAATACCCTGACAGGCAATCATGACAATCATCAAATAACTAAAAACACAATTTATGACCAGCAGTTATTTGTGTTGGATAAAACTGCCATTGATTTGCCTGATGTGATTGCCAACCATAGCAAAGGGCTTGAGACAAAAGCCAATCACATCGTACTGTATTGGCAAGATGATGCCTATGTTAAGCCCATCAGCAACCCCACTTATCATGCCAATGCCATCGAATCGGACATGCTTGCCATCAAAACAGCATTACAAACTTGGGCAAAGGTTATAAACCAAGCCCTTTAAGTCAAGCCATTTGACTGATATGGCAGTCAAAGCAAATTGTTCGCCATAGACCATTTTAAAAAATTTCTTGAAAATTCTGGTTGACAGCATCATTAAAACCAAGGTAGCTTTTAAAAGCTTTTTCCCATACCCAACTGACCACTCGGTAAAATTTGACCCTTATGCCAACAAATACCAAACAAAAATCTAGCACAAAACCAACCACTTCTGCCAAAGGCAAATCTTTGGTGATTGTCGAATCGCCCGCTAAAGCCAAAACCATTAATAAATATCTGGGCAGTGACTACATCGTTTGCTCAAGCGTAGGGCATGTGCGAGACTTGCCCACCAGTGGGGGTAAAAAAAACAGCCAATCTAAAGCCAACGACAGCCTCAGCAAAAATCTTACCAAAGAAGAAAAAGCCCACCAAGCCTTGGTCAGACGCATGGGCATTGACCCTGAACATGACTGGCAAGCAGTTTATGAAGTGTTGCCAAACAAGACCAAAGTCATCAAGGAACTCAAATCACTCGCCAAGCATGCCGACACCATTTATCTGGCAACCGACTTAGACAGAGAAGGTGAAGCAATCGCATGGCATTTAAAAGAAGTCATCGGTGGCAGTGATGACAAGTATCAACGAGTGGTGTTTAACGAAATCACCAAATCCGCCATTCAAAATGCCTTTAAGCACCCCACCAAGCTTAACACTGACCGTGTCAATGCCCAACAAGCTCGCCGTTTCTTAGATAGGGTGGTTGGGTTTATGGTATCACCCTTATTGTGGCAAAAAATCGCTCGGGGCTTATCAGCAGGGCGTGTGCAATCGGTTGCCACTCGTTTGGTGGTTGAGCGAGAGCATGACATCAGAGCTTTTATCCCAGAAGAATATTGGCAAATCCATGCCGATACCCATCGTAAAACTGGCAAAAATGCCACTGCCATACGCTTAGAAGCCATCAAACAAGCAGGTAAACCCCTAACACTTGGCAACAAAGAACAAACCGATGCCGTGTTAGCCATACTAAAAAAAGCCGATTACGTGGTTAAAGAGCGAGAAGAAAAACCCACACAGTCCAAGCCGTCGGCCCCTTTTATCACCTCAACGCTACAACAAGCCGCCAGCACTCGCTTGGGATTTTCGGTCAAAAAAACCATGATGCTGGCACAACGACTGTACGAAGCAGGTCACATCACCTACATGCGTACCGACTCAACATTTTTATCCGCCGATGCGTTAGCTGGTGTCAGAGACTATATCCAAGCCAATTTTGGCGACAAATATCTGACCGACAAACCCAACTTTTATGGCAACAAACAAAATGCCCAAGAAGCTCATGAGGCCATTCGCCCATCTGATGTCAAAGTCAAATCCACTCAGCTAAAAGGCATGGAGCGAGATGCCAGCCGATTATATGAACTGATTTGGCGACAGTTTGTGGCGTGTCAAATGCCCCCTGCCAGATACCAATCAGTAACGCTATTGGTTACAGCAGATGACATTGAGCTCAAGGCTCGTGGACGCACCATGACCTTTGACGGCCATACTAAAATTCAACCCCCTGCTAAAAATGACGACACCTTATTGCCTGAAGTCCAAGCAGGCGAACAGCTGATACTAGACAAACTTGACCCCAGCCAGCACTTTACCAAGCCCCCTGCACGCTACACAGAAGCCAGTCTGGTCAAAGAATTAGAAAAACGTGGCATCGGTCGCCCATCTACCTATGCTGCCATCATCTCCACCATACAAGACCGTGGCTATGTCAAGCTAGAAAACAAACGCTTATTTGCCGAAAAAATGGGCGATATCGTTACCAATCGCTTGATTCATAGTTTCCCTGATTTGATGGATTATGCCTTTACCGCAGGGTTAGAAGACAAGCTTGATGACGTTGCCGAAGGGGACAAAGAATACAAAACAGTGCTTGATGAATTCTATGGCGATTTTAAAAACAAACTAGAACACGCCAAACAGCCTAACGGCATGAGACCCAATGACCCCACCGATGTGCCAGACGTGCATTGTGATTTGTGTGGTCGCCCCATGCAACTGAGAACTGGCTCAACAGGCGTATTTTTGGGCTGTACTGGTTACAACCTACCGCCAAAAGAACGCTGTAAAGGCACAAAAAACTTGATGCCTGTCGAAGCCTTTAATCTGCTGGCAGATGCAGACGATGACACCGCTGAAGTCAAAGACTTAATGGAGAAAAAACGCTGTCCCAAATGTGGCACTGCCATGAATGGCTACATCGTCGATGGCGGATTAAAGTTGCACATCTGTGGTAACAACCCTGACTGTGATGGCCATGTACTCGAAGAAGGCAAATTTGAAGTCCCCGGTAGCGATGCACCCACCATCGACTGCGACAAATGTAACGGACAAATGGCACTAAAAACTGGTCGCTTTGGTCCTTATTTTGCTTGCCAAAAATGCGACAACACTCGCAAAGTACTCAAAAATGGCGAACCTGCTCCGCCACGCATGGACCCCATTGACCTGCCTCAGCTTAAATCCAATAAACACGATGACCACTTTATCTTACGTGAAGGGGCAGCGGGGCTATTTTTAGCGGCATCTAAATTTCCTAAAATCCGAGAAACCCGCCCACCCAAACTTGCCGAACTGCGTGGCGTTCAATCACAAATGGAAGATAAATTTCAATATCTGTTCACTGCTCCAGACACTGACCCAGATGATAACCCCACCATTTTGCGTTGGTCTCGCAAAAACCAAGAACAATACATCGGCTCAGAAAATTCCAAGACAGGCAAAGCCACCAAATTCACCCTTGTGTATCGTCAAGGTAAATGGATTGAAGAGTGACATGATGGCTAATGGGTTATTGGCAGTTAATTTTGACAATTAATTTTTCATGTCAATAAGATTAATTGCCAATCTTACATTAATTACCAATCTTACGATGTTTCACACGCTTGGGCGTGGCATCATCGCCCAACTGTTTCTTACGGTAGGCTTCATATTCTGAATAGTTCCCATCAAACCAAACTGGACCTTCTTCTTCAAATGCCAAAATGTGCGTGGCAATGCGGTCTAAGAACCAACGGTCATGCGACACCACCATGACCGTGCCAGGAAATACCTCCACTGCTTCTTCTAAAGCACGCAAAGTCTCAACATCAAGGTCATTTGATGGCTCATCGAGCAACAAGACATTCGCCCCTTGTTTTAAGGTTTTGGCAAGTTGCAAACGATTACGCTCACCCCCTGATAAGCTCCCCACTCGTTTTTGTTGGTCTTGCCCTTTAAAGTTAAAGCGTCCAATATAAGCACGGCTAGGTGTGGTGTATTCACCAACGGTAATCATGTCCAAACCGTCAGAAACCTCTTCCCATACGGTTTTATTGTCGTCAAGCTCATCACGCACTTGCCCAACATAAGCGACTTTCACACTCTCACCCAATTCAACTGAGCCTGAGTCTGGCATGTCTTTGCCAGTAATCATATTAAATAATGTGGTCTTACCCGCTCCGTTAGGACCGATAATACCAACTATCGCCATCGGTGGCACAACAAAGCTTAGGTTTTCGTATAACAAACGATCGCCAAAAGATTTTGAGATGTTATTAACTTCAATGACTTTATTGCCCAAACGGGGTCCTGGTGGAATATAAATTTCGGCAGTTTCGTTGCGTTGCTGGAATTCTTTTGAGTTCAATTCTTCAAAGCGTTGCAGACGAGATTTGGACTTGGCTTGCTGTCCTTTTTGGTTTTTGCGAACCCATTCCAACTCTTTTTTTAAGGCTTTAGCAAAGGCTTCTTCTTGCTTTTGTTGCTCTTCTAGGCGTTTATTTTTTTGTTCAAGCCATTCGGTATAGTTGCCTTGGTAAGGATAACCATGACCACGATCAAGCTCAAGTATCCATTGGGCAACATTATCTAAAAAATATCGATCGTGGGTAATCGCTACAATTGTGCCAGAATAGTCATGCAAAAAATGCTCAAGCCAAGCGACACTTTCGGCATCTAAGTGGTTGGTTGGCTCATCAAGCAACAACATATCAGGCTTAGACAACAGCAGACGACACAGGGCAACACGGCGTTTTTCACCGCCTGATAACTTGCTGACATCTGCGTCCCAAGGTGGTAGACGCAAGGCATCGGCAGCTTTTTCGAGTTGGGTATTTAGGTTGTGAGCGTCCCAAGCAGTGATGATGTCTTCCATTTTGCCTTGCTCTTCTGCCAGTTTGTCAAAATTGGCATCTGGCAGCGCATATTCACCATAGATTTCATTAAGGCGGTCTAAAGCATCTAAAGCTTCACGCACACCATCTTCCACATTACCACGCACGTCTTTATTTGGGTCAAGTTGTGGCTCTTGTGGCAGATAGCCCACTTTAATGCCAGGTTGTGGACGAGCTTCTCCTGAATAATCAGTATCAACCCCTGCCATGATGCGTAATAAGGTGGATTTACCCGCCCCATTCAAACCCAAAACACCAATTTTTGCTCCTGGGAAGAAGGATAAATTGATGTTTTTAAGAATTTCACGCTTGGGTGGAATGAGTTTTGACACATTGTTCATGGTGTAAATGTATTGAGCCATAAGTATGTTACCTATTTGCATTCGGTTATATTTTATTTGGTCATCATCAATTTTAGTCATCATCAATGTTTTAGATACCAAGACATATTGTTGATGACATTCGCTGTTATGACATTCGCTGTTATGACATTCGCTGTTATGACATTGTTGCTATTATTACATTGTTACCAAGCAAGAGCAATCTTTTACAGATGGATTGAGTCTTGTATGTTTAAAAAAACAAATCTAATTTATGAAATAATTAAATTTTTCAAATTCATAATAAATAACTATAATAAAAGTATGGCATTGCTCATGTATCAAGTTTATCAACAGCTTTATTAAAAGTTTTTATTAATGAAAAGTCTTTATTAATAAAAAGGTGCGTGAGAAAGTTATGTAAAAAATTACGTAAAAAAGTTACGTGAGCTTGTCTACATCGATAGACCCAACATGATAAAACTTAAAGTCATGAAACCTAAAGTGGAGAACACCATGCAAAATATGAAATGCCCTTATGACCATACCAACTTGACCATGAGTAATGGCGCGCCTGTTATTGACAACCAAAATTCAATGACCGCAGGTGCAAGAGGGCCGCTGCTTGCCCAAGATTTATGGCTCAACGAAAAACTTGCCGACTTTGCCCGTGAGGTCATTCCAGAACGTCGCATGCACGCCAAAGGTTCAGGGGCATTTGGCACATTCACGGTAACCCACGACATCACCCAATACACTCGTGCTAAGATTTTTAGCGAAGTGGGCAAAAAAACTGAGATGTTCGCTCGTTTTACCACCGTGGCAGGTGAGCGGGGGGCGGCTGATGCTGAGCGTGATATTCGTGGTTTTGCCTTAAAATTTTATACCGAAGAGGGTAATTGGGACATGGTGGGTAATAACACGCCTGTTTTCTTTTTAAGAGACCCAAAAAAATTCCCTGATTTAAATAAAGCGGTCAAACGAGACCCACGCACCAACATGCGTTCTGCCACCAATAACTGGGATTTTTGGACACTACTGCCAGAGGCGTTTCATCAGGTTACCATTGTGATGAGCGACCGTGGCATTCCTAAATCTTACCGTCATATGCACGGCTTTGGCTCGCACACTTATAGTTTTATCAATGCTGATAATGAACGCTTTTGGGTCAAATTTCACTTTCGCACCCAACAAGGCATTGAAAATCTAACCGATGCCGAAGCTGAAATGGTGGTTGGTAAAGACCGTGAGAGCAATCAGCGTGATTTGTTTGATGCCATTGAGCGTGGCGATTTCCCAAAATGGACAATGTATGTGCAAATCATGCCAGAAACCGATGCCCAAACTGTGCCTTATCACCCATTTGATTTAACCAAAGTGTGGCCAAAAGGCGACTATCCGCTCATTGAAGTGGGTGAGTTTGAGTTAAATAAAAACCCTGAAAACTTCTTTTTAGATGTTGAACAATCCGCTTTTGCCCCAAGCAACCTAGTCCCGGGTATCAGTGTGTCCCCTGACCGCATGCTTCAAGCACGCCTATTTAACTATGCTGATGCCCAGCGTTATCGCTTGGGTGTCAATCGTAACCAAATTCCAGTGAATGCCCCACGCTGTCCTGTGTACTCAAACCAAAGAGATGGACAAGGGCGAGTGGGTGATAATTATGGCGGACGACCACATTATGAACCAAACAGCTTTGGACAATGGCAAGACCAGCCACACTTGGCAGAACCAGCATTAAAAATTCATGGCGATGCTAAGTTTTGGGATTATCGTGAGAATGATGATGATTATTTTAGCCAACCCAGAGCCTTGTTTGAGTTGATGAGCGATGAGCAAAAACAGGCGTTGTTTGGTAATACGGCTCGTGCGATGGGCGATGCCCCTGATTTTATTAAATACCGCCATATCCGTAATTGCGATAAATGCCACCCTGATTATGCCATGGGTGTGGCCAAAGCGTTAGGCCTTACGGTTGAAGATGCCAAAAATGCCCGTGAGACCGACCCTGCTCGCCATCTGCCCAGCTTTTTATAAGCCATTGGTCATTCTTTGGTCATTGATAACAGGTTAAATCAATGACCAATCATAAATATCAAACAATAACAGCCACCTAAATCACAACATTAGGTGGCTTTTTATCAAGCGTCTTCAATGGTTGAAACACTGGGTTACAAAGAAGTATAATCAAATATGAATCGAAAGAAAGCCACCATTTAAGGACATGAACATGACCGACATCACGCACAACCACCAAGCCAACCGTTTTGAGCTTATCCAAGATGGTCAAACTGCTTATATCAGCTATCAAGCATCAGACGATACTTTGACATATGACCATACCATCGTGCCTGACTTATTAAGCGGTCAAGGTATTGGCTCACAACTGGTCAAACATGCCCTTGATTATGCTGATGAACAAAACAAAAAAATAATCCCACACTGTTCGTTTGTCGCTCACTATATCAACAAGCACCCCAAATATCAAAAATTACTCAAATAACCCACCAACCCACAATAAAAGCAATGCCTTGGAGTTCCTTTATGAGCCACTTAACCGATGACCAAGTTGCCTTACAATTACAAGATTTAATGGGTTGGGTCAAAGACGGTAATGCCATCAGCATTACCTATCAATTTGCTGACTTTGTGCAAGCCATCAGCTTTATGACCGAAGTGGCATTTTATGCCGAAAGTTTGGGGCATTATCCCAATTGGCATCATCATTATAATTTGGTAAAAATACAACTCACCACCCACGATGTCAATGGCATCACCAGTCATGACATTCGATTGGCAAAAAAAATGCACGACATCGCTCGCACCAAGCGACTGGCAAATGAAGCAAGCGTTGATTGACACTTACTTACAAGCACATGTACTTACAAGCACATGCAATGATGGGGTTGGCTAATAAGGTTTAATGGGTTATTGACCAATCACCTGCTCATCAATACACTGGTCAATACATGTGCGTAATTTTTGCCCAGCTCTAAAAGTTACCACACGCCGAGCTGAAATGGTGACTTCTTCGCCCGTTTTCGGATTCCGCCCCCGTCTGGGCGTTTTGTCTTTTAGCTCAAAATTACCAAAACCAGACAGACGTATGTCTTTGCCTTCAATCAAAATCTCTGCCATCTGTTCAAACACTGTGTTCACCACACAACGGGCTTCTTGCTTGGTCAGACCTTGCTCAGACATCAAGCTTTCAATCAAGTCCATCTTTGTTAGGGTGCCCATGTTAGGATATCCATGTTTGACTTTGATTACTCTGTTTTTTGCTCTGTTTGCTCTGTTTGCTCTGTTTTTTGCTCTGCTTTATCATTGATATGTTGCCATATGTTAATTGCCATGATGTTGCTTATCAAAAGTTAATATCAACCTTGCAAAAAGTTAATGCAAGGTTAAGGTTAGCTGTCTCGCAACACTGCTTGATGCTCTTTTATCAACGCTTCCACAACGGTTTGTGTTAAGGTGGCTACTGACACATCATCTAGCGTATTATTGATGTCTTGATACACTAAGGCAAACGCCAATGAACGTTGCCCTGTTGGCACATGTTCACCTGCGTAAACATCAAATAACCAAGAATCCACCAACAATTCTCCTGCTGACTGTCTGATGGTGTCAGTTAATGACTGTAAGGCAATGTCTGCATTCACTAAGATGGCAATATCACGCCGTACTTGGGGAAATTTGCTTAAAGGAGTGATGTGGATGGTGTCTTTGCCAAACTCAATCAATGCATCACTTGCCAGCTGTGCCACCCATGTGGTTGGTAAATCCAGAGCATTGGCAATGCTTGGGTGTAGCTGTCCTAACCACCCAATCGCTTGACCATTCACATAGATATCGGCACTCTGCCCTGGGTGCAAAAATGCCCACTGGCTACGTTGATACATCAGACGTGATGATGTTTCACCATTGTGGCCAGCACCAACATTAACCCAGTTGTTGGGAAGTAGACGCTCAATGTCATGTTTTAAATCAAAAAAATCCATCGTACGGCTGGTGTTCATGGACGCATTGCGTTCTGATTCTGCCGTACCAACCGCCACCAAGGCAATGCTTGGCGTTTGCTTCAACTGTGCCACATTCGAACCGACAAAAGTGAGTCCAGTTTCAAAAAGACGCACTCGTGATTGTTGGCGATTTAGATTAAACTGCACACTTGGCAGTAGGCTAGACAACAAAGTACGACGCATCACCGCCAAATCACTTGAAATTGGATTGGCAAGTGTCAGCATCGCTCCTAAATCATCATCATTGAGTGTTTGCTCAAGCTTGGCATCACTAAAACTAAACGTCACCGCTTCGGCATATCCTGCTTCAACCAAACGCATCTTTAAGTCAAACAACCGATCATCATGGTCATCATATCGCATGTTAACCATCAGCCTAGGCAACTGATTGCTGATGTTGTCATAACCATGAATGCGAGCAATCTCTTCAATCAAATCTTCTGGCAAGCTCAAATCATAACGCCAAGATGGTGGCGTGCATTGCAGATGGGTTTTGTTGTCTGTCACAATAAGCCCAAGTTGCTTTAAAATTCGCTCAATTTCTGAGCGCTCAATATCAACGCCAAGCAATTTTTGTACTTGCTCTAATCTTAAATCAATGGCAAGTCGCTTGGGCAGTTTATCTTGCACTTTAACTTCACTCACCACACCAAGTTGACCGCCAGCAATGTCTTTGAGTAATTGGACTGCTCGTGATAATGCCATCTGTGGCAACTCAAAGTCTACGCCCCGCTCAAAGCGTTGTGACGCATCGGTGTGCAAACCAAAGCGACGAGCCCGCCCTGCAACTGCCAATGGGGCAAAAAATGCACTTTCTAGCACCACATTGGTGGTGGTGTCTGTTACGGCAGTACGTTTGCCCCCCATGATACCAGCCAAGGCAATCGCTCCTTTATCATCAGCTATCACCAACTCATCGCCTGTCAATGTGATGTCATCGTCATTGAGTAAAGTCAGACGTTCTTGCGGTTTGGCAAGACGTACCACGATTTGTCCGTTAATTTGGTCTTTATCAAAAGCATGTAGAGGCTGACCCAGCTCCATCAACACATAGTTGGTAACATCTACCAAAAAGTTATGTGTGCGAAACCCAGACTGCAACAAGGCATCTAGCATCCATTTTGGGGTGGCAACATCACGGTCAATATTCAGCACAGGCTGTGCCAAATATAGGGGGCATTGCTCAATTGCCATCACTTGCACATCTTGGGCATCAGGTAGGATTGGCGTTAGGGTGGTGATTTTGGGAACAATCAATGGTAAATTATTAATCACTGCAAGCTCTCGAGCAATGCCACGCACGCTAAAACAATCACCACGGTTGGGCGTGATAGAAATGTCCAGCACTTGGTTATCTAAGCCCAAATACTCACGAATATCCATGCCAACAGGGGCATCATCTGGCAGGCGCAACAGACCATCTACCCCATCATCGCAATCTATCTCACTGCCACCACACAGCATGCCTTGTGATTCAACGCCACGAAGTTTGGATTTTTTGATTTGAAAGGGTTTGCCATTTGATCCATCTGGATTGGGTAATTGTGCACCAATGGTTGCCAAAGGGGCTTTCATGCCCACCTGCACATTGGGAGCTCCGCAAACAATTTGTACTTGCTCACTGCCTGTATTGACTTGTGCAACCTTTAGTTTATCAGCATTTGGGTGTGGTTCAACACTGATGACCTCAGCCACCACCACACCATTAAAATCTTTGGCAACGGCATATTTATCATCAACTTCCAACCCAGCCATGGTCAGCTGTTCGGCTAAGGCATCACCATCAATATTGGGACTCACCCACTGGCGTAACCAGTTTTCACTAATTTTCATCGTTGAGTTTCTCTAAATTTGTTCATTTTAAGATAATTATTTAAGGTGATTGTTTAAGGTGATTGTTTAAGGTGATTATCCTTTTAAACACTAAGCAAACTGCCTTAAAAATCTTAAGTCATTTTGATAAAACAATCGTAAGTCATCAATGCCATAATACAGCATGGCAAATCGCTCAATGCCCATACCAAAGGCAAAGCCTGAATACATATCTGAATCAATGCCACAATTTTTTAACACTTGCGGATGCACCATGCCACAGCCCATCACCTCTAACCATTTGCCACTGGCAGATAAAATATCCACCTCCGCTGATGGTTCGGTAAATGGGAAAAACGACGGACGAAAACGCACACTGACTTCTTTGGCAAAAAAGGCATTCAAAAATTCATGAATAACCCCTTTTAACTCAGCAAAGTTACTGTTTTCACTCACCATTAAGCCCTCAAGCTGATGAAACATCGGTGAATGTGTTTGGTCATAATCATGACGATACACACGCCCAGGGCAAATGATGCGAATGGGCGGTGTGCTGTTTTGCATTGTGCGTATCTGTACGTTACTGGTATGGGTGCGTAACAAATAATGGGCATCAAAATAAAAGGTATCGTGCATGGCACGAGCAGGGTGATGCTCAGGAATGTTCAATGCCTCAAAATTATAATAGTCATTCTCCACTTCAGGGCCTGTCGCCACGCTAAAGCCTGCTTGCTTAAAAAACTGTTGCATGCGTCTGGCAGTCAGCGTGATGGGGTGTAATTGTCCACGTTCACGCCCACGAGCTGGCAGTGTGATGTCCACGCTTTCTTGCGTTAATTTACGTTGTAAGGTAATGGCATCTAGTGTTTGTTTTTGTTCATCAAGTGCTTGCTGAATGTCGCTGCGTAGCTGATGTAACCATTGTCCATAGTTTTTTTTGTCATCAGCAGACAGCTTGCCCATTTGTTTTGACCATGTGGTGATATGGCTTTTTTTACCTGTCAATATGACACGCACTGTTTGCAAATCCTGTGGATTGGTTGTTGTGTTAATCAAAACTTGAGCATCTTGGCTAAATTTATCAAACTGCTCTTGATTTAAATCGGTCAAGGTATCGGAATATGCTTCTAATGAATTGGTCATGGTGTTGGTCATAAAATGGCATCGGTTCAGTGAATAAAACTTAAATGTATAAAACTTAACGTATAAAAATGGCGTATGAAAAAAATAGCGTGTAAAAAACTGGCGATAAAAAACGGATAATCCGCTATTTTAAAGCGTTCAACTAGGAATGTAAATGTACGTTACAAGATATGTAACAATATGTAACCATGTATGTTACCGTATCAAACAAACTCATAAATAGACTAAAAAAAGCGTGGAATGATTGTCAACTAACAGCGGTCAATTAACGACGGTCAACTACAATCGCATTGGTATGCCTTGTTTTGCCATAAAGCGTTTGGCTTCGCCCACTGTGAATTCGCCAAAATGAAAGATACTGGCCGCTAATACGGCATCTGCACCACCTTGTATGATGCCATCTGCCAGATGTTGCAAATTACCCACACCGCCTGAAGCAATCACAGGGACAGTCACACTGTCGGTGATGGCTTGCATCAACATCAAGTCATAGCCTTGGCGTGTGCCATCACCGTCCATGCTGGTGATGAGTATCTCACCTGCCCCAAGCTGTGCCATCTTGCTTGCCCATTGAACCGCATCAATGCCTGTGGCTTTGCGTCCGCCATGGGTAAAAATCTCCCAACGGGGTTGCTGGTTTATGTCGCTTACCCGTTTGGCATCTATTGCCACCACAATACATTGACTGCCAAAACGGTCAGCTGCTTCACCAACAAAGTCAGGGGTAAATACGGCAGCTGAATTAATCGCCACTTTATCCGCTCCAGCATTGAGTAGAGTGCGAATGTCCACCATTTGGCGCACACCACCGCCCACGGTCAGCGGTACAAAAACCGTTTGAGCCATTCGTTCAACCGTATGGTAAGTGGTATCACGTCCGTGGTGGGTGGCGGTGATGTCCAAAAAAGTAATCTCGTCCGCCCCTTGTTCATCATAACGCTTGGCAACTTCCACAGGGTCACCTGCGTCTTTAATGTCAATAAATTGTACGCCTTTGACCACACGACCGTTGTCAACATCTAGGCAGGGAATAATGCGTTTGGCTAGCATGGGTATCTCAAACTGTTTTAGGTTGTTTTGACATACTCCCACCACCAAACCTAGCGGTTATGGTAGGGGAATTCTTGCGACCCATAGCAACCCCAACTTAGATTGAGTTGCTACCTTTCGTCATGCCACCATCGCTGAATAGTATCGGCATGAGGGAACTCTTTACACAGTAGCAAGTCCTGCCACATCAGCTAATGCTTGCTTTTTATGGTTCTTTACCATGTTTTTTACACCTAAATATTCAATTGCATGACTGGTAGCTTGGTTTTCGCAAATCAGTTTATGCGTGACTTTATGGTGTAAGTCTAAACGCTGGTTGCGTACTTTTTCATGAATACAAGCAACAGCTAACTTTTTGAAATATGGGTATAATTTAGCATTATTTTTATTTAAGTGGCAATCATGAATAATCAACTAATGGCAAAGTTTTACTGGAAGCCTGTACTTTGGACTGGGGCATATTGTTTGCTGACTACTGGTGGTGCTATGATTGATGCCATTAGACAATATATCGAAAAACAAGAACGCCCTGCTTAGGTCGCCTGTGCTCATCCCCACCTAAATCAAAGATTATGGGTGGAGAATTATGCAGGATAGGTTAAAATTCATGAAATGACGAATCATGTTATTGACATACTTTTTAGTGGTTGGTGGTTGGGTCTTGTGTTGCCATCGATGCCAAAATGTCTTTATCAATCACGTCCACACGTCCAGTTGTTCATTATTGGATTGCTTGATATTATCTTGCAAATGCTAATCATGCTTAGGGTGTTCTCTAAGCAAACTCAATCCAAGGCAAAATAAATTCAAAACATATTGTGTTTTATCCGTATAATGATGCCAAATACTATCATATTTTGTATTGTCATATTTTATCAATTTAGGACAGCTCATGTCGGTATATACCCAGTTATCTGAACAGCAGTTCATCGAATTTTGTCAAGCATTTGGCGTGGATTTTGCCCATGCCACACCCATTACTCAAGGCATCAAAAATTCAAATTGGTTCATTCAAACCACCCATGATAAAACAAATGAGCCATCTTTTGTGTTTACTTTATTTGAAGAACGTAAACCGCATGAAATTCAAAAAATGGCAATTATCCTAAACAAACTCAAAGACAAGCTGCCTGTTGCCACCCCTCTTAAAGCCAATAATGGTGAGTTTTTGCTCTATTTTGACAACAAAGCCATTACCCTTGCCCCAAAGTTATCAGGCAATCACCCCACCCACATCACATCTGATATGTGCATGCAAATGGGGCAAGCGTTGGCAACGTTGCATGATGGCTTACAAACACTTATCCCTGCTGAGCATTATGGCGTGGCGCTGTATCCTTGGCATTTGGTCAAAGACCGTGAAACCAAGTTTATGCCAAAAGACGAAGCCAAATTAATGAATGACATTTGGCAGGCGTATGACAATGTGATTAAAAGCGATGTAACTAAAAACGATGTAACCAACAGCGATGTGGCACATGGTGGTTTGCCCAAAGGCTTGTGCCATTTGGACATGTTTGCAGATAATACGCTGTGGGATTTTACGGGTGATACACCAAAGCTGACAGGACTGCTTGATTTTACCGAGGTGTCTGTTGAGCATTATCTGATGGACATTGCCATCACCATCAACGATTTTTGTACCACATGGGGCAATGCCAATGACGGCGAGAGCGTGAATTTTAACACGGACAAAATGACTGCTTTTATAGATGGCTATGAGAGTGTCCGCCCCTTAACGGACAACGAAAAAACCGCCTTGCCTGTGATGCTTGCCTACTCTGCCACCATTTTTTGGCTTTTGCGACTAAATGTCATTTATTACAACCGTGAACAAGGACGCACAGGTGATAACATCATGGTCAAAAATCCCGACTTGATGAAACGCTTGGCAAGTCATCATTGGGCAAAGGTGCAATAATCATGTGTCAACTGCTTGGAATGAATGCCAACACCCCCACCGACATTGGATTTAGCTTTACAGGGTTTAGAAAGCGTGGCGGACTTACTGACCATCATGAAGATGGCTTTGGCGTTGCGTTTTTTGAGCGGACAGCATTGGGTGATATTGGGCTTCGTCAGTTTCATGATGATAAACCCAGCCATTTATCGCCTGTGGCTGATTTGGTGAATCATTATCCCATTGAAGCAATGAATGTGATTGCCCATATTCGCAAGGCAACCACAGGGGGTCATGGACTTGCCAATATTCATCCTTTTGTGCGAGAAGTGTGGGGAGAGCAATGGGCATTTGCCCATAATGGGCAGATGAGCGCCGACTTCATCAACCGCCTGCATCGACTCAATGCGAACGGTAACGCCCAATACTACCAGCCTGTTGGGGATACCGATTCAGAGCTGGTATTTTGCTACCTACTCAATCGGCTAAAGTCCACCTTTAAACACCGCCCTGACGACACCAGATTATTTGCCTTTCTCATTGCCCAATGTCGCTACCTATCCGTTGGTGGATTATTTAACTGTCTAATCTCTAACGGTGATTGGCATTTGGCTTATGCAGGCAGTTTGTTGTTTTATTTGACACGCAAAGCGCCCTTTGGTGAAGCCAGACTTGCTGATGATGATTTGTCCATTAACTTTAAAGACGTCACATCAGCCACCGATTGCGTTACCATCATCACCACCATACCATTAACCAACAATGAACAATGGCAACAGCTTGCGGTTAATGAGTGCCTTATCTTCCGACAAGGACGCATGGTTCACCAAGACCTACCCAGCAAAAAAACATACCTAAGCATTGATGATGGCATTACTTTGGCCAGGCAAGTGGGAGCAAGCGTGTGATGGGTCATGGTCATATTGGTACAATCGATGCCATCTTTGCCAAGCAATCTTTGCCAACTTGTCTATACAATTATATGAGCAACATGCTATAGTGCAGAAAAATCACCATCATCCACATCACCACATTACCATGACGATTAGGACACCAATATGGACATTGACTTAACCCAACTTAAGCAACTCATCGCCATTGCTGAGAATGCCAACATTGGACAGCTTGAGATAAGCGATGGCGACCAACGCATCAGCATCATCTGTCAGTCGCCCATATTTACGTTACTGCCCGCCTTTAACACCGCATCGAGTTTGGTGGCGCCCCAACACCATCAAGCCCACACCCCATCATCTTTAGATGCGACCGCCCCTACTGTGTCTGCTTCACACATGTCTGCTTCTGATGTCTCTTGCTCAGACAATTTAAATCCAAATGCGTCAAATCCAAGCACATCAAGCCCTGCCATCTCCAGTGCTGATGTTACCAATATCATCACCGTCACTTCGCCCATGGTTGGTACGTTTTATCGCAGTGCCGAACCTGACACACCCCCTTTTGTTAACGAAGGCGATGATGTGGCAGTGGGCGACACCTTGTGCATTGTTGAAGCCATGAAAATATTACACGAAGTCAAAGCTGAGCAAGCAGGCAAAATCCAACACATCACCGTCAATGACGGCGATATGGTCGAATATGGGCAGACGCTCTTTGAACTACAGCCAACAGGGGTATAGCGATGTTTAACAAAATATTGATTGCCAATCGGGGTGAGATTGCCTTACGCATTGTCCGAGCTTGCCAACAAATGGGTATCCAATCGGTGGTGGTGCATTCTGACGCTGACCGTGATTCTTTGCCTGTCAAACTTGCTGATGAAAGCGTGTGCATCGGACCTGCCAAGGCGAGTGCCAGCTACCTTAATCATGATGCCATCATTTCTGCTGCTGAAATCACAGGGGCTGGGGCGATTCATCCTGGTTATGGCTTTTTGTCCGAAAATGCCGACTTTGCCGAGCGGGTAGAACGGGCAGGGCTGATATTCATCGGACCACCATCAGACTGCATTCGCAAAATGGGTGATAAAGTCGCTGCTAAGCAGACCATGATTGCCGCTGGTGTGCCTGTGGTACCAGGGTCAAAAGGGGCGTTGCCCGATGACGATGACGAAATCGAACGCATCGCCGACCAAGTGGGGTATCCAGTCATCATCAAAGCCGCTGGTGGTGGCGGTGGTCGGGGCATGAGGGTGGTTGAAGACAGAGCCAAACTGCTGTCTGCGGTAACCATGACCAAAAACGAGGCCAACACTGCCTTTGGCAATCCTGTGGTGTACCTTGAACGCTACCTAAAAAAACCTCGCCACATCGAAATTCAAGTGTTGGCTGACCGTTTTGGCAACGCCATTCATTTGGGTGAGCGAGACTGCTCCATGCAACGTCGCCACCAAAAAGTCATCGAAGAAGCCCCTGCTCCTGACATCACCAAAGAGCAACGAGAGCAGATTGGGCAAGCGTGTGTTACTGCCTGCCAGCAGATGGGGTATGTTGGGGCAGGCACGTTTGAGTTTTTATATGAAGATGGTGAATTTTTCTTTATCGAAGTCAACACACGCATTCAGGTTGAGCATCCCATCACTGAGCTGATTACAGGCATCGACATTGTGCGTGAGCAAATCCGAGTAGGGACAGGCGAAGTACTCAGTTATCAACAGTCTGACATTGAGCTGATAGGACATGCCTTTGAATGTCGCATTAACGCTGAGCATCCGTTCACGTCATTGCCAAGCCCTGGGGTGGTGAGTGCGTGCCATTTTCCAGCAGGTTTTGGGGTGCGTATGGACACACATCTGTATGCAGGCTATCGCATTCCCACCAGTTATGACAGCTTAATAGGCAAACTGTGCATTCATGACCACAGCCGTGATGCCGCCCTCAAAAAAATGCAAGCTGCTCTAAATGAGCTGTCCATTGATGGCATTCAACACAACAAGGCGTTGCATCAAGCGTTGTTTGCTGATGAAAATTTTGGGCAAGGTGGCACAAGTATCCACTATCTTAGCCATTGGTTAGAAAATCATGACAACCACACAACAGCCAAATGACAGCCACACGCACGATAGGGAACATTCATCATGGCACAGATTCAAAAAGACACCATAAAAACGCCACCGCAAGACAGCTTACAACCCAAATCACCCACCAAACCACCAAGCAAACCTGTCAGCAAAGCATCAGCGAAAGCCAAGCTTCATTTTAAAATCAGCAATGCCCATTGTTTGATTGGCTTTTTTATTGACCCATTGGACAAAAAGCAAGCAGGACAAGCCGCCAACTTAGTTAACCAACAAGCTTGCTGGGCATTGCAACCACATATCCAAGCGATGCAAGGTGTGTTGGAAGTTGTGCCAGGCATGAACGCCCTAACTGTCTATACCCACTCGTTAAGCTTGCTTGAGCTACAACAACTACAAAAAAAACTCAATGCCTTAGACATCAGTGAGTTTTTGGGCGGTGATGAGTGCAAAGACACCAAAGACATCATTAAAATCCCTGTCATCTATGGTGGTGAGGCAGGTCCTGATTTGGTGGACAGTGCCAAATATTTAGGCATGACCCCAGCCGAGCTGGTCGAAGCCCACACAAAGCCAATTTATACCGTGTATTTTATGGGCTTTCAACCTGGTTTTCCGTATTTGGGCGGTCTGCCTGAACACTTACATTTACCAAGGCACGCCAACCCTCGCACCAAAGTGCCAGCAGGGTCGGTTGGTATCGGTGGGCAACAAACAGGGGTCTATCCTTTTGCTTCACCTGGGGGCTGGCAACTGTTGGGTCGTACCGATGACAAATTATTTGACATTCATGCCACCCCTCCCACTCGCTTACAAGCAGGTGACCGTTTACAGTTTGTGGCGATTCAAATTATTGATGAAGGGCGTGTCAATTAAAGGAGTTTTTGACCAAACGACTGCCAATTAAAGGATAATAGCATGAGAATAGACAAACTGACAGGCATCTGTAGTGTACAAGATTTGGGGCGAATCGGTCATCGCAGTCAAGGAATCCGTCGTAATGGGGCAATGGACGCTTGGTCACTGATGGCAGGTAACGCCTTACTCAAAAACCCAACCAACACCCCAGCCATTGAACTGACCATGGCGGTGGTAACCTTAAGTTTTGATTGTCAGGTGAGTTTTTGTCTGACAGGGGCCCAATATGAAGCCTATCTGGACGGTGAGCAAATTCGTAATTATTGGCGTGTGCAAGCCCACGCAGGGCAAACGCTGGAGCTTAAAAGGGCGGTCACAGGTTTGCATGGTTATCTGTGCATACAAGGTGGTTTAAACATGCAGTCGGTTCTGGGGTCTGCCAGTACCGACATTCAAGCAGGATTTGGTGGTTATCAAGGACGGTTGCTACAGGCAGGAGATGATTTTGAGCTGACCGATCAGTTTGAGCTTGCCACCATTGGCATTGCCAGCCTGCCTGCTCAAGACACAATCCGCATCAGTAAAAACAGTGAATACGATGCTTTTACCGCCAACGCCCATCAGCAGTTGGAAAGCCAAGCCTACAAGCTGTTGCCATCAAGCAGCCGTATGGGCTATCGCCTAGAGGGCAATCATTCCCTAACGCTCAAGTCAGAACTACAAATGCCCTCGCACGGAGTTGATGTGGGCATGATACAAGTACCGCCCAATGGTCAGCCAATTGTATTGATGGCAGACGCTCAGACCACAGGGGGCTACCCTAAAATTGCCTCAGTGATTGAAGCAGATTTGGGGTTGCTTGCTCAGACCCGTTTTGGGCAGACGTGTCGGTTTGCTGTGGTGTCGCTGGGTGATGCCATCATTGCTCGCAATCAGCGACTGCTTTATATTGATAGAATTCGGAGATATGCCAATGCCAACTGATACCACAAGCCATGCCAACCCCAAAACACCCACACTGTCCATTGATTTAAATGCTGACGTTGCCGAAGGGTGTGGTCAAGATGAGCGACTGATGAGCATCATCAGCTCCGCCAACATCTGCTGTGGACTGCATGCTGGGTCGGTTGCTGACATTCATCAAACCTTGCAATTTGCCAAACATCACGGCGTGCAAGTGGGGGCCCACCCAAGCCTAGATGACAGGGCCAATTTTGGTCGAGTGGCACAACAGTTAAACGCCGACGCTTATCACGCTTTGATGAGCTATCAGCTTGGGGCAATGCAAGCCATGTGTGACTTGCACGGTCTTAAACTGGCTTATGTCAAGCCACATGGGGCGTTGTATAATCAAGCCGCCAGTGATGAACATTTGGCAGAAATTTTGGTCAAACAGCTAAAAGCTTTTAACCCAGAGCTGGCACTGATGGGGCTGGCTGGCAGTCAGATGATTGCCGTTGCCGAGTCGTTGGGCGTGGCGGTCATTCGTGAAGCCTTTGCTGACCGTCGCTACACCGATGCAGGCACGTTGGTGTCTCGAACCAAGCCACACGCCGTCATCACCAACGAAGAAGAAGCGGTACAACAAGTCCTTGGTATGGTGCAGGCAGGTCACATCATCACTGAGTCAGGAAAAACACTAAGCACCCAGATTGACAGCATCTGCTTGCATGGCGATAACGAACACGCCATCGCCTTTGCCAAGAAAATCAAGCAAGCATTGCAACAGCATGGCATCGCCATCAAGCCGTTGGCGATTTAGCTTTATATCTTATATCCCACACGTACAGACAAAGGATTGTTTATGCAACCACACAAACTCAATACCGCTAATAAATCCGCCATTTTAGGGGCGGCATTTTTGATGGCAACTTCAGCGGTTGGGCCAGGCTTTTTGACCCAAACCGCCACCTTCACCGAATCACTGCTTGCTAGTTTTGGTTTTGTGATTTTGCTGTCCATCATCATGGACATTGGCGTACAACTCAATGTTTGGCGAGTGGTGGCGGTGTCTCGCTTAAGGGCTCAAGAGCTTGCCAACAGGGTCTTTCCGGGGGTGGGCTATCTGCTGTCGTTGCTCATCATCATGGGTGGCTTGGCGTTTAATATCGGTAACATCGGTGGGGCGGGGCTTGGCATGGAGTCCATGTTTGGCTTATCGCCGATTGTCGGGGCATTGATTAGTGGTGTGATTGCCGTTGCCATCTTTTTGAGCAAAGAAGCTGGCTCACTTATGGATAGATTTGCTCAGCTTATGGGCTTTATCTTAATCATGTTGGTCATTTATGTGATGTTCCAGTCTCAGCCACCTGTGGCAGAAGCAACGGTCAAAACCTTTATGCCTGATACCTTAGATGCGATGGCGATTGTTACGTTGGTTGGTGGCACGGTTGGCGGATACATCACTTTTTCAGGGGCTCATCGTTTGTTAGATGCTGGCATCAGTGGGCAAGAAAACTTAAGCGAAGTTACCAAAAGCTCAGTAACAGGCATCATCATCGCCTCCATCGTGCGTGTGTTTTTGTTTTTAGCGGTATTGGGAGTGGTCAGCCAAGGAGTTAAACTTGACCCAAGCAACCCAGCACTGACCCCATTTAGCCATGTGCTTGGTCATGTGGGACAAATCATCTTTGGCATGGTCATTTGGGCTGCTTCCATCACCTCAGTGATTGGTTGTGCCTACACATCTGTGTCATTCATGACCAACTTACACCCCATCATCCGTGATAACAGTCGTTATTTTATCATTGGCTTTATTGCTGTATCGACCTTGGTGTTCTCAACCATCGGTAAGCCTGCCACGGTGTTGGTGTTGGTGGGGACATTAAATGGCTTGGTATTGCCCATCGCCCTAATCATCGTGCTGATTGCCGCATATCGAAGTAACATTGTGGGCGATTATCAGCACCCAAAATGGATTGCCTTTTTTGGTTGGTTGATTGCCATTGCCATGAGCATCTTAAGTGCCATGACCATCGCTAAGTATTTGGGCTTGACAGGTTAATCTGATAAGGCAAGTAAAACAGATAAGGAAGTGTGATGAACATCGACATTCAGCAAGTACAACACATTGTCAATTTGGTGAATCAATCGCCCATTCAAAGCTTGAGCATCAGTGATGGACAACAGTCTTTACAGATTAACAAATGGACCACACCGCAGCCAATGACGTCATTGGCTCAGCCAAGTCGCTCAAACAATTCAAATAACAATTCAAATAACAGCCCATTTTTGGCAAGCACACCCCAAAAATCTCAAAACAAGCGGTCAAACAGCAAAAGCAAAGCAAATAGCGAACCATCAGGCGGGTTGGGTGGGCAGATTGCCAACACTCGAGATGTGGACACAGGTCGCATCATTGCTGCCAATCATGTGGGCTATTTACGACTGCGTGCCGATGATGTCACCTCCGTTTTGGTAAAAGTGGGCGATACCGTGAGCAAAGGGCAAACCCTTGCCTATGTCCAGTCCACCGTTAAGATGTTGCCAGTTACCGCCAATATTTCGGGGCAAATCACCGATATATTGGCGAATGATGGTGATAAAATTGAATATGGGCAGGCGTTATTTGCCTTGGCAAGGGATTAACATCATTTTATTTTGCCATCTGTCATCATTTTGACAGCATTCATTGATAGACGAACGTGATTGATTTGATAGACTCACAAAGGCGATGACTAAATCATCGCTTTTTTTACCAACAGCCAACTGATTGAATCGCTGAGCGTTGCCCAAAATTGACCAAATGAAGGGGTAACAAACCATAATGTGGCGACCAAAGCATATAAAATCGCATACCGCCATGGGTATTTGGATTGATAAAACTTCATCGCTGTGCCTGAAGAGCGTTTTATTTTTAGCCCCAGCAGATTGACACTGTACAATTCATCTAAAATCAGATGCACAAGGCTGCCCAAAAACAGCATGCTGCCATAAAACCAACTGATGAATGCCGAATTGGCAAAGCCATAAAAGTTTAAGCAAACCAATGCCAGCCCCAGCAATGCCATAAATGGTACTGAGTGAATCATGCCCCGATGCACCGTTACCCGACCAAATACCCAAAATAACCCATAACGCACCAGCACATAGCCCACCGCCCAAGTGATGAGCATGGCGATAAACGATAACTGCTCTCGCCAATGGCTCAATACCGCAAACACCACCATAATTGACAGCAGATTAAACCCCATTTTGGCTGGGGTTGACTTGTCCGAATCAATGTCAGGCAGCAAGCTGCCAACCGTACCAATTAAGGTGGCGGTGGCAAATTCATTGTCCGATATTGTGCCTGCCTTAAAGCTGAGCAACGCCAACACGCCACTGACCACAAAACCCACGCTCACATGGGTATGAAAATTTGCCACGGATTATTGAACTTTTTTGGGCTGCAAGTCAATCACCTCACCCTTGACGTCGATGCTGTCATCACTCATCAAACACACATAAGCAGGCATCAACTCTTCAGGTGTTTTTAAAGTCATGGGATTTTCACCCGGATAAGCATGGGCTCGCATGTTGGTACGAGTGGCCCCCGGATTTAGGCAATTAAAACGCAGTTTGGTGGTGCTTTTGGTCTCTTGTGTCCAAATATCACTAAGACCCTCCACGCCTTGCTTAGACAGCGCATACGCCCCCCAAAATGCCCTTGGCACAGACCCCACAGAGCTTGTGGTAAAAACCACGGACGCATGGTTGGCAGACTTTAATAAGTCAAATAACGCTTGTGTCAGCATGAATGGAGCGGTGAAATTGACTTTCATCACCTGTTCAAAGGTAATCACATCATACATCTCCAATGGGGTCAATGCCCCCAATGTCCCTGCATTGTGCAAAATGCCGTGCAACTGTGCCACTTCATTGCCGATGAGCTTGGCAAGCTGTTGCATTTCTGCATGACTTGCTCCCTCTAAGTTCATGGGCAAAATGGCAGGTTGCTCACCACCAAAATCTTCAATTTCGTCATAAACGCATTCTAACTTACTTGTGGTTTTACCCAGCAACAGTACCGTTGCGCCATGACGTGCATAAGTCAATGCTGCCACACGCCCAATGCCATCACCTGCCCCTGTTACAAGGATATTTTTGCCTTTTAGACAATGAGATTGTGGCTGATAATTGCGAATGTCATCATGTGTTATTGTCATTTTTCTTAAAAGCCCCCATCAAATAAAATTCTATCATAAATAATCAAAGCGATTAGAGCCAAGTAACGTTACCAACTCTTTTGGCGTATTGACGATAAAATCCGCTTGCCAAGCAGGCAGATTGTCTTTATCTTCAGGTGGCAGATAACCATATGCCGCCAAAACCGTTATCATACCAGCAGCATTGCCTGCTTGGATATCACGAAGGTGGTCGCCCACATAGATGATTGAGCCTGCCATGGCACGTGGCATCGCCAGTTTTTCCATTGCCAAATACATGGGTTCTGGGTCAGGTTTACTGCGGGCAACGTCATCAGGACAGACCAAGACAGCACAACGATGAGTCAAGCCCAGTGCATCAAGCAGTTTTTCTGCCAAATATCTGGGCTTATTGGTAACAATGCCCCAAGGTGTGCCTTGTCTTTCTAATTCTTTGAGCTTATCATCCAGACCTGCAAATATTTGGCTGTCTACACAAATGTCTTGTTCATAAATGTCTAAAAACTCTTGACGATAGGACTGTATTTTTGGGTCATCATCAGCAACTTTCGCCAATTCTTCGCCAAACATCAATTTAACCATTGCCTTTGCTCCTGCAGACACCTGCTCTCGTATGGCAGTATCCGTAGGGCATGGGTGATTGTGTTTGGCACACATCACTTGAATGATGCGAATAAAATCATTGGCAGTGTCAATCAATGTGCCGTCTAAGTCAAATAGCACAGCTTTGATATATTGTTGATTCATCATGGATTACTCAAAACAGATTGTTGATTTTTTATCAAGGTCATTTCTTTATCTTTATCAGGGCAATTTTTTGACAGCCATCATATAATTGACATCGACATTTTGTGCCAGCCAATAGCGTTTGGTCAGTGGGTTATAATGCAGTCCAATCAAATCATGACGGATAAATCCTGCATGCGTTGCCATGCTGTCAAGCTCAGCTGGGGTAATGAATTTGTCATAATCATGTGTGCCTTTGTCCAACAGTCTTAGCACATATTCTGCCCCAATAATGGCAAACAGATAGGCTTTTGGATTTCGGTTGATGGTAGACAGCACGCACACCCCATTGGGTTTTAATAAGTCAAAACATGCTTTCACAATGCTGGCAGGGTCTGGCACATGCTCAAGCATTTCCATGCAAGTCACCACGTCAAACTGCTCTGGTTGACTTTGAGCCAGTGTCTCAACAGCAACATGTTGATAATCAAGGGTGTCCGTCAAACCTATTTTGCCAGCATGAACGCTGGCGGCTTTTAGATTTTCTTCCCCCAAATCCAGCCCTGTTACCACCGCCCCACGGCGAGCCATGGACTCTGCTAAGATGCCACCCCCACAACCAACATCTAACACCCGCTTGCCTGCCAAGCCACTGCCTAAAACGTGTCGCACCTTGTCTTCAATCCAGCTTAACCGCAGTGGATTGATGTCATGCAACGTGGCAAATGCCCCTTGTCGACTCCACCATTCATCTGCCAGACGAGTAAATTTACCCACTTCAGCAGCATCAACATTGACCGAATGAGCATTGGGCATGGCGTTGGTGTTAACGTTGGTATTAGTTTTGTTGTCAACATTGGTATTAACGTTGGCATTAGCATTGGCATTAACATTGGCATTAATATTGGTACTAACATTGGTATCAGACACGTGCATGGTGTGTTCCATCATAATGGTTGTCAAGAAGATGACTTTGGTTGATTTTGGTTGATATGGTTGTCAAGAATGGTTATGAACATGGTCATCATTCTAGCAAATTTCTACCACAAATAAATCAATGAATGTCAGAGACAAACAAGAAAAGCAGCATCAACAATTCTTTACGGCAAATCATGGACAAAATGGGTTATCCTAAACTGGTATCATATTGTAAAATTTAACTCATCGTGCGTAATTCTCCACCTATAATCTTTGATTTGGGTGGAGATGTAAGCACGGAGCGACCTAAGCAGGCGTTAGCTGATGTGGCAGGACTTGCTACTGTGTAAAGAGTTCCCTCATGCCGATACTATTCAGCGATGGTGGCATGACGAAGGGTAACAACTCAATCTAAGCTTGGGTTGTTATGGGTCGCAAGGATTCTCACGCCTACCGCTAGGTTTGGTGGTGGGAGTATGTCAATACAAAACGTCAAAATCAAACCTTGATGCAAAATTTAGACACAAAACAACATAGGAGCATTTATGAAACTTGCCTTTAATCTCGCCGCCACCGCCTTGGCTGTTGGCATCAGCATGGTGGGCATCACCGCCCACGCCGCCACCTTTCAAGAAGGCACGGATTACCATGTATTAGACAATCCAGACAACATCAAAGGCGACAACGTGGTGGTGCGTGAGTTTTTTTGGTATGGTTGCCCACACTGCTATTCACTTGAACCACACATGGATAAGTGGCTAAAATCCAAGCCTGCTGATGTGGCATTTTTCCGTACCCCTGCCGCCATGAACCCAGTATGGGAAACCAACGCTCGTGGCTTTTATGCTGCACAACTGATGGGCCATGAAGACAAAACCCATATCCAACTATTTGATGCCATTCACAAAGGCAACGAACGTCCTTTTGACAAAGCGTCCTTAACCAACTGGTATACCGCTCAAGGTCTGGATAAAGGCAAATTCTCTGGATTGTATGACTCATTTGCTGTCAACGCTCGCATTGCTCGTACTCAAGAAGCCTCACAACGATATGGCCTCACAGGTGTGCCTGCGGTGGTGGTGCATGGCAAATATGTGGTACAAGGAGAAAGCGAAAAAGTACCGCAAGTGGTGGATTTTTTAATTGATAAGGTGCGTGCAGAGAACAAACAATAAATAAGTGCTTGAAATAAATGCTTGTTACCCTATATCTAGGTTCTTATAAACCATCAATATAGGGTAACTTGTTTGTTAAAACTGACTGTGTAAGCTTACCCCCATGTGTTGCCTTTTATGCGATTTTTGCCATTGCCCTTGATAATCTAAAGTGATATTAATATTGGGTGTTAGGTTCATGCCAAGCCCCATGCCTGCCAATAGGCTTGTTTGTGCAATGTCATCACCTGATATGCTAAATTTTTTATTTGGATTAACACCAAAGGCTGTGGTTGTTTGCGTGCGACGACTACCATTTTCTAACATACCTGCCAACATGCCATCTATAAAGACAACGTGATTTAAAGGCTGTTTAAATCGCATGCCAAACATAGAATACAAGCTTTTATGGCTGTTATCATCAACATGTAAATTTAAGATATTATTGCCTGTTTCTTGATAAGCAGGAGAATTGACTTGAACATAATCTAGCGTAGCGAAGGGCGTTAAGTGCTTATCTTTTGTGCCTATTTGGTATGATACGCCAATACCCGCTTGTTTACTATGGGCTTGATATTTGCCATTTGTAGAAATGGTGGTATTGGATAAGGTGAGTTTGCGAGTGGCATCAATATCGCTTTTACCCCCACCGACATAGCCATGTAACTGGGTATTGCCATTATGAAATCCTGTATAGAAAATAGCCTGAGTGGTTTTGGCTTTTAGGTCATGGTAAGCAAGTGATTTTTTGCTGTCAACTTGGCTGGATATCTTACCAAGAATCAAACCTAATTTAATCTGCCCAAAATTACCATCAATACCTGCCATGACACCTTTATCTGTTTTATCAAATCCTAATAGTCCATTAGTTGGATTATCTTGAGAGCTTGTGTTATTAATGATGTTCGCCCATAAGTGACTGCCTTGTTGTGTGTGATGCAAAGCCAAAGGGGCATATTGATGTGATTGTGCGATGAGATGATTTACTTTTCCACCAATTATTGGTTGCATTTGAACTATGGTTTGGTTAATTTGATTTATGTTACCTTGATTTTGTAAGTTTTGGGCGTATAAATTTAAAGCATTACCCAGTGGGTTTTTAGGGTCAGCTAAAAAATCATCTAATGTCTCCGTTAGATTTAGTAGAGAATATTGTTTTTGGTCTTTAGCCATTTTGCTTAGGTTGACTTCAGGAGATTTTAGCTTGGTAGTCAGATGTACCGCATTGTCCTGATAATCTAAGGTCAATAATGGGTTGGCAATCTGATTGCCTTGGCTGTCTAGTACGTTAAATGCCTCTTTAGCAAACTGTCCTTTTAAGGTTTTGGCTTTGATGATATTTTGCCATATATGGTCATTATCCCTTACGCTGCCATCGAGCAACTGTTTGATGGCATCTTGAGCTTTGATTGTTAACCCACCGTTACTAATGTCTGCTGTGCCTGTAACGTTGAGCTTGCCATAGTCATTTTTATCATTTAAAGACAGATGTAATGTTTGGTTTGCTCCAAGAGTATAATCACCATTAATTTTTAAAGTACCTGATTCTAAGATGGTATTGCCAGTCCATTGTTTGCTGTTAGCATCTATGTTCAGCGTGCCTGTGCCTTTTTTGTGAAAGGTTTCTCCTGTTAATTTAGCAACTGCATTGAGTGTGGCATCATGGTCGCTAATCATGGTAAGATTTTTCAAAGTTGCTGTATCGCTATCTTTAAATCCATCAAACAACGTACTTGTTGGTTTCTCAGATAAAGTTAAGGCACTATCCGTTAGAGTAAATTTTGCGATATTATCGCCTGTTTTGTTAATGTCTTTAATTTCAAGACTGGCGTTATCAATATTAACACTACCATGGTTTATGTTTAAAACATTTGAATATAACTCTGATTTATTTTTAATGTCTAATTTACCAATACCATTTGTACCATTTGCCCCAACACTTAAACTTTCAGTTGCCATGACAATAGCATGGTCATCTGCAACGACACTGCCAGTACTATGATATTCTTGTCCTAGATTGATATGTTTAGCAGCAACATTTGACCCATCACCTATGATGTTAATCTCTCCTGTACCACCGCCGATGCCTCCTACAATCAATGCTTCACTGGCGGTTAAGGTTTGTCCGTTTTTGACATTTACCTTACCCACTGCATCACGCCCAATACCAAGTTTGATGTTACTTCCTGATACCACGCCACCACCTTGTATCTCTAAAGTGGTGGTATCATAGCCTCTCGTACCAATCAAAATTTCTTTTCTAGTGGTACTGGCATCTTCTCCTTGGGGTAATGTTAATGTCAGTGAACCGCCTTCACTGATGGTGATGGTACTCTCATTTGATAATAAAATTGTGTCATCATGTTCTTTGGCGGTGTTGATTTCTTGTGTTCTGGTGTACCTTTCAATGGCAATGGCTTGCGTACTTAATGCTGATAAGATGGTAATGCTTAATGTGGTCAAAGACAGCTTACCTATAATTTGGGTACGGTGGTTAGATGGCATACAACACTCCTGATACGATAAAAGATATTGGATAGTCTTTAATTTATCATAAATGTAATAATAATGATAATATTAATGAAAATAATTATCATTATTATTGTGTTGTTTTAGATAATTGTGCATAATACTAAATATACGGCGTATCAATGATGTGCTTACTTAATCATTATTTAAGCGTATAAACAAAACTGTCCAAACGTATCAGGTGATATGGTAGAGAGCGAATGAGTAGTCAATATTTTAATACAGACATGTTAAAGACCATCATGAAATATTACCCAAAACATCAATTACTATTCGGTATTGGGGTATTAGCTTTGATAACCGCCTGTGGTGGTGATGACAATCATGTGGATAGCAATAAAATAACATCATCAAAACCAGCTTTAACAACAGACATCACCACTAACCCCAACATAAATCATTCACAGTCTTTATCACCCCAATCTCATCTAGACATCAATGCCACAGGTGTTAATTTGTGTGCTGATGAAACCAGTAACCATAAAGACTGCACCAAACTTAGCAATGATTGGCAAAATCTAAAGCAAGATGCACAAATAAAAGCAGGCAAGCCATTGTCATATCAGCACATAAAAATAACAAATAGTCATGATGAATGTATACAAGATGTCAACACCAAACAATATTGGGAAAAGAAAACCACCACCAATAAAGACAAACGTTACACTTTTTCTGAAGCTGAAAATTATGTTAAAGCACTAAATGCACGGCGTTATTGTGGGCAAGATAACTGGCGACTGCCACAAATCTATGAATTGTATGCCTTAGTTGACTTTGGTAAAAATCCAAAAACTCAAGAACCCATTGATGATTTTTTCGCCAATGATTTGCCAGTAAGTGATGCTGATGAAGTGAGATATTGGTCAGCAACCATCAGTGCTGATGATTATACCCATGAACACACAGCTTGGTTAAAAACACTACAACTGAGACCATACCTTAGCCAAGGTAAACATGGTCGCAATACCCAGCATGCCGTACGTGCTGTTACTGATTAATCAGCAATTTTGTAAATAATTATTTTGTAAATAATTATCCGTGATAACTGCCATTATTCATTAAGGATTTATTCATGTATTCATTAACGCCAACACTAAAACAACAGCTAAAGATGGGAGGTGTTGTTTTGATGATTTTTCTAGGTGGCACACAACTGGCACAGGCTGACTGTTTTGATTTACCTAAAACCACCCCCAGCAGTCGCTTTACGCCTATAGGTGATGGTTCAAAAATCAAAGACACAAAAACCAACATTATTTGGCAACGTTGTGCCATTGGGCAAACATGGGATAACACTTCTCAAAACTGTGTAGGTAATGCCACAGTATTTAATAGTTGGCAGACCGCTTTACAATCAGTAGCTAGCATGGGAAAGAACACTTATTTACCCAATGTAAAGCAATTGATGAGTTTGGTTGAGCATGCTTGCCATGGGCCCGCCATCAATGAATCGGTATTTAAAGGATTTGACAAACAAGATGATGCAACATGGTACTGGTCATCAACACCTGACATGGCTGATGATAATAATGTGTATGCACTCAATTCTCATTCAGGAACAATCAGAAGTGTGGGTAAAAATTCAACTGGTGTGGTTCGAGCAGTGGTTTTTGAGTAAGGCAGACGCTATGTACAGCCTGAAGTTACCTAAAAACCACATACCAATCACATGGTTTTCAAAGTTTGACAGACATCATCGGATAATAAATCCTTATGAATATTGATAAACCTTTAGATGTACCAATCTCCATATTGATGATGGCTGTTATTTTTGCTGTCATATTAATGGGGTGTGCCTCAGACTACTCATTAAACCATTGGGAAAACCATCAATCTAATCAACACATAAAACAGCTTGAGCAGACACAAAGCACACATTCAAATCTAGAGTTATCAACCCTGATAAATAAATCACAAATTTTTGTGGCAGGAAGCCATGAACGCATGACGTTTGATGAATTTGTAACATATTTGGCAGATAAAGATTATTTAATTTTAGGGGAATATCACAACAATGCCACTCAGCATCAATTGGCATTAGCATTATTGCAAGCCCTGCATGGTCAACGAAAACAAGGCAGTCTATTACTGGAGATGTTACGCATCGACCAGCAACCGTTAATAGATAAGATACAACAAAACCCCCAAATGCTTAACCATCAATCATTAAAAACTGCTCTAAATTGGCAAAATTCATGGGACTGGTCAATATATGGTGATTTAGTGAAACACCCATTTATTCATAACTATAATCTCATTGCCACCAATTTGACCAATGATGAAGTTCAAATACTCATGCAAGGAGCGTATCCCATTAAAGGAAATAAATCAACCAGTTCGCATATTCAAAATACCATTAAAGAACATATTCTAGCCAACCATTCGATAGGTTCAAGTAAAGCACTAAGTCAAACCCAACAACAAATTGTAGACCACATGGTACAGGTTCAACAGTTTCGTGATAGACGCATGGCAGAAAAACTACTATCAGCAAAACAACCTGCATTTTTATTAACAGGTAATCTTCATGCAGATAAGCATATTGGCGTTCCCATACATGTGTTAGATATCACCGAAAAAATGCCCAATAAACCCAATGGTGCTGTGATTGTAATGGTGAATGAGCTGACAGAAGCTGACAGTAAGGAAGCTGACTTTATTTGGGTAATTAATGATTAATCTACCACATTTGTTTTTTTTCATCATGTGGCTCATATGCTCATCACATAGCCAAATCCATGTTTAGATTGGATAATTAACATGTTCAAGCAAAAATATTTATCAGTTCTATCTTTATTATTTATAACATCATACCCAGTTTGGGCAAAAAACAACGTGCCAGTTTTGATAAATACTGCTCCCATCATTGATAAACAGCCAAATTTTACAAATTGGCATGATGATTTACGCCTTGATGATTATGAATGGTTGGTTCACGATGCCAAAGCAGTAAAACATGGACTAATACAAGAAGATGCCCATGCAAATACAATTTTAGACTTAACCTTAGCTGATACCCTCATTGAAGAGATGAAACAACGTCAAGTTAAGCAACCCAAGTGGGAATATTGGCAACATGGGAAATTTGTCTTTAAAAAATCGCTGGTTGGTATGCCTAAATTTTATTATCAACCCAAAATAGAAAATAAAAGTTTACCCAATGCTTGGCGACCATTATGGCAAGGTGACAAACAAAAATCAGTGATGAATTTTTATGACATAAAATACCCAAAAATAAATTCAACTGGTACTCATGTTGCTATTGGCTATGATACCAAAGGTAACGAAAATTATCAGATAGCCATTACTTCATTAAACCAAACCAATCAACAAATAACCCCTATCATTTTTGATGATACTAATGGTGATTTTGTTTGGCTAAATGATGACACTTTACTGTATGTTAACCAAGCAGGCAATGAAGTATTGGCATATTCGCTAAAAACCAAACAAAGTACCAGTATACATAAAAGTCATTATGGGCTTTATGTCAGTTTGAGTACAGCAAGCTCAGATGAATATGTATTCATCACCATAAATAGTCAAACATCAGGAGAAGTTTGGTATTTAGATAAAAAAGTCAATCGTTTAATACCCACCCTATTTAAAGCAAGAACCCCCAACGTGGAATATTATTTAGACCATAATAAAAATGGAGGATTTTATCTTAAAACTAATGGTGATAGGCAGGGAAATTCCATGCCTAATTTTACTTTTTATCAAATGAATTCTTTATCTGATGATGAATTAGATAAATGGCGGACAGTTTTTACCCCAAAACAAAACCAAAGTTTCGAAAGTTTTTTTATCACAGGTGATTGGCTGATTATTAAGTTAAAAGAAAATGGGGTAACGACATTACTTTATCGACCCATTGAAAATAATTCTGATTCTAACCAATCAAATCAATCAATGTGGCACAAGTTAGAATTACCGAAAGAGCATGCCACGGTATGGCTACAAAGTAGCGGGTTCAGTGAGAACTTAGGTGAACTTAATTTTGGCAAAAACCTACTGAGAGTTGGTTATACATCAATGACCACACCGAAAACCGTTCTTACTTATCAATTAAATACAGGTCAATTACTTAATAAACCAAGTAATTTAGACTCTTCTGTAACAAGCCAACGGCTTATCGCCAAAAGCAAGGATAACACCCCTATTCCCATTACCTTGGTGTATAAAAAATCACAAGTTGGGTCAACTCAGTTACCGCAATTAATAGACAGACCCTTACTGGTTTATGGTTATGGGGCGTATGGGCATAGCTTAAATCCGATGTATGGTATGGGTTACAAAAGTCTATTGGATAGAGGATTTGTGTATGCTTTGGTACATGTGCGAGGGGGTGGTGAGCTAGGAGAAGCATGGCATCATGCAGGGCAAGGTTTAAATAAGCCAAACAGTTTTGCTGATTTTATTGCCGCCACACAATTTTTACAGAAACAAGGCATCAGCACACCACAAAAAACCTTTGCCATGGGCGAAAGTGCAGGTGGATTATTGATAGCTAACGCATGTGTACAAGCATCTCAGCTGTATCGGGGCTGTGTGCTACATATGCCTTTGCTTGATGTTTTATCTCCTATGTTAAGAAAGGGGGTAATTTTACCCAAAAGTGAATATGAAGAATGGGGCAATCCAACCAATAAGCATGCTTATAATATCATCAAAAGCTATAGCCCATATGAGATATTAACACCCAAGGTCTATCCTAATATGTTGGTGATTGTAGGACAAGAAGATGTCAGAAGTACGCCTACGGAGGCATTAAAATTTGTGGCGAAGTTACGTTCAATGAATGAATCAGACAATCATGTGTTATTAAAAGTGCATGATGGTGGACATAAAACAGGCGATGGAAGAATGATGAACAATGCCCTATCTTATGCGTTTATGTTAGATATATTACAGCAATAATGCAATAAAAATGCTGCCATAATCAAACACATGACTACCTGAAAATTTTTAAAAACTAATCCTTGGTAAACCCATGAATAAAATAACCACCACTTTTATATTAATACTCATTACCACCGCACAGACCAAGGCGAATGATGGTCATCATGACGCATTTAAAACGATAATCTTAGATGAAGTTAGCGTCCATGCACAAGAAAATAAAAAGGAGCATAAACTATTTGAAAAAGCTGGTTCAGTATCTAGTATTCATGAAAAACAAATAGAAGAAAGTGTTACAGGACTTGATAGCGTGATACGGGCATTACCTGGTACATTTACCTATATGGATACAAACCAAGGCACATTGCAGGTAAATGTGCGTGGTATGACGGGTTTTGGGCGAGTGAATACCTTGATTGATGGTGTCCCACAGACTTTATTTGGAATAACAGCAAGTAGCGAAGATGATAAAGGCTTTCATGAGGGTGGTGCAGGTACGTCCAGTACCTTTGGTGCGGTCATTGACCCCAATTTTTTAGTAGGAGCAGACATTCATAGAGGAGGAATGGTGGGTGCTGGTGGCATGAATGCGTTGATGGGCAATGCCAATTTTCGCACATTAGATGTGGAAGATGTGTTAACAAATGAACAACATTTTGGTGGGCAACTAAAATACAGTCATGGCAACAATAAATTGGGCAGCAATGCCATGATTGCCTTGGCAACTAAAATACCAATGAGTCAGGGAAAATTGGGAGCAGTGTTGGCCTTAAGTGGTGCAAATAAAGGCACAGACTATCAACGTGGTGATGGTAAATCAGCAAGCAGTAACGCTTATGCTGTTTCAAATGTACAAAAGCCCCGCTCCTATTTAGCAAAAATAAACTATCAAAATGATAATCATAAAACCACATTATCTGTCAGAGATTATGATTTAAATAGTGGCGGAAGAGTTTTAAGCAGTCAATCTTATGGACTGAATTATCGTTATGCACCAAGTCAAACTGATTTATCTAATTGGATTGACCTATCATTTTTGGCAAACATGACAATAAATGAACAGACATTAAATCCATCTGCCAAGTACTTTCAGTTAGACAAAGCAAAAAGCATCAATCGCTCAAGCCTGATTGATGTTAATAATACCAGTTATTTTTATCCTAAATTCGCTGACATCAGTACCACCATTGGGGTATCTTTGCAACAAAATGACTACCAAAGACAAGTTCAAGGACAGAATAATGACAATGAAATTCACACCCCTTTTGCTCCAACAGGCAAACAAACCATTTTAGGTTATTATATGAATAACACCTTAGAAAAAGGAAAATATACATTGGATTGGTCTGTGGGGCATACTCAAAGTAAGTTCAATGGTTTTAAGCCTGCATGTGGTGAGGTGGCGGGCATTGTGGTTCGTTGTTTTCCACAAGGTGAGGCGACTATTAATAAAAAAGATAACAAAACACAAGCAAAAATTCAGTTATCAGCACATATCAACGATTGGTTTCGCCCATTTATTAGCCACGCTCAAACCAGTCGTATGCCCAATATTCAAGAAGTATTTTTTAATAATGAAGGGGGCGGATCGATGAACCCATTTTTGCGTCCAGAAGTCGCCAAAACCAATGAGATTGGCTTTAACACACTAAAAACAGGCGTGTTTAAGGATAATGATACTTTAGGAATCAAAGCGGTGCATTTTAATAGCCGTATTGATGATTATATTCATGTACAGTCATTTTATTTAAAAAAAGATGGCAACTTGTCTAATAATATCAACGATGCCAACGCCAGCTTCCATGCCAAACTGGCGGTAAATTCTGTTAAACCTGTTTACAGCCATGGTTACGAATTAACTGCTAATTATACCGCATCCCCTATTTTTGGCACATTATCTTTTACTCGCATTCAGTCTGACCAACCTGTTGATAGCCACTCAGGGCATAGTGACTTTGGGTTTTCAGGTGGTGCAACAAGCCGTTTACCAGAATCCTATTGGACACTAAATGTTGGCACAAAAGGCTTTAATGAGAAACTTCAGCTTGCTAGTACGTTGAGATACTATGGTAAAAATGTTCGTTTAAGACCTGATGGTCTGCAGTCAGATGATGGCATAACCACTTATAAATTACAGACCTTACCTACAGCCCCCATTATCACTGACTTAAACATGTCATATCAGTTTAACAAAAATACATCGGTATATTTAGGGGTAGAAAATGTTTTTGATAAGCTCTATATTCACCCATTAAACCGCCAAAATTCAAATAACGAACAATATGGTGAAGACGGTGAAAGTTTTTTATTTAATAACTATGCCAGAGGGCGGACAGTAAAAATTGGAGCAAATTTACGATTCTAGAAAGTATGGTTTAAATAACATATATGATGACACATAGAATACTTAAACATACTTTAAAAACATGGCAACAACGGATTATTGTCTGTCTATTGGTATCGATACTGCATATCATGGTGATCATGTTGTTATGGACAGTCAAAATACCTGACCTGCCAAAAAGCTCTATCACCCCATTGGTGATAGAAATGATAAATCTAAATCAAACCAAATCCGCATCAGAGCCGTTAGTCACAATAACGGATAATAGCAATAATACTAACAAAAATAATAATACCAGTTCTAATAATAATACCAATAACACAATAAAAACCACACCTAAAAATAGCGTGCATAACACATTAAACAAGCCGTTAAAATCATTATCCACCATCAGCAGTCAAATCAATCAGATGGTTAACAACCAACCATCTGATAAACAAACAGAACCTGAAAAAAAGAATGAACTTGGAAAAGAGAATGAACTTGAAAGAGAAAAGAAAACAGATGAAAGCATAATTAATCCCAAGTCTTTGGATAATCAAACCAATAATTTCTTCGATGAACAGTTGTCTGATAATAAAACAAATCAAAAGTCAGCAATACATCAGATAAATATCAACAAAGACGGTAATACAGATTTTGTAAACACATCAAATGATGATATGCACACTAATGGTACATACAACACTGGTACGCACAACACGATGACAGATGTCGCAGATGAAGGTCATAAAACCACTCAAAATGACATGTCTTATTCCGTTTTAGAACAAAATTGGCAAGCACAAGTTCGTCTACAATTAGAACATCACCTAATATACCCCAAACAAGCACTTGCAAAGCAATGGGGTGGACAGGTTTTTTTAAAAATTACCGTTGATGCCAATGGTGTGGTTCAGGCAGTCACGATTGCTAAATCTAGCTCAAAAAACATACTAGACAATGAAGCAATTGCCACCACTAAGCGTGCTTCACCATTACCCCCACCACCTGCTACGTTATTACAAGCAAAAAAAACGATAACCTTTAATGTCCCTATGAGTTTTAATTATCAAAAATATCAATAAACGCAAAATACTAATCAGGTGAATATCAGCTTTTTATTTGCCTGCAATCCATTCACCAAATCGCTGATGGCATGAATGTCCAAATGTTGCTGTGCCCGTGTGGTTGCCACATATAAAAGTCGCAACTCTTCTGGGGCAACTTTGATGCCGTGTGTGCTGACATCATAATAAAAATCGTCATCAAGCTGTACTTTTGACCATTCAAGCCCCTTGGCTTTATGGGCGGTGGAGATGACATAATCGGCGTGGGCAGGTTGGCTTAGCCGATTGACGGCCTTGATGAGCACGTTTGTGCCGTGGTCATCTACCAATTTAACCAAAGTCTTGATGTCGCTGCCCTCGCTGGTCTCAGCATAGTCTTGTACATCACGCCAATTATAAAAATACGCCAACTCGGGCACACCATAAGCGGGATAACCTTGTTTAAGGTTATTTGCTGCTTCACAAAACTTAAGCATGCGTTCAGTGTCAGCTTGTAGGGCTATTTTATACCCTTGCTTAAGTCCAGACAATAATTGCACCATGGCAGCGGCATTGGTGCGACACAGTATGGCATCTTTTTGCCCTTGCTTTGGTATTTTAACCACCTCTGACTGCTTATTTGGATTGCCCCTAAGTGGCACCTCTTCTTGTAATGCTTTTAAAAACACATTGGCAATTTGGGCAATCGGCTCACCAAAACGAAACGACTGGGTTAATAAAGACTGAGGCAAGGGTAAGCGTTTCATGGCATTAACCGCCCCACGCCATTCATATATTTGTTGATGAGCATCACCCACATAGATGACTTGGCTGGGCTGCTGAGTCAAAATGCCCATCATTAAAGGGTCAGCATCTTGAGCTTCATCAAATAACAAAAAATCGGCAGGGATAACAGGCCTAGATAATGCCCACAGTTTCAGATAAATGTCATGCCCAATACCAGCAGAATGACGGGGGTCTATCGATTGTAGCCAACGTTGTTCCACAGCAGGGTACAGTCGTTCTCTGAGCTGTTCGGCTTCATCTTGAGCAATCCAGTTGGGCAAAGGAATGTGGCGAGACGCTGGGTAACTGGCGTGCGTGCTACAAAATTGGCTGACCGCATCGCTGACAAAGCGTGCCAACCGAGCAGGCGATAAAGTAACCAGTTGATTTTTGCCTTCAATTTTACGTCTTACCTGCACACGCTCTAACCCCAAATCATTGCCCAAACGGTCAAGCGATGAACGAGGCAACGACAGCTTGGCGGTGATGTCTCGTGGCACATGACGATATGCCAATGAATGAAAGGTACGACACTCCACATGTGCTGGAAACTTAGTTTGAGCTTCTGTGGCAATTGCCTTGTTAAACGCCAAATACAGCCCCCGACCACGCAACCGTTCACCAATCAACTTTAAGGTTGTGGTCTTACCAGCCCCAGCATACGCCACAATCTTAAATGACTTGCCATCCATCGCCATGTTCAATGCCGTGAGCTGTTCTTCGGTTGGCTGGTTCATATAGATGGGCATGTTTATGTGAGACATAAGCAACTTAAATAAATGGCAGACTAAATGGGATAAGATGAGATAAGACTATAGCAAATTAACAGCCAGTAAAAAACATATAAAATGTATGATTCACTTTTACCATCTAAACCCCTACCAACTGGGGGTAATTTTTTGGACAGCTGGCGTACTGCACGCCTCTACAAGGTCAAAGCAAATTGGGTCATTCCAAGTTTCTTTGGCAAGTTATTTGCTTAAATATTGATTAATGGATTTAATGGATTTACCATTATAATAAATGATGCGTCATCAAAAATTTGCGTCATCAACCATGAAAGATGATTTTGACAGTCTGTTTATGACAACGATAAGATAAAAGGAAATGACCATGCCTACTTTACAAGACCCAAGTTTACTGCGTCAGCAAGCGTTTATTAACAATCAGTGGATTAACGCCAGTGAGACCAGTAACAATACCAATACCAGTAACAATGACACGTCTGATGTCATTAACCCCTTTAACGGTCAAGTCATCGGCACGATTCCTAATCTGTCTAAAGAACAAGTCACTCAAGCAGTCACATTTGCACATCAAGCTCAAACCAAGTGGGCAAAAAAAACCGCCAAAGAACGCAGTCACATATTAAACAAATGGGCAGATTTGATTGACCAGCACAAAGAAGATTTGGCGACCATCATGACCAGCGAACAAGGCAAGCCAATCAGTGAATCTCGAGGTGAGATAGACTATGCCAACAGCTTTATACGTTGGTTTGCCGAAGAGGGCAAACGAGTGTATGGAGATGTTATCCCTGCCACTGATAAAAATTTGCGTTATGTCATCTTAAAACAACCCATTGGTGTGTGTGCAGCGATTACCCCATGGAATTTTCCTGCGGCAATGATTACTCGTAAGGTTGCTCCTGCTTTGGCAGCAGGTTGTACCATGCTTGTTAAGCCTGCAACCGAAACACCATTGACAGCTTTAGCATTAGCAGAACTTGCCCTACGTGCTGGACTGCCTGCAGGGGTTTTACAAATCATCACAGGCAAGTCTTCGATTGTGGGCGAAGTATTCACCCAAGATGACCGTATTCAAAAACTCTCCTTTACAGGTTCAACCGAAGTGGGTCGAACATTAATGTCTCAGTGTGCATCGACGGTAAAAAAACTGTCAATGGAGCTGGGTGGTAATGCCCCTTTTATCGTATTTGAAGATGCCAATCTTGACCATGCTGTTACAGGGTTGATTGCGTCAAAGTATCGCAACGCTGGACAAACGTGTGTGTGTGCCAACCGAATTTACGTGCATTCATCAATAAAAAACCAATTTTTAAGCCTTTTTAAGCAAAAAGTTGACGCACTTAACGTTGGCAATGGCATGAACTCAGATGTGGAGATTGGACCGCTCATCAACCAAGACGCATTAGACAAAGTGCAAAAACTGCTAAAAGATGCGACTGATAAAGGGGCAACGCTTGTTACAGGCGGACAAAAACATCATGCTTCTGATTTAAGCTTTGAGCCAACAATCATTACCGATATTAGTGATGATATGGACATTGCTCACGAAGAAATTTTTGGACCGATTGCGCCTGTGTTTATTTTTGATGACGAAGAACAAGTGATGAACCACGCCAATAAAACCATTTATGGCTTGGCAGCTTATTTTTATACCCAAGATTTAAAACGCTCATGGCGGGTAACCGAAGGCTTAGAATATGGCATGGTTGCCCAAAACACAGGCGTATTATCTACTGAAGTTGCCCCATTTGGCGGCATCAAGCAATCAGGATTTGGGCGTGAGGGTTCAAAATACGGCATTGAAGAGTATGTTACAACCAAATATTGGTGTGTTGATATCAATTGATATCAATTAAAACACATTAGCGTTACTTAAGCATCAATTTAACTTATCGTGCGTCATGCTCCACCCATCTCTTTTACTCTGATGGTCTTTAACGACGGTCTTTGACTTGGTGAGTTAGGAACAAACATCAGCATAAGCAATCTAACGGCTGCTTTTTTGGGTCAGCAACACATTTGCCAACACCAATCCTAACTCAAACAACCACCACATGGGAATGGCAAGCAACAACATCGACAGACCATCAGGCGGTGTTACCACAGCCGAAACCGCAAAACAACCAACAATGATATAACGACGCTTATCCGCCAGCGACTTGGTAGATACCACCCCTGCCAACACCAACAGCAACGTTAACACAGGTATTTCAAACGTCGCCCCAAACACCAAAAACAGCTTCATGGCAAAACTTAAATAACTGTCAATATCGGTCATCGGTAATACATTATCAGGTGCAAACAGAATAAAAAACCTTAGCACCCCTGTCAGCACCACATAATAAGCAAACGCCACCCCTGCATAAAACAACACCACCGATGACAGCAAAACAGGAACGGCAATTTTCTTTTCGTGCTTATACAAGCCAGGGGCAACAAACGCCCAAATTTGATATAAAATCATCGGCATTGCCAAAAATACCGCCAAAAATAACGTCAATCTGATGGGTGTCATAAAAGGCGTGGTTATATCAGTGGCAATCATGGACGAACCAGCAGGTAATAACGCCACCAAAGGACTTGAAAACAACGCATACAACTCTCGAGCAAACCCAACCAATAATAAAAAAATCAGCAACACGCCCCCAAAAATCTTAATCAAACGACCACGTAGCTCAATCAGATGTTCGGTAATGGGCATGTCGCTTAACGTCTCTGGCACATTGCTTTGTTGAGACTGCTGGGTGGACAAGGTGGTGCTGTCATCGGTAGCAGGGCTGGGGGTGTCCGATTTTTGTGAGTCTTTGGACTGATGGTCTGCGTTCATGCGAATTGGGCTTAAATTGTTTATTTTTTAGGGTCATTTTGGTTGATGTTATTTTGGTTGGGCTTATCTTGATTGAGATGGTTTTTATTGAGATGGTTTTGGTCGACAAGTGATGACTGATTTGTCAACAGGACTTGATTAAGTAAGGGGTCAGCACGTAAATTGGGCAATCTGGGTGCAGGCGGTAGGCGACGCATTTTTTCTGCATCACCAATCACAAACCAACGCCCTGCCAATGGCACATTAGCCATCTGGCTAACATCTGCTGGTAAATACGTGGTTTTATTTTGGGCTGCTTGTTGTTGCATCTGTTGTAGGTTACCATGCAACGCTTGCATTTGTTGTTGTATTTGTGCTTCAGTTTGGCGAATTTTCGCCAGCTCTGCTTGTAGCTGTTTGCGAGTTTCTGCCAAATCCAGCTCAGTTTCAATGTCATGTTGTAAATTGGCAACAGTACGGCGAAATTTGGCATACCATTGCCCTGCCGTACGTGCCGCCTGTGGCAACTTCTCTGGCCCTAAAATAATCAAAGCCAACGCTGAGAAAATCAGCAGTTCAGAAAAACCAATATCAAACATCATCGCATCGCATCAAAAACCAAAAAGTCAAAAACCCAATCAACCTTGTTGCTCATCTTGATAAACACGCTGGTCAGCAGGTGTGTTTTTTTTATGGTCTAATGCTTCATGGTCTAACACACGGTTTTGTTGGACACGCTGTTCTTTTTCATCGTCTCTGACCGCATTTTTAAAATCTCTGACCGCACCACCCACATCTTTACCAAAATTTTTAAGCTTGGCAGTACCAAACACCACCACCACCACCACCAATAAAATAATCCAATGGATAATAGAAAAACCGCCGCCCATGTCATGTTCCTTATATGTTTGCTTATTTTTGTTTTGGCACAAGCCAAAAAAATGATGCCAATAAAGGTCAAATGCCATCTCTTGTCTTGACCAACATTGACCAAAAGACGCTTAGTTGTTGTTACGATTGGCTTTTTCTGTCAATCCAGACAAACCAAACCGCCTTGCCAACTCTGTCAATACATGGCTTGAGTCCATATTAAACCACGCCAACATGACCATTGTATGAAACCATAAGTCAGCAATTTCATAAATCAAATCATTTTTTATAATCACTTGTGACGCATTGGTTGGTTTATCCAAGCGGTTTGTTGTGTTTGTTTGTGATAAGTGATGTGCATAATCTTTGGCAGCTATCAGGGTTTCGGTGGCTTCTTCGCCCACTTTTTCTAAGATTTTATTGATGCCTTTGGCATACAAACTGGCAACGTATGAATCATCAGCATCGGCAGTTTTACGAGCGTGTAGTTGTTTATCCAACTCAATCAATATGGTGGCTGGCTGGCTGTTAAATGTGGCAGAAGAAGTGTGTTGATTGTCGTTATGATTGTTGTTGTGATTGTTGTTGTTAGGATTATCGTCATTATGATTGTTGTTGCCATAAATATCATGCGGGGGTTTTAAAACAGCATCAACCGTCTGCCAAGTTGGGGTGGGACTTTGGGTGTCTAATCGCTGATAAAAACAAGACGCTCGTCCTGTATGGCAAGCGATGCCCCCTAACTGCGTTACCATTAATACGATGACATCAGCATCACAATCTAGGCGGATTTCATGAACAATTTGGGTATGCCCTGACGTTTCGCCCTTATGCCACAACTGACCACGAGAACGAGAAAAATACACCGCTGTGTTGGTTTGTGCAGTGAGCTTTAACGCCTCTTTATTCATCCAAGCCATCATCAAAATGCGTCCACTGGCGTGGTCTTGAGCAATGGCTGGTATCAGTCCATCAGCATTGTACTGTGGGGCATCTAGCCAATCGGCAGAAGAAATGACAGCAGACATGGCAGTTACCTTAATTTATCAAATCGAGTTTATCAAATTTCAAAGGGTTCATGATACAAAGCTTGCATCAGTTCATCATCAAATGTGGTCATTTGATTTTTGCGATAATCAAAGTTAACAATATTGGCTTGAGCCTTAGCAACCAAAGAGCCATCATACATGCGACTGACCTTAAAAATCATATTGGCAGTATGCTGATTGATGCCATCGATACCCACTTCAAATAATAACTCTTCTCTGGCCTTAATACGTGTGGGGAAATTGATTTGTAAATCCGTCATGATGGGACCTTGATAATTGGCATTCACGTCCTTGATGCCTTGCGAATAAAAGTAGCGTGCTTTTGCTTCAGTCAGCAAGGCACACATGGCTTCCATGGTCAAAAACTGTCCAACATCAATCTCAGTATAGCGGACACGCATGACGGTCTCAAACACAAACATGCTTTCATTTAGCGTGATTTCTTGCGTTGCCAAGATAAGCTCCTTAATCTTATTTATTTTCATTGATGATGTCTTTAACAAGGTAAAGCAGAAGGTGTTTTTAATATCGTATCTTTATAGAAGACATTTTATAGAATGTATTATTTCATCATCGCCATCATTGCATTTTTTGTAAAAGTAAACCTTTGTATCATATCAGCATCATGGCAAAAGTTGTATAGAAAATCACAAAAAATCCAGCAAAAATCACTTAGTGTACAGGCGTACAATCCTACTTATCCATACTGACCGTTTGGACAATGAGATGACACAACCATGACAAGACAAAAAACAGTCAAGAAAACGTTTGATAAAAACCTTTGATAAAAAAATCTTTGATGATCATTGCCAAATATAATCATTGCCAAAAAAGAACCAATTTGCTAAAATCTCATCTCCCACCTCAAGGCATATGGCGGTTTTCAGTCATGCTTTAAGACAACTCAAAGACAGCGTTAAAACAGCTTAGCCTTTAGGCTGTTCAAAAGTCTTTAGGCTGTTAAAAGTTTTTGACTGTTAAACCCAAACTCATTGGGTGTTCACTCATTAAGTTAACCCGCTGTATGACAAACAGGTATTTTATCAAGGCAATGTCATTGTAAAATCAAGCATTGTGTGATTAAGAGGTCTTCTTATGAAAGTTAAATTAAAAACCAAACGTGGTGCTGCTAAGCGTTTTAAAAAAACCGCCACTGGCTTTAAGCGTAAGCAAGCATTTAAGCGTCATATTCTAACCAAAAAATCTCCTAAGCGTATTCGTCAATTGCGTGGATTAACAATGGTACACAAGTCAGATGAAGCATCTATCCGCCGCATGTGTCCATACATCTAAATCTGTCTTTTTTTTTCGCAATTTTTTGATTACATAATATAGGAGAGCATCATGGCTCGTGTAAAACGTGGTGTACAAGCAAATCGCCGTCATAAAAAAATCTTAAATCGTGCCAAAGGCTACTATGGGGCACGCTCTCGTGTGTATCGTGTGGCGGTACAGGCAGTTACCAAAGCTGGTCAATATGCGTATCGTGACCGCCGTAATAAAAAGCGTTCATTCCGTCGTTTGTGGATTGCTCGTATTAACGCAGGTGCTCGTCAAAATGGCTTAAGCTACAATCGCTTTATCAACGGCTTAAAGCGTGCCAATATTGAGATTGACCGCCGTGTGTTGGCTGACATTGCAATGCATGATGCCAAAGCATTCACTGCTTTAACTGAGCAGGCAAAACAGGCCTTGGCATGATGAGTGCCAAAAACACATGACACAAAAAAGCCATTAAGCGTACTTAATGGCTTTTTGGCATATTGACACGCACATTGCATTGACACGCACATTGATACCAAGCATATTGATACCACGCACATTGATACATTAGGACACATCATGAACCTATCTCAACACAAAGCCAACATCACCCACATTGACGGTCAGCTACACCACAATCACAACACCCGTATCGGCATTGTGGTTGGTCGTTTTAACGGTTATATCGTTGAATCCTTGGTAGACGGAGCGATTGACACCTTATTGCGTCATGGCGTGGTTGGCAACAACATCACCGTGGTGCGTGTGCCAGGGGCATTTGAGTTACCCATTACTGCCCAACGCATGGCGGAATCTGACCACTTTGATGCCATCATCGCTCTTGGTGCGGTCATTCGTGGCAGCACACCCCACTTTGATTATGTGGCAGGCGAATCAGCAAAAGGTTTGGGTGGAGTGGCAACTGACTATGATATCCCTGTGGTGAATGGGGTATTAACCACCAATAGCATTGAACAAGCCATTGAGCGAGCTGGCACAAAAGCAGGCAACAAAGGTTCAGAAGCCGCCATGACTGCTCTTGAGATGGTGTCGGTATTAAATCAGTTAGATGACTTATCTGCTGATGATACAAACACCTAAGCCATATTTGTGCCATCAAAACAATCATAAGGGCAATCCATACAAGAAATCGCCCCAAACTTATCTAAGCATCACCTTATCTAAGCATCACTAAAGTATTACAAAAGTATCATCAATTCACTAAAGATTAAAGACACCAATATTCCATGCCCAAAGATAAATACAATGCTCAAACAAACATTGAGCCAAGCAATAACAACGATAACAACGGTAACAACAGCCAAACCATCACCTACAAAACCACTCACACCGCCGTACGCAAGGCAAGACGCTTTGCCCTACAAGGTCTTTATGAATGGCTGATGACTGACCGTCGTTTTGCCCAAATGGGTCAACATAATTGGCAATCCAACCCACCACACGCCATCGCTGCCCGTACTCGTGCTGATAATGCCATGCACACCGTACATTTAGGCTACTATCATCAGCTGATGCGTGATATCCCTGCCCAAATTGATGAATTAGAATCCCTGATTGTCAGCCAACTTGACAGAGAGTTATCCAAACTTGACATCATCGAACATGCCATTTTACTCATTGGCACTTATGAGCTTAAACATAGCCTACATATCCCCTATAAAGTGGTGTTAGATGAAGCAATGAAGCTCAATGTCCATTTTGGGGCAACCGATGCTCATAAGCTCATCAATGCCGTCATGGATAAGATTGCCAAAAATTTGCGTCAGCCAGAAGTACAAGCTGATAAACAAAAAACCAAAAATGAACACTCATTGTAAAACATCAAGACAGGACATGCCATACACCCCAAAACAACATGCCAAGTTAAAATTTGTGCTAAAATAGCCACGCATATTGGCAAAAATCTTCAATCAATCATCACATGTTTACCGTCTTTTTAAACCGTCTTAAACCGTCTTAAAGCGTCAAGCGTCAAGCGT
>NZ_MUYT01000008.1:99115-131119 GCF_002014765.1 Lwoffella lincolnii
CGTCAAGCGTCAAGCGTCAACGATTATCTGCACATGACACAGCCTGTCAACCCCTTAACGCCCTAATTTTTCTTTTTCTACCAGAGCCTGCTTTTATGTGGGCTTTTTTCGTCTCTAAACTGTGTCCAAAAGGCGGTGCAAAATGACTGATGCCGCCAAAGCACAAGATGACAAGCAACAAATCAAATCCAAAAAACGAGTTGCTGATTTTGGCGAAGTGTTTACCGCCGAGCGTGAGGTTCATGCCATGCTTGATTTGGTCAAAATCCAAACCGAGCAAATCACCAGCACTTTTTTAGAGCCTGCCTGTGGCACAGGTAATTTTTTGGCAGAAATTTTAAGGCGAAAACTTGCGACCGCCCTAAGACTCTCCCAAATCAACAAAAGCCAAAAATCCCCCAAATATGCCCAATTTCATTATGAAAAACACGCCATTTGTGCCATATCATCAATTTATGGCATTGAGCTTTTGGCGGATAATTGTGATGAGTGCCGTCGCCGATTGCTGGATTTATTCCTAGACCATTACCAAAGCCATTTTAAACAAACAGACCCTGCTGTTATTGACACGGCAAGGTTTTTATTATCAAAAAATATCGTGGGTGGCAATGCGTTAACACTCACAGATTTCAATTATCGCCCCATCATATTTAGCGAATGGAAGTTTATCAGCGAAACGCTTATCCAAAGGCGTGATTATGTCTATGAAAACTTAGTAGAAAAAACCAACAACCAATTGACCGATAATCAAGGATTTATTCCCAAACACATTCAAGATTATCCGCCCATTCATTATCTAAAATTAAGCGAGCAATAACATGGACAGTGTCAACTTACAAATAGACAGCAACATCACAAAAGACCTAGATGCCATTCAACAGGGTCAATTATCGCTATTTGAATTGGGCTATAACCCTGATGTGCTGGACTGTTTATCCAGCCTATCCAATGATGAGGTTTTCACATCGCCAAAACTTGCCAATCAAATGCTGGATTTATTGCCGTCTGAGATTTGGTCAAATCCAAAGGCGACATTCTTAGACCCTGTGTGTAAATCAGGGGTATTTTTGCGTGAAATTGTTAAACGCTTGGATAAAGGATTAAAAAATCAAATACCAGACAAACAAACTCGCATTAACCACATTTTAAAAAATCAAGTGTTTGGCATTGCCATTACTGGGTTAACCGCTCTGTTATCAAGGCGTAGCGTGTATTGTAGCAAAGTCGCCAACTCGCCCTTGTCCATTTGTGAAGAGTTTGATAATGACATGGGCAATATTATTTTTGGGGCTGTCCATCATCACTTTAAAGATGGCAAATGCAGTGAATGCGGTGCAAGCCAAGGGGTATTTGGTAATCGCCAAGGATTAGAAAATCATGCTTATGCGTTTATTCATTCTGACAGAGATGATGTGTTTGGGGAGTTATTAACCATGAAATTTGATGTGATTATTGGCAATCCGCCGTATCAATTAAATGACGGTGGTGGTATTGGTAGTAGTGCAATTCCCTTATATCATAAATTTATTGAACAAGCCAAAAAACTCAATCCCCAATTTTTAATTATGATTACCCCAAGCCGTTGGTTTACTGGCGGTAAAGGGCTTGATGCTTTTAGAGACAGCATGTTAAATGACAGACGCATCAAAGAAATTCATGACTTCCCTAATTCAAAAGACTGCTTTGATAATGTGGAAATCAAAGGCGGTGTGAATTATTTTTTATGGGAAAAAAGACATGATGGTGATTGTGAGGTTTTTACTTATGATGACGGTCATTGTGTTTCTCAATTAAAAAGACCATTAAAAGAAAAAGGGATTGATGTTTTTGTTCGTTACAATCAAGCCATTTCAATTTTAAGAAAAGTAAAAGGTTTCTCTGAAAATTCATTTAGTGAATTAGTTAGTTCAAGAAACCCATTTCGTTTGGCAAGTCGTTTCACAGGTCATCATGAACCATATAAAAATAGAACCGATAATGTTAAATTGTATAGTTTAAATAATATTTCATATATCAAACTTGAAGATATTACACATAATAAGCAACTTATTTTAAGAAATAAAATTTTAGTACCAAAAGCATTTGGAACTGGTGAGAGCCAAACGGACTTAATTAAACCAATTTTTGCAGGGTTAAATAGTGCTTGTACTGAAACATATTTAGTTATTGGAACTTTTAAAAATGAAGAAATTTGTAGTAATGTCATTAGTTATATCAACACTAAATTTTTTCATTTTATGATTACATTGGTTAAAAATACTCAGAATACCACAAAATCAACTTATGCGTTAGTTCCAATGCAAGATTTTAGCCGCCCATGGACAGATGAGCAGCTTTATGCCAAATATGGCTTATCCAAAGATGAGATTAACTTTATTGAAAGCATGATACGCCCAATGGATAATGACAGTGACAAACCTAAAAAATCACGCGCCAAAAAAGCAAAACAGGCGGATTTATTGGAGGGTGGTGATGATTGAGATTAACAGCATTGCAGAATTGGCAAATAAATTAACACAATTAGGTAAAACAAAGCAAGGCTTTACACGATTTTTTCGTGGACACCCGAATTTTAAATTTGAATTAGAGCCTAGTATTTATCGTAGTAATGAATTTATAAAATATGAGCATAAAATGACAAAGGACACATTAACAGAATGTGCCGAATATTTTTATCCACATGAAAATTTATTTGAAAAATTGGTTAGAATGCAACATTATGGCTATAAAACCAGAATTTTAGATATTACAACTAATGTTTTGGTAGCTCTATATTTTGCAGTCAATAATAATGATGATGAACAAAATAGCGAAGTTTTGGTTTTTGATATTCCGAATGATGAAATAAAGCATCACGATAGTGATACGGTGGCAATTTTATCTGCATTAAGCCTAAGAGATGAAAAATTTAATATAGAATTTTATAGAAAAATGGCTCATCAAGATTTTTTGACAGATACCAATATCTTACTTAGTCAATTAAGAAAAAATCCTTTAAATTTACAAGATAATTTGATTAATATAAATACACAAATAGATGATGATATTTTAAGTTATCAAACCAAAGATTTAAATGATGGTTATTTCAAGGCTATCAATAAAATATTTAATGAATATCCAGAAATTATTCAATTATTAAATGATATTCGTAAAGATAAGCCTTATTTTTTGCCAAATATAGATATTCGTGATTTTAATAGGGTTTTGTGTGTTAAGCCAACTTTAAATAATGAAAGAATTAAAAGGCAACAAGGAGCTTTTTTAATTTTTGGTATAGAAAATAATAAATTAACACCAGCAAATTTTATGCTAGATTGGCAAAGATTTTATAGTGGTGAAAGGCTTATTATTAATAAGCACGCAAAAAGCACAATTTGTGATGACTTAAAATCTTTTGGTATTAGTCATCAAATACTATTTCCCGAAATTGACAATCAAGCCAAGCATATTATTAGCCGTTATGTGGAGATTTAAAATGACCAACCCAACCTTTAACCCAATCCGCACCCCAAAAATCTATGCCTATTCTGACAGCCGTTTTCCAAATTGCCTAAAAATTGGCCATACCGCCCAAGAGACAGTAAGTCAGCGAATGAAACAACATTATCCGACCGTTACGCCAAGTCAAAGCTGGCAAGTGGAATTTGAGACATCGGCGATAAAAAATGACGGCAGTTATTTTAAAGATTTTGCCGTGCATAAAATGCTAGAACAAATGGGCATAAAACGCATCGCAGGTGAATGGTTTGAATGCGACCTTGATACGGTAAGCAATGCCATTTTAAATGTCAAAAATAACAAAACTTTTGAACGCCAAAAAACAAAAGATTTTGCCATGCGTCCAGAGCAATTAGACGCTGTTAATAAAACCGCTCATTATTTTAATGCCATCAAACAAGATAAAAACAATCATCGCACACCGCATTTTTTATGGAATGCCAAAATGCGATTTGGTAAAACTTTTGCCACTTATCAGCTTGCAAAAAAAATGAATTGGCAAAGAGTGCTGATTTTAACCTTTAAACCTGCGGTAAAAAATGCTTGGCAGGAAGATTTAACCACGCACAGTGATTTTGATGGTTGGCAGTTTATCAGCCGTGATGGCGAATTAACATTAGAAAATTATGATAAAAATAGACCAATGGTGTATTTTGCTTCTTTTCAAGATGTTTTGGGCAGGGATAAAAAATATGGCAATATCAAAGCCAAAAACCAAGAAATTCACGCAATGAATTGGGATTGTGTGGTATTTGATGAATATCATTTTGGGGCATGGCGTGATAGTGCCAAATCGCTTTTTGCCAAAGATGAAGAATTACATCAAAAAGCCATTCAATCGGAATATACTGATATGGGTATTAACATTGAGCAATTTGATGAAAATGAATTGCCAATCACCGCTGACCATTATTTGTATTTGTCAGGCACGCCATTTCGGGCGATTGCATCAGGCGAATTCATTGAAGAGCAGATTTTTAATTGGACTTATGGCGATGAACAAAAAGAAAAATTAAATTGGGATAATAGTCCATACAAACAACAATGGGGCGATAATCCGTATTTGTCATTGCCCCAAATGATGCTCTTGACTTATCAATTACCCGAGCATATTCGCACGATTGCCACAGGGGGTGAATTTAATGAATTTGATTTGGGTGAATTTTTTAAAGCAGACGGCAGCGGCGATACGGCTAAGTTTAAATACCAAAGCCATGTGCAAAAATGGCTGGATTTAATTCGTGATAATCTTGATGAAATGATTGTCAGTAATTTAAAACAAGGCAATGCCAAACCGCCCATGCCATTTAGTGATGATAATTTATTAAACAGTTTATTGCACACACTTTGGTTTTTGCCAAGTGTTGCCAGTTGTTATGCCATGGCAAATTTATTAAAAGCCCCCAATAATAAATTTTATCATGACTACACAATCATTGTGGCGGCAGGCAATCAGGCAGGCATGAGTGATAAGGCATTAGCCCCTGTTAATGATGCCATTGGCAATAATCCTTTACAGACAAAAACCATCACCCTATCTTGCGGTAAGCTGATGACGGGCGTTAGCGTGCCTGCGTGGACGGGGATTTTTATGCTCAGAAATTGTACCAGCCCTGAGACTTATTTTCAGGCAGGATTTCGGGTGCAAACGCCTTGGACAGTGCAAGGCGATGATGGGGTAACTGTGATTAAAAATCAATGTTATATTTTTGACTTTGCCCCCAATCGTGCCTTACGCCAAATCGCTGATTATGCCCATCAACTAAACCCAAAAGAGGGCAATCCAGAGAGTAAAGTTGCCGAATTTATTGCCTTTTTGCCCGTGCTTGCCTATGACGGCAGTGCCATGCAACAGGTGGATGCCAAATTATTATTGGACATGGCGATGAGCGGTACAACCGCCACGCTATTGGCAAGACGCTGGCAAAGTGCGTTATTGGTGAATGTTGATGATTTGACATTAACCAATTTAATGAATAATAAAGAAGCCTTACAAGCATTGGAAAAATTAGAAAGTTTTCGCAACCTAAATGATGAAATTCAAATCGTCATTAATCGCAGTGAAAAAATCAAAGGCTTAAAAGAAAAAGCCAAAGACAATGATGGCGAACTATCAAAAGAGGATAAAAAAACATTAAGCGATGAAGAAAAGGAACAAAAATCCCGGCGAAAACAAATTCAAGATAAACTGATTAAATTCGCCACACGCATTCCGATTTTTATGTATTTATCAGATTATCGAGAACACAGTTTAAAAGATGTGATTACGGTGCTTGAACCTGAGCTGTTTATCCGAGTAACAGGGCTTACGCAGGCGGATTTTTCTTTGCTTGTGTCATTAAATGTGTTTGATGAAGCGGTGATGAATGATGCGGTGTATAAATTTAAACGCTATGAAGATGCCAGTCTTGAATATGCAGGGATTGATAAAAAGGAGGGTTATGTGGGGCTTTATAATACCCAAATCAAACGACAATGGTAAGGCAAGCATGGCACATTAAGCATCTAAAAAACACCAGCAAAAATCTATGTCTACCGTTTACTATGCTATAATTTACCTGATTTAATCAGACACTTAGGAACGGCTTATGTGCGGTATCGTCGGTGGCATTCGAAAACATGCCAACATCGTTGATTTTTTAACAGATGGCTTAAAACGTCTAGAATATCGTGGCTATGATTCATCAGGCATTGCTGTGCAGACGGACAATGGGCTTAAACGTGTTCGCCGAGTGGGGCGGGTTGCCTTGATGGAGCAAGTTGCTAAAGCCAAAGGCATCACAGGACATACGGGCATTGGACATACTCGCTGGGCAACACACGGTGGCGTAACTGAGCCCAACGCCCACCCACACATTTCAGGTGATTTAATTTCGGTTGTGCATAATGGCATCATTGAAAATTTTGAAGCCGAACGCACACGCTTGCAAAACTTGGGCTATGCTTTTAATTCTCAAACTGACACCGAAGTCATCGCTCATGCCGTGCATGACATTTATAAAAAAACCAACGATTTATTCACCGCTGTACAACAAGCCTGTGCCAACTTTCATGGGGCATACGCCATCGCTGTGATTGCCAATGATAAGCCAGGTGAGATGGTGGTTGCTCGCATGGGTTGTCCATTGCTCATCGGTGTGGGGGAAGACGAAGTGTTTATGGCATCAGACGTATCAGCGGTGGTGGCATTCACTCGTGAAATCATCTATCTAGAAGATGGCGACATCGCTTGTCTGACCGCTGATGGTGTGCAAAAATTGATTGACAAAACAGACAATCTGACAGAACGCACCGCCACAACGTCTCAAGTATCACTGGCATCGCTAGAGCTGGGGGCGTATAACCACTTTATGCAAAAAGAAATCTACGAACAGCCCAAGGCCACGGCTGACACTGCTGAAGTCTTTTTGGACGCTGGGTTTATTCCAGAAAATTTTGGTACAAATGCCAAGCAAGTTTTTCACGACATTGATGGCATCAAAATCTTAGCCTGTGGCACGTCCTATTATGCAGGATTAACCGCCAAATATTGGTTAGAAAGCATTGCCAAACTGCCCACCGATATCGAGATAGCCAGTGAGTACCGCTACCGTAACGTGATTGCCAATCCCAAGCAACTTATCATCACCATTTCTCAATCAGGCGAAACGTTAGATACCATGGAAGCGTTAAAATATGCCCAAGCCCAAGGGCATCAGCACAGTCTCTCCATTTGTAATGTGATGGAATCCGCCCTACCTAGAGCCAGTGAGCTGGTATTTTATACCCGAGCAGGGGCAGAGATTGGGGTGGCATCAACCAAAGCCTTTACCACCCAGTTGGTGGCATTGTTTGGCTTGGCAGTTACCTTGGGGCGTTTATATGATGTGGTGAATGATGACAAAATGACCCAATATATCAATGAATTACGCAGTTTGCCCAATGACATACAATATGCCTTAAACCTAGAACCACAAATTACCAGCTGGGCAACTTTTTTTGCTGATAAGCCAAGCAGTCTGTTTTTGGGGCGTGGCATTCACTATCCAGTGGCATTAGAAGGTGCGTTAAAACTCAAAGAAATCACCTACATTCATGCCGAAAGCTACCCTGCTGGTGAGTTAAAACATGGTCCTTTGGCGTTGGTTGATGACAATATGCCCGTGGTGGTGATTGCACCTAATGACAACCTATTAGACAAAGTCAAAGCCAACATGCAAGAAGTGTCTGCTCGTGGTGGTGAGCTGTTTGTATTTACCGACCTTGACAGTGATTTTAGCAGCAGTAACAGCGTTCATGTCATTCGCACACCACGCCATATCGGTACGCTGTCCCCAATTGTGCATACCATACCTGTACAATTATTGGCATATCATGTGGCACTTGTCAAAGGCACGGACGTGGATAAACCCAGAAACTTAGCAAAAAGCGTTACTGTGGAATAACCCAAAAGTGATTGCGTTTGGGTCATGTGGTCGGACAATTAATTATCATACTGAACAATTAATTGTCATACTATTGATGTCTGTTTTGTCCTTTGTTATTCTGCTTTTAAGAATAACAAAGGATTTTTATAGTGGTGTTACTGATTTAGAGACTATGATAGAAAGTTGGTCAGAGCAAATTTTGAATAGTTTGGATTCATTAATGAATGAATAAGTATATTCATGAAAGTTTTATAGTGATAGAAAGCATTTAAATTATTCAAAAACGATATATATTGTCTTTTTGTTTTTTCTTACAAGAAGATATTTTGGAAGCGAAACGTTTAAGTTGGTATAATGCTTAATCCTTGAGTCTCTATAATAATGAATTTTTTAAATTTAATCGGCTTTTCAAGAACTAATGTTGGTTTTAATCCATGAATAAACAGTATATTGCTTTATCATCGTCGCTAGAATTAGGATATCAAGTCTTTGATTATTCTTATCAGAAGCAAGAAGCACATTGCCTTAAGTTAATGAAGCCAAATCTTACGAGATATGAAGTGAATAAACAACCTGTTTCATCGCACTTGTCTGAAATTGCACAACTCCATACACCCAAGGGTAGTAATGTTCAAGCAACGCTTGATCAGTGGCTGTATGCGATTAAATACGATACCGATTTGTATTGTGATACGAATATTTGTTCATCTAAATCACTTAAAAAGCAAGTTTTAGCGTTAATTTCTGATGCTGAGTTGGAAAAATTATCTAACTTAATTATCAATTATAAGTTTAAATTCATTGACTTATTTGCAGGTATTGGGGGTATTCGCCTAGGTGCTGAGAGAAACGGTGGTCTATGTGTATTTTCGTCAGAATTTGATAAATTTGCACAGCAAACCTACCAACTTAATCATCACGAGATGCCTTTTGGTGATATTACCCAAATTGATGCAAATAATTTACCTTCACATGATTTACTATTGGCAGGCTTTCCTTGTCAGCCTTTTAGCTACTCGGGTAAAACAAAAGGCTTTGAGGACAAGACACGAGGGACCTTATTTTTTGATGTGTTACGCATTTTAGAAAATAAGCAACCAAAATTTGCCTTACTTGAAAATGTCAAGGGCTTTAAATCGCATGATAAAGGCAAGACAATGGACATCGCTCTAAAGGCATTGGATGAAGCGGGCTATAATACTTATTGGACGATTTTAAATAGTTATGATTATGGCGTACCACAATTTCGAGAGCGTTGGTATTGTGTGGTAATTCGCAAAGATAGCGATAATGATAGATTTGAATTTCCTAAAAACCGTGATAGAACAACGAAGCTATGGGATATTATCGAATCCGACAACAATGACAAATCGCTAATTTTAAGCAAGTTTGAAATTGATAGAATTAACTATCATTTTGCCAATTGCCATATCAATGAACGAGTTGAGCATGATAATTCTATGTATGCTCCCCATACCAAAAAAGGAAAACATGGGGTTTTTTCCTACTTAAAAGCGGACGGAGCGTTACGTTTTCATGTCGGTGACTTTGCCAAAACGCAAATTCAAGAAGCCTTTTACGCATCTCTTGACACCTATTCTCCAACCATTATTGCCAATCGTGTGCCTAAGTTGTGGGATATTCAAAGAAAGTTATCTGTCCGTGAAGCCTTGCGACTGCAAGGTTTTAATGATGATTTTAAATTTGATGTGTCGAACGCTCAAGCCTATAAACAATTGGGTAATTCTGTTACTGTGCCTGTCATTCAAGCAATCTTAGCTTCATTATTTGCCACCCAACAATTAATGTAAAATTATTGTCTATAAAAAGGCGTTCGTAATGGATCTATATATTTCAATCAATCAGCTTATTGAAGCAAGAAAGCTGATTCAGCAACGTGTTAGGAAGCCTGATACTTTTGTGGGCATTATTTTATTGTTATTAAGTTCCGAAAAAGTTCAAGATTATTATTACCATGCAGATATGGGATTGTTTGCCAATCTTGCAAATTCAGCGTTTTCTTTGAAAGAAGTGAAAACTAGAAAATCTGAAAAAAGTTGGTTTGCTTTATTTACGCCCAGTTGGGCAACTCGGTCATTAACGAATTTTTTAAACGGCAGACCCATCAATATCAATATATTATTGACTACCATTTTTTGGTACAAAAATGCAACATTCATTGAAGCACAAAAGCAACGGTTATATAGCTTAATTAGAGAGCAAGATTTTAACACCTTGTTTATTGATGAAAATATCACGGTTTTCGATGCCCATCAGCCAATATCGCTTGACAATTATCTAACTGCGACTAAAGGGGCAAACCTAGATAGCAATTTGACAATTAAATATGATGGCTCATTTATTGTCAAAGATGCAGGAGATTTGAGCGCCTCCCCATTTTCACAAACGTTATACTCTGGACTAGAAATCAAGCAGATTGTGAATATCTTTGATTTTAATATCATTGGTGAATTCGATGTCAATGCTGAACAATCTCATCACTTGCCGCCTCTTAGCTCATTTAGCAACATCACAAAACCTATTCCAAATATTCCAAGAAAGCCCCAAAATTTGCTTTTATACGGTATTGCAGGTGTTGGAAAAAGCTATAACATCAACAAAATCACAGGTGAAGACGAAACATATATTGAACGCATTGTCTTCCACCCTGACTATCTCAACACCGACTTTGTGGGACAAATTCTACCTAAAGTTAACGATGATAATGGCAAAATTGACTATAAATTCAAAGCAGGTTCTTTCACTAAAATTCTGAAAAAAGCTATCAATGACCCTAGCCACCACTACTATCTTGTCATTGAAGAAATTAACCGTGGTAACGCCCCTGCCATCTTTGGCGAAGTCTTTCAGCTACTTGATCGCAAAGACGAAGGCTCAAGCAGTTATCGCATTTCTCACGATTTAATGGCAGAAGAAATCTTTAACGACGCCAATAAAACTATCTTCATTCCCAATAATCTCACCATCTTGGCAACAATGAACACCGCTGACCAAAACGTGTTTACCCTAGACACTGCCTTTCAACGACGTTGGACAATGCGGATGATTGAGAACAATATTGCCAATTGTGACTATCGTAATGAGCTAATTTTAGATACAGGTGTTAGTTGGCAACACTTTAATACCGTTATCAATGAGCACATTCTCGATATTAACAAAGACACTCTCTCGTCAGAAGATAAACGGCTTGGGGCGTTCTTTGTACGAACCGATGAACTCAAACTGCCCGATGACCTTGACAACGGCATTCCGTTTACCGAAAAGGTTGTCAAATATCTGTGGGATGATGTGTTTAAATTTAACAAATACGCTTTATTCAGAGCTGACCTTAATAGTTTAGATAAAGTGTTGCGAGAGTTTAAAAACAAGCAAGGTTTTAGCCGTTTTGAGGTTTTTAATGAAGACATCAAAGCCAAGCTCCAACAAGGGCAATCACTAAAAACGCAGGTCAGCGATAACAGCAATGAAGTATGATTTATTGCCCTACTGTAGCCTTGCCCAAGAACGTGAAGACTTTGTCGGGGTTCGTTTTGAGTTTGATAACGTTTTAAAACACCACCGCCCCTATATTACTTTTCCCTATGGCTATGACTATACATCCAATGAAGACGTGCTATGTCTAATCAGCGTGCTATCAGACTATCAACGTGAAATGCAAAATGTTGTTAGGGCTGATTTAACCGAAGATGAACAACAGGGCTTTCCCATTCAGTCCTATCACTTTGTCATTCAAGATTATTTGAGCAATGGCTACTACACCGAGCGTGAAACTATGTATGCCAGCCGAGCCAATGGAAAAGTCAATTGGGTCAGAACTGTCAAAAAAGAAAAGCCCGTCATTCAAGAAAATGGAGCAATCTATCTAAATCTCCAAACTCGTCTTCACCATAGCAATGACGAACACATTATGACCGAAATAAGCAAGCATTGCGTATATGAGAGCTTTGCTAAGCTTGGATGGTACTACGGTTTATCTACCCCTTCTAAACCATCCTCTACGCTTTGTAAAACACAATTTATAGCTATATTGCGAGACAAGTTGCATAAAGCTAATAAGGATATGGATAAACAGCTATTCCAAAGCATGATTAATGTGCTTCAAAACTTGGATGAGAATAATAGTAATCCAAAGCATTTTGCCTTTGGTACAAGACGGTTTGAAAAGGTATGGGAAAATCTGATTGAAAAAACTTTTGGCACTGAAAAAGGGGACAATAAAGCTCAATATTTTCCAAAAGCGACTCGGCATTTGATTGATGGCAGTATCAAAGATACCAATCCGCTATTACCCGATACAATTATGATAAATCATGACGATAATAGCCTGTATGTGATTGATGCTAAGTATTATCGCTATGGTATTACCCATAAAATAGACCATTTGCCTAATATGTCATCGATAGCCAAGCAGATTACTTACGCTCAATATATTGATAGTCACTTTGATTTTGATAAAGTGAGAAATGTGTTTCTCTTACCATTCAATGCAAAAGTAAATAGGTTACTCGTTTATCATTGTAGCGGATGGACAGTAGCTGATTGGGTGGATGATGCATATGCATATAAGAAGATTTATACGATTTTAGTTGATACGAAGTATCTGATGAGAAATAGGGTTTGGGCTAATATAGAAGAAGTTAGGCAGTTGTCTGTTACTGTTAATAATATCATTGAACTAACTACCCAAGGTAAATCTAATAATCAATCAATTACAACTTAGACCAAAGTTGGTAACCACCATCTGTAATATCGAAGATGAACAAAATTGATTCTTAGCAAAAATCAACCACAATGTTGCTACCACTAGGATAATTCCTATACCAACGAATGTTATTGGCCAATTCGTTATATCTTGATTACCACAACGTCCACAATAATAATAAGATTTAAGTTTGTTGCCACATTCGGGACAACGAGCATGATTTGCCATTTATTTCTCCAATCAATCAGTTTTTCTAATTTTATAAAACTTTACAAATTTATCATTTACTAAAAAAGTGCAGCATATTAAAATATACCGCACTTCTCACTGCTAAACTATTTCCTAAACTTTCTCGGTCAAAGTCGTTTTAGGATGACTAGCAGCATAAGTACCAGTAACAAACTGTCCCGTTATTGCAGAACGGTTGACAGTTTTGTTACCTTTACTTGCACCACTACTCTCTTTTACGGTTGTCTTTGGATGTCTAGCGTAAGTAGCTTTGCTGACATAACGACCTGTGATTGCGCTACGATAAGCCATTTTTTGACTCCTTATAAAGTTTAGATCAAGTCATAAATAAAGCATAACAACCTATTTGTTATACCTATTAGTCCATGTAACAATACATTAACTAATGGGTGTATTTTTTCATATTTAAATTCTAAAGTCAAATATTTAGCGCAACAAATTATATTGTTTTTCTAATTTTTAAACGCTATAATAAAAAAAACCAATAAATGAATCGGTGTTACTCGATGACGGAAGAATTAAGAAATGAATTAGTTGAAAATTTATTACAGGTACTGGGCAAAAAGTTCTTCAGGAACTTCGATACGCATTTACGAAGTTTGCTTGTGTAGGATGAACTGTATGCTGAAGGGAAATTTGCTAATATCCCTAATCAAAAAAAGATTTTTATTGCAGATGAAATTCAAAGAAGTGCTGTTACTGCTTTAGTGGCAGCGGCTGATAAAAACCAGTTATTAATTAGCGAAGTAGGTAGTGGCAAAATATAGTTGAAACCATATCAACAAAAGGTTTTAATATTGCCGTTTATCGAAATGGTTGTGGTACGTCGTTATCTTCAAAGTACAAGCAGCTTCTTGCTCAAGGCAATACAATACTTGAACTCACAGAAAGTAATGACTTGTTCAAGGAAGATTTAATAGCAGAATCCAATATCTCTGAGATATTGAGTAAAATATTTTTTACTTATAGGGTATTTAGCAAAAATACTGAATCTGATATTTCCGATATTGAGTGCAGTATTGATATACCGACAAGTAAGGGTAAAGCAATTATGGAATCTATTCCTTTTGCTGATATTTTTGCTTATAAACAGTCTAAATCGATAACTATACATAAGAAAAAGGCGAACGATACCCTTGTTCTTAAACTCAAGAAAGTTCTTGAGGAAAGTATAGTGGAGGGGAGTAAAAAGCCTCCTCAAGCTGATTTAGCATGAATGGGGTAATATATGTTTAATGGTAATCGTTTATTGTTAGCCTTGAAGTCCCAAGGCTTAACCAATGTAGCTTTTGCAAACTTAATGGATGTTAATCGTTCAACTGTAACAAGATGGATTAACGACCCAAATTTCACACCAAGACCTGATGTTTTACTAAAAATGAGTGAAATATTAAAGGTTAATATTGAATGGTTTCAAAGCAAACCTAAAGCAATTCTACAGACCGTAGAATTTTATCGTTCTAATGCCTCAACAACTAAATTAGCTCGTAATATCGCTAAATCTAAACTTGTTTTTTCTGCTGAAATTTATCAAATACTCTCCGAGTGGGTAGGTTTCCCCGAAACGAAGTTACCTAAATCTTTAACTTTAAGTGAATGGCATGCACTCGATAACAATAAAATCGATGAACTAGCCAAAGAATGTCGTAAACTTTGGGGTTTAGGAAATGATCCAATTGATAATCTGATTGGTGTAGCAGAAAGTAACGGTATCGTTGTTATTAAAGATGAATTAGGCACAGATGCAAGCGAGCAAATGGATGGGGTATCAGCTTGGTATAATGATGTACCTTTCGTGTTTATTATAAAAGATACACCTGCTGTTAGAAGTCGTTTTGATTTGGCTCATGAGATTGGACATTTAATTATGCACAAAGCTATTCCTATAGAAGATTATAACAAAAAGGAAATTTATAAAAAAATAGAGAACCAATCTCATAGGTTCGCTAATGAGTTGCTCTATCCATCAGATATTGCTATTGATGAATTATATTATCCATCTTTAGAAAAGTTTATCCAATTAAAGATGAAGTGGTTAATCTCCATTCAAGCAATTTTGAGAAAAACTCTTGACCTTGAACTAATCACTGAAGATGAGTATATAAAATTTTATAAAACAATAAGTTATAGAAAGTGGCGAAAGCATGAGCCACTGGATGATGAATTAATTGATGAGCAACCTACTTTATTTGCCAAGGTATTTGAGATGTTATTAGAAGATGGTGGGTTTAGTAGGAAAAGTATTATTGATAAAGTGTTTTTACCGCCTAAACGTATTGAGATTTTATTATCTTTGCCCAGTGGTTTTTTATCGGAAAATATTTCTCCAAAAATTAAGTTAAAAATCCTATAAAAGTTACATCAAAACTTCAAACTTCCAATTAAGCTGATAGCCTTGAAATTCGGCTATCAGCCTAAATTTTCTTTGACTATCTATTTCATCTTTGGATTTTCACAAGTAGCTTCAATATAGCATTTTCATGCTTAAGTATTATTATCATTTCATCTTTATGGCTAATAAAAGGTTTTAACTTATTAATTTCCGCCTCTAATAGGGCTTCTGACGCAGAACCAATAATATTCCTACTATGAGTGTTAAAATTATAAACGACCTGATAGAAGTGTTTGAATAAGCAGAATATTTTATAACTGACAAAGAGTACGATTCGCAGAGAATCAGAGGTAAAGCATGACATGAAAGCGGTTATTCCTAGAAGAAAAAACACGAAATAACCTAATCCGTAGTTTGACAGTTCCCTTTATAAATTACTCCATTTAGTTGAAAATATGTTCACTTGATTAAAGCACTTTCACAGTATAGCAACACACTATGAAAAGCTGGCACTAAATTTATGCTTTATTTACCTTAAAACCTGTTCACGATTGAAAAAAATGTTTGTCTGTATGCAGCAGCCAAAAACAGTCAAAAAAACAGAGATGCCATTATCAGTAGCATACTGACCATCACCCCTGCCAACACATCATCAATCAATATCCCAAATCCACCAGAGACATTTTTATCCACCCATTTAATCGGAGGGGGCTTGATGATATCAAAAAAGCGAAATAAAACAAAAGGGACAATGAATAATAACGCAGTGCTTGGGTGGTAATACTCTAAGCCAGTTTTAGCTGCATCTTGTGTTTGAGCAAGCAACCACACACTTGGCAAAAGCGAAATCCACATGCCCACCCATTCATCAAAGACAATGTGTGGGTCATCATGTACGCCCATCAGCTTTGAGGTTTTGCCACACACATAACTGCCAACCAAACAGCCAACCACCACAACCGCCAAAAATCCCCAAAATCCCAACAAAAGCATGGGTAAAGCAATCATAACCCCACCCACTGTTCCCCAAGTGCCGGGGGCTTTTTTAGGCAAACCTGTGCCAAGCCCAAGCCCAAGCCAATAAATCACCTTCTCCCAAGCCGTGGCGGTGGCAGGGCAAGGCGGACAAGGGTTTGCTTGACGAATGTCAGGTTTGTGATTGGTCATTGTTATCCTATTTTACCGTTATCCTATTTTTACCGTCATCTCATGTTATGTTTCCCATGTTATCGCTGGTTTATCGGTCATGCGATGTTAACGATGGTCATTTTTAATGGGGTAAGTTTTTAATGGGGCAAGCTTTTTAATGGGGTCAGTTTAAGTGGTGCGATTTTAAAAATGCGCCCACCCTTGTACTGTTAAATCCACTTTTTGATGATCATTCATCAGTGTTAACCCTTTCTGTGCCACGATTTCACCAATGGCAAAAATGCTGTTTGGGTATGATTGATTGAATTTTTTAAAATTTTGTTTTGTCATGGTCAAGCACAACTGATAATCATCGCCCCCATTGATTTGATGTTGCCATTTTTGGGCATGGGGCAAGGCATCAAGTAAGGCATGGCTGGGTATGGCATCAAGCTCAATCACCGCACCGACATTTGAAGCAGTCAGAATATGCCCCAAATCCTGCCCCAAACCGTCCGAGATGTCTATCATGCTATTTGCAAAGCCGATGAGCCGTTTGCCAAGTGCCACTTGTGGGGCGGGGTATTGCATGGCTTGGCGTAATTTTTCAGGCAAGCTCTCTGGTGGTCGGTTGGCGTGTCCGTCTCCATTTAAATCGTCCAAAATCCCATGCAAAGCAAGGCTTGCCAGCCCCACCGTATCACTGACACACACCACATCGCCCACGCATGCCCCTTGGCGTGTGATTGCCTGCCCATGTGGCACAAATCCAAGTGCCGTTACTGAAATCGTTAAAATGGGTGAGCTTGTGGTGTCTCCCCCAATCAGCTCTACCCCAAACGGTGTGCAAGCCACCGCCAAACCCTCTGCAAACGCCTGACAAAAGTCGTCATTTGCCATGGACTTTGGTAAGGATAAGCCCACCAAAATGGCATAGGGCGTCGCTCCCATGCTGGCAAGGTCAGACAGATTGACCGCCACCGATTTATAAGCAATGGCGTGGGGGCTGGTCTCATGGACAAAATGCCGCCCTGCCACCAGCGTATCCACACAGCTGACCAGCTGGCTGTTTGGGGGAATGTTGCTGATGGCACAATCATCACCAATGCCCAACACGGTATGTTGGTGGGGAGCGGTTAGATGCTTAAAATGGGTGTGGATTAGGGAAAATTCGGACATGGTGGGTGATGGGTTGATGGACAAAGCTTGGCAGATAAAAAAGAGCAATCTGTGTTTTTGGTAGAGGTCATATGATTAAGACTTTTTCTCAGGTCTTGCCCACCCATCGACTGCCATTTGACGGCTACGAGCAATCACCAATTTTTCACTTTCACAATCTTTGGTAATGGTACTGCCAGCCCCCACGGTAACTTTATCACCAATGGCAACAGGAGCAACCAACACCGCATTTGAACCAATACGCACATCATCGCCAATGCTGGTTTTAAATTTATTCACCCCATCATAATTTGCCGTAATTGTTCCAGCGCCGATATTGGTTTTTTGCCCAATGGTGGCATCACCCAAATAGGCCAAATGATTGGCTTTTGCCCCATCTGCCATTTGTGTGTTTTTAAGCTCGACAAAGTTACCGATATGCACATGATTGGCGGTCATCACCTTGGGGCGTAAACGGCTAAAAGGTCCAATTTGGTTATTCTTCCCCACGATGGCATTATCAAGCAGACTGTATGGGGCAATGACCGTATTATCTGCAATGTCGCTATTTTTAATGACACAACCTGCCCCAATGACGACATTATCACCAAGCTGACAATCACCTTCAAAAATCACATTCACATCAATCTGCACATCTGTGCCACATACCAACGTCCCACGCAAATCAAAACGATTGGGGTCAAGAACATGCACGCCTTGCTTCATCAGTTGTTTGGCTTGGTGCTGTTGCCATGTGCGTTCAAGATTGGCAAGCTGTATACGATCATTGACCCCTGCGACTTCAAAGTCAAATGTGGGAGACACAGTGGCAATTTTAATGCCATCAGCAACCGCCATTTTCACAATATCAGTTAAATAATACTCACCTTGGGTGTTGTTATTATCAAGGTGATTTAGATACTGGTGCAAAATGTCGTTAGCAACACAATACACACCACTGTTAATCTCAGTAATCAGCTGTTCGCTTGCGGTGGCATCTTTTTGCTCTACAATTGCCAATACTTTACCATCTGGGTTGCCATTTTCACGGACAACACGCCCAAGTCCAAATGGATTCGCCACCGTCATGGTCAGCATGGCAAAGGGGCCATGACTGTTGGTCAATTTATTCAGCGTATCCACCCCAATCAGTGGCACATCACCTGATAAAATCAAGGTTTTGCCTGTTTTTGGCAATATGGGCAATGCCATCTGTACCGCATGACCTGTACCAAGCTGTTTGGTTTGCTCTACCCATGTTATTGTTTCATGTGAAAACGCATGTTTGACTTGCTCACCTGCGAAGCCAAAAATCACGATATTATTTTGGCTATTAATTTTTTTGACGGTGTCCAAAACGTGCTGTAATAAAGGCTTACCTGCCAAGGGCTGTAATACCTTTGGTTTGGTAGATTTCATGCGAGTGCCTTTACCTGCCGCCATGATGATGGTGCTTAACTGCATACCTTTGTATGTCTCCCCTATGATACAAATGTCTTTTGGTTATCTTAACATATAAACAAAGCGGGAAGTCAAAAAGTGCTGACGATTAACCCAACAAAAAAAACAAGCACATTCAAGAATTACAAAGGAAGAAGACTAAAACCCAGTGACACACTTTTAGCCAAACTTGCAATTTTTGTAGGCACAAAACCCAATAGATACAGTTTTAGCTTACAAACCAGAAACAGAAAGCAAAGAAAAAGCCAGTCTATGGCTAGACTGGCTGAATAAGTGGCATCCCGTAGGGGATTCGAACCCCTGTTACCGCCGTGAAAGGGCTAGATTTATTCACAAATGTGTTAAGCTTACTAACAATTTGTTAAATATTAATCAAATCAACCACGTCTTTCAAGGTGTCTGTAGACAAGTGAGCATACTTTTGAGTGATGCGAGTATCAGAATGTCCCAACAACTGGGACACATGATATAACGGAACACCTTTTTTTACAAGTAAGCTTGCAAAAGTATGACGCAGGTCATGAATGCGACATTGTAAGCCACATTCCTTTAATGCCCACACCCATGCTCCCCTAAATGTCTTGTAATGATAATCTGTCTTAGGATTATAAAAGACCCATTGATAATGTATGTAATCAATATCATCAATTACCTGTAATGCTTTGTCATTCAAAGGCTTATAAACCGTTTTCTTGTTCTTTGATAAAGAATTTTTAATGATGATACAACGGTTTTCAAGGTCAACGCACTTCCATGTTAGTGTTAATATCTCATTAGACCTAGAGCCAGTGTATAACAACAAGGCAATATAAACATAGAACATAGGGTTAGGGTATCTCTTGCAAGTATCTAATAGCCTTTTGCATTCATCACTAGATAGATACCTTGGTAAGTAAACTTCTTCAAAGAGTTTAAAACCATTGAATGGATTTTTATAATTTGTTTCATGATGCAAATTATAATAATTAATCGCAGAGCGGATAATTGTCAACTCACGGTTAATGGTCGCATTCTTGACACCTTGCACATTACGCAAGGTGGCATATTACGCAAGGTGGCATAATCATGAATATCTTGTATGCTGATGCTTTCTAACCGCTCAAAAAACTGTAAGTGATAAAACTTCTCACCATATTCATGATTGGATTGATATAATCCATTGTGTTGATAAAACTGTAAAATTTCTTGATAAATCATGTTTAAATACTCTAAATTGCAGGGCAACATTACCCATTAGAGTATTAAGCCAATTCAAGTAATTGTGGCTGTTTATCAAGTAATCTAAGTAATGTTTGAGCTGGACCTGTAGGATTTGTTCTGCCTTGTTCCCAATTCTGTAGGGTTCTAGGGCTAATACACAGACGCTTAGCAAAATCAATTTGGGAAAGACCTGTTTTGTCTCTTATTTCTTTGACATCAGGTACTTCAACAACAAATACCCTAGATGGTTTTTTATCACCTTTGGCGATGCTTAATGCTTCTTGAGCAGATGCAAACAATAAATCAAAATCTTCTTTATCCATTATGTGCCTTCTTAATTGCTAAAATGACTTGTTTTAAGCGGTTTTTGTCTTTGTCACTAATATTAATGGTATTGCTTTTGGCATACACCGAGAGCATATAAAATATGCCAAACTCATCTAAGTAGTAATACAAAACACGAATACCGCCCCTTTTTCCTTTTCCAGTATTGGGTAATACCCACCTCACTTTACGGACACCACCAGTTCCTGGTATTAGATCACCAACTTCAGGATTTTCAGATAAAAAACTTTGAAAGTCACTATAACTGTCGTCAATCAATAAATTAGTGATTTGTTTGGTAAAAACAGTGGTTTCAATAAAGTGTAGTAGTCGCATAAATCCCCCTAAGAAAGATAATATTATACGCTTTTAGCGTATAAATCAATAATTGTTTGCCATAAATTGGGCATCAACCGACTGTTTAAATAATGGTTTTTCGCCATTAGCGTATTGCATGCACTCATCTAATGGCATGGGTATGTGTTGACCGCTTTGACTGTATGTTTTGCATTTACCACCAAAGCTAATGACATTGGCAGGCTGTGACTGCTGTTTGAGTTGGGCTAATTGCTGTTCAAGCTGGATTTTTTGTATTTCTTGGTTGAGTTTGTCTATGTCTGTTTGCAATTGGGTTTCATATTGCTGATTTTGTATTTTTTCTGCTTGCTGTTGCTCTGTGTTAACTGATAATGTGGTTTGCTGATATGGATTTTCTTGTACTTTTACTGTTTGTTCTTTGCCATAAAGTGTTGTTAGAAAGTTGTTTTGTTTAAAGAGCAGGTTATAAGCGAAATAGCCCATTAACAATATGCCAGCAATGCCAGCAAATATGCGTTTTGGTATGCGTGCTTTATGCGTATGTTGGGTGGCAGATTTATAATACTTATAAAGGTCTTTAGGGTAGTTAAATCTGAAAGTATGTTCTGCCAGTTTTTTGTTGCTTGGTGCATTTGGGGCATCGACACAGTAAGCCCACTGATAGACAGTAGCAGCAGTTAAGCCCCAGCCACGGTGCAAATGCAGATGTACACCAACGACTGCTCTAAAACTGGGGTGTAGCAAAACTGGAAATTGGGTTATGCCGTAAATGTCATGTCCTGTGTGTCGGTGAACTTGTAGAGCGTCACAAACTTCATTTTCAAAGCGAGATTTTTTAAATTCGTTTCTTTGTTGTATTTCATCGTAAAAGATGATTGAGCCATCAGGCGTATCACGCCAATCATCAGGGGCAGGTTCAACACCTTTAATATTTAAGCCATCGATGTCTGAATAAATTGTTCTTGGCTCTTTGCCTTCTTGTAATAGCTTTTCATTTTGTTTAGTGTATTCAATAATTTTTGAGACAGCATATAAGGTTTTACCAGCCCCTGGCGTACCCGTTATCAGTGTAATCATAATTTAACCTTTTTTTTGGGGCGTGCCGTCGTCCTAGGCACGCTTATTTTTTCTTAAGAAATACGCCACTGGCATTCATCGCTGAACGAGCAACCACGGCAGAAAGAACTACAGAGAAAGCATAATCAATACTTGATAAACCCATTAGGCTTAGCATGTTCGCTGGCAGTGAGTTAAGGTCATTTGTGATTTTAGCTATATAAGTATTGATCGCACCAGTAACAACCATAGTTGAACCAAATGTTAAGCCAGCACCAGTTAAGATATTTTTTAATAGCCCACTTTCACGACTTTCTAAAACTTTAGCTAGTATCGATGCAAGACCTTTCATGATTTAATGCCCGTTAAAATATAAGCAGCCATAAGCGTAGATAAGACTTTAACAAGCCAAGATAAGCTAATGGCAAGCTGGCAAAGGTTAGCGTAAGAAATGGTTATGTTCATTTGTCTACCAACAATAGAAAATGGAATTTGTGTGTCTGGTGGGCAAGTTTTTGCAAAAGAAACATTAACAGAATTGATAGGTATTTTAGGTTCATCTATTTTTATTTCTGTATTTTCTTGTTTGGTTAATTCTTCTTCCTTTGTAATAGCTTCAATGGCTTCAACAATTCTGTCTGTGTTGGCTTTGGCATCAGCTTTGGCTTGGGCCCTTGCTTGTTCTTGCTGTCTTTGTAGTTCGGCTATGGCTGACTCGATGTCTTTAACTGATGATACGACCTTTTCATTTTCTCTTGCTTGAGCTTCTAGCTGTTTGTTGATTGCGTCTTTAAATGCGTCTGTTGCATTTTGGTTGTTAATCTTTGCTTGTTCAATGGCTTCATCTATTTTGCGGTTGATGAGTTCACCGTTTAAGCCTTTTTCAAGTGCGTCATGTATGTTGTCTAAGCCTACTTTGGTTACGTCTTTGTTTGTTCTTAATTCATCTATGACACGGTCTATGTTTGTATTGACAAGTTTGCCTTGTACAAGCATTTCATCTATTGCTATTTTGGTTTTCTTTTGTCTTTCTAGTATTTCATCGGTTTGTGTATTGATGACCCTTGTTGTTGTTTGTTGTTCTGATATGATTTGGTCTTGTTTGCCTGCTAATCTGTCAAAATCTGATGATATGCGATTGGCTAGTGATGATATGGCGTTTGTGATGCTTGATATGTCAATTGGTGGTGCTTTTTTGTTTGTTTCGTCTTTGCTGTTTTGATTTGTTTGGCTTGTTTCATTTGTGTTTGTTTGGTCATTGATGATGGTGGCATTGGTTTCTAGTGTTTCGTTATATGAGCCTGCTTTGATTGCTTCTCTGACAACTTGTTCTAAGCCTGCTTGGACTTCTTTGTTGCCTTGTTTTGCTTGAGCTATTGCTTGTTCGGCAACTGCGTCAAGTGGTAGGGTTTTTTCAATGATTTCGCCTTTGGCGTATTTACTGCCTGAATAGGTAACCTTATAACCACTTGGAATTATATCATCTTTATTTACTATATAATCAACACTGATAACACAATTAAAAGACCAGCCATAATTATAATGATTAATTGCCAGATAGTATTTGCCTCTATCTGAGCCATATCCATTAGATAAACGAGAATAAAATCTGCTTTGGCTACCAAGAAATGCAGAAGATTTGGCATAGTTACAAGCTTCTTCTGCTGATGTGAAAGATTTGCCATAAAATATGTATTCAAATCCTTGTGCTGAATCTTTGTATTTGATTGCTGAGCCATCTGTCATGACCCAGTCTACACCATCTAATAATGTGCTTACTGTGCTGTGTAGTAGGGATAAACCGTTTAATGTGCGTAAGAATTTGCTTACTGCTGATACACTTGGGGTTATTTTTGCTATTGATTTTTTATTGCCTTTGATTGCTTCTACAAATGTTGTTGAGCCTACTGCATTAACCTTAGTTGCTGTCCATGATGCGACACTGGCATAGGCAAGCAGTGGGTATGTCGCTATTATGATGCTTAGTAAGATGGCTAGGGCTTGTTTTGTCATTTGGCAAATCTTAGGCAGTAAATGTCATTTCATCAATAAGTAAAAAGAGAGAGTGACAATTATGACAAAAAACCAGTTTAATATATTAGGTTCTGTTGACATTAACATTGATTATCTCGTTTGAATTGGGTTGCCAAAGTCATCATATTCAAGGTCATTATCATAGTAGTAATCACCATAATCATCATCTTGATAATACATTTGGGCAACATGGTGTGGGTCATAGCCAACATAATCATATTGATGCTCATCAAGCTTAACGTTGTTTAAGTCAAGTGATTTAAGGTAGTAATAAGCATCTTTGCGTTGCTGTTTTTGTTCTCTGAGCTGTTGCTTTTTTATGTCACTTGCGTGTAGTAATTCGTATTCGGCAGCCAGTTTTTTAAAATTTAAAAAGTCTTTGGCGGCTTCATGTTCAGTTTTGTAGTTGTCTTGTCTATTTTGATAAAATGCTTGAAACTCTGTGTTTGAGTTTGGGTTTTCTAAAAATATTGCTTGGCGGTATTTTTTATAAGCTACCAATGCTATGGCAATGGCTACAAATATTGATAAAACGTATAAAATGACATTTAAAATGCCTGTGAATGTGTTTAACAATTCAGAGAAGATAGCATTTAACATAGTACCATCCTTTTGATTATGGGCTAAAACAGCCCATAACCTTGTGCTTTTTTGTAGTTACGTGGTTAGACAGAGAATAAAGCACGCTTAACCCAACGCCAGCCGACAATAGCAACACCGATAGTAAGAGCAACAGCGATTACAGCAGTGACAGCTGTTTTTACACCTTCCATCTGTGTTGTCAGCTCTGATAAATCAAGTGCAGCTTGTGCTTGAGCTGATGACAATGCTAAGACACCAATGGCAGTTGCAGGAGCAATAGCACGAGTGAAAAAGCCAGTTTTTTCTTGTTTTACGGCAACAAGAGAGCCGTTTTCTTTGTTAGTGTTCATGACATTAGTTCCTATATTGAGAACAACATTTTTTTAACAATCTTATATGAAAAAACCAGCATAAACAGAGTAACAGACATTGAAGTTAAACCTAATGCTTGCTCGCCTGTTATGGCTAAGTCTGTGAGCGTAGATTGTTGTACCGCCCACGTTTTGCAGTCATAACCGCCGTAAATGTTCCTAACTGTTTCCAGTTCAGCACATACATAAGCCATGATTGCAAAATCCTTTGTTATTTGGTTTGTGTGGTTTGAATTGGTTTTACGTCAATGACAATGTTTTTTGTGCTTCGACCACTAGTTACTTCCATTTTTTCGATTTCAGCTTTAAATGGAAAATTCAGGTTTTTAATTTTTTGAAAGTTGGTACTATCACCCCAGTTGTTTTCAACCGTGGCAAATCCAGCTTGTTCAGGATTTGTGGGGTCAAATGGGATTTGAATATAAAGTTTGGTAGTATCATAAAAACGCCCTTCATATTCACCTTTTGACGCTTTGGCACCTGTGATGATGACTTCTTGTAACATGGCAAAATTCCTTAAATTGGTATTGGGCAGAAGTTGCAATGATTAACAGGTTCTGCCACTCCTGCTAATTTTTGAAAATAACTGTCAGTAACTCTTAAACGCTTTGGTACATAGTCATGAGCTTTGTCAGTTTGGATTAAATCAAGAATGATTGTGTCTTTTTCGTCTTGAGGCAAAAGCTCACGAAAGGTTTTTATATATTTGCCAAACTGCTTTTTCATGATTGATACAGCTTTGTGAAAGCTGATTTCACTTTCAACTTTTTGCGTTTCAATTTTTTTGCAAGTTTGAAATATTTCTTTGTGCTTGTATTCGATAAGCTCCAAGGCATAGGGATACGCACCAGCGAAGTAATCCGTTGGACTTATCAGCATGTCAAGGGGCAAGATGCGGTCTTTGTTTTTAAACTCTATTTCACTTCTAAACCATGGGTGTTCAGGGTCACCAAGCTGTTTGCCTTTTTCATAGCCACGGTACATTTTGCCGTTTTCACGTTTGCCGACTTGCAGGGTTCTGCCTTCACCTTCGTGACGTTTCCAGTCGCCAAGATGCTGGACCTTAGGCTGGCGGTTATTGAGGCTAAATTTGTTTTGGCTGTCAGCTTCATTTGCTTGCTCAGCTGATGAAAATTCGCCACCAAAATCATCAAGTGCTAAGTCAATGCGTGTTATCTTTGCTTTTTCTTGCTTATTGAGCCAGTCGTAAAGAAAGTATTCCCACGTATCTTTTGCTTCATAACAGCCTTTACCAGTAATCATGATTAGTACGGTGCTTTTGTTGCCACCAAAGGCAATCTTGCCTAGTGTGTAATCGTCATGTCCTATGGTGTATTGGTATTTATAGCCGTGTAAGCCTTTGACATTGCGTCTTATTTCGGTAAAGGGCTTACCAAATAGCTGACCTAGCGTGAGTGCTATTTCATCGGCTAATTCATCAGCAACTTTGTTTTTTTCGTCATCGGTGTGTTCTGGATTTCTGATAAAGCTTTCAAAATAGTTTTCATCGTTAACGCTGTTGCCATGGTCATAGGATGATATTGATGTGACGTAATTTAGGGCATCAATGGTTACTAGCTGACCTGCTACAGGTACACGGACAGGAACTTCTATTTGTTTTTTGCCGTTTGTTATTGTCAGTGTTTGCTTTTTGGCTATTTGCATGATTTTTGAGCAGTAATCTTCACGGCTCGTTATTTTTTTAACCTGCGTTTTACGGGCTGCCATTGTTCGTTACCCCCGTGTTACCCCCGTGTTACAAATCGGGGGTCATTCCCCTGAGAAAAACCAAGGGGACGAGATTTAGACAGTTTGCCGTTGTCATGAAAGTCTTCTAGTTCTTTGTTGTTTTCTGTGATTAGGTCTAGGTAGGTTGTAATGGTGACGGTCTTGTGTCCAATGCGGTTAGCAATGTATTCGATGTGTTCTAAGCATTCTTGACTGATGTCTGCTATGTTGCCATCAGCATTGATTATTGATGCGTAGTCAGTAATAATGCGTGATACATTGTCTAAGCTTGCTTGGTCAAAGTCTCTTTGAGTGTGGTATACAAACATTGCCATGATTGTTTATCCTAAGTGGCTTTATTTGGTGTTAATGGTTTTTTTCTATCTTGGCGTGCCCCTGACGCAACAGCAGTTAAAAAGGTATGTCTTCATAATGACCACAACTGGGGCATTCAGATTCACCAATTTGGACAGATTGACCACAGTTTTCACATTCATAAGTAGTGGCATAGTCTTCTGATGAATCATGTTCTGAAGCGTATTCAAAAAAGCCATCTGCATTTGCACCGCAATAGGGGCATTCGTCATAAGATGGATCAAATTCATTAGAACATGCGTAACAAAACATTTAATTATCCTTTTTAATGGCTTACTAACGCCCTTCGGTTGTTGGGTCAGTTTTAGCAAAAAGGCGATAAAGCTGCCTTTTTGCTAAAACTCGACCTAATTTATTCGTTAGAATTTAGAAAAATTACTCATATTTGACTTGGAAAATAAGCTGGGACAACAGGGGAAGAGCAAGGGGTAATCCAAAAGAAAAAATCAGTGTTTGAATAATCTGAATAATCTTTCAATGCTTTAGAAAAGGAATGAATTTCTTCTAAAGTTAAAGGATAATGATGAGAGCTAACAACATCAAAACATTGTTCATAAGTCATTGGTGGCTTTAAGTGAGCAGAAAAAACCTTGTCACGTATTGCACCAAAGTTAATGAGGTCAGAAAAATGAGCTTGATAGTTAAATTTAGACATAAACACTCAGTCCAGTGTGGTAAAAAAAGGAAATAAGATAATAATTGACGCTTTTATTGACTATTTGAAAGCTAATCCGTTAGACGCTTTCTTTCTTGTTGGCTTGTTCGCTATTGCTATTATTATTGCGATAATAAAAATAAAAGATTAAGTCTTTAACAAAGCGAGCAAAGCCATATCCAGAAAATAGGGCAAAAGAGTAAAGAAAGAGTCTCATAAAGGATTCGTTCATTTTCTTACGTCCTGTGGTATGATTTTTGGTGATACCTTAAATTGCTGATTACTATTAGAAAGTTTTTGAATAAGTAGCTCAGATACGTTAAAAGCTAACAACCAAGCCAAAGCAAAACCAACTAGATAAAAACAAGTTTTAGTGACTATCATCTTTTTGCCCTTGCTTTAGTCTGTTACTAAAGTTGTATGACAAAACAAATACAACGCCAATAATGAAACCAACGAAAAAATAAATGTAAAACAATGATTGAAGAACTTGTATGCCTGTCATTGTCATGTTTTTTTTCCTTTGGTTAAGGAATATATATGTATGAAAAACTAATACTACTTAGAGTCTTTTATAAGCTTGCTAAAGAGCTAGAAAGCAAATAACTACTATCAAGAAAAGCTATAAAACTGTAAATGTATTCATCGTTCAATCTATGGTATGATTTGGGGTTGAAAATACTTTTTACGGAAAATTCGTACAAGTAATTCATAAAAAATACGGAAAATCCGTATTTATTTAAATGCTAACATGCTTGATTATCCGTGTCAATACAAAATACGGATAATATGTACGGAGTAAGAAAAATGAATATTATTCGATTGATAGACGAGGCTAGATTAGAGCTTGGTAGTTATACAGCCATAGCAGAGAAACTAAATGTAGCAAAAAGCAAAATAACAGACATCAGAAAAGACCGCTACAAACCAAGTCCAGCAGAAATATTAAGAATTGCGGAAATAGCAAAAAAAGAAAATCCAGCTTGCACATTATTTGAAGTAATGGCGGAGCTGGATTCAGATAACGCAGAGTTATGGAATAAGTGGCATCCCGTAGGGGATTCGAACCCCTGTTACCGCCGTGAAAGGGCGGGGTCCTAGGCCTCTAGACGAACGGGACGCAAGAGAATTATTTTTGCGTGGCTTATATTTTAAGTTGCTCAGCACTCTCATTATGATATCTGCCTAGGAAAATGAAGTGCTGACTTTTTTAAAGCAGGCTTGCTAAGCCTTAAAAGTATCACAAAAATAATGGTGGAGCTAAGCGGAGTCGAACCGCTGACCCCTTGCATGCCATGCAAGTGCTCTACCAACTGAGCTATAGCCCCTAAAGCGATGGGTATTTTATATAACAGGATTTTTTTTGTCAAGCAGTTTTGCATAAATTCATGACATGCTGGCATTTTTTATGCCAACCACTGAGCATAATGTCCACGCAGTTTTGCCAATTTTGGGGGTATGACTAAGTTACAGTAGCCTTGACTAGGATTTTTGCTAAAAAAATCTTGATGATACTCTTCAGCAGGATAAAAAGTGGGAGCAGAATACACTTCAGTTACGATGGCGATGCCGTCTTCTTTTAGCTTAGCAATGGTATGATTAACGACGGCTTTTTGCTCGTCATCAGCATAAAACACCACCGAAGCGTATTGTCGCCCCACGTCATTGCCTTGTCGGTCTTGGGTGGTTGGGTCATGAATGGTAAAAAAGATGTCCAAAATCGTCTGTAGCGAGATGATGGCATCATCAAATTGTACCTTAATTACTTCAATATGTCCTGTATCACCGCCACACACCGCTTTATAATTGGCAGTGTCAGCATCACCACCTGCATAGCCTGAGGTTACTTGGCTTATGCCCTTAACTTGACGGAATACCGATTCGGTACACCAAAAACAACCACCACCTAGAATGATACTTTGCATCGCAATTTCCTATGATTTAGACAAGATTAAAATGGTAGAATAACAGAAATAACGCAAGTTATCTGATTGAGTGTGTTAAATAATTTTTGAGTCATTACCAAACCAATCACACAAACTGACATGACCACCACCATGCCATCTAAACACGATACCCTTTTTACCACGCCCCTTGATGCCGATGCTCGCTTTAGTTTTGATGAGCAGGTGGTCGCTTGTTTTCCTGATATGATACGTCGCAGTGTTCCCGGATATGGACAAATGTTGGCAATGCTACCAATTTTTGCTCGCCGTCATTGTGGCTTTCGTCAAACCCGTGGTACAGATGGGGTGGGAGAAAAAATCAGCCGTGTGTATGACTTGGGTTGTTCACTTGGGGCGGTGAGTTTGGCGTTGGCAAGTGAATTTGCCCCACAAGATTTGCAAATTAAAGCGATTGACTTATCTGAGCCAATGATAGATAAAGCCCGAATTGTAATGAGTGAGCATCACCCTAATCATGATATTGAGCTGATATGTGCTGATGTTTGCGACATCACACTACAAGCATGCGATATGATTGTATTGAATTTAACGCTACAATTTTTGCCTGTGGCAAAGCGTGTTGCGGTGTTACAAAAATGCCATGATGCGTTAGCAGAAGGTGGTATTTTAATTTTAACCGAAAAAACCCACTTAACCGATGAACAAGATGATGCTTGGCGGGTAGAGCGTTATTACGATTTTAAACGTGCCAATGGCTATAGCGAGCTTGAAATTAGTGGCAAACGTAATGCGTTAGAAAACGTGTTAATGACTGATACGTTGGCATGTCATCATCAGCGGTTACAACAGGTGGGATTTTATAGAAGCTTGACATGGTTTCAATTTTTAAACTTTGCGTCTGTCATTGCCTTTAAGTGAATCATTCATTTTATTCTCAAAACATCATATACAAGATGTCATACACAAGACATGACAATGTGTGTTTGGAGCAATCAACCCATGACCACCATTTTTCACGCTGAACAACAGCTGTATTTAACCCTATTGAGTCTGGCTAACAAATATCCGATTGCTCAAGCATGGCTTACTCAATTGCCAAGCTGGCTTGCCCAAATCAAAGACAAAAACCGCCATGCTCATGCCCCATTTTATGCGTCTTTGATTGAGCGATTACCCAGTATTGATGAACCAAAGATTGACCTAAACCAAGCCTGTATCACTGCCGAATTTGACTGGACAATCGAACAGTACAAACAAACCAACGCATTGCTCAAAAAACTCATGCCATGGAGAAAAGGTGGCTTTATTTTAGGCAACAAGCCATTGGACAATGATGAGCGTCAAATCCACATAGATACCGAATGGCGAAGTGATTACAAATGGAACAGGGTTGCTCCGCATATCAGTGATTTAACAGCAAAGCGAGTGCTGGATGTGGGTGGTGGTTCTGGTTATCACGGCTGGCGAATGGTGGGCGCTGGTGCAAATACCGTGATGGTGATAGACCCGTCTTGTCTGTTTTATCATCAATTTATGGCAATCAGACATTTTATGGGCGACATGCGTAACCGTTTTAATCAATCACCCATTCATTTTATCCCCATTGGATTAGAATCCCTGCCCCAAAGCCAAAATCCACAAGATGGCTTATTTCACACTGTGTTTAGCATGGGTGTTTTATACCACCGAGCATCACCGTTTGATTTTTTGCAGCAATTAAAAGGACAGTTGGTCAAAGGGGGCGAGCTGATACTAGAAACCTTGGTGGTCCCAGGTGATGAAACGACCGTACTTGTGCCAAAAGGGCGTTATGCTCAGATGAATAATGTGTATTTTTTACCGTCCGTATCGGCGTTGAGTGTGTGGTTAGCAAAAGCAGGGTTTGACGACATTCGTTGTGTGGACATAGACATCACCAGCACCGATGAACAGCGAACAACCAACTGGATGGTTCATCAATCATTGGCAGATTTTCTTGACCCAAATGATGCCAAAAAAACCCTTGAAGGCTATCACCGTCCAATAAGGGCGGTTATGGTGGCAAAGAAGTTATAGATTGACTTCCTCCCCCCTATCGTTCGGGGATTCCTTCTGCAAGACGGTGAAGCCCTACCGCAAGCCTAAGATAGTGGCAACCGCCCGTACGACACACCGTACATCTTAGGTTCTTATTTTAAGCTAATCCTACCGTTAGAATTGTCATAGACACGAATTAGCTTAAGTGTGTGTTTGGAAACGTCTTACCAGTTAAGTTACTGCGTACTCGCAATTTAGTCTTAACTTAACTGTGGAATGTAAGACATTGAATATAAAAAACTTGGCGGAAGCGGAGAGATTCGAACTCTCGAAGGGCTATAAACCCTTGCCGGTTTTCAAGACCGGTGCATTCAACCGCTCTGCCACGCTTCCAATAGGACGGCTATTATAAAGCATTTTTTACCAAATGCAAGCCAATTGATGTGATTTTTAGCCAATCAGTAAACAAAAAATCATCATCAC
>NZ_MUYT01000009.1 GCF_002014765.1 Lwoffella lincolnii
TGATGAATGCAATTGCCATATGGTTTGGTGTAGGGTAACGGGGTGGGGGTACTGATGACAGACCTTATTGATGCAAACTGGGATCAAAGGGCTGTCCTGTTTTAATGACAACATAGCAAATGGCAAGTAACTTACGCATCACTGCCACAATCACCTGTTTTTTACATTTACCATTCGCCAGCAGTCTTTGTACAAATGGCTGAAAGGCTTTATAGCGACCAAAGCTAACCACCACCGCAGGCATATATAACACCTCACGAATGTCTGGTCTACCACCATGACCAATGGTGGTTTGTTTATTGATGCTACTGCCAGATTGATATGCCCTTGGCACAAGCCCCACAAAGCTGACCAAATGTTTAGATGACGCAAAGCGAGAACCATCACCAATCAATGCCAAGAGAGGTGGTATTGATTTTTTGCCAATACCTGGAATGCTGTGCAGCAGTGTGGCACGAACTTTTAGGTTAACATCGCTGTTTATGGTTTGCCAAATCACACAATCCAACTTTTGAATGTGTGTTTGCCAATAGTTGATGGTACTTTGAATAAAGCTTAGGGTATGGTAATTGGCAGTTTCAAGACGAGTTAATTCATTGGTCAGTTTGTGTTTGCTGTGGTGTCTTTGGCGTACAAGGCTAATCATCTTATCTTCAATGGGTGATGGTGGTTGCCAAAGTGGGGGATTTTCGTGGCGACCATAGCGGGCCAAAAGAGCAGCATCTTGTTTGTCTGTTTTATTACGAATGCCCAAACTTTTGGCGTAAGCACGGATAAAAGCAGGGTTGACGACGCTCACTAAAAATCCAGCCTGATATGCCCAAAGTGCCAATGCCTGCCAATAGATGTTGGTGGATTCCATGATAAAATGAATATTGAGACATGTTATTTTGTGTTCAGTTAGGTGGTTTGTTAGGTAATTTGATAGGTCTAAAAAACCATCATCGTGGTTGCAAAAACGGGCATAAAAAGTGCTGTTATTTTGTAAAAAGCTGATGTCAAATGAAGATTTGGCAATGTCTATGCCGATGATAAGCGAATAAAGAATAAGGGGTGAATTGTCTGTATTAAGATTGTTTTTATTAAAATCATTTTTGCTAAGCATGTAGATAAACCCAACTGCAGTAGGTAAATGTCTGACGACTCAACCTAGCTTACGGGTTTTACCCAAGATACCGACCGAGTTTAATATTAGACATTTCAATAATTTTGACACACTTAAGCGATAAATACAACTTAAGTATTTTTTATCATTTGGCGGTTATTTGCCATTAGACTGTGAATTAAGTTTATTGATGTGCTTAAAATAGGTTTAATTTTACAAAAGTTCATGGTAGGATAATCAGTTAAGAAGATTGTTTTGATATTGGTTTTTATATTCAATTGGTTTTTATATTCATTGTTAAGGATTTATGATGATGACATCAAATTTACCCAAAGAGCTTGAAAATTTTGACATTGAGCAACTGGCTGCCATCAGTAAAAATGCTCAAGCCCTTATCCAAAAAAAGCAAAAACAAAAGCTGTATGACGCATATGAGCATTTTGAGCAAATTGCCAAAGAGATGGATTGCACTGTGCAGGACATTTTAGCCGCTGGCAGTGAGCTGGAATATGAGCGTAACATCAAATACCGCCATCCTGATGACCCAAACAAAAACTGGACAGGGCGTGGGCGTATGGCGAAATGGCTAAAAGAAGAGATTGAGGGTGGTAAAGCATTAGAAGATTTTGCGGTTTGATTGTTGCGGTTTTGGTTAATCGTTGATTGATGACTGATTGATGATAAGGTCGTGTTCATTTGGTTGGATACGACCTTTTTGCAGTTTATTATCAATACTTTTTGCAGTTTATTATCAATATTTGTTGTCAATATTTGTTATCATGGCGGTCATGTGTTTGGTCGCTATGTGTTGTTATTCATTGTGCTGTTATGTTGTGAGATCCCATCGTGTCGGTGTCGTCCTTGTTATCGTCTAAAAGCAAATCTAAAAGCAAGTTTAGAGCCAAAGCAAATGACTCAGCCAACAGTCAATCATTGACGGCACGCCCAAGCGTGTTGTGGTGGTTGATTGGTTTGGTGTTGTTGTGCTTATGTGTGCTGATGCAGATGCCAGCGTCTTGGGTGGTGCAGAAGTTTTTGGGTGATGATGACCATATCCAGTGGGTCTCTGGTAATTTGTGGCAAGGTTCGCTGTCTTGGCAGATGCCCATGCAGGGCAAGCCCCCCTTGGTGGGCAGTGTTGATTGGCAATGGCAACCCAGTCAGCTGTTGTTGGCTCGGTTGGGGGCAGATGTGCAAGTGGTCTCTGGTGGCACACGTTTGCAAGGCAAGGTGGCAAGGGGCATTGGCAAATGGCGAATGGTGGACATAAATGGTCGCATCGGGGCAGATACGCTACAGACATTGGTTGCTTGGCAAGTGCCTAATGCTCCCATTGAAGTCAAGCAAGTCAGCTTGGTGTATGATAAACAGATGGGGTTTAATAAAGCTGATGGCATGATGAGTTGGGTGGGCGGTGAGCTGAGTTATCCCAGTGGTGGGCGAGTGTTTGAGATGACGTTACCTGCCATGACTGCCCAGTTGACAAGTAAAAAAACTAAGACAGATAATGTTGCCAACACAACTGCCACAAATGGCAAGCAACATGCCTTACATTTACAACTGCTTGATGAAGACAGCAAACGATTGGGGGCGTTGTTGGTGGATGCTGATGGTATGGTGGATGTCAGCTTGACCCAAAGATTGCTTGAGCATGTGCCTGATTATCAAGGGTCAGCTCCTAAAGACAGCGTGGTGGTGGCGGTCAGACAGCCGTTAATTTTGGGTGTGTTAAGCCATACGCACAACCCTGATGGCCACAACCTTGATGCCCATAGCCCTGATACGCACAACTTTGATGCGCCACCAGTAGAACAAGGTGAGGGCTTGTGATGGGCATGCTAGATAAGCTAGGCAGCAAGATAAAGGACAACTCATTTATCCCCACCAACCGACAGGCAGGCACGCTTGAGCGGGTATTTGAGCATGTGGTGGCGTGGCTCAATCGTCTGTCGCCGTTGGCGTTATTGTTGTCGCTGTTGTGGCTTTGTTGGGTATTGGCTCAACTGCTGTGGTTGTTATTATCACCCCCCACTGCTCCCAGACTGCCTGTCGTGGCATTACAACCGACTGCCATACAGACTGTGCCACAAGATACGTATATGGTGTTTGCCAATCCGATACCGCAAGTGCCTGTTAATCAGCCACCCCCAGATATTAAAGTTCAAGGGGTGATGGTGGCAACGCCTGCCCATCTTTCTTCGGCAATTTTGTTGATGAATGGTGTCAGTCAAGGTTATGGTATCAATGACCCATTGGCAAATAGTGGTTATACTTTGGCGGCGGTATTTTGGGATAAGGTTATGATTGCTGATGCCAATGGGCAGACCGTGGATATTCCCTTGCGTGAGCCGATGCAACTTGACCAACCCAATGCCTTTGCCAATCCTGCCACAGGCATGATGCCACAAACCCTGGCAACTTTGCCTACTGATGTTGATGGTTTTGATGTTGATGGTTTTGGTGATGTTGGTGGCTTTAATGGTGGTGAACATCATGATTTTGGTGGTGTAAATGCCTTTGAGCAAGCTGCTGATGAGTTGCGTCATAATCCTGCTGGATATTTAAGCCGTATGGGGGTGATGGCGGTGGGTGATGGCTATCAAGTGACTGATGCGATGCCCAGTGATATTAAAAATCGCCTAGGTCTGGAGGCAGGAGATAGGGTCATCTCAGTCAATGGTCAGAGTGTGGGTAGCAACCCCATGCAAGATGCTGATGTGATTCAGCAAGTGCAACAATCAGGCACAGCCAGTATTCAAGTACAACGAGGTGAGCAGGTCATCACCATTCGCCAGCAATTTTAGTTGGTTTTTATCGGTTTGGTCATCAAGGTTTAATCATCATATTCAATGATTGTGTTTGATGAGTTTGTCTTCAAGGGAAGTTTATATGTGTTTGTTAAAAGCCATTCATCATAAAATGAGAAACAAGATGAGGGTGGGTGCGTTGGTATTGCCATTGACGGTGGCGGTGATGTCAGCGATGATGCCACACACGGCATTGGCTGAAACTTGGAAAGTCAATCTACAAGAAGCGGACATCAAAGGCTTTATTAATGAAGTGGCGACCATCACAGGCAAGAACTTTGTCCCAGACCCACGCATCAATGGTAACATTACCGTCATCTCTCAGCGTGCCATGACTGAAGCTGAAGTGTATGATTTATTTTTGAGCGTGATGCGAGTCAATGGCATCACTGCCATTGAACGCAATGGCTTGGTTGAGCTTTTACCAGATAACGTTGCCAAACAGTCAGGCGTGGCGGTGGACATTGATGGCACTGCCCGTGGTGAGCAGATGGTGACCCGTGTCATTTATCTGTCCAGCTCACGAGCCGACGAAGTGTTGTCAGTCATTCGCCCCATCATGCCCCAGTCTGCCCACGCAGCAGCGGTTGGTAGTGTCAATGCCTTGGTGTTGTCTGATAGGGCAGATAGCCTAAACCAGTTAACAGCACTCATTCGTGATTTGGACAGCAATGTGAGTAACAGCGTGAGCGTCATTCCCCTACAACACACCGATGCTCAACGGATGCTGGAGCTGTTATCTGGGGTTACCGAGCAAGCAAGCCAAGGGCAAGACTCATTAGGCAGTCGCTTAACACTCACAGCTGACCCTGCTTCAGACCGCTTAATTGTCATGGGCAATCCTGAGCAGATTGCCAAAATTCAAGCCCTTGTGAATCGTCTTGATACTGTGCCAACACGACGATTAAGCGGTGTGCGTACTTTTCGGCTTAACTATGCTGACGCATTACAGACCGCAGAGATATTGCGAGCCTTGTTAGGTGGGCAGTCCATCAACAGTGCTGAGACGCAGTCAACCTTATCCACCGCTTCTTTATCCAATGGCAGTAGTGCCATGAACAACAGTGGCAATGCCTCTACTGGCTCTAATGGAGGTTCAAGCACAAATGCCATCAGTGGCGGTGGTGAACAAAATAACGGCAGACGTTACAGCATCATCGCCAATGAAACTCAAAACGCCATCATCGTCAATGCCCCTAATGAGCTGATGATGGAGATAGAAGACACCATCATGCAGATGGATATCAAAGAGCCACAGGTACTAATCCAAGCTGCCATCATTGAGATATCAGGCGATGATGCTCGTCAGTTGGGTGTACAATGGGCATTGGGCAGTGCCAATTCAGGCTATGGCGTGGTCAACTTTGATAATGCTGGCGTGAGTGCCACGACACTGGCAACAGCAGCATTGAGTAAAAGTGCCACCGCCGTCAGTGGGGCGGCCAGTGCCATTGCTGGGGCGTTATTGGGTTTTGGCAATAGTCGTCAACGCCATGGCTCAACAGAGTTTTATGGGGCGATATTACAAGCCCTTGACCGCACGACCAGTGCCAATCTGCTGTCTACGCCTTCCATCATGACCTTAAATAATAAAGAGGCCAAAATTTTAGTGGGGCAAAATGTGCCATTTGTTACAGGCTCTTACAATACCAACAGCAATAACAGCAATCCATTTCAAACCGTCAGCAGACAAGATGTGGGCATTCAGCTTAACGTCAAACCACGAGTGGGGCGAGATGGTACAGTACGCCTAGAAGTGTCCCAAGAAGTGTCAGCGGTTGTGCCAGGCAGTACCAACAACATCAATGGCTTGGTAACCAATAAAAGCTTTATTGACACCACCATCATGGCAAAAGATGGGCAAACGGTGGCATTGGGAGGCTTGATGCGTGATAACACCACCAACAGTGCTCAAAAAGTACCTGGATTGGGTGATATTCCGATGCTGGGGCGATTATTTCGCTCTGATGGCAAATCCAATCAAAAAAGCAATCTCATCATTTTTTTGCAGCCAACGGTGTTGTATGACAGTGCGGCGGTGGCGAGTATGACCGAAAAACGCAACAATCAGCTCATCAGCATGCAGTTGGTGATTGACAGCAATGGCACAATTAAAAAAATTCCTTTAAAGCAACCTGTCAGTCAATATCCACAAGTGCCTGTGTCCGTACCCATGCCCATCACTGTTCCTGATAAATCGGTGTTAAACAGTCTGACACATGATGACTTAATTCATGATGACTTAATTCATGATGACTTGATTGATGATAACTTGATTGATGTTACCCCCAATCAGCCAATGGCCATCACGCATCAGCAACCCATCACAGCACCAAAAACCATACAATCTGTTCAATCTGATTAAATCAAATGGCATAAATCAAATGGCATAAAGGCAGATAATTCATTGGTAAATAATTGGCAAATAATTGGCAGACATACCATGGCAAAACACGCACCCAATCAACCCAACGGCATGTTAAAACAGCACCAAAAAACGATGTGGCTTAAGCTTGGTAAGCTTAGCTTGGTGGCGGTGGGATTAATGTTTATCCCACGCTCCAGCAGTCGTAAGGCAGATTATGACAAGAAAACAGCCACAAGGTAAACAGCCACAAAACAGGTTGGGCAGGTTGGCAACATCGTCAAGGCGATGGCAATAACAATGACTGTAAAGTGGGCTGAGCAGGTCAAAATAGCCAGCCCCTATCAGCACATCTTAATCTTAGCTTATTTTAATTCAGTTTATTTTAACGCACGGTTTATCACATCCATATCATCTATGCCATCAACATCTTCAACATCTTATCCACTTTTACCTTATCAACATGCACACGCTTTGATAGACACACACACGCATTTTGATGTCAGCATTTTTGATGCTGACCGTGAGCAACAAGTGTTAAATGCAATGCAGGCAGGGGTGCGTCATTTGGTGTTGGTCGGTTATGTTGCCAAATACTTTGAGCGTATGCGTGATGTTCAACAACAAATCAACCAGCAGGTTGCAAGGCAAGTGGATAAGCAGTCAGCCACGCAAGCAGAACACAACTTGCAAGCACATGTGGCATATGGCTTGCACCCATTTTATATTCGCAGTCATGACGATGCTGATTTGGACATTTTGGCAAATGAATTGCAACATCATGATTGCCTTGCCTTGGGTGAGATAGGCCTAGATACCTTTAGTAAAACCATGAAACAACCTGAACATTATCAGCGTCAGGTGCGTTTTTTTCAGGCACAGTTACAACTGGCACAGAAACATCAACTGCCCATCATGCTACACATTCGTAAAGCCCATGCTGACGCACTAAAAATCTTAAAACAGTTCCGTCATCAACAGCGTGGCAATGGGGGGATTGCCCACAGTTTTAGCGGAGCACAGCAAGAAGCAAAGGCGTTTGTCAAACTTGGCTTTAAACTGGGTATCACAGGGCAAGTCAGTAATCCCAATGCCAAAAAATTGCACCGCGCGATTAAGGCAGCGGTGGATTATGCTGGCTTAGAGTGTTTGGTGATAGAGACCGATTGCCCTGACATGACCCCATTGCCATGTCAACGTCGCCATCATCATCACCATGATGTGAATAAGCCCAATGATGTGAATAAGCAACCAGACAGAAATGTCCCTGCCAATTTGCCTTATGTGTTGTTGGCATTGTCTGAGCTGTTGTCTGTGCCAGTGCAACTGTTGGCAGAACGGCTTTGGCAAAACAGCGTGAATGCTTTAAACTTACCTCTTTAAACTTACCCCTTTCATCTTAATGACATAACCAACCATATGACTTATCATGCCCATGACTTCTTTTAACCCTGTTACCAATGACCATCAGATTGATGCCCAATATGACCGCCGTTTTGGTGGCACAAAGACCTTATACGGTCATGACGCAATGCAACGCTTTGGCAATGCCCATGTGTATGTGATTGGTATTGGTGGTGTGGGCAGTTGGGCGGCTGAAGCACTGGCAAGAACGGCAGTCGGTGAGCTGACGTTGATTGACATGGACGTGTTGGTGGCATCAAACATCAATCGCCAACTGCCTGCACTAGACAGCAGTTTGGGGCAAAGTAAAATCGAAGCAATGGCATTACGTTTGCATCAAATTAACCCACGGTTAACGCTGAACTTATGCGATGAGTTTGTTACCCAAGACAATGTCAATCAACTGTTGCCCAGCCGTCAAGACAAAGACAAGGCACATCAAAAGGGGCGTGGTATGGTGATATTAGACTGTACCGATGACATGAGTGCTAAGGTGCATATTGCGTTGCATTGTCGGTTTAATAAATTAAAGCTGGTGTGTGCTGGTGGAGCAGGGAGCAAAACAGACCCCACTCGCATCGGCATTAGTGACTTAAAAGACACCACCCAAGACCCATTGTTGGCAAGATTACGCAACAAATTGCGTCAAGAACATGGCATCAACCGTGAATTAAAAACTAAGTTTGGCATTCGCTGTGTGTATTCTGACCAACCGCCAGAGCATAGCAAGGTGGGCAGTCAAGCTCACGGCTTGCAATGTGGCGGTTATGGCTCAGCGGTGGTGATGACCGCCAGCATGGGCATGGTGATGGCAAGTGAAGCATTACATTTGTTGGCAATACCATAAAAAACATTGGCAACCAAACTTGTCAAACCGATGAACATGTCATCAGTTGGGATTATTGGTGGTTATGCCATTGATGAATGACGATGTTCATCGTTCATCGGTGATGTGATTGGCAACATTAATCAGCTAACACGAGTTTGATATTCGCCTGTGCGAGTGTCCACACGAATGGTTTCGCCTTGTTGGACAAATAACGGCACTTTAACCACTGCCCCAGTTTCTAAAATTGCAGGTTTACTGCCACCGCTTGATGTATCACCTTTTAGCCCAGGGTCAGTTTCGGTGATTTGCAGTTCCACAAAGTTAGGAGCAGAAACGGACAAAGGCACCCCATTAAATAAGGTGATGATGCAAGTTTCGTTGCTGTTTTCTTTGAGCCACTGCTTGGCATCGCCCATGGCATTGGCATCGGCTTGCAGTTGCTCAAAGCTTTCTGGGTGCATGAAATGCCAAAACTCACCATCTGAGTACAGATAGTTCATTTCATTATCAACCACATCTGCCCCTTCTAGGCTATCGCCTGATTTGAAGGTTTGTTCAAGCACTTTGCCTGTTCTTAGGTTACGCAGTTTCACACGGTTAAAGGCTTGACCTTTACCTGGTTTAACGTATTCGTTGTCAATGATGGAGCAGGGGTTGCCATCTAGCATCACTTTAAGACCTGCTTTAAATTCGTTGGTAGAATAACTTGCCATAATGTGTTTTCCAGTTTGTTGCCATTAAAAAGTTGACGTTTATTAAGCTTAGGGGTGATTTTTAGTTGCCCATCATTAGCTGACATCAGCTGACATCGCTTACTGACATCGCTTAAATGAAGCAGACGCCCTAATATCTTGCTCAATATCAGTGAAAAAAATCTCTGCCAATGCGTCAAATGGAATATACTTTGCGTTTTATGTGCTGTTCGTTTTATGTGCTGTTCTTAAAGTTAAAACATGAATGTTAAAACCCCATGTAAACGAAGCATTGAAACTCAAACGCCAGCTAAACGCATGACACACTCGCAGATTAACCATAGAATATGATAAACCATTTGCCCCCACAAAAAAACTGGCAACAGCAAATATCTGATGCCATCACCGACCCCATGCAGTTGCTTGAGCGGTTACAGATAACCGACCCTAAGCTGTTATCTGTGTATCAAGCACACGCCCAAACGTCCAAAAAATTCGGTCTAAAAGTGCCACATGCTTTTGTGGCAAAGATGAAAGTGGGCGACAGTCAAGACCCTTTGTTACGCCAAGTTTTGCCCATGTATGGACAAGATGTCCACACACAAGGCGGTGATGATTATATGCTTGACCCATTGCAAGAGGTGCATGCCAGTCCTGTAACAGGCATGTTACACAAATACCAGTCACGCATATTATTGACCGTAACAGGAGCCTGTGCGATTCATTGTCGCTATTGTTTTCGCCAGCATTATGATTATCAGGCCAACCGCCCATCATCACAGACGCAAGTGGTGCAAGATTACATTTTGGCTCACCCCGACATCAACGAGGTGATTTTTAGTGGTGGTGACCCTTTGAGTTTGAATAACCGTCGCTTATTTGTTTGGTTAGACGCCATGGCAACCATGCCACAAATCAACACCATTCGCTTGCACACTCGCTTACCGATTGTTATCCCTGAGCGTTTAGATGATGAATTGTTGACAAAATTTGACAGTTTAACCCAAGTGATGATGGACAACGCCATCAATCTTATCATGGTGGTGCATACCAACCATGCCAACGAAATTGATGACGCCACGGCAAGACAGTTGTGGCGATTGCGACACGCAGGCGTGACCGTCATGAACCAAGCGGTGCTGTTAAAAGGCGTCAACGACAACGTAACGGCACAAGTGGCATTAAGTCAGCGTTTATTTGATGCTGGGGTATTGCCTTATTACTTGCATCTTCTTGATAAAGTCAAAGGGTCTGCCTATTTTTATGTCAGTGAAGAACAAGCAGTGGCATTGTATTGGCAGATGTTGGCGCGATTGTCTGGCTATTTATTGCCAAGATTGGTAAAAGAGTTGCCCAATTGTCCATTCAAAACCCCCATTGATATTTACAAATCAGCCAAAAATTGTCAATATATGGGTTAGTCTTTGGCTGATTGCTTTATTTAATTGATTGAATAAAAATGAGCAAACTGAAAGGATTTGGCTGAAAGGTTTAGATTAAAGAACAGAATGTAGAAAATGGAATGTAAAAAACAGGCTTTAGAGAATAATTTATGATAAGTTTTGACACCTTTGTAAAATATTTGGACACCCAATTACCCTTAAGACCGCTGAACTTTAGCCATATTGGTGACGATGGCAAACAAATTAGCCAGTGGGGGGCTAATTTGATGATTGCCAATAAATCAGAACAATGCCAACAGCTTGAAAAAGTATTGACTGAGATGATTGTGGCAGACATCTCAGACCCCAAGCGTTTGGAGCTTATGAAGCAATTAAAAGAGGTGACATTTAGGGTCGTCAATCAACTCAGAAGTGATTATATTCATGAGCCTAGCCAGCTGAGCAAATTACAACATGGCATGGTCAATCAGGTAACCTCTATTTACTATTTAACCGCCTTGGTGTTCGATGGCATGATGACAAGGCAAATGAGCCAACTGCAACCAGCTGGCAAACAGACCAACAAACGGTCTTGGTGGACGATATTGCCCATTGGACGCTCGGACAATCAGGCATGTTTACAGCAAATCATTTATCAGCTGATGTATGTGTATTTGAATTTGATGATGGAGGCTGCCATTATTTTTACCAAACCACAACAAATTCTATGGCAACAGATGAACCGACTGTACATGGTGGCTAAATCGCAAGGCGTGCTGGACATGGTGTATCATGACAAACAACACAACAGCCATGCTGACAGTATCCATGACATTTATAAACAGGCGTGCTTGTATAGTTTGTTGCGTCCAGTGTCGTTTAGAAGACAAGATGTTTTGGGTATTCATAAAGTGTTGGCAAGATGGGCAAAGTTAGTCGACATTAGTGATGACCCCGTCAGTGAAAATAAAATCTATATTGATTTAAATTCTAACCAACCGCCTGAATATCTGACCCCATACTCTCGCATTAACCCTTTTACAGAAGACAGCACAAGCCTATTTGTGAATTTAGACAAATTACATGACTATTTAACCAAAGCACAAAGCAAAGAAGGCAAGGACCATATCAGTTTTGAGATGCGTCTGGCACGTCTGGCACAATATACCCTAGAGCAACAACAATATCTACAACGTGGCGAAAAACGCATTCCCACTCGACGACATGCCACCATTGTTACAGGCTTGCACCGCATTCATTATTATCTGTCAAATAAAATGCCATTGGAACGTTTGATTTTAGCAGATGAATTGCCCAAAGGATATTACCCAAAAATCAGCAGAGTGGCAGACAAGCAAGACTATAAACACACTTTAGATGCCACCATCATGGACATGAGTAAGACAGGGTATCGCTTTAGCTTTGGCGAATTAGATGATATTGACGTTACTGACGAAAATGAACAAATGACACAAGAGTATGAAAGAAAATCCGCCATCAAGCAAGCTGTTGCCAATAGCACCACCCTTAAAGTATTGAGCATTTTTGCCTTAATGCCTGATAAAACTGATGCTGAAAGCAATTGGGAGCTTGGGGTGATTCGTTGGATAGAGAATAAAGAACGCAGTATCGAGGTAGGGGCTCGTTTGATGGGGTACGCCATCACCGCTTGTGGTGTTCGCCTTGAAAGCAAAGATGAGCGGTCGCAAGATTTTGTGGTGGCGTTGCTGGTGGCAGGCAATGAAAGTCTGGGTACGCAAACATCGCTGATTTTGCCACAATACCATTTTAAAGAAAATGACCGTGTGGTGCTAAGAATCGGTGATAAACAAACCAATCTTCGCCTTGCCAAAAACATCAATAACAGTGATGACATGCAACAATATGAGATTGTGCGATTAGCAGGATAATGATTAATCATGTATTTTGTATGATAAATTGGTTGTTTTATTTGTCATATCATTTATTATGCCTCGCCTATTTCTTGATTAATAAAAAAACAATGATACATAAATGATACATATATGAGCAAACAAATGAAAGAGTTAAACTTACTGGTTATTGATGATGATCAGCTTTATGCTGAACGCTTGGTTGAGCTATTGTCATTGTATTATGACGATGTCAATCTGGGATTTTTAGATGACAAGGAAGAATTTATCAAAACCTTACGTCGTCACTGGGATGTGTTGGTATTTGGTCAAGCTTATGACATGAATCTCTTAGATGTGATAGGCATTGTGCAGGAGCAGGGTGTCGATTTGCCCATCATTGCCTTGGTGAATAATGAGCCGTCAACCGCTGTGCAGACAGAAGTGAGCTTGCCAGACACCATTAACGCCAATCTGATTAAAGCGTTGCCCAGTGAGCAAGAAACACAAGTGGTGCTTTCCATCATTTTGCAGGCAAGTGCGTTACAAACTCGCCGTAAGGTAGTTGACCTTAAATATATTTTAAGTGAGGCTGAACAGCGTGCCAACATTCTTATCAAAAACTCCAAAAGTGCGGTCGCTTATATTGACCAAGGCATTCATATCTTTGCCAATGAACCCTATCTTAAAATGTTTGGCTATGAAAGCATGGACGAGCTGATGGGCGTGCCTGTGATTGATTTGATTGCAGGTGGGGATAAGGTGAAAGAGTTTAAGCAGTTTTTACGCCGTTTTGATAAAGGCAATCGTGAGCAGGTAGAGTTTAAGTTTCAAAGTAAACGCACAGATGGCAGCACTTTTGAAGCCAAACTCCAAGTTGCGGCTGCCACTTATGACGGTGAGCCTGTTATACAAATCATCATTCAGCAGGACAACAAAGCGGCTAACAGTGCTGAGCTTGCTAAAAAGCTGGCAATGGCGGAGCGAACTGACCGACTGACAGGGCTAGAAAACCGTGTTGGCTTTATGCAACGAGCCAATGAGATGCTTGAGCAAGTGAAGCAAACCCAAGACCACGATGCGGCATTGATTTATTTACGGATAGATAACATCGGACAGATTAACACCAGTTTGGGATTGTCTGGGGTAGACACCACCGTGAGGCATGTGGCTCACCTGCTTAATGAATTTTTTACCGAGTCGTATGTGAGCCGATTTGCTGACAGTGTGTTTACCGTGTTGGTGGCAGACACCAATGAGAAAAAACTTGAAAAGCAGATTGAGTCATTGTTACCAAAAGTGGCACAGATGCTCATTGAAGTGGGTAATCGCACCACCAACACCACCTTAACAGCAGGGGCGGTGATGATTGAACCACAAAGCCCTGATGTGGAGACACTCATTCAACGAGCATTGGAATCTCAGAATAAAGCCTTTATAGACAGTGAGCAAGTGGGCAACACTTATCACATTTATGACCCCAGTCAATACGTCAACAGCGACGATAAGGCATTGGCAGAATATTTGGCAGGTGCATTTAGCAACCACCATTATTCGTTGCTTTATCAGCCCATCTATGACATACAGACAGACAGCAGTCATTTCTTTGAAGTGTATCTGCGTTTGAAGTTATCAGATGGTCAGATGATGATGCCTAACGAGTTTATTGATGTGGCACGAGAACACAATCTGCTTGAAAAAATTGACCGTTGGGTATTGATTAACGCATGCAAGCAATTGAGTAAGGTCAGGTCAAACCACCCTGATGCACGCATTTTGGTTAATTTAACCGCCGCTTCTTTGGTGGACGCACAGTTGCCCAAGGTGATTGAACAGCTTGTCCGTGCCGTTGGAGGTAAGCAAGGATCTTTGGTGATACAGTTTAATGAGCAAGATGTGGTCAGTCATCTGGCGGTTGCCAAAAAACAGTATGATAATCTAAAAGCATTGGGTTGTGATACCTGTATTCATGGTTTTGGTATGACCACCAAAACGATTGAAACATTGGCTTATATCCACCCAACCATGGTGCGTGTGGCACACAGTTATGTTAAGGACATCGATAAACCCGATGGGCTAGACACCATTAAAACCTTGATAACATCAGCCAGTGAGCATAAGACAGATACGTTGATGCCGTATATTGAGACCGCTGCCACCATGTCGGTGTCTTGGAGCGTGGGCGCTCGCTATCTGCAAGGGCATTATTTGCAAGAACCTGCTGTCGATATGAATGTTGCTTAGTTGGGTTTGCTGAATGAATGTTGTTGAATGAATGTTGTTTGATGGAGCATGGGTTTGTTTAAAACACCTGTATCACCTGTATCGATTGTGGTTATGTTTGCCTGTCTGTCTGTGGGCTTAATGGCGTGTCAGCCGACACCGCCAGACAGTCGCCCTGAGGTTAACTTGCCTGTTTATACAGGAGGTGATGCAATGGCAGGGCAGAGTGCTTATCAAGAGTATTGTGAACAGTGTCATAAACTGCAAGCGGGACGAAATAAAAAAGGCCCTCAGCTGATGAATGTGTATGGCAATCCGTCTGCCCTGCTGGCTGATTATAAATACTCTGCCGCCATGCAAGAGGCTGGTTGGCAGTGGGACGCTGCCACACTTGATGTTTATATCGCTGACCCAGACAAAGCCCTGCCATCAGGAAAGATGCTGTCTGACCCCATATCTGATGCCAAAATCCGCCAAGACATCATCGCTTATCTGTCAACTTTGCGACAATCTGCATCCGCTCAATCCACATCAGATTAATCCACATCAAGTTGAGTCAATGGTTTTGGTTCTTAACAATTTTTAACCATTGTAATGATGTGTAACCATGACACACACATAACCATCATATGATTGTCATCAATGTGTGGTATGCTTATCAGGTTCATGGCATCAACCTCATGGCATCAACAGTGTATAAAGCACACTCAGTATAAAGCACGCCTAGATAAAACACACCCACTTTTAGACAGCATATGAAACCAGACAGCGTATGAAACAACACATGATGCAACGTATGAGCTCAGCTTCCCACCCGACAGATGACCCCTCACACGCTTTTCAAAATACGGCATCTCAAAACACGATGTCACAAAACAGCACCAGCACCCAAACAAGCATTCAGCAAGACATTCAACGTCTGATACATCAATTAAATCAGCTGATATTAGACAAGCCCAATACGGTGAAGTTGTCTGTGGTGTGCTTGCTTGCCAATGGTCATTTGTTGTTACAAGATTTACCAGGTATGGGCAAGACCACTTTGGCACATGGGCTGGCACAGCTGTTTGGTCTGTCGTTTAATCGAGTGCAATTCACCAATGACATGTTGCCTGCTGATATTTTAGGCATGAGTTTGTATAATCAAGATGAACATGCTTTTGAGTTCCGTAAGGGGGCTATTTTTAGTCAGTTATTGCTTGCCGATGAGATTAACCGCTCCAGCCCTAAAACCCAAAGTGCTTTACTTGAAGCCATGGAAGAGCGACAAGTAACCCATGATGGCACAACTTATGCCTTGCCTGAGCCATTTTTTGTCATTGCCACCCAAAACCCCACTCAGCAGTCAGGTGTGTATCCTTTGCCTGAATCGCAACTTGACCGCTTTTTGATGTGTCTGTCTCTAGGGTATCCGTCTGCCACTGCTGAAAAAGAGCTGTTACAAGGCACAGATCGTCGCCAGCTATTGACCCAATTGGAGTCGGTGCTTGATACCAATCGCATTCAACAAGCCCAAGCCATGATAAAGCAGCTGTACATGGCAGATGTGGTGGTGGATTATTTGTTGCGTTTGGTACAAAAATCTCGAGAAAGTCAAGAACACATTGGTTTATCACCAAGGGGCATGTTGGCATTAAAAGCCGCCGCTCAAGCACATGCCTTTGTGTCAGGGTATCAAGAGGTTACCCCAAGCGATGTGCAAGCGGTGTTTTCTGCTGTGGTGAATCATCGTTTGGGTCAGCCTTTTATGCCTTTTCATCATTTGGGTGGGTTGACCAAGAAACAACCCGCCACCATTGCTGAGCGAATTTTGCAGTCTGTGTCTGTTTTATAAAATCAATTTATCATGTCCATTTCTATCAAGCGTCATATTAACGAGCAACTGCGTGGCTTTTTTGCCAAACGTTCACCAAGGCAAGATGAGCTTGGTTTAAATGTGCGCAATGTGTACATTTTTTTTAGCAAGCAAGGGCTGTTGTTTGCTTTGTTGCTGGTCATCACGTTCATTGCAGGCATCAATTATGCGAATAATTTGGTGCTGGGCGTTTGTTTTTATTTGGCAAGTGTGTGGTTGATTAGTGTGCATATGACCTTTGCTCATGTGTCAGGGCTTAAGCTTAAGCTGTTATCGGTGAGTATGGCGGCAGCAGGTGAGCCTGTGTGGGTGAGCATCGAGGTGATTTCTGATTCTCGAAGTCCCAGCCGTCAGCTGAGGTTTGTTTTTGATGATGACATCTATAAGACATGGCAAGGTACGCAACAAACTGCCAATAAGGGTGATGATGTGCCAGACAATCACCGACAAGTCATTTTGCCCATGCTAAAAGGCAGTGCCGTGATACAGTTGCCTGTGTTGTCTGATAAGCGTGGTGAATTGGTGTTGCCCAGATTGGTGATAGACAGCGTGTATCCTTTGGGCATCATGCGGGCGTGGTCGTATGCGTATTTTGCAAGTACCGCTTGGGTATACCCCAAGCCTTTGCCGTTTGATTGGCAAAAATTGAATACATTCACTCAAGGGGAAGAAAATGCCTTTAGCCCCAACCAGCAAAAAGGACAAGATGACTTTGAGATGCTTGATAACCATCAGTTGGGTGAGTCGCTCACTCGGGTATCTTGGGCACATGTGGCACGAGGGCATGGTATGCTGACCAAGCACTTTTCTGACCCTGTGGGTCAAGAGCTGTTGCTTGATTATGCTGACATGCCTGCTGTCAATCATGAACAAAAGCTGTCGCAACTGAGCCATGCACTTTTGCAGATGGCAGAGCAAACCGAACCCTTTGTGATGAATTTACCGAATGATAAAGGGCAAAAGGGCATGGGCAGTGAGTTTATCCGTGCCAATCTAAAACGGTTAGCCCAAGCTCCGAAACTGACAGACACTTAAAACTGACAAACCCACAAAACTAACAAACCCACAAGGTTAACAAGCCCTAAAACTAACAAATTAAGCACAGCTTTCAATGAGTAAAATGCACCAACAATTCCCATGGGTTTGTAATTCTTAAGTGTAATATGATTAAAAATAACCTTAATAACCTTAATAGCTTTAATGAATTGGCACAAGGCAAATGGCAGGGCATGCCATCGATATGGGTAGCCCCAAAAACGCAAGGCATTTCACGTGTGCGTTATCTGCTGTCAATGCCTGCTTATTATTGGGTCATCACCTCTCAATTGTTGGTGATGCTGGTTTTTATCGGTCATCTGCCAATTTGGCTGATTGGGCTTGGGGCATTGTCTGCATTATCACAACTGCCAAGTGTCAAGCATCAAGTGGCAAATAAAATGCCACTTAAACGCCGTTATCTTTGGGTGCAGTTGGTGCTGTTTTTTGGGGGCTTAGCAGGATTATGGGTCAGTTACGGTGGTAATTATGGTGTCGATACTGGGGTGGCGTTTTTATTGTTATGCTTGATGGGTAAGCTATGGGAGGTGTACCGTAAGCGTGATGGTTATGTGGTGTTAAATTTATCGCTGTTTGCCACCGCTTCGCTGTTTTTGTTAGACCAAGGCATGTTCACCACCTTGTTGGCAATTGGGTGTGTGTTGATGGTGATGATGGCTTTTATAGCGATGAATGACGATGGCAATCAAGATGGTGATGGTCGCATTCGTACCCTTGGGCTATTGTCATTAACAGCATTGCCGTTGTTGTTGGTGTTGTTCTTATTCTTTCCACGCTTTCCGCCATTTTGGTCAATCACACTGTCCAAACCACAAGCAACCACAGGCGTGTCAGACAGCATGGCACCGGGGGATTTTGCTAACTTAGCAAAATCCACGGAGTTGGCATTTCGGGTAGAATTTGATGGGCAACGCCCCCATCGCTCACAGATGTATTGGCGAGGGCTTGTGTTTAGTGACTTCGATGGGATAACGTGGCAACCGAGTGAGCAAAAAGACAATCGCTTTTGGGTCAGTCAACAAGCTGAACCCAATTGGGTACAAAACAGCTTAACAGGACAATCACAAGGGCAGTACCAAGTCATCTTAGAACCAACACATCAGCAGTGGTTATTTGCCCTTGATTACCCAAAACCTGAGCCAAAACAAGGGCTGGGCATGACTTCAGAATACAATCTCCGCTCTTTTGACGAAGTGGCTCAGCAATACCGCTATCAAGCAGAGTACTATCCTAACGCCCGTATTGAGCCACAACTGTCTGAGCAAAACAGACAAATTAACTTGGCACTGCCCGCCACTGGCAATGAAAAAAGCCGAGCTTTTGCCAAGAAGTTATTTGCTCAAGCTGGTCATGACCCTGTGAATTACATGAATAGCGTGCAAAAACACATCACCCAAAACAACTTTCGCTACACATTATCGCCACCTTTATTGAATAAAAATCGCATTGATGAATTTTTATTTGACACACAGGCAGGGTTTTGTGAGCATTATTCATCGACCTTTACCTTTTTGATGCGAGCCGCTGGCATACCTGCCCGTGTGGTGGCAGGCTATCAAGGTGGTGAGCTTGGGCGAGATGGACTAAGCTGGGAAGTTCGACAAATGGACGCTCACGCATGGACGGAAGTGTGGCTGGCAGGGCAAGGCTGGGTACGCATTGACCCCACCGCCTTTGTTGCCCCCAATCGTGTTGAGCAAGGCATGGATTCGCTGACTGATGAGTATGGGGCATCGATGTTTGGAGATGGGGCAGGGGCAAATTTGTCGTATCAGCAGTACCGTATGTTGCAACAGATGCGTCGATTGTCTGACCAGTTAAGCTACTATTGGCAACGAGATGTGGTTGGCTATGACCAAGACAGTCAAAAAAATTCGTTGTTTAAATGGTTTAATATCACAAGCTTGACTCAACAGCTGTTTGTATTGATGGGTGCGTTTGTCTTGCTGATGACATTGGTGGTGGCTTGGTTGTTTTATAAACGGCGAAAATTTTACCATGCTGTGGATAAGCCATTTGCCAATTTATCAAAACAATTGGGCAAACAAAACCCAAGCTTGGCATGGCATGAGCAAGAAGATGTGTTGATGTGGCTTGAGCGGATTGGTGAGCATTTGGATAGGCAAGTGGCGAGTGATGTTAAAGCCCAATATCGTCAACTGCGATATTCACAAGCGTTTAATGACACTGACGGCAATCACCCAGAGACGCACAAACGACTGAAACAATTAGAACAAATGGTTAGAAAATTGGCAAAAATGAGTAAATTGCCATCAGTGAATTGACATAAACGAATATCAAAACGAACATCAAAAAAACATGACTCACATTGCGGTTATCCATACTGATGAGCAGCGACAAGCTCACATTGACAAACTGATTGTCATTGAGCCTAGGTTTGTTTCTATTTATGAACAAGTTGGCTTACCTGATTTACATCAGCAACCACAAGGGTTTGCCCAAATGGTGCGTGCCATCATTGCACAACAGATATCAGCGTCGGCAGCTCGCCGCATCTATCAACGCATTGAACAGGCAGGACTGATGACGCCCAATGCCATTCAAGTGGCTGATGATGACCATCTGCAAAAACAAGGTCTATCAAAACAAAAAATCCGCTATTTACGGTCATTGGCTGAGCATGACATTGATTATGACACATTGGCTTATTTGTCTGATGAAGCAGTGATTAAACAGCTGACAGCTGTGACGGGAGTTGGACGCTGGACGGCTCAGATGTATCTGCTTTTTAGCCTTAGGCGAGTGGACATCTTGCCAGTAGATGACCTGGCGATAAAAGTGGCGGCACAAGCGTTATTGGGGTTGGATAAGCGTCCCACTCCCAATCAATTAACCCAACTGACCAACCCTTGGTCTCCACATCGCAGTGTTGCCAGTTTATTGCTATGGACGTATTATGGGGTGCTGAAAAATCAGGCTGGCTGATGCCTTATCTAAGCACTTGTTTACAAGGTCATTTTTTGGATAATCAGACTTTTGGACAATCGGGTTGATTATCAGGATACGCATCAATAAAGGCAGGCAAGCTCATGCAATGCTGATAAATGGATTGTATGTGTGGATATGCACACAAATCACACTCAAATCGCAACGCATTATACACTTGTGGGATAAGACAACAATCTGCCAATGTTGGCGTATCGCCAAAGCAAAATTTGATGTCTGTGCCATTTTGTTGGGGCTGGTGCTGATGGGTGTTGTGGTGGTTGGCTAATTGTTGCTCAAATGCGTCAAAACCATGAACAATCCAGTGGGCATACCATGTTTGTTTTTGCTCATCATTGACAGACAATTCATGACTTAAGTATTGTAGTACCCGCAAATTGTTAAGTGGGTGCATGTCACACGCCACAATTTGAGCCAACGAATGCACAAAGGCTTTATCTTTGGCATCAGTTGGCAGTAAAGGCACATCAAAAAATCGGTCTTCCAAATACAGAATAATCGCCAGTGACTGACTGATGACAAACCCATCATCATCAAGCGTTGGGACAAGCTGTTGTGGATTGATGGCGGTATATGCGTCACTTTTTTGCTCACCACCTTGATTGAGCAGATGAATGGGCACAATGTCATATTGAATGTTTTTTAACGCCAACGCAATCCGCACCCGAAATGCCGCTGAACTGCGATAATAAGAATATAATTTCATACAAATTCCTAGGTTGATTGGATTGGCTGGCACACCAACCCAACCATGACGTGGGTGAGATTGGGCATGCCTCTAATGTGAGATGACTGATTTGGCAGGTAACTTTGTGATGGTAAATCCTGTAAATCCAAACATAATGGTTAAAAATAAGCACAAATAACAAAAGAACGCATATGGCAAATAATCCAGCACAGGCACGCCCAATTGTTGGCTGATAAACACCCCACACACACTCCAAGGCACCAATGGATTAATCACCGTGCCTGCATCTTCAATGGTGCGAGCTAAGTTTTTTGGGTGTAAATTTAACCGCTCATATTCACCTTTAAAACTCTCTCCTGCCAACAAAATGCTTAAATATTGTTCACCAATTAACACATTCACCCCCAAAGCGGTCATGGCAGCAGCAAAGGTTACTTTTCCTGCATTCACCAATTTGTGTTTAATGCTGTTTAATAACGCAGGTAAAATGCCCAAATTATGCAACAGCCCTCCCAAACTTAATGCCAAAATCACAATCGTTTGGGTAAAAAACATGCTATTTAAACCACCACGAGAAATAAGCCCACTGACAGCACCCAAGTCTAACTCTTCAGCAGGTTTATATCCTTGAAAAAAATAACCGCCAATTTGCGCCAAGCTTGGGGAACTGTGTAAAAAAGTGATGATGACAGACACAATGATTGTCATGATGATGGCATAAATGGCATTAACCTTAAATAAAATAAGCCCAACCAATAGCACAAAAGGCAACAACGCATAGCCATGCACCAAATCACTGGCAAGCAGTTGTTGCTTTAATATGGCCACTTCACTTAAATTTGCCCCAGTTGTCTGTCCTTGAAAGACCCAAAACAGGGCAACTGTCAAAATCCAAGCAGGTATGGTGGTATACATCATATTGCGGATATGCTCAAATAGGTCTATTCCTGCAACAGAAGCCGCTATGGTGCAAGTATCCGATAATGGCGACATCTTATCGCCAAAAAATGCCCCTGACACCACTGCCCCTGCCACAACCGCCACATTGGCATCAAATGCCCCAGCCATGCCAATAAATGCCACACCAATGGTGGCACAAGTGGTCAAACTGCTGCCAATCGCCACACCAATAATTGAGGTTAAAATAAAGGCAGAAATATAAAAATGCTCAGGTGATAACAACTCAAAGCCATAATACATCAAGGTGGGGATTGCCCCTGACATCATCAGAGCAGACACCATCAAACCAATAAAGAAAAATAAATAAATTGCCCCAAAACCTGACATCACTCCTTTTGCCATATAGCCTTGCATGGCATCAAACGAGATGCCTTTGAGTTTGCCAAACAAAAAAAGCCCACAAATCACCAAAAGTAATGCCAAGTGTGGTATCCAGCCCAAAGCAATCATCACCACACCCATCATGACCACCATGGCACAAGCCATTATCATGGCTATGGGCGTGTTTAAAACAGAGTTTGTCTGTGTTGACTGAGTCTGTGTTGATTTAAAATTATCACGCATCAAACATATCCTTATGTTAGTCAAATTATACGTAGTCAGATGATACGTAGTCAGATTGTGCGAGTTTAATATTGGGTATTCACAGTATTGATGATATCACCAAAAATATTGTTGCCATCTTTATCACGCATATAAATTTTTACCGTATCACCGTGGTTCATAAAGCTGGTTTGTGGTTTGCCTGTTTCGATGGTTTCATACATACGCACTTCTGCCAAACAACAATAACCCACACCACCATTTGCCACTGACGAGCCATGCAAACTATTTTGCTTGTTAGACACCGTGCCAGAGCCAATGATTGTTCCTGCTTCTAACTCACGGGTTTTTGCCAAATGGCTCACCAATCGAGCAAAACTAAAAGTCATGTCCACCCCTGCATTGGGAAAACCAAACTTGTCGCCGTTTAGCTCAACGTGTAATGGCAAATGCACTTTATCATCTTGCCACGCATCACCCAACTCATCAGGGGTAACCACAATCGGACTAAAAGCAGAAGCAGGTTTACTTTGGACAAAACCAAACCCCTTGGCAAGTTCGCTTGGGATTAAGTTGCGTAGTGACACATCATTGACCAACCCAATTAAGCGAATGTGCTGACTGGCGGTCATCTCATCTGCCCCAAATGGCACGTCATCGGTTATCACCACCACTTCAGCTTCAAAATCAATGCCCCATTCAGGCTGAGCCAAAATATCGCTTGTGGGCGTGATAAAACTGTCAGAGCCACCTTGATACATTAAAGGGTCATCATAAAAAGACGCTGGCACTTCGGCATGACGAGCCTTACGCACCAACTCAACATGATTAAGATATGCCGAGCCATCTGCCCATTGATAAGCTCTGGGCAATGGAGAATGGCAAGCGGTTTGGTCAAAGACATCACCTAAACTGTCGTCGTCATTGAGTTGTTGATATGATTTTTCTAGGGCAGGGGCATGAGTCTCCCAGTCTTCTAACACCGCTTGTAATGTTTTGGGGTTTGCTGGCACATAACGGTCTAGATTGCGACTGACGACAACCAATCGACCATCACGCCCATCTTGATTTAATGTGGCAAGTTTCATGCTTTCTCCTTGGTCATACTGATAAATTGCTAACGTGATGCTGATAAAATGACATTGGTCAAACTTATTGGCACGATGCTGCTTGATGTCAAGATGCTGATTGATGTCAAATCAAACATCAACATCAGGTGGTTCAGTGCCATCATGTATCCATCGAGCGTGTTGGGGGGCTTTTTTGGTGATTGCCCATTCATTGAGCATCTCCCATTTGACAGCATCTAGGGCTTTTTGCATTTTTGTCGTTGCCACATCACAAGCCAACTCAATGCGGTGTCCATTGGGGTCAAAAAAGTAAATGGAATGAAATAAGGTATGATTAACAGGGCCAAGCACCTCGATGCCTTCACCGATAAGTTTGTCTTTGGCACTGAATAAAGCCTCCATGCTCTCAACTTTTAAGGCCAAGTGCTGAGTCCAAACTGGGGTGTTTTCATCTCGCCCCATCTTAGGTTTGGTTGGTAATTCAAAAAATGCCAAAATATTACCACCCCCAGCGTCCATAAAAATGTGCATATAAGGGTCTGGTTCTTTGGTTGATGGCACTTGGTCTTCAGCAATGGCAAGCACAAACTCCATACCAAGGTGCTTTTGATACCATTCTACGGTTTGTTTGGCATCATTGCATCGATAAGCAACATGATGCACGCCTTGTGGGATTGGCTTGGTAGAAACGAGAGTATTCATCATGATAAGTCCTTTTAATAATTCTTTTAACAAACAGATATTAGTCAATATCAATTCACCAACATCATAAATCTTGTGGGTCTGTTGTCAATACCCCACGGCGGATTTGGTCTCGTTCAATGGATTCAAATAACGCCTTAAAATTGCCCTCACCAAAACCCTCACGATAGTCCCCTTTGCGTTGAATAAACTCAAAAAATACAGGTCCCATCACCGTCTCTGAAAAAATCTGTAACAACAATCTTGGGTGTCCGTCTTCTGTTGTGCCATCTAATAAAATACCCCGAGATTGTAGCTCTGCCACAGGCTCACCATGATTTGGCAAACGCTCATCGAGCATTTCATAATAAGTGTCTTTAGGGGCAGTCATCAATGGCACTCCTGCTTCACGCAACTTATCAATGGTGGCTAATAAATTATCACTGAGTAACGCAATGTGTTGAATGCCTTCACCATTAAATTGCAACAAAAACTCTTCAATCTGTCCGCCACCTTGTTTAGATTCTTCATTCAATGGAATGCGAATTTTGCCATCAGGAGCGGTTAACGCACGGCTAGTAAGACCTGTGTATTCACCTTTAATGTCAAAATAACGAATTTCTTGAAAATTAAAGACCTTTTGATAAAAATTGTACCAATAATCCATGCGACCACGGTAAAGGTTATGGGTGAGATGGTCAATCACCTTTAATCCATGACCAATAGGGTGCTTGTCCACATTGGGCAAATATTCAAAATCAATGTCATAAATACTGCTGCCATCTTCAAAACGGTCAATCAAATAAATCAAGCTACCACCAATGCCTTTAATGGCAGGAAGTTTGAGTTCCATGGCATTGGTGTTAAGCTCAATGGGCAAAGCCCCCATCTCGATGGCACGGTTGTGGGCGTGTTGAGCATTTTTGACACGAAATGCCATGCCACATGCACCTGCTCCATGTTCATCAGCAAAGTGAGATGCCACGCTGTTGGGTTCTTGATTTAGGATAAAATTAATATCACCTTGGCGATATAATTGCACATTTTTTGAACGGTGATTGGCAATGTGGGTAAATCCGATTTTTTCAAATAATTGTTTGAGTTGCTCTGGATTGGGTGAAGAAAACTCAAGAAATTCAAAACCTTGCAGTCCCATTGGGTTATCAAATAAATCTGTCATGTCCAGTTCCTTTTGACAATGATGGTGGTAAACAATGATGGTGATAAACAACGTGTCAACGTGTCGTGCCATAGATGCTCAGTATCTAAGCTGGCAGGTAGCTGGCAGGTGATAAAAAGTGAGCAGATGATAAAAACCAATCTTGATGACTGCTTTTTTATGACTGCTTCCTTATGGTTGCTCTGACATCATAAAACAGTTACATTTATTAGGCTATCAGTTTTTTTTAATATATTTATCGGAAAATATTATGAATATCACCATCAAACAATTACGGGCGTTTATCACAGTGGCAAAGTACCAAAACTTCACAGCAGCAGCACAACATTTGCATCTGTCTCAATCAGCACTGAGTGGTTTAATCAAAGAGCTGGAAAATACGCTTGGTTTTCAAGTATTTGACCGAACCACACGGCAATTAAACCTATCGCAGTTGGGGGAGCAATTATTGCCACAAGCCCAACGTATCATTCATGAATTGATGGTGTTTGAAAGTCAGATAACCATGTTTAATAAATTAGAGCAAGGGCAAGTGCGTATTGCGGTTTCTCAGCAGTTTGCTGCCTCGATGATGCCAATGGTGATTGCCAATTTTCAAAAAACTTATCCGCACATTCAATTCACCTTGATTGATTGTTCAGTTGAGATGGTTCTGCAAAGGGTACAGAGCATGGATGTGGATTTTGGACTTGGAGCAGAGCGGGCATTTGATGATGATATTAAAGCAGAGTTTTTGTTTGAATTGCCCTTTTTTGTGGTCATGCCCTCGCATCATCGTTTAAGCCAGCAATCACAAGTGCGATGGTTGGATTTACAAGATGAGCCAATGATTACATTACAAGGACCATTTACCAAGCATTTATTGCAAGATTTGCCTGAGACATTGGCTCAAGTATTAAAACAGCCACAATATGAAGTGAACTTTTTATCAACAGCCTTTGCTTTGACTAAACAAGGTTTGGGACTGACATTGTGCTTACCTTACGCATCAGAACGGGTGTCTCAACAAGGTTTGGTGATGAAACAGTTGATTAACCCTGTGATAAAACGGCGATTTTTTTTATACCAACGCACCCATCGCACATTATCACCTGCCATGATGGCTTTTAAAAAATTTTTAAGTGGTATGTACCCAGCATCATCAAGTCATTTTAAATAAGTAACTTTAAATAAGTAACTTTAAAATAAGCAACCTTAAATTTTTACTCATTTTGGCTTGTTTTTGTGATGTTGGTTTTATCATGTTTGCTTTTGTAATCGTAACATTCGTTCATATAGAACGTTTTTTCTGATTCCTGTGATGTCACTTGCCAGTTGGGCGGCTTTTTTTATTGATAAATCTTGCAACAGGCGTGTTAACAATTTATCATGTTTTGCCACATCATCGGTGGGTTTATTTGCCCCAGCCACCACCAGCACCATCTCACCTTTTTGTTGATGATTATCCGCTTGAATAAAATCAGATAAACCTGCAAGCGTTGTGTGATGAATGGTTTCAAAGGTTTTACTCATCTCTCGGCAAAAGGTAACTTCACGCTCCTTACCCAATACTGCCATCAAGTCTGTCACACAATCAATAATGCGATGCGGTGCTTCATAAAAAATCATGGTGGCATTCATGTTTTGAAGTTTGGTAAGCTCACTTTGTCGCCCTGAAGTTTTGGCAGGCAAAAATCCATAAAAATAAAACTTATCTGAAGGCAACCCTGCCACCGATAACGCCATGATGGCTGCACACGCTCCAGCCACAGGTGATGTTTTAATGCCATTGTCATGACACGCTTTAACCAGTCGAAACCCAGGGTCACTGATGAGCGGTGTGCCTGCATCTGAGATTAGGGCAATGGTGTTGCCTTGTTGCAAAAGTTCAATAAGTTTGCTGGTTTGGCTGTTGGCATTGTGGTCATGGTAGGCGATGGTTTTGCTGGTGATGTTAAAGTGGTTAAGCAATTTGCTTGATGTGCGGGTGTCTTCACAGGCGATGAAGTCAGCGGTTTTTAGGCAGTTGATGGCGTGAGCGGTGATGTCGCTCAGGTTGCCAATGGGTGTGGCGACGATGTAAAGTGTGCCTTGGGCTGGGATACCTTGGGTTGGGGTTTGCTGATTGGTCATTTTTTTTCTCAAACATGTGAAAATCTGATGATATTATAAACCATTTGGATATGCGGTTTGTTCAACATATGGACTGTCAGACTTTATCATAAGTCATCATGATAAAACTTCATTCCCCCAAACTTAATGTCTCTAAATAAACTTAATGCCCCTAAATTAATGCCCCGAAAAATGAAACTTAACTCCCCCAAACAACAGCAAGGCAATCACTATGAAACCCTTGCCAAACACCATCTTGAAGCTCAAGGCCTAACGTTTTTTGCTAAAAACTGGCACCATAAAAATATTGGTGAGCTTGATTTGGTGATGATTGATGATAGGGAACAATTGCCAAGCCTTGTGATTGTCGAAGTGCGTCAGCGAAACATGAGCAATTTTGGCACAGGTTTAGACAGCATCACCCCCAGCAAACAGCGTAAAATCATCAAAGCCACCCAAGCTTTTTTGCAATGCCATGAGCAGTTTGCAGATTATGATGTGCGATTTGATGTGGTGGTATTTCACGGCTCAATCAATGGCTCAACAATCAATGGCTCAACAATCAAAGATGAGCAAGTTCCATTGATTTGGCTTCAATCCGCCTTTATTGCGTAACTTCTTATTATGTATGTTAGGTTAAGTTGGGCATGGTAAAACATGTTTATGATTGATATAATCAACCTTTTTTAATCATTTTAGCTTGTTAGCTTGATGGCTAATAATCAAACCATTTGACCAAAACCATTTAGGACGTTGCCCATGACCGCTGATGATTTAATCGCTTTTTTACAGCCACATTTTCCTAACGCCACCATTGATGCTGTCAATCAAGGTAATAAGTTTGAGTTGCGTATCATTGATGATGGGTTTACTGGCAAGCGATTGGTACAACGCCAACAGGCTGTTTATGCCTTGACCAACCATTTTATCAGTAGTGGCGAAATCCACGCCCTAAATATTCACGCCTTAACCTTTGCTGAATGGCAAAATCAAGCCAATTCGTGAAATGGCCAATGGTTTAACAGCCAGTGCAACCGAACACACATCGCCACCATTTCATTATTTTTTTGATGCAATATTTTTTGACGCAATACAGACAGAAGCAATAACATGGACAAATTTTTAATCACAGGCAATGGTCGCATCGCTGGAGAAGTGGCCATTTCAGGGGCAAAAAATGCCGCATTGCCCCTATTGGCAGCGATGATTTTGGCAAAAACGCCCACCACGCTGCACAATGTCCCCAGTCTGCAAGATGTGCGTACTTTGATTAAATTGATTGGTGGCATGGGCATTGCCATTGACAAACAAGGCGATACCGTCAACTGTGATGCTAAGACCATCGATGGCTGTTTTGCCCCGTATGAATTGGTCAAAACCATGCGAGCGTCTATTTTGGTGTTAGGGCCATTATTGGCGCGCTTTGGCGAAGCTGAAGTGTCCTTGCCAGGGGGGTGTGCCATTGGCTCTCGCCCTGTTGATCAGCACCTAAAAGCATTTGAAGCGATGGGGGCAACCATCACGGTAGAAAATGGCTATGTGAAAGCTCGTGCGCCCAAAGGTGGTCGGCTTATCGGCTGTGACCATAGTTTTGATGTGGTAACGGTTGGCGGTACTGAAAATGTCATCATGGCAGCAGTGTTGGCAAAAGGGGTGACTCGCCTTGAAAATTGTGCCAGAGAGCCTGAAGTGGTTGACCTTGCCAACATGTTGGTCAAAATGGGGGCAAAAATTCATGGCATTGGCACTGCAACGATGATGATTGAAGGTGTAGATAGCTTGCACGGTTGTGAATATCGTGTCATTGCTGACCGCATTGAGACAGGCTCTTATTTGGCAGGTGCTTTGATGAGTGGGGGTGATGTGTTGACCAAAAACACATCGGCAGAGTTTTTGCACCCAGTATTACATAAATTTGAACAAATGGGCGCAACCGTCAGCACAGGCGATGATTGGATACGAGTGCAAATGACAGGTCGCCCTAAGCCTGTGGATATTCGCACCCAGCCACATCCCGGCTTTCCAACCGACATGCAAGCTCAACTGATGGCAGTGTGTTGTTTGGCTGATGGCACAAGCACCATCATCGAGAACATCTTTGAAAACCGTTACATGCACGTGCCAGAGTTAAAGCGTCTTGGGGCAGACATTCGGATTGATGGGCATACAGCGGTGGTAACAGGGGTGTCAGGCTTTACCGCAGCCCCCGTGATGGCAACTGATTTGCGAGCGTCGATGTCGCTTGTGATGGCGGCGGCGGTGGCAGATGGTCAGACGGTACTTGACCGTATTTATCACATTGACCGTGGCTATGAAAATGTGGAAAACAAATTGCATGGCTTGGGTGTCAACATTGAGCGTATTAAATAATTGAGCGTATTAAATAATGGCAAAGCCTTTCTTAAAATGGGCAGGGGGCAAAAGTAGATTTGTCCCCTTTAATCCATAACAATACCATCTAAAATTGAATGACTGAACGATATGACCGATACCCATAACGGCTTAACCCTGGCCTTATCTAAGGGACGCATTTTAAAAGAGACGTTACCTTTATTTAAGACTGCTGGTATTGAATTGCTTGAAAATCCTGACAAATCTCGCAAACTGATATTTCCCACCACGCACCCAAGCGTACGGATATTAATATTGCGAGCATCTGATGTGCCAACTTATGTAGAGCATGGGGCGGCGGACTTTGGCGTGGCAGGCAAAGATGTCTTACTTGAACACGGAGCAAAACACCTGTATGAATTGCTGGATTTGCAAATTGCCCAATGCAAGCTGATGACCGCAGGGATTAAAGGGCAGGCATTGCCCAACCGCCGTTTGCGTGTTGCCACCAAATATGTCAATGTGGCACGTAACCATTTTGCCAGTCAAGGTGAGCAAGTCGACATCATCAAGCTATACGGCTCAATGGAGCTTGCCCCTTTGGTGGGGCTGGGTGATTTGATTGTGGACGTGGTGGACACAGGCAACACCCTAAGAGCCAATGGGCTTGAACCACTTGAGCATATTTGTGATGTGTCATCACGCTTGATTGTCAATCAAGTCAGTTACAAACGTAAATTTGCTTTACTTAAGCCAATTTTGAGCAGTCTGAAATCAGCTTCTGTTTGATGTTTTTTGTCAAATTGACAGGCTTGGCACACCAATTTAGCACACAAGCCTAACATATCAACTTAGAACATAAGCTTGGCACAAACGCAAGTGTGCCATTTTTCAAACTGCCTATCCATTGTCCTTGCACGCACATATCAGCAATAAACCAGTGTTTAAAAAATGGCGTTTAAAAAACAGCGTTTGGTTTAAGAATGGGCATCAAAATTCCGCTCATTTTTGTACCACTCATACAACCCCACAAAGGCATTTATCTGATATACCATTGTCTGAATGGCAAAAATCACATTGCCACTCATTAAATTGACAATCAACCAAACAAAATTTACCGCAATCCACAACCACCAATTCAATGAATACCGCAAAATCATCATTGCTTGAGCCGTGATTGACAGTACAAACGCCAACACATTAATCCAAAAAAAGTCAATCCAGCCCAAAAACTGACTGCCATCATCTTCAACCACCACATAACCCATGTCTGCCAGCCACGCATTCACCGTTGGAAACAATGCCAGCCCCACCGCAATAAACCCAGCCGTTACCAGCAACACCCACTTATTGGCAGATTTTGGCACCATATTGCCGTCACCATCGGTATTTTTTGACCAATAAAACAGCCCATACACATGGGTAAAAAAATTAAACATCGGAGCGAGCATCAACCCCACCGACCCAGCCGTTGCCTGTACCACCACTTCACCAGCGGTTGCCGTCATGCCCAGCCCATTGCCCATCACATTTTTGCGAAACGACAAGCTCACCACACACAAAAGCCCAACGAACGATACCCCCAAATAAAACCAATCCAGCCCTGCCCGCTCAGTAAACCGCCAAAAGCCCACCGACAACGCCAACACCCCACACACAAACCACGTTATAATCCAATGTGTCGCCCACTTGCCTGTGATATTATCCAATAACTTAATTCGCATCACTTTATCCCTTAAAACTTGATTTTTTAACATTTGATTTTTTAGACAAATCAAACTACCGTCCAAAAACCACTTTATCCACAAACCTCACCGCTGCCAAATACCGCTGATGATACGTCTTGTCATCAATACAATGTGGCTCAATCCCATGCCGAGCAAAAATATCATTTAACCGCCTTTTAAAGCGATTGCGAGCATCATTACTGCCCAGTGAACGCATGCCATCAGCAACCCAAGGCGTATTGTTATCCAGCATGATGGTGTGATCCAACCGAAAGGTTTCAATACATGCTGTCAAAAACGGATGTGTTCGCCCTTCGTATTCTTCACAAAATGCTTGCGTGGTCACAAAATCTGTGTCCACAAAGGTTACAGGAGCGTCCGCCTGATTCACCGCTTCACGAATGGCTTGCTCATGGTCAGTTGCTATCCGTGGATAATCATCATACTGCATGCCCACTTCACTGCCACCCAAATCCGTCTGGACAAACAATCGACCCATCTCTAACGCATGACTTGCCCCATAATGATTAACCAACTTATGCAGTAGGGTGGTTTTCCCTGAGCTTTCACCACCGACAATCGCCACCGTCTTGGTATAACTACCACGAGCCTTCGGGTGAATGGCGTGCCAATGATGGGCAGGATTGGCGTGTATTTCTTGATGGCTGGGCTGATGGCCAGCTTTTGTCTTATTGGGCAGATGATGCACCGTCAGTCCTGCGGGGGTAACTTTAATGGTAACTTGGTCTTGAATGGTAACTTGGTCTTGGGTATCAACTTGGGGAATAACGCTGCCATGCTGAGCATCATGCTTAACATCAGTATCGGTATCAATCAATGTTTCAGCAATCACATAAACCGCCATTTGTGTCAAATCCTGCTCACAAGCGTTGTCTGTATCAGCCACCGTATCAGCCGTCATTGACAAAAAATCTGCCACAATGTCATCAATCCCATTTTTATCATCAACCTTATCACAACTGTCTGCTGCTAATACCGAGGTGCTGGTGTGAATATGAATAAACGGCAAATCAGCACAGGCCATCTGTAGCCAACGAGCCTTATCCGCCAAAGTAATGTTAAAATTGGGGTTAGGCTTGGGGTGTGTTGTGATTAACACATGCAACTTTTTGGTTTGCCCTGACAGGTCTATGATTTGTTGCATGTGCGTAAGCGTTAACGGCTCAAAGTGATCAATCAATAAGGCAGTGGGGGCAAGTGAGTGTTTATCTGTGGTCATAAGTTTGTGTTTACTGATTTTACTATGAAAATGGCTTAGTGGCAGTGGCTTTAGTGGGCGTGGCTTAGTATGATTATCATCTATTCTTAAACTTAAGCAAGCTTTGGTAGCAAAAATACACAAAGCAAGGGGCAAATGACCATGGACTTTTTATAAAAATCTCTTATACTTATCAATAAGATAAGTAAACAAACAATGCTGACTTACCAGTCAATAATTAATTTTTTATTCAATTGCTTAGATTTTTGTTTGGAATTGTAACATGGACAAACTCACCAAATTGCATCGCTCTCGTAAGCATCGTATGGTGGCAGGGGTCATGGGTGGCATTGCTGAATATTTAGGCTGGTCACCCACCATGACACGTTTATTATTCGTGATTATTTCTACCGCCAGTGCTGCGGTTCCAGGTATTTTGATTTACATTGTTTTGTGGCTACTGATGCCAAATGCCACCGCCAAATCTTATCAATAAGGCTTGAATGCCAAACTGATAAATCACAAGCGATAAATAAAATAACAGACATCAGTATAAAAAAATAAGCACGCATATTCATTGCTGATGCCATCTGTTATCAAAAAATCAATTAAAAAATCAATCAAAAACCACTTGAAAAATTAGCCAATATCCTTATTATGGTTGATTATTAATAATAATAATAAAAATAAAACCAGTGGCAAACGTTGTGGTTAATGTTGCTTATCAATGGTTATCACATGACCAGATTGTCATAGCCACCGATGTCTGACAGATGAATCATCATCCATAACAGACCATTTTCCTCCTGCCCAGATGCCCTGATACATCTGGGTATTTTTTTGTCTGAATTTTTTATTGACATTTTTTGTCAATGTACAGACATAAAAAAACCGCCATAAGGGGTATGATGGCGGTCTTGGCATAAGCCAAAAAGTGGCTCCCCAACCTGGGCTCGAACCAGGGACACACGGATTAACAGTCCGATGCTCTACCAACTGAGCTATTGGGGAATAAGTTCTGTAACTTTCATTGAGTGGGCGTATTCTACCAAAGATAATTTATTCGTCAAGACTTTTTTTATCTTTTATAAAAAAATGAGGCAATCCACATCATTTTACGCCACATCATCTCATTCATCTCACGTGCCAAACTGACTAAAAACCATGACCTGAAGCAAAACTCAGCTCCATGCGATTGGTGGCAAAATCCAGTTCGGTTTGTTTTAAAATGTCTTTATCCACATTACCTGCGGCGATTTCTCTTAGTGCCAATACCGTTGGTTTGTCATTTTCTACGGCAACGGTTGGCTCTGCAATGCCCTTGGCAAGTTGACGAGCGCGCTTGCTGGCGACCAAAATTAACTCAAAACGGTTATCCACTTTATCCAAACAATCTTCAATGGTGATGCGTGCCATGTTAAACCCTCACTTGATATCAATCGCTAAGTGTGATTGCCAATGATGACAATCAGTCAAACGGCTGATGATAGCAGAACCCATAACAATTCGCCAGTAGCAGATGTGGTTATTCCATGAAAAGGTCATTTTATGAAAAGGTCATTGTGTCAATAAATCACTGATAAGGGCTTGATGCTTGATGCTTTGTTTGGCTTGGGTCAGCCGTTGGCTGATGATGATGGCGGTCAGTTCTGCTAACGCTGTGGCAAAATCATCATTAATCACCAGATAATCAAAGTTGACATGGTTTTTCATCTCAGTGACTGCCCCTGACAGACGATTGTTAATGACGTCTTCGCTGTCTGTGGCTCTATTACACAGACGTTCACTTAAAGTGGTCTTGCTGGGTGGTAGGATAAAAATCATCACCGCATCAGGCAGAAGTTTTTTGACTTGCAATGCTCCTTGCCAGTCGATTTCTAAGATGACATCAACACCTTTAGCCAGCATGTCTTTGACGCTTTGTTCTGATGTGCCATAATAATTATCAAAGACATGAGCATGCTCTAAAAATTGTCCCTGTTCAATCCCATTTTTGAAGTCATCGGTGGTGATAAAATGATAATGCTGTCCGTCAATTTCTCCTGCTCTTGGTGAGCGTGTGGTGTGCGATATGCTCACTTTTAAGTTGTCTATGGATTTCAGCAGTGCTTTCACTAAGGAAGTTTTGCCTGTGCCTGATGCCGCCGTGATGATAAAAAGTGATCCTGACATATGACCTCACATGCAAAAAGGGTGATGAATGGTGATGACTGATTGGCTACAAATTATTACAGTGTACATATGTTAACTTTTTTATAATCATAAAGCTGTCATACTTGCTATGGCTGTTATGTTTACCATGACTTGGGTGCGATGGTTTGGGTGCGATGGTTTGGCGATTTTAAGCAGATGCTTCAGTGAGTGGTGAAAACAATCGTCTAAAAACCATCTAAAATCTAAAAACTGTCTAAAAATGAGTTAAGTGGCACATTAATCTGCCCAAAAAATCTGCCCAAAATGGTAAAAATTTGCTAATATGCTGACGTTTATTTTAGCACACAATCTGAATTTAAGGAGTATTATCATGAGTAATGATGTTGAACTACAAGTAAAATCAGCGGTTGCTGAACAGTTGGGCAAAAATATAGAAGAAATCAGCAATGATGCGTCTTTTATGGAAGACTTAGGTGCAGATTCGCTTGATTTGGTTGAGTTAATCATGACCTTTGAGAGTGATTTTGGCATCACCATTCCTGATGAAGACTCAAGCGAGCTGACCACAGTACAAAAAGCCATTGACTATGTGAAAGAAAATCTATAACGCTTTTTATAACTTTTAATCTTTTTATTCATCTTTTTATAATTTTTAATAAGGAATATGTGATGGGAATTTTTAGTTTTGCTAAAGATATTGGTGATAAGATTTTTAATCGTGATGATGCCAAACATGACGCACAAAAAGAAACCCAAGCAGATGCTGCCAAACCACCAGCCACTACTGAGCCATCTGCTCAATCGGTTGCCAATTTGTTATTAAAACGCATTCAACAACAAAATGTCAATATTGACAACTTAAAAGTGAAATACAATGGCACGACAGACACCGCAGAAATCAGTGGTACTGCCAAAACTCAAGCCGACCGTGAAAAAGCCATCATCGCTGTTGGCAATGTGCAACATGTGGCTAAAGTGGTTGATGCTATTGATGTGCAAGACAAAGCTCCTGAATCACAAATGTACACGGTGAAATCTGGCGATACTTTGTCTAAGATTGCACGTGATATGTATGGCGATGCCAACAAATACATGCAAATCTTTGAAGCCAATAAGCCCATGTTAAGCAATCCTGATAAGATTTATCCTGGTCAAGTGTTGCGTATTCCTAAAGCGTAATTTGGGCTTTTTTCTTATTCATATCATATTCATATTACGTTCATATCAAAACGTCCCTTAGCTTAAGGGACGTATTTTTTTGAGATGATAAGTAAAAACAATTAAGTTAAATTCACTTAAGTGGTTTGACCAGAGCAGTACTGGTTGAGTGCTTGTTGAATTTTATCTCGTCTTTGTTCAATGGTTTGGTCATCTAAGAACTGCTTTGAGCCATCATCGGCTTGCTCGTAGATGCGACCGCCTGAGTTTAGGCTTGCTAAGTTGTTACGCAAGCTTTGGCAACGGCGGATGTTTTCTTGTTTTTCAAGCTCGTCAATGCGTTTTTGCATGGCTTGCTTTTCTTGGTCTTGAGTTGTTGGGGCATTGTTTTGGGCGTTGGGGTCGGTTGTGCCTGCCATTTGTCCTGCATCGACTTGTCTTCCATCGCTTCTGAGTTCAACCACTTCAAATTTGCCATTGGTTGGGGGAAATTGGCTGAATCTGATTTCACCATGATTGCCAGTGGATTTATAGTAAGTAATGGCATTGCCATTGACTGCTGATAGTGCCAGCACCCCGCTGATGCTCAGTCTGAACAGCAAGTTAAGCCATTGGGTATTAAATGGAGATGATTTCATCGTTGTGTCCTATAAAAAAAGATAAAAAAAGAAGTCTAAAAACCAGATGAGACTATGATAACAAATTTGCCTAAACAATCATTCAGTTGTGTCAAGATTATTGTATAACACATTGTTTGGTCAAGTGTTCAGATTATTTTCTTGACAAGACTTAATAAATTCATGATGATTAGGGCATAGATTAGTCAGTCATCGCTGGTGTATCGTTGCGGCAGATGATTTGTAAGTCAATGACAGGCAGTATTTATCAATGCTGTTATTTATCTTTGATGAAAGGTGGTCTTGGCTTCTTTGTGATGTGGGTTGAGTGCTTGGCATTGTGATGTGTCAAACTGACTCATCATCTTGGACTTACCGGTCTACAATGACTTTATGCCATTTTTAGCTGTCAGATGTGTGTTTTTAGCATGACTTTAAGCATTCACATGACGGTAAGCATTAAATTGGTGTCATGCCATGGTAAACCGCCATCAGCCATGATTTTGTGCGTTACATTGTGTTTTGCTTTGTACTTTATTACGGTATTTTTGGCACTTATCTAAGTCCTTGATATATTTACCCCATCAATCTATTTTAATGGTCTATAAATCGTATGCGATTTTATTGGCTTTTTTGATGAAGAGGATTTGTATAAAGAGGATTTAACGGTGACGCAGACAACGCAAAGCCCAAATATGACAGGGCATACACAGACGGCAGATGCGGCAAAGGATTTTCGCCAAGACCAAGAGCGTCTTGCATCAGGGCAAGAGGTGATGCTCTCTGGTGCTGAGATACTGGTACAAGCCTTGATTGATGAGGGTGTGGAGTATATTTTTGGCTATCCTGGTGGGGCGGTGTTACACATTTATGATGCCCTATTTAAGCAAGACAAAATAGAACATATTTTGGTTCGCCACGAGCAGGCGGCAGGACACATGGCGGATGCTTATAGCCGTGTTACAGGGCGTACAGGGGTGGTGCTGGCGACATCAGGACCGGGTGCGACCAATACAGTTACCGCCATCGCCACAGCGTTTATGGACAGCATTCCCATGGTGGTGATCACAGGGCAAGTGCCATCTGGCTTGATAGGTGATGATGCCTTTCAAGAATGCGACATGATTGGGGTGTCTCGCCCTGTGGTGAAACACAGTTTTGTTGTGCGTGACCCTAAAGACATTCCCATCATTGTCAAAAAAGCATTTTATATTGCGTCTTCAGGAAGACCGGGCCCTGTTGTCATTGATGTGCCAAAAGACATGACTGCGCCAAATGAGAAGTTTGCTTATCATTTTCCTAAAACAGTGCATGTGCGATCATATCAGCCATCGGTTAAAGGTCATACAGGACAGGTCAAAAAAGCCATTGATGCTTTATTATCCGCCAAGCGTCCTGTCATCTATTCAGGTGGTGGTGTTATTTCAAGCCATGCTCACAAAGAGCTAAGACGGTTGGCACAACGCCTTAACTTACCTGTTACGACCACTTTAATGGGATTGGGGGCGTATCCTGGGTCTGACCATCAATTTTTGGGCATGCTGGGCATGCACGGCACTTATGAAGCCAACATGACCATGCACCACGCTGATGTCATCTTAGCGGTGGGGGCAAGGTTTGATGACCGTGTAACCAATAACGTCAATAAATTTTGTCTCAATGCCACCATCATTCATATTGACATTGACCCTGCGTCTATCTCAAAAACCATCAATGCCCATATACCCATCGTGGGTGATGTCAAATCCGTATTGACAGACATGTTAGAGCAGATGGGAGCTGATGCCACGCTGGATTCTCACGCCATGCAGGATTGGTGGTCGCAGATTGATGAGTGGCGTAAACGTCATGGTCTTAAATACGATACTGACACCAGTCAAGGCATCAAACCGCAACAAGTGATTGAAGCCCTTTATAAAATCACCAATGGACAAGCCATCATCACCAGTGATGTCGGTCAGCATCAGATGTTTGCAGCCTTGTATTACAAGTACGATGAGCCACGCCAATGGCTAAACTCAGGTGGGCTAGGTACGATGGGTGTGGGTTTGCCCTATGCCATGGCAGCCAAGTTGGTCTGCCCAGAGCGTGATGTGGTGTGTATCACAGGTGAAGGCTCAATTCAGATGAACATTCAAGAGCTCTCTACTTGTTTACAGTATGATTTACCTGTTAAGATTTTAAATTTAAACAACGCTCAGCTTGGTATGGTCAAGCAGTGGCAAGACATGCTTTATGAAGGCAGACACGCCCAGTCGTATATGCAGTCATTGCCTGATTTTGTCAAATTGGCAGAAAGTTATGGACATAAAGGCGTAAAAATCACCAACCCCAAAACCATGGAACAAGAGCTAAAACAAGCCCTAGAAATGGATGGTTTGGTATTTATTGATGTGTATGTGGATAGAAATGAACATGTCTACCCCATGCAAGTGGCTGGGCAATCGATGCGTGATATGTGGCTAGCAAAAGGGGAACGCACCTAATGACTCAGAATAATCAACAAAATAATCAACAGCACTTAATCTCCGTGTTAATGGAAAATGAAGCAGGGTCATTATCACGTTTGGTTGGGTTGTTTAGTCAACGTGGTTATAATATTGAAACATTAAACGTGGCTGCCACCGAAGACCCCAGCATCTCACGATTGACATTGACCACCATCACATCGCCCAGTAAAATTGAGCAAATCACCAAACAGTTACATAAGCTGATTGAAGTGGTGAAAGTCATTAACTTGACCGACAATAAGCATGTTGAACGAGAGTTGATGCTGATAAAGGTGAGAGCGATGGGTAATGTGCGTGAAGAAATCAAGCGTTCAGCAGACATCTTTAGAGCCCAAATTGTTGATGTGACTGCCAATATCTATACAGTGCAAATTGTTGGGGACGCTGCCAAGCTGGACGGCTTTATTGATGTGATTGGTCGTGAACGCATTTTAGAGGTGGTGCGAAGTGGTGTGATTGGCATTGCACGGGGTGAACGTACGCTTGCGGTGTAGCTTATGGACTGGTCTGGCTTCTTTTCATCTTTTCTTGGGGTATTAGGTGCTATTCCTATTCTAGGTTTTTTGGAAAAACTCTCTTTGCAGGAAAGACAGGCAAAAAATAACATACTGCAAGAAGAGTATAAAATATTCTTTTCTAGCAAGATGAATGCTTATATGGAATTGGTTCATTTGAGGTATAAATATTCTATTATAAGCTTGGAAAATCAGTCCAGACCTGATGATTTCTTAGATAGACTAAATCTTAAAAAATTTAGCATGATTTTTCAGATAAAATCACATATCCAAGAGAATAGAATTTATTTGTCAAAAGATTTGGTTGACATTTTTGATAAATGGTACTCTCTAATTATGCCAATTTATCAAGAAGTGGATAATGTGATTTATTCTGAATTTGATAGAATTGGTCAAGAGGCTGAACATTTAGATGAAAAAGATTGTGATTTGGCAAATATTGAATTAGCTGATAGTTTTATGGAAGAAATATCTAAAAATCCAAAGATTGAAGAGTGTTGGAATATTCTTTTGGGTAAAATTGATACAGATTTCATTGCTTTGAAAAATAAGTATGATTTATAGATATTTGCTAAGCATAAACATTGAAAATTTTAATCCAACCCAACGCCATTTATGGCAATTTTAAAGGAAACTCGTATGAGCTTAAATATCTATTATGACAAAGATTGTGATTTGTCCATCATTCAAGGCAAAAAAGTTGCCATCATTGGCTATGGCTCACAAGGTCATGCCCACGCCCTAAACCTAAAAGACAGTGGCGTTCATGTAACCGTGGGCTTACGTGCAGGTTCTGCTTCTTGGAAAAAGGCCAAAAATGCTGGTCTAAACGTTGCTGAAACTGCCGACGCTGTTGCTGGTGCGGATGTGGTGATGATTTTGACCCCAGATGAATTTCAAAAGCAATTGTACGAAAATGACATTGAACCAAACATCAAACAAGGGGCAACGCTTGCCTTTGCACATGGGTTTGCCATTCACTATAACCAAATTGTGCCACGCAAAGACTTAGATGTGATTATGGTTGCCCCAAAAGCCCCCGGTCATACCGTCCGTTCTGAATTTGTCAAAGGCGGTGGTATCCCTGACCTGATTGCCATTTGGCGTGATGCGTCAGGCAATGCCAAGCAAGTGGCTCTGTCTTATGCTGCTGGCGTGGGTGGCGGTCGCTCTGGCATCATTGAGACCAGTTTTAAAGATGAGACCGAAACCGATTTGTTTGGTGAACAAGCCGTTCTTTGTGGTGGTGCGGTAGAGCTGGTTAAAATGGGCTTTGAGACTTTGGTTGAAGCTGGTTATGCTCCTGAAATGGCGTACTTTGAGTGTTTGCATGAATTAAAACTAATCGTTGATTTGATGTATGAAGGCGGTATTGCCGATATGAACTACTCAATCTCTAACAACGCAGAATATGGCGAATACGTAACAGGTGTTGAAGTCATCAATGAGCAATCTCGTGAAGCGATGCGTCATGCGTTAAAACGCATTCAATCAGGCGAATATGCCAAGATGTTCATCGCCGAAGGTCAGCTTAACTACCCGTCAATGACGGCTCGTCGCCGTAATACTGCTGAGCATGAGATTGAAAAAACGGGGGCAAAACTTCGTGCGATGATGCCATGGATTGGTGGTAACAAAATCATTGATAAAGAGAAAAATTAGGGACATGCCCCAAGACTAAGTTCGCTTATCAAATTAATTCATCAAATTTACTCATCAGACCACACACAAGCCTTGTGTCATCATGTGATGCAGGGTTTTTTTATTGAATTTATGCACTTTATCCCAATATATTATCAGTCATTTAATCATCTAAATCCTCATTAAAACCCCCATTAAGAGACACCTTATGCCTTGGCTTGAGCAATTACAATCGCACATCACCTTAGAGCAGATGTATTTGGCACTTAGTTTGTTGGTTGCCGTGGTGATTTGGCTAGAAGGTCAAGCCCTAAAAGCCACACAAGGTAAATTGCCCGATTCAGCATGGTTTCATTGGGGGTCATTTATTGACACTTTATGGTTTTTTGTGTCGCTGGCGGTGTTATATTTCTTAAACTTACCATCTATCGCCATTGCTGTGCCTGTGGCTTATGGTATTTATACTTTATTTGGGTGGGTATATGGTACTCGCTTAATTCATAAAGAGGGCATTCCTGATTCACCTGAAGATTTGGTGATTCCCATGCCTTATGTCAGTTATAGCCAAGCATTTGCCATTACCTTTATGACTTTATGTGCTTTTGTGTTGGCATATCCCTTACTAAACATATGATGTTTAGTTGGCTCAATAAAAATGACGCCATATTGATGTTTATTTTTTAATAAACCATTTAGAATATGTATCATTATAATCTATAAAAAATGGTTATCTATTGTTTGGTATCTGTCATTTACTTGCTATACTGATTGAGATGTGGCATCAGTTTTTGCTTTTTTATTTTTTGCTGTTTCATTGTGGCAAGATATGCTACTTTAAGATGTGTTGCTTTAAGCTGGTAAAACCACCAATCAGCAAAACCACAAGTTGACAAAACCACAAGTTGACAAAATCACAAATTGACAAAACCACATTTCTATCAACCCAACAGATGTCGTGGTCAGGTTTATCAAGCTAAGAGAGAATTTTGGCTCGGCTGTTGATGGCTTTATCGACTGTTAACCACTTTAATTGATAACTTTAATAAAAGAGGACCTTATGAAAGCATTAGTCGCAGTTAAGCGTGTCATTGATTATAACGTCAAGGTACGTGTCAAGGCGGATAACTCTGGTGTTGACTTGACTAACACAAAAATGTCCATCAATCCGTTTTGTGAAATCGCTGTTGAAGAAGCGGTACGCCTAAAAGAAGCTGGCGTAATTGATGAAATCATTGTCGCCAGCATTGGTGCAAAAGAAGCTCAGGAACAAATCCGCTCTGCCTTAGCCTTGGGTGCTGACCGTGGTGTGTTGGTACAGACTGATGAAAAAGCTTACCCACTACAAGTGGCTAAAATTTTAAAAGGCATTGCTGAAGCTGAAGGGGCAGACATCATTTTATTAGGCAAACAAGCCATTGATGATGATAATAACCAAACAGGTCAAATGCTCGCCGCTCTGATGGGCATTGGGCAAGGCACATTTGCATCTGAGATTAAAGTTGATGGCGGTAAAGTCAACGTTACTCGTGAAGTGGATGGTGGCTTACAAACGGTTACCTTACCACTGCCAGCGGTGATTACCACCGATTTACGCTTAAATGAACCCCGTTTTGTTAAACTGCCTAACATCATGAAAGCCAAGAAAAAACCATTGGATGAAAAAACCCCAGCAGATTATGGCGTAGAAATGGCATCTAAGCTTGAAACCATCAAAGTTGTGCCACCTGCTGAACGCAGTGCAGGCATGACAGTTACTTCTGTTGATGAGTTGATTGAGAAATTAAGAAACGAAGCAAAGGTTATCTAAGCGTTGTTTTTTTATTTTGATGAATTGTTTTGATTAAGGATAATAATAATGGCTATTTTAGTTTATGCAGAACATGACAACGCCAGTCTAAAAAAGGCAACCCTAAGCACCGTTACCGCCGCCAGTCAAATCGGTGGGGACATTCATGTGTTGGTCGCAGGCAGTGGTTGCCAAGCGGTCGCTGATGACGTTGCTAAAGTGGCAGGTGTCAGTAAAGTTATCTTGGCTGATGATGCGGTGTATGAACATCAGCTGGCAGAGAATGTGGCATTGCTGGTTAAGGATTTGGCAAGTGATTACAGTCATATTTTGGCCCCTGCCACCACCACTGGCAAAAACTTCATGCCACGAGTGGCGGCTTTGTTGGATGTGAGCATGGTCTCTGACATCACTTCGGTGGTTGATGCCAATACTTTTGAGCGTCCCATCTATGCTGGTAACGCCACTGCCACGGTCAAATCTGGTGAAGACAAACTCATCGTTACCGTGCGTGGTACGGCATTCGACGCAGCGTCGATAGCTGGAGGCAATGCCAGTGTTGAAAGCCTTGATAACACACATGATGCAGGTAAATCTGAGTTTGTTGGTGAGCAGTTGGCGGAATCTGACCGCCCTGAGTTAACTTCTGCTGAGATTGTGGTCTCTGGTGGTCGTGCTTTAGGCAGTGGTGAAAACTTCACTAAATATATCGAGCCGTTGGCAGATAAGCTTAATGCTGCTGTTGGTGCGTCTCGTGCGGCAGTTGATGCAGGTTATGTGCCTAATGATTTGCAAGTTGGTCAAACAGGTAAGGTGGTTGCACCACAACTGTACATTGCTGTGGGCATCTCTGGTGCGATTCAGCATTTGGCAGGCATGAAAGATTCAAAAGTCATTGTGGCGATTAACAATGATTCAGATGCTCCGATTGCTAACATCGCTGATTATTTCTTAGAAGCTGATTTGTTTGACGCATTGCCTGAACTGACCAGCAAGCTGTAAAAGACACACACATAAACTGACTAAAAACCCAGTCTGAATAAACAAAGACTGGGTTTTTTTATGGCTGGGTTTTTTTTATGGCATGATGTTAATTTAATTTTAAGCAAACTGTCGCTGTCTTAGCATTTCATACAGACATAACGAGCCTGCAATGGCAACGTTTAGGCTTTCTTGCCCATTGGGTTGGGGCAGAGCGATGGGGGTGGCGTGTTGCATCAGCTCATCACACACCCCTTGTCCTTCATGTCCCATGACCCATGCCACAGGTGTTTGCAAATCAGTCTTGTAGATAATCGCATCGGTGTGTGAACTGGTTGCTAGCATGGGCGTATGAACATGAGCAAGAATATCAGCAATCAGCACATTTTCATACACCATCAAGGCAAACTGAGCGCCCATGCCCGCTCGTAGGGTCTTGGGGGACCACACTTGTGCTGTGCCTGTTGTGCAGATGACATTTGTTACCCCAACAGCGGCGGCTGTCCTAAGCAGTGTGCCAACATTACCAGCATCTTGTACGTCATTTAGGATAAGACAATCGCCACTTATTTGCCTAATGGACAACTGACGAATGGGAATGACCGCCATGATGTCGATGCCTGTGCCTAAATTGCTTAATGAACGATACAACTCATCACTAACGGTGGTCGTGGCAATGCCTTTGTGCCAAGCTGTATGCAGTAGTTGCATCACTTCAGGGTGATGTTGTTGACTGGCTGCCAATAAAATTTGCTCAATGGGATAGTCTGCTTTAAATGCAGCTGATAGCAAATGTGTGCCTTCAATAATGCTTTGTTGATGTTTGTTGCGTTGGCGGTTTGATGCCAGCAGACCTTTGGCAAGTTTTATTTGTGAATTTTGAGCTGAAGTAATGGGGTTAGATAAGTCAGGTATGGAGGGCATGGTAATAACGCTCATCATCATATTAGTCAACAACAGCAAAGCAACAGCAAAATGGACACAGGATAAATAAATCTGTTTTCATTCAGTTTTCATTCAAGTGTCCGAAAAGTAAAGTATCAGAAAGTTAAAGCGTTAAAAAATTCCCCAACAACCATTTTGCCCCTTCAGTGGCAAACGACTCTGGGTGATATTGTACCCCTTGTATTGGGTATGCTTTATGACGGATACCCATAATCTCATCACCCAACAGACTGGCTTGTTGTATGGATTTATCGGCATTATCTAAGTTAGCAACCACGCTGGTGATTTCAAGGCAATCAGGCAGACCATCTGTTGCCACCATCAATGAATGATATCGCATGATGTTGATGTTTTGTGGCAGACCTTGATACACGCCTTGTCCATCATGACGAATGGCAGATGTTTTACCGTGCATCGGTGTTTTTGCTTGCACCACCTTGCCACCAAAAAAGTGAGCAATTCCTTGCATGCCCAAGCACACACCAAGTAATGGTGTGGTTTTGCCCATTTGAGTAATCACATCGCCACACACCCCAAAATACGCTGGATTGTCTGGTGAACCTGGGCCAGGTGAGATGATGATGCGGTCAGGATTGAGTTCTTTTGCTTCGTTAAGGGTGATGTCATTGTTGCGTTTGACGATGACATTAAAATCTTGTCCGTTTTGATTGCGTTTGTCAGTGAGAATTTCGCCCACATATTGATACAGATTAAAAGTAAAGCTGTCGTAATTGTCGATGATAAGTACATTCATGATTTAGACTTCATTAAAGGGATTAAATGATTTTACAGGCGTGCCGTCAAAATAAATATTGAATGATGCGATGATTTTAGCATCGTTAAGCTATCATTAAATACGCTTATTCAAAATACCGTAACACTACCTTCATCGCTGATAATTTTCGCATAATTTCTTCATACTCATCATCAGGATTGGAATCATACACATTACCACCACAGGTTTGTGAATATGCCTTTTCACCATTGATAAACAATGAACGAATGGGAATGGCAAAAATACAATCGCCATTAAATGAGAACTGCCCCAACGCCCCACCATATGCCCCACGTCCATCAGGCTCAAGTTCATTGATGATTTTCATCGCTTCAATCTTTGGAGCACCCGACAATGTACCAGCAGGAAAATTACTGGCAAGGGCGGTGAACATGTCTTCGGCTGGGTGGATAATGCCAACAATTTCACTAGAAATGTGCTGAACGTGTGAAAAACGCTTGATGTCCATCAAATTTCGCACTTTGACTGTGCCAAACTGTGCCACTCGACCAATGTCATTGCGGTGCAAATCCACCAGCATGTTATGTTCAGCAATTTCTTTTGGGTCATTTAACAGCTGACGAGCCAACTTGCGGTCTTCGGTGATGTCTTTACCACGTTTGGTCGTGCCTGCCAGCGGAAAAGTTTCCATCTCACCATTTCGCAAACGAAACAGCAATTCTGGTGATGCTCCGATGATTTTTTGTTTACCAAATTTGACAAAATACATGTGTGGAGAGGGGTTGATGTCTCGTAATTTTGCATAAATTGGCAAGGTGTCGCCTGTGATGTGATAGTGTGATTTAAAGCCCACTTCACATTGAAAAATCAAGCCTGACTTGATGTCTTCTTTGACCTTAAGCACGGTTTTGGCGTGTTCTTCTTTACTCATGCCGTCACCGACAAAACGCACGGTTGGGGTGGTGTGAGTGGGGATTGGCATGTCAAGCAAGGTTTTGATTTCGTTAAGGCGATTTTTCTGTTGGGACGAAGGGTAATAAAAATAAAAAATCTCACCAGTCATTTTATCAAGGCTCAGTCCGTCCAGATATAGACCAAATTTAAATGGTTCACAATCATTCGAACTTTTGATGTTTAAGGTTGGCTCAAAAAAATTGACGCAGTCATAGCCCAAGAATCCAACCAATCCGCCCGTATGGTTGCGGGCAATGATGTGCTGTGGGGTGATTTGTCTAAGTAGCTGATACGGATTGTCGCAAGGGTAATCCACCGTTTGTTGTGTGTGATTGTCGGTAATGGCAAGGGTATGGCGGTTTTTGGCAAAAATGGTTTTGGCTGGAGCAAACCCAATGGCGTGATGGCGTGAAATGTGGCTGTCTTCGCCTAAAGATTCTAGCAAAAAACAGGTGTCATATTTGGCTTCTATGCGTTGAAATAATTCAAAGAAATCAATATCTTGAGCCAGCTTGATAAGCTGTGGTTTGCTGGCAAGTTCAATTTTAGGTGGTTTGTTTTGGATATTCATAACATTTCTTTAAAGGTTTTAATGTTCTAGTATGGCGATACATTATGGTTAAATTAAGTGGTGATTGGCAAACTGTTATTATACAAAGACTTCTATTGTTTAAACTCATTCAAATTTAGAAAGGTAATGCCGATATTTTTATTCGCTAACTTATGGGCGGCGGTGATAAAAATATCAGCTTGATAATAAATGGCAGTAGCAACATGCAGAGCGTCAGGGATTTTTAGTGAGTGAAAGGCTCGAAGTTCGCTACACAAGTCAAAAATTGAGCGTTGATGCTCGACCAAATGAATAAAATCATGGTCAAAAAGTGACTTAACTTGTTGTTTTAATTTCAAATTATTATCTTTGATGGGTTTAACCAATAATTCGGTCAAGGTCAAATCACCTGTGATTGCTTTAAACTGTTTTTAGTCCCAAGATAAACGTTCATTGGCAACATACGCATCGATTTCTTGGGTCGTTTTGCCGTAAGTGCCATTGGCACAACCGAACAATGCCATGATATCAAATGGTTCATTCTGTTTAAGATTATTGGGTTTTAATTGAATTATGCCATTATCATAACTGATATTGAGCGTATCACTGGGTTGGATATTGGCTTGTTTGGCGATTACAGGGGGTAGGGTAATTTGATTATGCTCATGTAAAATGACTTGTGTCATGGTCAAATCCTTTGATTTTTGTTTATTTTACCAAAACCCATAAGGTGAAATACTAAAACTTCTCTTTCAAATTCGGTAATAAATTCGCCACATCATTGACTTGATAAGCTTTTGCACCCCTTGAGACGGTCGCAATCCCCACCCCCAAACGCTCAGCAATTTCACGTTGGGGTAAGCCTTGTTGTAGTAGGGCAAAAATCTGAATGCGGTTGGCAAGTTCACTGCATTCTTTTTCAGTGAATAAGGCAGAAAATAGCCGTTGCATTTGTTTGCTGTCTTCGGTTTGACAAAATAATTGAAGTAAAATAGCTTCGGCATGTTGTCCGCTATTGGTGTGCTTGTTGGTGTGCTTGGCTGATGTGATTGAATGATGTGGCATGGTAAATTCCATCGGTTTGTTCTATTTAAATAGAACAAATATCATAAATCATTCTTGCAATGATGGCAACGGGGCAGGGTGGTTTTATTAAAATTTGGCTTTATTTGCCTTTGGCATCTGCCCAGATGATTTTATGTAGTTGTAACTGTAGACGCACAGGCAGGGCATCGCTGAGAATCCAATCGGCAAGCTGTTGGGCAAGCTGTTGAACAGGTTGGATAGGGGATTGGTCATGCTGACAGGCGGTGTCATCGCTGATGCTGATTACCTTTGGCGTGTTCACCTCAAACATCGGTGAGAACCATACCACACCCACTTTATGATGTAAGCTGTGCATGATGACTTGCTGTTTTGCCCAATCATAGTCTTTTTGATTCATAATCACAAATTTTAATTGGTCATGCTGGGTTAAGTGGGTTAGATTATCCCACAAATTTTTGGTCATCTCACCTGATGATGGGGTTTTTAAATCCATCACCTTAGACACCTGTTTAGGCACATCAGCGACTGATAACGCCCCTGATGTCTCTAGTGAGACTTCATATCCTGCATCAATAAGGTGTTGCATCAGCACAATGGCATTAGGCTGTGCTAACGGTTCGCCGCCTGTTACACAGACTCGTTGGCAAGGATATTGTTGAATGTGAGTCAAAATGTCATCTAGCCCCCACCGTTGACCACCCACAAAGGCATATTCAGTATCACAATACACGCATCGAAGCGGACAACCCGTCAGGCGAATAAAAATGGTTGGTAAGCCTGCGGTCAGCGCCTCGCCTTGCAGAGAATAAAAAATCTCCGTCAACTTTAATCCTGCCTCAGGATCGGTGGTGGGGATATGAGTGTTGCGTCGTGGCGTTTGAGTGGCACTGGTGGTTAAAAGATGGTTCAATGATGACCTCATGACAAATGGTAAATCGGAGTTAGCGTTACCATTTTAAACCAATGTTCATAAATCTTGTCATAAATTCTGTTTACGATGATGGTAGAGATATTTTATCCTCCGTTGCCTTATATCCACCGCCTTCAGGCGGTGGATATAAGGCAATTGTTAAATGTGATAAGTTTTGCTATACTCATCTGACTATATTCAATGTCTTACATTCCACAGTTAAGTTAAGACTAAATTGCGAGTACGCAGTAACTTAACTGGTAAGACGTTTCCAAACACACACTTAAGCTAATTCGTGTCTATGACAATCCTAACAGTAGGATTAGCTTAAAATAAGAACCTAAGATGTACGGTGTGTCGTACGGGCGGTTGCCACTATCTTAGGCTTGCGGTCGGGCTTGACCGTCTGGGAGCAGGAATCCCCGAACGATAGGGAGGGGAGGAAGTCAAAGCATGACTTATGAACATCATGGCTTAATACTCTACCCCATTCTTAATAGCTCATTAATGCTGGTTTTGGCTCGAGTTTGGGCATCCACTGTTTTGACAATGATGGCGGCATATAGGCTGTGACTGCCGTCTTCACTGGGAAGGCTACCGGGGACAACTACCGAACCTGCTGGCACACGTCCATAGATGATATTACCTGTCTTGCGGTCATAGATTTTAGTGGATTGTCCGATGTACACGCCCATAGAGATGACTGAGCCTTCTTCAACAATGACCCCTTCAACAATCTCACTTCTTGCTCCGATAAAGCAGTTATCTTCGATGATGGTGGGACTGGCTTGTAATGGTTCTAACACCCCTCCAATACCAACGCCACCAGACAGATGCACATTTTTACCGATTTGGGCACATGATCCAACTGTCGCCCAAGTATCGACCATTGTCCCTTGGTCAACGTATGCACCGATGTTGACATAAGAAGGCATCAGCACCACACCATCAGCGATGTAAGCACCTTGGCGAGCCACTGCTGGTGGCACAACCCGTATGCCTGCATCGATGAACTGCTCTTTTGTCCAATTGGCAAATTTGGTTGGCACTTTGTCATAAAACTGCAAATGTTCACAACTGGGCATGGGATAATTGTCATACAAACGGAACGACAGTAGGACGGCTTTTTTTGCCCATTGATTGACTTGCCAATGACCATCTATTTTTTCAGCAACTCTAAGTTTGCCACTGTCTAGGTCGTTTAGTACGCTGATGACCGCTTCACGCACGTCGGTGGGCATGGTCTCTGGGCTAAGGTTAGCACGGTTTTCAAAGGCTTGTTCGATGGTGGCTTGTAGGGTCATAACATGTCCTAATTTTAATCATTGGAATAAAAACGGTTCAATAAAAACAGTTAAAAAGTAAATTAAAGGGTAAATGAAAAAGGGAAGTTAAAAAGTAACGTCGTACGTGGTGTATTGTCGTTAATTTTTTGCAACTTGGCAAATGTTCAGGTTCATTGGTTGGTGAATGAATGATGATTGGTGAGTGCATGATGCGTTATCCAATGGGCAATGTCGTTAAATACCATGTCCGCTTGCTGTTCGTGTAGGGGTTCATGACGCATGTTGGGATACAGTCGTTTGTTGATTTGCCAAAAACCGTTATCTTGTAATCGCTGTTGTAGACGGTCAATGCCTTTACCCATGTTGCCAACGGGGTCATCTTTACCAGAGACCAATAGCAAAGGGAAATGTCTGTCAATGTCGGCATGCCAGTCTTGGTTAAGTGCCAAATCCATGATTTTAAATAATGCAAAAAAGCCATTATGGGTAAAATTAAAACCGCACAAAGGGTCAGATTCATACGCATTGATGTTGTCGGTGTTGTTACTCACCCAAGCAAAGCGTGAAGCGCTTTGTACATTGCCCAGTTTGCTGTTTAACACCTTATTCATGCTGTTGCCAGCCCAATGACAAGGACGCTTAGGACTTAAGCGGTTAAGCCCTGCAAATAGTGGGACTAGCGATTTAATCAAAGGATTTTTATCCGCTGTTCCCATGAGTATTGCCCCAGTAAAGTCATAACTGTGTTGTGACAGAACCTGCCGTACAATAAATGACCCCATAGAATGCCCCATGATAAAATGTGGTGTCTGTGGATGGCGTTGTTTTAATAGATTTGCCATACGCACCACATCTCTTAGCAACATCTGTACAGGATATGTTTTATGAACATAGCCCAGTTCTTCTTGGCAGTTGGCGGTTTTGCCATGTCCTAATTGGTCATAGGTTGCAACGGCAATGCCTTGTTCTGCCAAAAATTGCGCAAAAGCATCATAGCGTCCACCATGCTCACTCATACCGTGGACAATCAATAGGGTGGCTTTGGGCTTACTTTGACAATCAAAAAAATGATGATGCAACGTGTGAATGCCATCATTAGAAGTGATGATTTGGTTTTGATTTGAGCCATTGCCATTGCCATTGCCATTGGCATTGTTATTGGCATTGGCATTATTATTGGCATTGGCATACTGCCTGCTTTTATTAGCAGGCTGCATGGCGTACCTGCTCAGCTTTGGCTCGTTGCTCAGCTGCCACCACATTTTGACTACGCACAGGTTTGGGGCAATCTTCACCATAATATTGACGGTCAGCAAAGTAACTTGAGCGTATCATAGGCCCTGCCCAAATGCTAAAAAAGCCAATCTTCTTACCATATGCCATATAGCGTTCAAACTCATCAGGATGCACATAGCGGTCTATGGGAGCATGCTGTTTGCTTGGTTGCAGGTACTGTCCGATGGTGATGATGTCCACGTCGTGAGCTTTTAAGTCGTCAAGTAGGGCATATACTTCTTCTTCAGTTTCACCCAACCCCACCATAAAACCACATTTGGTGGGAATGTCTGGGCGACGTTGTTTATATTGTTTTAATAATTCCAGCGAATGTTGATAATCAGAACCGGGGCGTAACGCCTTATACAGCCGTGAGATGGTTTCGATGTTGTGGTTAAACACATCGGGTGCATCTTTGTCTAGGGTTTGTAATGCCACGTCCATGCGTCCACGAAAATCAGGCACGAGAATTTCTATCAGACAGTTTGGTGATAATGCTCTGGTTTCTCTGATGACTTCAGCAAAATGTCCAGCACCACCGTCTAATAAATCATCTCTGTCTACTGAGGTGATGACCGCATATTTTAACCCCATGTCCATGATGGTCTCAGCGGTGTTGCGTGGTTCGTTTTTGTCTAACTGATAGGGTCTGCCGTGTGCCACATCACAAAACGGACAACGGCGAGTACAAATATCCCCCATAATCATAAAGGTTGCCGTGCCATCGCTCCAACACTCAGGCAAATTTGGGCAAGCAGCTTCTTCACATACGGTATACAGTTTTTTGGAACGCATGGTCTTTTTAAGCTCTTCAACTTCCCCTGGTTTTGCCAGCTTAACTCGTATCCAGTCAGGTTTTTTTGGGGCGGTTTCGGTGGGAATGATTTTAATGGGAATGCGAGCAACTTTATCATAGCCCCGTAATTTTTCACCTTGGACGGCTTTTTTTGGTTGGCTGGTTTGTGAAGATTGGGGTGTGTGCGTTTGTACGGCTGATGTGGTGCTGGTGTTCATTGGCTATCACTTCCTAATCCCTTTTAATGAAAGAGACTTTTATCAAAAAGTTTTGTTAATTGTGATGAGCAGTATAACAGAAAAGTCCGTTTAAATAACCTGCCACAACCCACCATACCCGAACACGCAGTCAGACATCAATTAAAAACCAACCAAAAACCAACCAAAAACCCCATGTGCTTGCCAATATGGGGTTAATAATAAGGAATGGATAGCATTAACAGCATTAACAGCATTAACAGCATCGACGGTATTAACACAGTAAAGACAGCACGGATAATAACAGGTCTTAATCATTTGGCTTGTGGGGCGGTACTGGTTAATGGCTCTTAAAACATATGAATCAAACCAAACGCCACGATTGCCAGCAATACCAACATGGCTTGTAATAAAATAAATACCTGATGCGTGGCGATAGCAACTTTCACAGTTTGCCCTAAATCAGCGTGGTGTGGATTGGGTTTGTTGGCCTTGCCGTTGTCTTGAAAAACGTTGTCTTGAAAAATATGGTATTGAGAGATACAAAACTCGGTGAAATTATTAATTTTAGTATCACACCATTGATAAGGGGTAAATGGATAATAATGTGATTTGGCATCTTGATGATGCTTTGCCAATGCCTTTGGGGTAATAACATTCATGCACCAACTTTGACAACGACGGGCATCAATATCCCCTTCACCAATCAGCTTGATGTTGTGATGGCGAGAATCTTGTTTAATTTTAGCAAATAAAGATTGAACGATGTGTTTATCACCTTCTAAATACTGAAAAAAACACCGTGATCCATAACACAAAAAGCCACTGATATTGTGCTTACGGTTAAATTCAAGGGCTTTATTGTGTATGTCATTGAATGTATGAGGTTTCAGTAAATATGCCACCTTAATGGTGCTGATATAGGTCAAGTAATAGATGGGCGTGGTGGCAGTGTTGGGCAACATAATACGTCCTTTTATAAACTGCTCTTAGATACGGTTAATGGTGTTAGCTTTATGGTAGTCTTTTTGTTACTTTTGTACAAGTATGGTGGCTTAATCTTACTGTAAATTTTAGTTGGTATGTTTTTTATGGGTTTAGGCGGATTATTCGATGCTGATTGTCCGATAGCTGATTGTCCGATAAATGGTTACCATCGCCATTTTAGTCATTTGGTATGATGGTCATCATCATAAAGTCGATGACATTGGTCGATGATATTGAATGTTGAATGTTGAATGTTGAGTAAGGTGTCATAGTGGATTAAAAGGCTGGTATTTCTATAAGAAATGATGGATATTCTGTAATAATTGGCGGACATGTTTGGGTTTTAATTAACTTTTGCAACGTTTTAAGCTATATTATAGGCAAGTAAATTATGGGCAAGCAGTTTTGATGCTTTTTTTCATGTATTCGTAAAAGGACAATTTTATGGCATTTTTGGAAGACTACCGCAACCATGTACAAGAGCGTGCCAATCAAGGCACTGTGCCACTACCCTTATCTGACCAACAGACCGCTAAGTTGGTTGAATTGCTCAAAAACCCACCAGCAGGTGAAGAAGAGTTTTTGTTAGATTTGTTAGAAAACCGCATTCCGCCAGGTGTGGACGAAGCGGCTTATGTCAAAGCTGCTTTTTTGGCAGCAATCATCAAAAATGAAGCCAAATCTCCTTTGATTAGCAAGCAAAAAGCCATTGAAATCTTAGGCACGATGCAAGGGGGTTATAACATTGAGCCGTTGGTGAATGCGTTAGATGACAACGCATTGGCAGAACATGCCGCTAAGGCATTAAAAAACACCTTATTGGTCTTTGATGCCTTTAATGATGTAACTGATAAAGCCAAAGCTGGCAACCAAACCGCTCAAGAAGTCATCGAATCATGGGCAAATGCTGAATGGTTTACCAACCGTCCAAAAGTGCCACAAAAAGCCACCTACACGGCTTTTAAAGTGACAGGCGAGACCAACACAGATGACCTATCGCCCGCTCAAGATGCGTGGAGTCGTCCTGACATTCCTTTGCATTCACTTGCCATGCACAAAAACTCTCGTGACGGCATCACTGCTGACGAAGAAGGTGTCAAAGGTCCGATGAAGCTGATTGAAGAGCTTAAACAAAAAGGATATCCACTTGCTTATGTGGGAGATGTGGTGGGTACTGGTTCAAGCCGTAAATCTGCCACCAACTCGGTGCTGTGGTTGATGGGCGAAGACATTGCTCATGTGCCAAACAAACGTGCTGGCGGATTGGTGCTTGGTGGTAAAATTGCACCCATTTTCTTTAATACCATGGAAGATTCAGGGGCATTGCCCATTGAAGATGTCAATGTTGATGGCATTAATATGGGTGATGTGTTTGACATCTATCCCTATGATGGCAAAATCACCAAGCATGACTCAGATGAGGTGTTGTCTACTTTTGAATTAAACTCAGCGACACTGCTTGATGAAGTGCGTGCTGGTGGTCGCATTCCGCTTATCGTCGGTCGTGCCTTAACCAATCGGGCCAGAGAATATCTGGGACTTGAGCATTCGGACGTGTTTGCCATGCCAGAGCAACCCGCTGACACAGGCAAGGGCTATACCTTGGCTCAAAAAATGGTCGGTAAGGCTTGCGGATTAGACGGTGTGCGTCCAGGCATGTACTGTGAGCCAAAAATGACCACTGTGGGTAGTCAAGACACCACAGGTCCGATGACTCGTGATGAGCTTAAAGACTTAGCCTGTTTGGGCTTTCAAGCAGATTTGGTCATGCAGTCGTTCTGCCATACCGCAGCCTATCCTAAGCCTGTGGACGTTGAAACTCAACATACCTTGCCTGACTTTATCATGAACCGTGGTGGGGTCAGTTTACGCCCCGGTGATGGCATTATCCACTCTTGGCTCAACCGTATGTTATTGCCTGATACTGTGGGTACAGGTGGCGATTCACACACTCGCTTTCCGATGGGTATCTCTTTTCCAGCTGGGTCAGGATTGGTTGCATTTGCTGCTGCCACAGGCGTGATGCCATTGGATATGCCAGAGTCGGTGCGTGTCCGTTTTGTTGGTGAGCGTCAAGATGGCATTACCTTGCGTGATTTGGTACACGCCATTCCATTACAAGCCATTAAAGAAGGTCTATTAACAGTTGAGAAAAAGGGTAAAAAGAATGTCTTTAACGGACGTATCTTAGAAATTGAAGGCTTAGAAGACCTAACCGTTGAGCAAGCATTTGAACTGTCTGACGCATCAGCTGAACGCAGTGCTGCAGGTTGTACCATTACGTTGTCAGAGGCATCAGTCAAAGAGTACCTAAATTCCAACATCACCTTACTTAAATGGATGATTTCTGAAGGCTATGGCGATGCTCGCACATTAAGCCGTCGCATCGAAGCCATGCAAGAATGGTTGAACAATCCAAGCCTTATGCGTGCCGATGCTGATGCCGAATATGCCGCTGACATCACCATTGACATGAGTCAAATCAAAGAACCCATTCTTTGTTGTCCAAATGATCCAGATGATGCTAAAACTTTGGCGGACGTGGCAGGGGATAGCATTGATGAAGTGTTTATCGGTTCGTGTATGACCAACATCGGTCACTTTAGAGCGGCGGGCAAGCTACTACAAGAAGTACCAGCAGGCAGCCTAAAAACTCGCCTTTGGATTGCACCGCCCACCAAGATGGACGCTCGTGAGCTGATGGAAGAAGGTTACTACAATACCTATGCCCAAGCTGGGGCTCGTACCGAAATGCCAGGGTGCTCGTTGTGTATGGGTAACCAAGCTCGCATCGCTCCTAAATCCACTGCTGTATCAACATCAACCCGTAACTTCCCTAATCGTTTGGGTCAAGGGGCAAATGTCTATTTGGCATCAGCAGAGTTGGCAGCGGTTGCTGCTGTGCTTGGTAAACTGCCAACCAATGCAGAGTACCAAGAGTATGCAGGCAAACTTGATAGCATGAGTGATGAAGTCTATCGTTACATGAATTTTGACCGCATGACTGACTACACCAAAAAAGCCGATAAAATTGATGTGGCTCAATTGGCGTAAGTTGAAATGTCAGGTAAACCGCACCCACCCCAAAAGTGAGACAACCTTTGGGGTGTGTTGATTATTTATTATTTGGCTCTGGTGGTTATTTTGGCGGGTGTTTTGTTATGGCAGTTATCCTGTTGGTGGGTTATTTTGTTAGTACGTTGGCAAATAAATGACCCAATAACTTAACATCATTCACCCTGGCATAGTTTAATCGAGTAACAAAGGCAATGCGTCGATGTGGACCTGTTTCAGCCAATGGCACAGCAGTCATGGCCTGGTTGGCAGATTGGACTTGGTCTAACGCCATATATGGCACAAGCGTTGTCCCCATACCTGCCATCGCCATTTGAATTAAGGTATTTAAGCTGGCATCAGCAAAGTTGGACTTAAATTCATCTTTATCAAACTGACACACATCAAGCACTTGATCTGTCAGACAATGTCCTTCACCTAACAGCATAAGATTAACCTGAGTAAGCTTTTTAGCATCGATACAATCGAGTTTGGCATTGGCATCATTGGTTGGGAATACTGCAAAAAAATCTTCTTGCCAAAACTCAAATGTATGCAAGCCATCAACTTCATATGGTAAGGCAATGATGGCGGTATCAACATGACCATAGCGTACCTGTTCCAGCAAACGTTCAGTTTGTTTTTCGACCACATGAATGCGAAATTCTGGATAGGTTTTTTTTAGATTGGGCAACACTTTTGGCAATAAATAAGGGGCAATGGTGGGGATAATCCCGATGCTCATGGGATAAGCAAGCGGTGTTTGATGACTGTGGGCTCTGGTGGTCAAATCATTGACTTCACTAAACACACGCCTTGCTCGGCTTAAAATATCTTCACCAATCGGCGTAATCAGCACCTGCTTATTGTTGCGTTCAAAAATTTGTGTGTCCAACTGCTTTTCTAACTCAGCGATGCCAAGGCTTAAAGCGGACTGAGAAATGTTGCATTCTTCTGCCGCCCGTTTAAAATGGCGGTGTTTGGCAACGGCTAAAGCGAATTCTAATTGTCGTAAAGTAATCATGGTGGTATTTAAAAAAGTGATGGTAAAAAAATGAATGGTTAAAAAACTAATGGATAACAAATAAGCCAGTAGGCTTAATAGCAAACTTTATGGGCATGCTCTTTTTATCCACATGCTTTATGTATATAACAAAAAGATGATAAAGACAGTATATCAACATTAAAAAAATAAATCATGACATTAAATTCTTTAAACTGGAGAAACGCTTATCTCATCATGATAATCAAATGTTAAAATAATCAAACAATAAAACATTCATAAACCAACAGCATTCAGACACATAAGGACATTCCATGACAGAGCATCATAAATACCATCAAACTCAAGACATCATCACCAGTAAAGACATGCACAACATCAGTCAAGTCGTGGACAAACGCAGTCTGTCCATGCCTTTGGTGGCGGTGTACTGTGGCTCACGCATGGGTAATGACACCCTATATGTAGACACGGCAAAACAGCTTGGCAGGGCACTGGCGGATAACGGTTTGGGGATGGTGTATGGTGGTGCAAGTATTGGCCTAATGGGTATGGTTGCAGATGCGGTGGTAGATAATGAGGGTGAAGCCGTGGGCGTCATTCCAAGCTTTATGTTGGAGCGTGAGATTGCTCATGCCCGCTTAACCAAATTGCATTTGACCGACACCATGCACACTCGCAAAGCCATCATGGCGGAGTATGCTGATGCTTTTATCACCTTACCAGGTGGGTTAGGCACATTGGAAGAAATCACTGAAATTGCCACATGGCGACAGCTGTTCCAACACCAAAAGCCGATGATTATCTTAAACATCAACGGCTACTATGATTATTTTATTAAGCATTTACGCCACAGTGCTGATGAAGGCTTTATTGGTAGTCATGATTTGGAGAATCTGCTCGTTTGCGATGGCGTAGAACAAGCCATTGAACTGTTGCAAGATGTGGTGTTAATTAAGGACAATCTGCCTGCTCAACGCATTTAGTGAGTTTATCAATTTGGCAAGTTAATAAAACTTGATAAACCTGTATAAATCCAGTAAAATACAGCCCCTTATATCCTTATTATCCCACTGTGGAAGGCTAAGACAGTCATTGCTGGTGTTGTGTGCAAGAATGGTCTTGTGATGCGACGGCTGGCATCTGATGCCCTTAGTGCCTCAGTCATTGGAGATTGCCATGCGTAACGACATCCATCCAGAGTACCAAGAAGTGTTGTTTCACGACACCAACGCTGACGTGTATTTCTTGACTCGCTCAACCGTCAAAAGTAAAACCACTCGTGAATATGAAGGTCAAGAGTATCCATATGTTGCCCTTGATATTTCAAGTGCTTCACACCCTTTTTATACAGGTGCTCAGCGTAAAGCTTCTAACGAAGGTCGTGTTGCCAGCTTTAACAAGCGTTTTGGTGCGTTTGGTCGCCGTAGCAAAAAACAAGACAGCGAATAAGCACATTTTGTTATTGGCTAATGTGTTATTTGATAAAACCACCTATTTATTAGGTGGTTTTTTAATGATGCTATTAATAATAACAACCGCATCATAAATCTAGCTGTCCAATAACGCTTTAATCTGCCCAACGGGGTGATAGCGTCGGTTAAAGTAAACCAAGCCTTGGCCTTCTTGGGTTTGTGAATGTTGCCCAATCGCCATAATGGGACAGATAAAAATCCCATGTGTTCCCACTTCTTGGATTTGCTCAATCTGACAGTCAAAACTTACCAACGCATCATTTAGTACAGGCGACCCTGTTACCAAGGTTTGCCATGATCCATGTTCAAAACGTTCTTGTTGGTTCAGTCCAGATGCAAACACATTGGACAAATTTTCATGGTTTGATAAGCGATTTGCGGTTAAAACATTGACGCACAGTACCTTATTGGCGACAAAATGTTCATATGACCGTGAAAATGTGTTCATACACACCAACAGTGTCGGTGGTGTGTCGGTAACACTGCAAATGGCAGAAGCGGTAAAGCCATGTTGTCCTGATGCGCCTGCTGTGGTAACGACGCTCACGGCACTGGTTAGCATGGACATGGCATTTTTAAAGTCGATAACATCAACCATTGATTTGTCCGTTGTTTGTGTATTGGCTGTTTATGAATGAGTCAATTCTTGACGAACAATGCTTGCCCCTGCACTTAGGGCACGCATTTTTTCTTTAGCAACATGGCGTGATAAGGGTGTCATGCCACAGTTGGTTGATGGGTATAGCTTATCTGCGTCCACAAACTGTAACGCCTTACGAAGCGTATCTGCCACTTGTTCTGGGGTTTCGATGTTACTTGTGGCAACGTCAATCGCACCGACCATCACTTTTTTACCACGAATGATTTCTATCAAGTCCATTGGCACATGCGAGTTTTGACATTCTAGTGAGATGATGTCAATGTTGGATTTTTGTAGATTGGGGAACAAGGTTTCATATTGTCGCCATTCTGAACCCAAGGTTTTTTTCCAGTCATTATTTGCCTGAATGCCATAGCCATAGCAGATATGCACCGCTGTTTCACAGTTTAGCCCTTCAACAGCACGTTCTAGGGCGGCAATGCCCCAATCATTCACTTCATCAAAAAAGACATTAAATGCTGGTTCATCAAATTGAATGATGTCCACCCCAACCGCTTGTAAGGCTTTGGCTTCTTCGTTTAGGATTTTAGCAAATTCCCAAGCCAATTTTTCACGACTTTTATAATGGTTGTCATATAAAGTGTCTACCATGGTCATTGGGCCAGGCAATGCCCATTTAATCGGTTGAGTGGTGTATTGACGCAAAAACTTGGCATCATCAACGAACACTGCTTTTGGGCGACTGACCGCCCCAACCACGGTTGGCACGCTGGCATCATAGCGGTTGCGTATTTTGACGGTTTCTCGTTGGGCAAAATCCACTCCGTCAAGATGTTCAATAAAGGTGGTTACAAAATGTTGGCGAGTTTGCTCACCATCGCTGACGATGTCAAGTCCTGCTTGTTGTTGCTCTTGTAGGCACACCAATAATGCGTCTTGCTTGCCTGATGCCAGTTGGTCTTCGGGCAGTTTCCACGGTGACCACAGTTTTTCAGGTTCAGCAAGCCAAGATGGTTTTGGCAGACTGCCTGCGGTGGATGTGGGAAGTAAAATTTTGCTCATTGTATTTTCCTAAACTAAATTTGCCATTATACCAAAAATTTCAATCAACCAACCGATAAACAGTCATCGGCTGATTGATTAATACTTATCGCTTATTTTTCGGCAAGCCAAGCGTCCAAAATCTCTTGATATGGTTTGATAAACTGCTCTTCGGCGATTTTGCCTTGCTTGATTGCCAATTGGGTGCGTTCTTCTCTGTCATATTCAATTTTGGTTAATGAATAATCTTGATAGGTTAGGCTTGGCTGATAAATCTGACCTGCCACAGAATTGGCGTTATAAATCTCTGGGCGGTAGATTTTTTGGAATGCTTCCATGGTGGCGATGGTGCTGATGAGTTCTAAATTGGTGTAATCGTTCAACAAATCAGCATTTTCATCAAAATAAAACGCATAAGGGGCAACCGATTTTGGGGGCATAAAATAACGCACTTTTAAGCCCATCTTGGCAAAATACTCATCGGTCAATGAATAATCATTTTGCACATATTCCACGCCCAAAATCGGATGCGTGTTGGTGGTTCTGTGATAAGTGCGAGTGGTCGCCACGCTTAGGCACAGTACGGGTGGTTTTTTGGATTGGGTCTTGTACTCTTCGGATGCCACCATGAATTTGAACAATTTGCCATGCAAATCGCCATAACCCTCAGGCACACTAAATTCAGCCTTATCCTTGTTATATTCACGAAGCAATACGCTAAAATCATAATCACGAACAAATGATGAAAAGCTGTTGCCAATGATGCCAGGGGTGGTTTTGCCTGTTTTGTGGTCAACCACAGATGTTTTTAGCCATTCTAATCCTGAGAAAAATTCGCCCTTACCTGCCACATCAACATCAATAGACACAATGTCAATGAGCACTGAATAACGGTCATTTGTCGGATTGTCCCAATGTGCCAAATCATTAAAACGGTTGTTAATCATTTTGATGGCATTTTGTAGGTTTTCTTTGCGATTTTCACCACGAGCAAGGTTGGCAAAGTTGGTGGTCAAACGGGTGCTGGTTGCTGGTTGGTAATTTTCATCAAACACATGACTTTTGATGGAATATTGAAAGGTGTTGCTGTGAATGTTGGTCATGATAAAGTCTCCCAAACTTTTGGTTGTTTTTAGTTAAGCAGATAAGCGTTTAGTGAATGAAAAGTGAATGAAATAAGCAAGTAGGGATACTTTAACCGATTTTTTACATGAATAAAAATGATTTAAAATCATATTAAGATGAATAAAATTCATGATATATGAGAAATGGGTCGTTTAGGGACACACGTTAACATCATCTGCTTGGCATTTTTTAATCCATGCGGTCATCTTATTAGCCGATACTGAATAAGGTTGGGTGATTGTTGCCTTATTGATTATTGATTGTCAGCATAGATGGCCGCTTGTAGCCAAATGTTGGCTTGAATGTAGTCATGAACGGCGATGGCATCAGTCTTAGCGGTTTTTGGTGTTGCCATACGCACCACAAAAGGTTGGCTGTCTGGCTCACGCAATATCACCACGTCAAACAAAGTTACCGTAATGTCAAAAAATGCACTGTCTTGCTTGCCAAGCACTTGTCCTTGACACCAAGCTTCATCTTCTTGTCCTAAGGTATCACCAAATAAATACGCACACATATGCCCCAAGTTAATCTCAATGGGGGCAAGCGTGTCCGTGTTATCGTCAGGTTGCCATTGGCGGATTAACTCGTCTATGTTGTTAGGTGTTTGTCCGCCATGGTTTGCCACGATGTCATTAAAGGCACGGTGATAACGAATGGCTTTGGGGTCATCAACGATGATGACTTCATCTTGCTTGCTTATGGTGATGTGGTAAGCCCATGCACTTAGGTTGACAAAATAGCTGGTGTCTTCTCGATATAAGTCGGCATTGATGGCATGCAGTTGGTCATGGGCATAAATGATGGTGTCATCAGCACGCAGACACAATATCGCATCTAGCTGGCTGTCGTTGATGATGATGTGTTCGATGTGGCATTGCAGACCGTATGGGCTGTTGACACAAGGAAAGGCGTTAACTAAGTCAGTGGGTTTGCCGTTGTTTAATTTTAATATTTGATTGACATGCACAGGTTGGTTGCCACTGATTAACAGATATGGGCTTGTTTTTGGGTTGGGGGATTGTGTGTTTAACCCCAGTGGTAAGGTGGCGGTGTCAATCATGGCTTGTAGCCAGTCAGAGACTTGGGCAGAGATGTTTTTTTGGTCTTTGGTTTTAGACGTTTGGGCATGGGTGGCTGGCGTGTTGTTTGGTAAATTGACTGATGAATCGCTTAATGAGCGGTCGACTGCATCAGTTAAAATGCCCCAATGTTGGGCGTGTCCTGCGTATTGTTCGCTGTTGATGGGGATTTTTTTTGGGGGTTGATGACTGTGATTGCTTTTATCTTGATGATTGCTTTGATGTTGATAACGCATGGTCATGGTGTTTGGCTTCGCTTGTTGTTTGCAGTTGTTTGTGAAAATGTTGTTTATGTGTTGTGAATTAGCAGAGTTAGCATACACCATTTACCATCAGACGCAAGCATTAAGCGGATAAATCATGACATTTAAAGTCAGTTGTGGGTGAGATGCCAGATTTTTTGTTTTTTTTTCATAAAATTTGCTTTTTTTCATAAAAATTGTCGTCAAACACTGGCTAATCACAGAATTAATTGGCATTAAAGGGGGTATTTGTGTCAAACTAACCCTCTTTTAATCATGATTTTTATGACAGAATAGGTTTGTCGGCATGTTTCGACCTTTGGCATTGTTTATTGGTTTGCGTTACACACGAGCAGAACGCAGTAACCGTTTTATTTCTTTTATTTCACTGATTTCGGTGATTGGGCTGACCTTGGGCGTGGCGGTACTGATTACGGTGCTGTCAGTGATGAATGGCTTTGATAGAGAGATTAAAAGTCGTATTTTGGGCATGGTGCCACAAGCGACCGTACAGTCAATGCAAATCCTGCCAGATTGGCAATCTTTGGCAGAGAACATCAAACACCAAGACAGCAAAATCAGCGATGTTGCTCCCTTTATTAACTTGCAAGGCATGCTAACTGCCAACGGTCAAGTGGCTGGGGTGGTGGTAACAGGAGTCGTCCCAGAATACGAAAAAAAGGTCTCCATCATCGGCGAGCATATGACCCAAGGCAGTATTGATAATCTGCAAGCAGGCGAATTTGGCATTGTGCTGGGGGAAGATTTGGCTTGGTCATTGGGCTTGAATATGGGTGATAAAATCACTTTGGTGTTACCAGAAGCATCGCCATCACCTGCTGGCGTGATTCCTAGATTTAAGCGGTTTACCTTGGTCGGTACTTATGACATCAGTAAAGAGGTCAATACCATGGTGGCATACATTCCCATGAATGATGCTGCTAAGTTGTTGCGTCTGCCAGATGGGGCTCAAGGCATTCGCATGCGTCTTAATGACATCTTTTCTGCCCCACGAGTGGCACAGCAAGCGGTACAACTTGATCCAGAACGGCTGATTCCAAGCGATTGGACACAAACTCATGGCAATCTGTTTAGTGCCATTCAGATGGAAAAAGCCATGATTGGTTTGTTGTTATTCTTGATTGTGATTGTTGCTGCTTTTAATATTGTCTCAAGCCTTGTGATGATGGTTACCGATAAAAAGTCAGACATTGCGATTTTAAAAACTTTTGGGGCAACACCCAAACTCATCACACAGGTGTTTATGGTACAAGGCATGATTATTGGGGTCATTGGTACGGCACTTGGTACGGTGATTGGGGTGGTGTTTGCGTTATCCATCAGCGATGTGTTGGGTTATGTCAATCAAGCATTTAATTTGCATTTGTTTGACGTATATCCTGTTAATTATTTGCCGTCCTATGTTAAGGTTAGCGATGTTCTGGTGATTACAGGTTCGTCATTTTTGTTGTGTTTTTTAATGACCATTTATCCTGCCAAACGTGCTGCCAAAATCCAACCTGCTCAGACTTTGCGTTATGAATAATGGTTAATCACACTCCTTAAAGCGAGTTGCTTAAAGTGAATTCTAACAGCCATTGCAGTTTTAACCATGATTGATTGAGGCTTTAACAGTTATTGAAGTTTTAACAGTTATTGAAAAACACCCATTGAAATTTTAACACCCATTGAAATAGCCAAACAGACATCACCATGAACGAGACACAAAACACCCCAAATAATGCCATTTTAGTCGCCAAAAATATCAGCAAAACCTATGATGAAGGGGCCGTCAAAACTCACGTGCTAAGTGAGCTAAGCTTAACCATTCATGCAGGTGAAAAGGTCGCCATTGTTGGCACAAGTGGCTCTGGCAAAAGCACTTTACTGCATCTATTAGGCGGTTTAGATACCCCAACCACAGGTGAAGTATGGTTACAAGGGCAATGCCTTAATCAGATGAATGAGACCCAACGGGGGCATATGCGTAACCAGCATTTGGGCTTTATTTATCAGTTTCATCATTTGCTTGCAGAGTTTGATGCCATTGAAAATGTTGCCATGCCCTTGCTGATGCGTCCTAAAATCAGTCTTGGTGATGCCAAAGAGCAGGCGGTCGCCATTTTAAAAAAAGTGGGGCTGGGTCATCGCCTTGAGCATCGCCCAGGTGAGCTGTCTGGCGGTGAACGACAACGGGTGGCGATTGCTCGTGCCTTGGTAACTAAGCCTGCTTTAATACTGGCGGACGAGCCTACGGGTAATTTGGACTATGACAATGCCCACAGTGTGTTTGCATTATTGGCTGAGTTACAACAGACTTTACAAACGTCGCTTTTAATGGTAACCCATGACCGTCAATTAGCATCACAGGCAGACCGACAGTTGACTTTAAAAAATGGACAATGGGACAACAGCTAAAGACAAAGACTGTGGTTTAAAACCCATGGCTTAAAAACTGATGGTTAGTAACCATGTTTTATCTGTATTTATTTAGGTTTTATGCTTATTTAGTATTTGTGTTTATCTAGTAAATGTGCAGGGCGATGACCATGGCGTTTTTGCCATGTGCGAATGATTTTATACTGCCAAAAAAAGCGAAAGGTCAACCCACACACCAAGCTTGTGATGACTGCCAATATCAAAAGCCCCAAACAAAATGCTGACAGTGAAAAGACGTGCTGATAGGTTATAAATGGATTGACCCCATCAGCAAATATCCATAAACTCAAATCTGACAGCATATGCCCGATTTGACGAAAACCGATAATCTGCTTACCCAATATTTTTGCCCCCACATAATAGCTGGCATAGAAGACAGGAATGGTGGTGATGGGGTTGGTAATCCATGTTAAGGCAACCGCAAATGGCACATTGGCACGAAAGTATAAGGAGAATATCAATGCCACCAATGTTTGCCCTGGCAGTGGAAAAAACGCACTCATGACCCCGACATATACCGCTTTATTGAGACAACGACGGTTAAAATGCCATAGCCTTGGATCAGATAAATAATGGGCAAAGGGCTGTAATCCCTTGGTTTGCATGATTTGTTCTGGGGTTGGTAACCAGTTTTTTAGTTTTTTGGTTGGCACAATGGATTACTCGGTCATGAAACGTTGCTAAAACACCAACGAATCAAAAACAAAAAATAAAACACAACAAAAGGATAAAAAATGGGATAAAACGCCAATAACTGATGACTGGTGCTAGCATAACCACAAACCCATGAATTGGCAAGTTCATCAGCCATCTGTGGCAACTGATTGATATTCTTCACATAACAAATAAAAGATGATAAAGGCTCATAAAGATGAAAATTTGGTTATGGTCTTTGCTATTGATGGTGTGGTTATTGGTATTGCTTGAAAGTTTGAGCAGTCAATGGATTGACCTTAAAGATACCGTGTTATCTCAGATGGCAATGTCTGGTATGTGGTATGTGTTTTGTTATGTGTTGTTGATTTTGGCGTGGCAGTTATGGCGGTTTGGGCAATCGCATCAACGCAAACAGCAATTTAGACAGGGGCAGTTTAAGCAGCTGCAACTCAAACAGCCAGTCAAACAGCCAGTCAATCCGTCACATTTAACCGTTGGCAATAAGAACAGCAATGGGCTTGTGACTATGGTCAACGTCATCAGCGTGATGTTGCTGTTTATTGGTATCAGTTTGCATGGCTTGTTACAGTATCACTCTCATACAGCCAATCAGCTGACCCAAATGGTTCAGGTGATTGCTCATATTCGCATTGATGGTTTAAGCGATGGGGTAGCAGATACTCGCTATCAAAGTCATTATGCTCAAACAGCCACCATTGTTCATGCCATGCCTTTATCCGCCCAAGCAACATCTACTCAAGCAATATCTACTCAAGCAACATCTACCCAGCCAACTGGGGTCAGCTCACAAGAGGGCATGGCTAAGACTGCTCATGTGTCTTTTATTGCCAACCCCTATCATCACAATGACCACAGCCAACCAGCGGATATTGACACTGACATTGACACTGACATTATCAATGATGCTGCAACTGACATCAGCATCAAGACAGAAGCCCATCTTAATGCTCCCATGAACACTTTGGTTGGTTCGCAAGTGTTGATTTCTGCCATGAATCAGTCATTGGCAAATGGGCAGATTGAAGCATTGTTTGTCTCACAACCCTCTAAGACCTCCACGGGTCAACCCACCATTAGACAAGTGCCTTTGGATTCCCTGGTAGATGGACAAGAACTGATTGTGCCATTGTTGCTACAGCCACTGCCTAATCATCAGTCCAAGCAAGTGGGATTTAATGGTCATCGTTGGCTGACAACAAGAGGCATACAAGCACAAGCAAAATGGCTACCGATGAATAACCATCAGTGGCATGAGCAAGCACAAATGATGTACCAGATGATGCCTCATGTTAAAACACATGCGGTCGCATCTAACACCCTTTGGCAACAGATGATGGGACGGTTAACTTTACTTCGGTGGCAATTACGTCAGCACTTTATGCAATTTGATGCCAGCACACCAGCACAACAGCAAGCTCAGGCAGTTGCTTTAAGCTTACTGACTGGTGATAGGGCATTGATTAATAAGTCAACCAAACACTTATATCAGCTTTCTGGCATTTCACATTTATTGGCGATATCAGGGACACATGTGTTGTTTTTGGCAATTGTGTTTGCCAGTGTGGCAATGGCAGGCATTGAACGGTTTGCGGTTGGGGCATATGACCATATGCCACGTTGGCAATGGCGTTGGGGGTTGACGGTAGGCATGGCGGCCTTGTATGCGCTGTTTACAGGTTTTGATGTGCCAGCTGCTCGCACGTTGTGGATGTTGTTGGCAGTGGGGATTGCCAGATGGCTGTTGTTGCCGATAAGTGGTCTACAAGTGGTGATGCTGGTGGCGGCAGTGATGGTGTGGTTTAATCCTTTGGTGCTATGGCAGGCAGGATTTTGGTTGTCCTTTATGGCGGTCATGCTGTTAATTGGTTATGAGCAGGCGTTCATGGCTAACATAAAATCAACGTCTGGTGATAATTTTAGTGCTAATAATAATGATGGCGATAATAAAGCCAAAACATTTCAGCAACTGAAGCAATTTGTGTTGTTACAACTTTGGATATTTGTGACTTTATTGCCACTGAGTTTGTGGATATTTGGCAAGGTATCACTTTGGGGTGTGTTGGTGAATATGTTTGCCATTGGGTTATATGGCTGGGTAATTGTGCCATGCAATTTGTTGGCAGGGTTACTGTATCTGCTATCGCCCACATTGGCAAACATGCTTTGGGCAGGGGTGATTGGTTTACTCACACACTTGCATGACAGTTTGGCATGGATAACAGGCGCAAACATCGGTGATGGTGAGTCAGATGCGATGTCATCGGCTTGGCTTTATTATGACGTTAGCCTTGGTGTTTTGGTACTGGTGATACTGGCATTATGGCTGGTGGTGTTTTTTAAAGGTCATCATGGATTAAGGGCTTGGACATGCTTACCATTGAGTGCAATCGTGATGCTGACTGTGTTTCCAAATGTGTTTTTATCGTCTAAAACATTGACATCATTGAGCGTGATTCAAACCGATGACCGACAACAAAAATCTGACCCCGCCATACTGACATTATTGGCGTTGGGAGAGAACATGAATCGTCAAGGGGTGCGTGCGTCTTTGTTACACATACCTAAAAACCAAAATTACGATGTACAAAACTGGTTAATATTGTCGCAAGTTAATCAAAAAGACATTGCCTTAAAAGACTTACAAAAGACAACAAACAATGCTTTATTAAACAAAGATTGGCCTAATAAACAAAGACATCACGTTACCAATGACACACTGATGAATGGGCTAAAAGAAAATTTGGCCGCCAAACGCATCACACGGCTAACAGGCATCATCGTACAAAATCCTGATAAGCAACTTGCCATGCTCACCGCTCGCCTAAGTCATGACATACCAGTGCAATATTGGTGGCAAGCAGGCAATGGTGCATTTTTGCGACAACTTACCCAGCTTGAACCAACCGCCACATCACCAATAAGTTGTCAAGTGCAAATGCCCAACAACAATGCCCTAAACAGCAATGCTTTAAACAGCAATGCTTTAAACAACAATGGTTTTGTCAGTACAGCCATACAAGCAGTCAGTGGATTTGCCAAAATTGATGACCCCAGTGTCTGGACATGCTCGCTGTTACTTAAATTTGAAACAGGCATTGTGGTACAGAGTGAGTACCCAACCCACATGCTCAGTGGTGGCAAACAGCAGGCAGATAATTTGGCACAAATATCGTCTGGCACATCGCTTAGTCCTGTGTATCAGCAAGTATTTTTAGATGGTGGCATGGGGGTGCGACAATGGCGACTGTGGCACACGTGGTGTTCTGAGCAGTCGCTTGTGTCGTCACATTTCACATCATCGCCCACATCATCGCCCACATCATCACCTGCATCTGCTCTTTGGCTGTTGTCTCACCATAGCCCATTACCCAGTTTGATGAATGATGACCATCTGATAAATGAGCTACAAGACAGAATGGGCAAGCCTGATGCGGTGCGATTGTCTGATTCGTCCGAACAAAAATCTGCACAATCCCAGCAGTGGCTATGGCAGATGACCAGCCTACTTAACAAGATTAATAATCAAAATTAAAGACAAACATGAAAAACAAACATTAAAAATAAGCATCAAAAAAACTTAAAAAAACCAAAAAATTCCCAAGCAAGGCTTGGTAATGTAAATCATACAAACATTCAGCACATTGGTCATGCTCAATGTTACAATATGCCGTTATTTTTTTGTATTAAGTGTTTCTTGTGTTAAGTGTTTCTTGTGTTAAGAATTTATTGATTGTAAAAAAATAGGAAACGGTATGAACTGGCCGCCAGACCCAAACAAAAAAGCAACCAACCAACCTGTCATCAGCTCACAAATGGCACACGAGCCGACAGGACAGGAATGGAAATTACTTGAAAAAACCCTAATGGCAAGCATCGAAGAACAACGCCGAGCTCGCCGTTGGAATATATTTTTTAAGCTATTAACTTTTGGCTATTTGATTTTGATATTTTTAATCATGGGGCGTGGATGTGCCACCCAGCCAGGTGGTGGCTTAGAAGCGGTGAGTACCACCGAACCACATTTGGCGGTGGTGGATGTGCAAGGGACAATCAGTGCAAGCTCTGATGCCAATGCCGAAGATGTCAGCGATGCTCTCAGACAAGCTTTTAGTACTGAAAGTGCCAAAGCAGTGGCATTAAACATCAATTCACCCGGTGGCTCACCTGTACAATCTGATGAAATTTGGCAAACCATGATGGACTTGCGTCAAGAATACCCTGACAAAAAACTCTATGCCGTCATTGGTGATATTGGGGCATCAGGTGCGTATTATATCGCTTCTGCCGCTGATGAAATTTATGTGAATCCATCAAGTTTGGTCGGTTCTATCGGGGTTATCATGCCTAACTATGACATTCAAGGTTTAATGGATAAAATGGGTGTCAAAGACCGCACCCTGCACGCAGGCGAGTATAAAGACATTTTAAGCTTAAGCCGTCCGATGACCGAGTTTGAACAACAACACATCAATGGCGTACTTGCCAATACGCATCAACACTTTATTGACGCAGTCAAGCAAGGTCGTGGTGAGCGACTCAAAAATCCTGAAGAAAATCAGCTATTTTCAGGGTTATTTTGGACAGGTGAGCAAGCCATTGCTTTAGGACTGGCGGATAAAAAGGGCGGTCTGTCTCAGCTGGAAAAACAGCTTGAGCTAGACACCACAGTCAATTACACCCCCATTGACCCCATGCGTGCATTTTTGGACCATTTTGCAGTAAAAATGGGTTCAGGACTGGGCAGTGCTTTAAATCTAAAAATCTTGCCACAAGAGCAAAACCAAACTGAGCTAAGGTAAGCATGAGCTAAAGTAAGCATAAGGCAGCTTGCCAATTGCCAGTTATCAATGATTTAAATGGCCATCAAGGGAATTTATGCTAACAGAGCAATCAGTAGAACACCCTAATTTGCAAACCAATCCACAACAAAAGGGGCAAAAAAATACGTTTGCCCCGACTCTATATCACCCTAAAACATATCACCCTAAAACCTTGCATCACCCTAAAAAATGCCAAGCCAATGCAACAGATGGCAGTTGTTTTGATATGGGTGATGCTGATGCCATTAGCAAGTCAGCAAACCACGCACCACAAAACTGCGCCTCTCAACCGTGCGTCTCTCAACTGACAGGCAAGCCCATTTTGCACTTCACCCATGCCAATGGCATTCCTAGCCAAGTATATGAGCCGTTGTTTGAGATTTGGTCAGAGCATTTTACCGTGGTGTATATTCCCCATTTTGCGGCCACAGCTGGTTATGCGGTGGACAACCATTGGCAAAACCTCACCCAACAAATCATCGACAGCGTGGCTTCGGCATGTCGCACCCATGGCGTTCGCCAAGTGGTGGCTGTTGGGCATTCGCTTGGCTCTTTGTGTACATTAAAGGCAGTGTACCAAGCTCCAGAACAGTTTGCTCAAGCGGTGTTGATGGACCCACCTTTGATTTATGGACATAAAAGCTTGGCGTGGCATCTTGCTAAGCAAGCTGATAAAGTCTTGCTGTGTCTTGATGACCATAGGCGACTTGCCATCGCCACACTTGCCACCACCACAACTGACACAACCAACACGCATGGGTTGGTTTTGAGCTGGGCAGAGAGTTGGTTAAAAAAAATACCCAAACCTTATCACTTTATGGACAAACTATCACCGTCAGGTTTGTCAAAACGGCGGCGAGATGTGTGGGCAAGCCGTGATGATGCACGCCAATCACTTAAAGATAACCCATTTTTTAGTGCCTTTGACCCCATGTGTTTTGATAATTATATTCAGTACGGTCTGACAGACACTTTTGATGGACAAGTCACTTTAACCATACCAAAAGCCAATGAAGTGGCGGTATTTCGCTCCAACCCATCGTGGTTTTGGCTCACGCCCAATCATGCCCCAAATCGAGCGGTGAGTATTTTAGCAGGAGAAGACAGCCCTTTTGTTAAAAATCATTTTTATCAAAAACTACAACAACGTCTTGGCATTGTCCATGAATTGACTCAAGGAGGGCATATGTTTCCACTGATGTATCCAACCGCCACCGCTGTCAAGGTGCTTGACATCATCGCCAAACAAGGTGCTTAATATCATCATCAAATGACCATCAATGCCATCACATGAGTGTGTCATACTTTTTTGGTCATGCTCTTTTGGTCATGGTTTTGTGGTTATGGTTTTCAATGTCAGTTTAAATATTTGCCAAACATAATCATCGCAACTGCTGGCTTGCTCAGCGGCCTTTTTTTAATTGAATTTGCTTGAGTTTGCCCATGCCTCACCAACCAAAGCCCCACCAGCCAAAATCAATCACTCAGCGTCTTATTTGGCCAAATTGGGCAACATTTTTTGCCCTGCCCAAACTATATGGTAAAACCACCAGTGCATTTTTATTGCTATTTTTGTTGTTGGCATTCTTTGTGGTGCAACTCATCAGTGTGGTTTTGGCATTGCCGTTTTTGCCCGATGAACTTACCACAAGTCATGTGGATATTTTTATTAAGTTTTTAATGGCAGCGGATAATGGCACGACGTTGGCGGTTTCGGTGGTGTTTAATGCCATTTTTTTAATTGGGCTATGCTGGCTGACCATCAAAGCCCAAGGGGGTGATGTGGGGCATTTTTTATCTCTTAATCATCTGCCAAAGTGGCGTTGGGTAGGCATGTTTGTCAGTGTGTTGATGGTGTTTGTGCTGATAAGTGAGACATTCAGTCAATGGCTTGGAATAGATGCCCTTGAATTTATGCGTCCCTTGTATGACAGTGCCAATCCTAAATGGTTGCTAATCTTATCGGTTACTGTGCTTGCCCCCATTTATGAAGAAGTGCTGTTTCGTGGGGTAATGTGGTCGTTAGTCGCTCAGCAATTTGCCAAGCCAGTGCATGCGTTTTGCACAGCAAGCTTGGTCAGCAGTGTGCTGTTTGCTGTGGTGCATTTGCAATATGATGTGTATGGTATGGTAACCATTTTTATGCTTGCCTTGCTATTTAGTTTGGCCAGAGTGATGTCCGCCAGCTTATGGTTGCCGATTTTATTGCATATTTGTAACAATAGCCTGAGCATGTATCAATTGACACACAGCTTATAAGCTGCCATAAAAAATCCCCCATCAACCGATAAGGGATTTTTTGTGAACTTAACCGTTTGAGTTGTCTTAATGTCAATCTTTTAATATCAATCTCTTAGTGCCAATCACTGGCGATTGCGGTTACGCTCTTCCCAATAAGGGGCATTTTTGATGCCGAATTTAGCAGGGTCAAAGGTGAAATGCTTCACACCTGCTTTTAATTGGGACTCATAATCTTTTAAGATGTCCATGGCAGGGCGTGCCACAAAGAAAATAATCAAAATACCCACAATATTTAACCACGCCATCAGACCAACGCCCACATCGCCCATGCCCCAAATGTAGCCAGCACTGTTTAGACCACCATAGGCGACCATCATCATGATGAGGATTTTGACCAACATCAAGCCACTTTTATGAGCCGAACGACCCAAAAAGCGTGTCAAATAGGTGATGTTCACTTCAGCGATGTAGTAATAAGCCAAAATGGTGGTGAACGCAAAGAAAAAGATGGCAATGGCAACAAACGTATTACCAAATGTGCCAAAAGAGGCTTCCATTGCCAGCTGAGTAAAAGCAGGCGAGTTGATTTCAGTGTTGGTATCCACATGTTGAACAATAAAATTACCGCTCTCAAGCGTGCCTTGAATGTTATAAGTGTTCATGGTCAAAATCATAAATGCGGTGGCAGAACACACCAATAAGGTATCCACATACACCGAAAATGCCTGTACCAACCCTTGTTGTGCAGGGTGGTCAACCTCAGCAGCACCAGCAGCGTGTGGACCTGTGCCTTGCCCTGCTTCGTTAGAGTAGATGCCACGCTTGACCCCCCAACCAATGGCAGCACCAAACCCTGCTTGTGCCGTGAACGCATCGCTGATGATGCTGCCAAATACAGTGGGTATCATATGAAAATTCATCACCATGATGATAAGGGCAAGGGCGATATAGCCAAGTGCCATAAAGGGAACAACAAATTCAGTAAAGTTAGCAATGCGTTTGATGCCACCAAAGATGATGACTCCCAATACCAACAAAATCACCCCCAACGCCATTAAGCGTATTGTGCCAACATCATTGCCCATGATTGTCATCATCGTGCCATCGCCCATGACTTGAGTCACCGCATTCACCACACCGTTGGCTTGCACCCCCGGTAAAAAGATGCCACAAGAGATGATGGACGCAATGGCAAATAAAACACCGTACCACTTCTGCCCCAATGCCCTTTCAAAATAATACGCAGGACCCCCACGGTACTGTCCTGTCAGCTCGTCTTTTTCTTTATAAATCTGTGCCAACGTGGATTCAGCATAGGCGGTTGATGCACCCAAAAATGCCACTATCCACATCCAAAACACCGCACCTGGACCACCAAAACCAATGGCAGCAGCAACCCCAGCGATATTGCCCATGCCCACACGACCAGCAAGTGATACCGCCAATGCTTGAAACGATGAAATGCCCGAAGAGCTTGACTGGCCGCTAAACAATAAGCGAAGCATCTCACCAAACAAGCGAACTTGGACAAATCTGGTTAAAATAGAATAAAACAGACCAGCGCCCAAGCAAAGATAAATCAAAGCTGGACTCCAGATGATGCCATTTAAGGCATTGATTAAACCTTCCATAATTGATGTCCTTATCTGATAAGGTTGATTGAATCGACATTTGCCAACGTATTGATGACGTATCACTGACGTATTGTTATTGACAAACCAACGTATTGACAGAACATAAACACAGTTAACTTATGATGGGTTATGTAACCATACGTAACAGCAATGTGCCATAAAATCGCATAAATTACCAGCACTAATTACAACTCATGAATAAAAAAATGTCATGAATGCGTGTGCTTTTGTGCTTTTTTGTGTTTATCGCATTGTAATTTTGTGTTTATCGCATTGTAAATAGGGCATTGGGTCAGCATAATAGCATCAATCAATCGATACTAAATTGATGGTATTATGGTATTTAAGCCCATGGATTTGTTTGGTCTATGGCTTTGTTTGGGAGCAACCTTAATGTTAAACAACATGTTAAACCACCATATGTATAAAACATTGTCTTTAAAATCTGTGTCTTTAAAATCTGTGTTCATGGCGACTGTGTTGGCTGTGTCCACCGTGGGCATGTCTGGCTGTGGCTATAACCAACTACAAGCCCAAGATGAGCAAGTGGCAGCGTCTTGGTCAGAAGTGGTCAATCAATATCAACGCCGTGCCGACCTTGTGCCTAACTTAGTAAACGTGGTCAAACAATACGCCGACCAAGAGCAAGAAATATTTACCCAAGTGGCAGAAGCTCGCTCAAAAGCAGGCAGCATCCAAATTACCCCAGAAGTGTTAAATAATCCACAAGCCTTACAACAATACCAAGAATCTCAAGCTCAAATGGGCAGTGCGTTGTCTCGCCTAATGGCAGTGTCTGAGCAGTACCCAGCACTCAAATCTGATGCCTTATTCCAAGACTTACAAGCACAACTTGAAGGCACAGAAAACCGCATCACCGTCGCCCGCAACAATTATATCCAAGAAGTGCAAGGCTATAACACCATGGTGCGTCAATTCCCCAGCAACATCACCGCTAAAGTCTTTGGCATGGACACCAAACCCAACTTCACTGTGGATAATGAAAAGCAAATCTCCACCGCTCCGAGTGTCAATTTTGGTGACTGATTGGCAGACCAATTTGGTGGATAATGACATTTGATGGGTAGTAACATTTGATGGGGGTAATATTTGGTGGATAGCAAGTAGGTAGATAGTAAGTGGGTGGATAAAATTTGCCCAATAATTGCCAAATAAGTGTTGATTAAAAAATGTATTGACTAAAAAAAGCGAAGGACCATCGATAATGACTAAACGTGGGCAGACCCAATCAACCAAATCTCAAACCAAAACCGTCAGTGGAACACGGCGTTATTGTGGGTGGGGTGGGGGCTTGGGTGTTTTTGTTAAGAACCCTGGGGTTGCTCTGATGCCATGTGTCCTTAGCATGGGTTTCAGCGTGAGTATGCTAAGTTTAGGCAGTTTGGTGGCTTTAAGTCTGATTACTCCAACGTTGGCACACGCCCAAGATGACATTGCCATTGTCCAAGCCAACAGCCTTGAAAACAACGGCTTTGAAGATGATATGGTTACCATCGGTCAGGTCAGCAAACAAAACCAAGTGATTAATGACGCTGTGTTGGGCAATGATGCCATTGGTAACGCCATCGGCACGGTTAGCGAAAGCTTTAGCAGACAATCGCAAGATAACACCACCCAAAGTAAAACCACCAATATCAATACCGCCACAGTCAATCATGGCATACCCAGACAATCCACCGCTCAAGCGGTTGAATCAGACAAACTTATCTTAAACGAGCCTGTGGTTGACCAAGCCAACATATTATCGGCACAAGAAAAACAACATCTAAGTCAACGCTTACGTGGCATTTATCAGCAAGGATTGGCACAAGCCGCCATTGTCATTATCCCCACCACCAACGGCACCCCAATGTTTAATTATGCGTTGCAAGTTGCCAATCGTTGGCAGTTGGGGGCAAAAGACACCGATGACGGACTGTTGATATTGGTGGCGATTAATGACCGTAATGTATATGTCTTATCTGGCTATGGGCTAGAAGGCGTTTTGCCTGATGCCATTAATAGTCGCATTATTCGTGAAGAGATTACCCCCAGATTTAAGCAAAGTGATTATGCAGGTGGGTTAAATGCAGCCCTTGACCGTATCGAAGAGCGACTCACCACTGATCCAGACATTTTGGCCCAAGCTGATGAACTGGCTTCTCGACGTGAACAATCACAAAGTGGCGTATCTGGCATCAACCCAATCGTGTTGTTCATCATTGGACTGTTCGCTGGCAACATCGTGACGGGTATTTTTGGGCGGTTTTTGGGTTCTGGACTGATATCAGGTGGTTTTTTCTTTATTTCCATGGCATTGGGCGGTGGCTTTATTCTGTCACTGATTTTGGCCATTTTCCTATGGATATTTTTGATGGGCAATGGTCATCATGGTGGCGGTCGTGGCGGTCGTGGTGGTGGCACGCCCATCATTGTGCCAGGTGGTTTTGGTGGTGGCAGTGGTGGTGGTTTTGGCGGTGGTGGCTTTGGCTCAGGTGGTTTTGGTGGCGGCGGCGGTGGTTTTGGTGGTGGTGGGGCAGGTGGTTCTTGGTAAAATGCTACATTATAATTTAAAGCCCAATTTAAAGCTCAATCGTTCATATTAAGCTGTTCAAATTAAGCAAGGCAAAATGACCATGACAATTCAGCAAAATCATCATATAGCCTCCCCCAACCAACGTGCAACAGCTGGGCAAGGTTTAACTCAGCCCAGTCTTGCACGTTGGTGGCGACAAGTGATATTTATCCCCATGTTACATGGTAAATGGCTCACCAATGACATAAAGGCTTACCTAAGCAAAAAAGTCACCGAAGCAGAAGTGGGTCATCGTGGTGAAGTGTTTCTCATCATCGAAAATCACTTACCTGTCAACATGGCATATCGCAGTAATTGCCGAGAGCGAGCCATTGGCCTATTTAGCGAGTATCGAGTTTGGGACACCGAAGAAAACACAGGCGTATTGGTGTATGTCAATGTGTGTGAGCATGACTTAGAAATCGTTGCTGACCGTGGTATTAACGCCCATGTTGGTCCAACCGTATGGCAAGCAATGTGCGACAAAGCCATTGCAGGGCTTGCTAAAGGTGATGTGCAAAATAGTTTAAGCGAACTGCTCGATGAAATTGGGCATCTGCTCAGACAACATTATCATCTTGAACATGACCCACAAGGTAATGAGCTGTCTGATATGGTGGTACATTTACGATAGGGGTTTTAACTTTTTAATAACCATTCCCTAAATCATTTTCCAATTTAATACCCCATTCTCAACTCTTTATAACTTATCGATTTTAAAAGGCTGAAAATTTAATGGCTTTTTAACCAAAAGTTATGAGCCTGGTATTTATAAGACTTAAAAAAAAGAGTTGAAAATCAGATAGTTTAATAAATTGCATGGTAAAAACTTTGTGACACAGCAAAATTACTGCATGACAAGGCTATGATAATTGTTGGTTATATCATGCGTTATAAGCATGACAAGCATCATGCTGATTAAATTTAATAGTAAAACCAATATCCAAAGCTTTTAAAATTCTCATCATTGTGTCCCAGCTAGGAGATGTTGTGCCATTGATTGTTTTGTATAGACTTTCACGATTTAAGCCAGTTAAGCGAGAAACTTCAGCAACGCCCTTTTTTTTCATTAAGTGACCGATAGCGGACACAAACAGGCGTTCATCAGCATCATTATAGCAGTCGTTGAGATAGTCTAAAATTTCATCATCTGTATCAAAATAATCAAAAACGTTAAATTCGGTTGGTGTTTTCATGTCATGCTCCATATTCTTTAGCAATGTCTTTAGCCTTTTTAATGTCATAATCTTGTGTTGTTTTATCACCGCCAAGTAGCAATAAAACAAGAGTTTCTTCTGTTTGCTGAAGGTAAATTCGAATACCGCCATGAGTGTGTATTCTTAATTCTATGATGCCATCGCCAACATGCTCAAAGTCACCAAAATGACCAAATACTTCAAGACGGTGTAACCTTGAAACAATAGACTTCTTAGCAATTGGATTTTTAACCCTTTTTAGCCATTTATTAAATTCATCGGTTTTCTTTAGCGTAAACATGTTAGCTCCTTAATGTATTTATTGTAGCTTTTAGGCTACAATAAATCAATAATCATTTGCCATAAATTGGGCATCAACCGACTGTTTAAATAATGGTTTTTCGCCATTAGCGTATTGCATGCACTCATCTAATGGCATGGGTATGTGTTGACCGCTTTGACTGTATGTTTTGCATTTACCACCAAAGCTAATGACATTGGCAGGCTGTGACTGCTGTTTGAGTTGGGCTAATTGCTGTTCAAGCTGGATTTTTTGAATTTCTTGATTGAGTTTATCTATGTCTGACTGAGTTTCTGTGGTTGTGATGATGGCTGGTGGATTGTCATCAATGATAGATTTGCTTTTTTATTTATTTCTATTAAATTTATTGAACTTCTTGTAAAACCTCAATTTTATTAGGTTCGGGTTTTTTACAAAAGCCTTATACAATAAGAATAATCCGATTGTTGCTCATTAGTTTTGCAGGAAGTCTATTATTATCAAATACTGGCATTTCTTATTAAAAGCAGGTATGCAAGAAAAGGCAGGCGAAATCTTGCAGATAAATCGCACAAGATTAGCAAGCTTCAAAAAAGGATACAGACAGCTCAATGATGATTTTATTCTAAGATTAGCAGAACTACTAAAACTGGACAAAGGCGAAACGCTCTATAAAGCCAAACTGGAGCTTGACCCAGAGAATGCACATTTATGGGAGTTTATGGTGTGCTCGGCGGGACTCGAACCCACGCCACAGGCTTCGGAGACCTGTACTCTATCCAGTTGAGCTACGAGCACATGAAATAACACAAAGAATGGATGTCAGATGGCTGTTACCAAAACAATGACCATCACCGCCATCACCATTATGGCAGATAAGGGCAGACAGTCTAACAAAAAAAAAGCAACTTGCCAACTTTACTCTGACTGGAAACCGACCAATAATCCTGACTAAATGTATTAAATGACACAAAATCATAAAAAACTGGGTGGTTTATAAAATTTTCTGTTAATCTTTCATGGCAATTTGGGGTCATTATCCCTTATAATGGTGGGGAAAAATAGGACGCACCCAAGATATTTCTACCAATCGTAATGTGCATCAACATTGTTTCACGTTGTTTTACGTTTGCAATGTTTTACGTTTACAAAATGAGAGACGTGACGAATGAAAAAAGTAGTTATGTTAACCACCGTTGCCGTATTGGCAATGTCTGGCATCGCCGTTAGCCAAGCAGAAGAAACCACCACTGACACAGTGGCGACAGCCAGCCAGCCAGCGGTTGCTGATGGCGTGGCTGATGAAGCCATGGCAACCGACACCATGGCCGTAGAGACTGCTGATGCCACCACAACACCAACCACCAAAGCTCAAGCAGACGCTGAGCCAAAAGCACAAATCCCCCAAGATACCCCTCAAGTTCAAAAGTTGATTGCTCTATACCCCAAACTTGTGGCACGCATTCAGCCTTATGGCAAAGTGTGTTTTGAAGGGGAAGACTGTGATGTCACCGTAACCGCAGCTGGGGCAGGCAATGCTGATGGCTCACCTCGTGATGGCAAAACTGTGTATAATGCTGTTTGCCACACTTGCCATACTGGCGGCCTGCTTGGTTCACCCAAATTGGGTGATGCAGGTGATTGGGGGGCTCGCATTGCCCAAGGCAATGACACCTTATATAAACATGCCATTGAAGGCTTTAACGCCATGCCTGCCAAGGGTGGAGCAGACATTCCTGATGAAGAAGTGCAGAACGCTGTGGACTATATGGTTAAAAGTGTCAGCTAACTTATTTTTTTGACTTATTAAAAACCTGTCTTGATTAAGCCACACCCCAAATATTAGACAACTTTTGGGGTGTTTTTGTTTTTGGCTAAATTTAAATCGCCATATTTATCCCCATATTGTATTAATGGCCATGTCAATCGCATGATAAGTAAAATCAAGCACAATAATGTCAATAATATTAAGCTTAATAATATTAAGCATAACCACAATAAAGGAACATGTCTTTATGACATCTGACCAACCACAAAACCAGCAACCAGCATTAAAAATCCAAAATTTATCAAAAACCTACCCCAACGGTTTTACTGCCTTAAAGGGCATCAATTTGACAGTACCTCAGGGTGGATTTTTTGCCTTACTTGGGGCGAATGGAGCAGGTAAATCCACCACCATAGGCATCATCAGCTCACTATTTAAGCCCACCTGTGGCAGAGTGGAAATATTTGGGGTGGATTTACTTACCAATCCAGGCCAAGCCAAGCAGTTTTTGGGGGTTGTGCCACAAGAGTTTAATTTTAACCAATTTGAAAAATGCCTTGATATTTTACTGTTACAAGCAGGGTATTTTGGCATTGGCAAACAAGACGCTTTACCACGAGCTGAGCAGTTGCTCAAAGCATTGGGATTGTGGGATAAAAAAGACACCAAAAGCCGTTCGCTCTCAGGCGGCATGAAACGCCGACTGATGATAGCCCGTGCCTTAATGCACCGCCCACGTTTGTTGATTCTGGATGAACCAACCGCAGGTGTGGATATTGAACTTCGCCGTTCGATGTGGGAGTTTATGCAACATATTAACGAGCAAGAAGGGACGACCATCATTTTAACCACCCACTATCTAGAAGAAGCCGAACAACTGTGTAAAAATATTGCCATTTTAGACCATGGTGAAATTCGCATTAACACGGATATGAAAAGCTTATTGGCAAGTCTTGATATGGAAAGTTTTGTATTGGATTTAACCACACCGCATGACAAAAAAATTGTGCTAAATCATGTGGTTAAAACCACCCAACCAGACCCATTAACATTAGAGGTAACGCTAAAAAAAGGGGAAAGTTTAAATGATGTGTTTGCTCAATTAGATGCACAGCAAGTTGATGTGGCAAGCATGCGAAATAAATCCAATCGGTTGGAAGAGTTGTTTTTAGGAATTGTGGAAAATAATTTAACGGAAAAATTAGAAAATTAGGTCTATAAAAAACCACATACCAAAATAGATTTAATGAGCATCGATTTAATGAATAGACATAGAGTTAACCATGAATTTACAACAGCAATGGGTTGCTTTTATTACCCTAGCCAGCAAAGAAATGAAACGCATTTTACGCATTTGGCCACAGACGCTTTTACCACCTGCCATTACCATGAGCTTGTATTTTATTATTTTTGGTAAAATGATTGGCTCTCGTGTTGGTGAGATGGGCGGTGTGCCTTATATGCAGTTCATCGTACCGGGGCTTATCATGATGGCGGTGATTACCAACAGCTATTCTAATGTGGTATCCAGTTTTTTTTCGACGAAGTTTCATGGCAGTATTGAAGAGATGCTGGTCAGTCCGATTTCTAAACACACGATTTTATTGGGATATGTCGCAGGTGGGCTGTTTCGTGGATTGGTGATTGGTTTCATAGTGACCATATTGGCGTTATTTTTTACCAAATTAAGCATGGTACATGCTTTTGTTACGGTGTTTACGGTGGTGATGACCTCAGTGTTATTTTCACTGGCAGGTATGATAAATGCGGTGTTTGCTCGTTCATTTGATGACATTTCTATCGTACCAAGTTTTGTGCTAACACCACTGACCTATTTGGGTGGGGTATTTTATTCGATGGAGAATTTGTCATCTTTTTGGCAAACGGTGTCATTGTTTAATCCGATTGTGTATATGGTTAATGCGTTTCGCTTTGGAATTTTGGGGCAGTCAGATGTTAATGTGTGTGGGTCGCTTTTGGCAATTGGGGGGTTTACGGCGATTTTTTATGCTGTGGCGTATTATTTGTTGAATGATGGGAAAAGGATACGGATTTAGTATGGCAACTGCCAAATGTGCGATAAATTTGGCTTTTGCCATTCAAAAAACGCTTGATAATATTCAAAAAAATCCAAAACCTGTATCAGGTGGCACAAACCAAAAACCAATCTGATTAAATTCTAAGAAAAGCCATCATTTTACGTTATAATACACCATAGTTTTCTGTTGACGACGAGAACCAAATCATCAACATTCTTACCTTTTTCCCCAATCGGTAAACCGATAATAAAATGAATCCTGTCATTAAATAAAAGCATAAACAATGAATACGAAACAAACCCCAGAAAACAGCCATTTGGGTCAATCCACCACCTACCCGAAAACCTACGCTCCTAATATTCTTTATCCCATTCCTCGGGCATTGGGACGCAAAAAGCTTGCTTTGCCTGCTGACCAATTAAGCTGTGGTACAGATTTTTGGCATGTATTTGAGCTGTCATGGCTTAACCCGCAAGGCATATCACAGGTGGCGATGGCTCGTCTTGCCATTCCTGCCACGTCTGAATATATCATTGAGTCAAAATCGCTGAAACTGTATTTTAACAGCTTAAATTTTAGCGAATTTAACAGTCAATCAGAGATACAAAATGTCATTGAAAAAGATTTATCAACATGTCTCAATGCTGATGTAACAATACAGATTTTTGATGTTAAAACGGCTGATAGTTTACCCATTAGTGAGCCACAAGGTGAGTGTGTTGATGATTTATTTGATGATTTTGCTGATGGCGGTCAAAAAATCACCATGACTCAAGATGTGGATAGTGGCTATTTGGCATTTGCCACCGATGGTCAAATGAGTAAGAAACAAATCTTTCACTCACATCTGCTTCGCTCAAACTGTCCTGTTACCAATCAACCCGACTGGGGTACAGTAGAGATTATGATTGATTGCCCATCGATTGATAAAGTAGGATTACTGACTTATATTTTAAGTTTTCGCAATCATAATGGCTTTCATGAACAATGTGTGGAACAGATTTTTAGTGATTTAACCCATGTGTTTTCACCCAAAAGCCTTGTGGTACGGGCATGGTACACACGCCGTGGTGGTATTGACATCAATCCGTGTCGGGCAAGTGATTTAAGTTTATTGCCAAAACCCAGTCGGTTGAATCGGCAGTAAACATAAACATAAAAATGAAAATGAAAAGACCAACGGTAAGTTGCTCTCTAAAAAAAGCCCTAACCTAATATGATGGGGTCTGATGAATTGTGTTGATAGGCTGTTTTGATAAATGGCTTTGGGCTTTGAGATAAATGGCTTTGATAAATATTGCTTTGATAAATATCGATAAATATCAAAGTTCAACACGCCCTAGCCATTAGCCTAAAACTTTTGCCAACACGTCATCATGACTCAGCAACTGTTTTTCACCATTGTCATTACCATGACCACGATAGACATATTCATATTGAGTTTGTTCTGGATATTCTTCGTTCATGTTGCGGGCAGACACCACAATGCGGTGGGGGATACCGACCAATTCTAAATCAGCAAATTTCACCCCAGGGCGTTCGTTGCGGTCATCAAGCAGGACGTTAACGCCTTGTTGCAAAAGTTCGTGATACAGCTCATTTGCCAGCACATTAACAGGGTCGTCATCATGATTGCCTTTGCCTTTTGCCAGTGGCACAATTGCCACATCAAACGGGGCGATAGAGTCGGCTTTATCAGGGGTGGCAGGCCAAATGATGCCATTGTCGTCATGGTTTTGTTCGATGGCAGCGGCGATGATGCGACTGACCCCAATGCCATAGCAACCCATCATTAAGGTAACAGGTTTGCCATCTTCGCCTGTCACGTTGCATCTCATCGCTTGCGAGTATTTATCCCCCAGTTGAAAGATATGCCCAACTTCGATGCCCCGTTTGATTTGGAGCGTGCCTTTGCCATCAGGTGATGGGTCGCCTTCAACCACATTACGAATGTCCACCACACGAGTGATTTGTGCGTCTCTATCCCAGTTCATTCCTGTGCTGTGGTGATCAGGTAGGTTTGCCCCACTGACAAAGTCGCTCAACACGGCAGCTGATCTGTCCACAAACACAGGCATGTCTAAGTCCACACCGATATAGCCTTTATGAAGACCTGCTGATTTGATGTCTTCTTCACTTGCCATGGTCAAAGGCGTGCTGACTTCGGCAATTTTTTCAGCTTTGATGTCATTTAAGGTGTGGTCACCTCTGAGTACCAACGCCACCAGTTGCGGTGCACCTTCAGCAGTTTGTCCTTTGACGATGAGCGTTTTGACAGTTTGTGCCAAATCAATGCCCAAATGACAAGCGACGGCTTCACACGTTGGCATGTTGGGTGTTGGGACGTTTTGTTTGTGTTGCGTGGCGGCAGGTCGCTCAGTGGTACAGATGGCTTCAGCAAGCTCAATATTGGCAGCAAAATCTGAACCGTTTGAAAATACGATGTCATCTTCACCGCTATCTGCCAACACTTGAAATTCATGTGATGCAAAGCCCCCAATCGAACCAGTATCAGCTTGTACCGCACGAAAGTTCAACCCCAAACGGGTAAAAATGTTGCCATAGGCACGGTACATGTCTTGATAAGTATCCGCCAATGATGCTTGGTCAATGTGAAATGAATACGCATCTTTCATGGTGAATTCACGAGCACGCATGATGCCAAAGCGAGGGCGGATTTCATCACGGAACTTACTTTGAATTTGGTAAAAGGTAATAGGCAACTGTTTATAACTGCGTAACTGGTTGCGAGCGATGTCGGTAATGACCTCTTCATGTGTCGGACCCAGCACAAAATCACGCTCATGACGATCTTTAAATCTGAGCAATTCAGCCCCATAATCATCAAAGCGTCCTGATTCTTGCCATAACTCAGCAGGTTGAGTCATTGGCATAAGCAATTCTTGAGCATTGATGGCATTCATCTCTTCACGCACGATGCTCTCAACCTTATGTAACACCCTAAGACCCATCGGTAGCCACACATACAGCCCTGATGCCAGCTTACGAATCAGACCTGCTCTGACCATCAGCTGACTGGAGACAATATCAGCATCGCTTGGTGTCTCTTTTAATGTGGCAAATAAAAATTGACTGGCTTTCATATCAGTGGCTCACAAATAAAATAAATAAAGGGAACAATAAATAAAAGGAATAAATAAGTTAGCGACCATAAACTGGCTAACCAAACCCATCAATGCCATGTCAATCAATGGTATGTAAACTGAGCAGATTACGCAATGTTTTTTTATCAGTTTACCGATATTTTAACTGTCTTTGATTGCTTTTTGTCTTTGATGACTGGTATCGTTAAATTGACTGACATTGTTAAATTGCCTAATAAGTCTTGATAAAAAGGAAATAACCTTCATGACACACCCCTTAACTGAACAAACCAACAGCAAAAAACCCACCCAATGGATAGGCATTTTATTGCTCATGGTGGGTTTTTTGGGCATGGCATTGATGGCGTGGCAACTTTTTAAGCCAACCCAACCCAACCCGGTCGAAGCCATCAGTCGTGATGGCGTGGTCAGCCAAATCCAACAACTTAATCGCCTACAAACGGTTGCTTACAGCGTGGACACCGTGATTACCAGTGAAAAGCAAGGCACATGGTATAGCCTTTGGCAGGATAAACAAAAGGGTCTGTTCATCGCTCACGGCCGTGTTAATGCAGGCGTGGATTTGGCAAAGCTAACCCCCCAAATGATTACGCTTAATCCCATCGTACCAGAAGTCAGCGACTCCCAAGCCAATCACAACCAAATTGCCAATCAAGTAACCAGCCTAGACAATGCCAACATTCACATCACCTTGCCACCTGCCCAAATTTTTGATGTCTATCTTGATGACATTGAACTATATGACTGGAAAACAGGTGTGTTTGGTATGCTACAAGCCGACCCAGCCATTCTCAAAGAAGCCCAATCTGTGGGTAAAAGCCAAGTACTCAAGCAAGCTTGTCAAGGTGGCATTTTAAAGCTGGCAACCGATAACGCCAAAGTGCAAGTGGAACAACTGTTTGAAATGACTGGAGCAAGGGTAACCGTGGCGGTCAGCCCAAGTCAGTCTTGTTAAGATTCATTAACGTTAATCAAAAATGTGTTTCATCACAATTTGTGTGACTGAATTTGTATGACTGAATTTGTATGACTGTGCTTTAACATTCATGGTATTATCCTGCTGATGCCATGATGCTTTGTAAATGGCGATTTGTAAATGACGGTTTGGATTAGTGGGCAAATATATTGCTTGACAGGTATGGTATTATTGCCTTATCTGCTTTAAACTTGAAAGACTACAAAAATATTAAGCAAAAAATACAAAACATAAGTCATGTTCATGCTTTTATCTGCTAACTGACTGTTTTTTGGCATTTTATCATGTTTGATATTTTGTCAAGCTTGGTATTTTGTCAAAATAATCATCATAATATGATGGTATGATGACAGTTTGGCAAAATTAACACCATCATTCTGATGCCATCATGCCTAAGCTTAATGTTATATTTCTTATTAAGGCTTATTAAGCTGGTATTCATAAAATGATGTCATTGCATTTGCAAGCAAATCATGTATTTGGAGACGCAACATGTCTAGCCTTTCGGCAAATAATCAAGGAAATCTTAAGCACGTCATGCGGACGGCTTTGGTGGGTATCAAGCCAGCAGACCAAGTTATTTTAAAGGGTTATTTAAGAGTCCTACTAAGGTTGGAAGTGGATTTGGAATGGGTATCTGCCAATCATCCTGATGTGGATTTGTTCTTTATCAGTCATGAATTTAAACATGCTGATAACGTCATCAAGTTGCTTGCCAAGCAAGGGCGAAAACCTGCCTTATATATTAAACGTTCTGCCAATGAAGAAGGGACATTGGTTGGCGATGAACTGTCCTTGCCACTCAAAAAAATGGACGTGTTGAATCAGTGGTTATATTCTCATGTGGCGTTATTGGGGGCGACTGCCACACGAAACACCCACACACAAAATACGCCCAGCAACCAATCAACACAGACTGAGCAAACCAGTCAAACGCCAATCCAGCTGACAAACCCAGTTCAATCATCAACCGCTCAATCATCAACCACTGATACTCACCAAGCCATACCCACTCACCAAGCCCTTATTCGCTTTATTGAAGCCATTCACCAACCACAAGCAGACAAACAACATATTGTGCTTGCAGGTGATATTGTCGCCACCGTGGATACCAAGCGACAGATTGTTTGGCAACGTGATGCCAATATTGCCAATATCCACGCTTTATTTGCTGACAATCTGACCACGATTGATTTGGTGACTGCTAAAGATGAACCAACAGGGCAACCAACTGACCTAAAACAATGGCTGTGGGACAACGCATGGGCAAAAATTGACAGCCTAACCCCTTTAATTAGCCAGTCAGCCACCTTTGCTTTACGCTATTGGGTTAAGCCAAGCCATGGCGTGGAGCGTCGAGATTTGTTACGCATCATGACTGCCATGGAGCATGGTCAAAATGGCGTTGTTGACATTGCTGATATGGCAGGCACATCGCCCATGGTTACCAAACAAGTACTGGCAGGACTGTTGTTTGCAGGTTATTTGGATAAATCCGCTTATGACAACTTAGCCGTTTTAGCCGTTGCCCCATCTGTCAGCTCGCCAACCAACACATCAGCCACACCTTCTCAGAGCGTTGATGGCATTGATGCCAAAGCATCACCACTTGATGCCATATTGTCACAACGAGCGTTAGGCATGCCACCCAAACCCCAACCAGCATCAACCATTACTCCGACGTCTCAACAGACCGCTCAACCAGCCAAATCTGATGCACCAGAGAAGAAAGAGAAGATGGGCTTTTTATCAAAATTGCGTCGTAAATTGGGTCTGTAACGATTAATAATCGCATGTGATAAATTTTGGACATTTTTTGGTCATTTACTGACATTCTGCCTTATTTTTATGGTATCTTTATTTTTAAATTTTACATTTAATAGGTAATATTGTATGCAACGTCTTAAAATCGTCTTTAGCGGTCCTATGGGGGCGGGCAAAACACAGGCCATCGCCAGTTTATCTGACATTCCTGTGGTGTCTACTGAAGTAAAAAATACTGACCTTGATCAGCACACCAAGGCATTAACGACTGTGGGCATGGATTATGGTAAGCTAACCTTAGAAGGGGGCAGCAGTATTGGTTTGTATGGCACGCCAGGGCAAGAGCGATTTAACTTTATTTGGCCCATTTTATCGCAAGGGGCTTTGGGCGTGGTGATTTTGATTGACCATTCATCTGAAGATTCTGTCAAAGAGTTAGAGAACTATATCAACACATTTAAATCCATTTATGATGGGCGTATTGTCATTGGCATCAGCCAAATCGATAAAAAACCTGAGCGTGATTTTGCCATTTATCGAGCATGGATGGATAAACATGGTGTGAATTTGCCAATCTACCCTGTGGACATGCGTGTCAAAGATGATGTGCTGTTGTTGGTTGAGACCATCATTGCATCGCTTGAGCAATCTTAGTTGCCATCTAATATGGTTGCCATCAAGTACGGTTGCAATCAAACACAGGCATGAATGAAATGCAGTTATAAATACAGTCATCAATCAACCCCATTTGTTATTGCCAGCGTTTATCTGAGATAAGTTTTGTGTGTTTGTGGTAATTTATTTGTGGTCATGAGGTCTCATATTGTGAGTTTTTGTAAATTATATTATGATTACCATCAATGGTGAGTTAGCTTTCTAAAGCTCTGTTTAACTGGCTCTGTTTAACCAATATCAATCGGGAATACTTATAATGAGTGACAAACTGTTTAAATCTGACTCTAATCGCATTAAACCTTCTGATAAATTTATCTCTGCTTCTAAAGAGGTGCTAAATAGCTTGGTGCATTCCACCAGCGGCATAGAAGGTGTGCTACTTGCCACCACTGATGGCTTTGAAGTCAGCTCAATCTTTCATAACAAATATGACGGTGGTAAACTGTCAGCTGTTGGCAGTTCTATATTGGCATTGGTACAAGCCTTGGTCAATGAAGCTCATTTAACTGGCTGTCGTAGTGTTATCTTAGATGCTGAAAATGGCAAAATCATGATTAGTGCTGTGGCAAACGAAAACCAACCCATGATTGCCATTGTGTTAACCAAACAACAGGTATTGTTGGGTCAGGTCATGCACGGCATGAATAAAGCCATGTCACAATTGATTGAGCTGGATAAACAATATAATACCAGCACTTAACCAAAAGTGCTTAAACGCTTAATTAAAAGCACTTAATTGACCATTCAATCAACCATCAAATCAACCATCAAACGTGTCATGGTTGTTAACATATGCCTGTGGTTTGGTTTATGATATGGTCAGTCTGATGATGGCTGATAAACATAAGCGATTGGCAAAGCCAGTCGCTTTTTTTATGATTGTTTAGATGAGATATGGATTGTGGGGATATTGCGATATGAACGCTTTTGGTGGTGCTAAGAATGCAAGCACAAGGGTTTCAAGTACAAGGGCTTCAAGCACAAGGGGTTTAAATACAAGACCTGCCATAAAATTCTGTGGCTTAACGCAAGCACAAGATGTTGCCAATGCTGTTAAGCTTGGTGTAGATGCCATTGGTTTGGTGTTTTATCCACCAAGCCCCCGAGCGGTTACGGTAGAGCAAGCAATAAAGCTTGTTAAAGCCATACCTGTCTTTACCACCGTTGTGGCGTTGGTGGTGAATTTGTCTGAGCAAGAACTGGTGGCATTGGCTGAGCAAGTGCCATTTGATGTGATACAGTTTCATGGCGATGAATCACCTTTGATGTGTCAGCAGATGGCAAAGCATGTCGGTAAACGCTGGATAAAAGCCATTCGGGTACGTGAAGAGGACGATGAAGTCAGTATCTTGTTAAAAATCAATGAGTTGTATGACCATGGTGCAAGTGGGGTACTGCTGGATTTGTACCACCCTGATAAATTTGGGGGTACAGGTGAGCGGTTTGATTGGGGCAAATTGCCAAAGAATTCACCGTTACCGATGATTTTGGCAGGGGGACTGACGGCAGACAATGTGGCTCAAACTTGTGAATTACCAATTTATAGCGTTGATGTCAGTGGCGGGATTGAAAGTCAAAAAGGGGTGAAAGATTTGGAGAAAATGATGGATTTTATCAAAAAATTAACTGGCAGATAACAACATTACTGATGTGTGTCGTTGCTGACGTGTGTCGTCATTTTTTGACTAAGTTTAGATTTAGAACAATGTCTATGGACTAATCACTTATGTACTAGTATAATATAACGATAAATCGATAGATAAATCAACAATGACCACAAGGAAAATCCAGTATGAACATCTTAATCACAGGTGTAACATCAGGTTTTGGTAAAGCAATCGCAGAATTATTCATCAGCAAAGGTCATACCGTCATTGGCACAGGCAGACGACAAGCCAAATTAGATGCCTTAAAAGCACAATTTGGCGACTGTTTCATTCCGCTTGCCTTTGACATCGCTGATGTGTCAGCAACCATGACCGCACTTGCCACTTTGCCAACTGACCTGCTGACCAACATTGATGTGTTGGTCAATAATGCAGGGCTGGCGTTAGGGCTTGAACCTGCTGATAAAGCTGATTTTGCTGACTGGCAACAGATGATTAACACCAATATCTTGGGTTTGGCTCACTTAACTTATGCCATTTTGCCACATATGACTGCCAAAAATAGCGGTTATGTCATCAACATTGGCTCAACTGCAGGTAATTATCCATACTTTGGGGCAAATGTGTACGGAGCAACCAAAGCATTTGTCAAACAGTTTGGCTTAAACTTACGAGCTGATTTGGTGGGCAAAAAAGTGCGAGTGACTAACTTAGAGCCGGGGTTGTGTGGTGATACGGAGTTTAGTAATGTCCGTTTTAAAGGCGATGATGACAAAGCCAAAACCGTGTATGATGGCATCTTATTCATCAAACCAAGCGACATCGCCAACATCGTGGCGTGGCTTGTTGAGCAACCAGAGCATATCAATATCAACACACTGGAAGTGATGCCAACCGCTCAAACCTTTGCAGGATTAAAGGTGGTTAAGGATTTGTGATTTAAGCAATAACGATGCAAGCAACCCAAATTTTACCCAAAAAATTGAAAATTCGGTGCTGTTAACTTTTAATAAATAAAAATTCTAGCAAAATTGCCAACAAATTTAATATAACCAATTAATGATTGTAGGAAAACCAATGAACACTAAAAACCCAATCACCATGACAGACTTTACCCAATTTCCAGACTCCAGTGGACACTTTGGTGTGCATGGCGGTCGATTTGTCTCTGAAACTTTGATGCAAGCCATCGAAGAATTAGAAGTCATATATACCAAAGCCAAAGCTGACCCACAATTTTGGCAAGCGTTTCAACAAGATTTGGTTGACTATGTTGGCAGACCCACGCCGTTATACCTTGCCAAACGGCTAAGTGAAGAAAATGGCGGTGCAAAAATTTATCTTAAACGTGAAGACTTAAATCACACAGGGGCGCATAAGGTTAATAATACCATTGGTCAAGCTTTACTTGCCAAGATGGTGGGCAAAAGACGCATCATCGCTGAGACAGGGGCAGGACAGCATGGTGTTGCGACCGCCACCATTGCTGCACGGCTTGGTTTAGAATGTGTGGTGTATATGGGCAGTCATGATGTTGAGCGACAAAAAATGAATGTCTATCGCATGCGACTGCTTGGGGCGACAGTTGTGCCTGTGACATCTGGTTCAAAGACCCTAAAAGACGCCATGAATGAAGCCATGCGAGATTGGGTAGCCAATGTGGATAGCACCTATTATGTCATCGGTACGGTGGCAGGACCGCACCCATATCCACAGTTGGTACGTGACTTTCAAGCCATCATTGGGCGAGAAGCCAGACGCCAACACCTAGAAAAAGAAAATAAACTGCCTGATGCCTTGGTGGCATGCGTTGGTGGCGGCAGTAACGCCATTGGGCTGTTTTATGAGTTTTTAAACGACCTTGATGTGGCGATTTATGGGGTAGAAGCGGCAGGCGAGGGCATTCAGACAGGCAGACATTCTGCCCCACTGAATGCAGGGCGTGTTGGGGTATTGCACGGCAATCGCACCTATCTGATGGCAGATGATGATGGGCAAATTCTTGAAACCCACAGCATATCGGCAGGTTTGGATTATCCGGGGGTTGGTCCTGAACACAGTTTTTTAAAAGATGTTGACCGGGTTAACTATGTTGCCATCACTGATGATGAAGCCATGAATGCCTTTGGGCAACTGACCCAAAAAGAGGGCATCATTCCTGCTTTAGAAAGCTCTCATGCGGTTGCTTATGCCCTAAAACTTGCCAAAAGCATGACACCTGAGCAGTCCATCATTGTCAATCTGTCTGGGCGTGGGGATAAAGACTTGCACACAGTCATGGCGTATGAAGGGATTGAGTTGTGAGTCTTTTGGTCATATTAATTGGTTATATAAAGCCATTTGGTAACATATTTGGTTACATAAAGACACATAGTTTTACGTCTTATGTCTACCGCTTGTCAGCAAATGTCAGTAAGCTGACACAGGTTAGCTGATTTATCAATATTATGTTTATTCATTCATTTATGTGTCAATGGAAGGAAATCATCATGGAACGCAAAGACCCCACCAATTTGGACGACATCAATCATTATGAAGGTCGTAAATATCAACCTAAGATAGATGGACCAGCACAAGAGTCGCAAGAAACCGATGAAATTTATGCTGACCCAAGAGACAATGAAAATTTGCCACCTGCAGGGGTTAACGCAGGTGAACTTAAGGTGGATAATTTAAGTAAGCTTAAGTAAGCCAAATCAGTCAGGCAACAAAATAATTGATAATAAAGGAAAACCATGACCAACACGCCCAGTAATAAAACACTAAATAGACAGGCATCAGACAGACAAGATGTTGAGCCAAGCACCGACATTCAAGCCAATCTTGAGACCAACATCAAAGGCTCAAAAATCTTAGATGCAGACACCAACCCACTACCGCATGTTAACGATGGTGATAACGTTGCTCGTCAACCTGACCGCCGTGATCAACAAGGACAGGCATTTGATGGGGGTGTGAATGATGAAAACCTAAAAACAACCACTGAACTGGGTGAACCACGTTTGGCATCTGATGACATCACAGATAACAACAAATACACCAATGCACAAAACGCCCAGCATCGTTCGCTATGACCCCAAAAGCGGAGTTATATTTAGCCCCAAATGTGTTGCGTGTTGCGTCCAAATCTTAAAATTCTTAAAATCCTAAAACCTTAAAACCCTAAATTGACAGCATTTGGGGTTTTGTTTAGGTTTGGGTTTGGTCTTTTTTAGATTGGCATGCCACTTAGATTGGTATGCCACTATGAAAGCGTAATTCATCATCAGGGGTGCTTATCAGCTCAGCTTCCACTTCACGAAAAAAAGCCACCCTGTCGCTAATGTCTTTATGACTTATCGCATTTGTCGTTGTGTTTGCCATTGCATTTGCCAGTGCCAAATAATCTTCGTAATGACGGCTTTCGGACTTAAGCAAATGGCGGTAATATCTTGCCAATCGCTCATCTTCTACGACTTGTGCCAAAGCCGCAAACCGCTCACATGAACGAGCTTCAATAAATGCGCCAATAATCAACACATCAATCATGGCAGCAGGTTCATGGGTGCGTTTGTGTTTAAGCATGCCTTTGGCGTAACGTCCTGCTGGCAGATGCGACCAAGACAGCCCTCGTTCTGCCATCAGTGCCAACACTTGTTCATAATGCAACATCTCTTCTCGGATAAGCTGTGCCAGTTTTTTTTGTAACTCGGTATTAAATTCATACTGAAAAATCAAATTCATCGCCGTACCAGCGGCTTTTTTTTCACAATTGGCATGGTCTTGTAAGATTAGGGGCAGGTTATGACAGGCAGCGGTTAACCAAGCAGATGAGGTGCGACAGCCCAAAAATGCCAGAATGCCACTGATGTCAGCTGAGGTGGTGGCATTACTGTTGTTATGGTTGCTGTTGCCATGGTTATTGTTGTCATGGTCGCTGTTGTGGTCGTTTTTCGTCATGATATTTTTCGGTATGATGTTGTTTGCCATGATGTTGTTCGCTAAGGCTTCATCAGCAGGGCAAAAAGATGTGGACGGCATAATTAACCTTAAAGATGACAATAAAAAATGATGAAAGCAAAAAATAATAAAAACAAAAACAGTATTGTAGCAAATATCAAGCATGCTTATCACAAAAAACAAGCCGTTAGCGGGTATCTAGAATGCCATTGTGTCGGGCATGTCTGCTGTTGCTGGCATGCCTTTTATTGGCCATTTGCTTGATGCAACATGACCATCAAGGCAAATATGCGTCTTAGTCATAAAATTTTTTGGTAAAAAATGACCCAAATAATAAAAAAAATGTTGCAAATTGTGTCAAAGTTGTTATTCTTATGGGTGAGTATGAGTTTGGTTAAAGATGTTGCTTATATGATGCCAAGTTAAGCACCTGATCTGACATAAGTGCTTTCCTTTTGTGATTTTATGACCAACAATCTGATGACATGACGTTGCCATGCTCTGTTCAATGTAAACCTTAATTTAGGCCTTTAATTTAGACCATGGTGGTCTAGTCATAGATTGCCAACTGGGCGTTAGCTTATTAGAGCAGCCCATCACTAAAAAATGTCATATAAAGTGGAGAGACCCATGAAAAAACTACTTTTAGCGTCAGCTGTTGCTGCTCTATCTGTATCTGCTGCTAACGCAGCACCCACCGTTTACGGTAAAGCGTATTTGACTGTTGATGCCAGCAATGCTAAAGCAACTTCTAAGTCAGGTCTTGTACAGACCAAAGAAGACACCAATGAAAAAGGTCTTAATTCAAACAGCTCACGCATTGGTCTAAAAGGCTCAGAAGCATTGACCGCCAATACTGATGTGGTTTATCAGCTTGAGTATGGTGTTGCCATTGATAATGGTGCAAAAGAACAAAAACAGTTCACATCTCGTGATACTTACCTAGGTCTTGCTCATAAAGAATACGGCACATTATTGGCTGGTCGCTTAACCACCATTGATAATAATGTTGATTTTGCCAGAGTGTTGGAAGGTAATAACGTGGGCGACATCGTTCCTAGTTTTGATGGCCCACGTGTCAACAATGCCTTTGCCTATGTATCACCTGAATACAATGGTGTTCAGTTCTTAGGCATGTATGCTTTTGATTCAGACACTGATAAAGGTGGTCTTGCCAAAGATGACCAGTTTGGTGTGGGTGCAACTTATAGCACAGGTCCTATCAATGCAGGTGCCACTTATATTCACTACGGTGATGACAACCACATTCGTCTGTCTGGTAACTATGCTGTTTCTCCAGCATTGACTGTGGGTGCTTTATATCAAATTTCAAAATTTGGCGTTGCTGCTAAAAACCAAAAAGCCAGTCCTTTGTTTGATGGCAATGTAGGCGATAAAAAAGAAAATACCCTTATTGTCAGTGGTGAAATGAAAACCGCCACCCCATGGACAGCCTACGGTCAAGTGGCTTTGATTAAAAATGCCGCTGGTTTTGATGATAAGTCAATGGGTATCGGTGTTGGCGGTAAATATGCCTTTAATAAAGCCACCACAGGTCATGTCTACACTGGCTATGTCAACAGCGAACGTAAAAATGCTATCATCAACAATAGCCAATACGACAGCACTAAAAACACTGGCTTTGGTGTCGGTGCTGGTGTCGAATACAGATTCTAATCTGGTCCACTTGCTAATCAGCTAACGTGCTAAAGTTAGCTGGTAAAAGTCAGCAAACAAAAATCCACGTCAATTGGCGTGGATTTTTTTTATGTGAGTTTTTGGCTGATTTTTATAGATAAATCTAGTAAAATTTGCCTTTACCGATTGAATGTGATTCTTATTATGATGGATAAAAAAACTGATACGAATATGACTAAATTTATCTTTGTCACAGGTGGCGTGGTGTCATCATTGGGTAAGGGCATTACTGCCGCATCGTTAGCCGCTGTGCTAGAAGCCCGTGGGCTAAGGGTTACCATGACTAAGATGGACCCTTACATTAACGTTGACCCCGGTACCATGAGCCCTTTTCAACACGGTGAGGTTTTTGTTACCCAAGATGGGGCAGAGACTGACCTTGATTTGGGCTATTATGAGCGGTTTTTGCGTCATTCTAAAATGAGCAAAAGCAATAACTTTACCAGTGGGCGTATTTATCAGACGGTGCTTAATAAAGAGCGTCGTGGGGACTATTTGGGCGGTACGGTGCAGGTCATTCCCCACATCACTGATGAAATTAAGCATCGTATCCATGCCAGTGCTCAAGGGCATGATATTGCCATCATAGAGATTGGCGGTACAGTCGGTGATATTGAAAGCTTGCCATTTATGGAAGCGGTGCGTCAGATGATGGTTGAGCTGGGGCGTGGGCGTGCCATGCTGATGCACCTAACGCTTGTACCGTATATCTCCAGTGCTGGTGAAACCAAAACCAAACCCACACAGCACTCGGTCAAAGAGTTGCGTTCCATTGGGTTACAGCCTGATGTGCTGATATGTCGCAGTGAGCATCTTATCAGTCAAGACAATCGCCGTAAGATTGCTTTGTTTACCAATGTAGAAGAGCGTGCGGTTATTTTATGCCCTGATGCGGATACCATTTATCAAATACCACGCATGTTGTATGAACAGGATTTAGATGACCTGATATGCGAACGTTTCACCATTCAAGCTCCTGAAGCTGATTTGTCTGATTGGGACACAGTGGTTGATGCTTTGCTCAATGCTGATGGTGAGGTCAATATTTATATGGTGGGTAAATATGTGGAGCTACCAGATGCTTATAAATCCATCAACGAAGCTTTGCTACATGCGGGCATTAAACACCGAACCCATGTCAACATTCACTATATTGATGCTGAACGACTACAGACAGATGATGACTTACTGGCACAGTTAAAACTGGCCGATGGCATTTTAGTGCCTGGGGGCTTTGGTGAGCGTGGTACAGTTGGTAAAATGAAAGCCATTACTTATGCCAGAGAAAATAACGTGCCATATTTGGGCATTTGTTTGGGCATGCAGTTGGCGGTGATTGAATACGCTCGTCATGTTCTGGGGCTAAATGCCAATTCCAGTGAGTTTGACCGTAAGAGTGCTGAACCAATCATTGGCTTGATTACCGAATGGATGGATGAGCGTGGTGAGTTACAAATTCGTCATGACGACTCTGACCTTGGCGGCACAATGCGATTGGGTGAACAAAAGGCTACGTTGGTTGCTGACAGCAAACTAAAACAAATCTATGGCACACACACCATTAACGAGCGTCATCGTCATCGCTATGAGATGAATAATCGCTATATTGAGCCATTGGAGCAGGCAGGCATGAAAATCTCTGGCTATTCTGCAAAGCAACATTTGGTGGAAGCGGTGGAGATTAGTGAGCATCCTTGGTTTGTGGCGGTGCAATTTCACCCTGAATTTACCAGCTCACCCCGAGACGGACATCCTTTGTTTAACAGCTTTTTGGCGGCAGCAAAACAGCATAAAAGATAAAAATCAGCAGAACAAAAAGTGTTGACAAGCAAAAAATATGCGATATAATGGTCAGCCACAAACGCGGGAATAGCTCAGTTGGTAGAGCACGACCTTGCCAAGGTCGGGGTCGCGAGTTCGAATCTCGTTTCCCGCTCCAAATGCTAAAAATCCTAACCTAAATGGTTAGGCTTTTTTATTTGTGCTTTTTATGTTTTGCAATTAAGTGGCTCGGAAGAGTTTTGCTCGCTCTGTTTTCGCCATCTGGCTCTGCTTCCACTGACTGGGCAAGGGCTTTGGCGACAAAGTTGCCATTGGACAGCCTTTTGTTAATTGGGGTGTGGGGTGGGGTTATTCACCTGACATTGAGACGGTGGTGGTGGCTCATTGTGGGGTGTTTGGGGTGGCGAAAACATTAATTAGCCCTTCCCCATCGCTTGCTTAGTCGCTTCTATCTTTTTATCGGCGTACAAGACCACATCTTTTATTACAAGTTTTTGTATGGCAGAGATGAGCAACGCCATATAGTCGTAGTTGGGTGCGTTGTTTTGGGAGGGAAGAAAAATGTTTAATTCGTCTGCATCTTTTGCATAAAAATTACGAGCATAACTAAACTTACCAGCATAAGAAGATTTATGAATAGCCGTTGTGGTAAATATAGAGGTGTGTTTGTTTAATTTTTCTGTATGAACAACAGCTATATGGTCATCACCTCCATAATCATAATTACGATATTTAGCTGAACCAAACATATCAATCGTAGTGGTATTTTTACTAAATACTTCTACCTCATTTCCGATATATGCAGAAATACCTGTATCTGCTTCTCCTGCCGTAACAAATGGCAAATTCCCCGTTATTCTATCAGCACTTTTTAAACGCTTTCCACGAGTTGATTTCCCAAATAGTTTTTTAAGATTAAACTCTCCCCACTGCACTTTACCATTTTCAAAATCGGCAAGAGCCTGTTGCTCAGCAAACGTAAGCGTATAATCTTTTAAACCTGTAACTAAGAGATACGCCTCGAGCTGCGAGAGGCGGAACGCCTCGAGCTGCGAGATAAAATTTTCCATAAAATCAAAATCAATTTCGCCATTTTTGGTGGGAAGAGAGATTTTGGTGTTCCCAATTTTAGCCCAAGAACACATATTCTCATAACCAAATCCATATTTCAAAAAATGAAATGAATTTGCCATAAACAGCCCCTGCTTTTGAGTCATTTCAAAAAGTGGTTTTAAAGAAAAAACTCTTGCGTGAGTAACCATCTTATATTGAAATTGGCGATAAAAAGCATTACCAAACATATCAATAGTTATGGTATTTTTATCAAAAATTTTCGCATCTACATCCGTTTTTCCTAAAATACCATTATTACTCAATCCTGCTGTTATTACATAATTACCAACTCCATTTATATGTTCTTTTTTAATATCAAAATTTCCATTAAAACTTTCAAACAAATCTCCAATTCTAAATTCTCCCCACTTAACTTGTTGGAGCTCTTGTGTTAAGTGGGTTTCTACTTTCCCAGTTGTTCGTCTTGTTTATCTTGGTTTTTCAATAGGTTAGATACTTCCCACGCCAAATAGTCGCTTACGGTTTTCTTAAAATCTTCCAGTGTGGGTTTGGTGTCAATGGGTGCGGTTTGATTCCAGTCGGCACCACTTTTGGGGTCAATGGTATTTTCATAATATTCTTTTTCTGTAAAGATATTCAGCTGGCTTTTCCCAAATTCTACTAAATCTACGACTTCCTGATAGCGTTCTCTGGCTCTGTCGGTGTCTTTTAGGTTGTTACTTGTCTTTTTGCGATTGGTGCGTGTATAGCCGTCGTTGGTAAAATCAATGAATTTAACGATGGATTTTTCTTTGTGTTTTTCACCTATTTTAAATACATAAATGTTGGTCTGTACGCTGGATTTACCGATAAACAAATCTATTGGCATTTTGATGCTTGCCAATAGGGTATGTTTTTGTAAAATGCGTTGGTTAATTTCTTTGGCTCTTCCACTACCTGCCGAGTTTTGAATAATAATGGCAGCATAGCCTTTGTGCATCATATTCAAGGCGGTTTCTACAAAGTTCATTCCGTTGCCTGTGGCAGAATAAGGTGGATTGAGAATAAAGGCATCGGCTGGGAATTTTTCATCTTTATTGCCAAAGCCATAATTTCCATCAAAATCTGTTAGCGAATTTTTATTGATGATGTTAGAACTTCCATCTCCCATCATGATCATATTAAGAATGGCGAGTATATAGACACTGGACAATAATTCAAGTCCTAAAAGTTGCTTGGCTTTAATGTGAGCTTCTTTGAGGTGTAATTCCTCTGGCGAATAAATCGTTTCTTTGGCATCGCTTAGCATTTCATTCATGGCTGCTACCAAAAGTCCTGCTGACCCTGTGGCAAAATCCCATACAAAACTGTCTTTATTAACCCTTGCCAACTTCACAAGCAAAGTCGCAACATATGAGGGCGTCAGAACGACATCGTTGAGCTTGTCTTGAGTAAAGCCAAGCCAAGAGTACATTTCATTAAACAATTTACCAGTGAAATCAGTTGTCAAGCCAATTTTGTAGTAAATACCCAAATCATCGACAATCTTAGTAAAAACTCTTTTTAATTGACTTTCTGCGTTTGTGGCTTTATTGATATTTTCTGTTAAAAGCGTATTAGAGAGCGTGCGGATGATGAGATCTTTTTTATCTTGCGGAAGTTTCTTTTCATTAAAAAATGCATTGATTTTACGAATAATAATATCTCCATCTCGATTACCTTCTTCTTGGCTGGATTTTAATTCTTCTTTTTCCAAAGGCTTTACCTTTCCTGCCACTCCCAATGTTGCAATGATAGAAGCTGCCACCAAATAAACACGGTCATTTTCACCCAAGCCTTTTTCATTTTGGTAAATATCATTATTGAGTCTTACAAGGCTAGCATCGATTTCTTTTTCACGCTTTTCTTTGAGTTTATCTAATTCTTCTTGCGAAAGTGATAAATTTTTGACTTGCTCAATAAAAGAATCAGCGTTTTGTTTTGATAAAAAAGAAAAATCAGTAAAATCACCTACTTTTTGCCCAACTCCCAAGTTCTTTTTAGAAACATAATACACTCCAATTTGATGACGAATATTTCCCTTTTCATCTTTTTCACCTGTCATACCTATGGCGATAATATCGGTATAACTGGTATGATGCAATAAAGCATTGGCATAATGTACTGCCCCATTTACAGCATAATCTTTTATATTTTTGTAGTTGGGTTTGTTCTTTGTACTGCGGTTCTCTACATTACCATCATTGTCTAATTTTACCAAAGCATTTTTTTTGCCTTTATATTCAATCAATACAGGAAAAACTTCTCCATATTGATTTTCTAAAAGCAATTTTGTATCTGGACGATTACCTCTTTTTCCTCCACTTTTAGATTCATAATACTGTAATGCCTTGTCAATTTCATCATTGAGAGACTCTTGTTCTAATTTATAGTCAAGTTCATATTTTTTAAGCCAACCATTGGCAAGGTCAGCGATATTTGGCTCGATGCTTTGGGTATTTTTCTTTGTCATTTGATACCTTTGATAATTTAATTTGAAAACTAGAATTGGTTTGAAAACTAGAATTGGACAGTAGAACAAATTAAGCATAATTATTTCTAATTACGCTTAATTTTTTAGTTACAAATTCCCCAACGCTCCCACCTGCTTCTCCACTTCCGCCAACTGCCCATTTAATTCTGTCAATTTCATCTTTTCTGCTTGCACCACCTGAGCAGGGGCTTTGGCGATAAAGTTGTCATTGGACAGCTTTTTGTTAATGGCATCTGCTTGGGTTTGCAGTTTATCACGCACTTTATTTAGGCGGTTTAGTTCAGCGGTCGGGTCAATCAAGCCTTTCATGGGGACAAGCACTTTCATTTGTCCAACCATGCCAGATGATGATAATGGCACCTCTTCGCCAGTTTTGACAATCGTTAGGCTGTCTACTTTGGCAAGGGTTTTAAATTGATTGTCAATGCGTACAAGGCTTGCTTTTTGTTCATCGCTTGCCCCTTGAATTAGCACAGGCAGACGCACGGCATTGCCCAGCTTCATCTCGCCACGAATGTTTCGCACCGCACCGATAAGGCTTTGTAGCCATGCCATGTCGCTTTCGGCTTGTTCGTTGATTTTGCTGTCATCGCACTTGGGGTAGGTGCTTAGCATGATGCTTTCACCTGTTTTGCCCAGCAGTGGCGTGATGGTTTGCCAAATCTCTTCGGTGAGATAAGGCATGATGGGGTGGGTCATTTTCATTGCCATTTCAAGCACAAAGAGCAGCACATAACGGATTTGGGCTTTTCGCTCATCGCTGACCGTGCCGTCTTGTTCTGATGTGTTTAAGCTGGATTTGGCAAGCTCCACATACCAGTCGCAGTATTCATTCCAAATAAATTCATAAATGGCTTGGCTCATCAAGTCAAAGCGGTACTGGCTCATATGCTCGTGAATGTCATTGATGGTGGCGTTTAGGCGGCTGATGATCCAGTGTTCAGGCAACTGCCAAAGCTTAGGGTTGGCGGATTTATCAATGTTTTGGGGATTGCCATCTTTGTCAATGCAGTTCATGAGTACAAAGCGAGTGGCGTTCCAAATTTTATTACAAAAATTGCGATATCCTTCAATGCGTTTTAAGTCAAAGTTAATGTCTCGTCCTGTGCTGGCAAGTGATGCGTAGGTAAATCGCAGGGCATCTGTGCCAAAGGCTGGGATACCGTCAGGGAATTCTTGGCGGGTTTGTTTGGCGATGTTGTCCGCTTCTTTTGGGTTCATCAGCCCTTGGGTGCGTTTATTGACCAGATTTTCCAAATCAATGCCATCAATTAAGTCAATGGGGTCAAGCACATTGCCTTTGGATTTGCTCATTTTTTGCCCTTGGCTGTCTCTGACCAGACCATGCACATAAACGGTCTTAAAGGGGACTTGGGGCTTGCCATCTTTGTCTTTGATAAAGTGCATGGTCATCATAATCATGCGAGCAACCCAAAAGAAAATGATGTCAAATCCTGTTACCAGCACGCTTGTTGGGTGAAAGGTTTGTAGGGCATCGCCATAATCATCAAAGCTGGTCTGACCTGTCCAGTCAAGCGTGCTAAATGTCCACAGAGCCGAGCTAAACCAAGTATCTAGCACATCATCATCTTGGCGAAGGGGGATATCGGCTAAGCTGTATTTGGCACGCACTTCGCTTTCATCACGCCCCACATACACATTGCCATTGTCATCATACCATGCAGGGATACGATGCCCCCACCACAGCTGACGGCTGATGCACCAGTCTTGGATATCACGCATCCATGCCATGTACATGTTGGTGTATTGTTGTGGCACGAATTGAATGTCGCCATTTTGCACCGCTTCAATCGCTGGTTTGGCAAGAGTTTCAATCGCCACATACCATTGGTCGGTCAAAAGTGGTTCAATGACTGTACCAGAGCGGTCGCCATAGGGGCGTTTTAATTCGTGGGGTTCTACTTTTTCTAAAAAGCCGTGCGTTTCTAGGTCGGCAATGATGTTTTTACGAGCGTCAAAGCGGTCAAGCCCTTGATAAGCAGGCGGACAATTTTCGTTCATCGTGCCGTCAAGATTCATTAGGTTAATAATCTCAATGTTTTGGCGTTCGCCGACTTCGTAGTCATTAAAATCGTGGGCAGGGGTAATTTTTACGCACCCTGTACCAAATTCAGGGTCGGGATAAGGGTCAGCCAGCACAGGAATGACACGGTCGGTTAAAGGCACATGCACCATTTTACCCAAAATATGCGTATATCGGCCATCATCAGGGTGTACTGCCAAACAGCCGTCTGCCAAAATGGTCTCTGGGCGAGTGGTGGCAATGTGCATATACTTGCCGTCAAGGCTTGCTCCATTGGCGTCCGTTTGCCCAGTGGCAAAAGGATAGCGAACGTGATACATAAAGCCTTTTTCATCACGATTTTCCACTTCCAAATCACTAATGGCGGTTTTTAATTTGCAGTCCCAATTGACAAGGCGTTTGCCACGATAAATCAAGCCCTCATCATAAAGACGCACAAACACCTCTTTGACCGCCTGCGACAGACCGTCGTCCATGGTAAAGCGTTCACGAGACCAGTCCACGGACGACCCCAAACGGCGAATTTGGCGAGTGATGTTGTTACCTGACTGCTCTTTCCACGCCCAAACCTTGTCAATGAACTTCTTGCGCCCCAAATCATGACGGCTGATGCCTTGTAACCCAAGCTGACGCTCCACCACCATCTGTGTGGCAATGCCTGCGTGGTCGGTACCGGGCTGCCAAAGTGTGTTATGGCCCATCATGCGATGATAGCGGGTTAATGTGTCCATGATGGTGTTGTTAAAGCCATGCCCCATATGCAGCGAACCTGTGACATTGGGCGGCGGCAAGGCGATGGAAAAGGCGTTTTGTTTGTCGCTCATGGCAGAGTTTGATTGGGGTTTAAAATGGCCTTGTTGTTCCCAAATTTGATACATGCCATTTTCGACATCGGTGGGGTTGTAGGAATTTTGCATCATTTTTAAGGCTTGAGTTAGGCTTTGACTTAAAGTATTGATTTGTGTGGTGTGTTGAGTCATGAGATTTGTCTTAGTAAAATTTGGTGAAATTGTCTTAATAAAATAAAATACAGTGAATGTTTAAAATAAAGTGAATGATAAACTCAGAGTGTTGCTAACAAAACTTCGCTAACAGGGTTTGGTTAACCATGATGACTAAGTAGGTTACATTTGTCTAAAACATAAATGGCAGATGACTGCAAAAGAGTTGATTCATGATGAACATGAGCGGTCTTTGATGTTTGTTATGTTTGTGTTATGTTTGATGGAACAGCAAATACAACTGGGTTAAATTCTCTTCCAAGCTGTTTGCCATTTGAGCCAATAGGTCATCATCTTGGCGAATGTCAGATAAGGTCTCATCGTCTTCATCAATGCCACTAAACACAATCATCGGTAAGGTCAGCATCGCCACGTCATCTTCGGTGTCATTGTCGGCGAACCAGTCATCTGTTTCATCGGCATACATGGCATCAATAAAGCCCACTGCCCAAGCAGAAAGCTCTGAATCTGGTGAAAAATCCATAGGCTTTTCTGTGTCATCTGTATCGCCAACAATAAAGGGTAAGTGAATTGGGGTTTCGTCTTTGAGTTCGGATTCTATGGCGGTTTGCCAAGCGTGTAGGGCAGACTTGATGGCATCAGGCACGCTGTCTTGTTGCCTTTCAAACAAAGCAGACAACCAGTTGGTAAATGGCTTACCCACCACCGTGGCGGTCAAAAACCCATGCGTGGCAATGTGGTCTAAGCCGTATTGGTTGTCAGCAGAATCCAAATAGGCAAGTAGTTGTGGGTCGGGTATTTGGTTCATTATTTTCCTTCATTTATTCTTCATCATTCCAATCATCATCTAAGTCGTCCAAGCCATCTAGGTCATCTAAATCGTCTAAGTCATCTTTTAGCTCACGCTCCAGACGTTTTTGTGCCAGTAAATCGTCAATCAAACGACGTTTTTCTAAACTGCGGGTTCGAGAAGTTGTGCCTGTCTCACTTTCGTCAGCCAGTTTTGCGTCTTCATCTTCTTCAGCAAAACCATCATCTTCAAAATCATCTTCTAAGTCACTCATAAAAACTCCTTAATCCATCAAATAAATCATCGGTAAAATCCATGCGTGTGGTCAAAACCTGTCTCATGCGTTTGGAACATGGGTTTTGATAAATAGCCTTATAAAGCCTAATGCTGATTTTGTCAATGGCTTTATGGTATTGGCTGATGTTGTCAAACGGTCAGCATGATGTCATTACGCAACGAAGTTAAGCGGTTGATGGTGTCATCATCTGCTCCGATAATGCGTCGGCATTCTCGTTCATAGACAGATTTTGGATTGTTTAACTGGGTAAGTTGGATACGCTGTTGGATTTGCGTCAGCTCTTGAGTGGGCAATAGCACATAGGTTTGATGTTCTTGAAAGCGACCTTTAAGCAAATGGACGATACCATCACTTTGCTCGGTATGGGCAATGGTGGCATTGATGGGTAGGGCAAATCGCTTCAGCTCACGGTGTCTGTCAAAGATGATTTTGTTGAGCATCATGCACAGCATCGCCAGCATCACACTGGCTTGAGCAAGCTTACTATTGGCGTTGTCAAAGCCCTGTTTGACATTTAAGGTGATTCGGGCAGGGTGATTTATGGCAAAATGTTCAAGACTTTGCAGTTGCACACCTTGAAATGATGGTTGTCGTAACAGCTCAAGACTTGCGGTCTGCAGTAAGTCATTACACAAGGTCAGATAGGGCTGGGCAATTTGGGGTGATAGCTTGCTTAATAAGCGGTGTTCATCAGCAAACATAAATGCCACCACGATGGGCGTATCAGTGTTGGTAGGAATATGGCGAGTTTGCTTCGCTCCATTTGGATTAACCAAATTTTGTTGATGGGTTTGGTGTTTGGTAGAATCTTGCCAAGAAGACGGTTGCGCCTTATTGGCTACTGGGTTGTCGGTTGGTGGGCTGTTTTGGTCAGTGTCTTTTTGTGTGTTCGGTTTGAATTGACCACGCTTTAAAAAACGACTGACTTGTGAGCTGACATCATCATAGACATGGCCATGGTCTGGTTGGCTGGTGGCTGGTTGGCTTGATTCGTCAACAGATAGGCTGGCAGTGTTGTTGTCTGTATTAGGCGTGTCATCATGTCTATCATGTCTGTCGTCATATGAGAAGTGAACACCGCCGTGTTGTTGGTTGTTTGCCATGTCGTTGTTTGCCATGTCATAGTGCAACACATAATAATCATGAATGTCACGGCTTAGCCGTTGCAACTGCCCTTTGGTTGGGCGAGCAATATGGCCATATAACAACCATATCAACAGATGGACAATCAATGCCCCAAGTTCAAACGGCCATAGCGTTTTGACCATCTCACCTTTGCTGGTGCGTTTGATGGTCAGCTCGACATCGCCAACCTTATTGTTTTGTAGCAGGACGGGTTTGTGGTGGGTTGTGCCTGCTTGCAAGGGGGCGTTTCCTGTTTGTACCAGTATGTTGCCAGCGTTGTCTAATAAAGTTAGTCGAGTAACATCAATGTCGTTACCAAGGTGGTCAGCGATGACGCTTAGGCTGACTCGGTCATCTTGATAAAGAGCCACCCCTGTGGTTTCTGCCAACTCACTGATGAGCTGTTTGGCTTTGTGTTCACGGTTGGCATTTAGTTGTTGCTCTAAACTAAATACCATAAGTACGCTATGCAATATAAAGCTGATAAGAATGATGATGGCAAACAGTCCTTGCCTAGGGGCGGTGTAAGTCATAATGATGCTTAAAATCAAATGGCAAATAGGGTGATGATTATATATGTTCGCTGATGATTTGATAACCTTATTATTGTGTTAATCCGTGATAAAATCTGTCCAACATGCCATAATGTCAGTAACTGATGATTTGTTAATACGTTAATAGGACAGATAGCCCATGAATATCGATATCAATACTGCACACATCACATCAAACATTCATTCAGATGCCATTCATTCAAATATGACAAATATTAATAGTGCCTTAAGCCAAACCTTGCAACATCGCTTAAAACAGCACAGCACCACCACCATGCAGGCTTGGCAAGATGGGCTAAAGCAAGTATTGGTAAAGGCAAAAATTAAAGATGCTGAGCAGATGGTGAGTGATGTGGCAAGTTTATATGCGTTACCGATATATGCGTTGATAGTGGTGATACGCACCGAGATGCTCAGCCATGTCAGTAACATCAATGCTCAGGCGTTATTAGCAGATTGGGCGTATGCACAAGCCAATACACCAGCAGGTTGGCAAATTACCAACATTGATGACAATGACCGTAGTGAAGCAGATACCTTAAAGCAAGTGGTGGCATCGCTGACTGAGTATGATGATGTTCTGACACCTGTGTCGGTTAATCGCTTGGTACTTTGTCCCAGTGATGTGCAGATGCTTAAGCCCAATGACAGTAAAAGTCGTGCCATTGCTCATGTGATTGATGAACAGGTAACCCATCATTTACAAGACAAGCTGGGTCATTTGGGCTTGACCGAAGAGCAGGCAAGAGGTGCATTTGATTGCCATATTTTACCTGTTGCTGACATGCTACACACCCACCGCTTGGCGTGTTTTGATATGGATTCTACTTTGATAGAGCAAGAAGTCATTGTTGAGCTTGCCAAAGTGATGGGTGTGGGCGATAAAGTCAACGACATCACCGATTCTGCCATGCGTGGTGAGTTGGATTTTGATGAATCGTTTGCTCAGCGGTTGGCATTACTGCAAGGACTGCCTGATCATCATTTAGCAGACATTGCTGATTCATTAACATTATCAAAAGGGGCAAAAACCACGTTGGCGTTATTATCTGCCATGGGTTATTACACCGCCTTGATATCAGGGGGTTTTGAGTATTTTGCCAAGCAAGTTGCTAAGCAGTTGGGTATCCATGTGGTTCATGCCAATGCCTTATCAATGCAAGATGGGCAGATAACAGGTAGGGTGCAAATGCCCATCATCAATGGGGCGACCAAAGCTGTGCTGGTCAGACAAATTACTGATGAGCTTGGCATCAGCAAGCAAGCGGTGGTGTGTGTTGGCGATGGGGCAAATGATTTGCCGATGATGGACATGGCAAATTTGGGGCTGGCGTATCGTGCCAAACCCATTGTACAAGCCCGTGCTGATGCCGCCATTAACTGCACAGGGTTAGAAGGTGTGTTGTATGCGTTGGGGTATGCGTCTTTAACCAGCTAAACAAGCTAAGCCTTGATAACGAGTAAATGAGCCATGATGCTCTAAAACAATGTCCTAAAACCGCTTATGATGAATTGATGGCGGTTTTATTGCCTTTTTGCTGTTTATTTTTTGTTTTTTTAATAATTTTGCTTTTTCAATAAGATGTGATTAAAAATGGTTATGACCAAACCCAATCAGCCCCCCCAAACACATGCCATTCATTCATCTGCTCATATCCAGTTACCGTCTCCCCAAAAAGACAGCAAACATGATTTATTGTTGGTGTATTTTAAGGGCATGGCGATGGGAGCAGCAGACATCGTACCGGGGGTTTCTGGTGGTACGATTGCCTTGATAGCAGGCATTTATCAACGTTTGATTAATGCGTTAAGCAGCATGACATTGGGGCTGATTGCCACTTGGCAACACACATATCAAGCATATGGCATCAAAGGTGGCATATCTGCCATATGGCGTGCGTTAGATGGCACATTTTTATTGTGCCTACTGGCAGGCATTATCACAAGCTTTGCGGTATTGGCAAACTTGGTTAGGCACTTGCTCACCCATCAGCCATTGGCGATTTGGTCGTTCTTTTTTGGTTTGGTGATGGCAACGGTGGTTGTGTTGCTCGGTCAAATTGAGCGTTGGAATGTTGCCCGAGTGGGGTTATTCGTGCTTGGGGCAACAATGGCGGTGATGATAAGCTTGTTGCCGTTTGTTTCAGCCACGCCAAGCTTGCCGTATCTATTTTTTGCAGGGGCAATTGCCATTTGTGCGATGATATTACCTGGCATTTCAGGCTCATTTATTTTGCTATTGCTTGGGGTGTATGAAGTGATATTAGATGCTGTGCATCGCATGGACATTGGCATCATCTTGACCGTGGTGGCTGGCATGGTAACAGGGTTGTTGTTATTTACCAAGTTTTTAAAATGGTTATTGGTTCATTATTATCAAGGCACATTGGTGTTGTTGACTGGGTTTATTGCTGGGTCATTGGTAAAAATATGGCCTTGGCAAGTTGATGCGGTGCATTTTTTACCTTGGCAATATCCTGATGGGGCAAGGTGGGGTATGACGCTTGGGCTAATGGGATTGGGTATGGTCAGTGTTTTATTATTAACCAAACTTGGTTCACAAAAGCAGACGAGCTAAACCTTGTTGAACCTTGTTGCGTTTATCATAAAAGTTGCGTTTGTCATAAAAAACCTTGCCATCGAGCAAGGTTTTTTTGTTGTTTGAGTTATTTGAGAGATTGCATATTGATTAACCCATCACCATGGGCAACATGTTACTTTCCACAATGCTTAATGCCTGTTCTGCCAAAATCAACACAAAAAAAGCAATCATTGGCGATAAGTCAATCATGCCAAGGTTGGGGGTAATCTTACGAAACGGTGCTAAGATGGGTTCTGCCAACTGCATGATGATGTCAATGATGGGGTGCATGGAATTGGTAAACACCACAATCCAGCTGACAATAATCGAACCGATAATCACATAACGACACATACTTAAAAAATCAATAATCAGGCTTAATGACCCCTCAAAAAATAGCTCAAGTGGATTATAACCATGATGACTTAAGAGTGCATTGCCAGCCAAATCAATCAGGCGGATTAAAAACATCAGCACAATGGCAGCAAGGCTGATACGCCCATCGCCAATGGTAGGGAATATGCGACCAAACATATCGACCACTTGTGTGGCTTTATAGGCAGGTTCGGCATAGGGGTTACGAGCATTGATGCCAGCAAATTGCATCATAAAACGTATGAATATCAATAACATGGCAAAGCTTGTGACCATGTTAAATGCAGTAACTAGTAATTGGTTCATGGAGAAATTCTCAATATTCAATACTCAATGGCTTATTTTAGTGGCTTATTTTATGGTAATAGATGGTTAATTTTGCCCACTCATCTCACGGCTACGCTTAACGCATGCTTGCATGGCTTTACCAATCAGCTCATTGACTTTATCAGCTTGTAGGCTATGTACGGCAGCTTCAGTTGTGCCACCAGGAGACATGACTTTGCGTCTAAGCTGCTCTGGCGTGTCATCACTGCTGATGCTCATCTTGGCAGCACCCAAAGCGGTCTGCATGGCAAGGGCGGACGCTTGTTCTTGGCTCAAGCCCAAATCAATGCCCCCTTGAATGACTGACTCAATAAAATAAAAAAAGTAAGCAGGGGCAGAGCCAGACACTGCCGTTACCGCATGTAATTGCTCTTCATCATCGACCCAAATCACCAAACCAGATGCCCCCATCAATTCGGTGGCGAGCTGTTTTTCTTGCTCATTGATGCTGTCAGTGGCATACAGCCCTGTTGCTCCTGCTTGTACCATGGCAGGTGTGTTGGGCATGGCACGCACGATGTTTTGATAACCATTTAACATCTTTGTCAGGCTGTCAGTTGACAGACCTGCTGCCACCGAAATGATGAGTTGCTTGTCTAACACTTGGCTAAAGTCTGCCAACACATCTGCCATGATTTGAGGCTTAACTGCCAACACCACCACATCAGCCATTAACGCATCGAGTGGGTTTTTAGCAGAATCAATGGTATTGATGCCTTTGGCTTGCAGCTGTTCACGATTGTCATGGTTAGGGTCAGAAACGGTGATATACTCTGGCAAGATACCCTTGGCAAGTAAGCCACTGATAAGGGCTTGTGCCATGTTGCCACCGCCAATAAAGCTGATTTTTTTGTTTTTTAATGGGTTAGACATAAGATGCTCTAAGTGAAGAAAAAAATTGAATGATGCTAATGATGCTAAAGACACAGCCTAGTGTAGCACATTTATAAAAAACTGGGCTTTAAGATAAGATGAAAGTTTGTTTAATGCCTTTTTTTGGCAAAAATGACTGTAATGCCCACTGTTGCCAAGGGCAAATCAACCATAAGGGTAAGGTTTTGGCATTGATTTGACGATTACCATGGCAATCGGTTACGTTTTGGGCTTCGACTAACAGCACACTTTGCCTTAACCAACTGGCAATCCCCAAGCTTTGTTGCAATTTTTTACCTGATTGGGGGGGAGTAAATTGTGGGGGGGTAAACTTGCCTATGTTTGTGTCAGATGGCTGATAAATGCTTAAACGGTCAGTTTTATGTAAAGGGCGCACACAAAGATAAAAATCCCCTTGCATGATGTGTTTATCAATATTTTTATGGGTAAAGCCACTTTGATGGGTAAAGGCTGTCAAATCCAGAACAAGTTGCCATGTGAGTGTCTCTTTATTATTTAAAGGTTTTTTCCGTAACGTGATGGTGTGTGTTTGCTTTGTATGAGCATGAACAGTATGAGCATGAACATTAGTACAGTCAGTGGCAGGCACGCAAATAAACATTTTCTCATTGAATACTTTGTCGTTGATTGGTGTTTGTAACCAATTTAACCAACGAGCATCTAGGCGGTGTAGGGTATGTCGGTAGCGCCTTATCACATAATGTTGTGTTGCCCCTTGCCAAGGCAGTTGGGTTTGGTGGTCATTGTCATCACGATATGCCAATGCCAAGATGTCATCTATCCGCTGTTTGTTGGGCGTTAGCGTGTCTTTTTCAGACAACCAATGATACAAAAAAGAGCGTTGGCGAGCACCTGATAGCTTACCGAACTTTTTTAACTCTAATTGACTGTCCACTGTTAACCTGTGCGTTATTAGCCTGTGTGTTGTTAAATCGTCTACTGCTAAATATCGGTTAGGATATCGGTTAGGGTATGGCAGTTGGGTGGCTGAAACACAACAATCGTTCACCATCATCTCTTTATCGTTATGGTACACGTCTTGTAAGATGGCATCAGCATCGCTCATCAGATCACTTAAGCGAGTGATGTTACCAATGACCTGTGGATAACGCTGTTCAATGATGGGCAACAACTCACGGCGTAACCAGCTACGGACATTTGTCCCTGTCAAGTTGGTTGGGTCATTGATATAGGGTAGGGCATGGCGGTGGGCGTGTTCATTGATGGCATCTCGGCTGATGTTTAGCCACGGTCGCCATAGATAAATGGGCTTGGTCAATGGCTTGATTGAGCTTGTTGGCAACTGATGTTGGTTTGAATGGTTGTGTTGGTTTGAATGGTTGTGTTGGTTGGAGTGGTTAATGTTGATGGGTATGTCATGGCATGACCAGCTTGTCATGCCAGATAAGCCTTTTACCCCTGTGCCAGTAAATAATCGCATCAACAGTGTCTCACTTTGGTCATTGGCATGGTGAGCGGTCATGATGATGTCATGGCAGTTGATGTGTTGGGCAATGGCAGCATAGCGAGCATGGCGAGCAGTTTGTTCATCTGTTCCGTTCACATAAGCTTTAATGACCACACATTGACTGCCATTGTCGCTTGCCCATTGGCTAACTTGCTTCGCCCACGCATCATTGGCGGTCTGTATGCCATGATTGACATGGATAAACTGTGGACAAAATGGTAAATGTCCTTTTGCATATAACTGCAAGCACACTGATGCCATCACCAGTGAATCTCGACCCCCACTCAATGCCAGCCAAATGCGTTTGCCTACCAAGTGCGAATGCAGTTTATTCATACTTTTTAGTAAAGCATTCTGTAGCAAAGTTTCATTTGTATGACTTAGCAATGTATGACTGCCTTTATTCCATGTTCAAGATTATTCCATGTTTAAGATGGTGTGAAGTTTAAGATGGTGTGAGCCAACCAAGTGAATAACTCAGCTAACAGCCCAATTGAGAGTTGAAGGCATAAAATTTCTCATAACGTAATTGACAACGCTCATCGGTATCCATGCTCTCAAGCTCTGCCAATTGCTCAAGTAATAAGGCTTTTAGCCCAACCATCACAGTCTTGTCATCTATCTGGGCTCCTTGACCTTCATCAACAACAACATCGATAAGCCCTAACTGATGCAGGCTTTTGGCATCTAATTTGAGTGCGTAACTGGCATCTGGGGCTTTTTCAGCTGTTTTCCATAAAATGGACGCACACCCTTCTGGTGAGATGACCGAGTAGATACTATTTTGTAACATGTTGATTTTATCACCCATGCCAATCGCCAACGCCCCACCTGAGCCACCTTCACCGATGATGGTAACGATGATGGGTGTTTTTAAACTGCTAAATACTGCAATGCTTTCGGCAATGGCGATGGCCTGTCCTCTCTCTTCGGCTTCTACTCCAGGATATGCTCCTTGCGTGTCGATAAAGGTCAAGACAGGCAAACCAAACCGTTCTGCCATTTTGGCAAGACGCACCGCCTTACGATAGCCTTCAGGATTGGCCATACCAAAGTTGTGGGCAATGCGTTCTCTGGTACTACGTCCACGGTGTTGTCCGATGAGCATGACAGGCTTACCAGCCAAACGTGCCAAACCACCAATCACCGCCTTATCATCACCATAGACCCTATCACCATGCAAGATGTCAAATTCGCTAAACAACTGATTGGCATAATCCATAAATAATGGACGTTTGGGGTTACGAGCAAGTAACACCCGTTGCCATGTGTCGCTGTTAAGGGCATTATCAAAGCTGTTGGGGGATTTTGCATTGGTATCATAAGTTTGAGTGTTGGGAATTTGGCTGGTCATATTTGGTCACTTTTTATTAAAAGATGGTTTTATTAAAAGATGGGCATTTAAAAATGGAGTACTAAGGGTATAAAAAAGATACAAGTGTAAACTAATAATAAGTGTAAACCAATCGCTAAATCAAGCTGTTCCTTAAAACCTATTTAAACCTACCCAAAGGTAAATTTAGCGTTTAATTTCTACTTCAACGTTGTTTGCCTTATTCATTTGAACTTGGACTTACATCAACTCCATAGACTAACACGGTAGAACCTACCGCTTGTTT